>NZ_AHIL01000032.1 GCF_000241525.1 Comamonas testosteroni ATCC 11996
TTTTTCTTTGCCCGGGCTCCGGAGAAAAAGGCCTTGCGGCAAGGCCTTTGATTCACCCATTATTTCGGGGCCATGCGAATGGCGCCGTCCAGGCGGATGACTTCACCATTGAGCATGTCGTTTTCCAGGATCTGCTTGACCAGCTTGGCGTAGTCCTCGGGCTTGCCCAGGCGACTGGGGAAGGGGACACTGGCGGCCAGTGCATCCTGAACTTCCTGTGGCATGGTGAAAAGCATGGGGGTGCCGAAGATGCCGGGAGCAATCGTCATATTGCGAATGCCGCTGCGAGCCAGGTCACGAGCAATAGGCAGCGTCATGCCGACCACGCCGCCCTTGGATGCAGAGTAGGCTGCCTGTCCGATCTGGCCGTCATAGGCAGCGACGCTGGCGGTGGAAATCAGAACCCCGCGCTCGCCGGTGGGCTCTGGTTCATTCTTGCTCATGGCGTCCGCTGCCAGGCGAATCATGTTGAAAGTGCCGACCAGGTTGACCATGATGGTCTTGGTATAGACGGCCAGGCTGTGAGGGCCGCTCTTGCCTACGGTTTTCTCGGCCGGTGCAATGCCGGCGCAGTTGATCAGGCCGGCGAGTTTGCCCAGGCTGGTGGCTTTGGCGACCACGGCCTGACCATCGGCCTCATTGCTGACATCGCAGCGCAGATAGACTCCGCCGATTTCGCTGGCCACGGCCTCGCCGCGCTCTGCATTCATATCGGCAATGACGACCTTTCCGCCGTTGGCGGCCAGCATGCGCGCCGTGCCTTCACCCAAGCCCGAAGCTCCACCGGTCACGATGAATACGCGATCCTGAATCTGCATGAACTGTCTCCTTGTTCGATCTCTATTGACGTTGACGTAAACGTCAATTATGCACAGAGCAGAGGAGTTGGCGACCTGAGGAAAGCGCGCATAAAAAAAAGCCCAATCGGAAAGATTGGGCTTTGAAGGGATCCATGAAACGGGGGTTTCAGGAGGATCCAAGGAGACAACTTGCGCAAGGCCGGCATCCACATCAATGCATGCCGACCTGACATGCTGGCAATTATAGGGTAAACCCCTAATCTTTGCCAAGCATGTCAATAACCATGTGCTTAACGCTTGGCAGTGGTCGTGGCCTTGACAGCTTCGGTTGCTGTCTTGGTGGCCGCGTTGAAATTGGCTTCGGCCATGTCGGAGGCTTGCTTCACAGCCTTTTGCACGGACTCGAAAGCGTTGTTGGCGGCAGAGACTGCGCTCTTGACCATGGCCACAGCGGATTCGGAGCCGGCAGGCGCATTCTTGGTGGAGTTGTCCAGCAGGGCGTTGAAACTCTTGCGAGCTTCGGTGGATTGCACTTCCAGGGCCTTGTTGAATTCGCCGGCAGTGTTGCTGGCGATGTCATACAGATGGCGGCTGTAGGAAGCGGTCTTCTCAGCCAGAGGCTGGAACAGGCCGGCTTGCAGAGTCAGCAGTTCCTGGGCGTCCTTGACGCTGAGCACGGCTTGGGTGTGCTGGGCAGCTTCGGTCAGGGCGGCACGCGAAGCGGTGACGTTCAGCTCCACCAGCTTTTCCACGCCTTCGAAAGCTTTGCTGGTCAGGCCGAACAGCGTCTCGAAGTGGGCTTTTTGTGCGCTCAGGATTTGGTCAGGGGTCAGGCTCATGGCAATTCTCCAAAATTACGGATCTAACAAAGGGATCGGACCGGAGGAAACGTCTGCTCTGACATGACCGCTAGCTCTGAGCCAGTTCTATGTTGCAGTGCAGCATGGGTGCATTGTGGAAGAGAATTTGCGGCAATGCAAGCTTTAATTTGTTGCGTTGCAGCAAAAAGATTAATGACTCTTTGTTTTTGATAAGTATTTGATTTTTAAAAACTTTGTTATGTCTGATAACTGACAAAGAAATGCATGGATGTGCTTTTTGCTGCGCTGCGTCAAGCGTTGGCGGGCGGTGACTTCCAGGCCCTGTCGCGGTGGTGCTGGCGGCGCTGGAGCGGCTCTGCAAAATGCCTGCATGACTGCATCCCCCAATCATGGCAAACCCTTGCGCGCCCAGCCGCAGGCGCGCGACTCCTATTCCGTGTTCCGTGACATCAGCACGCGCTGGTCGGACAACGATGTCTACGGCCATGTGAACAACGTCATCTACTACAGCTGGTTCGATACCGCCGTCAATGCCTATCTGATGGAGCAGGGTGCGCTGGATATTCATGAAGGTCAGACGATCGGCCTGGTGATAGAGACCCAGTGCAATTACTTTGCCTCGCTGGCCTTTCCGCAGGCCGTACAGGCAGGCATTCGCGTGGCACATCTGGGCAGCTCCAGCGTGCGCTACGAGGTGGGGCTGTTTGCACAGGGCGAGAGCCAGTCGGCCGCTGCCGGGCATTTTGTACATGTCTATGTCGACAGGCAGACGCGCCGGCCTGTGGCTTTGCCCCAGCCCTTGCGTGCGGCACTGCTGCCGCTGCAGCGTGCAGAGCCGGTTGGCGAATAGCAAAAAAGATAGTTTCTTGCGTATACCTATCAGTCGTTCAAGGCTCATTTGAATGAGGCATCCGGTGGCGCTTGCAAAGCCGGCATCCGCAAGAAGCGCATAGGGGCAGCAACCACGGTGCCGGGTGTGGAATCGCCTACACTCGTCAGTCTCTGTTGAGGTTGGCGCAGCCTGTGTTTTGAGCCAGCCTTGTTCCATGACTGAACGGACCGCCAGGCCCACCGTCGTCCATGATCATCACCAGTCTGCTAGACACCGACCTGTACAAATTCACGATGATGCAGGTGGTGCTGCATCAGTTTCCGGGGGCGCAGGTGGAGTACCGCTTCAAATGCCGCAACCCTGGCGTGCAACTGGCTCCGTACGTCAATGAAATCCGCGAAGAAATCCGCTCTCTGTGCAAGCTGCGCTTTCAGGATGCCGAGCTGGCCTATCTGAGTTCGCTGCGCTTTATCAAGAGCGATTTTGTCGATTTCCTGAGCCTGTTCCAGCTCAACGACAAATACATCACGGTCACGCCCCTGGCCAGCGGCGAGATCGACATCACCATCCAGGGCCCTTGGTTGCACACGATCCTTTTCGAGATCCCGGTGCTGGCCATCGTCAACGAGGTGTATTTCCGCAATACCCAGCCCGTGCCCAATTTCCTGGAAGGACGCAAACGCCTGGACGAGAAGATCGAGCTGCTGCAGGCACCCGGTCTGGAGTCGCTCAAGATCGCCGACTACGGCACCCGCAGGCGCTTTTCCAGGGCCTGGCATGAAGAGGTGCTGCGGGTGCTCTGCGCCAGGCTGGGTCACTCGGGGGCAGCACGCATCAACGGCCAGCGCAAGGGGCAGCTGGCGGGTACCAGCAATGTGCTGTATGCAATGAAGCTGGGCCTGATTCCGCTGGGCACCTTGGCCCATGAATATCTGCAGGCCTGCCAGTCGCTGGGCCCGCGCCTGCGTGACAGCCAGATCTTCGGCTTCGAATCCTGGGCGCGCGAGTATCGGGGCGATCTGGGTATTGCGCTGTCCGACGTCTATGGCATGTCTGCGTTTCTGCGTGATTTCGATCTGTACTTCTGCAAGCTGTTTGACGGCGCGCGCCATGACAGCGGTGACCCGTTTGACTGGGGTGAGCGGCTGATAGCGCATTACAAGGCCAACAAGATCGATCCGCTGAGCAAGGTGCTGATCTTCAGCGATGGGCTGACCATCCCTAAAACCATCGGTCTGTTCGAGCGCTTCAACGGTCGCTGCCAGCTGGCATTCGGCATTGGCACCAATCTGACCAACGATCTGGGCAATCCCCCCGAGCATGTGCCCTTGCAGATCGTGATCAAGATGACGCGCTGCAACGGCCAGCCCGTGGCAAAGCTATCGGACACACCGGGCAAGAGCATGTGTGACGATGAAAAATACCTGGCCTATCTGCGTCAGGTGTTCAGCATTGCACCGCCGGAGCCGGTTTCGCAGGCATAGAAATAAAAAACTCATTGGCAGGAGTTGTGCCTGTTGCAGGCAAAGAGCAGAGAGGATGGGCGTTTGAACAGCAAATCTTGTATGAAAGCCGCAGCGGCTACGCTGCTGACTCTGGCAGCAGCCACCGCGCAAGCCGCAGACATTGACGGCGCAGCCATGTCCGTGGCCTGGGGCCTGCCGTTTGTGGGCATGCTGCTGTCGATTGCGCTGATGCCGCTGCTGTTGCCGCAATTCTGGCATCACCATTTCGGCAAGGTCACCGCAGGCTGGGCGTTGGTCTTCCTGCTGCCTTTTGCGCTGGTCTACGGCTTGGGTGCGGCGGGCGTGAATCTGGTGCATGCCTTGCTGGCCGAGTATCTGCCGTTCGTGATCCTGCTGACCGCCTTGTACACGGTGGCTGGAGGCATCTATGTGCGCGGCAATCTGCGTGGTTCACCGGGGTTGAATACCGCCATCCTGGCAATCGGCGCGGTGCTGGCCAGCTTCATGGGTACGACGGGGGCTTCCATGCTGCTGATCCGCCCCTTGCTGCGCGCCAACGACAACCGACGCCATCAGGCCCATGTGGTGGTGTTTTTCATCTTTATCGTCTCCAACGCCGGTGGCGCGCTGACGCCACTGGGTGATCCGCCGCTGTTCCTGGGCTTTCTGAAGGGGGTGGATTTTTTCTGGACCGTACGCAATATCTGGGGCCCAATGCTGTTTCTCACGCTGGCGCTGCTGGCCGTTTTTTATGCGATAGACCGCAAGCTGATGGGCGAAAAGGGTGAGACCGATCTGCCCGATCCCACGCCCAGCATGGACGTGACCGGTGCACCAAGCCGTCTGGGCTTTGATGGCCGCGTGAACTTTGTTCTGCTGGCAGTAGTGGTGGCGCTGGTGCTGGTCAGCGGCATCTGGCGCACTCCTGCGGGTATCGAGATCGCCGGAACGCATGTGGGCCTGCCCGGTCTGGTGCGCGATCTGGGTTTGCTTGCTGTGGTTGTGCTTTCCCTCAAGCTCACACCCGCCCGTGTGCATCAGGCCAATGAGTTCGGCTGGGGCCCCATGCAGGAAGTGGCCAAGCTGTTTGCAGGTATTTTCCTGACCATCATTCCCGTCATCGCCATGCTCAAGGCCGGTGTCGACGGCCCGTTCGGCGCCGTGGTACGTGCAGTCACCAATGCCGATGGCACGCCCAATCCGGCCATGTATTTCTGGGCTACGGGTCTGCTGTCCTCCTTCCTGGACAACGCACCGACCTATCTGGTTTTCTTCAATACCGCTGGTGGCGACCCAGGGCATCTGATGACCGATATGGCGCTGACGCTGACCGCCATTTCTGCCGGCGCCGTGTTCATGGGGGCAAACACATATATTGGCAATGCGCCCAATCTCATGGTCAAGGCGATTGCCGAAGATCGTGGCGTGAAGATGCCGGGCTTTTTCGGCTACATGATCTGGTCGGTCTGCGTGCTGGTGCCGCTGCTGGCTTTGATTACCTGGATTTGGTTCCTGTAAGCCACGCATGGCTTTCCGGGCTGCGGTGCGCCGCCATCACCCATAACTTGAAGAGGAAACAATGATGAGCAACAAGCCTCGCATTTTGATCGCCCGTGCCATTTCACCCGAGGTGGTGCAGCGGCTGCAGCAGCACTTTGAGGTGCAGTCCAATCAGGACGATGTGGTCTGGTCGCCAGCGGAGCTGGCTCAGCAGTTGCAGGGCAAGGATGGCGTGCTGACCACGGGGTCGCAGCGCATCGATGCCGAGTTGCTGACCGCCTGTCCGCAGCTCAAGATCGTGGCCAATATGGCGGTGGGTTACAACAATTTCGACGTGCCCGCGATGACGGCCGCAGGCGTGCAGGGTACGAATGCCCCCGATGTACTGACCGAGACCACGGCCGACTTCGGCTTTGCCCTGCTGATGGCCACGGCGCGCCGCATTACCGAGAGCGAGCACTATCTGCGTGCCGGGCTCTGGAAGGACTGGCATTACGACCTGTTCGCCGGTGCCGAGGTGCATAGCAGCACGCTGGGCATCCTGGGCATGGGGCGCATCGGTCAGGCGATTGCGCGTCGTGCGGCTTACGGCTTTGGTATGCAGGTGATCTATCACAATCGCTCGCGTCTGGATGCTGCGCTGGAAGCCGAGTGCAAGGCCAGCTATGTCGGCAAGCAGGAGTTGCTCGAACGTGCGGACCACCTGATGCTGGTGCTGCCATTCACCCCTGAAAACCGCCACACCATCGGCGCGGCAGAAATTGCCCGGATGAAGCCCACGGCCACGCTGATCAATATTGCGCGCGGCGGCATCGTCGATGATGCCGCCCTGGCCCAGGCACTGAAAGACGGGCGCATTGCCGCAGCGGGGCTGGATGTTTTCGAAGGCGAGCCAGTCGTGCATCCCGATCTGCTGACCGTGCCCAATGTGGTGCTGACCCCCCATATCGCCAGCGCCACCAAGGGCACGCGCACGGCCATGGCCGCTCTGGCGGCAGACAATCTGATCTCCTTCTTTGCAGGCAAGGGGCCGCTGACACCCGTCAATCAGCTGGCCTGATGCCACGATTAGGCCGTATCACGTCATATCAGTTTGAGGGCGAATACGTGCTCTGAGTGCGTTGTCGGCTTTGATAATTTCTGCCCGCTTGGCGTCTGTGCGCACAGCGGGCTTTTTTATATCAAGAGAGACAGCAATGCCTTTTATCCGCACCAGCGTCCACAAGGACACCACGCCCGCCCAGCGCCAGGCCATCGTCAATGGTATTCATCAGGCCCTGATCGACGGCATCGGCATGCCCGCCGATGAGCTGTTCAACATGGTTGAGGAATATGACGAGCAGAAGTTCTTCTTCAGCCGCACTTTCAACGGCTACAAGCGCTCGGACCGCGTGGTCGTGGTTGAGATCACCATGCGCCGTGGGCGCAGCGATGCCATGAAGCGTGCCCTCTACGCCAATATCGCTGCCAATCTGGAAAAAGAGGCGGGCGTGGCACCCAGCGATGTGTTCATCTTCACGCACGAAAACGACTACTCCGACTGGTCGGTGGGTGGCGGCAAGTTCGCCATGGCCATTGCCCAGCAGGTCGGCCCTGACGCCTGATTCTTGCGTCAACCGGTTGCAGTCTCGCTGTCGCCAAGGCTGCAACCGGAAGCCGCACTTTTGCCTGCATTGAATTTTTCGTGGCGCTGAGGGCTGATAATTTGCCAGCGCGCTAGTGCTTGCAAACTTCAGTCTGCAGTGCCATTCGCGAAATTTCAATGGAAAATAGCCTGTAGCGCTTTGCTGATAAGCGCTTGCAGCTATGAAAAAGAGTGCGAAAGGCGTGGCAAGACAGTGACTACGTGGTGGCTTGGGTTGGCGGCGCTGGCCGTATTGATGGTGGCCCTTCTCCTGGTGCTTCTGTGGTGGCTGCAGGGGCTGCGCCGCCAGACGGAGCTTGCTCTTGGCCCTGATGCGATGAGGCTGCAAGCCCAGCTGCTGCAGGGATTGCAGGCGCTGGATGTCAGGCTGCAGCAGCTCGAGCGCAGCAGCCAGAGTACGCAGATGACGGTGGCCAAGAGTGATGGCGCCCTGGATCGTGTCACCCAGCATGTACAGACCCAGTTGGCCCAGGCCCAGCAAGATGCACTGGCCGCGCGGCGCGAGCAGGCGGCGGCACTGGCGTCCTTTCGTGAAGAAGTTGCCCAGCTTGCGCAGCGGCTGACGGGCGACAGCCAGCAAGCCCGCGCGGCACTGGCCCAAAGCAGTGCAGAGCAGTCAGTCCATGTCCAGCAGCGCTTCGAGGCCCTGGCTGAGACGACGCGCGGCACGCTGGACTCGCTCAAGGGCGATATCCAGCAGCAGCTCACGCATATGAGTACCAATATGGGGGCTGCGCTCAAGGATCAACTGGGCAGCAATGGCGAGCAACTGCGCCATCAGTTTGCCGTGCTGCAGGATGCGGTGAGCCAGCAGCTGGCTGCGTTGGCACAGGGCCAGCAGACCACGGCGGAGCAGCTGCGCGCAACGCTCAACGAGAGACTGGCCACGATTCAGAGCGACAACGCCCTCAAGCTCGATGAGATGCGCCGCACCGTTGATGAGAAGCTGCATGCCACGCTGGAGCAGCGTCTGGGCGAATCCTTCAAGCTGGTCAGCGACCGGCTGGAGCAGGTGCACAAGGGGCTGGGTGAGATGCAGACTCTGGCGGGCAGCGTAGGCGATCTGAAGCGCGTGATGACCAATGTGAAGTCACGCGGCACTTGGGGCGAGCTGCAACTGGGCAGCATCATCGATAATGTACTCACGCCCGAGCAGTACGCCAGAAACGTCAAGACCGTGCCGGGTAGCGACGAGCTGGTCGAGTTCGCCATCCGGCTGCCGGGTCGCAATGACGAGCATCCCGTCTGGCTGCCTATCGACGCCAAATATCCGGTCGAGCATTACCAGCGCCTGCAGGATGCGCAGGACAGTGCCGACAGGGTGGCCATTGTCGCGGCGGGCAATGCCTTCGAGACATCGATTCGCGGCGAAGCCAGAAAGATTGCGAGCAAGTACATCGCCCCGCCGCACACCACGGACTTTGCCGTCATGTATCTGCCCACCGAGGGGCTGTTTGCCGAGGTGCTGCGCCGTCCGGGCCTGGTCGAGGCGCTGCAGAACGAGCACCGCATCGTGGTTACCGGTCCCGCGAATCTGGCCGCCATGCTCAGCAGCCTGCAGATGGGCTTCAAGACGCTGGCGATCGAGAAGCGCTCCTCCGAGGTCTGGGGCGTGCTCGGTCAGGTCAAGACCGAGTTCGGCCGTTTCGGCGAGGTGGTGGAGGCGACGCGAAAGTCCATCGATGCCGCTGCGCGCAAGTTCGATCAGGTGGGCGTGCGCACGCGCGCCATTCAGCGCCATTTGCGCAATGTGCAGGAGCTGCCAAATGGAGCGGGGCAGGAGCAGCCCCTGTTTCCGGTCGCATCACCTGGTGGTGATCAGACTGCCAGCGAGAACGACGAATGAATGCGGCCCTGTTACGCCTGATCCTCGCGCAAGTCTGTATCCACGGCACCATGACCGGAATGCGCATGGCCACGCCACTGTTGGCGCTCAAGGAGGGATACAGCGCGGCTGCAGTCGGCATGCTGCTGGCCCTTTTTGCACTGACCCAGGTGTTTCTGTCGCTGCCCGCAGGCCGCTATGCGGACCGTCACGGGCTCAAGCGTCCGCTCATCATCAGTGTGGTGGCCGCATGTTCCGGAGCGGGAGTGGCCGTGCTGTTTCCGATCTATCCGGTGCTATGCCTGAGCGCGCTGCTGACGGGAGGTGCAGCCGGCATGGCACTGATCGCCTTGCAGCGCCATGTGGGGCGCATGGCGCACAACAAGGACGAACTGCGCAAGGTCTTTAGCTGGCTGGCGATTGGCCCGGCCATTTCCAACTTCCTGGGGCCATTTGCGGCCGGGCTGCTGATCGACTACGCAGGCGGTGAAGCGGCCAGCACTACGGGCTTCAGGGCTGCCTTCCTGCTGCTGACCCTGATGCCTTTGGCAGCCTGGTTCTGGGCCAGGACGGTGCAGGAGCTGCCGGCGCTGCAGACCGAGGGTGCGAACCAGAAGGCAACGGCCTGGGACCTGGTTCAGAACCGGGGCTTCAGGCGCTTGTTGCTGCTGAACTGGGCGCTTTCCTCCTGCTGGGACGTGCATACCTTTGTCGTACCCATTCTGGGTCACGAGCGCGGGCTGCCAGCCTCGGTGATCGGCAGCATTCTGGGTGCTTTTGCGATTGCTGCGGCCGTGATCCGCATGCTGATGCCCATCATCACGCGCCATCTGGCCGAATCACAGGTGGTGTTGGGTGCCATGGTTGCCGCCTGCGCCTTGTTCATCGCCTATCCCTTCATGCCTGGTGCCTGGACCATGGGTGCCTGCTCGGTCTTGCTGGGCGTGGTGCTGGGATCGGTGCAGCCCATGGTGATGAGCATGATTCATCAGATCACGCCACCTGAGCGCCATGGTGAGGCGCTGGGATTGCGCATGATGGCCATCAACGGCTCCAGCGTGCTGATGCCGGTACTGTTCGGCTCGCTGGGCACGGTGGTCGGTGTCTCGGCCCTGTTCTGGGCGGTGGGGGCGCTGGTCGGCGTGTCCTCGCGTCTGCCCTGGCTGATCGGCAAGCAGGATATGCCGACGGATGAGTGGGAGGCACATTAGCCTGCCCGGCTGCTTGCATTAAAAAAGAGCGCCTAAGGCGCTCTTTTTTCTTCTGGAAGTGCTTTACAGCTCTTCGACTCTGCGTGCCGGGTAGCTGTCCCAGCTCTGGCAGCCGGGGCAATGCCAGAAATGGGTGCGGGCTTCAAAGCCGCAGGCTGCACAGCGGTAGCGGGTCAGGGGCTTGGTGGCATGGTTCAGTGCCTTTTGCACGGTGGCATGGTACTGCTCTTCGGTCAGAGTCTCGCCTTCCAGCCATTGGGCGGCAGCCACCAGGGAAGATTCATGCTCCAGATGTTGCACCAGGCGCTGGCGGCCGGGGGCTCCTGCATCTCCGCTTTTCTGATCGACTGCGACCAGTGCCTGCAGCAGGTCCAGCGAAGGTGCCTGCTCATAGTGCTTGAGTAGCAGATTGTGTGCCTCGCTCAGCGCACCCGTTGCCTCGGCCACTTCCACCAGCAGGCTGGCCGCCAGGGGCAGGGCTGCGGGGCTGTTCTGTGCCAGTGCCTGAAGGCTTGACAATGCCTGCGCGGACCGGCCCTGGCGATGCTGGAGCTGGGCCAGCTCCAGTCGGGGGCGCGGAGCTTGCGGCGCAGTCTCCAGAGCCTGCTGCAGCTGCGCAAAAGCCTTGTCGAGCTGGCCTTGAGCCACCTGTGATTGCGCGTCTTCGCAAAGGTAATGGGCCAGCCGGGTGCTGAAGTCTCCCTGGCCTGCGGCCTGCATCTTGCGCACGATGGCCGCTGCCTGGGCCCAGTCGCGAGAGCGCTCGTAAATGGCCAGCAGTGCCAGGCGTGCCTCGCCTTCGTACTGTGTGCCTTCCAGGCGGTTCAGTGCCTCTTCTGCGCGGTCCAGCAGGCCGGCCTTGAGAAAGTCCTGTGCCAGTGCATGCTGGGCACGGTCCCGATCGGGACGGGTGAGGTCGGCGCGGCTGAGCAGATGCTCGTGGACGCGCACCGCACGGTTGTATTCGCCGCGGCGGCGGAACAGATTGCCCAGGGCAAAGTGCAGCTCGGTGGTATCGGGGTCGTTCTGCACGGCCTCGATAAAGGCATCGATGGCCTTGTCCTGCTGCTCGTTGAGCAGAAAGTTCAGGCCTTTGAAGTACGCCTTGGGTGCCTGGCGGTTGTCGGCACGCACCTGGCGCAAATCCCAGCGGGAGGCCAGCCAGCCCAGCACAAAGGCCGCAGGCAGGCCCAGCAAAATCCAAGTCAGATTAAATTCCATGCACGTCGCCCGGCGCAATGATCGAAGAAGAGTTCTGTTCCTTCGCCGCAGGTGTGGCAGCAGTGGCCTTGTCTGCGGCATCCGGTGCCTGTTGAGTGGCCTGTGCCTCGCGCGCTGCGCTGCGATGCTTGAGCCAGCGTGGCACCATGCCCAGCACCCCGACAAAAAGACCCAGCGCAAAAGCCGCCAGAACCACCAATACCAGGGGGGCTGTCCAGGCCGTGCCAAAGAAGAAATGCACGGTGGCGTCTTGCTGGTTGTTGAGTGCGAATGCGAACAGAGTGAAAAAAATGGCTGCCTTGAGCAGCCACAGCAGGTATTTCATGCTTCCCTTTATGCGCCTTGTGTGACGGGAAGATTTTAGGCCAGCCCATGCGCGGACTGGCAAACGTACGGCGTGGTCAGTCCTGAGGTGGCTGACGGTGCCCATGGACTTCAGGCCGTCTGCGGCTGCTGGGCAGCGGAGTCTTCGGCCTTGAGGTTGTCCACGGCTTCGCGCAGGGCCTTGCCTGGCTTGAAATGGGGAACGCGCTTGGAAGGAACCTGAACGGACTCGCCCGAGCGGGGGTTGCGGCCTATGCGGGGCTGGCGGTGATTGATGGCAAAGCTGCCAAAGCCGCGAATTTCAATACGGTGACCGCGCACCAGGGCATCGCTGACGGCATCCAGAATGGTTTTGACGGCCTGCTCGGCATCACGTTGGTTGAGTTGGCCAAATTGGGCGGCAAGTTCTTCGACGAGATCGGATCGGGTCATCGGGTGGCGGAGGCTCTAGGTTGAAAACAACAACGGGCGCACAGGGCGCCCGTTGTCTTTGACGCTTGGCGGTCAGCCAGACGAGCTGGCTGACCGGCTGATGCAAGATTTACTTGTCAGCGTCCAGCTTGGCGCGCAGCAGAGCGCCCAGGCTGGTGGTACCAGCGTTTTCCTTGGAGGACTGAGCCGACAGGGAAGCCATGGCGACTTGCTGTTCAGCGTGATCCTTTTGCTTGATGGACAGCTGGATGTTGCGGCTCTTGCGATCCACGTTCACCACCACGGCAGTCACTTCGTCGCCTTCCTTCAGGACGGAACGAGCATCTTCCACGCGGTCTTGCGAGATTTCGGAAGCGCGCAGGTAGCCGATGATGTCTTCACCCAGGTCGATTTCAGCGCCCTTGGCGTCCACAGTCTTGACCTTGCCGGTCACAACCTGGCCCTTGTCGTTCACGGTCACGAAGGTCGTGAAGGGGTCGCTGTCCAGTTGCTTGATGCCCAGGGAGATGCGCTCGCGCTCAACATCCACGGCCAGCACGATGGCTTCGACTTCTTGACCCTTCTTGTAGTTACGAACAGCGGCTTCGCCGGCTTCGTTCCACGACAGGTCAGACAGGTGCACCAGGCCGTCGATACCGGCAGCCAGACCCACGAACACGCCGAAGTCGGTGATGGACTTGATGGGGCCCTTCACGCGGTCGCCGCGCTTGGTGTTCTGGGCGAATTCTTGCCAGGGGTTAGCCTTGCACTGCTTCATGCCCAGGGAGATGCGACGCTTGTCTTCGTCGATTTCCAGAACCATGACTTCCACTTCGTCGCCCAGGGACACGAGCTTGGTGGGAGCAATGTTCTTGTTGGTCCAGTCCATTTCGGAAACGTGCACCAGGCCTTCGATGCCGGGTTCCAGTTCCACGAATGCGCCGTAGTCAGCAATGTTGGTGACCTTGCCGAACAGACGGGTAGCGGAGGGGTAGCGGCGAGCCACGCCCATCCAGGGATCGTCGCCCATTTGCTTCAGACCCAGGGACACGCGGTTCTTTTCGGTGTCGAACTTCAGGATCTTGGCAGTGATTTCCTGGCCGGCAGTCACCACTTCGGAGGGGTGACGCACACGGCGCCATGCCATGTCGGTGATGTGCAGCAGGCCGTCGATACCGCCCAGGTCCACGAACGCACCGTATTCGGTGATGTTCTTGACCACGCCCTGAACGATAGCGCCTTCCTTCAGGGTTTCCATCAGCTTGGCGCGCTCTTCGCCCATGGAGGCTTCCACCACAGCGCGGCGCGACAGCACCACGTTGTTGCGCTTGCGATCCAGCTTGATGACCTTGAATTCCAGGGTCTTGTTTTCGTAGGGAGTCAGGTCCTTGATAGGACGTGTGTCGATCAGCGAACCGGGCAGGAAAGCGCGGATGCCGTTGACCAGAACGGTCAGGCCGCCCTTGACCTTGCCAGAAGTGGTGCCGGTCACGAACTCGCCGGATTCCAGAGCCTTTTCCAGCGACAGCCAGGAAGCCAGACGCTTGGCGGTGTCACGGGACAGGATGGTGTCGCCGTAGCCGTTTTCGATGGAGCCGATGGCCACGGACACGAAGTCACCCACTTGGACTTCGACTTCGCCCTGGTCGTTCTTGAACTCGTCGAGGGGCACGTAGGCTTCCGACTTCAGGCCGGCGTTCACCACCACGAAGTTGTGCTCAACGCGCACGACTTCAGCGGTGATAACTTCGCCAGGACGCATTTCGGTGCGTGTCAACGACTCTTCAAAAAGGGCGGCAAAAGATTCAGACATGTAGTTCCTTGCCCGCAATCAGGTTTCCGTCGGCACCATTGCCAAGCGTTTTTAAGACTGACTGCGGAGGTTGTGGGTTTGAGGCCCACGGGGGTTAAAGGTTAACAACCTTGCTGCCGGTTCGCGGTCTGCGAGAACCTGACATCAAGGGCCAACAAGCCAGATGCAGGGCTGCCCTGGAAACTTCAAGCGAGAAATTTCAAGGACGGCCAAACGGCTGGCGTTCCTGCCACCACGACAGCACCTGGGCAACCACTTCTTCAATGGTCATCTCGGAGCTGTCGAGCTGCAAAGAATCCTCGGCGGGCTTGAGCGGAGCGGTGGCGCGATTCATATCGCGGGCGTCGCGCGCCTCAAGGTCTGCCAAAAGGGTGGACATATTAGCTGAAATTCCTTTGGAAATCAACTGTTTATATCGGCGCTCGGCGCGGCACTGGGCAGACGCCCATAAATAGACCTTCAGCGGGGCGCGAGGGAAGATGACCGTACCCATGTCGCGGCCATCGGCAACCAGCCCGGGCAGGGCCTGGAAGGACAGCTGCAGATCCACCAGCGCGGTGCGCACGGCGGGCAGGGCCGAAACGCGCGAGGCGTTCATGCCGGCTTCTTCGCTGCGAATGGCCAGGCTGATGTCCTCCTCGCCGAGCCAGACACGCTGCTGCGCATCGAAGCGCACGGGCATGTCCAGCGCCATCTCGGCAATGGTTTCCTCGTTCGACTCGTCAAGCGTCATGCCGGCACGCGATGCGGCCAGGCCGGTGATGCGATACAGCGCACCGGAGTCCAGCAGCTGGTAGCCCAGGGCCCTGGCGACTTCTGCGGCAATCGTGCCCTTGCCGGAGGCCGTGGGCCCGTCGATGCAGATCACGGGGATATGCTCGCGCTCGGCTTCGCTGACGGAGAACAGCGCCTCGAAATAGTCGGGGAAGGTCTTGGCCACGCATTTGGGGTCTTCGATGCGCACGGGCAGCTTGGCCGGGTTGAAGGCCGCCAGAGAGAAGCACATGGCGACGCGGTGGTCGTCATAGGTGTGGATGCTGGCCGCTTTCCAGGCGGCCTTGCCGGCCGGGGGGGTGATGCGGATGTAGTCCGCGCCTTCTTCTACCGAGGCGCCGAGCTTGCGCAGCTCGATCGCCATGGCGGCAATGCGGTCGGTTTCCTTGACGCGCCAGCTGGCGATGTTGCGCAGCGTGGTCACGCCGTCGGCATACAGCGCCATGGTGCCCAGCGTCATGGCCGCGTCGGGAATATGGTTGCAATCGAGGTCGATGGCTTTCAGAGGCCAGCTGCCACGGCTGACCTGCAGCCAGTTGGGGCCGCTTTCGATCTGTGCGCCCATGGCCTGGGCGGCCTCGATGAAGCGGATATCGCCCTGGATCGAGTCCTGGCCCACACCCAGAATGCGGATGCTCTTGGGCTGCGGCGCGTTGTCGGCATCGGCCTCATCGGTCGTGCCGGTGGCAATCGCGCCCAGCGCGATGAAATAGCTGGCAGACGAGGCGTCTGCCTCCACATGGATGGCACCGGGCGACTGGAAGCGGCAGCCTGCGGGAATCACGAAACGTTGCCAGTTGTCGTTTTTCACGGCAATGCCGAAGCGCGCCAGCAGCTCCAGCGTGATGTGGATATAGGGCTTGGAGATCAGCTCGCCCACCACCTCGATGGTGATGTCGCGCTCCTTGGCCAGCAGGGGCAGGGCCATCAGCAGCGAGGTCAGGAACTGGCTGGAGACATCTCCGCGCACCTTGATGGATTCGCTGCCCAGCTGGCTGAAATCGGGCTGGCCGATCTTCAGGGGCGGAAAGCCTTCATCCTTCAGGTAGTCGATCTTGCAGCCCAGCTGGCGCAGCGCATCGACCAGGTCGCCGATAGGGCGTTCATACATGCGGGGAACGCCCGTCATCTCGAAGTCGCCGCCCAGCACCGACAGCGCCGCAGTCAGCGGGCGCATGGCCGTGCCGGCATTGCCCAGGAACAGCGTGGCCGCAGTGCCGGGTGGCAGTTGCCCACCGATGCCGGTGACGTCAATGGCCTGGCCGGGTGTGACGGCATCGGGGGTGATGCTGCAGCCCAGCTGCTTGAGTCCGGCCAGCATGACGCGGGTGTCGTCCGAATCCAGCAGGTCGTGAATGGTGGTGGTGCCCTGGCTCAGCGCCGCCAGCAGCAGCACGCGATTGGAGATGCTTTTGGAGCCGGGCAAGCTGACGCTGCCGTTGGCGGAGTCCAGTGCGGGCAGATCCAGAAATTCAGTGGTAAACATAAAACTCTCGTAGCCCCTGCGCAGCCTGGCTGCTTCGACACCGGGCTGTGCTGCGAGCGTGGCCGGGTGTCCGTGGCGGTTGGGTGAATAGATCGACGCCGCTAGTTTAAGAGCCCCGCTTGCCGCCCATGGTCCATTCGGCGCGAGCGGCGCTGGCCAGGGTCAGTCGGTCCTGCAGGCCCTGGCCGTCGTTGGCCTGCATCAGTCCTTCGAGCTGCTCCAGCGCCTGGCGGAACTGGCGCGACTGGGCCAGCACCTGATCGCGGTTGGCCAGCAACACGTCGCGCCAGAGCTTGGGGTCGCCCGCGCCGATGCGGGTGAAATCGCGAAAGCCTGGTCCGGCCAGCGACAGCATATCGTCGGCACCGGGCTGGTTCAGCACGCTTTGCATCATGGCGAATGCCAGCAGATGGGGCAGGTGGCTGACGGTGGCGAGTGCACTGTCATGGGCTTCGGGCGACATGGCTGTGACCTTGCAGCCCAGGGCCTGCCACAGCGCCTGAGCCTTGGCCAGATGCGCGGTCAGCGTACGCTCCGTCGGGGTCAGCACGACCTGGGCGCGCTGGTAGAGGTTGACGTCGGCATGCTCCACGCCAGCCACTTCCTTGCCGGTGATGGGGTGGGCCGGCACAAAGCTGCCGATCTGGTCGCGCAGTGCGGAGCGCGCGGCCTGCACCACATCGACCTTGGTGGAGCCCACGTCCATGATCATCATCTGGGGCGTGACCAGATGCTTGATGGACTTGAGCGTGGCCTCGGTGGCCGCCACGGGCACGGCCAGCAGCACCAGATCGGCACCGGCCGCCGCCAGCAGGGCGGAGGGCGCTTCCACATCGATCACGCCCATCTGGCGGGCGCGCTCGGTAGTCGAGGGCGATTTGCTGTAGCCCACCACGCGCTTGACGAGACCGGCCTTCTTGAGTGCCAGGGCGAACGAGCCACCCATCAATCCGCAGCCGATCAAGCCGAGCTGCTCGAACGGCTGCAATTCCTGAGTCGCCATCACTTGCTCACCGGGTAGGTGCCCAGCACCTTGTAGAACGCACACAGGCCCTGCAACTCCTGCAGGGCGGCGGCCACATTGGCCTGGGCTGGGTGGCCTTCGATGTCGATGTAGAAGTAATACTCCCATTGGCCGGTGCGGGCCGGGCGCGATTCGAAGCGCGTCATCGAGACGCCATGCTTCTTCAGCGGCACCAGCAGGTCATGCACGGCGCCGGCCGTGTTGGGCACCGAGACCACCAGGCTGGTGCAGTCGCTGCCGCTGGGTGCGGCCGTGGCCAGCGTGTGCGGCAGGCAGATGACGGCAAAACGCGTGCGGTTGTAGGCGTCGTCCTGAATCGCGTGGCTGACGATGTGCAGGCCGAACTGCTGGGCGGCACGTTCGCCGGCAATGCCGGCCCAGTTGGGGTGCAGGGCCGCCAGGCGCGCGCCTTCGGCATTGCTCTCCACGGGGCGGCGTTCGGCATGGGGCAGATGCTTGGACAGCCAGCCCTGGCATTGGGCCAGAGCCTGGGGGTGGGCGGCCACGACCTCGATGCCGTCCAGCGTGTTGCTGGTGCGCATCAGGTTGTGGCGGATCAGCATGCTGACTTCGCCCACCACATGGCAGGGCGTGTGCAGGAACATGTCCAGCGAGCGCGTGACCACGCCTTCGTTGGAGTTCTCCACGCCCACCACGCCGTACTGTGCGCTGCCGGCGGCCGTGGCGTGAAAGACTTCCTCGAAACTGTTGCAGTACATCAGGTCGGCCGCGCCGCCGAAGTACTGGATCGCGGCTTCCTCGCAGAAGGTGCCGGCCGGGCCGAGCACGGCCACGCGCTGGGGCGATTCCAGCGCCAGGCAGGCCGACATGATCTCGCGCCAGATGGCGGCCACATGCGCGCCCTTGAGCGGGCCGGGGTTGTTGGACTTGATCTTCTCGATCACCTGGGCCACCCGGTCCGGGCGGAAGAAGGCCGAGCCTTCCTTCTTCTTGAGCTCGCCCACCTGCTCGGCCACATGGGCGCGCTGGTTGACCAGCTCCAGCAACTGGCGGTCCAGGGAATCGATCTGGTTGCGCAGCGACAACAGCTCGGGGCTGGCTTGGGGTTCTTGGCTCATGAATCTCTCAAATTTCGTAGCTGCTAGCGCAAGCTGTACAAGGATTTCAGACCAAAACCTTGGTGAAGTACTTGCAGATAAAGCGCTGGCAGCTCATCTTTTTACAAGGCTAAGAGCGGGGCTCAGGCCTGACGTTGCTCGAAGTCCCGCATGTAGTCGACCAGCGCCTGCACGCCTTCGATGGGCATGGCGTTGTAGATGCTGGCACGCATGCCGCCCACGGACTTGTGGCCCTTGAGCTGCAGCAGGCCGGCTTGCTTGGCGCCGGCCAGGAAGGCGTCGTTGCGCGACTCATCATGAAGGAAGAACGGAATGTTCATGCGCGAGCGGCAGTTCGCGGCCACCTTGTTCACATAGAGCGAGGACTGGTCCACATAGTCATAGAACAGCTTGGCCTTGGTGATGTTGCGCGCTTCCATGGCGGCCACGCCGCTGAGGCCGCCTTCGGTCTGGCGCTTGAGCCACTGGAAGGTCAGGCCGGCCATGTAGATGCCCCAGGTGGGAGGCGTGTTGTACATGCTGCCGTTGTCGGCCACGGTTTTGTAATCAAACGCCGAGGGGCAGACGGGCAGGGCATGGCCCAGCAGGTCTTCGCGCACGATGACGATGGTCAGGCCTGCGGGGCCGATGTTCTTCTGCGCGCCGCCAAAGGCCAGGCCCACGCGGCTCCAGTCGATGGAGCGCGAGGCTACGTGCGAGGAAAAGTCGATGACCAGCGGAGCATCCGAGCCCAGGGCCTGGAGGTCGGGCAGCTCATGGAACTCCACGCCGTGAATGGTCTCGTTGCTGCAAATGTGCACATAGCTGGCGCCGCGGCTCAGATTCCAGCTGCTTGCGGCGGGAATCGTGGTGTAGTCGCTGTCCTTGGCGCTTGCGGCCACATTGGCATCGCTGGCGTACTTGGCGGCTTCCTTGGCCGACTTCTGGCTCCAACTGCCGGTCACCACAAAGTCCACCACGCCGGCGCGCGACAGATTCATGGGCACGATGGCGTTTTCGGCAATGCCGCCGCCCTGCATGAACAGGATCTTGAAGTGGGCGGGCACGGCCAGCAGCTCGCGCAGATCGGCTTCGGCGGCTTCGTAGATGCTGATGAATTCCTTGCCGCGGTGGCTCATTTCCATCACCCCCATGCCGGATCCGTGCCAGTCCAGCATTTCGGCGGCTGCGGTTTGCAGCACTTCTTCAGGGATGGCGGCGGGGCCTGCGGAGAAGTTAAAAGGGCGGTTCATCAGATTTACGCTCAAAACATGTGAAAGCGCTTGTCTAGCTTGCGCTTTCAGCTATCAAAACATTGGGCCACGGGCATGGATCATGCCCGTGGCGTCCGGTCCGTATCGGGGCAGCCCGGGGCTGGCCGATCAGGATGCGTCGCCGGACTCGGCTGTGCCTTCTTCGGAGCCGGCGCTGCCGGAGTCCTCGGCTTCGCCATCCTCGCCGGCACTGTCGTTGGCATCATTTTCGACGATGCGCTGCAGACCGATGAGCTTGGCACCTTCGTCCAGATTGATCAGCGTCACGCCCTGTGTGGCGCGGCCCAGCTCGCGGATTTCCGCAACCCGGGTACGCACCAGCACGCCGGTGTCGGTAATCAGCATGATCTCGTCCTCGGGCGCCACCAGGGTGGCAGCCACGACCTTGCCGTTGCGCTCGGACTGCTGGATTGCAATCATGCCCTTGGTGCCACGGCCGTGACGGGTGTATTCGCTAATGGCAGTGCGCTTGCCGTAGCCGTTTTCGGTGGCGGTCAGCACGCTTTGCGAACCCGCCACCACGTTGCCCGTGCCGTCGTCGGCCTCGGCGACCAGCATTGCGATCACGTTCTGATGCTCTTCGATGTTCATGCCACGCACGCCGCGCGCATTGCGGCCCATGGGGCGCACATCGTTCTCGTCAAAGCGCACGGCCTTGCCGCCGTCGCTGAACAGCATCACATCGTGCTTGCCGTCGGTCAGTGCGGCGCCGATCAGGTAGTCGCCTTCGTCCAGGCCCACGGCAATGATGCCGGCCTTACGCGGGTTGCTGAACTCGGTCAGCGCCGTCTTCTTGACGGTGCCCATGCTGGTGGCCATGAAGACGAAGTGATCTTCGGGGAAGCTGCGGTTTTCGCCGGTCAGCGGCAGCACCACGTTGATCTTCTCGCCTTCCTGCAGCGGGAACATGTTGACGATGGGGCGACCACGCGAGCCACGCGAGCCCGATGGCACTTCCCAGACCTTGAGCCAGTACATACGGCCGCGGTTGGAGAAGCACAGCAGGTAGTCGTGCGTGTTGGCAATGAAGAGCTGGTCGATCCAGTCGTCTTCTTTGGTGGCCGTGGCCTGCTTGCCGCGGCCGCCGCGCTTTTGCGAGCGGTACTCGGACAAGGGCTGGCTCTTGATGTAGCCGGTGTGCGAGAGCGTCACCACCATGTCGGTGGGCGTGATCAGGTCTTCGGTGGACAGGTCCTGCGCGCTGTACTCCACGGTGGAGCGACGCTCGCCCTTCTTGGACTGACCGAACTCGGCCTTCACGGCGTTGAGTTCTTCGCCAATGATGATGGAGACGCGCTCGGGCTTGGCCAGGATGTCCAGCAGGTCTTCGATGACCGACATGACGTCCTTGTACTCGGCCACGATCTTGTCTTGCTCAAGGCCTGTCAGGCGTTGCAGACGCATCTGCAGAATTTCCTGGGCCTGGGTTTCGGACAGGCGGTACAGGCCGTTTTGCTGCATGCCGAATTCGACTTCCAGGCCCTCGGGGCGATAGTCGTCGGCATTGACCACACCGCCGTCGGTGCGCGTGCGGGTGAGCATCTCGCGCACCAGCTTGCTGTCCCAGGATTTTTCCATCAGCGCGGCCTTGGCCACAGGAGGTGTGGGAGCGTTGCGGATGATGGCGATGAAGTCGTCGATATTGGCCAGTGCGACGGCCAGACCTTCCAGCACATGGCCGCGGTCGCGCGCCTTGCGCAGCTCGAACACGGTGCGGCGGGTCACCACTTCGCGGCGGTGCTCCAGGAAGACCTGGATCAGATCCTTCAGGTTGCACAGCTTGGGCTGGCCGTTGACCAGCGCCACCATGTTCATGCCGAAGGTGTCTTGCAGCTGGGTCAGCTTGTAGAGGTTGTTGAGCACCACCTCGGGCACTTCGCCGCGCTTCAATTCGATCACCAGGCGCATGCCGGACTTGTCCGACTCGTCCTGAATATGGCTGATGCCCTCGATCTTCTTTTCGTGCACCAGCTCGGCCATGCGCTCCTGCAGCGTCTTCTTGTTGACCTGATAGGGCAGCTCGTCAACGATGATGGACTGGCGCTGGCCCTTGTCGATGTCCTCGAAGTGGCACTTGGCACGCATCACCACGCGGCCACGGCCGGTGCGGTAGCCTTCCTTGACGCCGTTGATGCCGTAGATGATGCCGGCCGTGGGGAAGTCGGGCGCGGGAATGATCTCCATCAGCTCGTCGATGGAAGCCTCGGGGTTCTGCAGCAAATGCAGGCAGCCGTCCACTACCTCATTGAGGTTGTGCGGCGGGATATTCGTGGCCATGCCCACGGCAATACCCGAGGAGCCGTTGACCAGCAGGTTAGGCAGGCGGCTTGGCAGCACCAGTGGCTCGCTCTCGGAGCCGTCGTAGTTAGGGCCGAAGTCCACGGTCTCCTTGTCGATGTCGCCCAGCATTTCATGAGCGATCTTGGAGAGGCGGATTTCCGTGTAACGCATGGCGGCGGCGCTGTCGCCGTCCACCGAGCCGAAGTTGCCCTGGCCATCGACCAGCATGTGGCGCAGCGAGAAGTCCTGCGCCATACGCACGATGGTGTCATATACCGCGCTGTCGCCGTGAGGGTGGTATTTACCGATCACGTCACCGACGATACGCGCCGACTTCTTGTAGGGGCGGTTCCAGTCGTTATTGAGTTCGTGCATGGCGTACAGAACGCGGCGGTGCACGGGCTTGAGGCCATCACGCGCATCAGGAAGCGCCCGGCCCACGATCACGCTCATGGCGTAATCGAGATAACTGCGACGCATCTCCTCTTCAAGGCTGATGGGCAGAGTTTCTTTAGCAAACTGGGTCATGTCTAGTGATACTTTGACGGCTGGAAAACAGCCATTTTAGGTCGAATGGCGTGTGGCAGCAGAGCAACATAACTGAGGAATTACATAGCTGTCCTACTTGTTGGTGCCTAGTTGACAACACTCTTGCATGTTACGTATGGCACAATCATTTCAACGTTTTTGGTGATGGTCACTGATGACGTCCACAGATTCGCAGCCCTGCTGCGGCTTTTTCCCCAAGAGGAGAACCATGAAGAAACTGAACAAAGTGGCGATGTTGTTTGCCTCTGCTGCCCTCGTGACAGCCGCTGGCGCACAAGTGAAGGCTGCTGACGGTGGCAAGACTATCGACAACTGGCAAAACGGCACCAGCGAACTGGTGTGGAAGAACGGCACGAACGAACTGTGCTGGCGCGATGCCAACTGGACTCCTGCTACTGCCGCTGTTGATTGCGACGGTGCTCTGAAGGCCCAGGTTGCTGCTCCCGCTCCCGCCGTTGTGCCTCCCGCTCCTGTGGCTCCCCAGCCTGCAGTGGCATCTAAGGTTACCTACTCTGCTGACGCTTTCTTCGACTTCGACAAGTCCGTGCTGAAGCCCGCAGGCAAGGCTAAGCTGGATGACCTGACCGGCAAGATCAAGGACATCAACCTGGAAGTCATCATCGCCGTGGGTCACACCGACTCCATCGGTTCCGATGCTTACAACCAGAAGCTGTCGGTGCGTCGCGCTGAAGCTGTGAAGGCTTATCTGGTGTCCAAGGGCATCGAAAAGAGCCGCGTGTACACCGAAGGCAAGGGCAAGAAGCAACCCGTGGCAGACAACAAGACTGCTGCTGGTCGCGCTCAAAACCGTCGCGTGGAAATCGAAGTTGTGGGCACCAAGGCTGCTCAGTAATCTTTCGATTGCTACACAAAAAGCCCCGGTAACGGGGCTTTTTTTATGCCTGATCCATCGCGGTAATCGCGGACAATTGCACCATGAGCAACACTATCAATGCCGACCCGGCAGAACTGGAAAAATTCTCCAGCCTGGCCCATCGCTGGTGGGATCCCGAGAGTGAATTCAAGCCACTGCATCAGATCAACCCCCTGAGACTGGACTGGATCAACGCCCAGGCGCCCCTGGCGAACCAGCGTGTTCTGGATGTGGGCTGTGGCGGAGGCATTTTGGCGGACTCCATGGCGCGCAAAGGTGCCAAGGTGGTGGGTATCGATCTGGCAACCAAGGCTTTGCGCGTCGCGCAGTTGCATGCTCTGGAGGCGGGAACGCCCAATATTCAATACCATGAGGTCAGTGTCGAGCAGCTGGCGCAGGAGCAGCCGGCCAGTTTTGATGTGGTGACCTGTATGGAAATGCTGGAGCATGTGCCCGATCCTGCGTCCATCGTGCGGGCATGTGCACAGCTGGTCAAGCCTGGCGGCTGGGTGTTTTTTTCCACCATCAATCGCAATGCCAAGGCTTTTGCGCTGGCGATCGTGGCTGCCGAATACATGCTCAAGATGATTCCCAAAGGCACTCATGAGTACGCCAAGTTGCTGCGCCCCAGCGAGTTGGCTCGCTTTGTGCGCGAAGCCGGCCTGGATGTGCAAGGCAGCAAAGGCATGGAGCACAACCCAATCTCGGGCCGCTATTGGCTCAGCAATGACACCTCGGTCAATTACATGCTGGCAACACGCCGCCCTCAGGAGTGACAGCCATGTGGAAGCACGTTAGAGCCGTTCTTTTTGATCTGGATGGCACTTTGATCGACAGCGCTCCTGATCTGGGTGCTGCAGCGGACAAGATGCGTGTGGATCGCGGCATGCCGTCGCTGCCGCTCCATGCCTACCGCCATATGGCCGGGGCTGGGGCTCGTGGAATGCTGGGTATTGCGTTCGGTATGACGCCAGAGTCTGCAGGATTTGCGGAAATGCGCGAGGAGTTCTTTCGCAATTACGAGCAATGCATGACCGAGCGCACCTATGCTTTTGAGGGCGTACCGGAGCTGATCCAGGCATTGGAGGCTGGCCCGTTGTTGTGGGGGGTTGTGACCAACAAGTCCATGCGCTTCACTGACCCGTTGACCCGTCAGATGCCCTTGTTTGCTCAGGCTGCGGCCGTGGTGAGCGGGGACACGACGCCGCATTCCAAGCCGCACCCCGAGCCTCTGTTTGAAGCCGCGCGACGCATGCAGATTGCTCCCGAGCATTGCATCTATGTCGGAGATGATGAGCGCGATATCCAGGCGGGTGCAGCAGCGGGCATGAAAACTGTAGCTGCACGCTATGGCTACCTGGGTGCGACAGCAGATACGGTTCATTGGGGTGCCGATGCGCATATCAATTCACCACTTGAGCTGTTGAAGTTGCTGGGATGAGGCTAGAATAGGCAACTAAGGGGCTGTCCTGGTTTCGACGTGGGTTCGGGACCGGTGCGGTGCATGTCGAGCTTGAGTGACGCTCGTAAATCTCCATTCAAAAAACTAACTGCAAACGACGAACGTTTCGCACTCGCCGCTTAATCCGGTGAGCCTTGCAACAGCACGCTAGTGGGCTGGGCAAGGGGGTAGCAATACCTCCCGGCTGCAAGGGAATTTTCATTAGCTGGCTGGATACCGGGCTTCTTGGTATTTGGCGAGATTTTAGGAAGCTGGCTACCCAAGCAGCGTGTGCCTGCGGGGTTTGGGTGGCGAGATTTAAAACAGAGCACTAAACATGTAGATCTGTCCGGCGAAGGCTTACGGACGCGGGTTCAATTCCCGCCAGCTCCACCATTCACCCATCCAAAGGGGTTCAATGAAGTTCATTGAACCCCTTTTTCTTTTTGTAAATCAACAACTTATCGTCTTTTTATGTCTTAAGTGATTTCACTGCTGCTAATGCATACATGGGGAACAGTTGGGGGAACAGGTGGGGGTAATGGTAAATTTACCCACTATTGTTCCCCCTTTCCCCTCTGGGGGAGGTCTTTTTGAGAGGATTTGTTCCCCCTATGTTGACTGATGCACAGTGCCGAAATGCAGTCTGTTCCCCCGGCGCAAAGCGAGAGCGTTTTTCCGATGCAGGTGGCCTGTACCTTGAGGTCAGTCCTGCAGGGTCTCGGCGCTGGTTCTGGAAGTATCGAAAAGACGGCAAAGAAAAGCGTCTGGCGCTTGGCAGCTATCCGGAGGTTAGCTTGACAGCTGCTCGGAAGGCCAGGGATGTCGCTCGGCTGCAGAAGTCAGAAGGCGTTGATCCGGCCAATGCACGTAAGCTGGAAAAGTTGGTCAACCCAACGGGTGTTGCTGACACATTTAAAGCTGTGGCGCTGGAGTGGTATGGCAAGCAGGTGCCACGCTGGAGTCCTGGTCACGCGGAGCGAATGCATCGTCAACTGGAGCGCGACTTGTTCCCGTGGATTGGTGATCGGGAAATGACGCAGATTCAGCCCATGGAATTACTCGCGGTGCTGCAGAAAGTGGAGGCGCGTGGGGCTGTGGAGACCGCTGACCGCGCACTGATGTTGGCGCGGCAGGTCTGGCGCTACTGGTTGCCAACTGCCAGCAATACTCAGCGTGACATCACCGAAGGTCTGAAAGCTCGATTGACACCATATCGAGGCACGAACTTTCCTGCCATTGTGGAGCCCCAGCGCTTCGGGGAACTTCTGCGTGCCATGTACGCCTATAAGGGTGGCCCCTTTGTGCGCACTGCGCTTTTGCTTGCCCCATTGCTTTACCAGCGCCCTGGCAATCTTCGGATGATGGAGTGGGGTGAATTGGATCTTGATGCTTCGCTTTGGACCATCCCCAGCGTCAAGATGAAGCGCACGGTACAGGAAAAGGAAAATGGGGAGCCGCATGTGGTGCCGCTGCCAAAGCAAGCTGTGGCGATGCTGCGTGAATTGCTGCCGCTTAGTGGCCGTGGACGATATGTGTTCCCTGGTCAACGTGACCATGACCGTCCTATGTCCGATAACTCTGTGCGTACAGCTCTCTACAGCCTGGGGTTTGGCGATGAGCAAAGCTGGCACGGCTTTCGTGCGAGTGCCAGAACCATGTTGGTCGATCAGCTAGACCTTGATCCGCTGGCGATTGAGGCTAATCTGGCGCATGCCGTCAAGGATGCCAATGGACGCAGCTATAACCGTACGAAGTACTTGGCAAAGCGCTTCGAACAGGTTCAACAGTGGGCTGATTACTTGGATCGCTTGCGTGAGGGTGCTGCCGTGATCGATTTTCCACAAAAAATCAAAGTTATGTGACACAAGCCAGCGCATAGGGCGCTGGCTTGTGTGTTATGGGTAGCTGCGTTAACTTGCGCTGAGTGCTCGCCAACCGTTTTCGGTCTTGCGCATCGTCACGGAGCCCTTCATCTGAATCTCGCGTGCTTCAAACCAGTGGCTGGGGTCATCGGTTTGGTTGGCAGCTTGTGCCTGGCCTTGCAACATGCTTTCTGTGAATTTGTACGAAGTACTAGGGCAGCCTTGGCGATAGAACTTGTAGACTGCAGATCCTTCATTGGTCAGGAGTTCTGGGCGCTGTGTATTTGAAAGCTCTGCAGACCATGCAGCTTTCAGAGCTTCGAGTTGCTCCTGTTTTTGAAAGATGATGGCTGGGCGTTGTTGATTGCGGCTTTCGATAGCTGCCTCATAGGCCGCTTGTTGATCAGGTGTCAGGTAGAAAGAATGACCTGTTGTGGAGAACGCATTTTGCCTAGGCGATGGCACATTGCGATCAAACTCCCGTTCCAGTGCCAAGATTTCCTCTTTCAGTGCCTCTACTTCGCCGTAATGTTGCTTTGACTCTTCTTGGTGTAGTTGGCTTGCCGCTTTCTCTGTCTCCCAGATCTGTTTCATTGCTTGGAGTTTGCTTGCGTCCTTGAGCGTAATGCCATAGTTGTATTCCACTCGGTAGTAGCCGTCCTCCTCGTAGCCGTTGGTCTTTTTGATGTCAACTACTTCTATGTTCTGGCAACTGGCGAATTTGGGTTCGAGAAATTTTTCAACATCACTTGTGCTGGGCGAAGAGTTGCAGCCAGCCAAGGCCAAGGCTGAGCAAAGTAGTAGTAGCTTTTTCATATATCCCTCTCTTCGGTCTAGATAACGAATTGGAAATTTGGACCTGCCTCCAAGGAAGCGTAGGTGTGTGCTTTAGGGTGATTGCCGATTGATGCCTTGCAGGTAGTGCGGTGTCCAAGCCGCAGTAATGCGCAAAACCTTCCTGAGAAAACCCTCGCGCGCTTCGGCACTCACGCACGGCCTGCCCAAATGCCTTGAGCACTGGAGATCGGTCTGCATTGGTCATTGGTTTGCTTGCCATAGGACGCAATGGTTACGATTCGTAGCATGCTTGGCCACAGTGCAAAAGCACACGGTGATAGCGATCACGGTGTTTAGAAACACTGCTTCAAGTACTACGGCCACAACAGCCACTGCTTTTACGGATACGGACTTTGCGTACCATTTCGCTGTCTGGCCTGGGTGATAGGGGGCCAGTGCTCATTGGCTGCAGCTGTAGTAGGGGCGGTGGATATGTCGCTTTCTTCGGTATAAAACTCCTCCACAATCTCAACCACCTCATCGGGTGCATCTTCAAAGTTGCCATTGGCAAAGCCCTGTCGTGCGGCCCCGTCCAAGGCAGACTGATCAAACCCAGCTGACAAGCGCTCAGCCGCCAAGGTGTGAGCTTGCCCAATCGCCTCGTTCAAAGAAGCACCAGAACGCACCACCAAGTCCGCGTAATAAATGGCCGATCGATGCGACTGCGTGGTGGACTTACCCCGCAGCTTGAGCTCCAGGGGCATGCAGGCCAGGTGCCCGCCAGAGACTGCAGCGAAGTACTGCAGCCGTGCTGCCAGAGTGCGAATGCTGTTGAAGCCCGTGGTGCGAAACACAAAGCTGCCCAGCTCATCGCTGTCGCCAATACTCACATTCAAGCGGCCATAGGGCTTGCAATGGCCCATGCCAAATCGACACGCATCGGGACCCGGGCAGGCCAACTCCTCCAGACCTTTATCTGTCACGCGCTTGCAGCTCTCGCCATTGCCCACGCACAGCGGGCGAGCTGTGCTGCGATCAAACATGCAGTAATCAGCTCGGAGGTTCAAATCTGGATCGTTGAACAGCACCCGCACTGGGATGCTGCGCAGCTTGCGCCTTGCCGTGCTCGGTGCAGCCGTTGGCGTATCTGCCACACCCATCTTGTCTTTGAGCGAGCGTTTGCCTTGCCGAGCAGGGGCTTGGTCTGTGTCACTTTCACTTTCTGCATCGGAAGGCTGCTGGCCTTCTTTTATGCCGCCGGAAACTTGACCAGGTGCTTGGCTCTGGCGCAAAGCCTCATCCAAAGGGTGTAGCACCCACTGGCCCCGCTGCTGCACCTGCGTGGTGATGGTGAACTCATCGTCCTTTTCTGGCAGACGCTTGCCGTTCTTCTCCACCACCTTGCCAATCGAAATCCTGCCAATCACAGGCGGGGTGATCATCAAACCTTTGATCATGTTTTGCTCCAAAAAAAGCTCTCTGGGGCTGTGAACCGCAGAGAGCAGAGGGTAGGGGTGAAAGAGGGCCGTGAGTCACCGCTCACGTTTCATTGACGAAAAATCGCCGAGCGCCAGCCCGCGTGGACATATAGGCCTTGGCCAGCTCTGGATGGTCTTTGTTGAACTGCGCCGTATTGAACACTTGACTATCCTTGCTGCGCCGCCATGTCACGCTGCCGCCGCAGGCAAACGTTGCTTTGCCTGCTTCCCCCATGTGGATCTGAATGGCTTGGCGCAGGCGTGCTTCATGCTTCTGTGCAGCATCGAGTTGCTCTCGGGCCAACAGCAAGGCTTCAAACGTGGCATTGAGTTCTGGGTCATCACTCATGTCTACGTCATCGCCTGCACTGTTTGGATAGAGGCTACGCAAGGATTTTTCTGCACTGTCCGATCCATCGCCAGCAGGCGGCGTTTTGCTCTCCACCATTTGCCAGAAGGCGTGTTCCATCTCGATCAGTCGGGCAATCAAGGCCTCATCACGCTCAACCCTAAAAATACGTAGCTCCTGACCACCAATCAGCACCGCTACATCAGCAGCACGATGGCCAGTCACGGCCAACTGGTGCATCACCTGCAGTTGCACATACTCCGGCACGCCATCGCGCCACAGGCGGGCACCATGGATACCTGCAGTTTTGCATTCCAGTAGCTGCACCTCCGAAGAGCCGACCACTTCACGATCCACATTGGCCAGCATCCAAGGATGCTCAGAGTGCTGCAAAACCGCATTCACTCGGCGTACCTTGTTGCCTGTGCGCTTGGTGTAGTGAGCCGCCACAATGGGCTCCAGCATCGTTCCCCAGAACATGGGGCTGGTGTCATCATTGGGATCGGCGACTGGCAGCAGATCACCCTTGCCCGTCTTTTGCATCCACAACTCCAGCTGGGACTGGTAGGGGTTGAGGCCAATCGCTGCAGCTGCATCGGAGCTGCCAATGCCGGTACGGCGCACCTCCAGCCAACCATCTCGCTCCAGGTCTATGGTGGAGACTAGGCGCAAAGCAGCGCCCTTGCGGGGCGTGCGTGGAGCGTTGTTGGAGGCAGCGTGAGGGGCTGTAGAGCCAGCATCCAGATTGCCATTCTTGAGAACATGCACAGACATCGAAATCTCCTGGCCCGCCAATTGCGGGCATAAAAAAGCCACCTCAAAAGGTAGCTCGTGGGGGTGAGAAGAGTGGTGGAAAAAGGGGTGGAAAGAAGAGAAGGGGGGCGTCCAATGACGGACAAGAAAGCCAGCGATCAAGCACGATCAGACCACTGGATCAGGCCACCAGTTGCAGCGCATGGTCCAGGGCCCGCTGCTTGATCACTGCCCCCTGGCCGAACCAGGCACTGTCCAGGCGGTTGTCCTGGCTGCGGGCCTGTTTCTCGTGGTCGACGAACTCGGTGACGGCGCACAGCAGGCCCCAGGCCGTGTCCTTGGCCGCCTGCATCTCGGCACCCCGGCCGTGGCCCTCGTAGAGCATCTGCACCTTCTTGAGGGCCCGCTCATTGGTCAGGCCCACCGTGGGATCGGAATGCTGGTCCGTGTTGCAGATCACCTTGAGGAAATAGTTCATCGCTTCATGGGTCTTGATCTTGCGCTCGGCCAGGGTCTTCATGCGGTACATGAAGCTGTCCCACTGGCCCACGGCCACACCCAGCTGGCGCTTGACCGCCTGGGCATCGAAAGCCGTGCTGTGCGGCACCTTGACGGCGCCCACGCCATCGCGCAGCGCAATGGTCAGCGTGTTGTTGCACACCACCCGCACCGTCGTCGGCATCGCCACCGTGGCGAGAGTCCCATCGCAGGAGGTGGCCAGCAGCAAATAGCCGTTGACCACATCCTTGCCCTTGAGGGCAGCTGACTTGCCCGTACGGGCCAGGGCCCAGAACTTGCGCCCGGCCTTGAGCACTCCGGCCGTTTCCAGCTCGTAGCCGGCGACTTCGGTCAGGTCCCGATAGAACTCCAGCACCTCACGGGGCTGGACCACCTGGTAGCGGCTGCCGACCACCGACAGAGGCGCTTGCGTATCGCTGCGGTACAGCACCTTCTGCTCGGGGAACTCCTTGGGCTCGGCATACAGGCCGGACAGCTCGGAAGAACCTGACTCACTATTGGATGCCAGATAACGCACTGGAGTCTCCTGGATACGCCAATCCATGCCAGCCGCTTGCGCCCAGACATCGATGCCTTGTTTGGCTGGCAGGGCGTGGCCCAGTTCATGCCAAGGGGTCTGGCCGGTATAGGCCATGGTTTCTACGAGATGTGCCATGAGAAAACTCCTTCAATAAGAGAAGCGAAAAACCAAAAAGGGAGATGAGGGATAAAAGGGAAAATGGACTGAGCCGGGCGAATCGCTCAATCGGAATCGGCATAGTCGGAGGTCGATTCCTGACGGGCAAACACATGCCTGCATTCCAGGCACTTGAAGTTGTCCAGCATTCGGGCATCAATCGTTTTGCCCACCGACGTGCCGACTTCGCAGCCAATGGCTGTCCCGGCCAAGCCACCCAAAACCGCGCCCGCAATGCTGCCGATGCTCGAACCCGCAGGGCCGGTCATCAGGCCCGAGGCAATCCCAATCTGCGCACCGCGCAGGGCGCCGACAAAGCCACCTGTGGCACCAGCGGCGCAGCCGATGGCGCCTGCAGTCTTGCGTGCCCAGTTGCGGGAGACGACCCGTGGGCTATGGCACAGGGGGCAGTTGGGAGGGAGAGAGGAAAAAGGCATCAAAGCTCCTTGGAAGAAAGACAAGAAGCCAGGTGCTGGAGCGCCTGTCGTGAGGGAGGCAGGCGCATCACCATGACCTGGACGACAGACCGGTGTCTGCTCAGGTCGGTGATATGTGGTTGAAAAAAAGTTGATTGAAAGAGTCAGCTTTTTGGGAGAGCTCGGAGAGGTGTTTGTCTCGATATCACGCAGCTTGTGATGCGTCACAAGCCTGGCATCACATGCGGCTTCGCATGCCAAAAAGCGAAGCTTTCGCATGCGCCCGAAACACTCGATTTCTCCAATGTGGGGGAACTAAATGTTGGCGACCTTTCGCAGGTTCGCATGACGAGGTTGCGAGTGGATGCGATGGTTGATTTTTATCACTGCCGTGAATTAAGTGAAAAGTCAAGATGGATGCTTGAGTCTGTTCTCGTAGCCAAGCAACCGGCTCGAAAGAAATTGGTCGTTCCGCTGCAATCCGGTTCTCTTCAACACGAACTGATTGCCATGAACCACACCCCTTACGCACCTCAATCCAAGAGCCTGATGGAGCGCAGCTTCCACCCTATACAGGCATCTCAGGCGAGCATGTCCTTGCTCGCTTACTCCCAAGCCTCCCAGACTGCAGAAGTCTCCCGTACGCCTTTCTGCGACGAGGAAGCGGTTCAGACCGTTGCCACAGTAGGCAGCGATGCCATGCGTCTGAACACCATCCTCCGCCTGCGCCAACTTCTGAAGGCGCTAGGGATTTCTCGCTCCACGGTGTATCTGCGCATCAATCCCAAATCCAAGTACTACGACCCCATGTTTCCGAAGCCCATTCGCCTTGGCGCAAAGGCGGTGGGATGGGTGCTGTCGGATGTGTATGACTACATCGAGCACTTGAAGAAGAAGCAACAAGCTTGCTGATTTAGGGGTACTAAATACCCGGAACCACTCACGTGTGAATTTACCCCTCCATGAAGGTTAATCCTTCGTGGAGTACGGAATATTTAACGCTGATGGATAAACGAAATTCAATCAATAAACTCGGTTTCTTAGTAACTAAGATATATAAGAGAAATATATCAAAGAGAAAGAGTAAAACCATTCGATAAATGATTACCTATGAAGTCACACTACGTCATGCATAACTCTGTTGTGCAGAAGAACATTCTGCTGGAATACGCGAAAGATGATGATGAAAATCATCTTCCTGGCTTTGAAGGTCCAGGAATGAAGCGTGCTCTTGATGAGTTGATTCAGCATCTCATCAAGCACAACTACAAGGACCCTTTTGGGAGTAATGATCACAAGCTGAAAAAATCAAAATATATACCGAAGTTTGCGGGTGCACTTATCACCTTGGTTGATGAGGTTGGCACTCAGCTTCTGCAAGAAAAGGATAGGGGAGTTTGGAGCTGCCTTGATGTTAATCCGATGGTTGCCGGAATCATCGAGACCACGTGTGCCTTTCTTCAGAAGAAAGGCTCCCAGGATAGAGGTACTGAGAACTGTGTCTTGCTAGGGATGGGGATGCCGGAGTTCCTGACATTGAACGATTGCGAGTTGCAGTTGGCTCAATCTGCATTCAATGAGTTGGCACTTGCATTGCGCAAAATGCTTTTGAACAAAGGAATGCGTGATGCTGTAAAAAGTTATCGTACAAATGCTACAAAGCGCTATGGCCAGGTGATGCGGGTAACCCGCAGATTCTGGAAGAAATTTTCAAAGATTCTGCTGATTCGGCTGGATTGGGGGCTACGCCATTCAATTCCTGACTTACGTGCAACATTTAAAGATCAGAAAGATTTTGAGGATAGATTGATGGAGGTGAACGAATATCGTGATGCCATGCTTAAGCTGCTCAAGAAGCGCTATGGCTCTGATCTGGCTTTTTATTTCTGGAAAATTGAGTTTGGTGCTCAGCGTGGCCTGCATATGCACTGGATGATTGGCCTGAATGGCTCCAAGCATCAGTATCGCATCAGGACAGCTCGTGCCATAGCGGAGATGTGGGAGTCTGTAATCGATAATGAGAAATCCTACATCTGGAACGTCAATGCCATCCAGTCTACAGGTGAGCCCTTATTGCGTGTGATTCAGTACGACGATCCACTGCTGTGGGAAATCGTAGGTGTCTATGCCGACTATCTAACCAAGGTGGATTACTTCCTCAAGCTGCGTATGCCGGGAAATATGCACAGCTTCGGAGGCACTCAGCTTCGTAATGAATCGTGCAAGAAGCGTGGTCCCCAGAGAAACAAAACGATGACAGAGGCTGATATCAAGCTGGTACGAGGCCCTCAAGGAGGCCGCAAGGTAAAGGGAGAGAAGGCATGAGCGTTTTGAAGGAATGCCTGTTGTTTTATCCGACGGAGTCTTTGCCGCCACTGATGCGTGACTTCATCTACTGCGTGATGCATGCAACGCAGGCCAACGATGCCTTGGTCGGCCCTGTGGTGTTGAGCGTCGCCTCGGCGGCTGTGCAAGGCGTGGCAGACATCCTGACCCCGTTTGGCACTGACATGCCCACCAGTCTGTTCACTGGTGTCGTCGCTTTGTCTGGCGATCGCAAGTCCACGGTGCTGAAGTTGGCCTGTCGCGGTATGGAGGAGTTCGAGCGGGGCATGGAGGGCTATCTTGATCCGGAGATGAGCTTCCGTCATTGGGGCTCGCATCCCTTTTTGCTGGAGGAGGCTACGGAGAAGGGCGTGGTCGATTTTTACGCCAAGGGGGCCAAATCCTTGTTCTATGCCTTGGATGAAGGGGGCATGCTGACACGCAACCTGGATGTGCCTGCGCTGTGCAAGCGTTTCGATGCTGCGCCTATTCGCCACCTCAGTCGTACCCGTGGATTGACCTACGTGGCTGATACGCGTGGTGCACTGTGCATGTTGGTCCAGGACTTGACCTTCAGCCGCATGATGAAAGGTGACAAGGGAGCCTATTTGATCGAATCGGGGCTCTTGCCGCGGATGCTGATGTCGTTTGCTTCAATGTCTGTGGTGGGTCCACTTCCCTTGTGCAGCATGGATGCTCACAACCATGAGTTTCACGAGCGTATCAAAGTGCTGATGCGGGACTACAAGGAGATCTTCATGCACGGCAAGTCCCGCAGCAAGATGTATCTTGCTGCTGATGCGGAACAACTATGGAAAAAGGCTCTTGAAGAGTGGGAGATGCTGTTGCGGGACGGCATGTGGCACAGCATTCGTCCCTTTGTTCGCCGTGCAGGAGAGCAGGCACTGCGCTTGGCAGGGGTCTTGCAATGGTTCACAGCCCCGCAGGAGATGATCGAGTGCAAGTCCATGCAGGCGGCGATTGACATCGTCCAATGGCATCTGCTCCAAGCCCGGGCGGGCTTCGGAAAGCTTCCGCAAGAGGCATTGCAGCAGGAGCTGGCACAAGCGCTTTATGACTATCTGATGCGCCGAGCAGTCAAGTACAACGCCACAGCCACGCCTCGCAACACGTTAATCCGTAGTGCGCCTGTGAGTCTGCGTAAGGCCGATCAACTTGACTTGGCTCTTGACCAACTGGAGCTGGAAGGCAAGGTTGGCTTTTATCCGATGAATACTCGCAAGAATGTGATTTTGACGGCCGCATCAATCGCAGCTATGAATCCAAAAAACACAACAATTGCCAATAATTTGTCGGATAAATTTTAATATTTGATATGTTTATGGCGCCCTACCACGGGGCGCTATTTTTTTTTGCTTGGCATATCAGAGTTGTATATTTTATCAATTAACACTCTGAAATCTTCATCCCTTTTTGACCAATCTTTAAATTTAGTATCGAGATTATCTGCTTGAAGTGTTAATCCATAGTTTTTATTCTTTTGTTTAGCAGATTTTTGATATTCGCTTATTAGCTGGATAAATTCTAGGTAGAAGCAATCATAGAGATTTTTAAAATTTTTGATTTTTCCATTTTTCAGATTGCTTTTGTTGGTGTCTTTAAGTGGTGTATTTAAATTCAGGTCAATTTGAGTAAATAATTTTTTGAATTCGTTGATCAAATCCTGCCTTCCACTGTTTCGTGCAGCACCCGCTTTGGATGATCTTTGCCTTCTTATGTGCTCATCTGTTGGGATGCCTTTTTTCTGAGATGATAATTCGAGTAATTTTTTGGAAGTGATTAGGAGTCTTCTAAAAAGATATCCTATAGAGTTTTTTAAGTCCTCAGAAATATTTTTATCATGAGGAATTTCGTTTCTTATAAATTTTTCGAAGCACTCATCATTAACTGTGATATACATTGTCCATAATCGCTCTATTTTCACGCATAAAAATAATAAGCTGAAGTAGGTTGATTTGAGTGATAAATGATGTGTGGTTGTAAGTAGATTTTTTTCATATGCAAAGTTTGCTTTGTTTAATATGCACTTTGTCTTGAAAGGGTTAGTGTTTTCATTTATTGTTCCCCACCATCTTTTTACCGTTGACTCCCTGGTTTCCTCCGTGTGGAGAAGAACTTCTGTGGATAATTTCCAAATAAAATAGTAATAAATAAATATCTTAAAAACTGCTTCTTGATCAGAAATTGAGTGCTTTTTAATATATTCGTTTAATAATTTTCTGAGAGATGTTGGACTGCTTAATTCGAATAATGAAATGAAGTTTGGTGGCTTATAGTTATTTTTACTTTTATCAAAGTCGTTGATAATTTCTATTCTTCGATGTCTTATTACTGCCAATTAATTTCACCTAATGTTTTTGTAAAAAATTTTCTGAATATATTTAAGATTTTATTCAAATATACTTCTAGTGTGCTGTGATCGGCTTGCAGAACATCTTAAGTCCTTAACTTGGTTTAAAGCTCAGTAGAGTGGGGGCTTCAGCGCCCAGAGCGTCTTTCTGACCGGCCCTCATTGGGCGCTACCGCCTGCGACTTGGAGGCGATAGCAAACTGCTATGAGTCAGCAACTCGTCGTAACTTCCACTTCAGTCAATTTGAGCACTGAAGTAGCCTTTGTACGATATTTTTCATGCAGCGACGTCTCCCCGGAATTTAGTAGCAGGTGAGCTTGGAGTCCAATCCCATGCAACAGAAGATTGGACGAGAGAAAAGATCTACGGAAGAACAGATCATTGGCTTCCTGCGGGAAGCCGAATCGGGCTTACTGTGGCCGAGTTGTGCCGGCGGCACGGTTTCTCCGAGGCCAGTTATGACCTCTGGCGCAGCAAGTTTGGCAGTATGAGCGTGTCCGATGCCAAACGATTGAAGGAGTTGGAAACCGAAAGCGAACGGCTTAAGCGGTTGCTGGCCGAAGCCCTGCTTGAGAACGAGGTGACGAAAGAAGCCTTGAGAAAAAAGTGGTGAGCGCACCCGCATCGCGCGAGTTGGTGCGTCACATGGTCAGCCGTGGACTGAGCGAGCGTCGTTCGCTGCGTGTCATCGGCATGAGCGCCAGTGCCCTGCGCTACAAACCCGCCTGCGACCACAACTGTGCCTTGAAGGAGAAGATCATCGCTCTGGCACAGCGTCATCGTCGCTACGGGGCCAGCATGATCTATCTGAAGTTGCGCCAGGCCGGAGAGATCGTGAATCACAAGCGGGTGGATCGTCTGTATGCCCAAGCCGGTCTTCAGATCAAAAAGCGCAGGCGCAAGAAGATCCCGATATCGGAGCGCCACCCTTTGGTACGCCCGACAGTTGCCAACCAGGTGTGGTCCATGGACTTTGTCTTTGATCGCACAGCGGAAGGACTCAGCATCAAAAACCTCACGGTAGTGGATGACGCAACCCATGAGGCTGTGGCCATCGTGCCGGAGCAGGCCCTGGGTGGCAACCAACTGGTGCGCATTCTGGAGCAACTCGCCAGGACAAGGGGGCTGCCCAAAGCGATCAACGGTAAGGAGTTCTGCAGTCGCGCCATGCTGAGCTGGGCTCATGCCCGAGGTGTTCAGCTGTTTCTGATCGAACCGGGCAAGCCCAACCAGAACGCCTACATCGCATCATTCAATGGGCGCTTTAGGGATGAATGCTTGAACGAACATTGGTTCACCAGTCTGGCGCATGCTCGGGTGATCGTTGAAGCTTGGCGCCGGGAATACAACGAAGAGCAGCCCAAGAGATCGCTTGGTGGACTGACGCCCGCTGCCTATGCCCGGAGGCTGATGTAAAACCCGTCAAATTAACACCGGACTCCAAAGCCTTGTGCTACTAAAAACGGGGGGCGTAGGATGGCCCACTACGTCGACGGTGTCCACCCCCATGAGAGAGATGAGTGGACCCATTATCAGTGAGCTTCCCGCCGATGTGCCCGTTCAAGCCGATGCAGATTGTGCTATCAACCGTGGCTTTGAGCAGCAAATCCGAAATCAGCGATGGTCACTGTTCAGTTGCTGGAATCTTCAGTCGTTGACTCAAGACTTGGATTCTGGCTTCCTCTGCCGCCAAAAAGTGGGTCAGCGAGTTACTGGCACACATGTCGATATCAAGTGTCGCATGTATTTGCTGGCTGATACGCTCAGCACGATCCATGTGACGGGCTAACTCGATGAGGTCAGGCATATTGTCGGCTACCCAGAAACCTGTGGGCATTGCAGCGATCCAAGCATTTATTCGGCGCTGCTGAGATAGAGGGAGCGCAGGATGGGCTCGCAGAGGGACTGTAGGCGTTTGCGCCGATGGATCAGAGTGATCCACGTAAGAAGAACTGAATGCTTTTATAGGCCACATACCAAAAATACCTCCGTATCAGACTCCCTGGGGTAACGATGAATGCGCTTAACTCACCGCATCCGATCGGCCTTGGTCCATAAATTCCGTTGGAAGTGGCATGAACCTAACCCGGAAGGATGTATACCACGGTACCGCCATCGCGGGGTCCAATTTGGCTGAAGCAGTTGAGCAATGTGGATGTGTAACCCAGTAATCTGACGCTCAATCGGCATGGCCATCCCCTTCTAGCCTATCCTGCTTGAAGCAACTCAACTTCGTCTACACCGGACTGCCAATCCACTTCTTTTAGAATTACCCTCCCAGTCGCTGGCACGCTCGCGAGGCTTCGTCGCGTGAGGCGTACACGTCAAATCTGATAGCATAGTCTTCGTAATAAGTGCAACAAATATGTAAATAAGGGGCATGTGCTCGTGGTTAGATCGTTGAAACACGGTAGTTCTGGGGAGTTGATTGGTCGTACACCGACATGCTTTACGACTCTCCGTCCAACGTGGTGGACTGCACTGCGAAAACGCTTCACCGCGTCCGTGCTTGCCTGTGCCCCAGTCTGAGGTCAACAATGACGAGGCGCATCGCAAATCTGACCCAAGGCACTTTTGTTCGAATCGAGTCTTCACCCTATTCCGATTGGGGAGTTGGAAAACTCACCGACATCCAGGGGGGGCTTGCGCGAATCCAGTTTTTTGATGCGCCTGGCGCTGCTTTGCCTGAGGCGGTGGAGGTAGCACTATCGCATGTAAGGGGCGCCATGCTGCCCGTACAAACACGTGTGTATCGCCGCATGCAGGGAGGACGCTGGCAAGTCGGCCGGGTGCAGGAGGGCGAAGGCCCAATTTTGTTTGTCCAGTTTCCCAATGGCGAGACCGTCAACGTTGAGGCCGAACAATTGGAGGTGCGCTGGAGTCGCCCACTTACCGATCCACTGCCACTGCTAGTATCTGAGGCCACAGAAACCCCATTTTTGGCGGATGCGCGGTCACGTTTCGTTCGCGCAGTGGCCCGCCAGCACTTCGCCGCTGCCGGTATCGATGCGGTGCTGTGCTCAGCAATCGATTTGGTGGATTACCAATTCGATGTTGTGCGGCGGGTTCTGACAGACCCGATCCAGCGCTACCTGCTGGCGGATGAAGTGGGCTTGGGAAAGACCATTGAGGCGGCGATCATCGTGCGCCAATACTTCATCGATGATCCATCCGCTGAGGCTGTGTTGATCGTTCCTACTGCTCTGGTGTATCAGTGGCGACGGGAGTTATCCGCACGTTTCGGTCTGGGCAATGAGTTGGACGACCACTTACATGTCATCGCGCATGATGACCTAGATCGTCTGTCTCAAGTCATCGGCAGTGCCGGCATGCTGGTGGTCGATGAGGCTCATCATCTGTCGCGGCAATCCACGGCCGGGCAACATCAGCTTTATGCGTTGCTCGAATCGCATGCCCGACGCGTGCCGCGACTGCTGCTGCTATCGGCCACGCCGGTGTTGGGAAACGCCGAGGAGTTCCTGCGGGTCCTGCACCTGCTCGATCCTGTGGTTTTTCCGTTGGAAGATCTCGAGGGGTTCAAGCGACGGATCGCCTCGCGCCAGGTAGTCGCCGAAGTTGTCTCCACCCTTGTGCCGCAAAACGTCTGGGGACTGGGACCAGATCTTGAACGCTTGTTGGAGAACTACCCCGACGATCCCCTACTGGTCACCAAAGTCGCAGCCCTTCAGCAAGTCCTGAACACCTTCCCGGACGAGGAAAGCGAGTCGTTCCTAGCCGCATTGGACGACCTCAAGACGCACTTGGTCGAGAACTACCGGCTACACCGCCGATTGCTGCGTAACCGGCGCGCGGCGGTGTCTTGGGCGACGCCGCGGCGGGCCGACATGCGACCGGTCGCCTTCACTGGTCAAGCGACGGCAACTTGGCGCGACCGCCTCGAAACCTTGCGCCTCGCCGCGACGGCCGCGGGCAGTTTGACGCCCCCGATCGAGCAGGCTCTGCTGCAATCGGCCGTCAACCCCCATGCCAGCGCGCCGCTAAGGCCAGCGTTGGCGCAAGCCGGTCTCGATCACCCGGACTTGCTGTCGCAGGCCGAGGCGGTGGATCACGCGGCGCAGCGCCTGCGCGACGATCCAGCGCGGATCATCGCGTTATGCCGGCAAGTACGCGCGCTCCTGGAAACTCCGGGCACGCAGGTTGTTGTCTTTTGCGACCGCCCCGAGGACGCGGATCGGGTGGCGCAAGCCTTGGCCGGGCAGGTCGGTGATCGCGTCGTGCGTCACGAACCGGTCGAAGTTGACGAAGATGGCGAGGTCACGGCCCCGCAATGGGAGCAGTTCCTCGCCGCCCCCGAACGCATACGCGTGCTGGTGTGTGATGTGCGCGCCGAGGAGGGAGTCAACCTGCACGGCGGACGCAAAGTCGCGGTTCATTACGACTTGCCCGCCTCACCCAACCGCATCGAGCAGCGCCTGGGACGCCTGGACCGTTATGGCACCGGGGACCCGATCGTGAGCTACGTCTTGCTGGATGAGGCCAATGCGGACGAGGCCGCCTGGGCCTCGGTCCTCGACCATGGGTGGGGAGTCTTTGGCCAGTCCGTGGCCAGTTTGCAGTACCTGATCGAAGCCACCGCCGGACCTTTGGCGCGGGAATGGGTCGAACTGGGCACCGTGGCCCTTGAAACGCAGGCCCAGCAACTAGGCGGCGAGGACGGCTGGGTCCAGCGCGAGGTGCGCCAACTCAATCACCAGGACGGTCTGGATGCCATGGCCAACCGGGAAATTCCCGGCATGGAGACCTTGGAAGACGAAGACAGCGATTGGGTGGAGTGGCGCGCCGCCTTCAAGGCCTTGGCGATCGAAGCACTGCAATTTCATTGGCACAGCGAAGGCGAACCGGGCGCACCCTCCGCAGATACCCCCTTCCGCGTCGGGTACACCTATCGCGACAGCGGCCGCACCACCCTGTTGCCGTTGACGGGGTTCCTCAAGCATTTCCTGGCGACCGTCGATCAGCACGCCGCCGGCGGCAGCGCGCGTCTGCCATTGACACAGCGCTATGCCTTCAAGCGTCAGACCACGACGAGTCGACGCGGTCTGGCCCAGGGTATTCGCCTGCTGCGTATCGGAGATCCACTGGTCACGTCGCTGGAGCAGTTTTGCGCGAATGACGACCGTGGTCGGGCGTTCGCGGTATGGCGGGTTGATCGGCAGTACGAGGTGAGTGACCCCAGCGGGGCAGATCTGTACTTCCGCTTCGACATCTTGGTGCGTCCCGCCTTGCCGAGCGAAGCTCCGGAGGGAGGATCCGGCGCGGACGACCCCTCGCAACGCCTGCATACCCAGGCGCTCGTACGCAAGGCCAGCACCTTCTTGCCTCCGCTGGCCTTGCGCGTGTGGGTGCAGGGCAATGGCGAGATCGAAGTCGACCCTTCGGACTTGCTGACCAGCGAATACGCCGACAGTTGGAAGGGCACACGCCGCGACTTCAATTTGAACGTCCGCCGCTGGCGCAGTCTCCCGGCGGACATCAAGTCAACATGGATGCGCGACTGGGCTGGCTTGTGCGAGCGCCAAAGGCAGACAGCGATGGCAACGGTTCGGGCCCTGCCGCAGTACCAGAGCCGCCTTCAGCAAGCGTTGCAGGCTTGCGTTCAGGAGCGCCGCTTGCGCCGCTCGCAAGGCGATGCGCGGGCCAGTCGCCTGGCCGGTGCCGCCCAGGAACAAGAACTCGAGGAACTGCGCCAAGCCGATGCCATGTACGCCGCGCTGGAGGCAGCAATTGCCCACCCGCACCTTGAACTCGACGTCGTTGGCGCTGTCTTCCTGGCCTCAGATTCGCCGTTTGACGAATGAGCGGCGCTCTGTTTTCTGAGACTGACCTGCGGGCGGCCCTGGCGCACTGGCCGGACAGTGCGCCCGACCTCGAAGGCAAGGGCACCACGAGCGGCCTGATGGACCGCCTTCGGCAATGCCTGCGTGATCTGCTGCGGCAAAGCGGCACCGCCACATTTTTGGACCTGATCGCACTCCTGCGGCATTGGCTATTGGCCCAGGCTCGCGGTGGCGAGGCGCCCTGGCTGGAGGTGCCACTCACACCGCCTTGGCCCTCAAGTCAGGTCTGGAACGACCACGGTTTTGAAGTGGCCGATCTGGGCACCTGCGCCCAAATCCGCCCCCACTACCCACGGCTACCGTGGCTTGGGGAGCAGCACGACCTGTTTGACGATGCGTTCAACGGGATCGAGGCCCGTCTGCCTACGCGTCTGCCATCGGACCCGCCACTGCGCTCACTGCTAGGACTGCCCACCTACACGGGGCCGGGCCAACGCGAAGCCGTCCGGGCGCTGATGCATTTGCCCGCCGACACCACCCTGATTGCCAACTTGCCCACCGGCAGCGGCAAGTCGCTGCTGGCCCAATTGCCGCCGCTGGCGGCCAGCCAAGGCACCCTGACGCTGGTCATTGTCCCGACGGTGGCCTTGGCCATCGACCAAGGTCGCCGGATGGCGGAGTTGTTCAAAAAGCGCGACCCTCAGTGGACGGATCGCCCCCTGTCTTTCCACAGCGGCCTGAGCATCGAAGAGCGTTCGTCCGTCTTTCAGGCCTTGCGCCGGGGTGAACAACGCGTTCTGTTCACCTCACCGGAGGCCGCCACCGGTTCCCTAAGAAGCCTGTTGGTCGACTGCGCGCGCGAGGGGCGCATTTCGCATGTCGTGATTGACGAGGCGCACCTGGTGGTGACTTGGGGCAGTGGGTTTCGTCCGGCTTTTCAACTGCTGCCAGCGCTGATCGCCAGTCTGCGGCAGGCACGTGGCCCCGACGCGCCCCAGCCGATTCGTGTAGTCCTGGCCTCCGCCACCCTCACACCCCACACTGTCACCAGCCTGCAAAGCCAGTTTTCGGGATCGATGGGGCACTGCGTCGTCTCTGGGATTTTTCTGCGCCCCGAACCCCGCTATGCGATGAAGCCGTTGGCGTCGCCGAACACGCGGGTACGGCGTGTGTTGGAAGTTGTCCTCAAGGCACCTCGCCCCTTCATCTTGTATGTGACCCGTCCCGATGAAGCCGAGGAATGGCTGCGACATTTGTCCGAGGCTGGACTAGGCCGGGTCGCCGCCTTCACGGGCGAGACACCCGCCCAGCAGCGCCAGTTGCTGATGGCGTTGTGGGACACCAATGCACTCGATGGGATGGTCGCGACCTCCGCTTTTGGCCTGGGCGTCGACAAGAACGACGTGCGCGCCGTCATCCACGCCACCTTGCCGGAGTCACTCGATCGCTTTTACCAGGAGGTGGGGCGCAGCGGCCGCGACGGCCTGGCTTCGGCCAGTTTACTGCTGTACACGGAACAGGATGTGGAGCAGGCCCGAGACATGGCAGGCCCGACCCTCATTGGCAACGACCTGGGCTATGAGCGGTGGGTGGCCATGCTCGACGATCCGGCTCGTCCGATCACCGCCGATGGCGAGATTTGGGTCAACCTCAATCGCCTGCGCGCCGGCTTATCGAGCCAGGGCAAGAGCAACCGGATCTGGAACTTACGAACGCTCAATCTCATGGCCACCGCGGGCCTCATTGAGATCACGGGCTTGAGTGCCCGCGCCCCCGACGGTGCCACCTCAAACGACGATCAGGAGTACACCGACGCGCAGGTGACGTTTGCGAGTGTGCGCATTCGCCATCCCAACCACCGTGATGTCCTGGTGTTCGACGAACGCATGAATGCTGCGCGCGACGGCCTGCTTCAGGCTGCCGGCGACGCATTCACCTTGATGTACCGCGCCGCGCAGGCGCAGATCGAGATCTCGCAGGCCTTGATCCAACTCTATGGCCTCGCGTTACCCAATCATTGGGGCCCGGTCACGGCGTTCTGTGGCGGGTGCAGCCAGCACTGGGGGGACCGGCGCATGCCAGTGCGGCAACTGAAACCGTTCGTGGCCAGGATCGACCGGTTCTCCCCAAGGCTCGAGGAAACGCCCGAACTGCAAAGCCTGCCGCGCGAGCAAGCCAATCTCGCATTTATCGCCACGGCAGATCTTGCTCGTACCTGTGCGGATAGTCGCTCGAGCTTGGCGATGCTGTTGCAAAAGGTGCGCCCCCACTCACTGTGGATCCCGCACTCGGCCAGCGACAGCCTGATCGATTCGATCATTACCCAGCTCATAGCGGTTCGCAGCGACACCTTCGTGGATCGCTTCGATCCACGCGATCCCACCGCGCTGCGCGGTGGTTCAGCTGAAGTCCGGTTCCTGTTGTGGCTCGAGCCGATGATTACGCCTGAAGCCGCTGCGGCCCTGCGGACGTCTCCCAGTGCGCTGACAGTCGTCTTCATCCACACCCAATTGCCGGACCCCAGCCGTCCGGATCGGCCGTGGTCCTCGGTGGTTGCCCATGCCGACGAGGACACGGTCTTGCGAAAGTTGATTGCATGAGCTTGTTAAACATCACCAACGACGGGCTGCCCAATATCCTGGTCGTGCTGCATGCCACGGTATTGCGCGCCACCAAGCCCATGGCCGAGGCAGATCTGTTGGAGGCCGTATCGCCGGCCGCGATCGTGGAAGACGATGGACAGATGACCCGCAACACCTTGAATCGGTGGACGGAACTGGGACTGTTTGTTCGTGAAAACGGGCTGATTTCGGTCAAGGAAAGGCTACCGGGGCGCCGCGCCACGGCGCTTGAAATACTGCCGTTCACCCGGCGAATGGCTTGTCGCCAGGCCCTGGCGGAAGAAAACAACCCCGACCTGTGGGCCAGCCAGAGCGCACGGGCTGCCGACCTCACCCGCTCGCTGGCATGGATGCTGGCGCAGGACGTCTACCGGGCCTCCTTCGCCCAGTTTGAGACGCAGGAGTCGCAGCAGATTTTTGATCCAGAGCGTCTGCTTATGCGTAACTCGACCCGTCGCTCAGGCCTACAGTACTGGGCACCCTTCCTGGGGTTCAGCCGGCATCCGTTTGCAGCGGTGGATCCGACCGTTGCTGTGCGAGATGCCCTCGCGGAGGTGCTGGGGCCAGGCGAGGGCCTGCCCGCGCCCCAGTTCGTGGAGCGCTTGGGGACGGTCTTGCCGGTGTTGGACGGCGGGCGCTGGCAGCTCGAGGTGCTGAAGTATGTGGCCCCCGCAGCGCTGCCGCCACGCCAACCCGGACAACTCTCCAGCGCCCTGTCGCGCGCGCTGCTGACCCTTTGGGACAGTGGCGAGTTGCTGCTGCAGCAAAAGGCCGACCTCGGCAGTTCGGTGACCCTCACCGGCGCGGGGGGCGCCCGCAGCGACCTGACCTTTCAATGGATCGCCCGTCCGCAGGAGACCACGGCATGAGCTCCCTGGAACAGTACTGGCCATCGGTCGAACATGCGACCGAGTGCCTGCGCACTGAAGCCGAGACGGTTGATGAGGCATTGCTGTTGGCCGTTCACGAGCCGACCACCTTGTTGCGTCGGGCAGCGCAGACCGGTGTTGAAATCGCGGCCGACGAAGTGGCCTTGCTCAATGAGTTGATGCGCCCGGTGACTGATGGCAGTGCGGTCGTGATTGCCATCACGGGCGCCTCCGGTGTGGGCAAGTCCCACATGGTCCGCTGGCTGCGCGCCCAACTGCAGCGGCACCCCCGCCGCCAGGAATTGGTCGTGGTGTCGATTCCCAAGACCGCCAGTCTGCGCCGCGTGGTCGAATTGATCCTGGAGCCGCTCGCCAGCGAAGAGTACGAAGCGCTCAAGCGCGAATTGGCGAGATCATCCGAGCAATTGACGCCCTCGACTGCTGCCGAGTTACTCGCCGCCGCGTTGGGCGAGGGACTCAAGGAGTACCGGGACCGAACCGCCGAGTTGGTGAAGGCCGCACCGACCGAGAACAGTGCTCTAGCCCCACATGTGGCTGTGGCCGAGCATGCGCGCAGTTTGATCCAAGCGCCGGAAGTGCGGGAGATGTGGCTGAGCAAGGTGCTCCATCGCATCGTGGGGGCCAGCCTGGGTGGCGCCTCCAACCCCGCGGACCGGCAATTTCGCGCGGACGACCTGGCCCCGCCGGAGCAAGCCGCGGGGCAAGAGTTGCCCCAACGGGCACAAATGGCGCTGGCTTTTTTAGGCAACGCCAATGGCCGGTTCCGCAGCACCGCGGCGGACATCCTGCAAGAGGTTCTCGACGGCGCGCTGCGCACCGTGTTCCGCGTCACTGAGGCCCTTCAGCAAAAGTCCATCCAGGACGTGGTCGACGACATTCGTCGTCAGCTGCTCAAGGATGGCAAGGAGTTGGTCCTCCTGATCGAGGACTTGGCGGCCTTGTCGGGGATTCAGCAGCCGCTGCTGGACATCATGATTGCGGAGAGCGATGAGCACGGCCGCCGCGTCCGCGCGCCCATTCGGACCGCGGTGGCCGTGACCGACGGTTTCCTGGCCGGCCGCCAAACGGTGCTCACGCGGGCCAAGGAGCAGTGGGTGGTCCCCAGCGAAGGCTTGGCCGAGGACACCATCGTCAGCAAACTGGTTGACCTGACGGGGCGCTACCTGAATGCCGCACGCTGGGGTGTCCAATACCTGAAGCAGGAGTTTGCTCGGTCCAGCCAGACTAGCCAGGACCTCTACGCCTGGGTGCCCAATTTCAATGAGACATTAGATGCCGCTGCGGCGGAACGGCTGGACGCTTTTGGTCGCAGCCGCCAGGGCTATCCGCTATTTCCCTTCAATACGCACGCCATTCGAGGCCTGGCGGAAGCCGCCATGAAGCAAGGGGGAGTCTGGACCTACAACCCCCGGGCCTACATCAATGAAGTCTTGCGCAAGACTTTGGCTGAACGTCCGGCGTTCATCGCAAGGCATTTCCCGCCCGCGGGCTTCAAGTCGCCCCGCCTGGTGGCCGAAGTGCGTACCGAGTTGCAGCGCAAAGGCTACACCCAGGAGCACGCCCAACAGTTGGAAGCGGCGTTGCACTTTTGGGCGGGCAGTCCGAGTCGTCTGGCGGCGGCCCCGGTACCGCGCGCGGTGTTTGAGGCGTTCTCTCTGCCGTGGCCGTTCGGTACCGCCAGTGCGCCGATCTCACCGGTCGCGCCACCGGTACCGAGGGATCCTCCACCCCCAGGTCCCCCCGGGACCCCGCCACAGCCCTTGCCCCCAGTCCCGCCGTCCGTACCCGTCGATGCGATACCAGCCGCCCCCGACATCTCCGCGTACGCGGGCGCACTGGAAGCGTGGACGCCAACCAATCGCTTGCCCAACGCCCACGCGCGAGAGACCCGCAACCTGATCGCCCAGGCTTTGGACGAACGCATGGATCTGGGCAATTTCTGCCTGAAAGGACAGAAGGTTGATGCCAGCTGGTTCTGGCTTCCGCCCACGGCCACGGCTGGCAACCCGCCCAGTGGTTTGGTTGTCCAGGTGGTACGACCGGACCAAGCCATCCCTCCTGGCGTTGTCGCCGGTCTCAAGGCCCTAGCGCGCTGGGAGAAAAACGGCAAAAGCTGGTTCTATGCAAATGCGGAAACCGACTACGCCGCGGCCAATGCCCTGCTCGATGGGTTGGAGCACCAGGTCTTGCAGGCGCTGGCCGCCGAGGCAGAACGTGACGCAGGTATGGTGGCCCGGGCGCTCCATATCCAAAGCGTCTTGCTGGGACTGAGCAGCCGAGGACAGCCGGACAGCCCCAGCCTGAAGGCGTTGACCGGCGCCAGCCCCGACGAATCGACCTACATCGATCCGCGCGTGGGGGCCTCCGTCGGCCAAACGCTGGCGGTGCGCAGCAAAGCCACTGCGGCGCGCGCCGAGTTGCAAGATCGCCTCAAGCAATTGATCGGCTGCTTCCAGGGCGCCACCGGAGGCAAGGTGCTGGCCATCGATGCCGACCGCCTCAAGCGAGCGTGGAAGACGGAGTTGCCGGCCCGATGGAGCCTGGGATTGAAAGGCCGTGGTCTGAGCGAAGCAGCCTCCGACGTCCTCGAACGGGTCTCCAGCGGCAGCCTGCCCACGCTGGTCAACAACCTGCAAAGCACGGTTCAAGTGCTGCTGCCTCAAACCAGCGCCGCATTCGACGCGGAGCACGCCCGCGTGGCCTGGCGCGACGAGATGAGGTTGCTGGTGCAAGAGGCCTTGCAACTGTCCGTCTGGCCTGCGGGGCAGCGCGAGTCGGAGATCCGCGCCGTTATCGACCGCTTGGCACAGGAGAATATGGAATCGGTCATCCAGCGCCTGCGTAAGATGAGTATTCCTCCCTCAGATGAGCCGGCGCCGGTGCGATTGGCCGAACTCTGTGCCGTTCCGTTGCCCCGGCTGAGTCAACTGGCGTGCGACGTCGCGGAGTTGAGTCGCTTTTTCAGCGAACTCACGCGACTGATTGACAGCCAGACCCGGTCTGTCGAACTGGAGCAAGCGCTCGCCCAGCGGGAAGAACTGATCAAAAGCCTGGAGTGGGAGCGCTGATGTCGACGCTGATTCAGTCTTGCAGCCAACTGCGCGCCGGCCTGCAAAGGGCCAAGGTCGCCAACCAGACGCGCCAGGAAATCTCCGCGTTGCAGCAGCGCATGCGTGAGTGGGGACAGCACGCGACGACCCGTCACGCTTTGGCTGAAAAGGCCCGCATCGTGGACCCGGCCCTGCTCGAACGCGAAGACATCGCGCAGGCGGACCGCAGCGTGAAAGCCCTGGCCGAACAGGCCAGGCAAGTGCTTCAAGCAGGCGGCAATGTGCAGGACCTGGCAGCGGACAGTCTGTGGACCCGCCTGACGAATGCCGCGGAGTCGGCCAATGAGCGGGTCCAAGAAGCCGCGCGGGCGCAGTGGCGTCAATTTGTCGAGAACCTTGGCCACGTCGATTCGCCTTCGGTCCTGGAGGGGCGGATGCTCAAGACGCCCGCCAATGAAGCGCTCCTGGCCACCTACAAGCAGCAGCACGCGAGGTACCAGGCGGCGGTCCGCAACGACTTGCCTACCAGCGCCGCAACGCAGGAAGAACTCGCCAAGGCCGTGGCGGTGTTACAGGGCTTGCGCGAGCAACTCAAGGGCACTGCCCCCGACGCTGTCCGCCTGTTTCTGAAAGCCATCGAGACGGGCGGCGCTGCCCTGGAGTTGCTCACCCCCGAGGTGATGGAGTGGTTACGCGCCAACGATGACCCCGCTCGCTTCGTGATCAAGCCGAAGACGACCCAGACATGGCGCTAGCTCCGGACCTCCAACTCGCCGAGTTCGCCCTGGATGAACTCGAAGCCCTGGAGGCGCGCTGCCTGGTCTGGGGTCTGGTGGACAACGCCCTCAGCCGCGATGAGGTGATGGCCGCTTTGAAGCGAGTGCTCGACGCACCCAAAGCGCAACCCGTCAAAGACGATCCGAACTGCAGCATTCAAACCGCGCGCGACCTGCGCGATTTCTTGGTCACGCACAAGATGCTGTTTGAAGTGCCGTTTGTGGCCGACGAGGAGCCACGGTGGCGCACGCGGATGGCCGAGGGCGTGCGCTTGGTCGCGCAGTTGCGTCAACTGTTCCCTAAGCATGAAACCCACAAGTGGGCGGAAGCCGCGACGTTGGTCGCCGACTACCGTTTCCTGCGTCGGCCGCGGCGCTACCCGCGCCGGGACCTGGGCGGCTCGCAGGTTTTCGCCACGCTGAGTGAATCTGTCCGTTCGCCCTTGCTATTGGAGGCCATCAAGACGTGGCTCGACCACTTGGATAAGGGCGGCGGACTGGCTCGGTTCCAGGTCAAGTCCGCCGAGCGCATCCTGGCCGGCCTGGAGGCGCGCAGTTGCACGGGAACCCTGGTCTCGGCCGGAACGGGCAGCGGCAAGACCTTGGCGTTTTACCTGCCCGCGTTGTCTTGGCTGGCGGCGCAACGGGTGCAGGCGCCAGGCACGCGGGGGGTGCGGGTCCTCGCGCTGTACCCCCGCAACGAACTGCTGAAAGATCAACTGGCCGAGGTCTACGGCCAATGCCGCAAGTTCGATAGTTGGATCACCCGACAGGGCGGGCGGCCTTTGCGTGTGGGTGTGTTGTACGGGGACACGCCTACCAAAGCAGCCAAGGCCCTGGACAAACGCAGTTGGCCTTACCACCCGCAGGGCAAACGCGTGCCATTCTTCAATTGCCCCGACGACAGCCAGCACGGGGAAATGGTGCTGCGACGCGACGATGTGACGCAAGATCGCGAACGCCTGGTCTGCCCCCACTGCAGTGCCGTGGTCGACGTCCACACGCTGGCCTTCACCCGCGATGCCATCAAGGCCGATCCTCCAGACATTCTCTTCACGTCGGTGGAGATGCTCAATCGCCATCTGCCCAGCAGCGATTTGCGTCATGTCTTTGGGGTTGGCCCCATGGCCGACCGCGCACCCGATCTGATCCTGCTGGACGAGGTGCACCTGTACGCCGGCAGTTATGGCGCTCAAGTGGCGTACCTTCTGCGGCGTTGGTGGGCCGCCAGCGGCCGACGCTCCAGTTTTGTCGGTCTGTCCGCCACGATTGCCGACGGCCAGTCCTTCTTTTCCCACCTGACCGGCTTAAGCGAAGGGGTGGTCGAGGAAATCAAGCCCCTGGAGGACGAGATTGTCGAGGAAGGAGCCGAGTACATGTTGGCCCTGCGCGGTGACCCGGTCTCTCAGACAGCCTTGCTGTCCACCACGATTCAAACGCTGATGCTCAGCGCGCGGCTGTTGGATCCTCCCGGGACCTTCGACCGCAAAACCATGCCCTTTTTCGGCTGGCGGGCCTTTGCGTTCACCGACCAGTTGGACGCTACCAACCGTCTGTTCAAGGATTTGCTCGATGCCGAGGGCCGCTACCCCAATGGCGGGGCCCCAAACCTGAACAAGCATCCGGACGGCGGATTGGCACGGCTGCGCCAGGGAACTTCGCCCATCAGCGGCTCCGCGCGGTACTACGCCGGTCAGGACTGGAGTGTTCCTGAAGCGATCGGTCACGACCTGACGTACCGCCTGGGCGTTGGACGAACCACGGCGCTGGACAGTGGGGTCAGTGGCAGCACGGAGGTGGTGGTGGCCACCTCTGCGCTCGAAGTCGGCTTCGACGATCCTGCCGTGGGCGTCGTGGTGCAGCACAAGGCTCCCCGCGACATTGCATCTTTCCTGCAACGCAAGGGCCGCGCGGGCCGCACGCGCCACATGCGGCCCTGGACCCTGGTGATCTTGACGGATTACGGTCGGGACCGACTGGCGTACCAGGCCTACGATCAGTTGTTCGACCCAGACCTGCCGGCGCGCCAGCTGCCGATGGCCAACCGCTACGTCCAGCGCATGCAAGCCGTGTACGCGCTGCTTGACGTATTGGGCGACTGGACCTGCCGCGACCATCCGCCGCTGTCGGTGTGGCGGGATTTGTCCCATCCGAACAACGAAGCCTTGCCGCCCGGCTGGAATCCCGCCGCCTTCGCCGCCGTCAAGCGCTTGGCCGAGCACGTGCAGTTTCCCCTGACGGCGCCCGGTTGGCAGGCACTTCGGGTCCAGGCCCGCGACCTGGGCCCGAACGGTCATTCGACCGCCATCAAATTTGCGGGCGTTAACTGGCTGAACAAGCGCCTGCAGCACCAGCGCGTGGTCAAACTGCTCATCGAGGTGCTGGAAAACCCCGCGCGGGCCGAACGCCTGGCCCGGGATCTGGCCGACCGCTTGGCCCTGGGAAGCGATGACCTGAACATATTGATGTGGAGTCAGCCTCGTCCGCTCATGCTGGGGGCCATCCCCACTGCGGTCCGACGCCTCGCCTCCGGGTGGCGCGCCCGCGGTCGTCCAGGCGAGGACCACCAGGCGGGGCACCCCCTGCCAGACTACATTCCTGCCAGCCTGTTCGACGACCTCAGCCTGCCTGAGATGCGCATCGACCTCGTCGCACAACAGGGCGAGTTGGAGGATCAGTACATGCCGGTGCAACAGGGCTTGGGAGAGTTTGCACCTGGCAAAGTCTCCCGTCGCTACGACGACGCCTTGTGGTTGGGGGTCGATGGCGACACGCTGGCTCGGTTCTTTGCTTGCGGCACGACCGATTTGTCGGAAGACGCCGATCTCCTGCCGTGGTTCACACTCGATGCCAAGCGCGATTTCATCGCACCGCATGGCACCGCGCTGACCACCTTCAAGGCGTTTCGTCCCCAAGCGGCTCACCTCCAACGCGTGCCTCGCGCTGGCAATGGCGTACCGGAGTTGAGTGACACCTCCAATGCCCAGTTGGCCTGGCGGTCGTTTCACCTGGCGCCACACCAGGGTTTGACCCTGGTCACACCCGCCCATATCGGCATCAGTCGGTTGATCAAGCAGGTGGTCCTGTACACCCATGCCGAGCAGGCACACGCGGAGGTCAGGCGCTACGCGGTCGGCTCGCGCGCCGAGTTGCGACTGCGTTCGGGGAGTAAGACGGAACGGGTCACGGTGGACTGGCAGTTCCGGCATGAGGGTCATCCCAGCGGAGTCGGGTTTGACATTGATGTCGACGCGCTGGCGCTGGTGCTCGACTTACCGCTGGATCTCAGTCAAGTCATCGACTGGACCGACCCGCAGCGCCAACGCGCCGCCCGTGCCTCCCGGTACAACTGGGAGGCCCGTGAAAACGCGGCGTTTTGCGCAGCGGTGCCCAATCCTTTCCTGCGCGGATGGATCGCCCAGATCTTCCAGATCGCGGCCCTGCAGGTCTCGGTCGCGCAGGTCATCGACTTGCAGCAAGCCCTGGACCGGGTGGCCGATGGCACCCAGATGGATGTCCTGCTGGCGGTTTTGCAGACCGTGTTCCAGGTGCCGGATCTGGACAATGGCGACGAAGGTTCCGACAAACTGCGGCAAAAGCTCAATGAGGCACTGAAGTCCGACGCGGTCCGCCAAGCGGCGCGTGTCGCAGCCCGGGTGCTCGTCGAACCCATCGACACGGAATGGAACGAGTGGCTGTCCCTGTCGATTCGCGCCACCCTCGGTGCGGCCTGCCTGGATGCGATTCAGCAGGCCTGTCCGCAGATCGATCCCGACGGGTTGGTCGTGGACATTGTGGTGCGGCGCGACGACGGCACCGAACCCACGCAGCCAGAAATCTGGATCTCGGAGGTCAATCCGGGGGGCAACGGCCTCATCGAGAGTGTCGCGGAGTTACTGACCAGTCGGCCTGACAGCCTGTATCGGCACATCGAGGCAGCACTGGGACCGCGTGACTTCGAATGGACCAACGCCCAGTTGCGACAGGTGGTGCAATGGCTCGGGGGCGGACAGCCTGATGCGGACGTGACCCAGGCTGTGGGCATGGTGCGGCAAGCCATGAACTCCGCCGACGCATCGCAGCACTTTGCCGCGCTGCGCACGATGCTGGTCACGCGCGGGCAATCCATCTTCCACGGCTACAGCGTGGCGTTGAGCATGCGGCTGTTGCGCCCAGACAGTCCCAGCGAATTGGATCGCCTGTTGGCGTTGATTCATGAGCGCTGGGACGAGCTGGAAGCGCTGCACGGGGTGGAGGTCGATGTCCGTGTCCTGTGCGCTCTGTTCAGCGTCGACGACCGACTGGACCAAGCCTTTGAAAACGCCGGCCAACTCCTGCCGGCCGACAATCGACGAGCCTGGCGCTTCGGCGTACTCATGGGCCTGCTCTGGCCCCAAGGCCATGCCCTGCGTGCGGTTGCCATGCCCTGGTCGAATCGCTTTTCGCCGTTCAGCATTGACACCGAGCGCCTGTTGCTGGCGCAGTGGCTGACGCCCCGCCCGGACCCCATCGATCCGGCGCATCCGGATTGGGAGGAGCAAGTACGCGAGCGACTGCTGACAGCCTCTCGCGCCGTCGTGTCGGTGCCGGCCAGCCATGCGGGCCAACTGCTGCCGAAGGTGGTCGCGGCCTTGGTGACCGAACCAGTGCAGTTCGAGTACCTGAACGTCTTTGCCCAACTCATCGAGGTCAGGCGACTCGGTGACCGCATCGAGTGGACCTTCTCGATCCCGGATACGCTATGACCAACGTACGCTACATCTTCAAATCGGCGACAACCGCGCCGCGGGCGGCCCGGGACGTGTTGGCGATGGTGCTGGCGGAGGAACTGCTGCTGCCCAGCAAAACCATCTACCTCGCCGCTCCCTGGGTCACAGACATCGTGATCTTCGACAACTCCACCGGGAGCTTCGAGGGCCTCAATCCGGAGTGGGGTCGCCGCGAAATCCGCTTGATTGAGGTACTCGTGGCCATTGCCGCCAACAACACACGCCTGGACATCCGGGTGCGACCCGATCCCCACAACAAACCATTTGGCAAGCGTTTGTCTGCGGCGTTGGCGGACATCGGCCTGCAGGACGCTTGCGTGTGGTCGGAGATCCCAGATTTCCATACCAAGGGTCTGCTGACCGATCGAGTCTGGATTGGTGGCTCCATGAACTTTACCGAGCGGGGAATCGGTTTGAACGCAGAGTCCTTGACAATTGATTTCAATCCGCAAAAGGTGGCCAGCATCCGCCTGGAATTCGCAAACCATGGCACCAGTCTCTAGCACATCGGCCAACACAGCAGCGGCAACGGCGCAGGCCGTGCTCGGTAGGTTCTTTGCGGCCGTTAATACCTATGCCAATCCCTTGACCGGTACGGTGCCCGTGAACAAACAGGCGGTGCCGCAGGCCCTGGTCTCGGCGATTTCCAGGTATGGCAAGGGCTTCAAGGACCGGCCGCTTCTGTTGCCTTTTTTGGAGGCAGGAGCCGAACGGACCTGCTGGCTTGCCTGTGCGCATGACGAATTGAGTGCGCGGGGCCTGCACGACGAGATGATGGCCTTTGTAGGTCCGAGCTTCGGGGATTTCGAAAAAGACGGCGCGGCCCTGTCTGCAACACAAGGCAGTGCCAGATCCGTCCTGACCCAGGCGGGCTTGCACGTGAGCGCTTTCTTTGCGATCACGCCCAAGCTTGAGTCTCGGGTCATCGCTAGTTGGCAGCGCTATTGGCAACTACTCGAGCAGAGGCCTGCGCGCCCCCGCCAGGAATTGCGTACCTTCCACCAGTTGCGTGCCGCGTTTGATCGCGCCCTGGTGGCCCGCAACGAGAAGGATGCCTTGGCCGCGATGGCGGCTCTGCGCGAGCAGCACCGCCTCAGCGCTGAGAACCGTGCCTTCCTCGAAATCCGATTGCACGCGGCCCTGGGACGCTGGGACCGGATCCTGGCCCACCCCCAATGGGACGACCTGCTCAAGGTTCGCCTGCCGCCGGAGACTTACGGCGACATTTGGGATGCACTGTACGAGACCTACCTTGCCCCCGTGGAGGTACGGGGAGTTGCCGACGATCTGGTAGAGGCCTTCGCCCAGCGCGTGCGCATCATGGCCACGAACCTGCTCAAGGGACGCGGTCGCAGTCGCCGACCCGCCGCGCTCAAAGGCTTCCTGCTGCACGAGTTGTCGTTGGACGAGCCGTCGGCCCAACTGTGCGCATCCCTGCTTCAGGAGTTGGGGGCGCACGCGTTCGGTCCGGCTTCCGAGGCAATTGCCACGATAGCTCGGGCATTGCAGCCCAAGTCGGGGCTGGAGCAGGCGCTGCACGAGATGGAGTTGGAGCGCTACGAACAAGCATTGGCGCTGCTGCAACCGTTGCCAGACTCGATCGAGGTCCTGCAGGCACAATTGCGTTGTGCCAAGGAGATCGGCCATCCCGGCCAGGCCAGCGCAGCCATCGACCGACTCCAGGCGGCCAACGCGGAGATGGCGATGAAAGCGCGGCAGGCTCGGCCACGGCTTCTGGCGGATGTCGAAAAGCTCGCTGCGCAAAACATCACCACGGCCACGCTGCCGGGTCCCCAATCGCCCCCCGGTCCCGGCAAGGCCGACGACTTGCTGGTGTACTGGCGGGAACTGGTTCACTCACCTGAGGCCGCGGCCATGCTGGAGCAGCCCAGTTTTGTTCAGTCGTTGTTATCGACGATCGAAGATGTCGCCCTCGACACGTCGCCCTTGTTCGAATCCTTGTTGCCGATCTGGTTCGACTGGCTGGTGATTCGCACCACGCCCGCCAGCGCGCTGATGAAGGTCTACCTCGGCTTCATCGAAGCGCTGCATGTCCGCGACCGCGCGGGCGAAAGCGAACGGGAGATGGTCCGACTGGCCACGCGCCATGCGCTGATCGCAGGCCTCACGCCCTCTGAATACACCGGCCTGGTTGACCGCCTGGGCGATGTGTTCTCCGAATCACCTTCACCACGAGAAATCGGCTGGGGCCTGGACCTGGCAGACTTGCTGGCCGTTCACCCGTGCAGGGATGACGAGGCGCGCCTTCGGTGGACCGCCAAAGTGCTTCAGGCAGCCAACCAAATCTGGGCTCGTCTTTCGACCGCCGAGCGGTGCCTGCTGGAATTGCTGGCACAAGAAGCGGAGTTCCCTCTGCCGCCAAGGCCAGCGGAGGATACCGACGGCGAGGCACAGGTTCGCGCGGACATTCAGGCGCGCATCTTTCTCTACAGCCTGGATACCCACGCCATCCGCCGAGCAGCGCTAGTCCTTGAAGCAGCGTTTCCACAAGCCAAGATTGACACCAACTCCGATGAAACCTGTACGCCTCGCCTGAGGACTGGAACCCGTCACGCCGACTGGGTGGTGTTCGTCTCGGGGGTCGCCACCCACCAGGCCTTTTTCTGCATCAAGGCCGCCGTGCGTGCAGATGCGGCCTTGCTTCAAGTCGACGGCAGTGGCACCACACGTATTGTGGAACGCGTGATACGGCAAAGCCAGTTGGTCTCGGCCACGCCCGCGGCCTGATCAGAAGAGTTACCCTCAGCACAGCACGCACTGGTGTGCCGTGCCCTGGCCAAATTAGGCTGAGGCGGCACAATGCGAGCTGTGGTTCGAGATAGATCGGTGCATCAATTAATGAGCGAAAATAGACAGCGATTGAGACCTGCAGGTCACACTGTCCAGACCTCTGAACGCCATGTTTACACAAGTTGTGCCCATGCAGCAGAGGTTGGCGTAGATACTGCCTCCATCTAGGAGGGGCAACGTGTTTGCAGCGCCTTAATCAGTACGATAACTGGCCTCATGTAGTTGAGTTATCCGCATCTGTCACACCAGGCACCATTGATGCCTAGATCAACAGTTGTTGTTGCTCATGTCCTGTGTCTTGAATGGCACCACCTTTGAGTCTGGCTGCTTTCCAGTAGTTGCGACACAGTCCGGTGGTGGTGCCGTGTTTGCCGGTGTTGCTGGGGAATGCCCTGCATCATCTATGACACCTGCCGATGCTGTCCGCCGTCGATCTCCGCCCAGCAGTTGGGCGTTTCGTACAGCGTCACTTTGGCCAGCGAAAGATGGCGGCCGAAGCGGTCTTGGAACACGTCCTTGAGGATGTCAAATGCAGCCTGTGCTAGGTTCTCCACCGTTGGCACGCGGTCGATGACGACGGTCTTGTGGTCCGGCATGCTGTCCAGAAAGGCGCGCACGGCCGTGTCTTTTTCATAGACGATGAAGGCATGGTCCCACAGGTCCACTAGGTGCGCTTTGGCCAGCGTCTTGATATCGCCGAAGTCCATGATCATGCCGTTGTCGGATTCGCCGTCCTTCTTTACCAAGTCGCCCGTGAGGGTGATGAGCAGTGTGTAGCGGTGGCCGTGCAGGTTGCGGCACTGGCTGCTGTGGTCGGGAATTCGATGCCCGGCATCGAATTCCATTTTTCGGGTGATGGTCAACATGGTTGATACCTGTATTTATTAGGGAATTTGCAGCAGTTTGTGGGTCTGTAGTGACAGATTCCAGCGGGGATGGGCCTTGCAGTATTCGATGGCCAACTTCAGGTTGGTAGCCTGCAATGGCCCGTCCATGGCCTGCAAGAAATGGTGCTCGAAGTCCAGCGCGGCGTATGCGTTCAGGCACTGCCCAGGCTGAGGAATGACGACTTTTATCTCATTGCCTTGACGCACCATTAACTCTGAACCCATCTTCGGGCTGACGCAGACCCAGTCCACGCCAGCGGGAACCGGCAGCGTGCCATTGGTTTCGATCGCCACTGTGAAACCGGCGGCATGCAGGGCATCGATCAATGAGACATCAAGTTGCAGTAAAGGCTCGCCGCCGGTGCACACCACGTATTTCTGCTGTGGATAATCCGCTGGCCACAGCGCATTGATGCGCGCGGCCAAGGTTACGGCGTCGGCAAACTTGCCACCCCCATCGCCATCGGTGCCGACAAAATCGGTATCACAGAACTGACACACGGCGCTGGCACGGCCTGTTTCCGTCCCATTCCAGAGGTTGCAACCGGAGAATCTGCAAAACACCGCCGGACGACCGGCATGGTGGCCTTCGCCTTGCAGGGTGTAAAAAATTTCCTTGACGCTATAGGTCATCCTTGCTGGCCCCTGCGGTAGGTCTCATAACCAGTCTGGCGCAATTCGCATGCTGGGCATTTGCCGCAACCGTAGCCCCAAGCGTGACGCTGACTGCGATCACCCAGGTAGCAGGTATGCGACTCCTCCAATATCAGCGAGACCAAATTGTTGCCCCCTAGTTGTTCGGCCAGACGCCAGGTGGCTGCCTTGTCGAGCCACATCAACGGCGTCTCGACCACCATGCGTTGATCCAGTCCAAGGCTGAGGGTGACCTGCAGGGATTTAAGCGTGTCATCACGGCAGTCAGGGTAACCTGAGTAGTCGGTCTCGCACATCCCTCCCACCAGCACCGTTAAGCCACGCCGGTAGGCGAGGGTGGATGCAAAGGTTAAAAATAGTAGGTTGCGGCCTGCTACGAACGTATTGGGTAACCCGCTTTTTTCAAACTCGATGGACTTTGCTTGAGTGAGGGAGGTGTCGCTGATTTGGCCCAGGAGGCTCATATCAAGCATGTGATCCTCACCCAGTTTTTTATCCCAACTGGGGTAGCTTTTGCGTAGTGCTCGAAGAAATGTGCTACGGCATTCTAGTTCGACAGCATGGCGCTGGCCATAGTTGAAGCCAATCGTTTCTACACGTTGATATCGATCGAGAGACCAAGCCAGGCAAGTTGCCGAATCTTGGCCACCAGAAAATAGAACAAGGGCAGAGGTATGCATAGGCTCAGCGGTTAGTGAATCGCATGACTTTTTGATTTCCTTATGGTGAGAGAAAGCACTAGTCGTCGAATTCGGCTGCGGATTTTCTTGGGTTGCGCTGCAGCGGTAATTAGGCGACTCGACGAACATGTCGTAGTTCGCGCTTCAATCGCCGAACGAGGTGATTGGCCAAAATATCGATATCTGTTGGGGTGTTCTGAATTCCATTCCATGGGCGTATATCGTCATCACTCAGATACCACTGCCCGCTGGTCCACGCTGTGTGGCCATTATCTCGAAGTAGTTTTAGACCTGGTATAAAGTCTTCACTGGATGTTGCATTAGCGTGGGTATATAAATGTTCCATCACAAATCCTAAGGCGACCAATCCTGCACCGTGACGGATACGTGAAGTTCTTGGGCTCATTCCAACCCATTCTGAGCTAAAAACCGTTTTTACTGCTTCAAAAAATTCATTAATTAGTTTTACGGAGCGCTCTTCATAGTCTTCATAGCGAATGAAATCACGAATGGCTCCTTGTGCTGTGGAGTTCATGACGAGTCTTTGCATTGCGGCATCACTCAGTACACCTCCTGGATTGGTGTGCTGCCGAATGTCGTGAAAGAGTGCGCCTCCGCGTAGGTGGTTCAATCGCTCGACAACTCGGGCCGAGAATTTTCGGTTCGTAAATCGTTCAGGTAAACCTTCGACCTGTGGAAGCAATTCATAAATAAGAGTTTTTGGTAATGGTCGCGTATTGTTGATCAAAACAAATTGCTGGCGTAATTCGTTGTAGTCTTTGCAAACGAGCGCAGAGACAAAAACCTGAAATTCAGGTTTATCCAGGCCAGTCAGAGCGGATAGTCGCTGCTGTCCGTCAACAACAAAACCGGGTTTATCAGCATCAACTTTTATTGATACCTCAATTAAGCCATCACCCAATTCTCGAATTTTTACCCCTCCGATGAAGGCTATGATGACTGCGTTCGGTAGCAAAGCATCTTCGCGACCAAGGTAGTCGCGAATCTCTTTAATGTGAGATGCCACCTGATGCCGTTGGAAACCTTTTAAGGTCCCACTTTCATCACGGCCTACGCGCTCGATCTCGGAGAATTTCAGAACATCGTGGGGATGTGCCGCAAAGCAAAAAATATCGTGATCAGGAGCTTGCTGAGCTCGTAGTGCTTTGTATTTAAACGTAGTCATTTCGCGTTCGACAAAGTTCGTTGAAGGTGCTGGTGGTAGACACCAAGATTGTGGAATCCGCGGCGCTTATTGCGATTGCTTGCTCTAAAGATGATCACTTCAACGCCTACATTGCTACAGACATCACAACTGCATCGCTTCCAGGGCTGTGCATGAAGTGTTCTAGCAATCTGCTCCCGACTTTTAGCTAACTCTCTATCTCTTTTCTCGGCGTCCAGTTTGTCGTCACCAAGAGTAAGAAAGCGTTGATAGTCCATGACCACGTCCAGAGCATCCTCCGCACTTGCTTGATTCTTGTCATAGGCACGCAGAGTGTTCAGTGCCAGTCGCTCTCGCCTTTGGAGATCTTCTGCACTAAAGATGCCTCGCTTAATGCCTTGCAAAAGCCTTGAGTTTTCAATCGCCTGAGGAATTCGAATAGCAGCGTAGTAATCGAGGCCTCCGTTGGGGGATTCGATGTAGTAGTTGCGCTTGGAATCCTTGAACGCTCTAATTAGCGGAGATGTAGAGTCGAAACTCGTGATGTTATGTCGAACGAACTCATGAATGTGATCGGCTTTTGCGAAACCCAGCAAGTGTATGTTGGTGCTGGGATTAATGGTTTTTCTTAATGTCTGAAGTACTTGATGGATAACGTCTACTTTTAGAGGGACGAGTCCTCCAATCGCTAGGTAGCGATAGCCCATTTTTTCCAGAGTTTTTGCGGATTGAGCCATGCTGTCGGGAGACCAGCCTTGCACAGCTCCCATCGGTTCGAACTCGTTCCCTTCTAGCTGGACAAGTTTGAGAAACTCCTCGGCATTTTTCAGCGTGATGTTGTATCGTTGAATGGTCTTCTCATCCACCGATGTTGAAGGTGGATTGCTGGTATCGCAATCGAAGATGATATGGTCGGGGGAAACGCCATGAGTAAACCCGGCATCCAGGTAAAACTCGACTACTTCCGAGGGCGAGTAAGCAGGCTGCTCATGCTCAACATAGGCAAAGGCACCGCAATCACCCATGAGCATAGATTCCATGTACTCTGGGCGGTCGTAGCGGAGAAATTTGCGCGCTCCGACACGTAACAGTCGTTGCTCTTCAGATGTTGAGTACCGAACCTTTGAAGAGGCTACACCGTTTGCTTGGCGAATAGCGCTCATCGATAGAAGCAAGCCATCATAGGGAGCCGGAGTCATGATTTCATGGGCATACCGATCATCCCAGTAGCGCTCGCGACTCGGTGCACTGCGATCATTTAAAAAATCATATTCAGGATCGACGTAGTCCTGTGTGTCGGAGTAAAGGAATTTCATGTTTTAGTGTGGCCTGCATATGCGCGAACCAGCACGTCCTGTAACTTTTTAATATCTTTCGGGGTACTCTGAATTTCGTTCCATGCGGAGCCTAGAGATTCCCAGTGCCCTTTTGTCCAGCGGCAAATTGGTGCAACTTTTCTGAGTTCGGCTTGAACAACCTTGACATCTTCAGTTGGGCCTGACATGCGTGCATAAATGCGGTCCATCAATACGCCCATTGCTTCAATACCTGCCGAATGCATTAGTCGACTGTTTCGGGGATCTTTACCCCAGGCATCCGGGAAAACGCAGCGTACCGCTGTCCAGTAGGTCTGGAGAATCCGGTACATGCTCTGCGTGTCAGCGGGTTCTTGAGGGCTTCCTTTGTATGGAGCCAACGCTCCCAAAGGGTTGTTGATGCTGTTTTTAATCATGGTGATAACAGCAGAATCTGTTACCACAGCACCACTAGTCGAACTCTTTTCGGAGACTCGTTTTATCAGTCGATAGAAGGGTGATTCTTTGTCGCGATTGAGAAGATTACAAATCTCTGCAGGGAGTTTTCGCAGGCTAAGGTCTCTAGGTAGCAAGACACTGCGAGTTTCTGGCAATAACTCGTTGATCAATCTTGAGGATAGTGGCTTGGCTTTATTTACAAGAATGAACTGCTCGCGCTGGATCTCGAGGCTGTCAGAAACGAATCCAATCACTGGTACTGGAATCGTCTTATTACCAATCTGACTAAGAGCCAATGACCGTTGCTGGCCATCGACGATCCACGCGACGCGTTCCCCTTCCTTGAATAGCGGAATGGTTAGGGTGCCGGATTGTGCTAGGCCAAGATCCCCTGTCGGTTTGGTTCCCCTAGATGCGGAGAACTTCACCACTGGCGAAAGTGCAAGGATGATTGCATTAGGGAACAGTACATCACCTTGCAATAAGTAATCAGCAATTCCCTTGACATGACTGCGAATTTCAGGGCGTTGAAATCCCTTGAGATTGTCAGTCTGGTCGCGCTCCACTCGAGAAATGTCCGCGACACGCATGATGTCTGGTCCACTGATGAAGAACGCATAGACATCCAATTTGTCGCCCTGCTGGGTGTGCAGAGCACGAACAACGATTTCTGAGGTATTGTCTGTCATAGCCTGTTGGACTTCATTTCATCACGCATGCTTCGCCACAAGCCTTTGAAGCGCGATTGTTCGCATTTGACTAAGAGGTCGTCTCGTAGCACGCGCAGGAGGCGACTGCTGCTGCCTTCATTCGCTAGCCAATGTAGACGCAGGAGTGCTTGTATCTCATCGTCAGAGCGCTTTTGCCGTTCTGGCAGCGTTCTCACGACTTGTTTGGACATGGCTGCATTAACGACTACACGTGCCTCATCGAGCCCTAGCGTGTGAGCTTGAAGGGTCTCCACGAAATGCCGCAGAGCCCGCTGTGGAAAGTCATTCCTCGTCCCGGCAAAAGACGTCGACTCTAAACGCTCGTCATAGGGAAGTACAAGGCGTGTGAAGTCGGCGGGCGCTTGGCGGAGCCAAGCCGGGGAAGAAAAAATGCGTAATCGTGTCCGGTCTCGTGGTGCAAGTGTCAATAACTCATCGTCGATCATTGCTAGGTAGGTAGAGGGCATTGCCAAATAGACGATTGCCTGTGGATGACTATCTAGTAGGGATGCAATTGGCAAGGGCTTACCAAGGCTACGGTTGAGTGCACTCCACCAATGCTTGGGGCTCAGCCCTAAACGTTTGAGAGCCGGTAGGACTGTGGCTCCGGATGCGCCTACAGTCAGGTCATATGCTGGAACAGTGTCGTCAGCGGAAACCAAGCCTAGACCGGCGGATAGCACATAGAGTTGGCCATCTAATCCTGCAGCTGCAACTTCGGCTTCACGAAATGCTCGGCCGGCATACAACTGTCGTGCAATGTGGTGAGATGGCGCTGCACTAAGTGCGGTTCTCCATACCTGAGCGATCTCATCAACTGTTCTGTAATGGGATGAGTATTTCGTCAGGGTGACGTCTGCGCTATACAGTTTTCTACCTGTACAATTGGTAATGATGATTGCTTGCTTTGCAGTTTTCATTTCATTGCCTTCATCTTTGTAAAAAACTGCAATCAAATTCGGTCGGGAATTCTACCATTACTGCAAAGATAGGCGGTTTTTTTTGTGTGTAGTTTTGGGGCGAGTCTAGGCCAAAGGCGTAAAGGCTGTGCTCCATTTAGTGAGTCGCCCCGGTTTGTGAGGATGCTCAACTCTCTGATAGGAACAAGTCGAACAAGTTCTCTCCCAAGGTGCGTAAGCGCGCGGTGAAGATGGTGCAGGAGTTCCGTGGAGAGTACCCGTCGCTGTGGACGGTCCTCGATTCCATCGCACCGAAGATTGGATGTGTGCCGCAGACCTGGAACGAGAACGGGCCAACCTTACCGAGGTTGACGCTGGCGTGCAGGAAGGCCTCACTATCAGTGAGGCCCGGCGGATGAAGGCGTTGGCGCGAGAAGTCAAAGAACTACGCCGGGCCAATGAAATATTGAAACTGGTCAGCGCGTTTTCCGCCCAGGCGGAACTCGACCGTCGGTTCAAGTCCTGGAGGACTCGACAAGTACCGCGATGCCTTCGGGATCGAGTCACTCTGCAAGGTCTTGCAGGTCGTCTCGTCGGTATATCGAAGGCATGCGGCACTGCTGCGCAAACTCCACAAGCGCTGAGATGCTGATGCCACAGATTGAACGTGTCTGGCAGGTCAACATGCAGATCTACGGCGCCGACAAGGTGTGGCGGCAACTGGCATGTGAAGGCGTTGTCGTGGCCGGGCACGGTTGAGTGACTGATGCGCAGGCTGAGCCCTAGCCGAGAACAGCCATCATAGGCTGCAGCAATTACTAAACGAATAGCCCGGATGTAAGACAGCAAACCCCTCCAGACCATCATGATGCAGAAACTTGCTCTCCCTGGGCGGTCCATATAGGCGATTCAAATGTGTATAAACTGACCAAATCAGGGAAGTAAACGGGCAACCGCATCGAAGAGTTGGAGATGGGCAGAGAATGCATCGATGATGGGTATAGTTCATCCATCATTCGGTGATGCATGAACTGGGATGGACAGCGGACAAACTAGGCGAATGCGTCTGGAGCGGGTACAAGAATTCAAGTGAGCCTGGAATCGAACCATTCGTTCCAAAGCAGTCCAGCCTTAGTTGAACTTAATCGGGGGAACAACATGGGGAACAATCGCATGGAAATTTTTCATGAAATTGTTATTTCATGAGGTTTATTGAAGATGATTCAATTGACGCCAGCCCATTCAAGACACCGCCACACACTGGAAAGCCTAGTGTGTGGCGGTTTTTCTTTGCACTTTGGTGTGCTGTGGTGTCCATCAAATCGCACCGATTTCGCACCGATCATTTTTTTCTTTCACGATGCGAAAATCAGGCTTGGGCTTCTAGTAGTCGTCCCTGATGAATTTGCCGTAGGTGCGGAAGACCATCTCCACATCCTCATGCCCCAACTGGCTGGCCACGTACGATGGATTGGCGCCGGCCGTCAGCAAGGCCTAGGCATAGGTGTGACGGACTTGGTATAGGTTGCGATACTCCACCTCGGCACGTTTGCAGACTGGTTGCAGAGTGTCTTGCGGATCTGGGCGTCGGTGCTCCATGGCTCGCTTGTCCGAGGGTTGAGCCAGATGCGCTCTCCCTTGAGCTCGGAAATAGGACGCTGGGCGCGCAGCGCAGGGAGTGCCTCGGCGGACAGCTCCACATCACGGATACCGGCGGCCGTCTTGGGCCCCTTGATCACGCCAGCGACCTGATTGAGCTCTATTCGGACAATGGCTCGCTTCCAATCTATGTGGCTCCATTGCAACGCCTGCAGCTCGCCTGGGCGCAGGCCCGTCTCAAACCAGAACTGGAGCATGGGCTGTTCATCGGGGCGGCAGGCTTTGAGGATGGCCTCGCGCTCAGCCGCGCTGAACGGCGTCACCACATAGTCGCTGGCCTTTGCCGTTTGCCGAATGAGCTTGGATAGGGCGATGCGCTAGAAAGGATTGAAGTCGATCAATTCGTCATTCACGGCGTCCTCAAACAAGCTGCGCAGCGGGGTGAGCATGTTCCGGATGGCCTTGCTGGTGCAGTCCATTTCCGAAACCCAGTCACGCAGCAGGCTGGGCAGTACCTTACCAATCTGCAGCCGGTGCCAACGGCGCATGCGCTCGCCTGTAATGGCCTTAGCGTAGCCGTTGTAGGTGGACGGGGACATTTGCCCGTTCTTGACCTGGCGGTCAAAGGTGTCCAGCTGCTTTTGCAGCAGCGTTTCCATGAGCGGGTTCCTTTGTGACGGCGATGCGGCTCTTGGGCTGTTCGGGAAGTAGTCGGCATAGGAGAAGCCGCCTTCGCTTGCGGCGGATTTCGTCACGCAAAGAGGCAGCGCGCTGAATGCTGCTCTTGTTGATGGCACAGGCAGGGAGCAACTCGCGGCACTTCTGACCCTCCCAGGTGAAGGCAATTTGCAGCCTGTCGCCTGAGACGAGATGGCGAATCTTTACGCCGGGCAGTGTTGCTTGGGCAAGGCCGTGTGCAAGGTACTGTTGCAGCACGGCTGCCTCAAGCCCGCCAAGGGCCGTGAATACGACGCCAAGCACCGGCTGCCCGGCATGGGTCATGCCTGGTGCTACCAGTTCACGCCCGCCATCGTGGAGCTGGAGATCTAGGCTTGTGCGGTGGCCGGTGTTTTCGGCGGTCTCTCTTTTTTTGCCAACACTGTGCGGTGAGATGGCCGGAGTGCTTCATCTGGCCATGGGCAGCAAAACGGGGAGTAAAACTGCTGTCAGTTGACCCTTTGCAGCGCTGCCTCCAGAGCAGCGTTGTCAATTTTCACCTCGGAAGAAGGTGCGAGCTTGCTCAGATATTCATTTACAAGCTCCTGCTGACGTTGCTCGCGCAAGGCTGCCTGCAAGGTGGGCTTGACTTCCTCCAAGGTCGCCGGACGTGCAGGTTGGCTGGCGAGGAGCTTGAGCACATGGAAACCGGAAGCAGAGCGCACGGGCTCGCTGATCTGGTTGGGCTGCATGCTGGAAACGATCTCACGAGTCTCCGGCAGAAGCTGGGCCAAGGGCAAATTGCCAACCTCTCCGCCTTTGCTGGCACTTCGAGCATCCTGGGAGTGCTCCTTGGCAAGTGCTGCAAAGTCACCTGCGCGTGATTGCTTTGTCAACTCTGCTGCTTTGCTGCGCACCGTTGCGATCGTCGCTCCATCCGCATCGAGCGCAACGGGCAAGAAAATCTGTGCGACCCGATAGGTTGGAGCAACATTGAGTTGTGATCGGTTGCGTTCATAGGCGGCACGCAGTTCCGCATCGCTGGGAAAGCCTGCAGGCAGCTTGACCAATGACTCCAGGTAGCTGCCGGTGACGATGCGAGCCGTGGTCTCTTTGACGGCTGCATCAATGCGTGACTTGACCTCTGGGCGCTCGGCCCACTTCTTTCGCTGTGCATCGCGCAGCAGTGCTTCGCCGGCAAGGCGTTGGCGTAACCAGTTTTCCAAGCCTTCACGGTTGCTCTTGACTTTGGCACGCTCGCCCTCGGGCATGGCCCGTAATAGTTGCTGTACCTCGGCAGCGGAGATATTGATAGAACCCAGGTTCGCAACGGGTGACTCCGAGTCCTTGGCAGGCGATGGCGCGGCCTGGGCTAGCGTGCTGCAACTCATGAACACTGTCAAAGCCAAGCTTATTGCGCTATGCATACGGTGGCGCGTTGTAGATGTCACAAACTACCTCTTTCTAGGTATACGTTGAATAGGTCATGTATGACACATCGGCACATACATGAAAAAATATGAGCGTTTATGTCAAGGCAGCAAAGCCTTTGGCTTTAAAAAGAAAGTATCGGCGACGCTGTATCCGAAAAAATTACAGCAACCCACACAAGTGCAATGAATTGGATTTGTGTGGATTCAATAATACACAGATCTTCTCACTTTGATTCCTAGCGCGATTCGCTTAAGTCAACGAAAAAAAGCGGCTTCATTTGGCATCGGCGCAGTCTTTGGTAGGAGAGATCAGAGCAGTCCAGCATGACCCCCCCCTGCCTTGTTGCTAGCGAAAAAATGAAAGCAATTTCGCGTTGCCAGAAGGTTTTAAGGTTCACCAATTAACACATCCATTCTGCAGTAATTGATGCCAATCAACTGAGGGTCTTAGCTAAAGAGCGCCTCTTTTAAGTTCTGTTTTTCGTCAATATATTATTGCTATGCATAAATCGGCATCTAGTGAATATTCCAATAATCGATTTCAGTGATTGTTTGTTTTTGTTACATCAATTAAATTGTTTGTCGGACAGCGGTAAGGACGGGGCACCTTAGGACAGCAGCATTGCCCTGAATCACATTAAAGGGTGAACATGAATAAATGCTACCGATCCATCTGGAATCAGTCTTTGGGTGCTTGGGTCGCAGCGCCTGAAATAGCTCACTCGGGCACGGCCTCGGTCAATAGTTCGAGGGCGGTCTCTTTGGTAACAGGTTCATCATGCTTCGGTGGGCGTGCGAGCCCGATTCGGAGAGTGGCGCTTGCTGCTGCTATGTTGTGCGGGGCGGCTCTTAGCCCCGCTGCGTGGGCAACTTGCTCTGTTGCGGGAAGCACGGTCACCTGCACTGGTGTGCCGAGCCTGCCGCTGTTTCTCAACAACTACGCCAGCGCCGCCAACGGCCTGACGGTCAACGTCAACGCCGGCGCGCAGATGAACGCCACCCTGGGCGGTCGGGTGCTGGACCTAACCGGGGTCAACATCACCCTGAACAACTCCGGCACCCTGGACCCTGCGCTGCTGGGGCTGGTGTCGGTGCTCAGCGGCGGCGCGTTCATCGGCACCGGCGCGGCGAGCACGGTCAACGTCCTAAACAACGCCAGCGGCATCATCCGCGGCACCGGCATGGTGCTCGGGCTCAACCTGACCAGCATCGACGGCCTGGGCATCGGCGTGAACAACGCCGCGGCCGGCACCACCAGCATCACCAACAACGGCACCATCACCTCCACAGGCCTGTCGGTGGGCGGCATCAGCCTGGCCGACACCCCGGTGGTTGGCGTGTACGGTGGCTCGACGGTGAACATGACCAACAACGGCAGCGTGCAGGGCCGGGTGGCGTTCGAGACGTCCGCCGCCGGCAACACGTTCACCAACACCGGCAGCATCACCGGCAGCGTGTCGATGGGGGTGAACAGCACCAACACCTTCACCGCCGTGACCGGCTCCAGCGTCAACGTCGGCGATGGCGTGCAGGTCACCGTCGGCCTTGGCGGGCTGATCGGGGTCAACCTGACGTTCGCCCCGACCGGGCAGATCGACGGCGGCGCCGGCGGCACCAACGCCCTGGTGCTGCAGAACACCCTCGGCGCGGGCGGCGGCGCCAGCGGCAGCGGCACGGTGTCCAGTGCCACGTACGTCAACTTCAACAACCTCACCGTCAACAGCGGCACCTGGACCTTGCAGGGGCCGGTGGTCAGCGGCAGCTCGACCCTCAACGGCGGGGTGGTGCAGTTCAACAACAACGCGGCGTTCGGCAGCGGCGTGCTGACCTCAAACGGCGGGATCCTCCAGGCCAGCAGCGCCGGCCTGAGCCTGGGCAACCTGATCACCCTGGGCGCCGGCGGCCTGACGGTGCAGGGCGCCAACGACCTGAGCCTGACCGGCGTGCTGTCCGGCGCCGGCGGCCTGACCAAGGCCGGCGCCGGCCAACTGAGTCTGGGGGCGGCGAACACCTTCACCGGCAACACCACGATCAACGCCGGCAGCGTGCAGGTGGGCAACGATCAGGCGTTCAGCAGCGGCACCGTCACCATTGGCGGCGCGGCGACCCTGACCGCGCCCGGCACCGTCAACCTGGCCAACGCCATCACCCTCAACGGCGCCCTGACCGCCAGCGGCGCCGGGGCGCTGACCCTGAGCGGCGCGCTCACCGGCGCCAGCGGCCTGACCAAGACTGGCAGCGGCAGCCTTACCCTCAGCGGCGTCAACACCGGCTACAGCGGCACCACCACCCTGAGCGCCGGCACGTTGCGGGTCGGCAACAACAACGCCTTGGGCAGCGGCGCCCTGAACGCGGCCGCCGGCACCAGCCTGGACAGCACCGCCAACGTCACCCTGAACAACAACGTCGGCCTGACCGGCAGCCTCACCGTGCTGGGCAGCAACAACCTGACCCTGGGCGGCGTGCTCTCCGGCACGGGCGGCCTCACCAAGAGCGGCGCGGCCAGCCTGACCCTGACCGGCAACAACACCCAGAGCGGCGCGACCGCCCTCAACGCCGGCACATTGTTCGTGGGCAGCAACACCGCCCTGGGCACCGGCGCACTGAACACGGCGGCCGGCACCACGCTGGACGCAACCACCGCAGTGAGCCTGGCCAACGCCGTCAACCTGGCGGCGAACCTGGTCATCGGCGGCACCCAGGGCCTGGCCCTCAACGGCGTGGTCAACGGTGCCGGCGGGCTGGTCAAGAACGGCACCGCCGCCCTGACCCTGGGCGGCAGCAACGGGTTTGCCGGCGGTACCTTGCTCAACGCCGGCACGCTGATCGTCGGCGCCAACACGGCGCTGGGCAGCGGCGGCCTGAGCACGGCGGCGGGCACCACGCTCGACGCCAACACGACGGTGTCGTTGGGCAACGCGGTCACCCTGGGCGGCAACCTGAACATCGGCGGCAGCGCCAACCTGACCCTCGGCGGGGTGGTCGGCGGCAGCGGCGGGCTGACCAAGAACGGCGCCGCCAACCTGATTCTCAACGGCGCCAACACCTTCCTGGCCGGCACCACCCTGAGCGCCGGCACCCTGACCGTCGGCAACGCCGGGGCGCTGGGCAGCGGCGATCTGACGGTCACCGGCGCCGCGACCCTGGACAGCAGCGCCAGCGTGGCCCTGGCCAACAACGTGGTGCTCAACGCCGACCTGAGCATCGGCGGCAGCAACGGGCTGACTCTGGGCGGCGTGGTCAGCGGCGCCAGCCGGCTGATCAAGAACGGCACGGCCAACCTGACCCTCAACGGCAGCAACACCTACAGCGGCGGCACCACCCTCAACGCCGGCAGCCTGACTGTCGGCAACGGGGCGGCATTGGGCAGCGGCGCCCTGACCGTGGGCGGGGCGAGCACCCTCAACAGCAACGGCGCGGTCACCTTGGGCAACGCCATCACCCTCAACGCCAACCTCTCGGCCGGCGGCAGCAACGCGCTCACCCTGGGCGGCGTCATCGACGGTGCCGGCGGGCTGATCAAGACCGGCACCTCCAGCCTGACCCTGACCGGCAACAACACCTACACCGGCTCCACCTCGCTCAACGCCGGCACGCTGATCGTCGGCTCCGCCACCGCGCTGGGCGCCGGCAACCTGAACGCGGCGGCCGGCACCACGCTGGACGCCAGCACGGCCACCAGCCTCACCAACAACGTCAACCTGGGCGGCAACCTGACCGTCGCCGGCAGCAATGCGCTGACCCTCACCGGTACGGTGTCCGGCGTCGGCGGACTGATCAAGAACGGCGCCGCCGACCTGACCCTCAACGGCGCCAACACCTACTTCGGCAACACCGCGCTCAACGCCGGCAAACTGATCGTCGGCAATGCCACGGCCTTGGGCAGCGGCACGCTGAATGCGGCGGCCAACACCACGTTGGACGCCAACACTGCCGTCAGCCTGGGCAACGCCGTGAACCTGGCCGGCGCCCTGAACATCGGCGGCACCGCGGATCTGACCCTGGGCGGCACTGTGAACGGCGCCGGCAGCCTGGTGAAGAACGGCACGGCCAACCTGAACCTCAATGGTGCCAACAGCTACCTAGGCGGGACTACCCTCAATGCCGGCCAGCTCGTGGTCGGCAACGACAACGCGTTGGGGCAGGGCGCCCTGGCAGTGGCAGGTGCCTCGGCCCTCAGCAGCTCCGGCAATGTCACCCTGGCCAATAACGTTACCCTCAACGCCGGCCTCACTGTCGATGGCGCCAACGACCTGACCCTCAACGGTGTGATCAACGGTACTGCTGGTTTGACCAAGAGCGGCAGTGGCAACCTGACCATCAATGGCAACAACGGCTACCAGGGCGGCACCCAGCTCAACGCCGGCCGACTGACCTTGGGTAGTAGTGGCGCCTTGGGCACAGGAACGCTTGCGGTTACGGCCGACGCCACTCTCGCCAACAGCTCGCCGATGGCCCTGGGCAATACCATCGCTCTGAGCAATAGCGCCAATCTGACCGTCGAAACAGCCAACGCACTGATCCTCAGCGGCGATCTTGGTGGCAACGGCAACCTGATCAAGACCGGCGTGGACGATCTCACCCTGGTCGGGGTCAAGACATTTACCGGCAATGTCGATATTCAGGCTGGTTCGCTCACCACACTTGGCAGCGGTGTGTTGGCAAACGTCGGAACCCTCAATGTTGGCTCCAGCGGCCAGTTAAATCTCAATGGCAACGCCAGCCTGGGCAGCCTGACCGGCAGCGGCCAAGTTGATGTTGGTATTGGCAGCGTCCTGAGCCTTGGCAGCAACAACTTCAACAGCACCTTCGTCGGTAGCCTCAATGGTCAGGGTGGGCTGACCAAGGTCGGCAGCGGCACCCTGCATCTCACCGGCAGCAGCGGCCTTACCGGTAGCACCAATGTCAACGCCGGTACGCTGAATCTCACCGGCTCGCTGGCCAGCACCCAGCTCAATGTCAACAGTGGCGCTACCCTCACGGGCACCGGGTCGGCGCTTGGCGTCATCACCATCAACAACGGTGGTCACCTGGCCTTGTCTTCGGGCAATACCTTGTCGGCCGCGTCGCTGACCCTCACCGCCAACAGCAATGTTGACGTGAGCCTCGCCGTGCCATCAACCACGTCGCTGATGAACATCGGCGGCAACCTGACTCTCGGCGGCAAGCTTTATGTCACCGATGCTGGCGGGTTCGGTGTTGGTGTCTACCGCTTGTTCAATTACATCGGAGCGCTGACCGACACCAACATGACCGTGGCCGGCGTCCCTGTGGGCTACGCTCTCGGCGATTTGATGGTGCAGACCCTGGGTAATCAGGTCAACGTGGTGGTGTCGGCACCGAGCTCCAACCTGCGTTTCTGGGACGGTAGCCAGATTATTCCCAATGGCACCGTGGATGGCGGCACTGGCACGTGGAATGCCGGCGGCACCAACTGGACCAATTCCAACGGCACGTTGAACCAGACCTGGGCCGGCGACTTCGCGGTGTTCCAGGGTACTGCCGGTACCGTGTCGGTCAATGGCACGCAACTGTTCACCGGGATGCAGTTCCTCACCGACGGCTACAACGTGGTCAACGGCACGTCTGGGCTACTCACGGCCGTCAACGGCACTGGCGGTACAACGGCGATGCGGGTTGATCCGGGCGTGACCGCCACGGTCGGTGTGAACATCGACGGCAGCGGCATTCTCAACAAACTCGACGCCGGCACCCTGGTGCTCAACGGCGCCAACAGCTACACCGGCGGCACCCAACTGGACGGCGGCACGCTGGTGGTCGGCAGCAACACCGCACTGGGCACTGGCGCGTTGATCGCCAACGCTGGCACGCAACTGGACAGCAACACCGCCGTGACCCTGGCCAACGCGACCACGTTGAACGGTAACCTTACCGTGGTCGGCAGCAACGCACTGACCCTGAACGGTGTGATCGGCGGCACAGGTGGCTTGATCAAGAACGGCGCGGCAAACCTGACGCTGGGCGGCAACAACGCCTTCCTCGGCCCGGTGGCGCTGAATGCCGGTGGGCTGATACTCGCCTCCAACACGGCGCTGGGTTCAGCGACGCTGAACGCCGCCAATGGCACCACCCTGGATGCCAGTACTGCCGTGACGGCCGGCAACGGCATCAACCTCGCCGGCAACCTCGCGATTGTCGGCAGCAATGCGCTGACCCTCGCCGGCAACATCAACGGCGCCGGCAGCCTGACCAAGAATGGCGCGAGCAACCTGACCCTCAACGGCGGCAACGGTTTCCTCGGTGGCGTCACCCTCAATGCCGGTACGCTGACGGTCGGCAGCAACACGGCCCTGGGTCTGGGTAACCTCACCGTCGCCGGAGCCTCGACGCTGGACAGCAACGGCGCACAGAGCCTGGGTAACAACGTGGTGCTCAACGCCAACCTGACCAACGCCGGCAGCAACAACCTGACCCTCGGCGGTGTCGTCAGCGGCACCGGGGCGCTGGTGAAAAACGGCGCGGCCAACCTGACCCTCAACGGCATCAACACCTATTCGGGCGGCACCACGCTGAACGCCGGCACCGTGACCCTCGGCACCTCGGCGGTCCTGGGCTCCGGCGCCGTGACCGTCGCGGGCGCATCGACCCTCGACAACAGTTCGCCGCTGGTGCTGGGCAACGACGTCAACGTCAACGCCAATCTGAGCCTGGCGGGCAGCAACGACCTGACGCTGGGCGGAGTGGTCGCCGGAGCGGGCACGCTGACCAAGAACGGCCTGGCGGATCTGACCCTCACCGGCAACAACACCTTCAGCGGCACCTTCGATGTGCAGGGCGGCAGCCTGACGACCTTGAGCAGCGGCGCACTGGGTAACAACGCCGGCGTCAATCTGGGCACCGGCACCACGCTCAACCTGGGGGCGTCGGCGGGTGTCGGCAGCCTCACCGGCAACGGCACGGCCATCGTCGGCAGCGGCAACACCCTGAGCATCGGCGGCAGCAACCTCAGCAGCACCTTCGCCGGTGTCCTCAGCGGCAACGGCGGGTTGACCAAGCTCGGCAGCGGCACCCTGACTCTGACCGGCCTCAACACCCTCATCGGCGACACCAACGTCAATGCTGGCACGCTGCGGGTCAACGGATCGCTCGACAGCGGCAACGTGCTGGTCAGCAACGGCGGTACGCTCGGCGGCAGCGGCAGCCTGAGCGGCGCGGTCAATGTCGGCAGTGGCGGTCACCTGGCGCTGGCCACCGGCAATGCGTTGTCGGTCGGTTCACTGGTGCTCGACGCTGGCTCCAATCTCGACGTCGGCCTCGGGGCACCGGTGTCCGGCGGCGGCAGTGCGCTGCTGAACGTCGGCGGCAACCTGACCCTCGACGGCACGCTCAATGTCGGTGACATCGGCGGCTTCGGCACGGGTGTGTACCGGATCATCGACTACACCGGCGGCCTCACCGACAACGGCCTGCTGATCGGCACCGTGCCTGGCGGGGTGTCGGCAGGTGACCTGCAACTGCAAACCAACATCGGCAACCAGATCAACCTGCTGGTCACCACACCGGGCGTCACTGTGCAGTTCTGGGACGGCAGCCAATTGGCGCCCAACGGCTTGATCGACGGCGGCAGCGGCACCTGGGGCGGCAGCAACACCAACTGGACCAACGTCGACGGCACGTTGAACCAGACCTGGGCCAACAGCTTCGCGGTGTTCCAGGGCACGGCGGGCACGGTGACCGTCAACGGCACGCAGAACATCACCGGTCTGCAATTCGTCACTGATGGCTACAGCCTGCAGAACGGCACGGCGGGGGCGCTGAATCTGGTCAATGGTTCGTTGGGCAATGCGACGGTGCGGGTCGATCCGGGCGCGACGGCGACGATTGGGGTGGCCCTCAACGGCAGCGGCACGCTGGGCAAGTATGACGCCGGTACGCTCGTGCTCAACGCCGCCAACGGTTACACCGGTGGCACCGCCCTCAATGGCGGCAAACTGGTGGTCGGCAATAACGCGGCCCTCGGCATCGGCGTCCTGACAGCCGCCAATGGAACGGCGCTGGACAGTAACACCTCGGTCAGCTTGGGCAACGATGTGGTGCTCAACGGTGGCTTGACTGTGATGGGCTCCAACGCCTTGACCCTTAATGGCACGGTCAGTGGCAGTGGAAGCTTGACCAAGGCTGGCTCTTCAAATCTGACTCTGAACGGTAATAACGCCTATACCGGGGGAACAATTCTTGCAGGCGGAAGCACCATTGTTGGCAACAACGCAGCTCTTGGCTCTGGTGCCTTGACGGTGAACGGCACTGCAACGTTGGATTCAAACCAAGCGGTCACATTGGCAAACCAGATGGTGCTGAATGCAGGCCTCACAGTTGCAGGCTCCAATGCTTTGACGCTTGACGGAAGTATCTCTGGCTCCGGGAGCTTGACCAAGGATGGCGTTAGCACGCTGACTCTGAATGGAGTAAATACTTATGCTGGCCAAACCACTGTCAATGGTGGGACGCTTGCCCTAGGCGCTGGAGCTAGCTTGGCGCTTAACGGCATTGTGAACTTGGCAAGTGGCACAACGTTCGATCTGTCGGCTGGTAACGGTTCCCAAACCTTCGGCACCTTGGTTGGTAACGGCACCGTCAAACTGGGCGTGAACACGCTGGCTGCAGGCGGGGCGACAGATGGAACCTTTGGTGGCTCCATGACCGGCACTGGTGGCTTTATCAAACAGGGCACTGGCACTGAAACGCTCACAGGCACCAACTCCTATACCGGCGGTACGCTGGTGGCAGCAGGTACCTTGCAGGCAGGCGCTGCCAGCACCTTCAGCAGCACCTCTGCCCACACTGTAGCCAGCGGCGCTGTGCTGGATCTGGCGGGCTACAACCAGACCCTGGCCAGCCTGAACAACAGCGGCACCGTCAAGCTCAGCAGCAACAGTGGTGCAACCCCTGGCACGGTGCTCAAGGTTACCGGCGCCTATGTGGGCAACAACGGCAATCTGGGCCTGTCCACCGTGCTGGGTGCGGACGGCAGCGCCACCGACAAGCTGCTGCTGTCCGGTGCCTCGGCCGTGGCCAGCGGTAGCACCACGGTGCACATCACCAATGCCGGCGGTCTGGGTGCCCAGACTACGGGCAACGGTATCGGGGTCATCGGTACGGAGAACGGAGCCAGCCTGCAGCCGGGCAGCTTCACCCTGGCTGGCGGTCATGTGGATGCCGGTGCCTATGAGTACCGCATGACACAAACCGCCCAGGGGGCAGCCCTGCATTCGACCGCGACCGCAACATCGACCACGGCCTACCGTGCTGAAGTGCCGCTGTTGTCGGCCCTGCCGGCACAGCTGCGCCAGGCCGACATGGCCATGTTGGGCGATCTGCGCAAGCGCATGGGTGATGAAGGCACGCAAGCCACGACCAGCTCCGACACAGGCGCCAGCCGCCGAGTCTGGGGCCGTATTCTGCGCACCGATCCCAAGATCAGCCAGCAAGGCACCGTCAGCCCCGAGAGCAGCGGTCACCTGACCGGCTTCCAGGCAGGTCTGGATCTGTATGCCGACCAGAGCATCAAGGCCGGCATCTATGTGGGCCAGCTTGAAGGCGACATGAGCGTCAAGGGCTTTGCCAGCGGCGTGGATCGCAAATACGTCGGCTTCAACAACCTGCGCACCCGCTACCTGGGTGTGTACGGCACCTGGCAAGATCAGTCTGGCCTGTATGCCGATGCCGTGCTGCAAGGCGCTGACTACCGTAGCGACCTGCGCACCGCCGGCGACACAGCCCAGGCTCGCACCAAGGGCAGCGGCTGGCTGGCTTCTCTGGAAATGGGCAAGGCCTTTGCTGTGACCTCCAACTGGCAGATTGAGCCTCAGGCGCAGATCATCTACCGCAAACTGAGCATCGACGACACAGCGCTGAGCCTGGCCACGGTCAAGAACAAGGCTGACGATGACTGGACCGTGCGTCTGGGCGCCCGCATCAAGGGCAACTTTGCGACCGGCGCCGGTGTGCTGCAGCCCTATGGCCGCATCAACGTCTACAAGGCGAGCAACACCACCGACATCGCCAGCTTTGCGGCGCCAGGCGGCACCACCGACATCAAGGCCAAGGGCGGCTACACCGCGACCGAGATGGCTGCCGGTGCGAGCCTGCAGATCAACCCGCGCACCAGCGTTTATGGTGAGTTGGGCAAGCTGTGGGCCAATGGCGGCGACAGCCGGGTCAAGAGCGGGGTGCAGGCCTCCATTGGCGTGAAGGTGCAGTGGTAGAACTGGCTACCAGCTTGGTGCCCTGACAAGGCAAGCAGGAGCGAAGAAAAGGCTCGCAGTCATCATGCTGCGGGCCTTTTGCTTGTATGACAGGTATAAAGAATAGAGCCCCTCAGGACCTCAGCTTGTTAAAAACGCTGCAAAACGGGCATAGGTCCCTGGACAACAATTGCTCAACATGAGTCTGTCGCGGCACGCAGAAGCGGTCGTTCGAGTCGGTAAACGGCGAGCCGCACAGTCGAGCGGCCGGATCCGAGGATGAAGCGGCTATTCAGGATCGACGGCATTCAACAATTGAAGTTGCCGTTCATACCCTATGAGGCATCGGTTGCTTTTCGCCGAATTGGTTACGCCGGGATGCCATGAACTGAGAGATGTTGACCCGGTGATCTGATACCTATGCGCCAAGTCTACTGTTTGTCCCCATCCTCGTATATCACCGAGCTATGGCGTGCTGCCAGCCCGATTTTCCTTCGGAAGCCCACTCTGCAATTCATGCTGAACTTTCATGAAGAGCACGGGCTTAAATGAAGCCTGCGGATGATGGACTTGCTCAGGGTTGTGTGCCGCAGAAAATTTCAATCCAGCGATAACCTAGGCGAATTTTCTGTTGTGCTTGAAGTTTGCGCAGTTCGACGTTGACTTTTTGGCGAGACGCTCCAACGGCATGCGCGAGATCACCTTGAGAGATGAGAAGCACGACATTGCCGTGAACAGGCTTTCCGTTTTCCGCTGCTATGCGTTGCAATGTCGCCCAGACTCTCGCATTGAGTGTCTCCTCCGCCCTGATAAAGATCATGTCGAACAATTCGTTCACGCGCAGACTTAGTGCACGTGCCACTGCCAAAGATGCCAGAGCATCGCTTGCCAAAACCTCGAGCAAGGGCTGACTTGGCAAGATTAGAAGTTCGACGTCTCCGGCTGCGACAAGGTCTACAGGCACAGGCGCATTTCCCAACACCGAACTAAAACCGCTGATTTCGCCTGGTTCCATCCAGCGCGTAAATTGCTCGGCCCCTCCTGCGGTGTAGCCCACAGAGCGCAGACGTCCTGACAACACAACCAGCACGTGATGTGCAGAGTCACCTCTTTTCTGAACGAGTTGGCCGTCGTGAAACGTTCTCTTGATGCCAATGGCACGAAGCCGCTGCATAGAGGGCTCAGGGAAGTTCGCAAGCCAATCCACGCGGTAACGGTCACCCGATAGACGCCTAGGGAAGTCGAGCTTGGTGTTCATCCGAACATTGTCACCTGAGGCGCAATTCAATTGACTGGTCGATTTTTTAATCCGTTTGCATACCGATTGTCGTAACGCTCTCTCCAACGGAACGGATTCCCATGATTCGAAAAAAATTGATCGCTCTCGCTATAGCTTCTGTATCGGCGCTATCCACTTCGGCTATGGCTCAGTCCACCGTCTTGCGCATACAGGACTATCCAGGCTTGGGCAACTTTCTGGTTCGTGTCGCCAATGCGAATGGACTCTGCGCAAAGCATGCCATCACGTGCGAATTGCGCAGCATTCCGCAGGCCCCGTTAGCGATGCAGACACTGCTGGCGGGAGATCTCGACGTCGCATTTACGCCTCCGGAGGTTCTTGTCCAGGCCGTGAACAAGGGAGCTGCAGTCAAAGTGATTGGCAGCGGAGCTCGCGGGCCCACATTCTTCCTCATGGCGGGAGCTGGCTTGGATACGCCCAATGCGGCCAAAGGATATCCGGCGATCATGCAGGATTTCAAAGGCAAGAAAATCGGTGTTACAGCAAGAGGCAGCGCAGCCGAGTTCCAGTTGGTGAGCCTGCTCAAGGGTGCAGGCATGTCTGCTCAGGACGTCACGATTGTTGCGGTCGGCTCGCCCAACACCGCCTTTCCTGCGATCTCGCAGAAGCAGATTGATGGGCTGATGCTTTTCACACCGATGGATGGCTTTTGCGAAGTGTCGAAGGTATGCCGGATGGTGGTTGATCCTCGCAAGGGGCAAGGTCCCAGTGATGTCCTGGAGACCAACGGAGCCTCGATGCTGCAAGTCGTGCGCGATGAATTTCTTCAGAAGAATTCTAAGGCGATAGAGGGGTATCGAAGGGCCATGATTGAAGCGAGTGAGTTTGCGCAGAACCCCGCAAACTTTGCGGCGCTGCTAAAGATTGCGCAAGACACCTTCAAGATCAATGTTCCGAATGGAGACCAGATTCTTGAGGTCTCGCTGCATAACTCTTTGCCCTCTTTGCAATTTCCTGTAGACCCCAAGGCCCTCCAGGATACAGCGAGGTATATGCAACGTACAGGCCAGATCAGCAAGGTGGTGGACACCTCTACGCTGCTGGTGCAGTGAGCGGAGGCGGATATGCCCATTCCCAACGCTCTTGCCTCCAGAGGGCCTGCGGTTGCCGTAGATGGCCTGCATTTGAGCTTCGGCGGCAACAAGCCGGTTCTGGCGGACATCTCTCTGAATATTGCCGAAGGCGAATTTGTCTCTCTCGTTGGCCCAAGTGGCTGCGGCAAGACAACCTTGCTAAATCTGTGTGCGGGCCTGCTCGAACACACGGGTTCCGGATTCATCAAAGTGATGGGTAGCCCTCCACGATGCGGTAATCCCCAAATCGGCTACATGCTCGCGCGCGATAGCCTCTTGCCGTGGTGCTCCGCCTTGGATAACGCCGCCTTTGGCGCGAAGATCAGAGGGCAAACCAAGGATCAAAGCATTGAACGTGCACGAAAAATGCTCGCCGAGGTAGGGCTTGCAGAGCATGCCAATGCGTTGCCGAAAGCGCTTTCACACGGCATGCGTCAGCGTACTGCGCTCGCACGGACATTTGCATTGGATGCACCGCTGCTCTTGATGGATGAACCATTTGGAGCACTTGATGCGCAAACCAAGTTGCAGCTTCAAGATTTGCTTCTGCGTCTCTGTCATCAGCACCGACAAACGGCTTTGTTCGTAACTCACGATTTGGCAGAGGCTGTCGCCGTTTCCGATCGCGTGATCGTGATGTCGTCCCAGCCAGGACGCATCATTGCAGACGTGCCGATTGACCTACCGCGACCTCGTTCAATTCGTGAATTGCAAAAGTCGCCACGTTTCCACGAACTCTTTGCGACTCTGTGGTCGCAGCTTGAATCGGGATGGGTACACCATGAAGGCTAATCGACTGCAATGGGTGCTCTGGCACATCGTTTTCATAGCCTTAATGCTGGGATTTGCCGAGATCGCCGCTTCGCGCAAATGGGTTGATCCGACATTTTTTGGACAACCACGTGGAGTACTTGCCTACCTTTGGGAAAACGTAAGAACAGCAAAGTTTTGGAGCGACCTAGGCTGGACTCTGACAGCTGTAGCAGCGTCTTTTGTGCTGGGCAGCCTAGCTGCATTCGCCGTTGGACTCATTTTTGTTCGTTGGCCTGCGATAGAGAAGTTCGCCGACCCCTACTTCAACGCGCTCAATGTGATGCCACGCATTGCTCTGGCACCGCTGTTCATTCTGTGGTTCGGCCTTGGAATAGGTAGCAAGATTGCCGTTGGCTGCTCGCTTACCTTCTTCATCGTTCTCTCTGCGACTGTGGCCGGCATCCGCGGGGTAAGCCAAGACCACTTGACGCTATGCAAGACGTTGGGGGCGAAAGCCGGCACAACGTTCTTCGAGGTCACTTTGCCTGGTGCGGTCCCCGTGATCTTTTCAGGCCTCAGGCTTGGGTTGATCTATGCCCTGCTCGGAGTTGTCGGTACCGAAATCATCGCAAGCGAAAAGGGCCTGGGCCAAACCTTGGCCTATCTCGGCTCCACCTTCGATATCAATGGCGTTATGGCTCTCCTGCTGGTACTCGCATTGCTAGGGGTTGGCATCGTGCGCTTCATGACCTGGCTTGAAAAACGCCTGCTGCACTGGCAATAAGCAGTTCCCTTACTACCCCTGCTATCCCTGAAAGGCATTGAACATGGCTAATACCACACCCATGGAGTTGATCGATATTGCTAGCCGCTACAAGCACATACAGCCGGTCCCCAGAATGCCGAACTTCGCGGCTTGGATCGAAGGCGTTGACCTCAGGAAGCCTCTGACTGATGAAGTTAAGGCTGAACTTCGCCAGGCGTTGTTCGACTTTGAGGTCATCTTCTTTAAGCCGCAAACAATCACACCAGAGCAACACATCGCATTGGGACAGGTATTTGGACCGATCTCAAACGGCTCCTATTTCGACCGCAACGCGAATGTTCCCGAGATGGAAATGATCGTGTCCGACCGCGACCGACCGCCTGCCATCGACAACTGGCATACAGACATCAGCTGGAAACTCAACCCCCCATTGGGAACAGCGATACAGATCACAGTGACTCCTCCAGCAGGAGGAAACACTTGCTGGAGCAGCACCAGCAAAGCCTATGAATGGCTATCGCCCGGCATGCAACAGTACTTGGAGCGGTTGAGTGCCGTGCACACCTGGGAGCAATCAGGCTTTCGTGAATACCTTGGAAAAAAGGGAGATGAAGCGCTCATCGCTGCAATCCAGGCGGGCAAGCCTGTCACACATCCTGTGGTTCGAGTGAATCCTGACTCTGGCCGTAAATGCATATTCGTGAATGCCGACTTCACCCGAAACATCATTGGAGTCGACCGCCATGAAGCTCGTGGAGTCCTTCACTTTCTGCTTGGCTGGCTACAGAGACCAGAGTTCATGGTGCATCACCAGTGGGAAGCTGGCGGCATTGCGATATGGGATAACCGGAGCACGCAGCACTACGCTGTCGCGGATTATTGGCCCCATCACCGGGTAAACCAACGAGTCACCTTCGATACACCGTCTTCATTGATGGGCTCCCAGGCTCAAGCGGCCTGAACTAGTCAGCACAGGCATCCGAAAAAGTCTTCCGTGCGCTCGATGCCCTCAGCAATGGCGTCTTGCTAGCTGATGCCCTGCAGGCGTTCCACGGGTACTCCAGTGATTTCCAGCTTAATGCGCGCCGCCTTCTTCGGCATGAGCAGACAAGGCGTGTATTTGACTCCGGAGGCTTTGTCGCAGCCGTCTTGACGGATTGGGGCGCAATCCTTCGGGCTGGTGGCAATCCCTGCCTCCAGGCCATCCAGTGAGCAGTGTGCCCCTTCCCTGTCCATGTCTGGCTCAAGTCTTGGAAATTGGAGCTTCTGGCCGCAGTCAGCGCAATGGATGCGGATCTCGAGGTTGAAGCTAGTGATCGCGCCGCCTAGCTTATCCTCCAGGCGCGCAACACCAACTGATGTCGCGAAGTTCATGTGAGCACATGTCATGCGAATCAAGAATAGTGAGACGGGTGTTGCTAATAATGGGGAACCGCCATGTAGGCGGTGGCTCAATGTGGCGTGGTGAGGATTTTTAGTATGAAGATACAAAAAGAAGACTTGGTAAAATGGGAAACAGATGAGCCGGGTTTAATTGTTGATCCACTCTTTATAAAGAAGAGAATTGCTGATGTAGAAAAGGCGTTGTTGATTCGCTTGCCAGATGAGTATTTGGATTTTATTCATCTGGTCGGCGATCAAGCATGTAGCCCACTGGATGAATTAGATAATTTTATAGCAATATATAATAAAATAACTAGGGTGGCTGTTATGGCTACCTTGTCTTCTACAGATAGAGTTGTGACTGCAACCAAATTATTGCAGGAGTCAGTTTATGATCATCGCTCATTGCTACCTAATGGATTAATTGCAATTGGTTCAGAATATGATGATGATGGTGATGCATATATTGTTTATGATGTGAGGCATGAATCTCCTACCTACAGGAATTTATTTCATTGGCGATACTATGTAGACAACTTAATTGTGGGTGATGGATTGGGATTGTTGGCTCTATCATTAAGAGATTTTTTACATAAACCGGCATTGGGAAGTGAGCTCTGATTTATTGGGCTTTTTTGCATAAATAGGCCCCTGATTCGGATAGCCTCGGGCGATGAGTCATTGTTCGTCATCCAAGCCCCTCTAAAGCAGCATCAACTGTGCGTAATAGAACGCTGCATTCACGGAACGCGGCTCTTTGATCATCCGTCAATGCCTGAAATGATCGAATACTTATCGCAGTCTTTCAGGTATTCGCTGAGTGCACCAGCGCCAGAGCCAAGAACATCAACTTGCAAAGGCTGTGTTTTTTGCAGCTGACATTACCAATATTGGTGTCTGTACAGGTTTTTGATTCGATTCGGCTATTCGTCGCTTCTATCGAATTATTTTCCAACTTCTCTGCATGTTGTGCGCGGCCTTTGCCCGGGCCGGGATGCCATGCCGCTTTTTCTGCTTTGTCTTGCATATTGGTGGCTTCCAGAATGAGAAAAGCCCGCAGCGGCGGGCTGGTGCAGAGTGGTTGCTCAGTTTGTGGTGATTGGACAGAATGCCTGCTATCAACGATAGAAGGGGCCATGTCGGCAGCTACTGCCGCTCCTGAATACTGCTTTCTTTGGATCGACTGGTGGCCGATCTGCATGTCTAAGATGTATGGTCCCAGGAAGTCATGGTGCATTCTTTAGCCTGGAACAGGAGAAAGCACTATGGCAATCCGCCTGCATGGCAGCGCCCGCACGACGCCGCGTATCCGCGCAGAACTCCAGCTAGCCACCGGATCCCATCGGTCTTTGGCCAAGCTCTATGGCCTCAACCCCAAGACCGTGGCCAAGTGGCGTGCGCGCACATCTGTTCTCGATGAGCCCATGGGTCCTCGGGACAGAGCAAGCCAGCATCTTTCTCAAGAGCAAGAACACCTGGCAATTGCATTACGCAAGCAAGGGCATCTGTCGCTGGACGATCTCATGGGGCAGCTCCTGGAGACGGCACCCAAGCTCAGCCGCAGCGCCTTGCATCGATGCCTGCAGCGTCACGGAATCAGTCGACAGCCAGCAATGCAGGTGCCGCGAAGGCACGGAAAGTTTGAAGAAACGACGCTGGGCTTCGTGCACATCGACAGTGCCGAAATGAAGATCTCCAGCGGCAGACAGCACATGTTTGTTGCCATAGACCGCGTCACAAAGTTCACGCATGTTGCGTTCTTTGACAGGGCCACGAAAGCCAACGCAGCGCAGTTCCTTCGGCAGGTGCTCGTGGTCTTCCCGTACCGCATACATACGACGGACAACGGCATGGCCTTCACAGGGCAAGAACGCTTCAGAGGCGGCGTCACCGACACATGCATCGGTCACATCTTCGAGCGCATCTGCAAGTTCAATGGAATCGAGAAACGACATACCAAGCCGTACCACCCTTGGACTAACGGCATGGTCGAGCGCATGAACCGGACCATCAAGGAATCCACGATCAAAGCGTATGAGTACGAGGGCCTGGAGCAGCTACGGGAGCATGTCCAGGCATTTGTTCAAAGCTACAACTTCGGCAAGCACTTGAAAGCGCTCAGGTGGAAGACACCATTCCGTGCGATGTGCGAGGCGTGGGAAAAAGATCCAAGTCGCTTTAGACTGCATCCGCACCATCTCACTGTGGGACTGAACATCTAAGACGGAGTGAATTTCCTTGGCGTCTGCCGTGGGAACCGTGCTCCAGCACCTGTAGATCGCTTTGACGCCGTTGCCCGAAGGGGGAAACAGGCTTCATATTCTTTCCAGCGGATAGCTTTCGGTGACCGCTGAAATCCAGTGTTAGCAACAGGGTACTCTCATGAGCAAAGCAAACTCCGCACAGTCCGTTCGTATACGAATACTGGTGGTGAATACTCCGCCTGATGTTCGGTTTGCAGTGCAATGCGGTAGATCGGACTTGCTCGATCCAATGGATGGTCGGCACGAGCCTCTTCGGTTCGAGTTTTCGCTTCGTCTGGGTTTGCCCCTCTCGACGGGCGCAGTCAACTTCTTGGGGGAGTTCGCGCAGGGCCCGTCTTCTGACCGCTTCGTCTATCTCAATTCCGGCACCCTTGCGGGCCAGCCTGGCTCGCCCTGGACACGTCGTGCCAAGCTGAAGCTTGCGTCTATTCCCCCGACAGTCCTTGACACTGCTCTCTCCTCTGGAGGTGTCATTCAGGCCTGCGTTCAGGGGACGATGGGAGATGGCGGTCCGGTCTGTGCATCGTTGAAACCGCAGGCCGTCGTCTGGGGCGTTGTGCACGATGTTGCTTAACCTTCGGAATCAATCTGTACGTGCATGTTCTCTCCCTGAGTGAGAGAAGCCCGCTCAGCGGTGGGCCTCGGTTGAAATGGTGAGGTGCTCTGCGGTGGTTAGACCAGTCACTGGGGAGTCTGCGATGGCTTTCTGTTAATCCCTCTGAGGCTTCTTTTAAAGGTATTTCGTGGCCACTTTGCCCGATCCGCTGCGCGCTCCTGGGTTGTGAGCTGCTGGCTGACATCGACCGACTCATGGGCTACCTGCAACGCATGCCAGAGAATACGCAGCGCAGGGGCGGGTGGAGGAAGAATCGCGATGCGCAAGTGGTCAGTGATGTTGAGCTTGGTGTTTGGGCTGGTCGCTGTAGGCTGGGCTCTATGGCGGACTGGCGGCGGCGACGCGCGCGGCGAGTTCGATGCGCAGGCAGCTCACTCAACCATACAGATTCGTGCCTTGGAGGTGTTAAACGACAAAGTCAGCCCATCTCAGGCTTTGCCATATGCCCAAGGGTGGCTGTGGGTGCTGCAGCAGTACGGCGGCGATCGGGTATCGCGGCGCGAGCTGGACGGCAGCTGGGTTACTGTAGTCGGCGCGGGTGTGCGTGAGAGTGATGGAGGCCAAGCATCTCGATGCGAATGTTCAATCGCCCGACGGCATCGCCTTTGCACCTGACGACACTCTGTATGTGGCTGACACAGGCAATCACGTTATCCGTGCAGTGGACTTGGCGGCCGGACGCACTCGCCGCGTAGCTGGTGATGGTAGAGAAGGCAAAACCCAGTCGCTGGCCAAGCCGGAGTCGTTGCTACGTACGCCAGATGGTGCCTTATGGTTCATTGCTGGCTTGCACCGCTCAAGCAAGGTCTATCGTCTGGAACCCGGAACCGGGCAGCTTGATGTGGCTTACGACCCAAGGAGGCAAGCTCTCAATGGGGTGGCAATGAAGGGGGCGGCTACATGGCAGACCTGGCCGCAGATGAACAAGGGCGTATCTACGTTGCTGACAACGCGAATATGCGCCTGCTTCGTCTGGATGCGTGGAATGGCCCGCCTGCCAATCCACGCACGCCTGCGGCAGCTGTGCTGGCCGGCAATGGCACATTGGGCGTTCTGCAAACTGACCGCCCATCCACAAACAGCTCGCTCGGATATATCACCAGCTTGGCGTTGGGCCCGGAAAGCCAAGTCTATGTGTACGAGGCCGCTGTTGAGAGGCACTTGGCCAGGCTTGACGCCGGTACGGGCCGCTTTGTGACCGTGTTACCACCCGAGACCTGGGTTAGGCAGCCTGAGCAAGCGCCTATGCGCTTGCATCTGCGGCAGGCGCGTCTGCGCGTGGGTAACGAAGGAGTGCTGTATCTTGCAGATCGCCTGAACCACCGAGTGCCATTGTTGACACCGTGAATGAGCGCAGGAACACGATCCTGAAGGATCCAGGGACCGCGTGTAATACAGCGTAGCCAGTCACAGCTAGCGTCATAGCCGGCGTATGTGGCCCAGCACCCGCAGATCGCGTTGCTAGCTTTCGGTCATACGGTAAATGATCATGCTCTTGAACATCGGGACTCCATAAGTGAAGAACCCGCTGAGTGCGGGTTCGGTGGTTTTCTTGCTGCACTGCAATATTTCGGGATGCAGGCAGGCACAAAATTGACTTCGGATAACAAATTTGGTTATCGGAAATGCTGTTTGTGTGTCATGTCATGAAAACAAAAGCCATTGCGTTCCTACTGGCGTCCATCTGTTTTGCCACCCTGTCTGACAAAGCGAGTGCGAAAGACACCAGCTCAATTGCCAAAGATGTGCAGAAGGCTGCTGCCGATACGTTGCAGGTCTATAAGAAGGACGGCATATCAGGCTTGACCGGGGCCGTCTCCGACTGCTGGAGAGAGCCTCGTGACTTCTGTCTCTATCTGGACTTCGCGTCACATCGCCTTGCGGTCAACGCAACGTACACAGGAATTACGCTGGACGAATATTTCTACACTTCTTCCGTTTCTCAGCGAGGGCGCACTTGGCTCGCTCCAAACGGTCGTGGACAACTGGCGAATGACCAGTATTTGTATGCAGTCGATCAAGTGATGAACCGCACATTGGTCGCGCATCGGGACAAGATGTTCAAAGGCAGTCCCTGATCCCTTGCTGCCTGTCAAAGCCTTTCCTTGAGGCAATGTAAGGGCTTGTCATCCAAGCACCCATGCTTACATGTCCGTGCAGGCGAGCCCATCGCGCAGTGTCTTTACGGGAAGATGGCTCATCAGCCTGTGCTGGAGTGCCTGCCAGCCAGGCCAGTACCGTGCAGATGCCAACGATCAGGGTCAGGCGTTCGACAATCGTTTTCATGCTTTCCTTCGAGGCGCCTAACTAGATAGAAGGCGCGAGCAGTTTTCAGAATTGAGGTGAGCGCACTCACATGGGTCATGCATCGGGCGTGAGGGCCGTCGACTAGGCAGAAGAGGCCGAAGCCGGTGAGGGCCCATTGCGCAGCGATCAGCAGTTTTGTCGCCAGGGTGTGTTGGGTGATGAATGCATGGAATCTGTGGGTAAAGAAAAAGCCCGCGAGCACTTGCTGCGGGCTTGAACAAGGAGCCGGTGCCCTTTCGGGCATGCCTGGGAATGGTCAGAAAGGGAGGGGGAGGGGATCCCGGGCCCGGCGTAACAGGTAGATGGCGTCGAATTCTGCATGGTGGAGCTTGGGCCATCAAGTCGCGTTTCGCCTACACCAAAGGGGGAGCTCCATCTGGTGCGACCACTGTCACCACGGTGCGGAAGCCGCGCCGTGCTCCTAATCGACGGCAGCCCAGGCAAGATCCTGATTGAGTAGTCCCCGTTTAGCCTTGCGGGGGAGGGCGCATGCATACAGCATGCTGGTTAGCTGCTTATATTTTTCATTTCCAAGTTGGGAACCTATCCTCGATCGGCGGAAAAAAAAGCGCCTCATGCGAGGCGCTTTTGCTGAGCCAGCAATAGGATCAGTGCTGCTGCTTGAAATCCAAGCCCTTCTTTACCGCATCTCGCATGCGCTGGTCCCGATCGTCGCCAGAAACAGGCTTGCTGAGGCGGTCTTCAATTTTTGCCTCGGACTCAGGGAATGAAGGAAGCTCCGAGCGAGTTGCAGTACCTTTGGGCAGGTATGCAGGCTGTGCCTGGAAGTACACAAACAAGGTCACTACCGTTGCCAGAAGGATCCAAACCTTCTTCAGTCTCCAGCTCAAGCCAAGACCTATTGCCGCGATCACGAAAGGCAGAAGGTTAAAGAGCAGGGTCATTTGCCAATGCTCACCATGGGAACCGCATCACCCAATGTTGTAGTGGGTAATTGACCATTCCATTTTTCGATCCAGGCACGATCATTTTCCAGCTTGCGCAATTGAAGAACGCGACTGTCTACGGATTGGGCCAGCACCGATTGAGACATGGCTTCCGTTTCCGCCTTTTCCTTGTCAATCGCTCGCTGCAGGCGGGCTTCTTGCAGTTCACGTTCTAACTGCGCCTTGGAAATCGCCAACTGAGCCTCTTCTTTTTGGATCGCTTCGCGGCGCTCTGCGGCTGACTCCTGAGCATCGGTGATGATTTTTGGGTACTTCAGATTGGTAATGCCCACAAAGCGAACAGAGAATGGGGTCAACGACTCAATGGCCTTGCCAAGTTGTACCCGCAAATCTGAGTTGATCTTTTCATTACTCGAAGCAATTTCACTGATGGAGAGCTTGCTCAGGTATTCGCGTACCTCGGCTTGAATGATTTGGCTGGCATATGTGCGATACACCTGCTCGTTTGCAATGGTGGAAATATCTCCCGCCACCTCTGTTGGCGCTACAGCATTGAACAGCTCAGCCGTTTTCTTTGGATTAATGCTTAAAGTTGCACGGATGGTGACTTCCAGATTCAGCTTATCTTCAGGTATGAAGATGTTCATGCTCTCCTGATAGGCCTTGTCTGATACATCCAGCAAAACCAAGCGATCACAGTATGCCCAGCACTGACCCAAGCGAAATTTGGAGGTGGGGATCAAGCTTTCCTGATAGCCATCTTTGGTCATGATCTTGCCAACATGTGCAGGCGGAACCTCCACTTTTTGACCGCATGCTCCTAATACAAAGGCAGCAGCTACCGCTGCCAAACTGGTCTTTTGCTTCTTCAGTAATTTCAAATCGAGCCGCCTCCTTCGCAGCTATAAAGGTGAGATTGAAACAAACTGCAGCGCTGTATGCAAGGTTCTATTTTGAAACCCCGGATGTGTCCAAATGGCCCGCTTGGCCCTGCGGGGAAAGGCATGCGCATGCCGCATGCTGGCTAAAAGCTCGAATTTCAAAATCTCCGGGCACAAAAAAAGGCCACCTCAAGGGTGGCTGGTAAAAGAAAAACCGCTCAGGTCGGGCATGGGTTAATCGATGAAGCCGAGGTCGCGCAGCGCTTCCGTCTCCTGGGTGTACTCGGCATCCTCGATCAGCAGCACACCGTCAGGCCCATACACATTGCGCTGGGGCGCGCCTATGGCTTGCTCTATGCGTTCGACTTTGTAGCCGTGCCGCTCCCATATCTCGGTGGTGTTGATGCGTGTCATGGACTCACTTTACTCAAACTGAAGCCCTGCAAGCAAGGCTTTGGTTTTAACAACTGCTGCCACTCAGACTGGCGCAGAGGCGACTTTCGGATGCCTGTGAATGCTTGACACTGATCGCTGCACTTGATGAAAGCCACATCGTATGTACATACAGCCGCTTTTTGCCATTTCTGAAATCAGTGAGTTGCAGCAGGTCATGCATGACTACCCGCTCGCGACATTGATTGCGGAAGGTGCTGGCGAGGTGGAGATCAATCTGCTGCCACTGCTGTTGATGAAGGCGGGTTCGTTGGGACGGCTCAAAGGGCATGTGAGCAAGAGTCATCACTTGTTTTCAAAGGGTCACAGCATCAAGACAGTGACTGCGATCTTCCAAAGCCCGAATGCCTATATCTCGCCCAGGTGGTATATCAACGGGCAGCGAAGCGGGCGAAATGCCCCGAGCTGGAACTACATGGCTGTTCAAGCGCAGGGCCGCATTCGATTTATCGATGATGCGTTGTGGATGCGTGAGCACCTGGATGCCTTAACTCATTCCCAAGAGGCGTTGAGGGAAGAAGCTTGGTCACCAACTCAAGCGGATCCCGAGTTCTTGGGGGCTGTGGCGGCGCGGCTCATCGGCTTTGAGGTGGACATAGAAAACCTATCTGGCAAGAGATTTTTGTCACAACAGCGCACAGCCGCTGATCGGGACAGTCTGATTCAGCACTTGGCTCAGGATCGAGGACCTGGCGCAGCTGCGGTCTCCAGACTTATCAAGCCTTAGCAAGTGCCATGAGCAGGCAAACCGCAACGCCCTGAATCAAGGCGCTCTGATTTGTGCCCTGACGTTGCTCTGGGGCTGGCGCTGTTTGCGTAGATGCGTGCATGTGGCATGCGTCATCTGGTGTAAGAGGGCGGGGGACTTCTCAAGCCATCGGCCAGTGCTGACTTTCGTACGGGTTCCATGCTTGTCTGTGCGTGGCAGTTGCTGGACCGGGGCATCCGGCTTATTCATCTCGCATGTGTTCTTCTGCGCAGTGCGCGTCTGCCTGGTTAGGATGCTTTCGCGGGCATCGAATCAGCCGTGCTCTGCTCTCACGCGTTGCACTTCTTTCCGTGAGCCTTCGCCGCTGGGTCCAACTGTGCCAGCTGAAGGCCTTGGGTCTGATCGCTGACCTGCACTGCCAAGGGGCCTACGTGCTGGTGAAGTCGGTCAAGTTCCAAGGCTTCAATTGCACGAAGCCTGTCATTCGCTATGACGAAGATTTCTTCTACGTGGAGAAAGACGTGGAGGTCATCGAGGACATGAAGGGCGTGCTGACCACTGAATTCACGCTCAAGCGCCATCTGATGAAGGCGCTGCTGGGCCTGGAAGTGAGGGTCGTCAAGTGATCCAGGCGTCGAGCCCCGCATTCTTTGGCAAGGTCGTCCCCCTGGCTGGCCAGCGCAAGCCGCCCACCACATCAGGCATCGCAAGGCTGGAGTGGGCAACCTATGACCGAGAGATGGGCGGACGCTACCTGATCAAGCGCTGGATGGAAAACCGTTGCTGCAATCCGGTGCAGTTGGGCCGCAGCACCGTCTGCATGGTCGACAGCTACGGCAACCTGGTGGTTGTAGAGAACAGGGGGGCGCATGGCGCTGAAGCGCATCTACATCGGCTTGCCTGAGTTCAACTACCCGGCATTTCATGCCGCAGCTGCGGTGTTGCGTGCTCAAGGCCATCACGTTGAGAACCTTGCTGAGAACCCACAGCAGGCTGTGGCACATGGCAGGGCCTTATGCGTAGTCTCTTCGCCAGATAACGGTTTGCGACTACCTCTAAATACTGTCTGGCTGGCGCAGCTCGCGCGGCGCTCGTATCGAGCATGAGCTGGCGCGGTATCTCGACCTGGTGGTGCAGGACTTTAAGGATAAGGAGTGCACTGACGCTGAACCGCTTGAACGCCGCATGTGTGCAATCAAAAAGATGGGAGAGCTGGATGCGCCAAACGCAACCATCCAGCGGTTGCTGGGGCGTTAAATGGCACGATCGTGGAAAAAGGCTTGGCTAATAGGAGAGGGCCGCTGGCTAGCTAAAACGCTGCAAGCCCCTGCTTGTCATCGCCCCACGATGAAGAGACGGTACAGCGATTCACTGCACCATGAGATGAATGATAAACGCAATTGAGAATCGTTTGCAAGTAATTGAGAGTAACGCAAGACTTAAGAAGGAGAGGGGCTGATGCGCAGAGACGTGAATTTGAATGTGCCCCAAGAGCTACAGCGGGTTGAGGAGTCGCTGGAGAAGTACGGCCCGCTGGGCTCAGGACCGCTGGAAGAAGCAGCGATGCGCCAACGCCGAAGGGAGGTATCAGCCGTTATCGCAGAGAGGTCGTGATGAAGAGCAATTTATTCCGGACGGGAGCGCGAGACAGGTCCAACTGGCGCTGTAAGCATGTGCTCATGCAGTTTCGTCGCGTGTTGTTTGATATCCATGTACTACAAAGAACCACCCTTTGGCAGCAGGAATGCTCCTTCGGCTTAAGTGCCGCTTGGGAGTACAGCCGTATCTAGGACGTCAGGCAGCTCTGACTGACTAAGTGGTATTGCTTCGCGAAACTGAGGAGTTAGCCTTGGTTGCCAGTTGCCAGTTGCCAGTTGCCAGTTGCCAGTTGCCAGTTGCCAGTCGGAGGCGTGACCAAACAAAAAGCCCGCTAGGCTTGCCTGCGGGCTTTGTTCTAAGTTGACCGGGTTAGTTCTTGCTAAATTTCATTTCATCTTGTCCGCGAGTCCCGGTAATAGTGCCGTCGGGCTGCAGCTGCAATTTGACATTCGTGTCTTTGCAGCCAGTGAGAACTTCAGAATGACGAGCTGTAAAACGCATTTCTTTGTGTGACACGCTTTTGACTTCAATAGGGGCTGCTGTCCCTACACAAGGGTCCAACTTGCGCTGAACCAGCGTTTGCCACGTTCCACCAGTTTCGGTGATGACCACGTCTGCTTGTAGTGGTCGACCTTCCTTGTTCTCCCATGTCACGATCCATCTGCCCAAGAATGGATTCTCACTTTGCGCAAGCGCTGGTGAGATGCAGTTCAACACGCTTAACCAGGCAAGAATGGTTGGTGCAGGTCGGATACTTGTTTTCATCTGACGCTCCATGGGTTGGTAGAACGTCAATATCGAATATGAAGCTGAGATGTGCAGTACCTTGTTTTAGTCAAAGGTGATCTGAAGCGCTCGAATTTTTGCCATCTGGCTGTCATATTTCAAAGGCAAGATGCACATCGCTGGGTTCTGGTTGTAGCACCGAAAGATGGCTTAACCCCTGGCGCCAATTCTTAAGCCCTGGCCTAAACAGCCAGGGCTTTTCGTTTGCCTCCTGCCAGTCGAACGCTGGTTCTGCCTCGACAGCTTTTTTATTCCCAGTTCGCGGCCACCGAGCATGTTCGACGATCATGCAGATTGCTGAAGGGGCATATCACTCGGTGGCGGCACCTATGTCTGTGACAAAACAGAAAGGGCCTACTAGGTAGGCCCTTCACTCACTGAAACTTTCCGATAGAAGAGGGTGTAAATGAACTTCAGTCGTGATCTCTCTCTGGATGGAGCTTCTGGTGAGTGAGTCAATTCTGATCTTCTCGCGTAAAAGGTTGGTAGGTGTTATCCCTTGGATTTCTGTAGAAATTCCGTTTCAGCAATGGCGGAAAACATATCGACTCTAAGACCTTCAAGCTTTAGCTGCCCGTGCTGGAAGGAAGGTGAGTGCCCTCGCTGCAGACCAGGGTCTGATATATCGGGAAAACAGTAAGAGAGATTCAATTGTGAACATCGCAGGCTTCGTACTCTTAGCGGCTGTCGCGGGTTCCTCCGTGGCATGAACCATGAATCGTCATGCCTTGATTGCGGAGGCTGTTCGGGTGTTGCCGTCTGAGATGCCCACGACTAGGCAGAGGAGGGCGGGTATGGATTCAGTCAATCCAAGCCACAAATGGATGTGGGCGCGTTCAAGCCTCGTGAGGCCGTGAAGTGCAGACAGACAAAAGGGGTTAGACCTTTTGATCTAACCCCTTGTCATTTGGTCGGAGCGGCGGGATTCGAACTCGCGACCCTCTGCTCCCAAAGCAGATGCGCTACCAGGCTGCGCTACGCTCCGAAGGCTGCTAATGTAGCTTGAAATTGGGCTCGGAATTCTGAAATTCACGTTCGGTTCGACACAAATAGCTCCCTGCTACATGCTGCTGAGGCCCTGCATTGGCGCTGTTGCATAAATCTGATTGAAGCTGAGTTGCCCCTGACCCCAGACGCAGCTATGCCACGGTGACCGTCTGAGGGCGGCCCAGCTCTGTGAATCGATTGAGAATGGCAGCACGGATATGCAGCTCATTGATCTGGCGCTCAAAGGTTCTGGACATGACCCGCTCGCCCAGTCGTTTGATGCAGTTCATCTTGCTCTGCACCAGGTTTCGCCGGTGATAGCCACTCCACACTTTCCATATCCTTCGACCCAAACGTTTGCATACGGCGAGCGCCGCATTGCGATACGCGAAGGCATCGCCTTTGCGTATCCGGGCGTTCTTTCTCGGAGGAATGATGGGGACTGCGCCCCGTTGAATCACGCCTCATGCACGGGCTGTGTGTCATAGGCCCCACCACCGGTCAAACTGAGCACGGCTTCGTTGAGAGGGACTTGCTCCAGTAGGTCCGCGACGACAACCGCATCACTTACTTCATTGCTCGTTACGCAAATTGCCCGTATTTGCAATGTCTGCGCATCAATGCCGATGTGCAGCTTGCGCCATTGACGACGGCGTTCAGCGCCGTGCTTTTTGCATTTCCACTCGCCTTCACCCAAGAACTTGATACCCGTCGAGTCCACGAGCAAATGCAGCCCTGCTTGGTTGGAGTGATATGGAACTTGGACCTGCAAGCTACGCTGGCGGCGGCAAACTGTGCTGAAGTCCGGCGTGGGCCAATGCAGTCCTGACAAATGCAAAAGGGACTCCACCATGCCCATGGCTTGGCGCAGTGCCAAGCCGAACAGATTCTTCATAGTCAGGCAAAACTGAATGGCTGCATGCGAGAACTTCGGGCTTCGTCCGCGTTTGCCGCTGGCCGCAGCAAACCATTGCATGCGCTTGTCGAGCCAGATGGTCAACGAGCCTCGTGACTTCAAGGCTGCGTTGTAGCTGGGCCAGTTGGTGGTGCGGTAACGAGGTTTGCTGAACTGGCTCATGACGCAAGCCTACGGCCTGCGGCACAGCGATTTATGCAACAACGCCGTGGCCAATGATCAGTACTTGCAAACTGTCGATCAAATGATGGTCCGCGCATTGGTAATACAGCGGGACAAGATGGTTGACGACCGACCTTGAGATTCGTCAGGGCCTTTCTTTGAGGCACTGCACGGTTTTCTCATCCAGCCACTCCGCATGCATGCCCGGGCAGGCGAACTCATCGCGCAGGCTTTGAGTAACGGTTTGGGGTTCATCGGCTTGGGCATCAGGCGCAGACAACCATGCTGCGAGAAGCAGGGCGCCAACGATGACAAGTAGGGAATCAACAATCGTCTTCAGCATGAGGATCTCGTTTCATGTGGTCGACGACCATGTGAGCCGAATGATTGAGGTTGAGGGCACTTTGCGCCGCGTGGTCAGTGGGGTGTTTGAGATGGTGAAGGGGTACCTTGCCCCGAGACCTGTCTATTTCTCTGACCTTGATGATGGGCAGACGTTATTGAGGTGGGTGACCAGCAACTGCGCGCGTGGCCCCGTGAGCTGCGCATCATCGGCCTGCGCACCAGCGGGAATGCCCAGCAGTTTGGCTCGCTGCAGTTACAGCACGATGTGGGGATGCTGGCACAAGACCAGGCGCTGCAGCAGGTGGCGGTGCGCCGGGAGCAGGCGGCGCGGATTAAGCAGCTTGAGGATGAGTGTGCGGCTTTGCGAAGGCAGGCGGCGAATGCAGAGCAACCTGCAGCTCAGAACGATTTGCAGGCGAGTCTGCTGTAGGGCGGTTTACCAGCCTTTGCGGTCGTAGCGCTCGGCGCGCATCCCGGACCATCAAATGGTCACTATCATGGCTACGGTTAATTCTTGATTATCCGAGCGACAACAGCGTTTGATTTGTTGTCTCAAGCTCAATTGGCGTCCGCAGAAGAACCGCACCTTAAGGGTTTCGGTCGGTAAACCACCCTGTGGTGGGCTTGGATCTCAAGGCGGGATGCCTGGTGGGGCGGCGACCAGCGTGCTGCCTGTCTCTCGGTCTTTCTTCAATTTTTGAGTCTCGCATACATGGCATTCATGATGGAAGATGTCCCCGAATCGGGGCCCACCTCTCTGGCGAAGGAGCATTGGATGCTCGTCGAGTGGGTCAAGGCGTCTCGGGTCGGGGTCGTCGAGTACCTCCGCCACCGGATGATGGATCCAGTCCTGCTCGCGGCGCTTTACTACATCGAGGGCTTCGGCATGGGTGATGGCAAACTCTTCGCTCTCGTGCGCGGCGATGCTATCTATGTGGCTTATGTTCGCTGGGGCAATGCGCTGTGGGTTGGAAGCCCTTCTGTGGGCCACGTTCAGGAGGTCAGCTTTCCGGAATCCACGCCGATGAGTCGTGGGGCGATCGAGGGCCTGTTCACCGATGCACTTGGTGACTACTTCGAGGCCCACTCCGTCATGAACCGATACACATGGGAAGACCCCGGAGGGGTGACTTTCGACTGGAGCGCCACCCGGTGGGTGGTCCGACCTAGGAAATATTCGCTGCTGTATTGGCGCAGCAAGTTCGCCAAGAGGTGGGGCGGGTTCCGGGCGCGCCTGTGGCCGCAGATCTGGACTTTCATCAGCAGCCCGCTGGTTGCGGCGCTATCGCTCACAGCATTGGACTGGACGGGCAACCGCTGGCCCATGGTCTTGGTCGGTGTGTGGCTGGTTTTGCGATTGTCGCAGTACGAGGCGCATTGGCGCCTTGGAGACTGGATGATCGGTCGAAAGAAGTTCCGCGACCCCTTGGAGATCTTCCGTATCTTAGGTCGCCTACAGGAGTCTCCACCACTGACAGCCCTGACAGTTCGCGTCGAGCCGGTGGAGGGTGATGCGATGGCACGGCTCGTCCGCGTCTTCAATCGGAGCTGGGTGCCGGTGACATTCGTCTCTATCTCCGCCGACGCGCTAGCCGATCTCCTCGCGCCGGGGCTGATCGCGCAGATGCGCAGGGAGGCCGGTCAGGGCGGAATCGACATGAAGGAGGTGGAGCGCATGTTTCCGTCGATGACAAAGAGGTGGCTCTGGCCGTTGCAATCGTTCGAGCGTCGCTACCATCTGTTGGACGGGTTTCCTTCCTCAACTCGACCCAGCCGGATAAAAGCCACTGTCAGCACTTCTCGCCTCGTGTCGGGGGAGCCTAGCCGCGGACTGGCATTCTTCCTCCTCGAAGTCGAAGATGCAGAGCCTTCAGCATCGCCCGGCCCGTGAAGAGAAGGTACTGGAATGTGGGTGGGCTTGTGTCGGGCCTTCGCGCGACATGGTTGCGGACCATAAAAGTGGGGCCGTACCGGGCATGACAATGCCCAAACTTTCCATGGACTCAGACGGTCAGTCTGGAGCAGACCCGCATTCAAGCCGGTGGCGAGGCGATCCGCGCCTTTGTGGCGACGCTCAACGCCGAGACTTCCAAGGTGGAGCTGTACAAGGCGCGCGCCCAGGGTGAGGCCATCAAGCAGGATGCCTACCGATCCCAGGTGCAGGCCTACAGCGCCTTTGCCAGCGCCCAGGCCGAGCGCGCTCGGGTGGCGATTGCCCAGACCCAGGCCAAGATTGCCGCCAAGGGCCTGGAGTGGGATGGCTGGAAGGCGCGCCTGTCGGCCGAGGTGGCCAAGATGGATGCAGCGGCCAAGCAGTCGGCCATCCTGGTGGACGGCTACAAGGTAAGCGCCAGTGCCATCGAGGCCAAGGCTGCGAGCTTCATGCGCCGTTGGGAGGCGGACATCAAGCAGTACGAGGCCGGCAGCAATATCAGTCTGCAGACGGCCAAGCTCAATGCCGATGTGGCAATCCAGAGCAATGCCGTGCGCCTGGAGGCGGCCAAGATTGGCCTCGCGACTTCGGCGCAGCGCGTGGCCAGCGCCTGGAGCATGGTATCTGCGTCGGCCGGTATCTCTGGCGGCGTCAGCTGGGGCTATAGCGGCTCGCTGGATCAGTGAGGAGGGGCTGGGAACGACCCAATGCCGTAGTTCGCTGCCGCCCTTTGCGGCCATACTATTTCTGATGAGACAGACGTACATAGCCCAGTCAACTCATTGATCATCGGGCATATGCAGCCGCGTTTGTGAGCACCAGAACGCCCCACGTTAGTCCAACTAGCGTGGCAAGGATAATGAGTGCAATCACTACTGATGTCCGAGTATTCGCAATCGCCGCATATCCCGCCATGCACAAACAAAAGGCAGCAGGGACTAGCCCGATGCCCATGGCGCCAACCATCGAGAACGCAAGAAGTCCGCAGCCGTAGATCAGTACAAGCAGCCATCGCGTCAGGGACCATGCGATCGGAAGCTTGGACAAACCTGGCGATTCATTCGCGTTTAACGCAGGCATCCTTCCCCGATGGAGGATCATGCTGCGCAACCCAATCGCGGCAAGCAAAGCGGCCAATGCCCCCCGATTACAAACACTGGCCATTGTTGGAATGCAATGTGACTTACTGCCGTCTCATCGAGACTTCGACCTTCAAAGACCAATTCGAACAGATTCATTCCAAATATTGCGACTACCAATATGAATACACCGGATGCGCGTCGAAACCAGTAACGAGGCGGGCGTGGACCGCGACTTGTCGTATGCATGATTCAGCAGAAGGGGGAGAAATAGTCCTGAAATTTGCGCTCGTCCCGTGCGACGGTACTCGTTGGCTGCTACGTCTCCTCACATTTGAATAGCACTTGGACTTCGGGTCAAATCTAGATGGCTGCTTTCGGCCGACCTGCGACTGCCGCTGACCGACCCGTTGCAGTCGTTCGCTTACTGCTTGGCAATGACAGCTTCCAGAATCAAACCGCTGTCAACGGTTCTGATTCAAAAGCGCGATGCAACAATGTCAGGAAATCAGGTGCTGACGGCAGATTGACAGAGCCAATGTGGCGCACTTCGACAGCTGGCGTCCACGAATTCATGACCGCTGCTCCCTGAAGCGTAGTCAACGAGTCAATAGTGATGTGCTGAAAACGCTGCGGTACACCCAACCGCTCCAGTTGGCGCATCACGATGGCCATCGTCGTTCCACGCAGCATTTTTGCCTTCGGCCACACAACGCTCTTGCCATCCCAGAAGACCAGATTCCAGATGCTCGCCTCACTCAGCCGCCCTTGGTTGTCGATGAACGCAGCGTCATCAAACCCATGTTCAACGGCCTTGCGCTGAAACCATGTTTTTGCAATTTCCCCAACATGCTTGATTTCGGGCACGACTCTCTCGTAGTTCACGATATCCAGCGCCAACGGCCCCTGAGGGCCATCGGATGGTGGCGACGTTCGCACCAGCATGTGCAGCGGCGCATCATTGCCGGGAGGCGTGAATTCCCCCGCAGACGAATAGACGGTTGCAGTCAAGGAAAAGTCGCCGTCGTTTCTCGTCTTCAGTGCAGACGCCAGATAGCTTTTGACCGCCTCATCGCACAAGGCACAGCCGAACATGGGCAGTGAAGCTGCATGCAAGCGCTGAAGATGAACATCCAAGCCCCGCACTTTACCGCCTCTTACTTGCAGGGCGGTGAAGTGGGCATAGCCTGCGAAAGCCAATGGACCCAATGCCTCCGCAGTTGCAGGACGCCCATTGCGCTGCACGGTCGCGTCATTGGAGGGTGGGTTGCTAATATCTGCCATCTTGAACTCCGTTGCTGGTGAAGCTCGGAGGTTAAACTTTGACAGCGCTGTCAAGGTCAAGGTGTTTTTGAAAAGAGGATCGAATGCGGATTGGAGAGCTGGCTCGACGAAGCGGTGTCAGTGAGCGCATGTTGCGCTACTACGAGCAGCAAGGACTCCTGCGACCTGCCCGCACCGATGCGCACTATCGAGAGTATGGAGACGTAGAGCTTTTGGCCGTGATGCGTATTCGCCAGCTCAATGAATCTGGGTTGAAATTGAATGCAATCCGCATTTTGTTGCCCTGCATGGTTGATGGCCCTGCCACCTTTGAGCCTTGCGACGAAATCCGCTCCGTTCTCACCGAAGAACTGGCGCAGTTGGAGAAAAAGCTTCGCGATCTGAAAGAGAGCCGGAATATTGTGGCTAGCTACCTAGCATCGTTGAGCTTGCCTTAACTCTAAAGTGGAGGCCTCGAAAGATGTGGAGCACTGCGACCTCCGCTTTGTAGACTGCACCATACGTCAGCAGATAGGACGATCCGGTCTTCTTCCTGTGTGAGAGGCGACGCTTAGCAGCGCAAATCCAGCGACCGCAATTGGCCGTTAGCGGCTATTTCCAGCACCCCTCTAGGGTTCGACCGCCGAGCTAGCCCCCGGAACACTCCGGGGCATGAAAAAAGCTCTCGCATCAATGCTGGCGCTGCAGGGCATTCACCAGCATCTGAGTGCCGAGCAAAAACAGGACATTGCCATCGCGGCCGTGCAAACCACGCCAGGAGCCGCATCAGCGGGCGCAGCGCGACTGGGCGGACTTCCTCTCAGTGATTGGGCAGTGGTGGCAACCATCGCCGATGTGGCGCTGCAGGCGGCCTATCTGATCTGGAAATGGCACCGTGATTACATGCATGAGCAGGCTCGCCAGGAACTGCGTGATAAGGCCAAGGCTGCCGTAGGGGGCACGCCATGAGCAAGATCCCATCGCAGCTGCGCACCAGCATCGGCGCCTTGCTGGTGTTGACCGGCTGCGATGCCCACGACAAGGCAGAGGAGAGTGGCTGAAAGCATAGACCTCCAAATCTAAAAGCCGACGCAACGAAATCATTTTGCAGTCTCTTCACTTGCTAAAACCGGAACACATGCCGGAACAGTTCCCGGAATGTCTTCAAAAGTTATAGCATTGCATCTTTGGTGCTCCGAACCGGAGTCGAGCCGGCACGCCTTGCGGCGGGGGATTTTGAGCCCCCGTCAGATCAACATTTTTGTAGCCCATTTCGCCACAGAAGAGACAATTTGCTAAATAGCAAAGGAGCAAAACGATTGGCTGAACGCAAATATGGGGAGTCTGCACCCGCAACCGATACCACACTTGCCGGCGTGGACTGGTACGAAAAGGAGCTTCGTGATCAGCGCCATGAACGCACGCTATTCTTGGATCTCGATATCAGCGAGTCGCACAGCCAGGGCATGGTGTTCGAGGATTGCACCTTTCGGCGCGCGCGCTTCAACGCCTCAAAACACCAGGATTGCGCCTTTGTGAACTGCACTTTCATTGGCTGCGATTTCTTCGACAGTAGCTTCAAAGACTGCAAGCTGGTCGGCAGCATGTTCGATAGCTGCAAGTTTGGCCATATGCAGGTGCAGGGTGGTGACTGGGCATTTGTGGGCCTGCCAGGTGCCGATCTGCGCAGCGCTGCCTTTACAGGAACACGCCTCCGAGAAGCGGACCTGACCGGTGCTCGCTGTCAGGGTGGGTCTCTGCGCGACATAGACTTGTCTGGTGCTTGGCTCCATAGTGCCGATTTGAGTGGCTGTGACCTGCGCGGCAGCGATCTGAGCGCAGTAGAGCCTGAGAACGTACAGCTGAAGGGGGCGATCATTACTATTGATCAAGCGGTTGCCCTGGCAGAAGCCCTGGGTGCGGACGTACGCGCTTCCTGACGTGACGGCGCTGGATCAACTACGGATCTAGGGTAAGCCGAGCACCTCGTGAGGTTTGCGCCAATCCTATGGTGCGACTGCCTGTGAATCGTGCCAAAGTCCTATCTTGCGCGCCGCTGCCTCTTGCTCAGCCAACTCGTATTGCCCCCAGTTCGCCACATCGGGCTGTTAGGGGGGCGCCGTCTGAGGCCCCGACAACAAGGCAGATGAGGACTGAGGCGAGCATGGGGCAAAGGCGAAGAGGGCCGCCATCCAGTGCATAATAACGACCGGTCATATCAAACGAGAAATGACCGATGCGGAGCGCTCCGCAAATCTAGGTTGAGGCTAGATCCAGAAAACCTAGTGGAATCAAGCATCTGCCCGTAGCTCAGTTGGATAGAGCAACAGCCTTCTAAGCTGTGGGTCACAGGTTCGATCCCTGTCGGGCAGGCCAAGTGAAAAAAAGCCCATTCATGCAATTGCATGAATGGGCTTTTTGTTTCTGCATCAGCAGTGTGCCGCAGAGTGTTTCTAAGACTCTGCGATCTTGTCCCCTATATTTTCATTCCATCTCTTCTTCGAAAACGACCGATGGTGCAGCGACGACGCGTGCAATGTCCGTGGGTGCCGTAATCAGACTTTTGCTTACATAGCTGAAGGGGGTATCAGGCTCGAGGGCTGCAGTTGCCAAATGCGCTTTTGCCTGATTGAGAGTGATGTAGTAGCTGCCCATGGGGGCTTCAATGGCTCCACGCGTCAGGACAGGGGTGTTGCTGCCGGTACGCGATGGGGTGTAGTTTTCTGCCAGCATCTGGCCAGATTCTGCAATCTGCATGACTTGCACTCCCTGCAGGCGCAAACGGTCGACGGCTCGTCCTGAGTCAGCCGACAGCCAGTAACCGCATGGGCGCGGACGGCTTTGTTCGGGCTTTATGTTCAGTGATGAATTCCAGTCCACACGGGCTTCGATTTCCTGTCCGGATTCGGCCTGCAGCATCCGGATGGTGCGCTGCTCAGGTGTTTGTTTGGACTGGATGGTCAGGGTGTTGCGGCAAGCGAGAGCGGAAATATCGCGGGACACAAAGGATTCGACTTGCTTGAGGTTTTTTGATTTCTCGGCCGTGGCTCGCAGTGCTGCAGTTGCCGCAGTGACCAGGCTGTGCACTCGGCGCTGAATGTGCAGGCGCCCCAGATCGGAGCCGCGGCTAGATATCAGCACAGCGACAGAGTTTTTGAGACTGCTGGTGTTGGCAAGAGTGTCGGCAGTCAAACCGGCCATGGACATTGATTTGTCATCAGGCTGAGCACTGGGCTGAAAAAACCATTCATTGCTGAGCTCTGCCTGCTTGAGAGCGTTGCGTATGGGTTGGCTGAACCACTCTCGCGCAGCCTTGTTGACAAATTCGTGTGCATTGGCCGTGGCAGCGGGTTGCAGCAGTACGTCGTAGCGTTGCACGGCCTGAAATTTCTGCAGCAACATGCCAGCTGCTGCAAATTCACGTAGATCAATCACCGCCGCCGGACGGTAGTTGCGGGTCAGGCGGGCGAGGGCCTGTGCTTCCGGAGTGCTCAACAGCAGATGATCGTGAACGAGGTCTGTGCCGTCTGCTGTGACGTGGCTGGCCGTGCCTGCCGCATCAGGATTGGCTCGGGGTACGATGATGATGTTGGTCTGCTGCAGCAAGGGCGCCAGCAGGCCGCCTTGGCTCAGTTCGCGTGCAACGACCAGCAGGGCCTCAGTGCTGGCTGGTTCGTCGCCACGCTGGCCGCCGACCAAGAGCACGGTGGGTTTGCCGCTGCTGTTGATGGCTGTTGCCTGGGTGCTTTGGCCCTGAGTCGCAATAAGCGCTTGAATCGGAAGTCCTCTTTGAGAGGTGCCGATAGTGACGGTGGACAGTTGCAAGCCGTTGCCGGCCTTGCTGCTCACTGATTGCAGCCATGCAGAAATTTCTGTCTGCGTGCTGAACTGCTGTCGCCCGCTACTCAGACCCGGTGTGTCATAAAGAGTGGTGGGATCGGCAAAGAGAGACTCGATGGCCGGGTTATAGGGCAGGGCTGTCAGCTGTGGCGTAGGAGCCACCGCCTGGCTGATCACCGAAGGAGCGGCCGGAGAACTTGTTGCGGAGGGTGCTGGGGCTGCTGCAGGGCCTGACATGCCAGCCCAGGGTGGCAGTTGCACATTGGCACAGGCCGTCAACAGCACTGCCGAGCCCACTGTCGTCAGCTTGAGCATGCTTTGGGTCCAGACGGACCGCGTGCGCTTGGCATGAGAGAAAACAGGCTTGGTAAGAAATGTCATAAGTTCAACGCAGATAAAAACAACATGCCAAGAGCGAAAGCTCAAGCTTCGCACATCTGGAACCCATATTAGGTCGGCTGGCTTGCTGTCGGCTGTCAGCGCGCAGCGATGCTGCAGCTGGAAAAAACAGAAGGGCTGCAATATTGGAAATTGCAGCCCTTCAGGAGGTTGGGTTGAAGGTGACTCACACCTTCAACCATAGACGCCGTGGATTAGCGGCCGTAACCGCCACCAAAGCCTCCGCGGTTACCACCGCGATTGCCTCCGCCAAAGCCACCACGACCGCCGCCAAAGCCGCCACGGCGACCACGGTCAGCCATGCTGTCCACGCTGGTGCGCATTGGATCAGGTTGGCCACCACCGTTGCTGCCGCGCGCGCCGTTGTGGCGGGCGTGGCCTTGCTGCGTACCCAGGTGCGCATCGGCACGGGGGGGCTGGTCGTCGTAGCGGTTGCCGCGCTCACGATCCCCGAACTGGCGGGCGCCGCCGCGTTTTGGGGCCCGCTGTTGATCGCTGTTGCCCTGGGGGCGTGGAGTACGGTCGCTCTGGCCGAAGGAATTGCTGCGTTCGGTGCCGCGATCTGAGTTGCGTTCGCCGCGTTCCACAGCCTGCTGGCCTTGGCCGCGCTGGTTGTTGACGCGGTTGTTGCTGCGGGGCTTGTGCTGTCGTGCGGGGCGTTGCTGTGCTTCACCCTCTGCTTCGCCTTGCTGGGCATCTGCTGAAGCAGGGCGACGGCCACCGCGGCCGCCGGTGGGCGTCTTGTTGGAGCGGATGCGCTCCATCATTTCCTGGCGGGCCGCCTTGGCAGCTGCCTGCATCACATCGCGGCTGGGAGGCTTGCCAGCGCCACCCCACAGGGTCTGTCGGCCCATGGCGATGGGCTCGGCAATTTCGCCTTCTTCAGGGCCAAAGCCTTCGATGGGCTGAACCGGAATCTCCTGCTTGGTAAAGCGTTCGATATCCATCATGAAGCCTTCTTCGTCCATGCAGACCAGACTGACTGCGTTGCCTTCGCGGCCGGCACGGCCGGTACGGCCGATACGGTGTACATAGTCTTCCGAGATATTGGGGATCTCGTAGTTCACCACGTTGGGCAGTTCGTCAATGTCGATGCCGCGTGCCGCGATATCTGTTGCCACCAGCGCGCGCAGCTCGCCTGTCTTGAAGCCTTCCAGGGCCTGGGTGCGGGCGCTCTGGCTCTTGTTGCCGTGCAAAGCCATGGCGGAAACGCCGTTCTTGGTCAGATACTCGGCCACATTGTTGGCGCCAAACTTGGTGCGTGTGAACACCAGCACCTGACTCCAGTTGTTTTCCTGGATGATGTGCAGCAGCACCTGCTTTTTCTTGCCGCGCCCCACGGGGTGGATGACCTGCTTGATACGCTGCACGGTGGTGTTGCGCGGCGTGACCTGGATGGATTGGGGGTTGCGCAGCAGACCATTGGCCAGCTCGCGAATTTCATCGCTGAAGGTGGCAGAGAACAGAAGGCTTTGCTTATCCTTGGGCACCAAGGCCAGAACCTTCTTGACGTCATGGATGAAGCCCATGTCCAGCATGCGGTCGGCCTCGTCCAGGATCAGCATCTCGACGGTGGACAGATCCATGAAGCCCTGACCGGCCAGGTCCAGCAGACGGCCAGGTGTGGCCACCAGGACGTCGACGCCTTTTTCGATGCGGGCGATCTGTGGCTTCATACCGACACCGCCAAAAATCACGGTGGAGGTAATGTCCAGATATTTGGCGTAGCTGCGCAGGTTTTCTTCCACCTGGGCCGCCAGTTCGCGGGTAGGGGTCAGCACCAGCGTGCGGATGCCCTTGCCGCCAAACTTGTTCTTGGGCGCTGTGCCGTTTGCCAGGCGCTGCAGCATGGGCAGCGTGAAGGCGGCTGTCTTGCCGGTGCCGGTCTGAGCGCCAGCCAGCAGGTCGTGCCCGGCAAGAACCAGAGGAATTGCCTGTGCCTGAATGGGAGTCGGGTTTTCATAACCCTGTTCTTGTACGGCCTTCAGAATGGCTGGTGCCAGATTCAGTTCTTCAAATGTCATTGTGATCAATTGCGCCAATCCTGGGCGCGGGGTATCAGCCTGTCATGGCACCCGTGGGGTGCCTGGCCAGTTGTAGGCAGATATAGTTTGCGTGTTGGGAGCTTGGAAACGCTTCCTTTGTCCCCAGCTGAAGTGCTGCTGCAGCAGGCAACTGGACGCCTGTTGCGAGGGGTATTGTCGCATGCACCGATAATCATGGTTTGATTGCCGTGTAAAGCGGCACACTTTTTTGCATAAATCCAAGTAACTCAAAGCAATTCGGACATGGCTCAATACGTTTTTTCGATGAATCAGCTGACCAAGACGGTGCCGCCCAAGCGCCAGATCTTGAAAGGCATTTCCCTGAGTTTCTTCCCCGGCGCCAAGATCGGCGTGCTGGGTCTGAACGGCTCGGGCAAGTCTTCGCTGTTGAAGATCATGGCCGGTGTGGACAAGGAGTATGAGGGCGAAGCCATCCCAATGCAGGGCCTGTCCATCGGCTACCTGCCCCAGGAGCCTCAGCTCAATCCCGAGCACACCGTGCGCCAGGCTGTGGAAGAAGCCATGGCCGAGGTGAACAATGCCAAGGCCCGCCTGGAAGAGGTTTACGCAGCTTACGCAGAAGAGGATGCGGACTTTGACGCCCTGGCTGCCGAGCAAGGTGAGCTGGAAGCCATCATCGCTGCTGCGGGCACGGACTCCGAGCATCAGCTGGAAATCGCCGCGGATGCACTGCGCCTGCCGGCATGGGACGCTATCGTGGGTCAGCTCTCCGGTGGTGAGAAGCGCCGCGTTGCCCTGTGCAAGCTGCTGCTGTCCAAGCCTGACATGCTGCTGCTGGACGAGCCGACCAACCACTTGGACGCCGAGTCCGTGGACTGGCTGGAGCAGTTCCTCCACCGCTTCAGCGGCACCGTGGTGGCCATTACCCACGATCGCTACTTCCTGGACAATGCTGCGGAATGGATTCTGGAACTGGACCGTGGCCACGGTATCCCTTACAAGGGTAACTACTCCGATTGGCTGATCCAGAAGGGTAACCGCCTGGAAGCCGAGCAAAAGGGCGAAGAAGCCCGTGCCAAGGCCTTGAAGAAGGAACTGGAGTGGGTGCGCCAGAATGCCAAGGGCCGTCAGGCCAAGTCCAAGGCCCGTATTGCGCGCTTTGAAGAGCTGAGCGATTACGAATACCAGCAGCGCAATGAAACACAGGAAATTTTCATTCCTGTGGCCGAGCGACTGGGCTCCAAGGTCATCGAGTTCACCAATGTCTCCAAGTCCTTTGGCGACCGCATGCTGATCGACAACCTTTCGATGAACATTCCCGCTGGTGCCATCGTCGGCATCATCGGACCAAATGGTGCCGGTAAGTCGACTCTGTTCAAGCTGATCGCGGGTAAGGAGCAGCCTGATTCAGGTACGGTGGACATCGGCCAGACTGTGAAGATGGCCTTTGTGGACCAGCACCGTGATGAACTGGCCAATGAAAAGACCGTGTGGGAAGACATCTCCGGCGGTTTGGACATGATCACCGTGGGCAAGTTCACGATGGCGTCGCGCGCTTACGCGGGCCGCTTCAACTTCAACGGCCAAGACCAGCAAAAGAAGGTCGGCAACCTCTCTGGTGGTGAGCGCGGTCGCCTGCACCTGGCCAAGACGCTGATTCAAGGCGGCAACGTGCTGCTGTTGGACGAGCCCTCCAATGACTTGGACGTGGAAACCCTGCGTGCGCTGGAAGACGCGCTGCTGGAATATGCCGGTACCGTGATGGTCATCTCGCATGACCGCTGGTTCCTGGACCGTATTGCCACCCATATCCTGGCCGCCGAAGGCGATTCCCAGTGGGTATTCTTTGACGGCAACTACCAGGAGTACGAAGCCGATAAGAAGAAACGACTGGGTGAAGAAGGTGCTGCGCCCAAGCGTATGCGTTACAAGGCGTTGAAGTAAGCATCAAAATGTCTCCGGCATCAGCTGGAGCGGGTATTCTTAGGGGCTATGAGCCTCGCACATGCATCCGTTTCCGTGCTGCGCACCTGCCTTGTCCAGGTGGTGCGTGGCGCTGATGCATTCGCGCTGCGATTGTTGCAGCGCACCGAATATGCGTTGGAGCAATCGCTCTCGACGGGTTTCCACTCTGCAAGGCGCGATGTGCTCGGCGCTGCGCTGCATAACCTGCAGCAGCACCGGGCTTCGGTGATCAGCAGCTTCCCGCAGAACTTGCTGGAGGCGCTGGTACTGTCAGCGCGCCAACCTTTTTCCTTTTCTGCACAGACGCTGGATACCGTCACTGGTCGGCTTTTGCCATTGGCGGCCATGGCCGAGTCGGCCAGCCGTCAACTAAAGGCCGAGCACAAGCTGGTGCAGATGGTCGAGCCCCAGGTCGAGCTTGCGCTGGCCGATCTGGATGCGTTGATGAGCGGCGCTCAGGGACTTGAATCCGCTCGGCCAGAGTGCAATCCGCTGCGGCTGGAGAACTATGTACGCGCTTTGAGCCAGTCGTTGACGGCTGTTCAGCCCGCCACGGAAGTGGCCGATTGCTGGCATGAATTCATGTCGCAGCAGCTGGGCTCGATTCTGGCTTCTGAATATTCCCGTGCTGCCAATTTGCTGCGCCAGCATGGCGTGCAGCCTGCCCGCTATGGCGCGGACGGCGACACCCGGCCTCAATGCCTGCTGACCTTGCGGCTATTGCAGGAGTTGGCCTCAGATCTGCGCTGGATTGATGATTCGCGCTGCACCGTGCCCCAGTCGCTGACGGACTCCATGCTGGCGGGTTGGCCGGCGACAGAGCCGGCCTCTATCGCGCCTGTGCAAGATTCTGGGCTGGAGCCGGGCTGGACTTCGTATTCGGCCAATGCGCTGCAGACTTCGCAGCAACCCTGGGGACACAGTGCTCTGAGGGGATTGCACGCACCACAGCCCAGCCAGGCTCCCAGTGCTCTGATTCAGATCCGCACGCTGCAGCGCATGATGAGCCATATGACCAGCGACGGCCGCCTGCTGCCGCCGGTGCAGCGGGTCTTGTTGCGGCTTGAACCCATGTTGAGCCAGTTGGTGGTGCAAGACGGTGTTTTCTTTGAAGATCGCTTGCACCCCGCACGGCAGTTGCTGGACGAGCTGACGGCTCGTAGCCTCTGGTTTGCTAGCGAATCTGCTCTGGGATTTGCCCACTTCATCACCGTGGCAGAGGCTGCGGCGAACCAGTTGGCCAGTGCTGGGCAGGCAAATGCCAATGTATTTGCCCGAGTACTGCAATTTGTGCGCGAGCAGTGGCCGCCGGAAGGTCGTATGAGCCGCATTGCGGCTCTGAACCCGCATACCGAAGTCGAGCATTCCACGCGGCAAGGGCTGATGAGCTCGGCGCTGGGGCTGGGGCTGGTCGATCATCAGATTGCGGGCGCCATCGAGCAGATCAAGCCCGATGCCCTGCAACTGGCGCAGATGATTCGCAGTTTGCCCAGTGCCAAGGGTGTGCCTGAAGATATTCTGGATTTTGTGACCGGCCCTTGGGCCGGTGTGATTGCCCAGGCACAGCAGCGGGCTGAACCAGGGCAGGAGCGCGACCCGGGTGGCTATCTGGCGCTGGTGCCCAGCCTGCTTTGGAGCGTGTCGCCTCAAGCCGCTCAGGATGTGACGCGGCTGGTGGCCATGGCGCCCAAGTTGCAGCGCCGTCTGGCGCGAGGCTTGCGCAGCGTGGGCCGCACGGATGTCGAAATCGCCGCACTGGCGGCCCGGTTGGGAAGCCTTCAGCAGCGGGTACTGGATGCGGCCGAGGCCGCGGGACAGTCTGGCTCCGACGAGTTTGCCAGGGCGGATGTGCTCGGTGAGCTGCCCAGCGTGCTGACGGGTCTGGATGGTGCCTTAGAAACCGTGCGCGCAGGGCTGGATATCACCTTGCCGGTACTGACCGACAGAGTCGAAGATGTGCCTGTGGTGACGGTAGCGCGAGAAACGCAAACCCAGGCGGCACACTATTCTTCCGGACCTGCCTTCAATACAAAGCAGCAGAAGACGGTCGGTGCCGCCGTGCTCGAGGCTGAAGCCGTGGCTTCCAGCCCGATGCCCGTGCAAGCCGCCATGGGCCAGGGCAGACCTGCGGATGTTGCCGAATGGCCTTTGGGCACTTGGGTGGAGTTGTGCAATGAGCGCCAGCAACTGCGTACCAAGTTGACCTGGGTCAGTCCGCAGCAAAGCCTGTTTCTGTTTACGGCCGAAGACGGGAGCACCCAGTCCATGACGCGGCGCATGCGGGACAAGTTGCTGACGCAGGGACAGCTGCGGCGCCTCGAGGCGATTGCCTAACTTCTTGCCTGTAGATCCTGATAACTGGGCAGTGTCGTCTGCCCTTCGATCTGTACCGATTGAGCCAGCAAAACAGCGCGAGCGGTGGCTACAGCCACAGCTTCGGCGGCCAATGTGCTCAGCGTCATCATTCCCAGCGACTTGCCGCTGCACGCAGTGCCCAGGGCGAACAGGCTGTCGCCGTCGCTCATGGTATGCACGGGGTTGATGGCGCGTGCCAGGCCGTCATGGGCTACCACGGCCAGGCGGTGGGCCTGGGCCTTGGTGATGACGGCGTCGGTCGCCACGACGCCAATCGTGGTGTTGCTGCCGGCCAGAATCGGCCTGGGCTCCTCGCCCGCCAGCAAGGCATCGCGGGTGCCGAGCAATTGCAGGCCGTCTGCCGTGCGTGCCCCGGCCAGCAACTCGCCATTGAAGGGATTGAATACATCGCCCAGCGCATTGCAGGCAATGATGGCTCCCACGGTGACGCCATCGACGGTAAAGCTGGCCGTGCCTATGCCGCCCTTCATGGCACGTTCATGGCCGAAGACTTTGCCCACCACGGCGCCGCTGCCTGCGCCCACGCTGCCCTCTGCGGGTCGCTTGGTGCCGGAGTCCGGCCCCGCATTGCGGCTGGCTGCATAGCCGGCTGCGGCATCGGGGCGTATGCGCATATCGCCCATCATCACGTCAAACAGCACGGCGGCGGGCACCAGCGGAATGCGGCCCACGCCGATATTCAGGCCCGCGCCTTGTTCTTCCAGCCAGCGCACGGTCCCTGTGGCTGCGTCCAGCCCCCAGGCGCTGCCCCCTGCCAGCATGATGCCGTGGACCTCCTGCACCAGATTGCTGGGGTGCAGCAAATCGGTCTCGCGCGTGCCAGGGGCAGCGCCGCGCACATCCACACCGCCCACGGCACCCTGAGGGCACAGCACGGCGGTGCAGCCCGTGGGACGACGCGAGTCGCTGAAATGGCCGACGGAAATGCCCTGCACACGGCCGATATGGCCTTCGTGTGCGAGCAGATCATCAACGGTTGAAAAAGCGCTCATGCCGGTACTCCTTGCATCTCTTATGTGTTTTTGTAAATAAACAGATGGTTTTTTATTCTTTAGGGTTTGCCCGTGTAAGGTTCATACTTACTCACATTGTTGCAGTCCGGTAAACAAATGAGAACCGTGCTGCTCACGCGCATCAAATTCAAGGAGTGATCCATGCCCGCCCATTTTTCCTTTGCCGCCAGCCGCCGTGCCGTTCTGGCTACTGCCGCAGTCGCATTGCTGGCGACTGCCGGTGTGCCTGCTCTGGCCCAGGATCCAGCCAAGAAGAACCTGCTGATCGGTGCCACAGCCGGCTCCAACTATGACCTGCTGCAAAAAGGCATAGTGCCTCAGCTGCAGAAAAAGGGCTACCAGGTCAAGTTGATCGAGTTCAATGATTATGTTCAGCCCAATCTGGCGCTGTCCGATGGCTCGCTGGATGCCAATTTCTTCCAGCACCGTGCCTATTTCGATCAGTTCACCACGGACCGCAAGCTGGCGCTGACTGCGATTGCTCAGGGCCCGGTGGCACCCATGGGCGTGTACAGCAAAAAGCACAAGTCTCTGGCCGATATCAAGAGCGGCGCCAAGGTGGCTCTGCCCAATGACCCCAGCAACCTGGCCCGTGCACTGCTGGTGTTGCAGCAGGCCGGTCTCGTCAAGGTCAAGGAAGGAGTGAACCCGGCTCGTATCTCCGAGCTGGATCTGGCCGCCAACCCTCACAAGCTCAAGTTTGTGGCGCTGGAGGCAGCCCAGTTGCCCCGCGTGCTGGAAGACGCTGACTATGTGGTGGTGAATGGCAACTTTGCCGTTTCCTCGGGTCTGAAGCTGAGCGAAGCCGTGGTGCTGGAAAAGACTCCCGATCTGTACCTGAACGTGGTGGCCGTGAAGACCGGCAACGAAAACAGCCAGTGGGCCAAGGATCTGTCCGCAGCCTACCGCTCGCCCGAGTTCAAGGCCGTGGTGGACAGTCAGTTCCCCGGCTACTCCAAGCCTGCTTTCCTGAAGTGATCAGGCTGGACTGAAGACGCCAAGGGCCGCGATGCGGCCCTTTTTTATGGCTGGTTATAGATGAAAAGCAAATAAGAGCATGGGTTTTTATTGGTTGGAATTTGCTCTCCGGGTCTGGATACTGCAAAGGCCTCTGCATGGATGCAGAGTCAGACCTTTGATATCAAAACACAGTACATCAACGAGGAGCAAAGCATGACCACTCTTTTTTCCGCAGCGCACCACCGCCGCCGCCTTTTGGCCACAAGCTTGCTGGCGGGAGCCGCTCTGGCCATGGGCGCCCTGCCAGCCGCGGCTCAGGACGCCGGCAAAAAGCAACTGGTCATCGGCGGCACGGCCGGCTCCAACATCGACCAACTGCAGTACGGCATTGTTCCCATCCTGCAGAAGAAGGGCTACAAGGTGCGCCTGGTGGAGTTCAACGACTATGTCCAGCCCAATCTGGCCCTGGCCGATGGCTCGCTCGATGCCAATTTCTTCCAGCACGAGGTCTATTTCAATCAGTTCAAGGGCGACCGCAAGCTGGATCTGACGGCCCTGGTGCAGGGGCCGATCGCGCCCATGGGCGTCTACAGCAAGCAGCGCAAGAGCCTGGCCGAGCTGAAGGAGGGAGATCGCATTGCCCTGCCCAATGACGCCAGCAATCTGGCACGGGGTATTCTGCTGCTGCAGCAGGCCGGACTGGTCAAGCTCAAGGAGGGCGTGAACCCGTTGCGCGTGTCCGAGCTGGATCTGGCCTCCAATCCCAAGAAGATCAAGCTCGTGCCCCTGGATGCGGCTCATCTGCCGCGTGCGCTGGATGATGCGCAGTACGCCATCATCAACGGCAACTTTGCGATTTCCTCGGGCCTGAAGCTGTCGGATTCGGTGTTGCTGGAAAAGACGCCCGAGCATTATCTGAACATCGTGGCTGTCAAGACCAAGGACAAGGATGCGCAATGGGCCAAGGACTTGGCTGCTGCCTACAAGTCCGCCGAGTTCAAGGGCGTGGTGGACAGCAAGTTTGCGGGTTATGCCAAGCCCGCATTCTTGCAGTAAGGCTCAACCGACAAGGGCCTGAACTTCATGCTCCAGATGGCGCAGCGCACGCAGCTCGATCTGCTGCAGCTGCGCTTTCTGCGTTTCGAGCAGGCCCTGCAGAAGCGCGGCGGCGCCAAAGTCGCTGAGCACGGCCTGCCCGGTCTGCAGATTGCACAGGATATTGTGGGCGTACAGATCTCCATGAAGCAGACCACGGCCGTGCAGATGGGTGATGGCAGAGCGTATGCCTTGCAGGAGCTGCTGGGCCTGGTCGGCTTGCAGGCGAAGTTCGGGGTCATAGACATCACGTGTGCAGCTGTCGAAGCTTGGCGGCCCGGCTAGCGGCTGCATGGCTGAATCCAGCAGGGGCAGGGCCGTGGCCATTTGCCCGTCAGGAGCGCCCAGAACCTGCGCCAGCGGCGTCAGCAGATGAGGGTGCTGTCCTGCCGCAATGCCTGCTGCCAGTTCGGATTGCGGCGTACCGTCGCTGGTCCGGGCGGCCTTGAAAACCTTGAGTGCCAGCTCCTGTCCATTGAGGCTGGCGCGGTAGATATGGCCGCTGGCGCCTTCACCCAGCTTGCTGGCAATCTGCAAATTTTGATAGAAAATGGGCTCAACCCCATGCTCTGAAAGCGTATCCAGCTCCTGTTTTTGAGTCATTGGATTACCTGCCAGCGCCAGCCATGCCAGTTGGGGAAGCCGGAAGATGACTTCAGGAGCATCATCGAAACGGTTGCTTGCAATGCGCAGCAACTCCAGCGCCTGGCAATGCTCCAGGCTCTGGGGCAGCTGCCTCAGCTGGTTGCATGACAGCATGAGCTTTTGCAGACGCGTGCACCGGCCCATGGATTCGGGCAACTGGTGCACGTGGTTGTCCGTGAGAATCAGCCAGCGCAGGCGCGCCGGCAGGCTGTCCTCGGGCACATGCGCGATACGGCAGGCCTTGAAGCCCACCATTTCGAGTTGCGGCATGCGGCCCAGCACACGGGGCAGTTCGCTGAACAGGTTGCTCGAGGCAAACAGAATGCGCAACCGCGCAAAGCGCGTCAGATCATCGGGCAGGGTGGTGAGCTGGTTGCCGGACAGATCGAGGATCTCCAGCGTCTCGGCCAGCTGATAAAGCGCGGCGGGGAACTCGGTCAGGCCATCGCTAAGCCTGATATGGTGTGCGCGGGCCAGTGAGCCATTGGCCAGCCCGGAGTGAAACTGTTCTAGCGTCAACATAGGACGCGCAGTCTAAGCCTTGCGCACGAAATGCACAGAAAACACGAAATGCACGGAATGCCTGCATGAAAATCTTCAAAGACCTGCCTGCGCTGGTGCAGGCATTGCCAGAACTGACGCTGAGCGACTGGGTGGATCTGCCTGCCGATACCGCTGCCCAGCTTGAGGCGCCAAATCAGTCTCCGCCAGCAGATCTGCTGAAACAGCCGGCCTTGCGCTTTGTGGTGCGTGATGCGAATGAAGTGCCGCGCATGGGCCATAAGCCCTGGATGCCGGTGGCGGTACTCGCCCGGATGCACTGGCCTTCCTCTGCGGACGCGGTGGCATGGTCTCGTTTTTTGCAGGCCGAGTTTGGGCGCAGCCAGCGCTTTGTAGAAAACCATGATGTGTGGGATGAGGCCGACGTGCCTGAGCCGTATTGGCCGCCCGCCGATGCGTCGTCCGATCAGCGGCTGGCCTATTGGCATCAAGGCTTGCAAGCCCATTTCTGGATGGATGAAGAGCCCGCCCAAGCCAAGCCATTCAGCCGGGCCGAGCTGCGCCTGTGCGAATGGCGCCTGGGTTGCAGTCTTCCCCAGTCCTTGCGTGACTATCTTTTGCAACTCGGTGTGCTGGAATGGGCCGAGCGCTTGCTGAGTCCGCGCTTTGTTCTCATGGCGCCGGATGCAGACATGGACGCCATCGGTCCGGTGCAAGTCGTGTTCCCAGGCATAGTCGACATTGTGGAAATGAGTGCGCCGCAACAGGCACAGGCCTTGATGGCGCAGTTGAATGAGCTGGTGGTGTTCGGGGACTATCTGAGCAATGGCAACCTCTGGTGCTTTGACCGTCGCGATGGCTCTGTCTGGTATCTGGACCATGACAGCAGTCCCTTGCTAACCCGTATGTTTGACGATGCGGGCGACTATCTGGACGCGCTGGCCTTGATGTCGCTATGCCACAGTCACGTCGTGGCCCAGGGGCGGGATGATGGCGATGAGCAGGCCGAAGTGCTGCTGGCAAAGCGCTTTGGGCGGGCGCTAATCAGGAAATGGATGTACTGAGATGAGCATGAAACTGCTCAAGGCCGCTGAACAGGGCGATATCGCTGCGCTGGAGCTGCGCCTGAAGGACGGTGACGATATCGCCTATGTGCAAAAGAGCACTGGCCTCAATGCGCTGATCACTGCCCTCAATTGCGGCAACGATGCTGCGGCCCAATGGTTGGTGGAGCAAGGCAGTCCGCTGGATCAGGTGAGCCTGACAACGGGCATGACCGCCACCGCCTGGGCGGCCTTCAACGGGCGCACAGAGATGCTGCAAGCGCTGCGGCAAGCGGGGGCCGATCTCGACAAGACAGGGGATGACAAAGGCCGAACCCCGTATCTGATTGCCGTGGACCATGGTGCCTGGGAGGCTGTGCGCTGGTTCTGGTCGACAGGGGTCGATCTTCGGCGCAGAGATGCACAGGGTCGCAATGCCCATGATCTGCTGGTGCAGAGCGGTCGCGATGTGCCTGGGGATTTGCTGGAGCGCACGGCAGCTCATGCGGCAGTACCGCCCACGGGGCTGTGACGGGATGACGATGCCATGCTTGCATGGCATCGTCATCGTCTCAACGGCGAGACTGCATCAGGACGCTGGCTGGATGCGTGTGATGATCAGCGAGCCATCCTTGTCCTCGGCATGGAACAGAACCTTGTCACCGGCCTTGAAAGAGGTCGACTGAGCGGAGTCAGACAGCGCAAACACCATGGTCATGGGAGGCATGTCCAGGTTCTTGATTTCTTCATGGCGAATCGTCAACTTGCCTGTGCGAGCGTCCACACGGGTGATTTCACCGGCGGTCATCACATTGCTCTGGCCGGTCGATGCGGCTGTCGAAGCACCGGCCATCGCCCCATGGCCTGCGTGCGCCGAGTGATCCTGTGCGGAAGCCGGAGCGGCCAGTGCAATGCCGAGGCTCAGGGCTGCCAAAGTGGTGTGAAAGAGGTTTCTCATCATGTTCTCCTGAGTTGAGGGGGTCAGCCGCGATAGCTGGTGAAGACCGAGGTGGACACATCGCTGCGCATCAGGCTTTGGGTGACCAGCAGCACGTCGTAGGGGTCTTTGCGGCCACCGTACTCGGGGCCATCCATGCCGGGACTACCAATGGGCATGCCTGGTACGGTGATGCCCAGCGCCTTGGGTTTCTGCTTCAGCAGCTTGTGCACATCGGAGGCAGGCACATGTCCTTCGACCAGATAACCGCCCACCAGGGCGGTATGGCAGGAACCCAGGCGGCCAGGCAGGCCCAGTTTGGCGCGTACGGCGCTGTTGCCCACGTCGTGCACCTTGACGGCGAAGCCAGCCTGCTCCATCAGGGCAATCCAGTCCTTGCAACAGCCGCAGTTCGGGTCTTTCCAGACCTCCATGGCAATCTTGGCGGGAGCAGCCGCCATTGCTGGCAGCGCAGCCATGCCGACAGCGGTGGCCAGCATATGCAGGACGTGGCGGCGGTTGGTGCTTGTCATCGGGAATTCCTTTCTTGCGTTATTCGGTGACGGTGAAGCGCCCCGTCATGCCTGCCTGGTAGTGGCCGGCGATCAGGCAGGCGAAGTCGAAATCGCCTGCGCGGTTGAAGCTCCAGACCATGTCTTCGGTCTGGCCTGCGGCGACATGGGCCATATAGGGTTCGGCATGCTCCATGCCAGGGTACTTGAGCATCATCTGCGCGTGCTCATCAAGCGATGCCCGGGTGCCCAGCACCATCTCGTGCATGAGAAGGCCTTTGTTGACCACGCGCAGGCGCAGGGTTTCGCCCTTTTTCACGCTGAAATGGCTGGGGCTGAAGCGCATGTCGTCCGTCATCTGGATGGTGATGGTGCGCTGGGCCTCCCTGGCCTCGGCTGCAATGCCCCAGGGCTTTTGCTCCTTGATCACGGGACCGCTGGCATGGGCGTTGTTTCCATGCGCAAAACTAGCGCTGGTGCATGCTGCCAAGGCGCAGGCAGCTATGAAATGAATAGTCTTCATGGGAGTCTCCTGGCATCAGTGCTGGGTGTGAGTACCCGTGACGGGGCCGGTTTCGGGTTTGCGTACGGTGGCGGCACCGGGAGCGGTGCCGGGCGTGGTCTGGCGGGGGGCCTTGGCATCGAAAGGCGCGCCCTGCCATTCATAGGCCCGTGTGCCCTTGGGCTGCTGGTACCAGCCAGGATCGCCGTAGTCGTTGGCACCCAGGTTTTTGCGAACCTTGAAGCTGGTGAACATGCCGCCCATCTCGATGGGGCCGTAAGGGCCTTGGCCGGTCATCATGGGGAAGGTGTTGTCGGGCAGAGGCATTTCCATGGCGCCCATATCGCCCATGCCGCGCTCGCCCATCAGCATGTAGTCGGGCACGATCTTCTGGATCTTGCCCACCAGGCCGCGGTGGTCCACGCCGATCATGGTGGGTACGTCGTGACCCATGGCGCCCATGGTGTGGTGGCTCTTGTGGCAGTGGAAAGCCCAGTCGCCGGGTTCGTCTGCAATGAATTCCACCTGGCGCATCTGGCCCACGGCCACATCCGTCGTCACTTCGGGCCAGCGGGCGGACTTTGGCACGGGGCCGCCATCGGTGCCCGTGACCTCGAACTCATGGCCGTGGATATGGATGGGGTGGTTGGTCATGGTCAGATTGCCCACGCGGATGCGCACCTTGTCGCCCTGACGAGCCACCAGCGGGCTGATGGCGGGGAAGGCGCGGCTGTTGAAGGTCCAGATATTGAAGTCCGTCATCTCGTTGATGCGCGGCGTCATGGTGCCGGGCTCGACCGCATAGGCGCTGAGCAGGAAGGCATAGTCGCGCTGCACCTTGTCGATCAGCGGGTGGGCTGTCTTGGGGTGGGTGATCCACAAGCCCATCATGCCCATGGCCATCTGCACCATCTCGTCCGAATGCGGGTGGTACATGAAGGTGCCGGGGCGGCGCGCCTCGAACTCATAGACGAAGGTCTTGCCCGGCGGGATGTGGGGCTGGTTCAGACCGCCCACACCGTCCATGCCATTGGGCAGACGCTGGCCATGCCAGTGGATGGTGGTGCTCTCGGGCAGGCGGTTGGTGACGAAGATGCGCACCTTGTCGCCTTCCACCACTTCGATCGTGGGGCCCGGCGACTGGCCGTTGTAGCCCCACATATTGACGAAAAATCCGGGCGCCACCTCGCGCACCACGGGCTCAGCCACGAGGTGGAACTCTTTGACGCCCGCATTCATGCGCCAGGGCGTGGTCCAGCCGTTGAGCGTGACCACGGGTTGGTAGGGGCGACCGTTGGGCGGCGTCAGAGGCGCAGCCGTGTCGGCGCTGCCTTGCATGACGGGTTCGGGCAGGGCCGCCATGGCAACCCGGCTTACGGCCATTGAAGTTGTGGCGGCTGCCACTGCAGTGGCCGCGCCAGTGAAAAAGGATCGGCGTTGCATATCAGTGACCTGCTTCGGCTTGTGCAGCGGGCGCTGCGGTAGTGTTGACGGTGGGGGAGGTTCCTGGCGATGTGCCGGTCAGGGCCAGGCGTAGATCGGTCTCGGCCAGCCAGAAGTCGCGCTGGGCCTCGGTGGCGGTCACCACCGCTTGCGTGGTGCTGCGGGCCTGGGCCAATAGCTGCCACACACTCATGAACATGCCGTTGTAGCGGTAGATGGTTTCTTCCTGCATCAGCTTGGCCAAGGGCAGCACCTCTGCCTGCTGCTGCTGGGCCAGGTCATAAGCCGTGCGGTAGGCCAGCCAGTTGCTGCGTGCTTCGCTGCGTGCGCGTATGGCGTTGTCGCGCAGCAGCGATGCGCTGCGCAGCACCTGGTTGCGCGCCATGCCGCGTGCGGCAAAGCCCCAGTCAAACAGCGGCAGGGGCACGTCGAACTCCCAGCCCTGGGTCTTGTCGCTGTGACCGGTGGCTCGTTCGGTGCTGGTGTTGTTGCTGTAGCTGGCGCCGATATCGCCAAAGATGGTGCCCACCGTGGCCCAGCCTTGGCGGCCGGCGGTTACATCCAGGTCGCGGCGCAGCGCGCCCAGATCCAGCCGCTGGCGCAGCGCTGTGGCCTCGGCGTCATCGCCGCTGCGCAATTCGGCTGCTTTTGGCAGGGCGGGCAGCTGGGCGGGCAGCTTGTAGGCCAGTTGCTGCCCCCACAGGCCCATGCGGCGGGCCAGCTGCTCGCGTTCCAGCTGGGCGTTCAGGCGCGCGCGTGCCAGTTGGGCGGCGGCCTGCTGCTGTTGGGCCAGCTCTCTGGCCTGGTCCATCTTGCTGAAGTTGCCGACCTGGGCCATGCGGCGGGCCAGCTCGCCGCCCAGGGCTGCGGCCTCATGCATGCGCTCGTTGGCGGCCAGAGCCTGCTCGGCGGCCACGGCGCGCAGCCACGCGCGCCGTGTGTCGGAGGCCAGCAGCAGCACCTGCTGGGCGGCCGTCAGAGTGGCCTGCTCCATCTGCCAGCCCTGCCAGCGGCTGCGCCAGGGCAGGGTGATGAGCTGCACCAGGCCAAAGCTGAGCTGGCGCTCGATCTCGCGCTCGTGGCCGTTGCGAAAGCGGCCGAAGGTAAAGCTGGGGTTGGGCAGGGTCAGGACCTGCACGCGCTGCGCGTCGGCAATACCGAGCTGCGCCAGTTGGGCCTGCAGACCGGGGTTGTTGAGCAGGGCGATGCGCACGGCGGTGTCTGCATCGACTGGGGCTTTGAGCCAGTCGGCAATCTGGGTCTGCGCATCCTGCAGGGCCTGGGCGTCCGGCGACGGCAGCTGCGCGCCAGCAGGCAGCCTGCCTTCGGTATGTCTGGCCACATCGCCGCGCAGTCCGTCGGGCGAGATGCTGGCGCAGCCGGCCAGCGCCAGTGCGGCGAGCAAGGGGCCGGTTTTGAATGCAAGGCGCTTCATGGCTGGCCTCCGTGATGTTGCTGATGAGCGGACGCACCGCTGTCCGGGGCTGCGCCGGAGGCATTGCCCTGGGATTTCTCCCACCTGAGCACATCGCCATGGCCGCGCGGGAACTCGCCCACGGCAGCATTGGCGGCCTTCCAGTCGCCGGGTTGGTTCACGATGGCAGCACCTGCCGCGAGTGGCCGATGCTGCAGCGCCAGCGTAGGAGCGTCGGGATCGAAAACGCGGTTGCCATTGGCTGGGGATCGGGCGGCCGGGGGAGCCGGCTCGGGCGTCTGGGCCAGGACTGGAGGGCTGACGCCGGCCATGAGCAAAGCCATGGCTGTCAAAGAAAGAGGATGCGCTTGGCGCATAGGGGATTCCTGTCGTCTAAAACCGGGAGAAGGTCCGCAGTTATGCGCGTTTGACGGCTCGAAACTAGACAGCTAGCACGGTGGCTGCCATCAAAATGCGGACGCACCTAGGGCGTCAGAGCGCAGAAATCGGTGGTTTGACGAGTTCGGCAGGTGCGGCGCTGGCAAAGCGCGCTGCACCATGGGCCGGCTGGGCGGCCAGTGGGAGGCTGGAGTGAAGCGTCAGCAATTCGGGGTTGGCCAGCGTCGAGTGGCAGATGCCGCAGGCCGTGCAATGGCCTTCATGCTGGTGGCAGTCGCTGTCGGCGACCTTGGCGCTACAGCTGACGGCCCCTGCAGGGCCTGCCTTGTGGGACGCGGCCATATCGTGATGCGGCTGTGCGTCGGTCGCGAGGTTTGCATGCGCGTGGTGCACAGCGGCTGCCATGGCGGCCACTTCATCCAGGCTTTGCGTCTGCACCAGTGCATGTCCCATGTGATGGGCCTGGTCGGTGTTCTGCTCCATGGCCATGGCATCGCCTGCCAGGCCGCGCAGGGCCAGCAGCAAAACCAGGAATAAGGAGAAAAAGCGACGCATGGGCTGAATGATAGCGAAGGGCGGGGTTTAGTTCCCCGCCCGGTGCAGTAAATCGTAAATTAGATAGCTGCTTGCGCTTGCCCATCAAGGGCTAAAGTCGAATTTCATGCATTCTCAGGCCTGTTACCCCAATGGCGCAGGCGCAGGCCATTGGCGACCACCAGCAGGCTCACACCCATATCGGCCAGCACGGCCAGCCACATGCTGGCATTGCCGCTGACGGCCAGAACGAAGAAGGCCAGCTTGATGCCCAGGGCCAGGCTGATGTTCTGCCAGAGCACGCTGTGTGCGCGCTGCGAGAGATCAACCACCTCGGGGATGCGGCGCAGGTCGTCGTTCATGAGCACCACATCGGCGGTCTCCATGGCCATGTCGGTGGCATGCATGCCGCCCATGGCAAAGCCTATATCGGCCTGGGCCAGTGCCGGCGCGTCGTTGATACCGTCGCCTGTCATGGCCGTGGGGCCGATGTCGCGCTGCAACTCGCTCAGGGTCTTGAGCTTGTCCTCGGGCAGCATATTGCCGCGCGCATCGCTGATGCCCGCTTCAGCGGCCACCGTGCGCACGGTGGCGCTGTTGTCGCCGCTGAGCACAATGGGCTTGACACCTAGCGCCTGCAGCTGGGCCACGGCTGCCTTGGCTTGGGGACGCAGCGGGTCGGCCACGGCAAACAGCGCCTGCACGCCCTGCTCGTTGGCCAGCAGGGTGACGGTGCGGCCCTGTTGCTCCTGCAGCATTAGCGCAGCCTTGAGTTCGGCGCTGTCCCAGCCTTGCTCGCCCACCCAGCGCAGATTGGCCAGCGTCCAGTGTTCAGCACCGATCTGGGCCTGCACACCGCGGCCGGGCAGGGCCTGCAATTGCTGTGCTTCGGCAAAGTCCTTGCCGACCTGGGTCTCCAGTCCCTGGGCAATCGCGCGCGATACCGGGTGGTCGGAGCGCGATGCCAGCGCATAGGCGCGGGCTGCGGCTTCATCGCTGCCCGCTGCATTCCAGCCCTGCCAGTCCACCAGCCTGGGCGAGCCCGTGGTCAGCGTGCCGGTCTTGTCGAGTGCAATGGCCTTGAGCTGGCGGGCCGACTCCAGCGCGCTGCCGCCTTTGATGAGAATGCCGCGCTTGGCCGCAGCCGTGAGCGCGCTGACCACAGTGACGGGGGTGGACAGTACCAGGGCGCAGGGGCAGGCGATGACCAGCAGGGCCAAGGCCTGGTAAGCGGCCTGATGCCAGCTCCAGTCCAGCAGCCAGGGGGCGAGCAGGCCCAGGGCAATCGCCAGCACCAGCACGATGGGGGTGTAGATCTCGGCGAAGCGGTCGACAAAGCGCTGGGTGGGGGCCTTGGAGGATTGCGCCTGCTCCACGGCATGGACGATGCGAGCAATCAGGCTGTCGCTGGCCGGCGCGGTCACGCGCAGGTGCAGCTCGCCGTCCTGGTTGATGGAGCCTGCATACAGCTCGTCGCCCGGGCCTTTGTGCGCCAGCGCGCTCTCGCCCGTGATGGGGGCCTGGTTGACCGAGCTTTCGCCCTCGGTGACCAGGCCGTCGAGTGGGACGCGAGCGCCTGGCGTCACACGCAGCACGGCGCCCAGAGGCACCTCGCTGGCGGCCATGCGCTGGGTGCTGCCGTCGGGTTGCAGCACATCGGCGGTCTCTGGCGCCAGCTGCAGCAGGTTGCGGATGGCCAGGCGGGCCTTGTCCATGGCCTGGTCTTCGATGCGCTCGGCCGCTGCATAAAGGGCCATGACCATGGCGGCTTCGGGCCATTGGCCGATGATGAAGGCGCCCGTGACGGCTACGGCCATCAGTGCATGAATCCCGAGCTTGAAGCGCAGCAGATCCTTGAGACCGGCCTTGTAGACGCCCAGACCCGACAGCGCTATGCCCAGCACGGCCAGTGCCATGCCCAGGTATTGAAGCGTCGAGTTGGCGCCGTCGCCGCCAAACCAGTGGCAGGCCTCGGCCGCCAGAGCCGCCGCCAGAGCAGCGTAGATGCGCGGCCAGCCGGGCAGCACGCCATGGTCGTGAGCATGGTCATGACCGTCGCCTTCATCATGACCCTGGCTCTTGGCCGGCTCGCTGATGGAAAACGGTGCGCAGCAGCCCGTGCCGCAGCTCGATGCAGCGGTGGCGGCGACGGGTTTGGACGTGGCGGGCGCATGGGCATGGTCATGCTCATGATCGTGATCATGTGAATGACCATTGTGGCCGCCGCCATGGGCGTGGGTAGACAGGCTTTCTTGCTTCATGGCAGTATTGAAAACAATAAAGTCACTTTAAGGTCAAGCATGTCCCTCAATTCGCACGATATTCCGCGCTGGCGCATTGGCGAGGCAGCCAAGCGTTCCGGCATCGCAGCGGCCAATATCCGCTACTACGAGAAGGAGCAACTGCTCTCGCCCGGCGTGCGCGAGGACAACCAGTACCGGCTCTATACCGATGTCGATGTGCACCGTCTGCGTTTTATCCGGCTGTGCCGGGCCATGGATATGTCGCTCGACGAGGTCCGAACCCTATTGGCGCTTGATGGTGCACGCAAGGCCGATTGCGTGGCTGCCAACAAGACCCTGGACGCCCATCTAGGTCATGTGCGCGAGCGGCTGGCCGAGCTGCAGGCGCTGGAGCACGAGTTGATGCAGCTGCGCAGCCAGTGCGACGGCTCGGACAGTTTTTGCCACATCATCGAGGCCTTGCATGCCCAGGCCGATGAGCCCTTGCCTGAAGGCCTGCAGGGCAGCGCTGCAGCAAAGCGCCATGTCTGACAGACTGCAACAGTGGTGGCTGCGCCTGCACCCTGAAGTGGACGCTATCATTCCTGCATGAGTTGGAGTGAAACCACCATCAAGCTGCCGGGGCGGATCTGGGCCGCGCTGGGCGCGCAGGCCCTGGCGTGGTGGCGCAGCATTTATCTGACAGCCGTGCTGCTGGTGCTGGTCAGCTCGCCGTCGAGCTACCAGAAGCGCGGGCGGGCCATGCTGGCCCAGCAGATGTTTGCGCAGACCGCCCCCATACTCACAGGCTTTACCGCGCTGGCGGCCCTGCTGTGTGCGGTAATTGCGCGCATCGTCATTGTCACCGCACAAAGTTACGGCCTGTCGCGCTATGCGCTGGATCTGGTGGTGCGGGTGATGGTGATCGAGCTGATACCGCTGACGGCTGCACTGTTTGTGGCCATGCGCTGCACCATTCCAGCCGGCGTGCAGGTGGTGCAGATGCGTATGCAGGGCCAGCTCGCGAAGTGGAAGACGCAAGGCATTGACCCTGTCCGTGCGGCGCTGGTGCCGCGTGCGGCGGCGGGCGTGTTTGCCGCAATCACGCTGGCCGCACTCAGCTGCATCGTTGCCTTGGTCACCGTGTATCTGAGCGTCTATGGCTTCAGCCTGGCCGGGTTTGGTGCGTACACACGCATCTTTGGCCAGATCTTCACACCGTCGCTGACGTTGGTGTTCGTGCTCAAGACCTGGTTTTTCAGTCTCACGGTGGCCGTCATGCCGCTGGCCTCTGCCATGTACACGCCTGTTGCGCGACACAGGCAGGGCGGGGCGGAGCTGGGTGGCTTTGCACGCATGTTTGCCGTGTTGCTCCTGATCGAGGTGATCTCGCTCATGGGCAACTATTACTGAAAAGGATGGAGCCATGAGCGAAACGCGTATGGCTGAGGAGCAACTGATTGACGAGGAGTTGCTCAGCCTCAAACCCGTCGCGCACCTGCGCGCCAAGGCAGCCGCGCTGCTGGCGCTGACCCTGATCTTGATTCTGAGTGCTGCCGCTTATCTGCTCTACGCGCGTGGAGTGTTCGAGCCCACGCAGCGTCTGGTGCTGACGGCCGATGACTCCGAAGGCGTGGTCGTGGGTATGGATATGACGTTCTCGGGCTTTCCCATAGGCCGCGTGCGCAAGATAGAGCTGGCCGAGGACGGCTCGGTCCGCATTCTGGTCGATGTGACCGAAAAGGATGCCCACTGGCTGCGCCAGTCCAGCGTGTTCACCTTGGTCAAGGGACTGGTGGGCGGCACTACCATCAAGGCTTATACCGGCATGCTGGGCGATGCACCGCTACCGCCGGACTCTGTGCGGCCCGTGCTCAGCGGTGATGCTACGGCAGAGCTGCCTCAGATCATCAGTTCCGCCAAGGAGGTGCTGGCCAATGTGGCAGCTCTGACCGCCACAGATTCGGCATTGGGCGGATCGTTGGCCGAAGTGCGCAAGCTGGCCGAGCGCATGCAGGGCCAGGGCGGAGTTCTGGGCGCGGTGCTGGGCAGCGATGAGGAAGCGAAGAAGGTGGGCCAGATGCTGGAGCATGCCAATTCCCTGCTCGGACGCATGGATCGGATGGTGGCGCGCGCCGACAGCCAGGTCTTTGATGCGAATGGCGTCATGCCCCAGGTCAAGGCCACCATGGAGCAGCTCAATGGTTTGCTGGCCGATACGCGCAAAAGCATGGCCAAGGTTGACGCCGTGCTGGCCGATATGCAGGTGGTGGGCGGCAATGCCCGCGAGGCCTCGACCGATCTGGGCGCGCTGCGCGCCGAGGTGGAAAGCAATCTGCTCCGACTGGAGTCCGTGCTCAACGATCTGCAGCGCAAATGGCCGTTTTCCCACAAGCCGGAGTTGAAGCTGCCATGAAGCAAAAAATCAAGCAAAAACAAACTCTAGGCCATTATGGGAAGGCGATGGCTGCTATATTTGTCATAGCGATTTCAGCCTGCGGCAGCCACCCTCCGGCACCGGATTGGGCGTTGAGCGCCGAAGCTGCGGCGCAGAAAGCCACCCAGGCCTATTTGCAGGGACAGCAGCGTGTGGAGGCGCTGCAGTGGCAGAAGGCACGTGATGCCGTGGCCAGCACCGGCCAACCCGCACAGGCCGCCAAACTGGAGTTGATGCGCTGCGCAGCGCAAGTGGCCAGCTTGGACTGGAATGCCTGTCCGGCCTATGAGGCGCTGGCGCAGGATGCGGGCCAGCAAGAACAAGCCTATGCCCGTTACCTGCAGGCCCGGCCGCAAGCGGGTGATACAGAGCTATTGCCAGAGGCACAGCGTGCCGTGGCGCGGCAACTGCTCGGCGGCGCCTCAGGTGCGGTAGCTGTGGCCGAGATCAAGGATCCGCTATCGAGACTGGTAGCGGCGGGCGTGCTGCTGCGTGGTGGAGCTGCCGGCCCAGCCCTGCTCCAGCAAGGCGTCGATACCGCTTCCGAGCAAGGCTGGCGCAGGCCTTTGATGGCCTGGTTGCTGCTGCAGCTCAAGGCAGCGCAGCAGAGCGGCGATGCGGAACAGCAGGCGCAGTTGCAGCGTCGGCTGAAGCTGTTGGAGACATCCGCGCCCAAGTGAACAGGCCGCCGGTCATAGGCTCGGAAATAAAAAAGCGAGGCTCAGGCCTCGCTTTTTTATGGATGGCGAGCCAGAGGCCCGCTCGAGTCCAGTGCTTAGAAACGGTGACGGATACCGGCGATCAGGCTGGTGCCGGTCTTGGGGTTGGCATCAGTCACGCGGTCGTACATCAGAGCGGTGTAGACATCGGTGCGCTTGGACAGGAAGTGGTCGTAACCCAGGGTTGCGGTGGTGCGTGTGGCGTCGGTGGCTGCTTCGTACTTGGTGCGGGCTACGGCTGCCTTCACAGTGCCGGGGGTGCCGGAGACCGGAATGTCCAGACCCAGCGAGTAGGTCTTGCTCTTAGTATCCAGATCCTTGACCTTGGCCTGGCCGTAGGTGGCGTAGAGCTTCACAACGTTGAAGTTGTAGCTGCCGCCGACCATCCAGTCGCTCTTGGTGGGCATGACTGTGCCGCTGCCGGGGTTGGTGATCTGGTCGCGCTCGTAGAAGGCCGTCAGGCTCAGAGGACCGCTGAAATACAGAGCGTTCACGCCGACGTTCTTCTTGCTCTTGTTGCCAGGAGTTGTTTGCTCGCCGAACTGGTAGTAGACATTGGCAGTCAGACCGCCGAAGTTAGGTGTCGTGTAGACCAGCATATTGCTCCAGCCGGTGTCGGCGGGCGTGGTCAGACGGGAGCTGTCCCAGACTCCGAAGGTGGGCGTGTTCGCATGCAGCACCAGAGGCGAGATGGTGAACGAGTCGCCGAAGGGGTTGGTCAGAATGGTGGGCAGGAAGTTAGGCGCCTTGTCGCGGCCCAGGCCGATGCGGCCGAAGTTGCCGTTCAGGCCGATATTGGCATCGCGCGAGAAAAAGGTGTCGCCAGGGAAGCGGCCGGGTTCACCCGTGTCCATGCGCATGAAAGCGGTGAGGTTGAAATCGACCTTCAGGCCGCCGCCCAGGTCTTCCGTACCCTTCAGGCCCCACCAGGAAGTGGTCATGCCGCCGGAGCCGACAACGCCCTTGCGGTCCTGGCCGGCCATCTTGACGGAGCCGGCATACATATCGGCCAGGCCCGTCAGTTGCACATTGCTCTGGGCAAAAGCGGCGCCGGAGCAGGCCAGGGCTGCAGCCATGGCGATAAAAGCGGTCTTCATGAGTGTCCTCTCGAGTTAGATATTGGATTTACGTTTTGAAATATAGCGGGGGTTTGTATACAGCTTGCTCTGCAGTTCCGCGGATGCCGATGAAATCATCTTTTCAGCGATATGACAGTGGTTTTTTTTACCTCAAGGACTCAGGGAAATCTCTTGTATGCACTGTATTGGTGCTATCGATATTGCCGTGCAAAGCGGCTGGGGGAGGCCCGTCGAATGAGAGTGAGTGCTGATGGTTCCGTGATCAAGGAATAACAGTCATTCCTGGTGAGCCTGGTTTGATCAGGAGGTCCGGCGATGACAGTGTCAGCGTATGGAACAGGTGTGGCTCGGCGATGGATGCCTGCTTGGAATCGCTGAAGCGCCCACTCTTGTCGTTCTCTTGGGCAGTCTTGGTCAAGCCCTGAGCAGGGCTTGCGATTTGCCGGAGTGTGCTGCGCGCGCGCAGCGCTTATGTGGCCGGGCGTGCGTTGATCTCAGGCCTGCGGCTTTCAGCACCTGTTTGGTACTTTTTTGAAAAAAGTGCGCGTTTTCCCAGGGGAGGGTGTTTTTCCTCCATATAATTCATCCTATCGACACGGAATGTAGCGCAGCCTGGTAGCGCACTTGCATGGGGTGCAAGGGGTCGCGAGTTCGAATCCCGCCATTCCGACCAAATTGAAAAGGCCTGTGATGCAAATCACAGGCCTTTTTCAATGCCGCTGCGAGGTTCGCTATGAAACCTGCAGCGTTAGATGACCGTCGTGGTTGATAACCGAGCAACTGCTCGAGTTGCGGCCTTCCCAAAAGATGGTCGAAAATCGGTTACAATAGCGTCATCGACACGGAATGTAGCGCAGCCTGGTAGCGCACTTGCATGGGGTGCAAGGGGTCGCGAGTTCGAATCCCGCCATTCCGACCAAATTGAAAAGGCCTGTGATGAAAATCACGGGCCTTTTTCTATTTCTGCTCTCTGCTTCAAAGAAAGCCCCGGGGCTGCCGGCATCGTTGCTTGGAGCCGGCCCTGCCTCTACGGCTCGGGCCTGAGCCACAACCAGAGCAGCACGCAGGCCATGATGCTCAACGTCATCGCAGTGAGCCATGGCTTGTACGAAAAATACAGAATCAGCAGGCTGCTGGCGCCCATGCTGACGGTTGCCGTCCATTTGGCGCGGCGGCTGACCTTGCCACCGGTGTCCCAGTTGTGCAGCAGTGGGCCGAACACACGGTGCGCATAGAGCCAGCGGTGCAGCCTGGGCGAGCTGCGCACCGCCGCCCAGGCGGCCATCAGTATGAATACCGTGGTGGGCATGCCGGGAACCACGGCGCCTATCAGCCCCAATATCACGCAAACCAGCGCAAAAGCAATGAGCAGATAGCGCAGCGGCGCGGAAAGCTGTTTGGGCTCCAGATGCGGTTCTTCGCGAGGGGTTTCGGGCGGTGGTGGCAGATCGTTCATGAGGCAGAAGATGGGCCGCAGAAACTGGTGAAGCTGCAGCCAGGCACGGTTCCCATATTAGTCAGCATTGCAGACCGTTCGGGCTTTGTGGCTGCAGATGCTGGCGGTATTTGTCACGTCCTTGTCCCTGCTTGCGCGGAGTGCACCCGCATAATCGGTGCGCATGGCCTGGCGACCGATTGGCGACCAGCATGGAATTGATTCAAGGAGCAAGACAATGACCCCCACCCCGAGCGCCGATATGTCCGATGTGATTGCCGAAGTCCGTGGCAAGCTGGGCATGATTACGCTCAACCGTCCCAAGGCGCTCAACGCGCTGTCTCTGGGCATGGTGCGCGATCTGCTGGGCACTTTGCTGGCCTGGCAAAAAGACGACTCGATTCTGGGCGTGGCCATTCGTGGCAGCAACAAGGAAGGGGTGTTCGGGGCGTTTTGCGCGGGTGGTGACATCCGCTTTCTGCATTCGGCCGGCAGCAGTGGCAATCCTCAACTCGAAGATTTCTTCACCGAGGAATATGCGCTCAACCATCTGATCCACAGCTTTGGCAAACCCTATATCGCTTTCATGGATGGCATCGTCATGGGCGGCGGCATGGGTATCAGCCAGGGCGGCTCGCTGCGCATCGTGACCGAACGCACCAAGATGGCCATGCCCGAGACGGCCATTGGCCTGTTCCCCGATGTGGGGGGAGGCTACTTCCTCTCGCGCTGCCCCGGTGCCGTGGGCGAATGGCTGGCCTTGACCGGCGATACCATCGGTGCGGGCGATGCCCTGGCTTTTGGTTTGGCCGATGGCTGCATTCCCGCCGAACAGCAGGCAGAGCTGTGGGAGACCCTGGCGACCACGGATTTTGCCAATGTGGAGGCGCTCAATGCCGTGGTGCGCTCCCGCTTTGTGAGCGCCGAACCCAAGGTGGTGGCGCACCGTGCTGAAATCGACACCTGCTTCTCCCAGCCCACGGTGGCGGCCATTGTCAAGGCCTTGCAGGCCGGCAGCGACTGGGCCCAGGCCGAAGCTGCTACGCTGCGCAAGCGCTCTCCGCTGATGCTGCATGTGGTGCTGGAGCAAATCCGTCGCGCACGCCAGATGACTCTGGCTGAAGATCTGCGCATGGAGCGCGATATGGTGCGCCACTGCTTTTATCTGCGCCCGGGTCGGAGCGAAACCGTGGAGGGCATCCGCGCATTGGCGGTGGACAAGGACCACAGCCCGCGCTGGAATCCTGCCAGCATCGAAGAGGTGAGCGATGCCGAGTGGCAGGCGTTCTTTGACAGCCCCTGGCCTGCGCATTCTCACCCGCTGGCGGCGCTGCAAGGCTGATTCGGCTCCTTATCAAAACAAAGCCCGACAGACTCGATGCTGTCGGGCTTTGTTTATTTTGATAGCTATCAGCGCTTTTCTGGTAAACGTTTGATGGTATTTTTAGTATCAATTCAGGACGGCGAGCGCGGATGCTTGTCCGGGCTAGGGTCTGCAAGACTCGCAAGTGCCTGCGCCAGCAGCGCTATCGAGCGTGGGGCACATCCCTCGGCATCGTTGCTGATGGTCACAAAAGCGGGTTGACCGGCACCGGTGATGCCGGCAATCGTGCGGGCCAGCCGCTCCCTGGTATGCAGGTCTTCGCTGAGGATCTCGTTGAACGGCTGGTGCTTCTTCTGGGCATCGGCATAGCCATAAGCGCCAAAGAGGCGATTCAGATTCCAGCGGCACACCAGCGGCCCGGGCCACAAGGCACGCAACGTGGGCAACTGCTCTTCGATGGGAGGCATCTTGCCGTGCAGCCCTAAGCAATAGGTCGCGTCATGGAGCTTGAGTGTCTGGGCCAGTGCCGAGGTCAGCAGTTCAGGGTCTCTCACCTCGACGGCAACGACGACCTGCGGATGTGCTTGCAGCGCCTGTTTCACGGTGGCCAGCAGCAGGCCCAGCTTGTCCATCAACAGGGCAGGGCGGCTGAGCAGATTCCAGGGTAGGGGGCTGAGCTGAAAGACCAGAACGCCCAGTTTGCTGCCCAGACCTTCGAGAGTGGGTTCCACGAAATGCTCTATGGCCAGGCCAGGGTCCAGAAACGCGGGGTTGGCTTCGCGCGGCTTACCTTCCTCGCTGCGTACCTGGGCATCGGTAATGCCAGCCGGGCATTTGACGACAAAGCGGAAGTCGGCATCGACCTGAGCGGCAAAGGCGGCATATTGGCTGGCCGTCAGCGGCCTCCAGAAGGTGCGGTCGACGCAGACGGTGCGCAGCAACGGGTGCCGGTGATAGGCCGTCAGGCCTTTTTTGGCCAGCACGCTGCTGTCATAGGCTCCGTCCCAGACCAAGCCCTCCCAGCCCGGATAGGACCAGGTCGAGACGCCCATGCGCAGCAGGGGTGGCAGTTGTGCGGCCAGCTCCTGGTACTGCGCGGCTGCCGGGGCCAGGGCAATCGCGCCGCGTCTGGGTTTGCGTTCACCTGGGCCATCGGCCTGCGGCGCTTCTTCAGGCGGTGCTTTGCCGGCGCCGTCTCCGGAGGGAGGCAGCTCATCGGCAAAAAAATCGTCCTGGAAGGTATCGGTCATGTCGCAATAATTCTAATGAAATTGGCCTTCCACGCTTTCTCATCAATGGAAAGCAGCTATGGAAAGCATAGTTTTTAAGGTTTGCTTGCACTTCTGCCAGATATCTAGGGCGGTCTGGCGGCATGCCTATGGCAAACTCATCGGCTTCCTGTGTTGAACGCCGTGGGGCGAATATCGAATGCAAAAAATCATTGGTCAGATTGCTCAAGAACTGAATGTCAAGCCGCAGCAGGTGAGCGCGGCAGTGGAGTTGCTCGATGGTGGCGCCACGGTTCCGTTTGTGGCCCGCTACCGCAAGGAGGCCACGGGCGGTCTGGACGATACGCAGCTGCGCACGCTGGACGAGCGCCTGACCTATTTGCGTGAGCTGGACGACCGCCGCGAAACGGTGCTCAAGGCCATTGACGAGCAGGGCAAGCTGACCGATGCGCTGCGCCTGGCGATTGCCAGTGCACCGACCAAGCAGGAGCTGGAGGACATTTACCTGCCCTTCAAGCAAAAGCGCCGCACCAAGGGTCAGATTGCCAAGGAGTTCGGCATCGAGCCGCTGGCCGACAAGCTGTTTGCCGACCCCACGCTGGACCCGCACAAGGAAGCCGAGGCTTTCTGCAAGCCTGCGACGACGCTGGACGACGGCAAGCCCGGCCCCGACTTCAGCACCACTTTTGCAGTGCTGGACGGCGTACGCGACATCCTGTCCGAGCGCTGGGCCGAGGACCCGGCGCTGGTGCAGAAGCTGCGCGAATGGCTGTGGGATGAAGGCCTGCTCAAGTCCAAGAAGGTCGAGAGCAAGAACGAAAGCGACCCCGAGGTCGCCAAGTTTCGCGACTATTTCGAATACGACGAGCCCATTGGCCGCGTGCCCTCGCACCGTGCGCTGGCCGTGTTCCGCGGCCGTGCACTGGAGGTTCTCGAAGCCAAGCTGGTGCAACCAGTCGAGCCTGAACCGGGCCAACCCAGCCTTGCTGAGGGCAAGATTGCGCTGCACCTGGGTTGGAGCCATGCCAAGCGCGCCGCTGACGATCTGATTCGTAAATGCGTTGCCTGGACATGGCGCGTGAAGCTGAGCCTGTCCACCGAGCGCGACCTGTTCAGCCGCCTGCGCGAAGACGCCGAGAAGGTGGCGATCAAGGTGTTTGGCGACAATCTGCGTGACCTGCTGCTGGCGGCACCCGCCGGCCAGCGGGCCGTGATCGGCCTGGATCCCGGCATTCGCACCGGCGTCAAGGTGGCCGTGGTGGACAGCACGGGCAAGCTGGTGGACACCACAACCATCTACCCGCATGAGCCGCGCCGCGACTGGGATGGCTCGCTGGCCGCGCTCGCCCGTCTGGTGGAAAAGCACGATATCAATCTGATTGCCATCGGCAACGGCACAGCCAGCCGCGAAACCGACAAGCTGGCGGCGGATCTCATCAAGATAGCCACCAAGGCCGACAAGAAGATCGAGAAGGTGGTGGTGAGCGAGGCCGGGGCTTCGGTCTATTCGGCCAGTGAGTTTGCGGCGCAGGAAATGCCCGATATCGACGTGAGCCTGCGTGGTGCGGCATCGATTGCCCGCCGCCTGCAGGATCCGCTGGCCGAGCTGGTCAAGATCGACCCCAAGAGCATTGGTGTGGGCCAGTACCAGCACGATGTGAACCAGAGCGAGCTGGCGCGCCAGCTGGATGCCGTGGTCGAGGATTGCGTGAACTCCGTGGGAGTGGACTTGAACACCGCTTCGGCTCCGCTGCTGACGCGCGTATCAGGCCTGTCGGGTTCGGTCGCCAAGTCGGTGGTGCGCTGGCGCGATGCCAATGGCTCGTTCAAGAACCGCAAGCAACTGATGGAGGTGGCCGGTCTGGGGGCTAAGACTTTCGAGCAGGCCGCAGGCTTTCTGCGCATTCGTGGTGGGGACAATCCGCTCGATATGACAGGCGTTCACCCCGAAACCTATCCTGTGGTGGAGCAGATTATTGTCTCTACCGGCAAGCCCGTGGACCAGATCATGGGTCGTGGCGAGGTGCTCAAGTCTTTGAAGCCTGAACAGTTTGCCAATGAAAAATTTGGTGCTGTGACCATCAAGGACATTCTTGGCGAGCTGGAGAAGCCCGGCCGCGACCCGCGTCCCGACTTTGTCGTCGCCCGCTTCAATGATGGTGTGGAAGACATCAAGGACCTGAAGGAAGGAATGACGCTGGAAGGCACGGTCAGCAACGTGGCCCAGTTCGGCGCGTTCGTGGATCTGGGCGTGCACCAGGATGGTCTGGTGCACGTGAGTCAGATGAGTCACAAGTTCATCGAAGATGCGCGTGAAGTGGTCAAGACTGGGCAGATCGTCAAGGTCAAGGTGCTGGAAGTCGATGTGGACCGTAAGCGCATCAGCCTGACCATGAAGCTCGATGCGGCGCCTGCGCGCCGAGACGGCCCGCGCGACAACCGCTTTGAAGGCGCAGGCCGCGGCAACAGCTATGGCGGCGGCAACCGTGGTGGCTATGCACAACCCCAGCGTGGCAACCAGCCCACAGAGCAAAACGCCATGGCATCAGCCTTTGCGAAGTTGCAGGGATTAAAGAAATAATCTCCTATCAGGCCGCCACTTAATTCATATTACAGGCGGCCTTTTTGTGGGAGCACATCAATGCGCAAAGCGAGGGGGCGGGTGATACTGCCGGCCATAGGGGTGGCAATTTTGGTGGTCTTTATCGGCGCCAAGATGGCATCGCGCGGCTGGATATCGTTGGACAAAATCAAAAACAAGGCCCATGCCCAGCAGCCTGCAGCCTTGGCCTGGCCACCATCCCTGGCGCCAGAGAGCGATGACTTTTGTCATACCGTCAAGCTCAATCTTGCCCAGGTCGACAAGGCCCAGGAAGAGGGCATCAACATAGATCAACAACGGCGCTGCATCACGCGTGCTGCTATGGCAGAGCATGAGACGGCCAAAGTGCGTCACGCTGCCGCTCGCAAGCTGCACGAGAGCCAGCGCGCGGAGCAGGTCCAGATCGAGCAGGTGGTTGAGCAACAGATCGCTTCTGGTGAAATCGCTCTGCAGAACCTGATGCAGGCTCGCTTGGGCAAGACAACACAGATTGCGACAGCCTTGTTGGCGGCGGCACATACGCCCATCCAGCCGATGCCTACGCCGCCTTCCCAGCTGTTTGTTTCCATGAGCTATCAGAGCGGGGACCTGAAACTCAATGCCTTTGTCACTCCGGACCCCAGGGATGGGAAGAAGCTGCCTTTGATGGTCTGGCTGACGGGAGGAGACACCAATAGCCTGGACGATTTCTGGAGCGAAGGGCCAGCCGCCAATGACCAAAGCGCCAGTGCTTTTCGCAAGGCTGGCATGGCAATGCTGTTTCCCACATTGCGCGGCGGCAATGACAATCCCGGCCAGCGTGAGTATTTCTGGGGGGAAGTGCAGGATGTGGCTGCAGCCATCCTGCAGGCCGCACAGCTGCCTTATGTCGACCCGGCACGCATCTATCTCGGTGGGCACAGCACCGGAGCCACGCTGGCTTTGCTGACGGCGACGGCAGGGTTGCCAGTTCAGGGGGTGTTCGCGTTTGGCCCTGTGGACGAGGTCAGCGGCTATGGCTGGCCTGTGAAATGGGGTTTGATCTCGGCGGATGAAAAGCGCTTGCGTTCGCCTGTCTACTGGCTGCATGCCATAAAGAGTCCGACGTGGATCATCGAGGGCAGCAAGAGCCCCGGCAATATCAACAGCCTTGACAATATGTGCGCCGCACGAAAATCGAATCAGCTGCATTGCGTCTCGGTTCAGGGGGCTGATCACTTTTCCGTGTTACAACCCCTGACACGCAAGCTTGCCAGCCAGTTGGTCATGGGCCAGCCTGTGCAATTGAATAGAGATGAAAAGCTCTGACATTCCTATGAGCCCACTCCTGTTCGTTTCGTGGTGGCGACAGCCTTGCTATCGCCTTTGACCCAGATGAGCCGCGTCAAACCATTGAGTCTGGCAACTCTGCTGGAGCAGCATGTATTGCTGCCAAGCCAGCCGCGCGTCGTTGCGCTGCTGTCGAGTGAACTGCGCAAGCCAGAGCCCGGCATGCGCAGTCTGGTGCAATTGTTTTCCACCGATCCGGTCTTGACCGCTCGTCTGCTGGCAGCGGCCAATGGGCCAGCGCATCTGCTGGGGCAACGCGTTCACAGCATTCCCGAAGCACTGGTGCTGCTGGCGCCGGTTCAGTTGCGACAATTGGTGCAAAAGGCGGCTCCAGTCAGTGCATCTCATGTCTCGGCAGGCTGGAGTCTGGCGAATTTCTGGCGCTACAGCCTGGACACGGCACGCATGGCGCGCGCGCTTGCAATGTCGGTTCAGGCCAACGCCTCGCAGGCATATACGTTGGGACTGCTGCATGGCCTGGGAGAGCTGTTGCTGCAGGCTGCCGACCCAGACACTTTCTTCAGACTTTCCGAGCTGTTGGAGCCCATGCATCCCAAGCGCCCCCAGGTGGAGATGCAGCTGATGGGCTATTGCTCGGGGCAGATTACGGCCCATTTGGCGCGGCAGTGGAATTTTCCAGAGCTGATCAGCGATGCCTTTCAGTTCATGCATGCGCCGATGGAGCAGCCTGTATTCGAGCCTTTGACGGGGGTGCTGCATCTGGCCGTCTGGCGAGCATCGACTCGCGCGCTTAACTGGGGTGAGCGCCAGCTGGCAGTGACATTCCCTGCTGAAACTGGACTGGCGCTGGGCATGGACATCGACATGGTGCTGCGTCAGGCATCTATCGACTGGCACGCGGCAGGCTCTCTGGATGTTCAGTTTTAGGTCGCCTGGGCGATTGTGATGAGGAATTGGCGGTTTTGAACAGGGTCGTCAGAAAACCGTGATTACTCAAATTGCATTTTTTCTTACGCTGAGTTGCAGTTTTAATTGCTAAAAACTATCTAATGACGCGCTGGGGAGTTTTTTTCTATATGGTGTCTTGAGCACCATCCTGAGTCCCCGGCAAGCAACTCTGGCCAGGAGAGAGAAATGGACCCGAACAGTGCAAACAACTCTGGTGATGCCTTGATGCTTCGACCCATGGCTGTGGAGCTGGGGAGTCCTTCCATGTGGCCCGATCACATGGTGGGGCAGCCCGACAAGCCCGTCAGAGTGCTGTTGGTGGACGATGATGCGCATCTACGCATGGTGATCGCGCAGGAAATCATGAATGATCGGCGCACCATGGTGGTCGCGCAGGCGGACAACCTCAAGGATGCAAGAAAAGCCATTCGTCAACATGAGTTTGATGTCATGTTGCTGGATCTGAAGCTGGGGGCTGACGATGGCCTTGAGTTGATTGAGGTGATGAAAAGCCAGCGCCCGCAGGCCGAGGTCATTGTGGTTTCGGTGGTGGAGACGGAAGAGCAGGTGCTGCACGCTTTTGAGTTGGGTGCAACCGGCTATCTGGTCAAGAACTCCTGGTTTGGCAACTATCCTCAAGCGGTGCTGCAGGTCGTCAATGGCGGTGCATCCATTACCCCCAGTCTCGCCAGGCGGCTGTTGCAGCGGTATGACAAGCGGCCGGCCACCGGAGCCATTCCGGGCTCTGATATGTCCGACAGGCTCTCCAGCCGCGAATGCGAGGTCTTGCGTATGGTTGCCAGCGGCAATACCAGTGCAGAGATCGGCACGCAGTTGGAGATCAGCACCATGACGGTCAACACGCACATCAAGAACATCTATCGCAAACTCCAGGTGCGCACCCGAGCACAAGCCGTGCGTTTCGCCTACTTGCGTGGCTGGTTCTAGGCGCCAGCGTCTGTGAACGCATTCACCATGTCCTACGTCTGGCAGCTGCTACTGTGGAGTGTTCAGCTGCTGCTGTGGCTGCCCTTGCTTTTGCAGACTGGAGCGGTGTTCAATTCAGCTGCCTGGTGGACTGCGGCGCTAGGTGCGGGGGGCTGCATGGCGGCTGTCGCCTGGTTGTTGCCTCTTGCATATCGCAGCGTGCTGTGGCGCAGACGTAAAAGCGTACGTCCATCGAGAGAGGTACAGCTGGAGCGTAGGCGCATAGCGGAGGCATTGCATGATGATGTCGGCAGCCAGCTGGTGCAGCTGATCAGCCTGACCGATCTCGGCACGAACCCGGCGATTCGCAGCAACGCAGAACAATGCCTGCTCGATCTACGGCTGATTGTGGATTCCATGGATAGCCGAAATGAACCATTGGGTGTCCTTCTGGCACGTTTCAGGCACAGGCTGCAACCCGTGCTGGATCATCGAGGCATGAGTCTGCACTGGGATGTTTGGGACCCGGAGATGTCTGGCGATACCGGCAGCCTGCCATGCGGCGCCATGGCCGAGGAAATCATGGCAGTGGTGAAGGAGGCTGTGAGCAATGTGCTGCAGCACACTGACGCGCTTGAACTCTGGATCACGCTGGCTGCCGACGAACGGTGGAAAAGTGCTTCAAGTTTTTCAGATGCCTCCTTTGTGCATGCTCGCCTGAGCATTGAGGATGCGGGGCCCGTCAGACCTGCTGATGGCAGGCAAATCCCGGGCGTAGCATCTGCTGGCATGGGGTGGGTCAATATGCGCCGCAGAGCGCTTGTCATGGGGGCGAAGCTGAGCATCTCAGCCCGACCCGGCGGCGGTACCTCGGTCTCGCTCAACTGGTGAAGTCGCTGAGCTGATCGCGAGCAACGGGGCTTGAAAGCACAATGCCTACATGACGTCATCCACAAGAGCATTGCGAATCTATGCCGGTCCAAAGGCGCGGCAGTCTATAGAGCGGCGGGGCTTGCAGCCGGATATGGTCAGAGTCATACCGGCGGCGGCAGGCGGTCCCAAGGGTTTGATTCTTGGACCTCTGGATCGCTTCATTTTTGGACAGTGGTTACAGACCAGCGCACAGCCGGTGGATCTGATTGGCGCTTCCATCGGTGCCTGGCGCATGGCGACGGCTTGCCTGGACGCACCAGTGGACGCCTTTGAGCGACTGGAGCGTGACTATATTGCACAGCGCTTTGATCCCCCCGAAGGGCAGAAGCGCACGCCGTCTTCGCTGGTCAGTGAGCGGTTTGCTCAGTCACTACAGGATTTTTACGGGGGGCGTGTGAGCGAGGTTCTGGCGAATCCTCGCTATAGGCTGCATGTGATCGCCGCCCGCGGGCGTGGTCTGCTGTCACGTGCATCGTCCTGGCGCACTCCACTGGGCTATGCGGCCGCGTTTGCCGGCAATGCATTGCATCGGTCGGCATTGGGCTGCTTGCTGGAGCGTGTGATCTTTTCCTCTTCTGCAAACGATGCCGTGCATGCTCTTCCCTTTGGAGTTGAGGACATTCGGTCTGCGCAGGCCCGGCTGACGGAGAGTAATTTCATGGATGCCTTGCGAGCCAGTTGCTCCATCCCTTTCGTGCTGGATGCCGTGCAAGACATTTCAGATGCTCCCAAGGGCGCCTATTGGGATGGTGGCATTACCGACTATCACATGCATCTGGATTATCTGGCCTCTCGTCACGGCGATGGGGTGGTGCTATATCCTCATTTCCAGAAAGCGGTGATCCCTGGCTGGTTGGACAAAGGGCTGAAATGGCGTCATGGCTCCAGCTCGTACCTGGACTCGATGGTGGTACTGGCACCCGACCCTGCATGGGTGGCCCGCCTGCCCAATGGCAAGTTGCCGGACCGGCATGACTTTCTGAGTTACGGCATCGACCATGATGCGCGTGCCAAGGCCTGGAATGTGGCGACGTCGGCCAGTCAGCAACTGGCCGATGAGTTTGCCGAGTGGCTGCATGCACCCGATCCGAGCCGGGTCGAGGCGCTGTAGCTTTCTTGCAAATTGAGACAAAGCCTGACAGCAGAAGGAGGCAGAGCCAGTTGCAATTCCAGATGAGCACACTTTGACTCCGAAAATCACAGACCGTAGTCCACCAACGATGTCCATGTCCGAGAACCGAAACGAGAAGTCTCCTTCCGATGAGTCGTCTCCCTCCCCCGAGGTCAACTTTGGAGCGGTTGCGCCCACCAAGCCCTATGCGGGGGCGCCGGTCGAAATCGAGACTCTCTCGCGAGAGACGGGTTCGGCCGGAGAGGGCCGGCAGCCTGCGCCTGGTTTGTGGGAGGGCATGGACAGACGTGCCAGGGGCAATGTGGCTCCCGGGCTTGTGCATCTGGCAGAAATGCTGCCGGCATTGCGCTTGCTCATCGGACTGATGATTGCTTCCATCGTGATCCTTGCTCTGTACTTCGGGCGGGACATGCTGATTCCTCTGGCCCTGGCAATGCTGTTCGGCTTCTTGCTCGACCCGGCTGTCAGCCGGCTCAAGCGCTGGGGACTGCCGCGAATGGCTTCGGCTATCGTGGTGGTGGCCTTTGCCCTGGCAGCGCTCGGAGGGCTGGGCATGTATCTGGGTAGTCAGGTGCAGCAACTCAGCGCTGACTTGCCGACCTATCAATCGACAATCCGTGACAAATTGCGCAGTTTGCGCAAGAGCGCAAACATGCCCAGCGCCTGGGATGGCGTTTTCAAAACCTACAACACCGTTGAGAAAGAGATTGCCAGCGTGGATAACGCCAGGGCGCGGGTGCAGAAAGTGGAGGTTCAACCTCCCGAGTCCAAACCCACCACGCGGATGCTGCAGTGGCTGGGGCGTATTGCCGAGCCGGTGACGACCGCAGGAATCGTCTTGCTGTTTGTCATTTTGATTCTGCTTGATAGGGACGAACTGAGGGATCGATTGCTTAGGCTGGTGGGAGGCAACCTCAATGTGGCCACCGATGCGCTGGATGAGGCCTCGCAGCGCATTGGCAAATATCTGCGCATGCAGTTCATCGTCAATGTCAGCTATGGCGTGCCACTCGCCATGGGCTTGTTGCTCATTGGTGTGCCAGGGGCGATTCTCTGGGGCGTTCTGGGTGCCATCATGCGTTTTGTACCCTATGTGGGTCCGATGATGTCTGCGGTATTTCCGCTGGCGCTGGCCTTTGCAGTCGATCCCAGCTGGGATATGTTTTTGATGACTCTGGGCCTGATTCTGCTGCTGGAGCTGATCAGCAACAATGTGATCGAGCCATGGCTATATGGCGCAAGTACAGGTTTGTCGACCTTGTCAATCATTGTTGCCGCAACCTTCTGGACAGCGCTTTGGGGGCCGATCGGCCTGATTCTTTCCACACCTTTGACTGTGTGCCTGCTGGTGCTGGGGCGCTACATTCCCTCGCTCAAATTCATGGAGGTATTGCTGGGCAGCGAGCCTGTTCTCGGGCCGCAGCAACGGCTGTACCAGCGTCTGCTGGCCGATGACGCTGATGATGCCATCAGCATGGCCGTACAGTCCGTGGAGGAGCGCCTGCTCTCGAAGCCCAACCAGGATGACAGAGCCAATGCTGTCAGCGGGTTTTATGATGAGGTTGCAATTCCTGCTCTGCGTATTGCAACCCAGCAGCATCTGGAGTCGGCGACGGCCGAACATCGCTTGCGACTGTCCAATGGCATGGCAGCCTTGCTTGAGGAGTTGCAGGACCAATATGCATTCAGAAGCCGTGGCGAGCATGCCCGGGCGGCTCCCGGTGAAGGTGATCAGCGTCGATGTCTGCGCATTCATTGCGCGGGTGTGCGTTGGGAGGTGGATGCCCTGGGCGCAGCCATGGTGGCCCACGCAGAGAGCTTGCATGGTCATGAGGTTAGCTGCTCCGGATGGGCACTTGCCCCGGACTCGAAGTCCTTGCAGTTTGATGCCAATGGCTTGTTGGCGGATCGCGAGTGGGTTCAGGCCGTGAAGCAATCGGATCTATTGGTGTTGTCGATTTTCAATCACCAGCCACAAAGCATGGCGAGACGCATTGTGCGGCGCATTCGTCGCCATTGGCCGGGCGCACGGGTGGTGCTGTGCCTGTGGAATGCTCCAGCCGTGGCAGCTGACCCCGAGTTTGCCCGACAGACAGGAGCGCAGGCCTGCGTGACCAGTCTGCGGGAGTTGCATCTGTGGGTAGAGGCCATGCAGGTTGGAGATCCCGGCGAGTGTGTGATTGCTGCTCCGATTCCCGATGACGATGAGCAGCGCGTCAAGATGCTGCATGAAAGCGGAGTGCTGGCACCAGCATTGACAGCGCTGTATCGCGACACGGCCAAGAAGGCCGTGAACGCTTTCAACACCAAGTGGGCTCAAGTTTCCTGGGTGGATGCTGAACGTGTCTTTGCGCCGGGAAGTCTGCTGCCGCTGTCAGCGCAAGAGGGAGCTCAACAAGGCTTCCCTCGTGATGGCACGGTGTGCTCGTATGTCGTGTATGAAGAAGAGGCCATTGTGGTCGGGGACTTGGCGCGAGACCCCCGATTTGCAAGCGACTCGGTGGTGCATAGCCTCAAGCTGCGCTTTTACGCGGGTGTGCCTCTGGTGGACAAAAAAGGCAATGTGCTGGGCTGCCTAGCCATACTTGATGACGAGCCTCGCAACATGTCCGACGATGAGCTCGAGGTGCTCAGCGGCATGGCGAGGCAATTGATGGACGATGTGCGTGAAGCGCTCAAGCAGGGCCCTGTCGTTGAGGCTTGAGCGCTTGTGTGCAGTCTGTCAGAGCGAGGTGCTGAGCATCTGCTCATAGTCCTGTGCGGAAGCCAGTCGTGGATTGGTGGCGTGGCAGTGGTCCTTGAGCGCACCGCTGATGATTGCATCAAACTGTGCACGCTCCACGCCCATGGCAGCCAGACCCGATGGCAGATTCAGGCGGGCATTCATATCTCGGATCGCGTCGGGGATATCGCTTCCGCTGCTGAGACCCATGGCATGCGCCATGCGGTTGAGACGGTCCTCGCGCTGAACGCTTTCGGCTTCGGCATTGAAACGCACGACTGCGGGCAAAAACATGGCGTTGAGCGTGCCGTGGTGCAGGCGTGGGTTGATGCCGCCCAGGCTGTGACTGAGGCTATGCACGCAGCCCAGCCCTTTTTGAAAAGCCATGGCCCCTTGCATGCTTGCGCTCATCAATTGGCGGCGGGCTTCTGCATCGTTGCCATTGAGCATGGCCCGCTCGATATGTGCCCAGCCCCGGGTCAGCCCGTCCAGGCCGATGCCGTCGGCTGGTGGATTGAAGGCCGAGGCCATAAAGGTTTCCATGCAATGGGCTATGGCATCCATGCCGGTTGCTGCCGTCAGAATGGGGGGGAGGCCGAAGGTGAGCTCGGGGTCGCAGATGGCAGCCTTGGGCACCAGATGCCAGCTGTGAAAACCCAGTTTGCGATGGTCGTCCACGATGATGATCGCACCACGCGCTACCTCGCTGCCCGTGCCGCTGGTGGTGGGTACGGCAATCAGCGGAGCAACTCGCTCCGTAATACGAGGCGAGCCGCCTTCAATCGTCGCGTAGTACGAGAGCGGGCCTTCATGCGTAGCCGCAATTGCCACGCCTTTGGCACAGTCAATGGCACTGCCACCGCCCACGGCGATCAATCCATCGCAGTTCTGGGTTTTGTAGATTTCAGCCGCAGCGCGTACTGCCGCTTCAGTGGGGTTGGAAGGAGTCTGGTCAAATACGGCATGGGGCAGGCCACCCAGTGCATCTATGGATTTTTGCAAAATCCCTGCAGCCATGACGCCGGGGTCGGTCACGATCAGCGGCTTGCTGATACCCACACGCTCGCATTCCTGGCGCAGCATTTGCACGGCGCCAAAGTCAAACTGGATCTGTGTCACGTAATTGATGAAGGCCATGTTCTGCTTGCTCAGTAGAAAGAGGAGTCTTGGCAATCTAGAAGCCTAGAAGCCGAATGCTGCCACGCAAAGACAGCAAACCCTAGGGGGTGGGAAAAATCGTCTCTCAGGGGACAGGGTAGAGACGATAACGCCATCCTCTTCGATGCCAACTTGAAGCGCTGATGCTTCATGCCTTCATGGCAAGACAATCCGTTAACAAAGAACTGTGGCGATGGCTGCAGCCCTAATACCAGCCTTCGCACCTGTGCCAAAAGCGGTATATGTAAGCTCTCTGTGTGCAATGAAGCCGTTCTCGACGGCATCCTGTTTGTGCAGCAAACAGGCGTTTCTTTGGAGGATATCCCCCAAGTTTTGGGCTACGGTGGGAGTATGACTTGCGAGCGGTGTCTGGCAGAAGCTGCATCTGGCGATGCTGGTGCGGCTGAGCGAACATGACCAGGTTGACTGGGGTCGAGCCAGCATCGATGAATCCTCTGCATCAAGTTCCTGGTGGGCAGGAGACGGGCATAAATCCATCGGCTGCAAACAACACATCGTAGGAGATGCCAGAGGCACCAGTGCTGGTGATCTTCGTCAGGAGTGCCAATAGGCCGACTTCATGACGTTCGAGAAGTATCTGGATGCAATGCAGCCGTTGCATAACTGCCGGGGCGGTCACGCAAACGAACGGTAAAGCTTCATGACGACAAAGGTTACGACAAAAGGCGCTGCCGTGCCTGTTTGAGGTTGCGCGGTATCACTTGCAGGTTTGCTAGGCGAGGAGTCGAGATCTGCAACTCGGCAAATTGGCATTGAAAGGCGGCTGGATACCCGAAGTGTTGCTGAAACCGGCTGCTGCAATCATCTGTCCATGCTTCGTGGATGAGGAGCGTGAGCGGCTCTTGGTGAAAAGGTTCTGGCCCAGATCAGATTGCAGCATGGGCCGGGATGCTGCCGCAATTGGAACGCATGCGCAAGCACATGCGTGTGGGAGCTATGCAAAGGTTTCCTAAGCGAGCCGCATGCGTGACACCCACGCAAGCAGTCGCTGAGTCGCAATTCAAGTTGAGCGCCAGTGGTCGAACCCAGTCGGTCACAGCCAGCGGACTGGTCGGCCGTGGCCAGTTCAATCGGAGTGGACATTCAGGCATGGACCATACGATACGCCACAGGCGTTATGCCGGTAGCTTGTCTGAATGCCCGGATGAGGCTCGCCTCACTTGCGAAGCCAAGGTCATCGACAATGCGTTTGAGTGGCTGCTGGGTTTCACATAGCGCTTCGGCCACTTGGCGCAGTTTGATGCGTCGCATCCACTGAGCTGCTGCCAGACCCGTATGCTCATGCACTCGCCGTGCCAATGTTCGTGGAGAGATATGCAATTGGGCAGCAAGCGCAGGCAAGCGCAACTCGCCTGCGGGGCTGCGCTGCACAATCATCTGTGCATGACGTAGAGACTCATCAGTCAGAGCAATGAGTTCCAGATTGGCAAATGCGGCATGCAACACTGCAGGGCGTGGCAGCATTAGTAGATTTTGTAGATCTCGAAGCTCAGTGGGGTCTAGCCTCTTGGTCAACATGTGCTGCACGAGCGGCAGATATCCGTGAGCGCCGGCAGCCGTCAACGAGCCTTCGCTGATGATCATTGGCTCATCAAAGCTCCATTCAACGCCTGGAAAGCTGGCTTGCAATGATTCCCGCAGCCACCACGTCGCCGTTGCACGTTGCCCACGCAACCTCCCGCTTGCAGCAACTGGCAGAACTCCTGCGCAATAGCTCCACACCTGGGTTTCCTTGGGCAATTCCCGCAATGCTCGGATCACCGGAGCCAGTTTCTGCAATGGGGCTCGCAGGTCATTTGCAGACGATAGCCACAGGCCTGGTACCACCACTGCGTCCGCGTGCACAGCATGTAGGCAGGTCTTCGGAGCTATCGACGGTCCTTGCCAGGTTGTGACTGGTGTTGTATCTACTCCTGCCCAGATCACGTCGCACACCATACGCCTTGCGCGCAGGTTGGCGGCTCGCACCATATCTGCTACAGAAAATAGGCCAGCCGGCATGCATTCGGGATACAGCAGCAATGCAAGGCGGAATGGCTCCATTTGAGATGTGGAATCTGGCATGAATTGGTAATTAACTGACTAGTCTTGCCATTTTCCATGCAGAGGCATATCGGAAGAATGAGGCATTTCCTCCACCTCCGAGTTTTTCATGCAGATCACCCAGTTACGCAATGCCACTATCGTTCTAGAGTTTGAGGCCCAAGGCAGGAGCATTGGTCTGCTTGTCGACCCAATGCTCGCCCCTCGCGGAAGTCTGCCCGGATTGCGTTATCTGGGACGTGGGCGGCAGCGCAATCCAATCGTCGAACTGCCTGCGAATTCAAAGGCCGTGCTTGAACGAGTGACGCATGCGCTTATTACCCATTGCCAGCGCGGACACTTCGATCACCTGGATCGCATCGGTAAGCGCTTTCTACGTGAGAGACAGATCCCTGTGTTCTGCATGCCGCGTGATGCGGAGTACCTTTGCCAGCGGGGACTCAATGCAGAGTCGTTGAGTGCTCAGGAGCGCCAGTTGTGGAGTCTCGGTGGCCACATTACCCCAATCCTCTGTGTACATGGGAAAGGGTGGGTCGGGCGATTCATGGAGCATGGTCACGGCTACCTGCTGGAACTGCCTGGCGAACCTAGTGTCTATGTGGCCGGCGACACTTTGCTTACTCCAGCAGTACGTGACTGCCTGCATAGGCTGAGACCCGATATCGCCATCCTGCCTGCAGGCGGAGCACGCTTCGATCTGGGAGGCGATATCCTTATGGATGCCAAAGATGTAATGGAAGCTGCAAGTTGCTGGCCTGGCGAGCTAGTGGTGAATCATCTTGAAGCTCTGGATCATTGCCCAGTTACGCGAGAGGAAGTGCGAACTCTCGCTCAAGATCGGGGTGTCGCTGATCGAGTATGGGTGCCTGAAGATGGGCAGTGTCGTCGCTATAAAGTCAGTCTTGCCGCAATTGACTAGCAAGGGCACTTCCTGAGAGAAGGTGCCGCACGCGTGTGACGTGAGAAGTTCCATGTATGGCCGCTTGGAACTTGGTCTTCAAGAGCAGCTCAGGGGCGTCGCCTGTGGGGCGATGAGCAATTGAAGGAAGCGGATAAAAACTTGAACTGGGTGATGCTGGCAATTCAAGCATTGGTCATCTCAACTCGGCTGGCAGCAACGGGGCAGTTGCTGCCAGCGCTCAGATCCGCATGCTGGTCAAGGAAGACCGGCGCCCCAATAAGGCCTCCATAGGCCTCAGCGAGCGATGGACTGCAAACGAGCTTCCCGCGCTGCTGGAGATTCGCGCAGCAATTCGTTAATCACTTCTTCGCGTGTTTTACCGGGACCTGCAGGGGGGGCAAAGTTGGGGTAGTTGCTTTCTCCATACGACAGGCGGCCGTTTTTCATCGCATCTGCAGTTTCGGCCCTGACTTGATCACGTGTTTTCTGGCTCACAAAATGTTCCGGATGAATAGTCACGCCTTGCTCGTTATTGGCTGGGTGTTCGTAGGCTGCCGAAGCCATCCCCGGCATGGCCAGTACAGCTACTGCTGCTGCGCTTGCAAATACGGATGCGAGGGAGAGACGACGTTGAGACATTTTGGTAGCTCCTAAGAAAGTCGGTGAAACACAATCTCCCAGGCCTTGAGAAAGGTAAGGAGGAGATGTGTGGATCTTAGGAATCCGACCCCAACAGAAGCGGGACAGCGCGGTGACATTGTTGTCAGCTTCTTCTCATGCCGACCTTAACGGCCCTTAGGCAGATAGACATGTCCGGTCTATCTTGGTGAACGAGCCCCGCCAGGGGGACTGCCGCCTTTTTTGAAAAGCGGGTGCAGGCCACCAGGCTACCCGCACTCGCTCTATTTGTGCTCTGTCCTCAGAACATGTGGCGCAGGCCCATGCCAAAGCCAGTCTGGTTCACACCCGGCATTGGTGTTCCACCAGCTTGAGCGCTGCTCGCTCCAAAAGCCGCATTGCCGCTGTTCTTCATATAGCCCAGCGAGGCATAGGCCGCAGTGCGCTTGGACAGGTTGTAGGTACCGCGCAGTACCAGCAACTGACCCTTGTCCGCGTTGTCCTTGTACTTGAGCTGGTTGTACTGGGCGTCCACGGTCCATTGACCAAGGGGGTAGGTCACGCCCACAAACCACAGGTCGTTGCGCGGCGATGCGATATAGCCGTCATTCTTGCGGCGCATATAGCCACCACCAATCTTGGCGCCACCAAGCTTCACATAGCCGTTGAGCATGGTGCGCTTGTCGACTTTGTCGCTGCTGGTCAGCCCCGCGAAAGCGCCGGGACCGCCACGCAGCTCATCATGGGCGAATGCTGCACCCCATGCCCCTGTGTCGTACTTGAGCATGGCCGACCACTCGCGGCAGGTCTTGGAGTCGGTGCTGCTTTCTCCCGCGCAGTTGGTTCCGCCAGGGCTGGGGCCCGCATTGACGGCATCGCGGCCGAAGCTATAGGTTGCGCCCACCGTCAGGCCCGAGAACGTGCCTTTGTAAGAGATCGCATTGTCGGCACGCGCATTGGGAAAGTAGTTGTCCAGACTGGCCATGCTGTGCAGGCTCGGACCGATCACGTCAGCATCCAGCACGGACCAGAACAGCATGGTGTACTGACGGCCCAGACCCAGCGATCCCCAGGGGCCATTGAGGCTGACGAAGGACTGGCGGCCGAAACCTCGACCGCCCTGGTTGAGGGCTCCGCTGTCGGGGCCGATACCCATCTCCAGCGTGAAGGATGCGCTCAATCCGCCTCCCAGATCCTCGCGGCCGCGAAAGCCCAGGCGTGATGGAACGCTGCCCGTCAGATTGGGCATGCGTGTGAGGTTGGACTTGGTTGCGCCCACGTTGTTCATGGTTTCGACGGCCGTGTCCATGATGCCGTAAATCTGTACGGACGATTGTGCGTGTGCCAATCCTCCCACCCCCAGAAGCGCAATGGCGCTCGCTACCTTCTTCAGCATGAATGTCTCCAATTTTTAATGTCATTCAGTATTTTTTGCATGCGTGGCTTGATGTGATTGAGCTGTTGAGTCGTGAGCCTCCTTCTTGATCGGCGCAAAAGCAGTGCTTACTTGTGCAGAGACTGGAGCCATTCCCGGCATTCGGATGCAGCTGTGGCAGGCCACTCGACACAGATGGTCTTGTCCATCTGACGCACTTCTACGCGTATGACCTGGCCGGTGCTGCGTGCATTGCGAGTACCTCCGAAGATGCGGGTCCACCAGCCGGCTTCGCTGTATGTGTCCTGCGCGGAGGCGGTGATGGATGCTTCCATCCGACCCTGCGGCACTGCGCTAGAGCAGACGGCTGACACGGCGGCGGGCTTGATCTCAGGGCTCAGGGCAGCTTGCTTGGCCGATGAAGGCATGGTGGGCGCTGTCGAGGGTGCGGCGGTGGAAGGTGGCACCGCATCAACGATCAAGCCACCAGCCTCGATGCGGGCAGCCAGATTGCTGCCAAACTCTTCCCATAGACGATCGGCCTTGGTCTTCATGACCGACAGGCCAAAGGCGCCCAGGCGGCCCAGCACATCCACCTGGACCTTGATGCGCAGATCCGTGCCGCCGTTGGCAGCGGGCGTCAGAAACACTTCGCTGGTCTGCTTGAGCGAACTGGCCACCGAGGCATCCTCGCCGGTGCCTTCCACGCGCATGTATTCCGGAGCGTTCTGCTCGACGATCCTGGTCTTGAGCTTGAACTTGGCGCTGATGAAGGAAATCTTCTGGTGCATCTCCGCCACGTATTCCGTGGGACTGATGACCTCGATGGACTTCATTCCGGGCACGGCGCCGGCCATGATCTGGGGATTGAGGAGCAGATCCCAGACCTGCTGGGGAGGGGCTGAAACGGTCAGGGTTTTTTCAATTTCCATGATGCATCTCCTGTGCTGCATGCAGCACGGACTCGACGATTTGGGTGTATCCGGTGCAGCGGCAGAGATTGCCGCTGAGGCCGTGGCGCACTTCCTCGCAGCTGGGCTGGGGCGTGTTCTTGAGCAGGTCGCAGGAGGCCATGATGAAACCCGGCGTGCAGTAGCCGCATTGCAGGCCGCCGCACTGCATGAAGTTCTTCTGCAAGGGGTGCAGCTGGTCGTTGGCGGCCAGCCCTTCGATGGTGGTGATGCTGCGCCCGTGAACCTGCACGGCCAGCATCAGACAGGATTTGATGACTTCGCCGTCCAGCAGCACCGAGCAGGCGCCACAGGTGCCGGTTTCGCAGCCTCGCTTGGTGCCTGTCAGATGCAGGTCGTCTCGCAGGAAATCCGATAGCAGTCGTCGTGACGCGACTTCAGCGCTATGCGATTCGCCGTTGACCTGGAATTCGATGCGATGCGTGCTCATGCTGCAACTCCTTCATTGATATCAATTCCAAACAGCGTGGCCACCGTGCGGCGGGTTACCGTGCGCACCATTTCTCGGCGAAACTCGCTACTGCCCCGCAGGTCGGAGACCGGTTGGATGTCCTCAGCCACGATGCTTGCGACCTCTGCAGCGAGCTGCGCATTCACGGTCTTGCCACGCAAGCATTCCTCGGCACGGCGCAGCCTGGTGGGAATGGGTGTGGATGCGCCCACGGCCAGACGTGCCTGATGGCATATCTGCCCTTCTTTTTGCACAACCAGGGCCAGGCTGACCAGAGGCCGGTGTTCTGCTGCCGTGCGCAGAAAGCGCGTGTATTCCCCCTGGGTGCCGGGCGCCTGCAGCGGCACCCGGATTTCCAGCAGCAGTTCATCGCTCTCCATGGCCGTGGTGTAGTAGTCGACCAAAAACTCTTCCATCGACAACACGCGCTCTCCGCGTGTGCTGCCCAGAACGACCGAGGCATCGAGGGCCATGAGGCAGCCGGGCGGGTCCGTGGAGGGGTCGGCATAGCAGAGATTGCCGCCAATCGTTCCCTGGTTGCGCACCTGGGGATTGGCCACCTGGGCGGCCATCCGGGCAAGCACCGGTGCATGCGCTTTCACGAGCTCGGAGCGAGCCACATCGATATGGCGACTCATGGCTCCGATGCGCAGACCTTCTCGTGGATCGAAATCGATGCCATGCAGGCGGGGCAGCCTTGCCACCGAGATCAGGTGCGTGGGTGCAAGCATGCGTTGGCGCATGGCCAGCATCAGCGCCGATCCGCCCGCGATGATGCGTGCATCGTCGCCGTATTCGGCCAGCATCTGGCTGGCCTCCGCTATCGAGCGGGGCTCCGCAAAATCAAACTCACGCATGGCTTGCTCCTTGCTGCTGCTTGTCGCGCCATGCAGCCAGCACTTTTTCCGGGGTGATGGGCAGGTCGGTGATGCGCACGCCAACCGCGTCATAGACGGCGTTGGCGATGGCTGGTGCGCCTGGCAGGATGGCGGTCTCGCTGGCCCCTTTGGCGCCATAGGGGCCGTTGGGATCGTTGGATTCCACAAGGCCGCCGCGCAGCATGGGCACCGCATCGGCGGTGGCCATGTTGTAGTCAGCGAAATTGCCGTTCGCCAGGCGCCCGCCCTCGTAGTGCAACTGCTCATACAGCGTCCAGCCGATGGCCTGAACGGTGGCGCCATTGGTCTGGCCGTGAATCGCAATGGGGTTGAGCGCCTTGCCGCAGTCGTCGGCAACATAGCTGTCGATGATGCTGACCTGGCCGGTCTCGATGTCGACCTCGACTTCAACGGCCTGGGCGGCGTAGGAGTAGGCAGCGGCGATATTGCCGTAGAGCTTGTCGTCATGCATGACGGTCTTGGGGTCCCAGGTCCCGGTGACCTGGATGCCACCTCCGCCATGGCGCCAGATATGCTGGCGCGCCAGATCGGCCAGGGTGACGCGGCGTTCAGGCGCGGCACTTACGCAAACAGCACCGCCTTCCAGCGTCAGAGCGTCTGAGGGGGCATTCAGGCGCTCGGCAGCCAGGCTCAGCAGCTCGTGCCGCGCCTTGCGTGCAGCGATGATGGCTGCGTTGCCGCCCGACATGGTGACGCGTGAAGCCAGAGTGCCCACGGCCACCGGAGAGACATCGGTGTCGGGTGCAAGCACATGAATGTCGGCCAGAGGCAGGTCCAGTTCATGGGCCACGATCTGGCTGAGCATGGTGCTTGCCCCCTGGCCCATATCGCATTCACCGCTGATGAGGAAGACGCGACCGTCCTCATTGATCTTGATGACCAATGTCGATCCATCCCAGTTGCCGATGGTTCGGTTGCCGCTCACATGCATGGCCGCTGCCATGCCCACGCCGCGGCGCTTGACGCCACTGGCCTTGGCGCATTGGCGCTTGTGGGTCCAACCTATGGCCTCGGTTGCCATGTCTATGCACTCCCGAAGTCCGGTGCTGCCGATATGCCAGCCGTGAATCGAGACATCACCGGCCTTGAGCGCGTTGATCTTGTGCACCTGCACCGGGTCCAGGCCCAGTTTCTCCGCCATGGTGTGGATATGGCTGTTGAGCGCAAACTGCATCTGGGTTCCGCCAAAGCCCCTGAAGGCACCGCGTGGCGGATTGTTGGTGTAGTACAGCGTCGCTTCCGAACGCACATTCGGATTGCGGTGCATATTGTCGCTGCGCATGGCGCTGACGTGCATCACATCACCCGCAAGGCCTGCATATGCACCGCATTCGGCAATGATGCGAACCTGCTTGGCGACAATGCTGCCGTCCTTGAGCATGCCCAGCTTGAGGGTGATGTGCTCGGGCACGCTGGCGCATGCGGCCTGGAAGTCCTCCAGGCGGTTGTTGACCAGTCGCACCGGACGCCGGGTATGCAGAGCCAGCAGGCCGGCAAGCAACTGGTTGTCGTCCTCGACGATCTTGCCGCCGAAGCCGCCGCCGGTCGCAGCCTGCAACACGCGCACGCGGGAGATGGGCAGACCAAGGGTCATGGCCACCTGCATGCGCACCAGATTCACAGCCTGGGTCGAGGTGTAGAGCACAAGTCGGCCATCGGGGTCCAGCGAGGCCACCGTGGCCATGGGCTCCATATAGCCGGGGTATTGAGAATGCGTGGTGTAGGTGGCTTCGTGGATCAGATCCGCGGCGGCAAAGCCTGCATCCACATCTCCGCGCTCGAACTGGATATGCTGGGCCACATTGTTGCGCCCTGGATGGATGCCGAAGGCTTCCTCATCCATGGCTTCCTCGGGCGTCAGAATGGCGGGTAGTTCTTCGTACTCCACCCGAATCAGATCCAGCGCGTCGCGTGCGATCTCATCGGAGACGGCGGCCACGGCGGCTACCTCTTCGCCGCAATAACGCACCACGCCTTTGGCCAGAACGGCGCGTTCCTTGTGATGCGCCCCCCAAAGGTTGGCGGGAGCATCCTCGCCGGTCAGAACCGCCTTGACGCCAGGCAGCGCACGCGCCTCGGCAGTGTCTATGCGAACGATGCGCGCATGCGGGTAAGGGCTGCGCAGAACCTTGCCATGCAACATGCCGGCAAGCTTGAGGTCTCCTGCGTAGACGGCCCGGCCAAGCACCTTGGCCTTGGCCGTTACCTGCGGAGTGTCCATGCCCAGCGTGGATCGAGATGAAAGAGCAGATGTCATATCCGTGCCTCGCGGCAGAAGGCCAGGGTCGCTGCGGACCCCGGGCTTGTGCCACGTCAGTCATATAGAGGTCAGTTGGAATCGCCCAGACCTGGGCCTGCGCGATTCACCGGTTTCACTCGGCCACGATGCCGAGTTCCTTGATGGCCTGGCCCATCACCATGTACTCGCGTTGATTGAGATCGCTGAGCACCTTGGGCGATCCGCCCGCAGGCAGGGCGCCGAAGACCGCGAGCTTTTCCACGACTTCGGGCTCTCGCAAAATGGCATTGAGGTGCTCGTTGAGCAGATTGATCACTGCGGCAGGGGTCTTCTTGGGAGCAAAGAAGCCGTTCCAGGCGCTGACCACCACATCCTTGTAGCCCAGCTCGGTCAAGGTCGGAACGGCAGGTGCAAGCGATGAGCGCTTGGTATCGCCGATGGCCAGCGCCACCAGCTTGCCGGAGTCCAGATACTGGCGCACAGGCCCGAAAGTGACCCAGGCAGTATCGACATGGCCGGCCACGACATCGGTCACCGAGGGCCCGACGCCGCGGTATGGAACATGGGACAGCTTGACGCCAGCGGCCTTGTTCAGCCACTCGCCAGCGATGTGCATGGGCGAGCCGGCGCCGGGGCTGGCATAGGAGACGGTGGCGCCACTCTTGGCCCTGGCAATCAGCTCAGGCAGATTTTTGACCCCGAGCTTGGGGCTTGTGACCAGCACCAGGGGCTGAGTGGCGGTGTTGACGATGGCTTCGTAGCCCTTGAGCACGTCGTAGGCTGCAGCACCCGACAGCTTCATGACCAGGGGCGCGGTGGTGAAGGGGTTGGGAGTGAACAGCAAGGTGTAGCCATCGGCACGTGCACGCCCCACCATGCCGTTGCCTATCGCACCGCCAGCACCCGGGCGGTTGTCGATCAGCACGGTCTGCTTGAGCCTGTGGCTGAGCTTGTCGGCAAAGAGGCGGGCGACTGCGTCGGTATCCCCGCCCGGCGGGTAAGACACGATCACCGTGATGGGCTTGCTCGGATAAGTCTCTTCAGCAAGCACCGGCTGCGCAAGCAGCGTGCCGCAGGCAAGCGCGGTAAAGCAAAACTGGCGTCTATCAACTGACATGGTCGCCTCTCCTTGGGCCGTGGGTATAAATCTCATACGCGACATTTATGATTCAATAGTGAAACAATGGGTCGCAAAAGAAACAATGAGTGAAGTTATACGCCTATAGTTGATTGATCAAATTGCCGTTTTCACTATTGACATTGGATTTTGTTAATTCCAATGGAACAATGGCGCATGAACAAGAAAACGTGTGAAACGCCCTGGTCGCACTTGAACGCGCAAGGTGATGGACTGACGGTGGACGACTTCATCACCACATTGATGAGTCAGGTGGGCAATGCTCTGCGTCGCACGATTACCGTGCCCTATGCCGAGAAACATGATCTGACGGTCTCGGAGTGGCGCTTGCTGGCCTTGATTGCTCACTCGAAGCGGTTGGCCTTCTCGGATCTGGTCATTCAGTCCACCTCGGACAAAGCCTTGGTGAGCCGCGCTCTCAAGCGGCTGCAATCCAAAGGCCTGGTGGATCTGCAGGGTGAAGGCAATACTCCGCGCAAGAAGATTTTTTGTCAGGTCACCGAACAGGGCGAGGCCCTGCATGCACAGGTCATGCCCTTGGCGCGTGCCAGCCAGGCTGCTGCCATTCGGGCATTGCCTGAAGATGAGCGCAATGTCATGTACAACGCGCTGATGCGCTTGCGTACACATTGCGAGAAAGCAGGCGCTTTGTCCGGCGAGGATGAAGCAGGTCTGGAATAGTTCCTGATGCCCGGTGTTGGACGGCTGCCTGGATGCTGTTGCAACACATATAGACGCACGAGTTTCCGCATGCTGCAGGCGGGGTCATGCCGATCAGCACATTACGTGTGCTTCGCCGTCTGATGCGCCATTTTGAGAATGAGGGCTGAGGCCAGCCACTTCCAAAGCCGCGACTGGAAGTCACCGACCAGCACTTTCTCGCCTGGTTTTCGAGGTCGCCAGTCACGGTCCTTGAATATGTCTCGCAAGTCAGCAGCGCCTGGCGAGATCCGGATCCACCATGGCAGGATGCACTCCCGCAGACACCTGTCTTCATGCTCATGGGCAGAGGCAGGCTCATGCAATGGGCCAAGCAAAGCATGGGAGCCAGCCATGCACCGTGGCTTTCCGCTGGATGCCGACAGCGCCACGATGTCCGCTCAAGACCGCGCCATCAACCCCGGAGGCAGACTGCCGGGGTGTACCGTCGCTCAGGTAGAGCAGGCAGCCGGCTCGGCCGTCAAAGCAACTTGCCACGCGTCATAGCCATAGACCCAGTCGGCATTGCCTCCGGCACGCAGCCAGTTATTGCCTCGTGAGCCGATCTGAATCTGACTGGTGCGCTGTTTGCGCATGGCCTCGTAGTTCTGCAAGGCTTGCGCAACGCCTTCAGCGTCCTGCACGGCATCAAGATTGCGGGCCAGCACCACGGCATCTTCGATCGCCATGCCGGCACCCTGGGCCATGAACGGCATCATGGGATGGCTGGCATCGCCGAGCAACGATATGCGGCCCTGCGACCAGTGCTGCAGCGGGTCGCGCTCATACAGAGCCGTCTTGAGTACGCTGTCACACGCATCCAGCAAGGCCCGTGCATGTGGATGGAAGCCTGCATAGAAGCCGCGCAGTTCGGTCACGCTGCCCTCGGTGGTCCAGGATTCCTCATGCCAGGATTCCTGCGCCGTGGTGGCGAAGATGAAGGTGTCGCGGCCCTGATTGAGCGGAAAGGTCACGATCTGGCTGTCCGGAGTCGGTCCCCACCATTTGGTGAAGGCTCCGATATCGGGAACATGGCGCACGCGCTCGGTGGGCACCACGGTGCGAAATGCCACCACTCCGGTGAAGCGCGGGCTCTCTGCGCCAAACAGGGATGTGCGCACCACAGAATGAATACCGTCCGAACCTATCAGCGCATCCAGTCCATCGACTCGTGCGCCGTCGGAAAATTCCACGGCAACGCCGGCATCGTTTTGCACAATCCGGTTGACGCGTTTGGCGAACCTCACCTGCTCATGGGGAAAGGCATCGGCCAGCGCAGCCAGCAGGTCGGCGCGATGGATGGTGAGTTGTGGCGCACCGTATTGACGCTCGGCCTCATTGCCCATGGTCAGGCGCGATGTTTCCTCGCCGTTGTCCCAGGTGCGGCTGATACGGTGCGTCGGGCGGGCAGCCGAAGCCCGTACGGCAGCCGCAATGCCGTCGCCCAGTCCGTCTAGCGCGCGTACAGCATTGGGCGTCAGATTGATGTCGGCGCCCACGCGCAGGTATTGCCGGCTCTGCTCGAACACTGTCACCTCGTGTCCGTTGCGGTGCAGCGCGTTGGCGGCGGCCAGGCCACCAATGCCGCCTCCCACAATGCCTATTTTCAATCGTGTCTTGGACATGTTTGCTCCTTGATATGGGTATGGTTTGCGTGTTCCGGCTGCGCTGGCAGCTCGCTTACGGTGCCAGCCAGTGTCGACAAGGCAGCCTGTCACGTGAAGCGCAAAGCATCCATAAAATGGCACAAATCGTCCGGAATCCTCCATGAAACAAAGCAGCGACCATTTAAGCGACGTGCTGGCCATCTGCCGAGCCGAGCGCGCGGTGACGGCCAGCTTTTCATTGGGTGAGCCTTGGGCGCTGGCGTCCGAGGGAGTGCCAGGGACCATGATTCGCATTGCCCAGGGGCAGCCGTACTGGCTGAAAGTGCAAGGCCAGGCACCGTTGCAGGTCTTGCCTGGCGATCTGGTGGTGCTTCCGCTGGGCAGTCCGCACGTAATTGCGTCGGACCTCGCGCTGGCTCCGGTGCCGTTCGCACGCATGATCGAGCGCTTTGCCCAGGGGCCAAAGGACGAGAACCCTCTGACGTTCGAGCATGGTGGATGCGGGTCCCAGACCCGCATCGATTCGGTGCTGCTCTGGATATCGGCCTACTGCCGGCACACCATATTGACTCTGCTGCCGCCGCTGCTGCACATACCTGCAGCGCAGGCCGCTCCACCGGCCATGCTGGGCAGGATGCTGCAGACTCTGATAGAGGACTCGCTGGCGCGACGCGCCGGCTGGCGATTGGCCGCCGCGCGCCTGGGTGAATTGGTCCTGATCCACGTGCTCAGCAACCATTTCGCCGCACAGCAGCACCGCGGTCAAGGCTGGGTGCGCGGCCTGGCCGATGTGCAGATTGCCAGGGCGATGGCCGCCATCCACGGCTGCCCCAGCCATGGCTGGACCTTGCAGGCCCTGGCCAGGGAGGCGGCCATGTCGCGCTCGCTCTTTGCCGAAAAATTCAAGGCACTGGTTGGCGAATCTCCCATGGCCTATCTGCAACAGCAACGCATGGCACATGCCGCACAGCAACTGGAATCGGGTTTGCCGCTGGCCCAGATCGCCGAGGATTGCGGCTACGAGTCAGAGCGTGTTTTTGCACGCGCTTTCAAGCGCTGGTGCGGCCTGCCGCCGCGCGCCTATCAACGCAACACCAAGGTGCTCAGAAACGAATTTGCTGCGCTGAAATGAGATCCCCCAGTCGCTTGCGTGCGGCACCTCAATCAAGCGCAATCTGCCTCGCCAGCGGCCCTTACAAACTGAAGAGCAGGTGCCGTTGACGCCTTCGCCTCGCATTTGATAGTGACTGCTGGACATTGTTCGCATTGCCTGTCCGCTCAGTAACGATAGGTGGCAGTCAGCAGAAAGTTGCGGCGTTCGCCGTAGAAGCAGTCGCCGCGCGACAGGCATTGGGTGATCACCACCTTGTCGCCGATATTGTTGGCATGCAGGGCCAGGCGCCAGTCGCCGGCGTCATAGGCCACCATCGCGTCGGCCAGCAGGGCTGAGGGCGTGTCGATGGCAGAGGTGCCGCTCCACTGCGGTCCGATATAGCGCAGACCGGCACCGAGACTCCAGCCTCCCCGGCCCTGCGCGGCAAATCGATGCATCAACCAGCTGGATGCCATATGGCGCGATACCGAGGCTACGCGCTGCCCCTGGTCGCCAGCGTTGCTGCGGCTGATTTTTGCGTCGGTATAGGCGTAGGCCAGCGTCCAGTCCCAGTTTCTGGCCAGGCTTGCGATCAGCTCGGCTTCAAAGCCCTGGGTTTTGACCTCGCCCAGTTGCAGGCTGTTGAGGGGGTTGCCCGGGTCATTGGTCTTGCGATTCTGTTCACGCAGGCCGTAAACCGCGGCATAGCCAGAGATGCCTTTGCCCTCAGGAATCCATTTGACGCCGGCTTCCAGCTGCTTGCCGCGCTGGGGCTTGAACGGCGTGCCATAGTAGTCCACGCCGCCCAGAGGCTGGAAGGATTCGGTGTAGCTGACATACGGAGCCCAGCCACCACCGGCCTGGTAGGTCACGCCCAGGCGTTTGGTGGTGGCAGAGTCGTCGGCAGCTGCTGCCGGGCGACCTTCGGTCTCGGTTTTTGCCTTGTCGTGGCGCAAACCTACTGTTGCGGTCCAGGGGCCCCAGCGCAACTGGTCTTGCAGATAGAAGCCGAGCTGGCGCTGTGCCACGTTGGGCGCACGTACCAGCTGGGAGGCCGAGGGCGGCGTGAACGTGCCATACACGGGGTTGTAGACATCCAGGGCTGTGCCTGGCCCGCGCCAGTTGGATTGGTTGCTGGTGTTGCGCTGCCAGTCCATGCCTGCAAGCAGCTGGTGCTGAACCTCACCGGTTTGCAGCAGGCCTTCGAGCTGCGTGTCGACCAGCAGCATGCGTCCGCCGTTGATCTGCCATACGGCATCGCGCTGTACGGTGCGGCCGTTGGCGTCAAACACTGGGCGCGCTGGACGGCCCGTGGCGGCGTTGGCTGCAAAACTGGTGTAGAGCGTGCGGTAGTCCACTTCGCTGATGGTGCGGCGCAGGTTCTGACGCAGTGTCCATTGCGAGTTCAGGCGGTGGCTGAACAGATAGCCAAAGGACTTGTTTTCGGAGTCGTACTTGTCCCAGCCCGGTTCGCTGATAAAGGTGTTTGTCGGAATCTGTCCGTAGGGGCTGGGCAGGCGCGTTCCCTGCCAGGGAAAGAACTGGGTGATGGAGCCGCTCTTGTCCTTTTGGTACAGGGCTTGCAACGTCAGCGAAGTATCGGTGCTGGGACGATAGGTCAGCGAAGGCGCAATTACCACGCGGTCGTCCTTGACATGATCGACCTGGGTGTTGCTGTCGCGGCCCACGGCCACCAGGCGATAGAGCCACTTGCCTTCCTCGTCCATGGCGCCGGTCATGTCGCTGGCAATCTGCTTGCGGCCGTGGCTGCCGAGCTGTATCTGCACCTCATGCATGCGCTCGGCCTGCGGGCGTTTGCTGGTCAGGTTGAGTACACCGCCCACGCTGCCCTGGCCATAGAGCACGGAGGAGGGGCCGCGTAAAAATTCCACGCGCTCCAGCGTATAGGGCTCGACCTTGATGTTGTTGTAGGTGCCATAGGTGCGCAGCAGCCCGTCCTGGTACTGACTGACATCACCGCCGCGGGCCTTGAAGGAGTCCACGCGGTTGTCGAAATAGCTGGAATTGATGCCCGCCGTGTAGCGCGTGGTTTCGCGCAGTGTGGTCACGCCCTGGGCTTCGAACTGGTCGCGAGTGACTACGCTGATGGATTGCGGCGTTTCGATCAAGGATGTATCGGTCTTGGTAGCCGAGAGCGCACGCCGGGCGACAAAGCCGCTGACCGGACCAGTGGCGGTTTCACCGGCCAGGCTGTCTTGCACGGTAACGGGTGCCAGCATGACTTCGGCACTGCCGTCTGCGCTGGGTGCGGGAGGCGAGGTCTGTGCCTGAATGCTCAGGCTCAGGCAGGTCAGGGCGCTGAGCATGGCCAGCGATGATCGGCTGGGTACGCCGGGGAATGGGTAGTTCATGGTGCTGGTGTCAAATAGATGGCCACGGACAATGACCACCAGGGGTGGTCGTAGCGGTTGCTGGAGTAAATGGGGGCTGCGTCAGGGCTTGGCGGCGGACGGCAGGGCGGGGGAAGGCATGCCGTCCTTGACGTTGAAGCTCAACGTGGTCACATAGCTGGCTTCGCCATAGCGCTTGCCCTGCGCTTCGCCGCCTTGCTTGTCGCTGTGATGCACTTCGGCTACGTACAGGCCCTTCCAGGGCAGGGCAAAGTTGACCCGGCCTTGCTCGTCGCTTTGCGCCTCGCGCGACCAACCCGAGGGGGCGACGATCTGCACCTTGGCCTTGGGTAGAGCCAGGCCGTTGAAGCTCACCATGAATTGGCCCGGCTGGCCCGTGGGCACCAGATCCAGAGCCTGGGCATTGACGGCCACGGCCTGTGTCGGCGTTGCTACCCAGCGGGCCGCAGGTACCCACAGCAAAGCTGGCTCATTGCGCTTGCTGCGGTCAATCAAGGGATAGGCGGCGCTGGCAAAAAGGGTTTGGGCCTGGCTTGCCGCGTTGTAGCTGAAACCCGTGGCATTTCGCTGGCCGCTTAGTTGTTGTGTGCCGCCGGCTGTTTGCTGGGCCAGCGTGGGCGTGGCCAGAAATTTGTCCAGCGCCCCAGGCGAGGTCTCGCGCAGGTTGTCATTGAACTCACCAAAAAACAAATGGGCTTGGCCGCCATCGTTCTCCAGCCAGACTTGATGAGCTTGGGCTGTGCCCAGGCTGGCAAGCAGCAGAGCGGCGAGAGCAATGGGATGATAAAAACTGCGCATGAAAATCTCCTTGGATGCTGGATAGGTGAATGAGTTGCTCTGCACGCGTGAAGGTCTTCTGCCCGGTATCCAGACTCAAGTGCCGGTCTGGATTCCAAGAAAAGAGAGCCTGTTGATCTCTTGTATGGCTCTGTGATCTTTCCTTGCACCTCTTGTTCAATCGATTGGCCACGGCCAGCCATGCAAGCGCCGAGGCGGCCGCTGCACAGCGATGCGCAGCCCGGTCATGATCGGGATTCCCGTCGCATCAATAGCTGCCTGGGTTCAGTCATTGACGCTCAGCGGCTCTTTGATTCGTGGCCTCTGCGAGTTCTGAGTGCCGTCCGTCAATGACCGAGGCGGTCGAAGGTAAAAACCAGTACTCCCAGTGCCAGTGCCATCAAGCCAAGCAGGGGCAGGCGCTGTGCTTGCCAAGTCGCCATGCTGGTGGCGGCCAGAGCCGCCAGGCAAAGAGAGGCCGTCCACACCGTGGCCGACATGGCAGCGGTGGTTGCACCCGGAAAGCCCAGAGCAATGCCCAGTGACAGCACCAGCAGGATCCAGCCGGCCTGGAACAGGCGCTGGCGGCGAAGTACTGCAGCGGGTGCTTCACTATCGATATCCGGCCAAGCGTCTTCATGATGTCGGTCCATGGCCAGGGCAAGAGCCGTCCAGGCGGCAAAGCACAACAGAAAGTCGAGCAGCATTGCTATGCCTCCTGCGCAGTGTTGTCGCCAGGGATCCCTTGGGAGCCGGGCTGGCGTCCCGGGGCTGCCGCAGCCTTGGCGGGGAGAGCATGTCTGGCTGCAGTCTGGGATTTGCGTTGCAGCAGATGTCGGGTGAGGGCGGCAAGCATCAGCCCCATGGCCGCAAAACTCAGGTCTATGCCGGCCCAGGTCCAGTCCATGGCTGGCAGGCTGATGCCCAGATGAGTTGAAGTGGTCAAGGCATTGACCAAAGGCAGGTGCAGATAGGCGAGGGCGGTCATGCCCAGAACCAGTGCCCAGCCCTGGCGTGAAGGCCGGATCAGGCCCAGCAGCAGGGCCAGCGCCCAGGTGCCGAAGAAGCAGGACAGTTCGGCATCGGGGCGGCCTGGCATCTCCAATGGCAGCAGCCGGTTGGCCAACAGATAGGCCGCGATCGCCAGCGGCAGACCGCCCATGAGGCCGATATTGAAACTTGCCACCAGCCGTTCGCCAAAGGGCAGGGGAGCGGCAGGTGTCTTGCGCAGGGCCTGGGCGCGGCGCTTGACCGACCACAGTATCAGGCCCGAGGCAATCATCAGCGAACCCATGACGCCAAAGCCAAACAGCACCCAGCGCATCCCGATATCGGCGAAACGCCCCAGATGCAGACCATAGAGCACGCCATAGGTTTTGATGGCCGGGCTTTGCGGATCGACCTGGGTTTGCAGCTGGCCGGTGCGGCCATCGAAACGCAGCCGCGCTGGTCCGTATTGCAGCCTGTCGCCGTCGTGGCGGGTGATTTCCACCAGAGGACCCTGGCTGTCGCTGCGCACGGTGATGCTGCCGACACGACCGCCATGCCAGAGCTGACTGGCCTGGCTCAGCATGGGGCCCAGATCCAGCATAGGCAGGGGTTCGGTCTGTGCGTTGCCGCCACGTCTGGCGCTGCGCGCACCGGGAACATCGCCCTGCAACTCGGAGAAATAGCTTTGCGTATCCGTTCCTTTTGCGCCAGGGTAGGCGGCGGCTATGCCGGCCGGCATATACATGGCGTGAAAAATCATCAGACCGCTGAACGTAATCATCAGATAGAACGGCAGCACCAGTACTCCCGAGACGTTGTGTGCGTCCAGCCAGGCGCGCTGTCCGCCCTTGCGCGGGCGAAAAGTGAAGAAGTCCTTGAAGATGCGGCGATGCGTGACCACGCCGGTCAGCAAGGCAATGAACATCATCAGCGTCGCCGCGCCCACCACCCAGCGGCCCTGGATCGTCCAGCGGCCCTTGTGAGCGGTGCGAAGCTCGAAATGAAAGCGGTAGAAAAATTCTCCGCCGGCGGTCTCGCGGGCCTGCAGCGCCGCACCGGTTTGCGGGTGCAGCAGCAATGTCTCGAAGCGGCTGTTGGGCTTGTCGCGCCACAGCACATTGACGGCCGGCGTACGTTCATCGGGCAGACGCATGATGAAATTGCTGACGCCTGGCGCGTGCTTGTGCAGTGCAGCCTGGGCGCGTTGCGCGACATCACTGTCGGGTGGTGGCAGGCCATGCAGCTCGGGCCGCATCCACAGATTGAATTCGTTCTTGAAGAAGCTCAGCGTGCCGGTGACGAAGATCGCAAACAGAAGCCAGCCCAGAATCAGTCCCGACCATGTATGCAGCCAGGACATGGCTTGGCGAAAACCCTCCTGCTCGGGCTGGCGCGTGGTTTTGGTGCTTGTCTTGGTTTGAGGGGCGGTCATGCTTCCACTCCCAACCACAATGGCCCATACAGCGCTGCGCTTAGGGCTAGGGCAGGAAGGAGTACACCGGCCCAGGCAAGCCAGGCCGTGCGTGCATAGAAGCTCCAGGCAATAGCCATGGCGTAGATGACCCAGGACAGCAAGGTAGCGGTCATCACCGCCTCCACGCGGCTCATCAAGGAACCCAGCAGGAGACTCAGGGCAGCCGTACTGACTGCGGCCAGCGCATAGCCTCCAAGGACGGCAGCCAAACTGCGCGAGGCAATCGCAAGGCGGTAGTGAATAAGGGGCGATGTGGCTTTCATATCGCCTCCTGATGCGCTGGAGCTGGGCGGCAAGGATTGCCGCAGACAGGAGCTGCAACGACACAGCGCGGGTGAATCACCCTGGGCGAGGAAAGGCAGGTAGACGGAGAGCTCAGCATGACAGACAACCAAACGATGCAGTCGATTCGCTGGCTGGCTTGTGTCAAGAAATCATGCTGGCATGCGAAGAAATGTAAACCTGATTATAGATGTCATTGAGAATGATTTCCATTCATTCCTGTTTGGCTTGCAAAAAAGCATCATCAGCTCTTTCGACCATCGGAGCATTGCCAGCTCAGCTGACGCCTCAAGACCTTCATGTAGCTCTGGCAGATTCATCGCCAAGGGCCAGGTCGGCATTCCCTTGAGCCATACATGGATAAGCATGGCATGTGTTTCAAATGAATACAATTGAGAATGATTCTCAGTAATTAAATTTGAACCGTACGGAAATCATGAGCCATGGCTGGTGTGCAAGCTAGTTCTTCTTCTCTTCTACACACGCTTTATTGCGACCACCATGGATGGCTGGTGAACTGGCTGAGGCGGCGAGTGCATTGTGTGCAGGATGCGTCGGATCTGGCGCAGGACACTTATATGCGCCTGCTCAGGCAGTGCCCGGAGGAGTTGCAGGAGCCGAGAGCCTTTCTCGCCACGGTGGCACGCAGCGTGCTGATCGATCATTGCCGGCGCATGTCTCTGGAGCGGGCCTATCTTGAAACCTTGGCCCAGATGCCAGAGCCCGTATGTCCTTCGCCCGAAGAGCGGGCCATTGTGCTGCAGGCACTGGAGCAGATTGATCGCATGCTGGACGGGCTGGGCGCCCGCGCGCGCAGTGCCTTTTTGCTGGCGCAGCTCGATGGGCTGACGTACAAGGAAGTGGCAGCGCGTCTGGGTGTTTCCCTGAGCTCGGTCGAAAAATACATGGCAGCTGCCTTTGCACACTGCTACCGCATCGTTTACCTGGATGCCGCGGCATGAGCGCAGGCCCGAACGAGCCGTCGCCGGAGGTGGTCCAGAAGGCCATCGCATGGCTGGTGCGTCTTCAGGCCGGCAGTGCATCTGCGGCCGTCTGGGATGAATGTCGGCTCTGGAGAGAGGCCGCGCCCGAGCATGCCCTTGCCTGGGAGCGGCTGCAGGGAATTCAGAGCCGCTTCGCGGCCATGCCTCCGGTACCGTCCGCTCTGGCGCAACAGACCCTGGATGGCGCGAGCAAGCACATGGGCCGTCGCAAGGCTATGGGCCTGCTGGCCATTGCGATGGGTACCGGATGCACCGTGCTGATGGCGAATCGGCAATGGGGCGAGACCGCCTTGCTGGCTGATCTGCGCACCGGAGTCGGCGAGGTGCGTCGCGTGGTGCTGGCCGACGGCTCGGTCATGTTGATGGACACTTCGACGGCTGTGAACCTGCGCTTCGATGAGGGCGAGAGACGCCTGGTTCTGATCAAGGGGCGTATCGCGCTGACCTCGGGAACTGACAGAGAAGTGCAGCGCTATCGTCCTTTGTTCGTGCAGACGCCACACGGCCAGGTGCGAGCGCTTGGCACCCGCTTTCAGACGCATGTGCAGGAGGATGGAACCCAGGTGCAGGTGTTGAGCGATGCCGTCGAGCTCAGACCTCAAGCAGCTTCGCAAGTCCAGCTTTTGCGTCAGGGCGAGCAGGCCTGGTTCGATGCCTCGGGAGTTCATGACCTGAAGGCAGGCGACGGTGATGGCGACGCGTGGACGGACGGGCTGCTGGTGGCCAGAAGCATGCCGCTGTCGGATTTGGTGGCGCAACTGAGCCGCTACCGGGCAGGGCATCTGGCTTGCGACGAGCGTGTGGCGCAACTGCGCATCTCCGGGGTTTTCAGCCTGACGGATACCGAGCGCAGCCTTGATCTGCTGCAGAAAACATGGCCCCTGGAGTTGCGTCAGCGCACGCGTTACTGGGTCACTTTGATGCCGCGCAGCTGAGGTTTCCTGCTTTCGCGCGGCGGGTGCAAAAAATTTTTCAGAAAACATTACGGGTTTGGCGAGTTGCTTCGTCCTTGTTAACAGTAGCGCCTTGAAAAAGACCGCCGTTTGGCGGGTCTGACGTGGCGGCTTTCAGAAAGGACTTATCCATGCTCCCCCGTCGCCTGCCACGCATGCGTGCACCAGCTCCTGGGCATCCCGCCGCACTTGCCCTGACCGCTGTCGCAGTCAGCCTTGCCTGGGGCGCGCTGGCGCCGGTGGCTGCACATGCGCAGATCGCGTCCCAGGCGAGCAACCAGGCGTTGCGCACGTATTCGATTCCCGCAGCTCCGGTGGAAGCGGTGCTGAATCAACTGGCCCGTGAGGCTCAGGTCATGATCGCGTTTGATCCGGCCCTGGTGCAAGGCAAGCAGAGCCGAGGATTCAAGGGCATGGCAACGGTTCAAGGTGCGCTGGATTCGCTGCTGGAGGATCATCCGCTGCAGGCGCAAAGCGAAGGTCCGGGCGCATGGCGTGTTCGGCCGGCAGTTGCCCGTTCCCAGAAAGCGGCGCAAGGCGCACGGGCCGGTGCGCAGGAGCGCAATCTGGACGAGGTGCTGGTCGTCGCGAAAAAGGACGCGCGCCAGCAGGTGTTCGAGACGGCGGCCTCGGTGGCCGTGGTCACGCGCGAGGAGATCGATCGTCTGCCACCGCGCAACACTGCCGATGTTCTTGCAGAGGTGCCGGGTGTCTACACCTCGCAGAGCCGCAGGGATCCTGGAGTGTCGGTGAATATTCGCGGCATGCAGGATTTTGGCCGCGTCAACGTGATGATCGACGGCACGCGCCAGAACTACCAGCAAAGCGGGCATGGCTCCAACGGCTCGGTGTATCTCGATCCGGAAATGCTGGGCGGTGTGGATATCTCCAAAGGACCGACCTCCACGGTGGGCGGCGCAGGGATGATTGCGGGGGTTGTCAACTTCCGCACGCTCGAAGCAGACGACCTGATAAAGGACGGCAGCACCCGTGGCGCTCGGCTGAATCTTTCGAGTGGCAACAACGGCTATCACTTTGCCGGCAGTGCGGCTCTGGGCCTCAAGCCCCGTGAGGATCTCGATCTGGTGATGTTGGTCAGTCGCAAGAAAGTCGGTGAATTTGAAAAGGGCCGCCGCGGATCCATGACCGACGATGTGGATGGTCAGGTGCATGGCGTGAGCCAGCTGACCTCTCAGGATCAGACTTCGGTACTGCTCAAGAGCACCTGGCGTTTCGCGCCCGAACAGCAGCTCAAGTTCAGCTATATCGGCATGGATGCGAAGTTCGGCGAGAAGCCGCAGTCGGCCAGTGGCGGGGGCATTCTCAACCATGTCCGCACCGACACCTTGCTGGCCAACTACGCGTGGAACCCGTCTGCAAGCGCTCTGGTGGATCTCAAGTCCAGCCTCTACTACACCCGTACCCGAAATCAGGCGCATCGCTATGCGGGCGGCACGCTGGACCCCTATGCCTATGACCTGCAGTACCAGACCAGTACCGTGGGGGGGACGCTGGAGAACACCTCCCGCCTTCAGTGGGGAGCCAGGGATGCGGCGCTGGTCAAGACCGGAGCGGAGTTCTTCCACGACTGGACCGACCCGCAGGCACAAGCGCTCTCGGTGGGGGCGGATGCCGGCACGACGGCGCTGTATGCGGGCTCGACCCCGAAAGGCAAGCGCACCGTTGCCAGCCTGTTCGGCGAGCTCAACTGGATGCACAGCGACTGGCTGGAACTCACGGGCGGCCTGCGCTATGACTGGTACGGCTTGCAGGGGGACGGACGCATGCGCGTCGGCTCGCTCATCAATCCGCCGGGCGTGCGCCCACCCTCGACGGCGCTGTACACCCGCTTCAAGGCCGATCGCAACGACGGCGCTTTCGCCCCTCGCCTGGCACTGGCCGTCAAACCGGTGGAGCCCATACAGCTGTTCGCCAGCGTGGGTCGGGGCATGCGTCCGCCGGCACTGACGGAGGCGCTGATGTGGGGCCAGCATACGGGCAGCCTCTTTCCCTACTACCCCAACCCGGATCTGCGCGCCGAGCGTTCGCGCAACTGGGAGGTCGGGGCCAACGGCATGTTTGACGATGTGCTGAGCAAGGGCGACAAGCTGCGCGTGAAAGCGGCCTGGTTCAACAACAAGGTCAACGACTATGTGACGCTCGCGCGCATCATGTCGCCCATCGATACTGCCGGGGGAGGCCTGCTGGGGCCCTATGCCTACGTGAATCTGCAGGACCCTTTTCGCAGCAAGGGCCTGGAGCTGCAGGGCGACTATGACAACGGCCGCGTCTTCGGCAGCCTCAACTACACCCACATGTTCGTCAACACCGGCAAGGGCGGTTATGACTCCTTCCCTCTGGGCAGTCTGACGGGCTATCCCAACAACAATCTGGGGCAGTCGGGCGACGCCAATATCTGGTATGTGCTGCCGCCCAGAAAGACCGCCAGTCTGAGCGCCGGTGTGCGTCTGCTCGACAAGAAGCTGACGCTGGGGGGCCGCATGCGCTTTCAATCCCCCAGCACCAACAGCAGCGTCTGGACCACGCAGGGCGAGCGCTACAACCAGAAATCCTGGCGTCTGTTCGACCTCTGGGCAAGCTACGAAATCACTCCCAACGCCACCTTGCGTGTGTCCATCAACAACCTGCGCGATCTGAACTACTCCGAGATGCAGGGCGGCAGCTATTTCATCGGCCCTGGCCGTACCGCCATCGCCACCTTGTCCATCCAGTTCTGAGTTTCGGCCCGGGCCCGCGCCTTGCCGTCGTTTCCATCCGTCCGTCTTTTCCCAAAGGTCCCTGTGATGTCCTTTTCCGCTCTTCATGGCTGGCCGCTGCATTGGCCCGCCGCAGCCTGCGTCGCCGCCGCAGCGCTTTGTGCCGCCATGCCAGCCGCCGCGCAGACCAAGGTCAGCGATGCCCGGCTGACCATGCTCACCTCCTTGCGGCCCGCCGGCGACGATGTCACCACGCCCGACGGAACCATTGGCTGGCCCGGGGCGCGTTACCCCACCTCGCCGCCTCTGTATGCGGTGCGCCCAGGTTCGAGTGCCGGCTATTTGTTTGGCGGTTTCAACGGCGGCGGGCCATCGGTCTTGTCCTCGCAGATGTATACCGCTTTCGGCATGTACACCATGCGAGCCGGTGTCTCAGTCTATGAGCGCGTAGCCTATAACCCGGCCAACGATCTGCATGGTCGCATCTCGGGCACGCCGGTGCGCGCATCCGACGGCAGTCTGTACGCGGTGATGACGACGATCAACGGCCAAAAGAATGCGGGCAAGAACCAGCCCAGCGATATTTCCTATTCGCCTGCCGTGGGCCTGGGCATCATTGTCCGTACCGACTATGACGGAGCCAATTCCGCCTTGGTGCAGGGTACGCGTGGTCAGCTGTATTCGCCCAATGGCGCGCTGGTCATCGATGCGCAGGACAACCTCTATGGCATCGACAAGGGGCCCAAGGGACAGGGGCGGGTTTTCAAGATCGATATCGCCTCCGGCAAGGTAAGCACGCTGCATGAGTTTGCCGCCGGGCCTTCGGGCATGCGCCAGACGGCAAACGACCTGATTCTGGGCAAGGACGGCGTGCTGTATGGCGTGACCGCATACAACCGGGGACTGCCGCTGGCACCGTCGACGCCGACCGCAGCGACCACGCCCACGGGAACGCTCTACCGCATCAATGCCGCCGACGGCTCGGGTTTTGCCGTGCTGCACACCTTCACGCTGGCCGAAGGCGAAATCAACATCCATGACAACGCCAACAGCGAAGGCTTTGTGCTGTATCCCAGCGGCATTCCTTACGAAGCGGGGGTGACGGCGGGCGGCGACGTGACCAATCGGACCATGGGCTCAGGGCAGGAGCACAGCCTGTCGTCGCTGATTGATGGTGGTGACGGCTATCTCTATGGGGGGACTTCGGTCGGCGACTGCTATGTGCATGCCAACAGCAGCATCACCGGTACCTGGATCAAGAGCATCTCGCGCGACAACCCGTCCTGCGGCTCGCGCAAATGGGCGCCTAGTACCACCTTGAGCTACATCAAGGATTTGCCCTATTACGACGGACCCAAGCCTTATGGCGTGCTGTATCGCCTTGCCAAGGCGGGCGGGCCGCTGCAGATACTGCATACCTTCAGCAATGCCGATGGCGCCACGCCGCGCGGCCCCATGGCTTTGGGGTCCGACGGTGCCATCTACGGCACGACCATGTCCGGTGGCGCCAATCTGTGCACGCCGTCCAGTGCAGCGGCCAATTCCGAAGTGGGTTGCGGCACCGTCTACCGGATACGACCGGCAAACATTGTGGTGAATGGCGAAGGACAGGTCACGCAAGGCGGCTTCGAGCTGGTGCATTCCTTCTCGGGCACGGATGGACGCAAGCCTGTGGGCTTGCGTGCGGGCGCTGACGGGCGCCTGTATGGCGCAGCCGCCATGGGCGGCCACTAACTGAACAGCGCCGGACAGGTCGTTCCCACGGATTTCGGCACGGTTTTCCAGCTGGCCGTCGCCTCGTCCGAGACCCCGATCGCCGATGCCAGCCTGGTGGCCAGTGCCGGGGAGATCAAGTCGGGCGAAAGCGTCTCGCTGACCTGGATCACCAGCAACGCCGAGCAGTGCTCGGCAGCTTCGACGGCGGGCGACTGGACTGGTGCCGTAGCCCCTCAGGGCAGTGTCGAACTCAGGCCGGACCGCGGCACCTATCGCTACACCCTGACATGCGCGGTGGCGGGCAGCTCAGGCGGCGCCCAGGTCTCTGCCTCGACCGTGGTCTATGTCAGCACCCCGGCGACCGCCGAAGACGGCAATCAGGTTTCCTACGGCAATGGCGGCGGTGGCCCGTTGTCCGTGTGGCTGCTGGCCCCGCTTGCGGGCCTGGCACTGCAGCGCCGGCTTGCACGCGGTGCTGCTCGCTAAGCGCTCGACTGAGCTTCATCTTCCCTCTCGTTCTTACACAGGAAAGTCAATGGCAATGAATTCAATCAAACCCTCGGTCTGGCGTGTGACACGACTCGCCTTCCCCGCTCTGGCACTGGCTCTGCCCCTGTCACAGGCGATGGCCCAGACATCGCCTGCAGCGTTCAAGCCCACCGTGCTGCATCAGTTTGGCGGCCTCAACAACGGCGGTGGCAAGCCCATGGTGCCGCCTGTCCTGGCCGCAGACGGACGTTTGTATGGACATACCTATTTGGGTGCTTCGTCGGCTGCATCGTTCTGGGGTCAGGGTACGGTCTATGGGCTGGATGCGGCCACAGGCAAGAATCATCGCTTCGAGTTGCTGGGCAGCATCTATTCGGGATCAACTCCTCTGGTGCCGGCGCTTCAAGGCGGATTTCTGGTCGCCGGCAATGGTGCCGACCCGAGCAATCCCTCGTCCTTTATGACCGTGCCGGCCGTCTTCAACATCAAGGACGGCAAGGCTGTCTCCCTCCCTGCGCCGAGCATCAAGCCCCTGGGCAGCATGGCTCTGGATGCCGTGGGCAACCTCTATATGGGTTCCGGCGAATCGGCTTCCAGCTGCGCAGCCAGCACCACGGCCAATACGCTGTGGCGCATGAATGCGGACCAGAGCTATTCCAAGGTGCTTGATTTCTGCCAATTCGCTCAGGAGCAGGGCAGTACGCAGGTGCACCCCATGGGCGGCGCGCCTGTGGCCAGCATCTGGAGCAAGGCCGATCAGGCCCTGTATGTGCTCACTGGCGTGTCGGCCACTGGCGTTGCCGACAGCACACTGACCTCGGACAACCTGGGTCGCGCGGTGGGCACCCTGGTCAAGCTCAGCCAGGCTGCGATCGACAGCGCTGTTGCGCGCAACGGTACGCTGGATGCTTCTCAGGTCGAGCTGCTGCATACCTTCATGCGTGCCCGCGACGGCGAGCCTACGGCCAAGGGCGCTCGTGTGGTCGGCATGATAGAAGCCGGCGAATGGCTCTACGGCACGACACAGTTCAATGCGCCGACAGCAGGCAACGCCATGGACAGCCGATATGGCGGAACGCTATGGCGGGTGAAGAAATCCGACCCTTCCAGCTTTGCCGTGGTGCACTACTTCCGCGGCAGCGACATGGCGGCGCTTGACGGCACGGCGCAGGCCGATGGTAGTGCGCCGTCGGGTCCGCTGGTGCTGGCTGCAGATGGCAACATCTACGGCACGACGGCCCGCGACGGCTCGACCATGTATGTCCCGAAGACGGGAGTGCAGACGCCCGTAGGTGCTGGTGTGTTGTTCCGCATCAAGCTCGGCAAGGCCGCAGATCGCACGGATGACAGCTATGAGGTTCTGCATCGCTTTGATCTGGGTACGGAGGGCGGTACTCTGGCTGGTCTGAGCCTGGGCGCTGTTTCCGGCGGCATGCAGAAAATCTATGGCGCGGCGACAGCGGGCGGCGGCGGGCAAGCCGTTTCCAGCGCCGTGATCGAAAACACTGGCAATGGCACGATTTTCTCGTTCGATGTGCCGCTGCCTGTCGCGGCATTCAGCGAAGAGCTGAAGGCCTCCGTCGCAACCGCGGCCGTTGGTTCCACCATCGAGCTGAGCTGGTCCACCACGCAGGCCGGCAGTTGCACGGCCAGCGGTGCCTGGAGCGGTGCGCAGCAGACCAGCGGCAGCAAGGTGCCCGTGGTATTGGCGGTCGAGGGAGAGAACAGCTTCAGTCTGACTTGCAGCAGCCAGAACGACGGTCAGCCCGTGATCAGCAAAGTCACGGTGCAGGCCACCGCAGTCACGCAGCCTGGAACGGGTAGCGGCGGCACAGAGACGGGCAACAGCAGCAATGGCGGCAGCGGAGGAGGTCCTTTGAGCGCCTGGTTGCTGGCGCCGCTGGCGGCACTGGCCTGGGCACGCCGTCGCAGCTTGAAGTCCTCGCCGAACTGAGGCGAAACCTGGAGCAAGGCGACTCCGGGTGGGACCAGCCCGGAGCTGCTTCGCCATCGAATTGAAGTCAGGAAATACCATGAATGTGCAAACCAGCCCCTTGAGCGGGGCCCGACTTTCCCTGCGTCTCAAGACGGAGACCGCGCAGCAGCATGAGCGTATGCATGAGCTCATGGAGCAAGGCAATCCATTTGCCGATCGCGGCAGCTATGCCCGCTTTGTCGCCGCCCAATACCTGTTCCAGCGCGACGTGGAGCATCTCTTTCAGGATGCCGCCGTCAAGGCAGCAGTCCCTGACCTGGAAGCGCGCGGGCGTCAGGAGGCTTCGCTGGCGGATCTGGCCGATCTGGGGGCAGAGCTTCCGCAAGACGCACTGGGCAGCGAGGCCGTAGGCATGCCCGAGGCCCTGGGGTGGCTGTATGTGTCGGAGGGCTCGACCCTCGGGGCAGCCTTTCTGTTCAAGGAAGCCAGGGATCGTCTGGGTTTGTCGGAAACCTTCGGGGCCCGCAATCTGGCGGCCTATCCGCAAGGGAGGGCCTTGGCCTGGCGTGCTTTTGTGGCCTCGCTCGACGCGCCGGAGCTCGGCGATGCAGCAATCCAGGACAAGGTGATTGCCGGTGCCAATGCTGCCTATGATCGCTTTGGCAGTTTGCTGGAGCGCTATTTTCCGCAGCGTGCAGCCATCGATGCCTGAGCACTGTTGCATACCGTGGTAGCTGGAACGCATTGGCGCAGAAGCGGCCGGTCAAGGCCTTCAACGGCCGGCTCGCCATGGCGCTGGGCCATCGCGGGAGGGCTGCTCGGTGGCGTGCTGTGCCTGCTGGCCTTTTTCCCCGCGCACTGGCTTGCGGCCCAGGTCGCCATGGCGAGTGGCCAGCGCATCGCGCTGCAGGACGTGCGCGGCTCCGTCTGGAAGGGGTCCGCAGTGCTGATGCTGGCGGGCGGAGCGGGCAGCCATGATGCACAGGCCTTGCCGGGGCGGTTGAGTTGGAGTCTGCATCCGGCCCGCAGCGAGGGGCAGGGCCTGAGCCCGCAGGACTGGGGTGTTGGCGTCGCCGTGGAACATGCTTGCTGTCAGCGACAAGCGGCGCAACTGCGCTGGCTGCCTTTGAGACGGGTGTTTCAGCTGTCAGGGCTGGACTGGCAACTGCCGGCCCAGCTGCTTGCGGGCCTGGGGACTCCCTGGAACACGCTGGGCCTGGACGGCCAGCTTCAGCTGTCCTCGTCCTTTCTCCAATGGCCCGAGAGCATGGAGACTGATTCCATGCAGGGGCGTCTGGAGTTGAAGGCCTTGTCGCTGTCTTCCCGGCTTTCCACGTTGCGCCCGCTGGGCAGCTATCGCATGGCGCTTGTTGCTGAGCGCGCAGGCGCGGGTCCGGACTTTGAGCTGCAGACGCTGCAAGGTGCGTTGCAACTGAGTGGAAAAGGCCAGCAGCTTGGGGGCCGCTGGCGCTTTCAAGGACTGGCAGGGGCCGAGCCCGGACAGGACTCGGCGCTGGCCAATATATTGAACCTGATAGGAAATCGCGGCGGCGATATCGCATGGAGCATCGTGCGTTCTCCGCCTCCCTGATCCATGACAGAACCATCCTCATCCGCTGATTTACCGACCCGAAGGCCCGAAGACTTGTATAAGCGCCTTTCCTTGCCCCTGCGTTGTCTTTTGATGGTCTTCGCCGTTATCTGCGTGATATTGGGCCTGATCGGTGCCGTGGTGCCCGGCATGCCTACGACCGTGTTTATCCTGATGGCCGCCTGGGCGGCGGTACGCAGCTCGCCCAGGCTTCACGGCTGGCTGTATGCCCACTCCCTGTTCGGCCCCATATTGCGCAACTGGGATGACGGAGGGCAGGTAAGCCGTCGCGTCAAATGGATGGCCAGTGCCAGTATGGTTTTCAGCTCGGCGCTGATCTTTCATGTCGCCGAGAACCCCTGGCTGAGCGCGTCGGCGGTGGCAGTCATGGCTTGCGTGCAGATCTGGCTGTGGCTCAGGCCCGAGCCCCAGGCATGAAGTCCGGCCCGGGAGCTCTCTCACCGAAGCAGTGTGCGCTGCTGATATGCATGCTGATGGCCTTGCTGCAGGCCCTGCCTGCTGCATGGCGAGGACTGCTGCGCTATGAGACAGCGGCACTTGCCGATGGGCAATGGTGGAGGCTGCTGTCGGCACACTGGGTGCACCTGAGCTGGGCTCACGCCGCAATCAATGCCTGCGGCTTGCTGCTGTGCTGCTCTTTCGCGGATGCCAGCTGGACGGCAAGGCGTCTGCTTGCCTGCATGGGCTCTCTGGCCGTTCTGGTCTCCTTGTTGTTGTGGTTCACCTCGCCTCAGGTGAGTGACTATGTCGGCATGTCGGGTCTGCTCTACGGACTGATTGTCTGGATGCTCCTGCCGCCGGTCCTGCTTCGCCGGGATCTCTCGGCCGCCACCGTGCTGCTGCTTGTCATGGGCTGGCTGGCCTGGCAGTCCTGGGCCGGTCCCGATCCGCGTGAACAGCGATTGATCGGTGGCTATATCATCACTCAGGCGCACTGGTTCGGACTTCTGGGCGGAATCCTTGGCGCCTTGAACAGCTGCCGCAGCCAGTTGCCTCAGCGATGAGCGGCTGCCGCGATGTGATGCTGGCGGGCTCCCGAACTGCGTCTGCGACGATATCGATTCCGAACAATTGCCAGCATTGGCCTGCAGACTTCGGAGTTGCAACGCACAATGCCTGCCTGTGTTTTTTATTCATCGTGATCATGTCCGATTCCTCTGTGGCTTTGCCAGCCAGTCTGACACCTTCCATGCGCGATGTGCTGCGCCGCATGGAGCGGGCAGCGCGTACACCCATGTACCAGCTGGGTGCGGAAGGCGCCAAGGCGGCCTATGAAGCTGGCGCCGGCGTGCTTGAAATCCCCAAGCAGGCCTTGCCCCGTGTGGAGGACCTGCAGATTCCCGTACGCGACGGGGCGAATCTGCCGGCCCGCCTCTATGCACCTGTGACCCGCGATGAAGCCCCTGCTGCTGGCTTGCCTGCGCTGCTGTATCTGCACGGTGGCGGCTTTACGGTGGGCAGTGTGGCCACGCATGACCAGCTTTGCCGTCAGCTCGCACACCTGGCGGGCTGCATGGTCGTGTCGCTGGACTATCGCCTGGCGCCGCAGTTCCAGTTCCCCGTTGCACATGACGATGCCTGGGATGCGCTGCGGTGGCTGACGGCCCATGCGGCGAGCCTGGGGGCTGATGGCAGCCGCATGGCTGTCGGAGGCGACAGCGCCGGCGGTACGCTGGCGGCAGCCTGTGCCATCGAAGCGCGCAACACCGGCCTCAGGCTTGCCTTGCAGCTGCTGATCTATCCAGGCACCACGGCACACCAGGATACCGACTCCCATCGCCGCTTTGCCCATGGACTGGTGCTGGAAGAGCCATCCATCACCTGGTTTTTCGCGCAATATATTGCCAACTCCCAAGACCGTGAGGATTGGCGCTTCGCGCCCTTGCTGGCGCCCGATGTCGACCACGTCGCACCCGCCTGGATCGGTCTGGCCGAGTGTGATCCCCTGGTAGACGAAGGCGTGGAATATGCTGACAAGTTGCGCATGGCAGGCGTACCTGTGGATCTGGAAATCTACAAGGGCGTGACCCATGAGTTCGTCAAGATGGGCCGCGTGATTGCCGAAGCGCGTCAGGCGCACCGGGATATGGCGCAGGCCTTGCGCGGCGCGTTTGGATTGAATTGAAACCAGAGTAAGAACTATGAACCGACAGGACTTTCGCAGCTTTACCCGCATCGAGGTGCGCTGGGCCGAAGTGGACGCGCAGAAGATTGTCTTCAACGCCCACTATCTGATGTATGCCGATGTGGCCATCACCAACTACTGGCGCCAGCTGGCCATTCCCTATGAGGCCGGCTTTGCATCGCTGGGCGGCGAGCTGTTTGTGAAAAAGGCCAGCACGGTCTATCACGGCTCGGCCACTTTGGGCGATGTGCTGGATGTCGGCATCCGATGCGTCAAACAGGGCAATACCTCGCTGCAGTTCGAGGCAGGCATCTTCCGGGGCATGGAGCTGCTCAACACCGTGGAGCTGATCTATGTGTTTGCCGACGCGGCGACGCAGACACCCAGGCCCGTACCCCAGGCCATGCGGGATCTGCTCACGGCCTATGAAGCAGGGCAGGAGGTCGTCACGCTGCGCTCGGGCAGCTGGAACGACCTGGGCCGCGACGCTGAGCGCCTGCGCCTGGCTGTGTTTGTGCGCGAGCAGGGCGTGCCGCGCGAGATCGAGATTGACGAACTCGACCCCGTGGCGCGTCATGTGGTGCTGTTCAACGGCTTGAACCAGCCCGTGGCCACGGGCAGGCTGGTCAGCGATGCGCCGGGCGTGGGGCGTATAGGCCGCATGGCCGTGGATCGCAGCGTGCGCGGCGGTCGCTGGGGTCGCATGGTGCTCAATAGCCTGATGGATGCGGCGCGCGATCGCGGCGACAAGGAAATCGTGCTGCACGCACAGCGCCATGCCGAAGCCTTTTATCTGCGTGCCGGCTTTACGCCGGTAGGCGAGCCTTATGAGGAAGCAGGCATTCCCCACATCACCATGTGCAAAGTGCTTTGAAACATCTGTTTTGATAGCTTGTAACGCATTATCTGCAAGCGTTCAAGCCCGATTTGATGCTTGATGCGAAGGAGCGCCCATGGCAAGAATCATGACCGTCCTCAGCCTGATCGGGGTGGCGGCGGCTGCCTATGTGGCTTATCGCTACGGGGTGTTCTGAGCCCCATCGGTTGATGGAGAGCGCCACCCGCTCGCGGGATCGCTCTGCGGCGGCCTGCTTCGCAGGCCTTGCCGCACGCAGGCTCGAACTCTGTTTTTCTCACCTGCGTGCGGGGGGCATTACTGCAACTGATCCTTCAGCGCGGTGATGGCCTTCTGGGCGCAGGCTTCGTCCAGATGACCGCCAGGCGCACCAGCCACGCCAATGGCACCAATGGTTTCATTGCCGATCTTCAGGGGCACGCCGCCACCCAGTACCAGGAAGCCGGGGATATTCGCCATGCCGGCTGCATCGGGATTGGACTGAATGGCCTTGGCGATGCCGCTGGTGGGGTTGCGCGACGACGCAGAGGTGAAGGCTTTGGCGCGCGAGGCTTCGACGGTATGAGGGCCGGCGCCGTCGGCACGCACCATGGCCAGCAGCACGCCCGAGCGATCCAGCACCGAGGCGCTGACGTTATAGCCGTCGGCGCTGCAGGCCGCCACAGTCTGCTGGGCCAGCTGCAAGGCAGTGGCGCTGGCGATGCTGCGGGTGGAAACGGTGGCTGCGGAAGCGGCGGCGGCGGCCAGGCTCAGGGTGCAGAAGGCGATGTTGCGCAGGCGTTGGTTCATGTCAAAGCTCCTTGTGGATTGGGGTGAACAAGCGATGACAGAACTGTAAGAAGGGCTGCTTTCGGCGCCCATTCGCAAGGCAACGGATGGCCATCGGTAATCCTACCGAGTCGGGCCCCTCACAAGGCCGCAGTCAGCAGCAGTCTTGTCTGTTCTGCGACCGAGCCAGTACCCAGCTTTTCGGCCAGCCTGGCGCGGTGTGTGTCCACGGTTCGCACCGATATATCGAGCGCCGCTGCGATCTCCTTGCTGCCCAGGCCCTTGGTAATCAGCTCCAGCACTTCGCGCTCGCGCTCGGTCAGGCAGCGCAGGCTTTGGCGGGCCTCGTTGCGCTCGGCCTGCTGGTCCAGCCGTGTTTGCGCCGACTCTATGGCCTGCAGCAGGGTCTGCTCTTCGATGGGCTTGGTCAGAAAGTCGGTGACCCCCGCCTTGAAGGCACGGCGGCAGGCATGCAGATCGCCGTGGCCGGTGATCACGATGGTGGGCCAGTCCACGCCCTGCGCCATGAGCTGCTCGTGCAGCTGCAGGCCGGACATCATGGGCATGCGCAGGTCGGTGATCAGGATGCCGGGCTGGCTGCGATCCAGATGGGCCAGGCAGTCGGCAGGAGATTCAAAGCAGGTCACGGGCAGCTCATAGGTCTGCAGCAGCAGATGCAGAGCGTTGCGCACCGACGGGTCATCATCGATCAGATAAATCATGCAGGCAAATCGGTTCCATCCAGCGGCAGATGCATGACAAAGCGTGCGCCATGCGGGCCGGGCACATATTCCAGACGGCCGCCCATGCGCTCCATCAAGGTGGCGCACAGCGGCAGACCCAGCCCCATGCCGTCGGACTTGGTGGTGAAAAACGGCTCGAAGATGCGCTCTGCCGTGGCTGCAGTCATGCCCGGGCCGTTGTCCTGCACCACGAGCAGGACCTCGCCACCGCTTTGCTCCAGCGTGATGGTAATGGCGGCTTGCGCATCCTGAGTCTGGCCAAGCGCATCGAGCGCATTGCGCACCAGATTGTGCAGCACCTGCTCCAGCGCCACCGGGTCGGCCCAGGCACTGCATGGCTGCAGCGGTGCCTGCCAGCGTAGCGCCACCTTGGCCTGGCGTGCCGGGCCTTCCAGCAGCAGCAGGGCCTGATCGACGACCTGGGCCAGATCCAGTCTCTGCGGCTGGCTGGGAGCATTGCTCACATAGCTGCGCATGCGTTCCAGAATGGCGCCTGCGCGCCTGGCCTCACGCACATTGGCCTGCAGGGCAGTCGCCAGCAGCTCGGTCTTGCCCAGCTCGTGGGCGCGCAATGCGGCCTGGCTCTGGCTGAGCAGGGCGGTGACAGGCTGGGCCAGCTCATGCGCGATGCCCGAGGCCATCTCTCCCATGCCGTTGACGCGCGAGGCATGGGCCAGTTGTGCTTCATTGGCCAGCAGCTGGGCGCGCCGCTGGTGGCGTCTGGCCTGCTGGCGGCTTTGCCAGACCAGTTGAACCGCACCGACCAGCGCGGCGCTGATGAGAGCACTGATCAGCACCATGCTCCAGCTCACCAGGCTGCGAGGGCGGCTGAGCAGTTGCACCTGCAGAGGCTGGTCATAGCCTGTGAGTGTGAATTCGCCAAATTGGTGGCTTTGCTGCAGCTGCGCGGCTGGCTCCAGCAAGGTATGGCCGTGAAGGCGGATGCGCAGCCCGCTGTCATCGGGCAGGACCTTGTCGTCCAGCAAGTGAGAGGAATCAATGCGAACGCAGAGCCAGCCTTCGGGGTCTGCTATCTTTTTGAGAAAAAGATAATGACCCTGGTGCAGGGCGTCAGGCAGGCTGGCGCTGGCTCGCGGCGCCAGCGGAGCGGCAGCCTGCGCCACGGCCGGGTCCCGGCAGCTGCCGGTGGCGGGCGTGGCCGCAGTGACCAACTGGATTTCCTGGACGCGCGGGTAAATGGTCTGCACCGACTGCGCAATATGCTGCAGAGCCGATGACTCCTTGGCTGCATCCAGCGGTGCCACGGCAGTCAGGGCGGTAAGGTGGGCCTTGTGCTGGGCCACCTTCTCCAGCATCTGGCGTTGCACGGTCTGGGTCAGCTGCAACTGCTCCTGCTCCTGGCGGGCATGAGCCTGCCACCACTGCAGGGCCAGGATCAAGGCGCAGAGCAGCCCCCAGGCCAGGGCCAGCAGCCAGCGGTGGCGGTAGTCCGGGGAAGGGTTGCTCATGCGCCGAAGTGTAGCGGTGGCCTGGCTGGCAATGCCGGGCCAGCGACAGTGCAGGCCCGGGGGCGGAGACGCTTAGATATCAGCCAGCAGCTCGTAGGGCAGGGGCAGGACCTGCAGCGCAATGCCCTTGCCTGCATCGGCGCTCTGGCCTTCGGCCAGCGCCGCATGGGCAAACAGATCGTCGCGGGTGGAGGAGGCAATCTGCATGGAGACGATGGCATCCCAGCCGCCTTGCACAGCAGCTGCTGCCTGCACCACGGTGCCGGTTGCCTGCTCCAGGTCTTCGGCGCTGAAGACTTCCTGGCCCACGCTCAGAGCCTGCTCGGCATGCACCAGATAGGCGCGGCGCTTGAGCGTGCCGCGGAACTGGCTGCGGGCCACCACTTCCTGGCCGGGGTAGCAGCCCTTCTTGAAGTTGACGCCGCCCAGGGATTCGTAGTTCAGCATCTGGGGCACGAAGGCATCCACCACCGGAGCCGACAGCGTGGCCACGCCGCTCTGGACTTCAGACCATTGCCAGAGGTCTTCGCTCAGCAGCTGTCCTTCGGGGGCCTGGCCCGCAGGGCCGATCCACAGCGCACGCTGGTTGCCTGCAGCGGGGTAGAGCCCCAGCACATGGGCATCGCCTTGCTGGCTCAGAGTCCAGGGTGCGGCTGCCGCACCCGCATAGTGCTGGGCGGCCTGGCCAGTCAGTCCATAAAGAGCAAAGTCGGCTGTCGCATCGCTGAGCTTGCACTGGGCGCGCAGCACAAACATGGACAGGCGCTTGAGCGTGGGGGCCAGCAGGCTGCGGTCACAGATCAGCACGATTTCGTCAGCGCTGCGCCTGAAGCCGATGAAGCTGGCTAGCATGCGGCCCTTGGCCGTGCAAAAGGCTGCGAGGCGTGCCTGATCAAACTTGAGCAGTGCGAAATCGTTGCTCAACTGGCCATGGAGAAAGCTGGCAGCGTCGGCGCCAACTGCGCGGATGACACCAAGGTGGGAAATGGGGGTAATGCCGTTCAGGGGCAGCGTCTTGGGCTGGGTCATGGCTGAATTATGATCGTCGCTCTGTGTACTGATGGATCTAGCTTGTGCGTGCCCTTATTCGAGCACTGATATTTTTGCTGCTGCTGGCTGCCCTGGCGGCAGGCGGCGCCTGGTGGTGGCTGAACCAGCCGCTGCAGCTGTCCGAACCCAATCTGGAGCTGGAGATCGAGCCCGGCACCACGCCGCGTGGCGTGGCGCAGAACGTGGTTAAGGCCGGGGTGCAAACCGATGCGCGTTTGCTCTATGCGTGGTTTCGCTTCTCGGGCAAGGATCGCGCCATCAAGGCTGGCAACTACGAACTGAGCACGGGGCTCACGCCCTATGTGCTGCTGCAAAAGCTGGCGCGAGGCGAGGAAAGCCTGCGTGCGCTGACCCTTGTCGAAGGCTGGAACTGGCGCCAGGTGCGCGCTGCGCTGGCGCGTGAGGAATTCCTCAAGCAAGACAGCGCAGGGCTCAGCGACGAAGCCGTGATGACGGCCCTGGGTCGGGTGGGCGTGCCGCCCGAGGGACGCTTCTTCCCCGATACCTACACCTATGCCAAGGGCAGCTCGGACATGGCCGTGCTGCGCCGTGCGCTGCACGCCATGGATCGCCGTCTGGCCGATGCCTGGGCCATGCGGGCAGCCAATACCCCGCTCAAATCTGCCGACGAAGCGCTGATCCTGGCCAGCATCGTGGAAAAGGAAACCGGTCGCGCTGCAGACCGGGCGCAGATTGCCGGCGTTTTCTCCAACCGTCTGCGCATAGGCATGCGCCTGCAGACCGATCCTTCGGTCATCTATGGCGTGGGAGCCAGCTTTGACGGCAATCTGCGCAAGCGCGATCTACTGGAGGACACGCCCTGGAACACCTATACCCGTGCGGGCCTGCCCGTCACGCCGATCGCCATGCCCGGCAAGGCGGCGCTGATGGCGGCCGTGCAGCCCGATCAGACCAAGGCGCTGTACTTTGTCGCCAGAGGTGACGGCACCAGCCATTTCAGCGCCTCGCTGGACGAGCACAATAGGGCCGTCAACCGCTACCAGCGCGGTCAGTGAGCAATCTTTGAGGGCGCAAGGCCATGGCCTGTGCCCTGTGTCGAATCAAACAACTGGTGCAGCCCCCTGCGGTGCACTAGAGGAAATATCAGTGAGTACAGCTTTACCCAAGGGTCTGTTCATCAGTTTTGAAGGCATCGACGGTGCGGGCAAGTCCTCGCATATCGAGGCACTGGCCCAGGCTTTTCGCGATCAGGGCCGGGTGGTCACGCTGACGCGCGAGCCCGGTGGCACGCCGCTGGCCGAAAAGCTGCGCGCCCTGATGCTGCATGACGCCATGGACCCGCTGACCGAGGCGCTGATCGCCTTCGCGGCCCGGCGCGACCATCTGGTGCAAGTCATAGAGCCGGCGCTGGCGCGCGGCGAGGTGGTCATCAGCGACCGCTTTACCGATGCCACTTTTGCCTACCAGGGCGCGGGCCGCGGCTTCAGCTGGGAGCAGTTGTCGGCGCTGGAGCGCATGGCGCAGACCGGCACGGCGCTGCAGGCAGGGCAGGCCCCGGATTTCATGCGCGAGCCCGACATGACGCTGTGGTTTGACCTGCCCGCCGAAGTGGCAGCCGAGCGCCTGGCCACGGCCCGTGTTCCCGACCGCTTTGAAGCCCAGCCAGGAGAGTTCTTTGCCCGCGTGGCCCAGGGCTACGCCGAGCGCGCCCGGACGGCCCCTCAGCGCTTTGTGCGCATCGACGCCCATGCCAGCCGCCATGCCGTGTGGCAGCAGATCACCCAGGCCGTGGTGCGCAAGGGCTGGCTTGCCATCATGGTGGGCAGCAAGCCATGAGTGCCTCCGATCTCGAAGCGCCCTGGATCGCCGCGCAGCGTGGCCGTCTGCTGGCCCAGCGTGGTCATGCCTGGCTGCTGCAAGGGCCTTCGGGTCTGGGCCAGTACGCACTGGGACTGTCGCTGGTGCGGGCCTGGCTCTGCGAGCAGCCGTCTGCGCAAGGCGCTTGCGGCCACTGCGCCAGCTGCCATGCCATCGAGGTGCGTGCCCATGCCGATCTGTGCGTGCTCATGCCTGAGGTGCAGATGATGGAGCTGGGCTGGCCGCTGCCGGAAAAAGCCCAGGCCGACATCGACGACAAAAAGCGCAAGCCCAGCAAGGAAATCCGCGTGGAAGCCATGCGCGATGCCGTGGAGTTCTGCCAGCGCACCAGCGCGCGTGGACGCGGCAAGGCCGTGCTGGTCTATCCGGCCGAGCAAATGAATGCGATTACCGCCAATGCCTTGCTCAAGACGCTGGAGGAGCCGCCGGGAGACACCCGCTTTGTGCTGGCCAGCGAGGCCGCGCACCAGTTGCTGCCCACCATTCGCAGCCGCTGCCTGACACACACCATGACCTGGCCTGCCGCGGCGGAGGCCGCACAGTGGCTGCAGGCGCAAGGCCTGAACGAGCCCGATGCTGCAGCGGCCCTGCAGGCTGCAGGCGGTCGACCCGGCGATGCGCTGCGCATGGCGGCGGACGCGGGCAAGGCCGCTGCCTGGGCGCAGTTGCCAAGGCAGCTGGCCAAGGGGGATGTGGCTGCGCTGGCGGCTTTTGCGCCGGTGGATGCTGTGCAGGCGTTGCAGAAAATCTGCCACGACCTGATGGCTCTGGCCGGCGGCGGCGAGCCCCGGTATTTCTCGCCTGCCGATCTGCCGGGCAAGCCGCTGCCCATGGCGCTGCTGGCCGAATGGTCGCGCGAGCTGGTGCAGGCCGCGCGCACGGCCGATCACCCCTTCAATGCGGGGCTGATGATGGAGGCTCTGGCCTCCAGGGCGCGGGCGGTGCTGATCTCGGGCAAAGCTGCCAGAGCCGCACGCTAGGTAATGCGGCGCGGGTTTGGTCAAAATTTTGCCGGGTGTTAATCTTGCGATTTGCGCTGCCCGGCCGTCACAAGAATTCTGCTACCCACTATGAACGCAACTACAACCCCTCGTCCCAGCGTGATGCAGCTGGCGATCAAGGAGAAAGCGGCGCTGTATGCCGCCTATATTCCGTTGTTCGCCGAAGGGGGGATTTTTGTGCCCACGCAGCGCGACTATCGTTTGGGCGATGATGTCTACGTGCTGCTGACCCTGCCCGACGATCCGCAGCGCTACCCGGTCGCGGGTCGTGTGGCCTGGGTGACGCCCGAGCGTGCTTCCGGCAACCGAACCCAGGGCGTGGGCATCCAGTTTCCCAAGGATGCCAAGTCCGCCGAACTCAGGGCCAAGATCGAGCAGATTCTGGGCACGGCCCTGAGCTCCGAGAAGCCGACCCAGACAATCTGATTTTTTAATACTGGCGCGCTCCGACATCAGAGACGCCGAGCAAGAGCCGTCTCGAAGCGATGGCGTCGTCCCCTGGGGGAGGCGGCGCAGCCGCTCGGGGGTGGTCCAATTTCTATGTTTACCGATTCCCACTGTCACCTGAATTTTCCCGAACTGAGTGCCAACATCGCGCAGATCCGCGAAGCCATGGCTGCCGCCAAGGTCACGCGCGCGCTGTGCATCAGCACGACGATGGAAGAGTTTCCTGAAGTGCACCAGCTGGCGCTGGACTACGACAATTTCTGGGCCACCGTGGGCGTGCACCCCGACACCGAAGACATGACCGAGCCCAGCGTGCAGGATCTGGTGGAGCGCGCAGCACTGCCGCGCGTGGTGGCCATCGGCGAGACCGGGCTCGATTACTACGGCATGGAAGACCGCAAGGGCGGCCGCACGATTGCCGACCTGGAATGGCAGCGCGAGCGTTTTCGCACGCATATCAAGGCCGCGCAGATCACGCAAAAGCCGCTGGTCATCCACACCCGCAGCAGCTCCGACGACACCCTGGGCATTTTGCGCGAGTGCGGAGAGGCCGATTCCAGCACCCAGGCCGGCGGTGTCTTTCACTGTTTCACCGAAACCGCCGAAGTCGCCCGTGCCGGTCTGGACATGGGTTACTACATCTCACTGTCAGGCATCGTGACCTTCAAGAATGCCCAGCACCTGCGTGATGTGGCGGCCTTCGTGCCGCTGGACCGGCTGTTGATTGAAACCGACAGTCCCTATCTCGCGCCCGTGCCCTACCGCGGCAAGACCAATAATCCTTCCTACGTACCTTTTGTGGCCAAGCAGATTGCCGAGGTGCGCGGCATCTCCATCGAGGAGGTGGCTGCCGCCACCAGTGCCAACTTTGACCGTCTGTTCAAGGGCGTGACCTTGCCAGCGAACTCTGGAGCGAGTGCATGAGCCTTTTTGCTGCCCCATCGATTGCATCGTCATTGAACCGCCGCCAGAGCCTGCGCTGGGCCGGTGCTGCTGTCGTCGGGGTGGCGGGCCTGCCAGGGTTGGCCCTGGCCAATGACTACGAAGACTATTCGCGGGCGCTGGTCAGCGATAACTCCCGTGCCATGGTGAATCTGATCTTTCGCGGCTTCAACGCCAACACTCTGGATTCGCGCGGGCGACCGGGGCTGGTGGCAGCCCTGCATCAGGACTCGCTCAAGGTCTTCGATGTGCTGCTCAAGGCTCCGCGCATCGATGTCAATCTGGCCTCGCGCCAGAACGAGACGCCGCTGATGATGGCCTGCATCAAGGGCCACCTCGATATCGTGCGCGAGCTGATCAAGCGCGGCGCTGACGTCAATCGCGAAGGCTGGGCGCCGCTGCACTATGCGGCCTCAGCCGATACGCCGCAGACGCTGGACATCATCAAGCTGCTGCTGGAGGAAAGCGCCTATATCGATGCCGCATCGCCGAACGGCAGCACGCCGCTGATGCTGGCCGCCCAGTACAGCAGCGAAGCCGTGGTCAGACTGCTGCTGGAGGAGGGCGCGGACATCACGCTGCGCAACCAGCGCAATATGACGGCAGCGGACTTCGCCAGGCTGGTGGACAGGCAGTACATGGTCGATCTGCTGGGCAAGGCGCTGCAGCATGAGCGCCGTACCCAGCCCCCGCGCGGGAGCTGGTAGCGGAAGGGGTCAGTACCAGGTAGCTATTTTGATAGCTGCTAGCGCCCAATGAAAAAGGACTTCAGAGTTGTTTGACTCTGAAATCCTTTATTCATATGCGGTAGCAGCTCTTAAATTTGAGGCTCGCCGGGGGTCGAGCTGCGCACCTGGTTGTGCAGGCGGGCGTAGAGGCCACCCAGCTCCATCAGTTGTGCATGCGAGCCCTGCTCGGCAATCTGGCCGCGTTCCATGACGACCACACGGTCCGCATGCTCGATGGTGGACAGGCGGTGGGCGATCACCAGCGTGGTGCGGCCCTGCATCAGCCGGTTCAGGGCCTGCTGGACCAGGCGCTCGGACTCGTTGTCCAGCGCCGAAGTGGCTTCGTCCAGAATCAGGATCGGCGCGTCCTTGTAAAGCGCGCGGGCAATGGCCAGGCGCTGGCGCTGGCCGCCCGAGAGCTGGCTGGCATTGTGGCCCACCAGGGTGTGCAGGCCCTGGGGCAGATTGCGTACAAAGTCGCCCAGATTGGCCGCCTCCAGTGCGGACCAGACGCGGGCCTCGTCAATATCCTTGCCCAGCGCCACATTGGCCGCGACGCTGTCGTTGAGCATGACCACGTCCTGGCTGACCATGGCGAACTGCTGGCGCAGCGTATTCAGGTCCCAGTCGGCCACGGGCACGCCTTCCAGCATGATCTGGCCGCTGGTGGGCGAGAAAAAGCGGGGCAGCAGATTGACCAGCGTGGTCTTGCCGGCACCGGACGGGCCGACCAGGGCCACCACCTCGCCAGCCTTGACATTCAGGCTCAGGTGCGAGAGGGCCGGAGCCTTGTCCGGGCCGAACTGCACGCTCACATCGCTCAGCTGCAATGCGCCGCTGACCTTGGCGGAGGGCTTGAAACTGCCGCCTTGCTCGTCGGTGGAGCCTTCGAGCAGGGCCAGGCCACGCTCCAGTGCGGCCACGCCGCGCGTGATGGGGTTGGCCACATCGGCCATGCGGCGAATGGGCGCAATCAGCATCAGCATGGCCGAGATGAAGGCGGCAAAGCCGCCCACGGTCACATCCTGCACGCTGGCCGAGCCGATGGCGGCGCCGCCTTCGCGGCTTTGCCACAGGGCGATGCAGAGAATCACCGACAGCGCAATCGCCGCCAGCACCTGGGTCAGCGGCGTCATGGCGGCCGAGGCGATGGTGGCCTTGGTGTTCAGGCCGCGCAGCTGACGGCTCAACTCGCCAAAGCGCGACTGCTGCGAAGCCTGGGCACCATGCAGGCGCACCATGCGGTGGGCCAGCACGTTCTCCTCCACCACATAGGCCAGCTCGTCAGTGGCTGTCTGACTGGACTTGGTGATGCGATAGAGGCGGCGCGACAGCGTCTTCATGACCCAGGCCACACCCGGCACCATGAAGGCCACGATCAGCGTCAGCTGCCAGTTCAGATAGATCAGGTAGCCGAGCAGGGCAATCAGCGTGAAGCCGTCGCGAGAGATGCTCATCATGGCCTGCACCAGCTGCTGGGCGCCGGTCTGCACCTCGTAGACGATGGTGTTGGACAGCGCCGATGCCGATTGCCTGGAAAACAGGCTCATGTCGGCGGCCAGCAAGCGCTCGAAGAGTTTCTGGCGCAGACCCAGCATGCCGTCATTGGTGATGCGTGCCAGCGCGTACTGGCCCGTGAACTGGGCTAGACCGCGAATGACGAACAGGCCGATCAGAAACACGGGCACTGTCCACAGCGGAAGCGAACCAGCCGTAAAGCCACTGTCGAGCAAAGGCTTGAGCAGTGCCGGCATGGCGGGCTCGGTTGCGGCCCCCACCAGCGTGGCCAGGATGGCCAGACCCCAGGCCCAGCGCTGGCCCGAGAAATAAGGCGTCAGGCGCTTGAGGCGCTGCATCAGCGGCAGCTCGGATGGATTGACGGGGGCTGCTTGAGCGGGAGCTGGGGCAGGGACGGCCTTGGCGGTCTCGCTCGGCGATGGGGACGGTGTGGCTTGCATAAGCGCGTGATTTTAGGGCTTGTGCTTTTTGGAGTCCGCACGGATCTCAATAGATGAAATTCGGGATGAAGTTGTAACCAACTATGCCTGTTTGAATATAAAGCGCAAGCCTGCGGCAGAATCGACGGGGGGATTGCCTCTGCGCTCATGCAGACTCTGGCATGCTCCCGATCTGAAAGTTTTGTGGCACTTGCGTTTGATCACCCTACTGAGCACGTTCTTACATCAGGAATCCGTCAGTGTGTGTAACATTCGCGCTTGTGTTTGTACCGGGCAATTCCGGAAATTTTGATGGCTGCCAATGACTATTGACCGACTTCCATCCCTGACAACCTGGGCGGCAGGGCCGCGCGCTTCCCGTAGAGCCATGCTGGCAACGCTAGCCGCCACGCCGGCCCTTCCGGCACTGGCCCAGTTCAGGGTTGAGGTAACAGGCGTGGGCCTGACACAGTTGCCGATCGCAATTGCCCAGTTCAAGGGAGAGGGCTCGGCCCCACAGAAGATTTCCGCCATCATCCAGGCCGACCTGGAGCGCAGCGGGCAGTTCCGCGGCGTGGATGCCTCAGGCATGGCGCTTGACGAGACCTCCCGTCCCGATGTGGCCCTGTGGCGCCAAAAGGGTGCCGATTCGCTGGCGACCGGCAGCATCACGCGTCTGGCCGATGGCCGCTGGGATGTGCGCTTCCGCCTTTGGGATGTGGTCAAGGGCCAGGACCTGGGTGGTCAGGGCTTCGCAGTCACCACGGGCGATCTGCGCCTCGTGGCCCACCGCATTGCCGACTACATCTATGAAAAACTCACGGGCGAGAAAGGCATTTTCTCCACCCGCATTGCCTATGTGACCAAGGCCGGTGCTCATTACCGCCTGTGGATTGCCGATGCCGACGGCGAGAATGCCCAATCTGCGCTGTCCAGCCCCGAGCCCATCATTTCCCCGGCCTGGGCGCCCAACGGCACGCAACTGGCGTATGTGTCCTTCGAGTCACGCAAGCCCGTGGTCTACGTGCACGATGTTGCCAGCGGCCATCGTCGTCTGCTGGCCAACTTCCGCGGCTCCAACAGCGCTCCGGCCTGGTCGCCCGACGGCAGCCGTCTGGCCGTGACGCTGAGCCGCGACGGTGGCTCGCAGCTCTATCTGCTCAGCGCCCAGGGCGGTGAGCCCCGCCGTCTCATGCAAAGCAGCGGCATCGATACCGAGCCCTGCTTCTCCAGCGACGGCCGCACCATTTACTTCGTCAGCGATCGTGGCGGCGCGCCTCAGGTCTACAAGGTTTCGTCCTCGGGCGGCAGCGCCGAGCGAGTGACCTTCAGCGGCACCTACAACATCTCGCCTGCCATCAGCCCCGACGGCAAATGGCTGGCCTATGTCTCCCGCGTGGGCGGTGGCTTCAAGCTCCAGGTCATGGATCTGGCGACAGGCACCGTGAACTCCGTCACGGACACCACGGCGGACGAAAGCCCGAGTTTTGCGCCCAACAGCCGTCTGATTGTTTACGCCACCATTCAGGGAGGCCGTGAAGCGCTCATGACCACCACGCTGGACGGCAAGATCAAGGCGCGCCTGGCAGGTGCAAGTGGAGACATACGTGAGCCCGACTGGGGCCCGTTCCAAAAACACTGATTTGAAGTTTGCTTTCCCTCTTTCTTTCTAGTGATGAAGTCCGTTGTGGACTGTTCGGAGAAATCTCATGTTGACTATCAAACGTCTTTCCCTGGCTTTGGCTGTGACCGCGCTGGTCGCAGGTTGCAGCTCTGGCGTCAAGCTGGACGACAAGCCCGTTGACGGCTCGCTGTCCAGCCAGGGTGCTGGTACCAGCGGCCAGGGCCAAAGTGGCGTGTCGGGCGTGGACCTGACAGGTTCCGCAGCTTCCAAGGCCGGCCCTCAGGGCGTCAGCCGCATCGTCTATTTCGACTTTGACAGCTACTCTGTCAAGGCCGATGCACAGCCCCAGATCGAAGCCCATGCCAAGTTCATCAAGGCCAACCCCGCTGCCAAGGTACAGCTGGAAGGCCATACCGACGAGCGCGGCGGCCGTGAATACAACCTGGCCCTGGGTCAAAAGCGCGCTGAAGCCGTGCGCCGCTCTCTGGGTCTGCTGGGCGTGAACGACGCTCAGGTTGAAGCTGTGAGCTACGGCAAGGAAAAGCCCGCTGCCGAAGGTCATAGCGAAGACGCCTACGCCCAAAACCGTCGCGTTGAAATCAACTACCGTTAATGATGAAGCAGGCCTTGTTGACTCTCCGTCACGCAACGCTGCCTCGCTTGGTGGCGGCCGGCCTTCTGGCCGGCTCTGCCATCAGCGCCCATGCAGCCCTGTTTGGTGATGACGAGGCGCGCCGCGCCATCATCGAACTGCGCCAGCGCGTTGACAGCCTGCAGCAATCGCAGGAGCAAACCCGTCGCAGCCTGCTGGACCTGCAGTCGCAGATCGAGTCGCTCAAGTCGGACCAGGCCAAGCTGCGAGGTCAGAACGAGCAACTGACACGCGATGCCGCAGAGTTGCAGCGTGGTCAGAAAGATCTGGCCAAGGGCTTTGACGAGCGGCTGCGCCAGTTCGAGCCCGTCAGCGTGACCGTGGACGGAGTGGAGTTCACTGCCGATCGCAATGAGCAGCAGGAATTCGAGCAGGCTCTGGGCATGTTCCGTTCGGGCAAGTTCCCCGAGGCCGGTCAGGCCTTCGCCGCTTTCCTGCGCCAATGGCCCAAGAGCGGCTATACACCGTCGGTGCGCTTCTGGCTGGGCAACTCGCAGTACGCCACGCGCGACTACAAGAATGCCATCGCCAATTTCCGTTCGGTCATGACCAATGCGCCCATGCATGCTCGTGCACCCGAGGCGGCCCTGTCCATCGCCAACTGTCTGGTGGAACTCAAGGACACCAAGGCAGCTCGCAAGACCCTGGAAGAGCTGCTGCAGGCCTATCCGAACTCGGAAGCCGCAGGGATTGCGAAGTCCAAGCTGGCGACACTCAAATAATGGCCGAATATTTTCAGCCTCAAGCGGAAACAGCGCCCCAATCCGGCGCTGTTTTTTCTATGGAAGAAGCAGATGTGCAGCGCCGCTTTGGCGGTTTGGAGCGCCTCTACGGCGTGCAGGGGGCAGCCCGGATTCGTGCGGCCCATGTAGTGGTGGTCGGTGTGGGTGGAGTCGGCTCATGGACGGCCGAGGCCCTGGCGCGCAGCGGCGTGAGCCGCTTGACTCTGATCGATATGGACCATGTGGCCGAGTCCAATATCAATCGCCAGATCCACGCGCTGACCAGCACGGTGGGGCAGGCCAAGATCGATGCCATGCGTGATCGTATCGCCGAGATCAATCCAGCCTGCGAAGTCAATTGCATCGATGAATTTGTCGATCCGGACAACTGGCTGCAACTCTTGCCAGCCGATGCCGATGCCGTGATTGACGCCTGTGATCAGATCAAGGCCAAGGCCGAAATGGCGGCGCATGCGCGCAAAACCAAGCAGTGCTTTATCTCTGTTGGTGCTGCAGGTGGCAAGCGCATGGCCCACTTGGTGGACATTGCAGACCTCAGTGCGACAACCCATGATCCGCTTCTATCGCAGCTGCGCTACCGATTGCGCAAGCAGCATGGCGCTCCCAAGGATGGCAAGCGCATGGGGGTGACTTGTGTGTTCAGCCGCGAGGCCGTGGCACCACCTGATGCCTCTTGCTCGATCGAAGGTGGTGATGGCAGTCTCAACTGCCACGGCTATGGCTCTGTCGTGGCTGTGACAGCGACCTTTGGTCAGTGTGCTGCAGGCTGGGTACTTGATCAATTGGCTCGCAAACCCAGCTAGTCCAACTAATTCAAGAATTAGGCAAAGAGCCTGGAAAAATAGATTACAATAACGTCATTCCACTGATTAGGCAACTACTGCTTTTGATGTGTGGCAGGGTCTTTAGCTCAGTCGGTAGAGCAGCGGACTTTTAATCCGTTGGTCGCGAGTTCGAATCTCGCAGGACCCACCAGAATACATAAGCCGCTACAGCTATTAAAGTTGTAGCGGCTTTTCTGCTTTATGTGACCACATATGTGACGGGTCTCATATCCAGTGATTCCGTACAGTGGTTATACAGTCATCACGGCTGTCTCGTTGGGCTGAGCAGTCGCCCGCCATCGGGCCTTTATGTAACGCTCCGTTGTCGCTTTGTCAGAGTGTCCGCAGAGCAGCTGGATCTGCTCGATGGGCGTCCCAGACAGCCACATATCAGTGGCACCTTTGCCCTTGAGGTCGCGGAAGCCAAAGGAGGCCATGGGCGGAATGTTCTTGGTAGCCCTGATCTCGTTTGCGGTCCTGATGGCTTTGCCGAGCATGGAATTGATGCCACCGTAGGTGTACCCAGTGCCCGCTCGCGTGTGCACCAAAGGCTGGTCCAGATGCGGATTCGGACCCACGGCACGGTTGATCAGTTTTTCCAAGCCCTCGGTCATCGCAATCTTGAGCCTTGTGCCCGTCTTTCCCTGCTCGAAGGTGATGATGCGATTCCCTGTGTGTGGATCGCGCGCGAGTACTTTCGGCGTCCAGTAGATGATGTCGCTTTCCGGGCGCTGTAGCGTGCGATAGGTTAGCTCCATCAGCACGCGCACCTGGGGCCAGGCCAAGGCATAGACCTCCTGATATTCCTGATGAGTGACATACCGGTCACGCTTTTTCTCCGAGTTTTCGCGCGTGCCGCTTTTTTGCATACACGGGTTGATCTTGAGGCCGGGGCATTTGTTTGTGCGGATCAGCCAGGACAGGCACGAGCTCAGACATGCCTTTTCCCGATTGGCGCGCACTCCACGCTCAGCCGCAGAGCCTGCGTCCAAATAGGCTTGGACATGGTGGGGCTCAATGTGCTCAGGGAGCATGGCTCCAAAGAACACTTTGAGCGGCTCGGAGTCTTTTGTGTAGTCCGAGAGAGTCCGCGGCGCAAGGTCTTTAATGGACACCCGTTGTTGGCAGTCCATCAGGAACTGGTCCAGCCAGTACGCGGTGGTGCCATAGTTGCCCGCCGGGCTGTTGTAGATGGCTGCTCGCTCCTTTGCGGTGCGGACATCGGTGCCCATGCGCTCCCACCGGCCGTCCCTGTGACGGTAGTAGAAGGCGTTGTGTTTGAAGGAAAGGCGAGTGCCAGCGAGACCCATAGGGTCTCCATCTTTACGTGCGCGTCCCATGTTTTCTCTGTTGGAAGAAGGATTGCAGCCCGATCACGTTAGGTGTGGATGTGGCTGCGCTTGTGCTTTGACCTGTGGTCACGGCATTGCTGCCGGTCATGACTCTGTCGAACTCGGTACGCGCGACAAGAGGACGCCCGCTGGGCTTTGGTTTCACCACCATGCCCAGGCGCTCCAGAAAGCGGATCTGTGCGGCCCCATTTTTCAGAGGAGAGCAGATCTCATTGATCTCTGCATCGGTGAGGTATGGCCATGGATTGTTCATGAGCGTCTCCATGAAAAAGCCCCGCATCAGCGGGGCTCGGGGTGGTTGATTGGTTCGCGCCATCTGTCGCGCTTGTCGCCTCGGTCGCGGGCTCGCTTGCTCATAGTTCACGGTTCCTCACGTCGATTACCGGCGCCACCTTGGCCTTGGCCGTTCTGATGCGCGCCTTCAGACGGGCCTCTTCCTTTTTCAAGGACTCGACACCATCCCTGAGGTCATTCAAGCTTTTCTGAACATGCTTGTGGTCTTCCCAGGCGCGCTGCAGGCGAGCAACTTCCTTTTGCAGAAAGTCGAACGGGTCGAATACCTGGTCGCAAGCGGCGCAGCGCACGGTGCGACTGTGATCATCCAGGGATATCTTTTTGTGCTCGCAGAAGTTGTGCCAGTTCTTATTGGCTGTGAGCGTCTGCTCAGGAAGCTCAGTCCCTGGGAACTTCCTGATATTGGAATCAGGGGTATTCATGCTTGGCCTTTCTGGCCTTCCCGAAAGACAGATTGCCTGCTGTACAGGCGCTCATATCGGTAAGCCGCGTACTCCTTTTCCTTGCCGGCCATGTCATCCGGAGATTCAAACCAGCGCTCAGGCTTCAGCCATTGGGTTACTTCAATGGGACGGTATCCACAGTCAAACCAGCCGTCGTATCCGTACAGCAGAAGACCACGAGTCACGGTGCCGTCCTTGAGTTTGACGATCTCAGCAACGCCAGTCTTTGAAAATAGCTTCTGCTGATACCAATGGGATTGATCTACCCACCAGCCTTTTTCAGTCCTATCGCGGACTGTCACTTCGATTGCTTTAGTCATTCCTGCTGCGCTCCTTCCTTGGTTGCTGGCTGGGCGGCGATGGCGGCGCGGATTGCCTCGCGCGGCGTTGATCCGCTGCCACGGTGATTCGGCTTGCCTTCGTCGTTGTAGATCTCGGCATCCCATGGGCCTTCGTACTCAGGCACCACTGCAATGCGCTTTTGCTCCATGGCATCCAGCAGCTCGCTGTCGGTCATCTCGTCACGACGAATCTCAGAAACCGCGAACGCAAGTAGCTGCGCCTCCCGCGCGTCTGCCTGCGTCTGAGGTGCTGTGAACACCGTGCGCCAATGTCCCTCGTTGGTCTTGCGGCAAGGCTCCACATCCTTGAAAAACTGCCCTGTGTGCGTGTTGACGTAGCCGAATGGCTCCGCCGCCTGCGCTGCGGCTTTCAGGGCGGTGTTTTCGTCTTGCAGTTCTTTGACCCAAGCTCGCAGTTGTGACATAGCCAGATCGCCTCCGCGCTTGTTCCAGGCGGCGATTGCTTCCTGCTCGGACTTGTGCCAGCCAATGCCGACGGATCCATTCATCAGCTGGAAATCGCAATCAGCGCATCCGACGCCGTAGCATCGGTCTTCGATCTTTTCCAGCGTTGCCAGGCCGAGGCAGAAGGGGCAGCTGCGCAGGTCTTCGGGTTGTTGATTCATATTGGTGGCTCCCAGAATGAGAAAAGCCCGCGGCTGCAGGCTGGGGTGTTGGTGGTCAGGCAAACAGCTCGAGCTGCCCAAGCGGTAGTGGTGCGGGCTGGTTCAGCCAGGCGGTGATGAAGGTTTTGTAGAGCGGCGGCGGTATGCACGAGGCTATCCATCCGCCGCTAACGTTTCGGGACTGCTCGCTGATCTCAAACAAGTGCCAATGCTCATTGATCCGAGCACGCAAGGCCGTGGCCCATGGGTTCATGCTGGGCTTGTACTTTTCTGGAAGCGGGCAACTCAACTCAATAGTCCCGTCGGGCAAAGTGCGGAGTAGCTCAGGTGCTTCCTGCATTCTCAAAGTGACCTTGTCTAGCAGCTTGCCTAGTTTTGCGTCTTGGTCGGCATCGATGTTGAGTCGCATAGGGCTCCAGAAAGCAAAAAGCCCGCTCTTCAAGGCGGGCTGGTTGGTGGATGGTTGAATGAGGCTTTCAACCTCAGGAAACAACAATGCGTTTTTCGAGAAGCTCTCTAATTCGTACTGCTGCGTTGACCGTGGTTACAGCGGGAGTTGCTGCGCTGTATGGCTGCGCTGTCTCTGTGCCTAAGGGCATACAGCCTGTGGCTGGCTTTGATGCCAAGCGCTACATGGGAACTTGGTACGAGCTGGCCCGCATAGAGCACAGTTTTGAAAAAGGTCTGACCCAGGTCTCTGCGCAGTACAGCCTCAACGACGATGGCACCGTGGCCGTGGTCAATCGAGGCTATGACGCATCGAAGAAGGAATGGCGTCAAGCCAACGGCAAGGCGCGATTCCTGAGCGATCCCAGCGTCGCGGCGCTCAAGGTGTCTTTCTTCGGTCCGTTCTACGGTGGCTACAACGTGGTGAGTCTGGATGACCAGTATCAGACGTCTTTGGTGATTGGCAACAGCCTCGACTACTTCTGGCTGCTTTCCCGAAGCAAGAGCATCCCTGAGCAGCAATTTAGGCGATTGCTGGAGAAGGCCCAATCGCTCGGTGTGGACCTGAGCCAAGTCCAGGTTGTCCCACAGTAGCTAGACAATTTTCAGCTCCAGAGAATGAGAAAAGCCCGCTCAGTGGCGGGCTGTGATCCTGTAAGTATGTGCCTGTTAGTGGCGGCAAGGAGGTAGGTGACCTTGCTCCTCTTTGAGGCTTCAGAAAGGGCGCGCCGCAGCTTCAGCAGCACTTGGCGGCATTGATTCTGTCATGTCGATGCTGTTCATAAAAAAGCCCGCCCGAAGGCGGGCAATGGCAATAGGGTGGAAGAACCTCTAGGTCTTGTTCCGGCCTCGATAGTCGAGGTCGCTGGCAGAGTAGTTCTCGCGCTTGCGCCAGTCCATCTGTACGGGGCCGGCATGGTCGGCGGGATAGGTGATGCGTTCCTTCTCTCGGCTGAGCTCCCATCGCTTGGCCTCCACGATATGGTGAACGGCGGGTTTTTTAGTTGTGCTCATGGCTAAGACTCTCAGTAGATTGCAGAACAGTTGATCCCACGGTACAGGGTTACCGCAGGCAGGTCTATCGATTTCTTGTTAGAAAGAGCAGGGGGGAGATTTGGCTCAAGCACCACTCCCTTGTCGGCGCTGCATGTTGTAAACCAAAGGTCTTTCACTTCACCTATACTGGTTCCACTCGCTGTTTAGGCCGTTCGCCCCAACAGTGCCTGTCTGACACCATTGCCGCCCCTTGGCCGCAGGTAGCCGCTCTTCTCGCAAAGCACGCGGTGGTCACTCCCCTCTAGGCGAACTCCCCAGATCCTGAACATCCTTATGGATCTGCGTTGCCCCCTGAATTCACAGCGGGCCTGCCCTATCTCACTTGATGGTCTGCGCAATCGTGCGTGCGGCCGTCCATTTTCATGCTGCACAAAAACATTACAGAGCAGATTGGCCGCTACGTGGTCACACCTCTGACACAGCCGAGCACCAGCGGCCAATTCCTGGCTGCCGTTTCCATTCGCCGCGGCGCTTATGACCGCGTCATTCGATTTGTCCCTCAGTTTTCTAACGAGTCGCTCGCCTCTAACTATGCCCTGACCGAGGGGCGCAACATGGTGCTCAACCACAGTCTGAATTGAGCGGCTGAATCCTTCACTCACAGGAGCTAATTTGGCAAAAGAAGAACTAATCGAGATGTCAGGACGAGTTGATGAAGTGCTGCCGGATGCGCGATTTCGCGTGACTCTGGAGAACGGCCATCAGCTCATCGCATACAGCGGCGGAAAGATGCGCAAGCACCGCATCCGTGTGCTGGCGGGCGACAAAGTGACCGTTGAAATGTCGCCTTACGACCTGAACAAAGGACGAGTGACCTTTCGCCATCTTGCTCCACGCACTGGTGGCGCTCCTGGTGGCAATCCTGCCTTCAAGCGCCGTCGCTAACCCTCTCAACCTCTTATTCGCTCATCGCTGAAATGCATGAGCTCACTTTGAAAGAACACAATGCAATCCAATCTTTATGTGACCAATCTCAGCTACACGGTTGACAGCGATGCCCTGCGCGCACATTTCGGCAGCTGCGGTGATGTCGTTGCCGCTGACATCATCATGGACCGTGAAACCGGCCGCTCGCGCGGCTTTGGCTTCGTTGAAATGGGCACTCAAGAGCAGGCCCAGAAAGCGATCGAAACACTGAATGACCAGCCGCTTGGCGGTCGCGCACTGGGAGTGGCCTTGGCCCGTCCACGCAAATAATCTTCTTCGATCTGTAAGAAGGGCTCACGCCAAAAGCGTGAGCTTTTTTCTTTTGCAGCCTCTCTTCCCGCAAGAGCAACTCAAGAGACAAGCTTCTTGATTTCCTGAAGCTGAACCTCCAGCCAGCCCGCCTTGATGGCCAGCTCTTTGCATTGCTGCGCTGCCTCTTGAAGGATGTAGGGTTTGATGCCCGAGACGCGCCAGCCCTTGTGCACGGACACCGCATCCGCCTTGGCAGCCAGGCGGCGCTGGCGCTCGAGCTCCATTCCTTGGGCTCGCATGGCGGCCATGCGGGAATCGGTGATGGGGTCGCCGTTGTGATTCACGAAAGTCAGACTCATGGGAGCCTCCAAAGAAAAATGCCCGCGGTGTGGCGGGCAGGGGATTAATGAGTGAGTGGCTAGAACGGGCTTTCGCCTGGAGACGTATCAGTTGGAGCGGCCTTCGGGCCGGTCGTGCTGGCGCTGGTTGCCAGTGAGGAGGGCAGGTCGCTCAGGCGAGTTCTGCCTTCGCCGCCCAGTGCTTCGATCAGATCGGGGATCAGGCGCGACAGCTCGCCGGTGGCAATCGCCACATCAGTATCAAAGCCGCTGTCGTCCTTGCTGTTGCCGTCCATGACCGCATCCAGCAGCACGATGTTCTTGATCTGCAGGCCTTCGGTCAGCACAAAGCTCACACGGTCGTCCCAGGTCATCGCCAGCTTGGTGGGCAGCTTGCCGTGCTCGATGTGCTGGCGCACCTCATCAATATCCAGCGGGTGGCGCGCATAGCGCACGACAGCCTTTGATTCGTCTGCGGCTTTCAGCTCCGTCTCGCGGTCGGCGGTGAAGCCGGTGGGTGGCTCCTGGGTCATCAGCCAATGCGCCATGGCGGCCTGTGGGCTGGTCTGGGTGTCCAGCAGTGCCAGGGCGAAGCCGGGCAGGCCTTCGACCAGCAGCGAGACCACCTCGTCGGCGCGGCCTTGAGCGCTGGTATCGAGCACCAGCGTGTGGGCCTGCGGGTCGATCCAGGCCCACATGCTGCCTTGCTTGGTAAAGGCCATGGGCAGCAGATCCAGCTTGGCCTCGTCCTTGAGCTCGCGCTTTTCCTTCTTGCCGGGCTTGCGGCCTTCGGTCTTTTCGATGTGCTCGGCTTTCTCGTTGACCTTGCGATTGAGCACGCTGGCCGGCAGCACCTTGGCCTCGGTCATGAAGCGCATGACCCACTGCCCGGCCACGGACTCGACCAGCGGCCCGTGCTGCTCGCCGCGCGGTGGCACCCAGCCAACGGAGCGCTCCTGTGTGGCGCCGCATTCGGCAAAGACTGTCTTCTGCAGGGCATCCTCCAGCGCCTGCAGATCGCCTTGCCAGCTCTTGGCAATGCGGTAAATGATCATGCTCTTGAACATCTGAACTCCAGAAATAGAAAAAGCCCGCTGATTGGCGGGCTCTGAAGTGGAGAGAGTGGAGGCCGTTAGTGGCCGCAAGGAAGTGGTTGACCTTGCTCTTCTTTGAAGTCTTCAGGAAGAGGCGCGCCGCAGCTTCCGCAGCGCTTGTCGGTGGTGGTATTTGTCATGCTGGTGATACTCATAAAAAAGCCCGCTCAATGGCGGGCAAAGGCAATTCTGTGGAGGCTCTCTAAATCTTGCTGCGGCCTCGGTAGTCAAGGTCGGTGGCGGAGTAGTTTTCTCGCTTGCGCCATTCCATTTGCACCGGGCCGGCATGTTCCGGAGGGTAGGTGATGCGCTCTTTTTCGCGACTGAGCTCCCATCGCTTGGCCTCCACGACATGGTGAACGGTTGATTTTTTAGTTTTGGTCATTGGTGAGGCTCTCTGTAAATATCCGAACGCTAGGCCCACAGTACATGGTTAATCCTTAGTGGTCTATCAATTTATTTTTTGAAGGCTTTGATGTGAGGGACGTCTGGCCGGGAGAGCGGAAGATTTCCAACCAAAGGTCTTTCGGTTCACCTATACTGGCCTCACTCGCTGTTAAGGCCGTTCGCCCCAACAGTGCCTGTCTGACACCAATGCCGCCCCTTGGCCGCAGGTAGCCGCTCTTCTAGCAAAGCACGCGGTGGTCACACCCCTCTAGGCGAACTTCCCAGATCCTGAACATCCTCGCGGATCTGCGTTGCCCCCTGCACTTAGCACGGGCCTTCCCTATCTCATTTGACGGTCTGCGCAATCGTGCGTGCGATCGTTCGCTTTCATGCTGCACAAAAACACTACAGAGCAGATTGGCCGCTACGTGGTCACACCTCTCACCCAGACTGACGCAAGTGGTCAATTCACTGCTGCTGTCTCTATTCGTCGTGGTACTTATGACCGAATCTTTCGGTTTATCCCGCATTTTTCTGATGAGTCGCTTGCCTCTAAATATGCTTTGGCTGAAGGCCGGAGCATGGTGCTTGGCCACCAGCTGAATTGAGCTGCATCATTTTTCAACCCTCAGTAGAAGCTTTGGCTACTGACTAATCTTCACCAAAGCACTCTCGTGGTTCTCTTGGGAATCATCTTTCGCTCTGAAAAATAAGTAGCGAAATTCATTTAGAAGGTACTGTATGCAAAGCAATCTCTACGTCTCCAATCTTGGCTATGGCATCGATCGCGAAACACTAAAATCACATTTTTCAAGCTGTGGGGATGTTATTTCCTCTGAAGTCATAATGGATCGAAATACAGGTCAATCGCGCGGCTTCGGCTTTGTTGAAATGGGCACTGCTGCCCAAGCAAAAACAGCGATCGACTCCCTGAATGATCAGTCATTGGGTGGTCGAGTTATCTCTGTATCTCTAGCCAACACACGCAAGTAATTTTTACTTGGCGTAAAAAAGCCCACATCTGTAAAGGTGTGGGCTTTTTGCATTTTTAAATTGTCGAGCTCAACGCTCTTCTTTGACGCACTTCACAATATTTTCGCTGACCCAAATGGCTGTCATTCCTGGGCAATGCCAGGCGCTAAGCGCTGAATTTTTGAATGCAGCAGTTGTTTCCTCAAACTTCTTTCCCGATTCGGGCTTACAGCCTCCCATGACCAGGCAAGTCAGCAGAACCGCCGAGGCGCTCAAGAAGAATCCTGCCCTCCAGAGGAGGTGGTTCCTGCTGCTTCGCCTCTTGGGTAGGTACTCAAGCTGGATTGGTGGCTTTGCCATACGCTTCAGTCTATGTTGATGGATGCGAACGCAACGGCCGCTATTGCACCCTTTGGCGCCTTAGAGCTCGCATGTTGATGACCTCCAATGGACGTCTGCGTAGCGAAGGCAAAAGCTCTGTCTGAAGACAGACTATTGCAATGAATTTTTCAATGCCTATTCTCTATCCTTATGCGCAAGAAGAGCGAAAAGACTTCCTGCAAAAAGGTCATGTCATGCCCAATCTAAGGTTGCTCTTTCAGGCATTGCACGGTCTTCTCGTCCAGCCACTCGGCATGCATGCCCGGGCAGGCGAACTCATCGCGCAGGCTTTGGGTGAAGGTTTTGGGTTCATCGGCTTGGGCATCGGGCGCGGACAGCCAGGCTGCGAGAAGCAGGGCGCCAACGATGACCAGCAGGGAGTCGACAATCGTCTTCAGCATGAGTCTCTCCTGTCAGTTTTCAAGGTTGAATGCTCAGAGGGGCCAGGCTTCTGGCGTGAGTGCGATCACCACGGCCGCGCCGACCAGGCAGAACAGGCCAAAGCCGGTGAGAGCCCATTGCGCGGCTATCAGCAGCTTTGTCGCAGGGGTATGGGGTGTCGATGAAGGCATGGAATCTCCTGAGGGCAAAGAAAAAGCCCGCGAGCGGTTGCTGCGGGCCTGGATAAAGAGCCGGTGACCTTTCGGGTCTGCCTGAGGAATGGTTCAGAGAGGGAGGGAGGAGATAAACCCCAGGCCCGGCTGGAAACTAGAATGGGTCATCAGACTGGAGGTGCTTCATGACCCAGGAGGAATCTGGCGCATTCGCTGCGCTGTCGATGATCTTGACCGCAGTCGTCAAGGCGCTACCGCGCGAGACTGCCCATCAAGCGGCGAGAGAGCTGCGCGCTGCACAGCTGGATGCCAAGCATCAGGACGGGCCTGATAGAACGGACCCTGAATTCAGGCTTGGCCGCGATCACTTGGTGAATGCGTATCGCGAGCTTCTCAATAACGTTGCCGAGGGCAACGTCTAGCTTGTCGGTGGTGTGAAGAAGTGAATCTGACTTGCCATCTGGCGTGACCACTGTCGCCACGACGCAAAGCGCCGAGTTCGTGACTGCCGCCAGCCCAGGCCCATTCCTGTGCTGCCATACCTGCTCGAGCAGTCACGCCAGATGTCCCTGAATTCAGGGCAAAAAAAGCCACCCTGCGGAGGGTGGCTTAAAGAGGCTTTACTCACACACGAGTAGCGCTCATTCAAAGACATCACATAGGGTGGATACTTTCACTAACATCTGGTGTTGTCAGTATTTTCTATTGATGGAAACACATTAATACATATTTACTATCTTTGATTATCCCCCAAAAGCCCTGCTGCAGGGAAAGACGCATGTGAGGCCGATGCCGGTGAGTGCCTATTGCGCGGCGAGCAGCGGCTTGGGAAGGAATAGCGGCTGGAGTCGATTGCACGCAAGCTCCTGTGGGAAAACAAAAAGCCCGCGAGCGGTTTGCTGCGGGCGCGAATAAAAAGCCGGTGACCTATTTGGTCATGCCTGGGCAAGTTGAGGAAGTGAAAGGAGTCTGTGACCCCAGGCCCGGCAAAAACAGGTACGTGACGCAAATTTTGCCCAAAGAGAGTCACGGAATCAATATGTACGTGGGCTCACAAACCATCTGGCGTGACCACTGTCGCCACGACGCAAAGCGCCGAGTTCGTGACTGCCGCCAGCTCAGGCCCATTCCTGAACTGCCGTACCTGCTCGAGCAGCCACGCCAGATAGCCCCCGCTACTTTCCCGGGGTGGTCATGATGGGCACCTAAGACCGGTGCGATTACCCTCTTGCAGTATTCCAGCCAGGCCCTTGCAAGCCTGGTTTGTAATAACCGGGGAGCCGACCCCCGGCACCATCAAGAAAAAGAGCGGATTAGCCAACTCCACCCACGTTGCAGTTTTTCATTGCCGCGCTCTTTCTTGATGGCCCCGCTATAGCCCTGCGGGAGAGGGCGCATGTATGGCACATGTTGGCTGAATGCTCACATCTCAAGATCTCCGGGCACAAAAAAGCCACCATAGAAGGTGGCTGTTGAAAATGAAGCTACGTAATCGTGGGAGCTGTCGAACACTCTTGCTACCAGTATCGATAGCTATGGCGCATGCGCGATTGCCTCTCCTCTTGTCTCCTCTTGTCTTTTTCAGGAGGTCCGCACTGTTCGATGTTGGGTGGACTGGGGAGTGGCTCACCTCTGGCGAAGACTCGTTTGACTGTTCTCCAAACCTTCAGGAATGAAGATGGGATGCGGCTTACTGACATATAGACCTCCAGACTGACACGCGTGAGCTACGGGCTCGCTGCGTCTCCGTGTGGTGCTGTCACGCCTTGTCGTTGACAGCAGGTGTTTCGGAGCTGGGCTGTGGGGCTTTTGGCGTCGGTGCGAGTGGTGGATCGAGACTGGGTTCGATGGGTTGAATCTTTGAAATCGGCTCGAGGAGCATCACCCACATATCCCGCCAGAACTCGGACTGACGTTTGTAGCCAAGTAGTGAAAACATATAGACCTCCGGTCAGATGCTTGCTCAAGCGGCAGAGATTTTGTTGAGGACCGCTTGCAGCAAAAGGCGGTTCGTTTTTTTGCGCAGCATCTGCTCAGGTGACTCCTCCTGCAGCTGTGCATCCGTTTGAAATGGCGTGTGAAAGATTCGGTCGTCATCCGCCACGTTCCGGGAATCGACTTCCTGTTTTACGTCGGGACATCGGGAGCGGATGCTGAAGATAGTTTTGTCGATGAAAGACATATAGACCTCCGGTCTATGGCAGCGGTCCAAGATAGGCCACATGAGTCCACGGTACTCTTTTTAATGACCTTAAACGGCGGTCTCAAAGTCCATGTCAGCAATGCTCGAATAGGCCTTAAACCGCAGCAGTTTCCTCAAAGAAAAGCCACCTGAAAAGGTGGCTGAGGATCATGGCTTTCTGCTTAGTCTGGGGCGTGAGCGTGGCAGTCAGGGCTTGTCGTTGGCTGCATCTGAGCCGAGCGTGGATGGTGGCGTTTCTGGCTTTGCTGAAGGCTCTTGATCGAAGCTTGAAGGGCTTGGTGGGAGCTCAGAGATGGGCTCAAGGATGATCGACCACATGTCATGCCAAAACGCGACATATCTTTGGTACACAAGGAGTGGGAACATATAGACCTCCGGTCTAAAGCTGCAAATCAAGAGGACTTGCATGCACCCACATTACGCTTTTAAAAGACCTTAAACGGCGCAAGCAAAAGCCACCCGGAGGTGGCTGGTGTGCTCGCGTTGAGGCGGTTGCTCAAGGCATCTGGGACAAGCCTGAGTTAGAAAAGTAGCTCTTTTTTTCGCTACTGCTTGCGTTGCTGCTGCTGCTCTTCCTCATTCTTTTCTTTCGGGACGCGAGGTTTGCCTTGTTGCTGCGGAGCTGGGAGCCCGTCGGTAATAAAAAACATCAGCTTCAAGGTGTCCAAAAAGGATGGGGTGGAGATGGGGATGGGGTTACCTGACAAATAGACCTCCGGTCTAAGGCGGCTGGTCAAGATTGACTGCCTTGTCCCACGGTACTCTTTTAAATGACCTTAAACGGTGCCCTTGAAAAATAGACGCCAGCCATGTTGGCGCAGCTGCAGCAGCGATCAGTCGATGAAGCCGAGTTCGCGCAGTGCTTCAGTCTCCTGGGTGTACTCGGCGTCCTCGATCAGCAGCACGCCATCAGGGCCATAGATATTGCGCTGTGGAGCGCCCATGACTTGCTCGATGCGCTCGACTCTGTAGCCGTGTCGCTCCCAAATTTCGGTGGTGTTTATGCGTGTCATGGATTCACTTTACTCAAATGAAAGCACTGCAAGCAAGGCTTTCGTTTGAACCCCGGATGCGCTCCGGGTGGCGGCGCATATCTCCCACTGTCACTGGCTTGCGCTTCGCTCTGGCAGCTTTATGCAGATCACTATCTGCGCCGGTTAGCACCATCCACCGCTTCGGGGCGGCAGAGTCGCGGCGCGTTCCGGAAAGTCATCGGGGCGCAGCGTGTCTCGCGACGTGCATTGAATCTCTGGCTTTTTAAAGACCCGTGGCACGCGGCTCGATCGCTTGGCACCCATCGCTTTGCTGCGATGGATGTAATGTAGCTTTGCTAAATTAATTAAGCAATAGCTTTGCTAAATATAAAATGCAGCGCTGCTACTATTGATCATGCGCGCACATCACAAAGATGCAAAAAAGCCCGCTGATGCGGGCTTTGAGACAGCCAGTTCGGGCCGGCTACAGATAGCAATGAGCGCTTCTACGTTGTGTCCTCGACAAGTGATGGCAAAGCAGCGCTGTGCAGAATGCTCACGGAAGGTCTGCGCGTATTCCGGTCGAGCTGACCGCCTGTGCCGGCTGTGGCTGACCAGGCTGCTGTTCATGACCGACTGAGTTCGGCCAGAAGCAGTCAGCCAAGCTGGTTGCCAAGTAGGTGGTGGACTTCAAACGTTCAGCTATCTGACTCTAGCTTGTTTGGTGCATAAAGCCGAAAGCGCAGAAAGCGAGCGCCTTCAATGTCAACTTCGCCGTCAGGCTGAAATCCCAGCCTGAAAATTCCTTTGATATTTGTCCTTGATGGCGGAAGCAAAATGGTGATGGATTCCATCCCTAGAGAGGTAAAAGCACGTTTCACCATCTCATCAAAAATCGCTTTTCCACTCCCCCAAAAGTCGGGGTGAAGCACCAAGGCCAGGTCGGCATCACCTTCCTCATACTGCATGCCGCCCCAGCCAGCGAACTGCTGTTCAATAAAAATCGCCCAAGGGCCATAGCCGTATTGCTGCCACTGTGCGTCTTTTTGCTGCGCCCATTCCTTAGCCTTGGCCAGGTCGAAATTCGCACTTCCCAGCGGCATTTGCCGCAGCACATCGGGGTTGTTGTTGAGTGCAACGATGTCTATCGGGTCAACTTCGGTAAGGCGCTTGAATTCCAGGGGCATGCTTTAGCTAAATACGGTTGCAACCAGACTGAGCATAGCAAAGCGGTGATGGTTGGCCGCTGTGCATACGATCAACTGGCAGCTTTGGGTCGTTTGCTGTCTGTGATTAGTACAAGCAGGCCGGTCATCGGGTCTCGGAATGATGGTCAATGCAGGCCAGCGCCCGCAAGTCTGCCTGCACCCATTGCTTCCGTGAAACAGCGAGAACCAGTAGTCCTAGAAAAAAACCTTTTTCGTGCAGGCGTCTAGTGCCTTTGCAGCGGCGTTGCTTAGACCAGCTGTTGGAAGCGGTATTTCCTTGCCAGTGGGCGTTGTAAATGAGATCGAGGTGATTGGATCGGATGCAAGTGTCATCGCCATCTCATCAGGCATGGCAAAACCCACCTCAATCCCATTGCTATAAAGCGTCATTGCTGCGGAGTTGCCTGAGTAGCGCTTGTCATTGATGGCTCCGCCGATGCTTGATGGAGGCAGTGAAGACTGCTTTTCAGCTACTCCGAACTTTGGGCCTTGCAGTTCTACGTAGGTAAATAGCGGGTTGCACTGTGTCGCGTATTCAAATGCAATCAAAACCAAGCGACTCGTGGCGCCTTCTGAAGGAAGCCCGACTCTTGCGACCGGGCCCACGTAGCTGCTGAGGTCGGCCTGCCATGTTTGCTGGCCCAGGGCGGGGGCGGCGCAGAAGTAGAAAATAACCGGAAGCAATGCTGCACAGTTATTTTTCATGAGGCACCTCTTAGGAAGATCTGAATCAGTCGCACCGATTACAGCCTTTTCCCATTCCAGGCCCACACCACCCGACCAACCACATCCACTTGATGATCGCCATTCAGTGTTTGTACAGTCTTGGCGCTGGGGTTGTCGCTGGTCACCTGCAGCTTGCCGTCAAAGGTGGGGGTGACACGCTTGATGAAAGTTCGATCATTCGCCCGCAAAACGTAGACGCCTTCGCGTGAACTGGGGTCACGTGCACTAAGCCCTGTGTCAACGAGCAGGACATCGCCATCTGTGAATGTTGGGGCCATGCTGTCGCCATATGCGTGTATGAAGCGCAGCTCTTGCGGGTTCTGGGGCCTGATCTGCTGATTGATCCAGTGTGGGGATAGGGCCAAGTCACCCACAATGACATCTGACTCCAGCAACTCAGAACCGGGGCCCATGCTGCCGCAGTTAGAGAGCAGAGGAACAATTACAGCGTCAGGTGCGTGATACATCGGAACAGCACTGTACGCTGACATGTCTATCTCGTGACCCCTTGGGTAAGGCGCTGGCTGAGCAAGCTCCGAGACGTCAGACACCAGCTTTGCAAAGCGAGGTGCAATCTCTCCGATTCCGATACCCAGCCCTTTTGCATACGCTTTGGCCGCATCCAAGCTGATGGGGCGATGCCCACTTTGGTGTTGGGAAAGCATGGACGCACCGCCTGGAACTCCATTGTCCTTGGCGAACTGAGCCTTGTTCTTAACGCCGGTAAGAAGGCGACGCAGGTTTGCAGCCTCTTCCTCAGTAGTCCATTCTTTCATGTTAGCGATGCTAATAATTAATGAATTTAGCGTGGCTTGATGTTTATGATTAGCTATGCTAAATTTTATGAATGAAACATGCAGCATTCGCAAAGCGAGCCAGCACCGAGGCAGGTGGCCCGACTGCTCTGGCGCGAGCCCTAGGCAAATCCCCTTCCGAGATATCCCAGTGGATCAGCGGACGGCGCCCGATCCCTGCTGCTTGCGCTGCAAGCCTTGAAAAGCTCACTACTGTGACTAGGCGGGATCTGTTCCCCGACCAGTACACCCAGATTTGGCCTGAGCTGGCGCAGCCATCCACCTCAACCAAGGAGGTGGAGTGATGTCACTTATCGAAGACTTGGGCTTTACAGGCGGGACAGGCAAGTCCGTTGTCGGTACCCATGACCCAAGTGCGCTGGAGCACAACAGACCTGCCGATGGAGAAGCAGGGCTGGCAGACATAGTGGGGCGCCTCATCGATTCCTGGCTCGTCTGCTCCGGCCAATGTGTTGGTGGGATTACTGCGCAGCGCAACCGCACCGCTAGCGAGCGTGACCAGCGTGTATTTGCCGCGCTCATCGATGGTTGCCTTCAGTTCCAGATTTTCCTTTTGTACCTTGGCCAGATCCGATTGGAGCTGCAAAAGAGCGGTGTTGTGAGCGAGGAGTCCCTCCTGCGCCTTGAGCAACTGCTCCAGAAGGGCAGCGGTTTTCTCGTTGATGAGAGCGGTGTCGCGCATCGCGCTCATTCCCTTGGCGATGTCGCGGGCAGCGGAGATTGATCCTGCGATGCCACCGATTGCTGTCCAGTCCATTTGCATGCTCTCCATGAATCACATCATTAATTTGTCCATCGTCATCGCTGGCTTTGGGGCCGCGGTGCAGCCATCCACCTCTGCAAAGGAGGTGGGCAATGACTGAACCATTTGATTTGCGCTTCAGCCCTGAGCTTGAGGCTGCTGCTGACGCTCTTTTAATGTGTGCCGGATTTGAAGATCCACACGGGTCCACATCTGATGGAAAGACTCCAGCACATGTTCTGGAAGAGGCTTGTTCTCCAGATAGGTCTGCTCGCGCTGCAGATATGAATCCAGCATCGAATTCAGAGCTTCTGGGTTGGGGTGCGTCCTTATGAGTGCGCCGATCGTTGCAATCAGGGCTGACTGGGTGCCAAAGACAAAAGCACGCAGTTCGTTTAGCTCTGTATTCGAGTCGTTCATGTCTGCCCCTCTCTCGCATGGTTTTGCTGGAACTTCCATTCTGCTCCGGGAGGTCGCGAGCGGCTATTTCAAGGAGGACGGCAATGATTGAGCCGCAATATCGCTTTGGTGATCCACCTCCGGCTGCGGTTCTGTACCGCCGCAAGCGTGCCGCTGATAGACAGCTGCTTGCGGGCCTGAACAGGTACAGGGTCAATAAGGCTAGACGTACGACACAGGCATCGTCCTCGAGCGCAATTCCTCTTCCGCCATCTGAATTGCGTCGTACGCCGCAAGAAAAGCCGACTTCATGAGGTCTTCGGTGATGTCGTCGTTTGCCTGGACGCGCTTTTGCAATGCAACGGCCGCCAATGTCGCTGCTGCCTGCATGTATTCCTGTTTCATGTCTGCCCTCCTTGTGGCTGTTGGTAACGGTTTGGAAGCCACCAGCATAGCCCTGGGTGCGGCGGGCACCTTTTCCTCTCTTCTGGCCTGTTTTCGTTTGCATGCAGGCAGTGTCTTTTTCTGCGGCACAGCCCGCAACGTCCTTTTTCTCGGAGTCCGGACGACATGAATGCTCTTGATGCATTGCGACGCATGGTCGCCAACTACCCAGGCGGCCGCGCTGCTCTTGCTGCCCGCCTGAACAAATCCGACGAAGTTCTGCGCAAGGAGCTGAGCGGCGTGTCCCCAAGCCACAAGATGGGCCTCTCTGACGCTGAGGAGATTGCGTCTATGTGCCGTGAGGCTGGTAGCGCTGAAGCGCATGCTTTGGGCACGGTCTTCTCATTCAACGCCGGCATGCTGGCGCTGCCCGAAGCGCAGCCAGGCGCTGAAAAATGCCTTTCCAAGTCTGCAGCCATCGCTGTGCGTGAATGCGCAGACGTTCTGATGGCCACCACGATGGCGAAGGCAGACAACAACGTCAGCGACAACGACAAGCGCGTGGTGCAGCGTGAGATCGCTGAGGCCGTGGCTGCGTTACTCGCTGTTCAGCAGTCCCTGGATGCAGAGCACGCAGCAGATAACGCGAGGTCTGGACGATGAGCACGATCATCATGGCGGCCTGCTGGCCCCTGCAGGGCATGAGCCCAAGCCAGAAGGCTGTCCTCATTTCTCTGGCTGATCAAGCCAACGACGACGGCGTGTGCTGGCCTGCAGTCGGGACCATCGCCGCACGCACCTGCTTGTCCGAGCGAGCTGTGCGCGATGCCTTGGCCTGGCTGCAAGCTGCTGGCGCTGTGTTCCGCGAGTACCGCCACAACACCAGCACCAGCTACACCGTGTGCCCCAAGCGCTTTGACCCGGCCAAGGCTCCAGCGGAGAGCAAGCGCACCACCAAGCGCAAAACCAATGTGGCGGCAAATGCCGCCCCCCTTGCGGCTGCCGCCCCGGGTGCAGATGCCGCCCCACCTGCAAATGCCGCAGTACCCCCGGCAGATGCCGCCCCAGCCCCGGCAAATGCCGCCGGTCTGGAGGGGCAAATGCCGCCCCCAAATCGTAAGGGGAACCGTAACTTAACCGCCAATGAACCATCCCCGCCTGCTTCGCCGTCGGGTAGCGAAGGTGATGGCGATTCTGCAAACGACCCGGAAACGGCACTGCAGGATGCCTGCCGAGCCACATGGTCGGCCTACAGCCTGGCCTATGAGCTGCGCTACAGCGTCAAGCCCGTTCGCAATGCACCGGTGAACGCCAACGTGAAAGCCCTGGTCAAGCGCCTGGGCCACGAGGAGGCTCCGCTTGTGGCTGCGTGGTACGTGGCGAACGTCAACGAGGCCTTTGTGGTGAAGAACTCCCACGGCATGGGCGTGCTGGTGAATCAGGCTGAGAGCTACCGCACCCAGTGGGCCCGCGGGCAGGCAATGACTGCAACCGGTGCCCAGAGCGCCGACAAGAGCAGCGCGAACTACGACGCGATCCAGGAAGCCAAACGCATGCTGAACCAACGCAAGGAGTCCACCAATGCTTGATGCACACAACGTCGATACCGATTGGCTGCTCGAAGAACTGGGCGCGACCATGGAGCTGTCCGGGCAGCAGATTCGCCCTGCGGCTCTTGCGCTGCTGGCATCCGATCTGTCCCACATCGACAAATCCCTGCTGCGAATGGCGCTGGCCCGGATCCGCGCGGAGCACAAGGGACCGATCCTCACCGGTACCGTGCTGCAGTATGTGGACCATGCCATGGGCCGACTGCTGCCGGCGGAGGCTTACGCGCTGGCGCTGTCCAGCTCCGATGACAGGGCCACCATCGTGTGGACGAACGAAATTGCCGATGCGTGGACTGTGGCCGCTCCTCTGCTGAACGCAGGGGATAAATTCGGCGCCCGGCAGGCGTTCGTCGAGGCCTATGGCCGCATCACTGGCGAGGCCCGCGCCCGGCGCCAGCATCCAGTCGTGCGGGTGAGCCTAGGTCACGACACCGAGGGGCGCCCCCGTGCCTTGCAGGAGGCTATTACCGCAGGTCGGCTGCCGGGTGGTCTGGATGCGTTGACCGACGATGTCCGGCACCAACTCCAACTGCCTGCGCCACGAGCTGCGCTGGCGCTGCCAGCCCCAGAGGCTGCACCGGCAGGTCCAGAGCGCAGCACGCTGCAGCAGTTAGCCAAGCTGCGCGACCACTTCGCCCGCAAGGCCGGCCGATTCACTCATGCCCAGGTCCTGGCCCGTGCAGACCGTATTCGTTTGAACCAGGAAAAGCGCAAGACTGCCGCTGCAGTGCTGGCGTACCAAGCCGGAGGGGTGGCATGAGCAAACCGGTGAGGTTGACAGGGCACATGCTGAAGCTGGTTCCGAATGCGTCTGGCTCCAAGTACGGCAATAAGAAGATCGTTGCGGCGGATGGCACCAAGTTTGATAGCTTGGCTGAGCTGCACCGCTGGTCGCACTTGCAAATGCTGCAGCGTGGCGGCCACATCAGCGATTTGCGCCGGCAGGTTGTGTTCGAGATGGTCCCATCGGTCAAGTTTGCTGGCGCTGCGCGCGCTCGGCCCGCCATTCGCTACATCGCAGACTTCGTGTATCTGGAGAAGGGCATCGAAGTAATCGAGGATGTGAAGGGCGTGGAGACCCCTGAATTCAAGATCAAGCGCCATCTGATGAAGGCACTGCTGGGTCGGGAAGTACGGGTGGTCAAGTGACGCAGGCATTGAACCCCGCATTCTTTGGCAAGGTCGTGCCGCTGGCTGGCCAGCGCAAGCCGCCGAGCACCTCGCGCATCACGCGGCTGGTGTGGCCGACCTATAAGCGCCTGAGCGACGGCCGCTACCTGATCGAGCACTGGATGGAGAACCGCTGCTGCAACCGGGTGCGGGTGGGCAGCAGCATGGTTTGCGTGGTCGACGACTACGGCAGTTTGGTGGCGGTAGAGGACAGGGGGCGTGCATGGTGGTGAAGCGCATCTATCTCGCCGGCCCCATGAGTGGCCTGCCCGAGTTCAACTATCCAGCCTTTCATGCTGCAGCAGCTGTGCTGCGCGCCCAGGGGTACCACGTTGAGAACCCTGCGGAGAACCCCCAGCCGGCCTGCGGAACTTGGCAGGGCTACATGCGCATGTCCCTGTGCCAGATCGCGGCCTGCGACTGCCTGTACATGCTGCCCGGCTGGCGCGCATCGCGTGGCGCCCGCATTGAGCATGGGCTGGCGCTGGACTTGGGGCTGGAGGTGCAGGACTTCGGGGAGGTCGCGGGATGCTGAATCGACTGAATGACAAAGAGCGCGCCCATCTTGCTGCGGTCAAGGAACTGCCCTGCAGTGTCTGCGACCAGACCGGGCCCAGTGAGGCGCACCACATTGAGCAGCGCCAGCAATACACGGCCGTGGCCTTGTGCGAGAGCTGCCACCGCGGACCGCTGATGGGATGGCACGGCCAGCGCCGCATGTGGGCAATCAAAAAGATGAGCGAACTAGACGCGCTGAACGTGACTGTGCGGCGCCTGATGGGAAATTGAGAAAGAGGACACGATGAGTAGCGACCCCACCAAACCAACCTTAATTGAACGCATGACCAGCGCCAGCAACAGCTCCGACCTCTCCGTAAGCCTTGATTTTCGAGGTGATGCCGATTTCCTGATTGCCTCTGGCATGCAGCCCGCCAAGCTGGGGCGGCTGGTGTACCAGCTCATGGCTGAGTGGGACTCTCGCCTCAAGCCGCGCATGCTGACTGCGGCTGACATTGAGCGCGTTGCGGAAGGCATGCCCCGCTTGGCCAAGAAGACCAAGGACAAGCGCGGCGAGCGGGTGACGGAGGTGCTGGACATTGCGGGTGCCCAGGCGGCAGCGGCCCAATGGCAGGCGCAGACGCGGCGCGAGATCCTGGCAAAGCTGCCCAGCTTCATCAAGCTGACAGACCAGCATGCTGGCTTCACTCCATGGGTTCTTGCGCAGGGCATAGAGGAAGGGCTGGCCAAGCTGTCGGATGTGCTGCTCTGGTGGTGCGATCGCCGTTGCCATGAGTGCGGCGGCACGAACCTTGCCCGAGGGAAGACCTGCAAGGCGTGCCACGGCTTCGGTACCCGCGATGTGCCTCATGGAGCCGACGGGCTGAAGATCTCGGAGCACATCGCTCGGCACGTAGATCGATCCCGCCAGCTCACAAAAAGCAACCTGCGGTGCATGAAGCGATACAAGGAGTTTGCCGCTGGCCAAAAGTTGGCCTAGAATGCGTAGGAATAGCGCAGGCGCAATTAAACCGCCTTGCCATCATCGCTAAACGGTCTTGAGGCGTGGAGCCTTATGACTTTAGGTAATTGATGGATAGTCGCGTCCAAAATTTCCAAAGCCTCAGCCTAATCGCTGGGGCTTTTTGCAATCTGCATTGGTCAATTGATCAGTGCATGACATTCCTTGGCACAAGCGTGGCAATCAATTGCGCACCTCCTAGTGTGTTCGCGAAGGTGCTGCTCACATTCGTTGGCACATGCTAGGCAGATCTCGCCACACAGCTTGCAAAAGTGCTTGGCCATCTCACTGTTGCGAGCCATAGCGCCTGAAGCAAGTGCGCATACGGCCGCGCAATCCATGTTCATTGCAATGCAACCAGCCATGGGGCTTACGTCCTGCTCTTTAAGGCACTCGGCAATACAAGCGTTACATGCAGTGATGCAGGCGTTGCAAGCATCGATGCACCCTAAGTATTGATAGGTTGAGTTCATTGACTTCTCCTGAAGGTGTGTGAAAGCTCACTATCGATTTGGTGCTTGCTAGCAGTGTGTTGGTGTAGGTGGATGTGCCTACATTCCGTCCAAGACGATTTGTGTTCCCTATTGCTGTGCTGCAGGGACTTTTCTTCGATCACCTCGACAGCTTTTTATTCACGGTTCGCTGCCACCGAGCACGCCCGACGATCACGCACATTGCAGTAGGGGCGGATCACTCGGTGGCGGCACCTATGTCTGTGACATAAACAGAAAGGGCCTACTAGGTAGGCCCTTCACTCACTGAAACTTGCCGATAGACGAGGGTGTAAATGAACTTCAGTCGTGATCTCTCTCTGGATGGAGCTTCTGGTGAGTGATTCCATTCTGATCTTCTGGTGTAGGAGGTTGCTAGGTGTTAACCCTTGGGTTTTTGCTGGGATGCGCATCGAAAAGGCGGTGCAGCATCAGGGACGGGTTGGTAATGCCTCAGCGCCCTAACAAGCCTTGTCGCCATCGAGGCTGCAATACTCTGTCGCGCTCGTCCTCGGGTTTTTGCGATGAACACCAGTCCGAAGCCAGCGGCTGGAATCATCCGGGGCGAGGCTCGGCCAAGTCGCGTGGCTATGACTATGCGTGGCAGAAGATTCGAGAGTGGGTCATGCAACGCGATGCGTGCTTGTGCCAGCCATGCCTCAAGCTCGGTGCGGTGTCGGGCGCGCAAGAGGTCGATCACATTGTCCCGAAGGCCCAGGCCAAGCGGCTGGGTTGGACGCGAGAACAGATGGACGCAAGAGAAAATCTGCAGGCGATCTGCAAGGCTTGTCACGCCGTCAAAACGGCGCGGGAGTCGCAGGGTCTGTTCACCTCCCTCTTGACCTGATCGCTTCGCATGTGGGCACGCATCGTGCAGCTTGGGTGGCTCTGGGCGGGGAGGGGGGAGGGTCGAAACCAGGGTGCCCTCGCGCTCTAGACCGACCGGTTCGTCACATTTTTACGCCCGCGAAATATGAAATTTAACTGGAGGCCCGATGGCAGGTGCTGCTGGGCGCTCAGGCCGTCGCCCCAAACCTACGGCAAAGAAGCTGCTGGCTGGGAATCCAGGCAAGCGAGCTCTCAATAAAGCTGAACCAGACTTCGAGCTGGTTCTGAATATCGATTGCCCGGATTGGATGGGAGATAACGGCCGGATGCTCTGGGAAACCGTGGCGCCGCAGTTGTGCAAAGAGCGCATTTTGGCGGCGACAGATATTCAGAACCTTGAGGTGTACTGCTCCGCTTATGACCAGTTTCGGATGGCCCAGGCGGATATCGCCCAGAACGGAGTGACGGTCTCTGGGGCCATGGGGGGCGTGATCAAGAACCCCGCCGCGACGGCCCTCAAAGAGGCGACGGCCATGATGGCCAGCTATGGCGGAATGCTGGGGCTGGACCCGTCCAGTCGACAGCGAATGATGGGGACAGGCAAGAAGAAGCAGAGCGACAACCCGTTTGCAGGGGTCATCAATGGCTAAATATCCGGCGGTGGATGCAGTCAATAAGTTCGCCAAGGCCGTAGTTGCAGGAAAGGTTCCTGCATGTCGATATGTCCGGCAGGCCTGCCAGCGTCATCTGGATGATCTGCTGGCCAGCAAAAGCAAGACCTACCCCTACGAGTTCGATGCGAAGGAGGCACAGAAGAAGATCGCTCTGATTGAGCTACTGCCGCACACCAAGGGCGAATGGGGCTTCAAGCGCCAGTTGATAACCCTTGAGCCGTGGCAGAAGTTCGGTTTGGCTTGCACCTTTGGATGGAAGCGCAAGAAGGATGGTCTTCGCCGCTTTCGTGAAAGCTACTGGGAGGTCAATCGCAAGAACGGCAAGAGCGTCATTGCCGCCGGCGTGGGTCTGGCCATGTTTGCCGCCGACAACGAGTTTGGCGCCGAGGTTTACTCCGGGGCCACTACAGAAAAGCAGGCATGGGAGGTGTTTCGGCCAGCGCGTCTCATGGCGATGCGCTCTCCCATGCTGCTGGAAGCTGCCGGCATCGAGGTCAATGCCTCCAATCTGAACAAGCCTGGCGATGGCAGCCGCTTTGAGCCCATCATCGGCAACCCCGGTGACGGTGCCAGTCCCTCGTGCTCCATCGTGGACGAGTACCACGAGCACGACAGCGATGCGCTCTACACCACCATGCTCACGGGCATGGGCGCGCGCAAGCAGCCCCTGATGTTCATCATCACCACGGCTGGCTACAACATCGAAGGCCCGTGCTACGACAAACGCCGCGAAGTCGTGGAAATGCTCGACGGTACGGTGCCTAACGACGAGCTGTTTGGCTGGATCTGGACCGTTGATCCAGAGGATGACTGGAAGGATCCAAAGGTACTGGCCAAGGCCAACCCCAATATCGGTGTGTCGGTTTATCAGGAGTACTTGGAGAGTCAGCAGCGAAGAGCCATCCAGCAGGCGCGCTTCACAAATACCTTCAAAACCAAGCACCTGGGTCTCTGGGTAACCGCCAAAACCGGGTACTTCAACATGACTCAGTGGGAGTCTTGTGAAGACGGCACACTGAATCTGGCTGATTTCGAAGGCCAGTCGGTGGTCTTGTCGTTCGACCTGGCTCGCAAGCTGGACATGAACAGCATGGCCCGGCTGTTCTGGCGCGACATCGATGGAAAGCGGCACTACTACAGCATCGCTCCGCGCTTCTGGGTGCCAGAGGACACGGTCAACAACAGCGACAACCGGCGGATGGCCGAGCGCTTGCAGAAGTGGGTCAACACAGGTCATCTGCTGACCACCGACGGTGCCGAGATTGACTACCGCGAGATTCTGGAAGAAGCCAAGGAAGCCGCAAGGCTAAATCCTGTTGAAGCATCGCCCATGGATCCGCACGGCGCCACTAACCTGGCCCACCAGCTCGACGATGAAGGCTTGCTTCCGATCACCATCGTGCAGAACTACACCAACATGAGCGACCCGATGAAGGAGCTCGAGGCGGCCATCATGTCCGGGCGCTTTCATCACGACGGCAACCCGCTGATGACCTGGTGCATGGGCAATGTGATTGGCAAACACCTGGTCGGCAACGACGACATCGTGCGCCCCATCAAGCAAGGCAACGACAACAAGATTGACGGAGCCGTAGCACTGATCATGGCGATCGGCCGCGCAATGCCTGGCAAGCAGGCCGAGCAGGAGGCCAGCATCTATGACAGTGGAGTCGGTATCTAGCCACCTCCGGGTGGCTTTTTTATTCACGCCGCCTGGACTTGGGCCCTGGTGGCTTCTCAATCACCACATGAAAAACCTCCTCAACCTCATCACACGCGAGCTCGTGGGCCTGGCCTTCATGGCGGTGGGTTTTGTCTGTTTGATGGCCGGGATTGCCGCGCACTTCTCCCCGGCGGTCGCGGCCATGGTGGGCGGTTGCCTGCTGCTGGTTGCAGGCGTTGCCATTGATCGGATGAGCTGATGCTGTTCAACAAACGAGAAGCCGCCGAGCAGGCGGGCACCCGCGTTGGCTGGCTGTCGTCCATCATTGGTGGTGCCAAGCAGTCGGCCGCTGGCCAGCTGGTTACGCCGCAGACCGCCTTGGCCTTGCCGGTGTTGCAAAACTGTGTGTCGCTGCTGGCTGAGTCGGTGGCCCAACTGCCACTGGAGGTGTTTGAACGCCTGGAGGACGGCTCTCGCAAGTCTGCCGATGCCCACCCGGCCTATGGGCTGCTCAAGTTCGCTCCCAATGATTGGCAGACGCCATTCGAGTCGCGTGAGTATGCGCAAACGGCTTTGGGGCTGCGCGGCAACGCCTATAGCTTCATTGAGCGCGACGGCCGCGGCAACCCCACTGCGCTGATCCCTCTCAACCCAGGTGATGTTCAGGTTTTCAAGGGGCCGGACCTCAAGCCGTATTACTCGATTGACGGCAAGGAGCCCGTGCCGGCGCGCTTTGTTCACCACGTGCGCTGGGTATCGCTGGACAAGTACACCGGCCTGTCGCCCATCGCCCTGCACGCCAACAGCATCGGCTATGCGCTGGCGCTGGAGGAGTACGGCGGCAAGTCCTTTCTGCATGGCACGGCGCTGTCCGGAGTGCTGGAGCGCCCCAAGGAAGCCGCGGCCATCAAAGAGCAAAGCGCCATTGATGCGCTGACCAACAACTGGCAGGCCAAGTTCGGGGGGGCACCCAACGCAGGCAAGGTGGCGCTCCTGCAAGAGGGCATGACCTTCAAAGCCCTGTCCATGAACAACGTGGATGCGGAGCTGATTGGGGCGCTGAAGTTGGCAGCGGTGGATATCACACGCATCTACAAGATGCCGCCACCCATGGTCGGGATGATGGAGGCAGCCACGTACAACAACGTGGAAAACCTCCAGATCCAGTTCGTGATCTACACCCTGATGCCATGGCTTCGCCGCCATGAGCAGGCGCTGCAGCGCGATTTGCTGCTGCCCTCCGAGCGAAGCCGCTACTACATCGAGTTCAACATCGGCGGCCTGCTGCGCGGTAACCAGGAAGCGCGCTTCAAGGCTTATGCCGTGGCCCGCCAGTGGGGCTGGCTGTCGGTCAACGACATCCGTCGCCTGGAAAACCTGCCGCCAGTCACCGGCGGCGATGTGTACCTGCAGCCCCTGAATATGGTCGGGGCCGGCACGCAGATGCCGGAAAAACTCACTGATGCATCGGACGAGCAAGTCCGCGATATCCAGAAGGCCCTGACATGAAAAACTTCCCTCGCATCGCCAGCATGATCTTCAACACCCCGCAGATGGTGCGCGAAGACTGGCTGGACATGGCTGTGAACTGGGCCAACCAGGCGATGAACCTGAACATCGTCAACCTTAACCCTGGCGGTCAGGTCATGGCCATGGAGGATGACGAGCCAGTCAACGCCATCTCGCCGGCAGATCGCCGCCTCAACGCCGCCCGAGAGAGCGGTGTCTACGTCCTGCCCATTCATGGCGCCCTGGTCTCGCGCTCGGCGCACATGGACATGTGCACCACCATGACCAGCTACGAAGGCATTCGCACCCAGCTGCAGGCCGCGCTGGCTGATGATGCGGTGGAGCATATTGCGCTGGATGTGGACAGCCCCGGCGGCTCGGCCACCGGCATGACCGATCTGGCAGAAGAGATCTTTGCGGCTCGCTCCATCAAGCCCATCACGGCCATCGTCAACTTCTCCTGCTACTCAGCGGCCTACGGACTGGCCAGCGCGGCTAACGAGATCGTGCTCAGCAACTCCTCGGGCGTTGGCTCCATCGGCGTCATCGCGCGTCATGTGGACATGAGCAAGCGCTATGAAGAGCAGGGCATCAAGGTCACCACCATCTTTGCCGGTGCGCGCAAGGCGGATCTGGCCAGTGATGCCCCGCTGAGTACGGAGGCAGCGCAGTGGCTAAACGAACTGGTGCAGCAGAACTATGCCGAGTTCACAGAGCTGGTTGCGCGTAATCGTGGGCTGACCGTGGCCGCGGTGCGCGGTACCGAGGCGGGGGTGTACTTTGGAGCCAAGGGCATCGAGATGGGATTGGCTGACCGTATCGAACCACCGCAAGCGGCCATCAATCGCATCGCAGCCAGTGTTTCGGCTGGCCGCAAGCCGCAGCCGGCGCGCAGCTTCAGTGCCCGGGCGGCGGCTATGAATTTGCAGAACCACTCCTGAACAGAATGCGCAAACTATGTTTTCGGGTTAACTCAACTTCGAGAAGGTTCGAGCCTGGGGCAGAGCTCTATTAAGTTGAGTAATGTTGCATGCTGTAACATCCCGCCAAATATTGGAGGCGAGATGTCTTGGATAGCTCAGTGTCAAATTTGGTGCAAAGACATCAAGGGTCTGGGTGAGGAGGTTGTATGGGTGGAGAAGCCGTCACGCAGCAACTACCTATTGGCTACCAGCAAATTGTTGAATGCTCAGGGTGTCGCAATCCCCAATCTGGAATTCAAGGGCGAGTATCGAATCGGTAGACACGGGAACATCATTTCTTATGCACTGATGTACCGGCACGGCAAGGAACTGCGTCGCGTATTCATGGTGGAGGTTTACCCCCAGCACGTCCGCTCTCATATTGAGCCGAATGGGACACCGTTCTTCGGCCCGCACATGCATCTTGGAGATGAACGACTGGGGCAGGTGTCGAAGATGGTGATTGATCGCGTGGGCAACACATTTCACCAATGGTGGCTCGAAAAACTTCGTCGCCACACTAGAATTCTTGACACTGCCCATGGATTGCTTGAAGGTCCAATGGGTGGCAATCTTTTTTCTCGCTGACATGCAAGTTCGTTGCCTTAATTTCTTCGCTAAAAGTGGCTGGCATTGCCACCCGCTTGAAGGCACGGCAGGCACTCCAGGTGCCTTGTATATCAGCACGCCTTTTCTACTGAGCGATCGCAAGCCCTTGGACTTCTATGTCCAAGAGGACAACAACGAAGTAACGATTTACGACGATGGCGCAACAATGTTCGCGCTCAGTAGCCTGGGCTTCGACTTCACTGATCGCCGCAATTGGCGCAGCTTGGCGGGTCTGGCGGAGAAGTATGCGTTTGAATTAAGTGAGGGCGGCGAATTCAGTTGCAAGAAGCCGGAAGGCGAATTCATGGAACTGGCTGCCAATGCCATTGCACTTTTTGCTGCTGTTCGCACCTGGGAGAAGGAGCGAAGTGCAGAGGGAGACATGGATTTCTCTTTGACCAAAGAGGTTGAGGAGGTTCTTCTGCGTAATGCTCCAGATCGAAAGCTGAAAGCCGGTGCAACGGTGTCTGTTGGCACGGCAGAGGTCGCATTTGATTTTCAGTGGGGCGACTTCTATGTCGACACGCTCAGACCAGTGGCGATTTCAGTGAACTCTCGTTTACGCAAAGGGCTGCTGATGCGACGTGTGGATGCGTCAAATAGCGTGCTTTTCGTAATTGATGACACACATTCCTCATTGAAGGCGAATGCCGAGATGATGGTTCTGAGTTCTGTGGCACCAACTGTGAAATTAAGCACATTGCGCGAACTTAAGGAACCTTACAGGGCTCCCTTGTCGATTGAGCTCTGATTCATTTGGTAACATCCCCGGAAAAATATTCTGGGGGAGAGATGAAAAGGTGGATAGCGGCATTTTTAGTGCTGTTTCTATTTGGCTGTGCGTCGCAGCAAAGCACTGACTATTCGGGTATACCGGATATAGCTTGCACGCCGGTTGAGGCGCATGTCACAAGCAATGATGAAAGCGTTCCTGCGACGTTTATTTGTCCAACTGGTGGTGCGCGCGCGAACTACGCGGCTAATGCTTGTTCATGGGTCGATGGGTACTACCGGAAAGATGGGGCATATGTTCCCGGACATACCAGATGTCGATACAACAATCCTGCCTCGATCGCCTACAGATCTAACGCTGGCTCTGCTGCGGCCCCTTGTGTAACGGGCTACTGCGGCTCCGTAAATGTGCGTGGCTATTACCGCAAGGATGGGACATATGTGAGGCCCCACACCCGCAGTCGTGGGCGCCGGTAGTCGCCTACGGATAGAGTTCAACTGATAGGTAGCTAGAAATGCTTGATCGAGTTCCGGTACCCACAGACAACATCTATAAATTCATCGCGCTGTTTTCACTGGTTGCAATGATTTTTTCGATGTGGGCGATTATCAATATCCAAACTTCCACTAATGAAGTTGTATACAAGACGCTGCCGGAAATTGAAGCGCTCAAAAAGTTTGAGAACCGTACGGATGAGCAAAATTTAAGCTTGGCCTTGTTGGAGCGAAAGTTAGAGGTCGCGAAGAGTGACCGAAAAGCGTTGTCATATGCGCTCTATGTTGTATTTGGGGTAGCGTTCTGGATGGCGGTGTATGGATTTGGGAAATGGCACAAGGATGTGCAGCCACTCGTCGATGCTCAGAACAAAGCGCAGCTTGAGATCCTGCAGCTACAGATTGAGAAGCTCAGGCTCGAAAACCAGAAGTTGGCTGAGTCACTAAATGGCGTTGAGCCGCCGCTTGTTGCTGCCAGTCCACCGCAGCTAAGTGTGCTGGCACAGGTGGTCAGGGCGCTACTGACTCGATGAAAAATCACTGACCCGCCTCGGCGGGTTTTTTTACTTTCTGCCGCTTGGGTTTGGGCCCGGGTGGTTTGTTCGCGCCCGCCATGGGCATCACTGAACCCGCCTTGAGCGGGTTTTTTTATTGAAAGAGACGTTATGTCCAAAATCCATGAAATCCGTAGCGAGCGCGCCAAGATCAACGACCGCGTGCAAGCCCTGGCCAAGCTGGAGGCCGAAAACGGCTCTCTGACCTCCGCGCAGCAGGCAGAGTTTGGTGAGTTGCAGGCGCAGTTCGAGGCCATGTCCGCCCAGATCGCGCGCCTGGAGTCGGCCGAGCGTATGAATGCTGCGGCCGCAGTGCCTGTCTCTGCCGCTTCGGATGTGACTGCAACCAAGACCGTGCCCGCCCAGCCCAAGCAGGCTGAAGCGCCTGGCGCCGGCATGGCCAAGATGGTAGTTGCCTTGGCCGCAGCCCAAGGCAATCGCCAGGCTGCAGCGCAGTTGGCCATTGAGCGCGGCTACGGCGAGCACATCGCTGCTTCGCTGAATACGCTGACCTCGGCCGCCGGCGGTGTGCTGGTGCCCACCAATCTCTCGAGCGAGGTGATTGAGCTTTTGCGTCCCAAGTCCACCGTGCGCAAGATGGGGACGCGGCCCTTGCCTCTGAACAACGGCAATATGACCATCCCGCGCCTCAAGGGTGGTGCGGTGGTTGGCTATATCGGCTCTGATTCCGACGTGCCTGCAACCCAGGGCGAATTCGACGACCTGAAACTGTCGGGCAAGAAGCTGGCGGCACTGGTGCCCATCAGCAATGACCTGTTGGCCAACTCTTCGGCCAACCCGAATGTGGACGCCATCGTGGTGGGCGACCTGACCAGCGCGCTGGCGGCCCGTGAAGACAAGGCCTTTCTGCGCGACGACGGCACCTCCAACACGCCCAAGGGCCTGCGCCACTGGGCCTTGCCAGCCAATGTGTTTGCACCGACCTCGGCCACGCCGACATTGGCAGAGGTGGATTCTGACCTGAACAAGGCACTGTTCCGCCTGGAAAACGCCAATGCCAACATGACCAGCGTCGGTTGGGTCATGAACCCTCGCACCTTCCGCTTCCTGGCTTCCATCCGTGATGGCAACGGCAACAAGGCCTACCCGGAGCTGGACAACGGTTTCCTCAAGGGCTATGCCGTGGCGTTCACCACGCAGATTCCGGCCAACCTGACCGTGGGCGCGGATTCCAACGGTTCGGAGCTGTACCTGGCCGACTTCGGCGACTGCTTCATCGGTGAAGACGAAGGTCTGGTGATCGATTACTCCAAGGAGGCCACCTACAAGGACGGCCAGGGCAATGTTATCTCTGCCTTCCAGCGCGACCAGACGCTGATTCGCGTGATCGCCAAGCACGACTTTGGCCCCCGCCACGTCGAATCCATCGTGGTGCTCAAGGACGTCCAGTGGGGCTCCAGCTTCGGCTAAGCCCGCCTTGTGTTGACCTGCTCTGGCTGCTGGCCGGGGCGTTCAAGGAGTGAGTAATGGAAAAAGTAGTCGTACTATTCACCAAGCCCTTCCGGGCTTACGCCAAAGGCGATCGTGCGGGCTTTGATGCGGACGCCGCCCAGCACCTGAAGGATCTGGGTGTGGCCAGGCCTGATGTCGAACCCGATGCAGACCAAGTTGAGCAAGAGCTGGATGGTCTCCAGCCTGCCCACGTTGACGCTGCTGCTGAGCAGCAATTGCAGGAGCCGGCGCCCGAGCAGGCCCCTGCGGCGGAAGCGCAGCAAGCGCCCCAGGCTTCCGAGCCGCAGTCCAAGCCAGCAGGCAAAGCACCCAAGAGCGCCAAGGCATGATTGCCCAGTACCTTGGCGATGAGCCTTTGACACTTGCCGAAGTGAAGCTGCAATGCCGAGTGGACGGTGACGATGAGGATGGCTACTTTGAAGGCGTCCTTATCCCGGCCGCACGCTCTTTGGCTGAGGAGGTCAGCGGCGCGGCCATTCGCAAGGGGCGCTATATCGAGCAGGCCAGTGACGTAGGTAATTCGGTGCTTGCCCGCGGTTGCGTGATTGAGGTGGAGAGTGTCACTGTTAATGGTGACTCCATACCGTTTGCAGTTACGCAGACTGGCCGGCTCACCTTGGTTCAAGCATCTGGGTGTGCAGGTAGGGCAGCGCAAATCACATACACAGCGGGTATCGACATCGCGGTGCACGCCGGCGTGCGCGCCTGGATGCTGCTGGTTGTCGTCTGGCTGTATGCCAATCGTGAGCTGATGGGACAGCGCGAAGGGGCGAAGGCTCCTCCTCACATCAGCGCCGCTCTCTTGTCCAGTATCAACGTGCAACCGGGGTTTTGACCATGGACGCAGGAAGTCTTCGAGACCGCATCCACATCCAGCGCCGCTTGACTGGTGGCGGGCTTGGCCAGCTATCGAACAACTGGGAAGAGGTTGCAAAGGTCTGGGCAAACATTCGCTTTGCCTCGGGCAGCGAAACCGTGCGCGCGGGGCAGGTGGCCAGCAAAGCTCAGGCCAGTATCCGAATTCGATGGCGCACGGACATCAAGGCTGACATGCGTGCTGTCTGTGCAGGCGTGGAATACAGCATCAAGGCCGTTTTGCCAGAGCGGCAGCGCCGCGAGTATGTGGATCTGGTGTGTGAGGTGACCAATGGCTAGGGGGAGCAATTCACTTATTGCCTCTATCGATCTTTCGGGGGTTGAGTCACTGTTTGATGATCTGGGTGACGCGGCAGAGGAGGCGGCCAGGCCGGCGGCACAGGCCGCCGCCCAGGTGTTCTACGACACAGCGAAGGCCAACGTCGCCAGGATCAAGAAGCTCTCGGGCAACCTGGGCAAGGCCATCTATCAGGCTTTCTCGCCAGAGAACAGCGGGCAGGGTGTTGCCGAGTATCACATCAGCTGGAACGCCAAGACCGCGCCGCATGGTCAGCTGCTGGAGAACGGCCATTGGCAGCGCTATCAGGTGGTGATGACCCGAAAGGGCTGGGTGACGCTGGCGCGGCCGGAGAGCGCCGGCAAGAAGAAGCCGCGGCGCAGAGCCAGTCAGGCCGAGAAGGATGCGTACTATCTGCCTCGCCCGGGTGGGCCGGTCTACATACCGGGCAAGGCCTTCATGCGCGGGTCGCTGCGCGCGGAGCCGGCTGCTGTGCTGGCCTCGGCTGATGTGCTTTGGCAAGCCTTGGAAAAGGTGAAGTGATGGACGAAGCTCTACACGCAGCCATTGCGGCCGTAATCCCGAGCTGCTACGGCACTGTGGCCCTGGCTAACGCGCAAACGCCTTATGTGATCTGGCAGCGCTTTGGTGGTGATACCAGCGAATACCTGGACAACGAGGATTCTCAGGTTGATGCTGCCGATGTGCAGATCCGGATTTTCAGCCCAGATATTCTGGAGCCGAAGCGGCTAATGCAGCTGCTTGTCAGCGCATTGCGCGCCCACCTAGATCTCGTTGTCCGGCCGATAGGCAACTTCTGCGACGACTACGACCACGACATGGATCTTTACACAGCTGAACAGGACATCCGCGTCAGCTACTGACTTCAACGCCCGCAAGGGCCAAACAACCCGCCATGGAAAACCAGGCGGGTTTTTCTTTGCCTGAAAGGGGCACAACCATGCGCAAAGTTCCTCTGCCCGATGGGGCAAAACTCAATCTTTACACCGCGGCTCTTACCGCCTTGGCCGCTGGTGCAATGTCCAATGCAGCACATGCGGTGGTGACAGTGGCCAATACTTTGCAGGCTAAGGCTGTAGTCGTCATCACCAGCGAGGACTACCCGGAGCTGGAGGGGCGCGTGGCCCGCGTCAAGGCCGCGACGGCTGACAGCGTGACTCTGGACGGTGTTGATACCAGCGATCTCACAAAATTTCCGATGGGTGGAGAGGTATCGCTGATCCCTCTGGTTGCCAACGATTGGCAGCGCCTGCCTTATGTCCCCAGTTTCGCGCTGAGCGGTGGTGAACTCAAGACTGGCAGCAGCAGCTATCTGGATGTTGAAGACGAGCAGGAATTCAGTCAGGGTCGCTCGGCGCGCCGCCTGGAATACACCAACAGCTGGAAACAGGATGGTGCGGCTCGTGCTGCTTTGAAGGCGTCTGACGGCATGGAGTCTGTGCATCGTCTGGACTTCAAGGACGGCTCCGCCAGCTACTACGTGGGCGAGCTGGCCTATGACGACACACCGAGCACCGAGAAGGGTGCCGAGATGACTACCAAGTCCACGGTGCTGTTGCGTGGCGCTCCGACCACTCTGGCTAAGGCTGCTTGATTATGAGCGAGCAGATTGCACGCCAGATCGTGCTGGGCCAGCGGCCCAAGGGCATCGTCCATTCCCTCAAGGTCGCCATGCCGGATGGCACCGAGGGTCTGCTTCCCGTGACCTTTCGATACCGCGACCGCGTGGAATTCGGTGCATTCCTTGACGGTCTCTTTTCAGTGGAGCCTCCGGCTTTTGATCCCACCGCAGGCCAGCCGTCCACTCAGCAGCAGCGCGGCGTGGTGCAGATCAACGGGCAGTACATCCATGGGTGCTTACTTGAATGGGGGCTGGATGCACCGTTCACCCTGGACAACTGCATCCAGCTGGCAAGCGAACTGCCAGCAGCGACCCAGGCCGTGATGAACACCTACAAGCAGCTGTGCATGGAGGGCCGCTTGGGAAACTGATTGCGGCAGCGCGTGCGCGATACATGCAGCTCCCGGATGCCCAGTACCTCAAGGAATGGGGGCTGCCGGTGAGCCAGTACGCCGACATGTTCAGTGTCCAGGTCTGGCCCGAAAACTGGACCGCCTGGTGCCTGTTCGATGCCCTGCAGACGCAGTGGCGTGTCGGCGCCGGCGGTGTGGTGGGCCTGGACTACGGCGTGCTGGCCGACGAACTTCGCGCCCGCGAAATCCCCCATGAAGACCACGCCCGGCTACGCGCCGAGGTGCGCGTCATGGAGGCTGCCGCACTTCAAGAAATCTATGCCGAGGCTGAAAAATGAGCGATACCGACCGCCGTAAAGTCCAGATCGAGGCCTCGCTGGACGCCAGTGGCGTGCGAGAAGGTGCCGATGAAGCAGTGCGGGCTGCAAAGGGCATGGCTGACGGCATGAAAGAGGCCGGCCGCGATGGCGCTAACGGGCTTAAGCTGCCAGAGAAGCAGTCGCGGGAAACCGCTGCCGCCATGTCTCGGGCTGAGAAAAACATGGTCGGCAGCATCCAGCGCGCCACCGTGGCTCTGCAGTCGGGCGGCAAGGCCGGCTCGGAGTACTACGAGATTCTGGCCAAGCAGCGCGGTATCTCGGGTGATGTGCTCAAGCCCTATATCGACCAGTTGCGTCAGGCCGAGGCAGCGCAAAAGCGCCTGAGCCAGTCTGGACAGTACGTCATGAGTGACCGCGCTCACTCTGCAGCGATGCGTGGCGTGCCTGCACAGTTCCAAGACATCATCGTGTCGCTGCAGGGCGGGCAGAATGCCATGACGGTATTCCTGCAGCAGGGCTCTCAGCTGATGTCCATGTTCGGTGGTGCAGGGGAGGCCGCCAAGGCGCTGGGCGGTTATGTGCTGGGGATGGTGAACCCGTTCACGCTTGCGGCCGCAGCAGCTGGCGTACTGGCTTACGGCCTGTACTCAGGCGCCAAGGAGGCCCATGCATTCCTGGTCGTGCTGCAAAAGACTGGCAACCAGGCCGGCACCAGTGTCCAGCAACTGGTGGACATGTCGGCCGCCATGGATAACGTGGCGGGCATTACCCAGGCCAAAGCGGCCGAGGCCCTGGTCACATTTGCAGCGAATGCTGGCGTTGGTGCTGAACGCCTGCAGCGCTACACCACGACAGCAATTGAGTGGGAGCGTGCCACCGGGCAATCCGTGGAAGAGGTGGCCAAGGACTTCAAGAAGTTGGGCGAAGACCCCGTCAAGGCGGTGCTTGAACTGAACAAGCAAATGAACTTCTTGACGTCGGCAACCTTTGAGCAGATCAAGTCGTTGCAGGAAGTGGGGCGCGAGACAGATGCCGCCCGCGTCGCCCAGGATGCCTACGATTCGGCCATTGCAGGCGCTACCAGCACGATCACTGCCAACTTGGGGGCGGTTGAAAAGGCTTGGATTGCCATTCGCAATGTGGGTGCCGAGGTGATCGACATGATCAAGTCTCTCGGCCGCCAGGAGGGCATGCATGCAGTTGTGGAGCGGCTGCAGAAAGAGGTCAACGACTACCAGGACCGTGGCCCGACCAACTCTGTGACCGAGAGTACAGGCAGCTATGCCAAGGGCCTCAAGACCCGGCAGAACAGGCTCGACAAAGCGCGCGAGATGTTGGGCCTCTCCGAGTCGGCCAACACCTATGTGCAAGGCTCTCGTGATCGTGAGCAGGCATTGATCAATCTGAGTGCTGAAGCCAGCAAGCACTATGACAAGCAGACTCAGAAGCGCCTGGAGCTTGCTGCTGCCGAGAAGAAATACGGAGAGGCTGCCAAGACCAGCGCAGAGGCGCAGAAGCAATATGACACTGTCATTGCTGGCATCAATAAGAAGTACGAGGAGAAGGAGAAGAAGGGGGGCAGCACGGCGCCCGCTTCCCGTCGCCTTGACCTCTCCGAGATCCAGAATGCCGCCCGTGAAGAAGTCCGCATCATCGACGGCAAGCAGAAGGATCTGGAGCGCCTGCGCCAGTCAGGGCTGATTGATGACCAGGGCTACTACAGCCAGAGACGATCCCTGATCGAGGAGTCCAGCAAGGTCGAGGAGTCCGCCCTGCAGGAGCAGATCACCCGCCTGCAACAGGAGAAGGTCAAGGGAGTCGATGCCCTGGCCGTCAAGAAGCAGATTGCGGATACCGAGTCCAAGCTGGCCGCCAAGCGCCTGGAGACGGGCGAGAGGCTCAAGGCTCTGGCCCATGAGGAAACCCTGGCAACTGATCGCCAGCGCATGGCAATGGATGCTTTGGCGGAGTCGCACAAGCGTGCCATGGAGCAGATGCGGGAGCAGCAGCAGCGCACTATCAGCTCGGCCTGGATGGGCACCAAGGATCGCCAGCGTGCTGAAGGCATATGGAGCATCAAGGACAGCTACCTTGCCGAAGAGCGCAATTTGCGGGACCGGCGCATGTACACACCGAACCTCTCCAAGGAGCAGCAGGCACAGATTGACCAGCGCTTAGCTGACCTAAAGGTCGAGAAGGAAGAGCGCATCCGCATCGCTGAGGCCACCTATGCAGAACTGGACCAACTGCAGACAAAGTGGGAGTTGGGTGCCAGCTTCGCCTTGCAGAACTATGTCGACCAGGCTGCGAACGTGGCGCAGCAGACGGCCGATGCATTTACCAATGCGTTCAAGGGCATGGAGGATGCGCTGGTCAACTTTGTGATGACCGGCAAGCTGGATTTCAAGTCCTTGGCGAATTCGATCATTGCTGACCTGGTGCGGATTCAAGCTCGGCAGATGCTCGCGGGACTGGCTACGGGCGCGCGCGGCCTTCTGGGCTTTGCCACGGGTGGCTACACGGGCGACGGTGGCAAGTATGAGCCGGCTGGTGTGGTGCACCGTGGCGAGTACGTCATCAATGCTGAAAGCACCAAGCGTGTCGGTCTGGGCTTGCTCAATCGCCTCAATGGTTACGCCAAGGGCGGTCTGGTGGGTGGGCCGGCTGCAGGCACTGGCCTGGTCGTTCCTGCTGCGGCCTCGATGCTGGTCGATGTGGATGTCCATTTGCAGCAAAGCGGCTCGGGGCAAGTCAATGCGACCGGCACCGAAGGCTTTATGACCCAGCTGGGCAAGTTGGCCGGGAATGCGGTCAAAGAGGCCATCGCAAAAGAAATGCGCCCTGGCGGCTTGATCTGGGCCAGACAAAACGGGAGGGCGTAATGCCTGAGTTGTTCCATTGGCGCCCTCTGGCTGAGCCCGAGGGCGTTTTTACGCATGCCATCTTGAGCGCTCAGTTTGGGGATGGCTATGCCCAGATTGCTGAGGATGGCATCAACAACCTGCAGCAGTCGTGGCCAATGGTGTTTCGCGGCCGCGAATCGCAGATCAAGCCTATCAAGGCATTTCTCGACAAGCATGCCGGCGCAAGGGCCTTCCTGTGGACGCCGCCCATGGGCGTGCAGGGCCACTACGTGGAGAAGGAAGGTTATCGCCTGCAGCCCCACGGTGGTCATCGGTTGATGAAGAGCTACACGCTTTCGGTGACGTTCAAGGAGGCCCCTCGACCATGATCACAGCAGACATCCAAGGCCTGGAGCCGGGCAAGCTGGTGCAGCTCTTTGAGCTGGACCTGAGCGAGCTGGGCGACGAGATCTGGCGCTTTCACGGCTACTCGCAGGCAGGGTCTATCTGGTGGCAGGGCCAGGAATACAAGCCCTGGGCCATCGAGACCGAGGGCTTTGCCCGCAACGGTACTGGCCAGCAGCCCACGCCGACCCTGCGCGTGGGGAACATCGGCCCAGACGGCAAGGGCGGCATGGTCTCCGGTGTGATCTCGGCGCTGTGCATTGCGCTTGATGACCTGGTCGGTGCTCGCGTGGTGCGCCGGCGCACCTTTGCGCATTACCTGGACGCCCGCAACTTTGTCGAGGGCAACCCATCGGCGAACCCCAATGAGGAGCTGGCTCCCGATATCTGGCTGGTGGAGTGCAAGACCCATGAGGACAAGGAAACGGTTGAGTTTGAGCTGGCCAGCGCCCTGGACTTCGACGGTCAGCAACTGCCGGGCCGCCAGATCGTGGCCAACCTCTGCGGCTGGCTGAGCAATGGCGGCTATCGCGGGCCGTACTGCGGCTACACCGGTGCCGCCATGTTCAACCGTGACGGCAATCCAGTCACCGACCCCACCAAGGACCGCTGCGGCGGCCGCGTCAGCGATTGCAAAAAACGCTTTGGCGAGTGGGAACCCATCAACTTCGGCGGCTTCCCCAGCGCCGATACCTTGCGAGGTTACTGATGCTGCACAAGAAGACGGTAGACGCCATCAAGGCGCACGCCCTGGCTGAGTATCCGCGCGAGTGCTGCGGCCTGCTGATCGCTCAGGGTCGTAAAGAGATTTACCGCCCCTGCGTCAATCTGGCGCAGGGCACCGAGCAATTCCGCATGGCGCCCGAGGACTGGGCTGATGCCGAGGACGCCGGCCGCATCCTGGCCGTGGTGCATAGCCATCCAGACGCGCCCGCCCAGCCCAGCGAGGCCGACCGCGCCTCCTGCGAAGCCACGGGCCTTCCTTGGGTGATCGTGAGCGTGCGCGAGGGCCAGTTCGAGGAGCTGCACCAGTTCGCTCCCACGGGCTGGCAGGCGCCGCTGCTGGGCCGGCAGTTCTTCCATGGGGTTCTGGACTGCTACACGCTGGTGCGGGACTGGTATCGCCGGGAGGCAGGGATCGAGCTGATGCCTTATGTCAGCGAGGACGACTGGTGGAACAACGGCCAGGACTTGTACATGGACAACTATGTCAAGGCGGGGTTTGAGCGCTTGCCGGATGGCGTGCCATTGAAGCCCGGCGACATGATCCTGATGGCCGTGCGCTCGCTGGTGGCCAATCACGCCGGCATTTATCTGGGCAGCCGGCCGCTGGCCGAGGTCCCTGGTCTGCACCCCGTTCCCAACGCCATGCTGCAGCACCTCTATGGGCGCTTGTCTGAGCGCGTGGTTTATGGCGGCTACTGGCAGGAATGCACGCGGGCTGTGGTCCGTCACAAGGACTTGGCTCACAAGGAATTGCCCCATGAGTGACCAGCTGCGAACCATTCGCCTCTATGGCTACCTGGGCGCTCAGTTTGGCCGGGTGCACCGCCTGGCTGTTGCCAGCTGCGCCGAGGCCGTGCAGGCGCTGTGCGTGCTGCTGCCGGGCTTCGAGCGAGAGCTGATGACCAGCAAGGACCGGGGTGTGGGCTATGCCTGCTTTCTGGGGCGGCGCAATCTTGCGGACGATCAGCTTTTTGATCTCGCTGGCCAGGAAGACATTCGCATTGCGCCCATGGTGCAGGGCGCCAAGCGCGGCGGCCTGTTCACTTTGGTGCTCGGGGCGGCGCTGTTCTTTGCGGCGCCGTATCTGGTCAACCCCGCCACGGCGGGATTGCTGGGTGAGGGCGGGGCCATGGTGTTCGGTGCCGGGGTGGGCAGCATGGGCAAGCTGCTGATGCTTTCGGGCGTCACCCAGTTGCTCTCTCCTCAGCAAAAAGGCCTGTCCACGGCCGATGGTCCCGACAACGGGGCCTCTTACAACTTCAACGGGCCGGTCAACACATCGGCCCAAGGCAACCCCGTCCCGCTGCTGTATGGCGAGCTGATCATCGGCTCGGCCGCCATCAGCGCGGGCATCTTTGCGGAAGACCAGCAATGACCGTTCTCGATGTGGTGCGCTCCGGACCTCGGCCTGTGCAGGGCGGCTGGAGCCTGCGCGGCTACAAAGGCAAGGGCGGCGGCAGCGCTCGCCCGCCCGTGGAAGCGGCCGACAGCCTGCACAGCACCAGCTATGCCCGCGTGCTCGATCTGCTCAGCGAGGGCGAGATCTCCGGCCTGGTCAACGGCCTGCAGAGCATCTACCTGAACGAGACGCCGTTGCAGAACGCTGATGGCAGCATGAATTTTCAGGGGGTGCAGGTCGATTTCCGGGCGGGCACGCAGTGGCAGGACCCTGTCCCTGGGTTTCCGGCGTCGGAGTCCACGGCCAGCGTGAATGTGGAGCTCAAGTACGGCACACCCTGGGTGCGTGCGGTCAACAACCGCAACCTGTCGGCCGTGCGCGTGACTCTGGGGGTCAACGGCTTGCGCTCCGTGGACACCAGCACGGGCGATATCAATGGTTACTCGGTGCAGTACGCGATTGACCTGCAAACCGATGGCGGCGCCTGGGTGGAGGTGATCAACACGTCCTTCAGCGGCAAGACCACGGCCCAGTATCGCCGCACGCACCGCATCGATCTGCCAACGGCTGCCAGTGGCTGGGCGGTGCGTGTGCGCCGGCTCACGGCCAATGCCACCTCGGACAAGATCAGCGACACCACGGTGATCGACAGTCTGGCCGAGGTGATCGATGCCAAGCTGCGTTACCCCATGTCGGCCCTGATCGGTCTGCAGATCGACGCCAGCCAGTTCAATGCTGTACCGACGCGGGCCTACCATGTGCGCGGCCGCATCATCAAAGTGCCCGCTAACTATGATCCCGCCACGCGCATCTACACGGGCGTGTGGGATGGCACTTTCAAGACGGCCTACAGCAACAATCCGGCCTGGGTGTTCTATGACCTGGTGCTGAACGACCGCTACGGCCTGGGCAAGCGCATCCCTGCTGCCTGGCTGAACAAGTGGGCGCTGTACCAGATTGCTGCCTACTGCGATGAGCCGGTGCCCGATGGCCGTGGCGGTACCGAGCCGCGCTTTACCTGCAATGTCTACCTGCAGCAGCGCGGCGATGCCACCCGCGTGCTGCAGGATCTGTGCTCGGTGTTCCGGGGCATGGTGTACTGGGCTGCCGGCACGGCCGTGCCCGTGGCCGACATGCCGCGCGATCCTGTGTACACGTATACACAGGCCAATGTGATCGAGGGCCGCTTTGTCTACTCGGGCAGCCGTCGCAAGGACCGCAACACCGTGGCCCTGGTGTCGTACAACGACATGGGGGACATGGCGCGCCAGAAGCTGGTCTATGTGCAGGACGATGAAGGCGTGGCCCGCTATGGCGTGCGCCAGGTCGAGATCTCGGCCTTTGGCTGCACCAGCGAGTCTCAGGCCTACCGCGTGGGCCAGTGGGCCTTGCTCACGGCCAAGCGCGAGACGCAATCGGTCTCGTTCTCGGTCGGACTTGACGGCACCTTGTGCGCCCCTGGCCAGATCATCCGCATTGCCGACAACATGCGCGCCGGTCGCCGCATCGGCGGCCGCATCCGCTCCGCCACCCGGTCCAGCATCGAGATCGATGCCGAGCTGGGCATCCAGTACGGTGACGAGCTCACCGTGATCCTGCCCTCGGGCGTGGCCGAGACGCGCAAGGTCAGCAAGGCCTATGGCGTGCTGCTCACGACTGACATGACGAGCTATACCGTGGACAGCACGGAGCTGACGGCCGACATGATCTCGCTGCCAGGCACGACCATGGTCGTGGAGGTGGAGACTCAGTTCTCGGCCGCGCCGCGTGCGCAGTCGGTCTGGGCGCTGGAGGCTCCCACGCTCAAAACCCAGCTCTACACGGTCATGAGCGTGACCGAAGGCGAGGGCATCACGTTTGACGTGACGGCCGTGCAGCACGAGCCGGGCAAGTTTTCTGCCATCGACCACGGCACCCGCCTGGACCCGCGCCCCATCACGGTGGTGCCGCCCAAGGTGCAGCCCGCGCCTGGCAGCGTCACGCTCAGCAGCTTTAATGTGGTGCGCCAGGGCATCAGCTCGCAGACAGCCGCCATCCGCTGGGAGGCGGCCGAGTCCGCGGTGCTCTATGAGGTGGAGTGGCGCCGCAATGACAGCGACTGGGTGCGCGCTGGTCGTACCACGACCACGGGCCTGGAGATCGACGGCGCTTATGCGGGCACCTATGTGGCCCGCGTGCGTGCCATCAACGCCATCGAGGTGCCCAGCGCCTGGACGCAGTCGGCGCCCACGGCGCTGGCCGGCATTCTGTCGGCGCCGCCAGCGGTCACCAACCTGGCGGCCGTCAGCCAGGTGTTCGGTATCGGTCTGTCCTGGGGCTTCCCGGAAGGGGCCAACATCATCCAGCGCACCGAGCTCTGGTACAGCCAGACCAACAACCTGGCGCAGGCCATCAAGCTGGGCGACTTCTCCTACCCGCAGAACACGCACACGATGATGGGCCTGGCCGCCGGCGCCGCGTTCTTCTTCTGGGCGCGGCTGGTGGACAAGAACGGCCTGGCCGGGCCGTGGTATCCGACTGTCTCGGGCGTGCAGGGCAAGGCCAGCTCGGATGCATCGCTGATCCTGGACTATCTCCGGGACCAGATCACGGAGACCCAGCTCTCTCAGGCGCTGCTGGACAAGATCGAGAGCGACGACGGCGCATCGGTCGAGGTGGAGGCGCTCAAGAGCGCTCTGGCGGCCATGTACACGATCAAGACCCAGCTGACCGTGGACGGCAAGCCGTACATGGCCGGCATCGGTGTCGGGGTGGAAAACAACCAGGGCGTGATCACCAGTCAGATCCTGCTGGCCGCCCAGCGAATTGCGGTGCTTAACGAGGCCAACGGCTACACCGGCGTGCCGTTCGTGATTCAGGACGGAGTGACCTACATCAACTCGGCCTTCATCAAGACGGCATCCATTGGCAGCGCAAAGTTTGCGGACGTCACGGCGTCAGATGCTGCCGTCAATGGGCAGCCGGTCTACAGCATCAATTGGCGCACGGGTGTTCAGCAGAGTGTGAGCCTCAACGGCGGCATCAAGAGTGAGCAGGGCACCGGCTATTGGCATGTAACGGACACCTCTACAGGTGTCGTTGTTTTGGAGATAGATGCCCGTGGTTAAGTTCACCATCCGCGACCGGGCAACCGGCGCAGTGAGGGTCAGTTTGGGCGACCGATTGACCAAGCTGACCGGCACGCTCACCACGACTATCGGTCAAGCAGGAAGCATCACCGTCCCAGGATCGCCGCAAGACGGGGATGTGTGGTTCACGATCGTCAGCTTGTCCGGCGACCCGTTATATCAAGGCTACCCCGCAGTCAATCTGTCGGGGTCAGTGATTTCTTGGGAAGCCAATAGCTATGCGCGCTTCTTGATCCACTACGGGAGGTATTAATGACTCGTGTAGCCATTAGGAACCCCAATAGGACTGTGTTGATTGATGACTCTTATGAGAACCTGACGCTACACGCGAAAGGCAGTCAATTCATCAAGACTCCGGCGTTGGGCGAGACCTACGTACCTTATTTCACTTTCTCGGTGCCGATGATTGGCGGCGTGCCTCCTGCTATCGCGATACGGTGCGAATCCCGCGATATGGGCATGCATATCGTGCACAGCGTGATCAGCGGGAATAACTTCGTTGTGACGGTGCTGTGGCAGCCAAAGATTCCGAATGGCGACGATGGAATCCTGTACTGGTATGCCTTCTACCCGACCAGCAAGACATCGCGCGGCACGGGTGTTGTGGTGCTGCGCAATAGGCATACAAACATCGTCACTTTTGATAGCGATCTGAAGTATCTGCGGGTCGTTGATGTGATCTCTGGCTCGTCCGAGACCACTGCCAACTATCCCGCAGGCAGAACTTATGCATCCATGGCGATGCGAATCCAGTACCGGGTGCAGACGGACAACGTGTACCTAGAGCACGTGGATGCGTGGCGTTGGTCTGCCGACTGGGACATTCTTTCTGCCCGCTGGACGGGGAGCACGCTCAACATTCGGAACGTGTCAATGCGCCAGGCCGACCAGGGGATACCCAACGAAGTGGGTGGAGTCTGGCAGCAAGTCGGATTCAGTTTTTTGGTTGTGGATGTGACGGGCTATTGAATATTGGAAGTGAATATGACACTGCAAGCTATCAAATACGGCGCTGCAGCCAATGACGGCACGGGCGACAGCCTGCGTGAGGCCATGCGCAAGACGCAGCAGAATTTTGAATACCTGGATCAGGGGAAGGTGGACAAGGTCGCGGGCATGGGCCTGTCGTCCAACAACTTCACGAACGACGAGCGCGTCAAGCTGGCGAACATCCAGGCGGCAGCTACGAAGAACCTTGCTGATGCTGTGCTGTTGGAGCGCTCCAACCATACAGGAGGTTTCAACGGGTTTGGCACTGCGTACTTGATGCGGAACCATGACGCGCTGCCTCTGACCGCACCCCCTAGCGCCTACTTCGGTAAAGGCAGCTTCGTAGGTTTTGCCATGGGGGTTGAGGTGGGTATCCCTGACCTGAGCTACGGCATCGGGCGAGTAGACGCCCACTGGGCAGACGCCTCAGGTGGCTATGGTGTGATGCGCAGCTTTGAGGGGTGGGGAAGTCGACGGTTCTCCAGCTACGCGCTAGACGCCAACACATGGTCGCCTTGGCTTGAAATTACTAATCGGGCCAATCTGACTGGTACTCAGACTCTGTCTACGATTAGCGACGCAGGTAACGCCGCCGCTCGTACGGTAATGACTTCACAGCTCGACGTTACAGACAGCCGTCTTATGGCGGTGGGGGCGTTCGGCCTGGGTAAGTTGAGCGGCGTATCCGGGGTCAACCTCGATAACTACAGCTATTTTCCGACTGGCACTTCGTTCCAATATCACAACGGGGCGAGCAATGGCCCTTACCCAGACTTCTACGGTTATGTGACTGTGGAGAAGGTCGACAACCTTTACCTGATCCAGACCGCTAAGGCTACTACTACCGGAGTGGCCTACCGGAGGGTCGTGGTAAACGGCGTTAAAGGCGCATGGATGCTCGTCATCGATACGCAATCCGCAGTCGGCACGATATCCACGGGTTCGATCCTTGAGACAGGCACCAACGCTAACGGTACGTACACAAAGTTCGCAGACGGCACTCTAATCTGCACCTATCGGAGGGCGTGGGACGAAAACGTGCCTGCTGGGTACGCTACAGGCCCCTCTTACAACTTCGCCGCTACCTTCGTAGGCAACCCGACCATCTCGATAAATGCCGGGTTCTACTCAGAAATCGGGGCCACAGGCGATCAGATTTACGCAGCTCTCTACGGGTACGGAGCAGGCAACCTTGCGTACAGCATCCTGAACACAGGCCAGAAACCTAGTCTGACCTACCCAACGGAGTCTATCGGCACCTTTGCCGCAAAGAGCTACCGTGTTGAAGCAACTGCAATAGGACGTTGGAAATGATTATTAACTTGAGTCCTGTGCGCAGCGATTCGCGTATTTCCGTTTCAGTGAATGGGAATGCTATTTCCATCAATGAAGAGGTATTTGATTTTTCGCCTCTGCAGGACGGTGACACGCTGCCGCGTCAGGCCATTAATTCACCTTGGTTTGCCGATGATGTGAAGCGCATAGATGGCGTCTTGCAAGTGGAGCTCGTATTTCCTCATGGCGCATATGCCGACGAGGCCGCGCGCTTCCCCGTGCCGATCACAGTCATTCAGGATGGCCCGGTTCAGCTACCGGACGGAGGGCATGACGCGCCGCTGCCTGAATTTTCCGGGCCGGTAATAGAGACGGAGCCTGTAGAGGAGGAATCTCATGAGCACGATTGACTGGACGCAACGCAAGGCCGCGCCCACGGCCTCAGAGCGGCTGCAGGTGGAAAGAGACCGCCTGCACAGGCTCGTCAATGAGCAATATGCCAAGCGCATGAGCGCGGTAGCGCTGCCCTATCCGCAATACGAGCGAGAGTCCTGGCCGATACAGCTGCAGGAGGCTCAGGCCCTGGCGGCAGATCCTGAGGCCGCAACGCCCTGGATTGATGCCTGTGCTACCCAGCGCGGCCTGGAGTGCAGCGAGCTGGCCCAGCGCATCCTGACCAAGGACTCCGCTTACCGCTTTATTTCCGGGCAGCTCACGGGAGCGCGCCAGGCGCATGAGGACGCAATCGAGGCGCTGCAGGATCTCGAAGCCTTGCGCAGCTATGACGAGACTCAGGGTTGGCCGCAAGCCTGAGCCAATCAAAAAACAGATCACCCGCTTCGGCGGGTTTTTTATGCCTGGGAGGGCTATGAGCAATGAAACAACAGCAGCAGCCGCAGAAGTCATTGGGGCAGCTGTTGGTAGCAAAGCTACCTATGCCGGCGCCGGCGTCAGCGCAGCCAGTTGGTGGCTGTCCAGCGAGGCGGGGGTGTTCTTTGGTATCGCCTTGGGCCTGATCGGGTTGATCGTCAATGTGTTTTTCAAGTTGCGCCGAGACCGTCGCGAGCGCACGGAGCATGAGGCCCGTATGGCCGCAATCAAAGGGGCTTGCAATGTCGAATAGGACACTCATTTCCATGATCGGGGCTGCTGCGGCAGCCCTTGCTGTTTCTACAGTGGCCATTTACGAGGGCAAGGTGAACCGCACCTATGTTGATCCTGTGGGCGTGCTAACCAGTTGCTACGGGCACACGGGTCCAGAGTTGCGGAAAGGTCAGGCATTCACCGATGAACAGTGCCTTGCCCAGCTGCAGGCCGATTTGGTAAAGCATGCGGCAGCCCTGGACTGCATCAAGCAACCGCTGAGTGATGGTCAGAAGGCTGCATTTCTGAGCTTTGCGTTCAATGTCGGCAATGGCGCGTTCTGCGGCAGCACGTTGGTGCGTAAAGCCAATGCTGGCGACATCGATGGCGCCTGCGCTGAGCTCAGCCGCTGGACCTACGCTGGCGGCAAGCAGTTGCCCGGACTGGTCAAGCGCCGCGCGGCAGAGCGTCAGCTGTGCGAGGCAGGGCCGACATGACCGGCGCGTCCCGCATCTGGCCTTGGCTGGCCTTGGCCCTTGCTCTGCTGCTGGCTGTGCAGACCCAGCGGCTGGGCAAGGTTGAGGTTGCCCAGTCAAAACAAGCTGCAGCAAATGCCCAGCAAGCGCAAGCAGAAACAGAAAAGAAAGCAGAGGCCGTGGTTGAGCACGGCTCTGCCCAACAGGAAAACACCCATGACTACACGCAAGAAATGGCCCGCCTGGAGGCTGGGCGCGCTGCTGATGCTGCCCGTATTGCAGGCCTGCAGCGCGACATCCGCGGCGCGGCCACCCGTAACGCCCAGCTTGCCGGTGACGCCGCTGCCTGCCGAGATCTCGCAGATCAACACCAGCGACTCGCCGCCCTTGCTGCAGAGGGCGCAGGCGTGGTTGGCCAGCTTGGAGGCTTGGTCAAAAAACGAGACGCTCAGGTGAGCCTGTTGCGCGGCCAGATTGCGGCAGATCGCAATCTGTTTGAACAGCTGAGGCGCGATTGATCAAATTGGCTTCGTAGAAGTGACTGCTGACATGGGTTTTGATACATTTCCTCTGATTTTATAAAGGAGGGATATGAAAATGATTAAAATATCAGCGTATTTATTCGCTGCACTGTCAATTTCTACATCAGCAGCAGGTGTATATGCACAGGATATGGCTGCGCCACCAGTTAAGGCGCAAACAAAAGCTATATTGGCGGTAGTCAAGCATTACAGTGCAGCAATTGCCTGTTCAGATGTAGCGCCGGATGCTAATAGCATTGCAGCGATGGTCCCCTATAAGTCATTCGACAATAGAGAGGATGCAAAATTTGCCGTTATTTGGCATGGAGATATCGGTTGCCTTGGTGGCTCCGGCACTAGTTCAGCAAGAATTGCTGTTGTGAAGGTGGGTGCGGGAGACAGTTTTTATGTCAGTCCTTCAGAATCTTCGCCACAAGTTGACGAGGGACTCCCTCGCTACGTTGAGAAAGTTGTAGGGGCTACTGCAGATTCCATTACCGTTGACGTGCGCGATTATGGAGACAAGGACGCAAACTGCTGCCCAAGCCTTCGAAAGCGATTAACTCTTAGACAATCATCTAAGGGGAACTGGGCTGTAGTTAGCACAAAACAACTGCCGCCAGCCCAATATTAATTAGACACCCCGATACATTGATTTGTATCGGGTTTTTTTTGTTTATGGAGCTACTTCACACGACGCACGCTGAGTTCCAGCTCATACCCCATGGCGGCAAGTGCGGCGGCCACGGTATCGATCTTGGTGGCGTGGCTCAGGTCAAAAACACGGGTCATTTCTTGGGGCTTCACGCCCATGGCGCGGGCTACGTCTGCAGGGCGGGCTCCTGTGGCAAGCCGGGCATTCAACAGCGCCACCTTGACGGCGACACTGGCGGGCAGCTCCACCAAGCGCTCGCCCTTTTCTGCCTTACTGGGGGCGGGCACGGCGCGGCCTTCCTCGAAATAGAACTCCATGGCCGACACCAGTGCGTCGCGCGCCATGGCTTCTGCCTCGGCCAGGTCATCGCCCTGGGTGATCGCTTCGGGGATGTCCCGAAACGTGACGGTGTAGCCCCCTTCGTCGGCGGGATCGAAGCGGGCAGGGTACTTTTGCATGTTGATTCCCATCTAGTGGTCGTGAAGCTCAGGAATTCAGGCTAGGCCCCTTCGGGCCTGCCTCCTTAGTTGATTCCTAGTTGCTTCAGGATTGCGCGTCTTGTGCCTTCCTTCAGCTCTTTACTTGGGTGCCTTGGCAGGGTGCTTGTCTTGCCGTTGTGGTACAGCCTCCAGTGGTTTGTACCGTTCTCGACTCTGACTCCCTGCGCCTCAAGCCACCGCTTGAACTCGCTGATTTTCACGACCACCTTTCTTTTGTTGCGATGGTGTGAGTATAAACAAAAATGCTTAGTCAATGCAAGCATTTTTGTTTATTTGTTTTGGCTTTCGCGCGCCACGTTCAGATGGGCTAGTACCCTTCGACCAAAGGCATTTCCGTCCCATCGATTGCAATCATCACGCCCGTGGTGTTGGGGTCGATTTCAATTGGGACGCCCCACAGCTCATTGGGCTTGGCGAAGGAGTTGACGATGTTGAACTGCCGCAACTCTTCCGGCGTCATCTTGATCAGCTTGGGATAGGCGTTGTTGTGAGCCCTCCAGTGCCGCAGGAACCTGTGGCAAACGCGCTTGTGGACTGTGTGGATCGGGGATTCGCCGGTCATGGCGCGATTGTGTCAAAGCAGGGCGAGACACTGAGACGTACGACTGGGAACGGGCCAGAAGCAGTCTTTCGGACATTGATCTTCAGTATCCACCAAAGACTGAGATCAAAATTTTTAGGCTTTTCTAAACACAACCACAGCGAATTTGCCTGTCGGGTTGTGCACTCATACACTACTAGGCGAGTTAAACATGTACATCGCATGTCTCCTAAATCTAGTTAGGCCACTACATGAGTGCGTACTGCCCCCACTGTGAAAAGGAGATCGCCGCACAGGCGCAGGAGTGCGAGTACTGTGGCGCAAACTTTTCGAACGCCGAGGGGTGGAAGCCAACGTCTGCACCTAGTGTCTGGAAGCCCAAAATCACGGGGCCGGATGCTGTCCTTCAAGCTCTCGGGCGGCTCACCATTGGTGGCATCGGGTGGTTTGCGTTCATGCTTTTAGCCATTTTTGCCGGTTTCAGTGGAGGCTACTCAGCTGGTAGAACATGGATTGGCTTCGCCCAGCTTCTTTTAGTTGGAGTTCTGGTTTGGGTACTTCTGCCAACCGTTCGGCTGTTCTCAAGGAAGTAGCGCCGTGCCTAACCCATCGTCCCAGCGGACTGCCTGCGGCGGCCGCTGAACTCATTTGTTAGTAATTTGACTGTCTGCTTTGGGTCGTGAGCAGCCCTCGGTGGCTGGCTGCTACCGGCCATTAGCGAACAGTCATATGCTACAAGAGCGTGTTGAGCTTGCGCGGCATCGAGTGATCAATACAAAAAAAGCGCACCTCCCAATCGTTGACAGGTGAGGTGCGCTTCTGGTCTGCCCTTCAGACCGCTTTCCAAAAAATATAGTCGGCCTGATATTGCACGATCTGCTTGCTGCCCATGTTTCCGGCTCCGCAGGCCATGCTCGGCGCGACGCCCCCCTTGGTTGCCACACGCTGGATGTAGGTCACCCCCTGCATGGCTCCCATGCCGGTGGCAGGATTTGCCTTGACCAGCTGCAGCGGGATATTGCCCGCTCCGGCAGGAGCCACGGCAAGCTGCGTGGCAGTGACCTTGGAGCCGTCGTTATTCTCCCAAGTCGCTGGCGGCCCCCAGTATTTGCCGATAACCGCGCCGCTTCGCGTTTGCAGCTTGGCATCAGGGCCTACAAACACCCATTCGTGCTCGGCTGCCATGTCCTTCTTGGCCCGACACTCATAGGTGATCTGGCCAACACCCACGGTCTCCATGGCCACTTTGTGTCCTGCGGGCACTTGCACGGTAGCCGGAAGTTCGTCTTGTGAATACATGGAGTGAGAGCCCATGGATGAGCAAGCGCTCAGGCCAAGTGCGAATAGGCACAGAGCGGTCAGCGAAAGCGTGTGTCGATGCATCATGAATATTCCCTCAAACAAGATGAAAAAATGCACCGGGCGAGACTGCCCGGTACTGGGCTTCGCCAGGTCAGCTGCCAAATGACAAGGCATTGCTTGGCAAGGGGCGGCCGAGAGCCGAGATCAGGGCCGTGTAGTGCATGGTTTCATCGGCGGCCAGGCGTCCTGCGACCTTGGCCAGGTCACGGTTTTCGAAAGCTGGAATGACGCCCAGATAGGCATTGGTCGCGCCAAGCTCCAGTCTTGCGGCCAGATTGAGCACGTCGGCCTGACTCTTGAGGGTTGCGGCCTTGAGAGAGTCGGCATAGGTCTGCATCGAGGCCTCGGCCACCGGCTTTCCGCCCATCTTCTGGATGGTGGCAATCAACGCGTCACGGTGGGCCTTGTGGTGGCTCTGGAACAACACGGCCACATCCAGAACGGGCTTTTGCAGCAGCCCGCTGCCGGCACCCAACTGGTAGGCGTTGATGGCCTCATGCTCCAGTCCCAGGGCCACATTGAGGATGGATACATCCTTGGCTGGATCGTTGCCCATGCCTTGGGCCAGGGCCTCGTTGCCTGCCAGCATGGCGACCGCCACGGCTGACAAAGTGCCGGTGGTGCCGAGAAATCCGCGACGCGAGGCCATGGGCGAGGAATGGCCTTCAAACAGATGGATGCTCATGATGACTCCTGGTTGACTGTGGGGATGTGTCTATCGGTTTTGATGTCCGACGCTTGGAATACGCAGCCTTTTGAGCGGTGGATTCAAGTTTCTGAAAATTTTTTTCAGCCATTTCGCGCGTTGTCCAAATCCAGTGGCTGGGTTGCTGCGTATAGGTGATTACCAGGAACTGCAACATGCCTTGGCAGTTATCCAACAGCAGAGCATGAAGCTGGTCTTACTGATCAAAATGGCTGCATGAGCGCCAAAACACCGGACAACCAACTGATGGACTTGATCGACCGCGTAGCAACCCGGGACGAGGTTGCTCTCAAGCTGCTGTACGACCAGACCGCCTCGCGGCTGTATGGCCTGGCTTTGCGCATACTCGGAAACAAGGAGTGGGCCGAGGATGTGCTGCAGGAGAGCTTTCTGGGAATCTGGCGCAGTGCGGAGAACTACCGGGAGTCGCTCAGCCCGCCCCTGGCCTGGATGGGCATGCTGGTGCGCAGCCGGGCCCTGGACTTTTTGCGCCGGCGCAGAGCCGAACGCCTGCATCTCAATGTACCGATTGAGGACTTTGAGGAGGTGCCCCAGGACAAGGACACGCAAGGGCCAATGCAATTGGTGGAAGCCAGTGAACAAGCCATGGTCTTGCACCAGTGTCTGGAAAAGCTGGAGCAGCCACAGCGCCAGGTGGTGAGCCTGGCCTATCTGAATGATTTAAGTCATAGCGAACTGGCCAGCAGCCTGAAGCTGCCGCTGGGCACCGTCAAGACTTGGATGCGCCGAAGCTTGGAACAGTTGCGCAAATGCATGGCGCGCCACGTCTGAGTGCCAGGAGTCGACATCATGAATCTGACCCAAAACCCTGAATTACTTGACCGCCTGGCTGCCTCCTATTCACTGGGAACTTTGCACGGAGGGGCACGCCGTCGCTTTGAGCAACTGGCACGCGAATATCCTCAGGTGCGTGCGGCAGCCTTGCTGTGGCAAGGCCGCTGGTCGGCCTTCTCCGAAGTCCAGACTCCGGTGCAGCCCGATGCGGTGGTCTGGACACGCATCGCCAATCTGCTGCAAGCCGAAAATGCCGGCATCAGATTGGCTCGCCAACGTGAGGCTGCTGAGTCAATGCGACCAGCGCGATCACTCGCGTGGTGGCGCGGACTGGCACTGGCAGGCGGCTTGGCCACTGTGGCGGCTATCTCGGTGGGGCTTTGGTCGCATCAAGGGCTCAGGGATGCCTCGCAGCAGAAATTGTCTGCGTTACAGACTCAACTCCAGATGGCGCAGGCTGAATTGCAGGCGGCCCCCCAAATTCAATATGTGGCGGTGCTCGCCGATGGCAAGGCTGATGCGTCCATGCTGGTGACCTTCGATCCCCGGCACCAGCAACTGGTATTGCAGCGGGTGAGCGGCTTCAAGGAGGCTGATAACAAGTCTCTGCAATTGTGGGCCTTGCCTCAGCAGGGCGCGCCACGTTCCCTGGGGGTCATGGGTGATGGAAAGCTTGAGCAACTCACTGCGCAAGAGACCGATGTGAAAGCAATCCCGGCCCTGGCCATCAGCCTGGAGCCCAAAGGCGGTGTACCCAGTTCAACAGGGCCAACTGGCCCGGTGCTATTCAAGGGTGCACTCATTCGCAGGGATCTTTGACTCAGGCCTCTGCAAACACGCAGGCAATCTACTGAGGCAGCTCGAATCTGTTGAATCTCAATGGCTGCTCTGGGTAGTTTGCGGACCTGAGCTTGGGAATCAAAAGGGTGCAGGGGAGCGCGCTACGCTCACTGGGCCTGGCCCGAAATACACAAGGTCGTCCTCAAGGGTGACGACTAGTAGCCATCCTTGATCGTCCTGGTTTGTGACGTAGTCGCTGGCGCTGCCTGGCAGGATGCGCTCATTGGGAAGGCCATATCGCCCGGGAGTTCGCAGCAGGGCGGGATGCCGGTCCTCATCGACCATCATTACTCTATGGCTTGTGCATTGAACCTTGCAGTGTGTTGTCGCGCGTGCGCTTCCAGTATTCGTCCAGCGTGTCGGCCACTTCGATGACTCTTAGCGTTCCTTCAACCGGGGTCGCGTCTGGGTGTTCCTTTTTGATCCTTTCCTCGGAGCAAAGGTAGTTTGTCGTGCGCCACTTGCCGAGATGGTCTTGATAGCGCCAGTTGTAGTGATGTTCGATGTGCATGGGACCTCCTTGATTACTGTGTATTTATACAGTCATCAAGAAATCCGACTTGTTAGCATGTACTTGTGTGCAATCGTTACAACACCGCTTCCCAGATCAAGATTGATTGTCACTTCACTTCGGTTCAAGGTCTGTAAATTGACGGATGATTAGGCACAACAAAAGAGTAGCGGCAGCGCCCACAATGTCCGGCAATATGCGTCTAAGTCGTCTTTTCTTCTGCACTACCTTGCTGCTGCTCGGTCTGGTCTCATTGATGATGGTGCGCACTATGTGGACCGACTGGCAGGACGTGCGCCGGGCTGAATTCGGACTGCAGGCGATGGAGCTGGCCTATGCTGCAATGAAGGTTGCCGAACACGCCTCGGCCGAGCGAGGTCCTGCCATTCCGGTACTCAACGACCCGCCCTCGGACGCGTTGCGCAAGCGCTTGGCGCAGTTTCAGCAGGCGACCGATGCAGCCTTCGAAGTGGCGCTGACGCGACTGCGCCGACGCGAGGAGGCCGAGTTGTCGACCGCCCTGCCGGTGCTGGAGCGGGCACGCACGCAGATGCAGACAGCCCGGCAGGAGCTCGAACGGGTGGCGGCACTGCCACAGGCCGAGCGCGCGGCCATCGACAAGCGCAGCACCCGGCAAGTCATCGACCAGATGTTCGAGGTCGTCGACACGGTGCTGGAGGCAGTTACCCTGCTGTCGGCTAGCGCCGAGCGCATCCACCCCAGCCTGTCGCTGCCGCTGGTCGGCGCGCGCTACGCTGCAGAGCTGCGCGAGCATGCTGGCCGCTTGGGTTCGCAATTCACCGCGCCGATGGCCAGTGGTTCGCCGCTAGGCCCGCAAGAGCGCGACGGCATCCCCCGCCTGCTTGGCCGCATCGAGCAGCTCAAGGCACTGCTAGACGTGAAGGCGCGCACCAGCCTGTCCGATCCGCGCATCGACGCCGCGTTGCAGGCTCAGCAGGAACGTTATTTCGGTCAGAGTTTGCCCTTTATCGCCGAGATTACCGCTCGCGGCCTTGCCGGCAAGCCCTATGGCATGGACTCGGCCCAGTTCGTCTCCCGCCATGTCCCGGGTATGCGCAGCATCGTCGATCTGCGCGACACTCTGCACGAGGTAGGCCGCGAGCAGATACAGGAGGAGGTGGCGGGAGCCTGGCGGCGACTGCGCGTCAACGCGCTGATTGGCTGCTGCATCCTAGTGCTGGAGGTTAGCGTTTTCATTACACTGCGCCGCCGTGTGCTGTCGCCCCTGCTGATAATAACCCGGCATATGATGGAACTGATGCGTGGCCGGCTGAACCGGCAGCTACCCGCGGTCCAGCGCAGCGACGAGATCGGCGAGTTGCAGGCCGCGGTGCATGCGTTGCAGGCCAGCCTGCAACGAACCCAGGAGCTGGAGGCCGAGCGCGAGACCCTGATTACCGAGCTTCGCCAGCTCAGCCACCGCGACCATCTGACCGGGCTGATGAACCGCCGCGCCTTCGACGATCAGGCGCCGGCCCAGCTGGCCCAGGCCGAACGTCATCGTTGGCCGCTGGCGCTGATACTGTTCGATTTGGACCATTTCAAGCGCATCAACGATCAGTATGGTCACGAGACAGGTGACCAGTTGCTGCAGCATGCGGCGCAACTCGCGCAGACCCAACTGCGCAGAGGCGATCTGCTGGCCCGCTATGGTGGCGAGGAGTTCATCGCCCTGCTGCCCGATTGCGATGACCAGGCGGCACTGGCCCTGACCGAGCGCCTACGCCAAGCCATGCAGCAGCCGCTGCAACGGCCCGATGGCAGCATGCTGAATCTGAGCGCCAGCTTTGGTCTAGCGGTGCAGCCGGCTGGCCTCAAGTCCTCGTTGCCCGAACTCTTCAGCCGTGCCGACGCCGCCCTTTATACGGCAAAGGCCAAAGGCCGTAACCAGGTGCAGTTGGCGCTCTGAACTGGTGCTTGTGGGTACGCTACTCGAACGGCTGCTTGCGCTCAGGGGCGTCAATGCCCTGCAGTCTCATCTAGACCTGTTCGTATTGCCCAGGCTCGCCACATCACGCTGTTAGGGTGTCGCCGTTTGAAATGCCCACGATGAGGCAGAGGAGGGTCGTTGCAAGCATGTGAGCAATTGTGGCCGGTCGAGAGCAGTAGGCGCCCGATTGTTACAAGCGAGGGCCACAGAAAAGCACGTCTCATATACAGGTGGCAGTGGCGGATTCTTATAGGCAAGGAAACTCGCGCAGACTGGCATCTTATGAGACAGCCGACAGCGCAGAATGGCTCAACCATGCGGCCTAGCAAGAGGTTGAGTGTTCGGACTTTTAATCCGTTGGTCGCGAGTTCGAATCTCGCAGGACCCACCAGAATGCATAAGCCGCTACAGCTATTAAAGTTGTAGCGGCTTTTCTGCTTATTCCCACGCAGGGAATATTCATGACTCCAAGGAATTGCGGTTTGCGCTACTTGAACGTTCATGGGCACGGGCGCTCTTGCTCTGGCGGCTTACAACTCGGGCAGCGCTCCGTATCGATTCTTGTGCCGGGCCGTGGAGCATGCATGCAGACCCGGAACCAGGGTCGGTGCGGGATCATGCCTTTCCTCATCGCGTTGGCCGCGACCCGCTGCCAGCCCGAAGTGAAGCCCGATGGGGTCGGCAGCCTTGATGATTGGTGCCTTTGTGCCGCGAGGCTTTTGGTGGCGGTAAAGCAGGTCGGCGAACGACCGGGATATGCGTGGTCTGTGCTCTCTTTTCTGCAAGGTCAGCGAACTCTGCCATCAAGGTAAACAGGGGGGCGCTGTCGAGCTGCTGGTCGCCAGGTGTTTGCCGAAAAATCAGAACCCCGCTCAGTTAACAGTGGCGGGGTTCGTCAGGAGACTGGAGACAGAGTTGCGGTTACGGGGTTTTGCTCCTTCCCCGGTAGTTCAGGTCAGTGGCCGAGTAGTTCTCACGCTTGCGCCAGTCCATTTGAATCGGGCCGGCATGGTTGGCAGGATAGGTGATGCGCTCTTTTTCGCGATTGAGTTCCCACTGCTTTGCATCCACGATGCGATGGACTGTGGACTCTTTGGATTTACTCATGGGGAAGGCGGCCTTCAATCAAGTTTCTGAACCTGAAGAAGACGGTACAGCTGCCGGGATGGCGAGTCCAGTGAATTCGCCTGATGAATGACGGATCGCCTGGATTGCGTTGGAATCACGACTACTAGAGGATATTTTTAGGGTAGATGCGGATAGTTGCTGCTTTGGGAGTGGGCCTGTGTTCCCGTCAAGGCGTCAGCCTTGAAGCGGCCTGGGCCTTTTGTGGCTGCTCAAACGCTGTACTTTGCCCCATTCGCCTTGATTGCTGCACGGCAATGTGTCCAGGTAGGCGATGTCTTGGACTGTGACTGCTCTATACAAATAAATGCAGCCTGCGATCTGTCGTCCACATCCCGCCTCGATGCGTATCCGATTGAACTGATTCCTCGCGCCGGAGGCGAGGTATGCGGTTGCATCGGCCTATTGAATCCGCCCCACGAAGCTGTCATACAGAAAAACTCACCGAGGATCCGTACCTGGAGCAACGGCTGGAATCCAGGTGGACGGTGAAATTGGTGGGTTGATTGACATTTTTGCCACGACCACTGCTGAGACACTTGTTGGATATCGATGATCATCGCTTCACATTGCATGCTTTTCCAGATTAAATATTGACAAAAGCCGCGTGAGTCGACTGTATGTAAGAGGGGGCATGCAGATGAACGATCTTGAGGTTGACGGGAATCGCCATCTCAATCATTTGATGAGATCAGGTGTGTGTGCAGAAGGAGTGGATCGCATACTGCGTGCGGTTCGCAAGCACCTGGGAATGGATATCGCCTTTGTCTCGCACTTCGGCGCTGCCGAACGGGTGCTCAAGCATTTGGACAGTGTTTCGGGTGGGCCGCTCTATCAAGGCCAGAGCATTCCCATGCAGGAGGGATACTGCCTGAAGGTCGTTCATGGCGAGCTGCCGGAATGCATTCCGGACACAAGTCATGTGCCGGCTGCTCAGCAAATTTCTGCAACACATGCCATTCCAATTGGGTCCCATTTGAGTGTTCCTGTTCGTCTCACGGATGGGCATGTCTATGGGACGCTTTGCTGCTTCAGCTACCTCCCGAATCCAACGCTGGGGGAGCGCGACATGCAATTGCTGCGCGCATTTGCAGAGATCCTGGCAGACCGTATCGAAGAGCAGGCTGCCGAGGAGCGGGTCAAGGCACGGTTGGTCGGAGAGGTTCGATCCGCTTTGGCGCACGGTGATCCGAGGATGGTTTTCCAGCCAATCTGCAGTCTGCGTGACAAGGCTGTCTGCGGCTTCGAGAGCCTTTCGCGTTTTGATGTCGAGCCCAGACATGCGCCGGATTATTGGTTCGATGTGGCAGACAAGGCAGGTTTGGGCATTGATCTGGAGCTGTGCGCTGTGTCCAAGGTGCTGCCAGCGCTGGAGCGGCTGCCCGCCAACAGCAGCGTAAGTGTCAACTGCTCACCACAGTTGCTGCTGAGCAGCCAATTCCATCAACTACTTGATGGCATTGATGATCTCTCCCGTCTGGTCCTGGAAATTACAGAACATGCTGCGGTCAAGGATTACAAAGCTCTTGTCATTGGACTGGAGCCTTACCGTCGCCGGGGCGCGAAACTGGCGGTTGACGATGCGGGTGCAGGCTATTCCAGCATGCGGCATATCCTCAATCTCGAGCCCGAGATCATCAAGCTGGATATGAGTCTTACTCACTCTATCGATACAGATGAGAAACGGCGTGCACTGGCCAGAGGTCTCATCAGCTTCGCACATGAAATAGGAAGCCTGGTGATTGCAGAGGGCGTTGAACGGCAGGAAGAGCTGGATATGCTGCAAAGGCTTGGAGTGGATTGCGCTCAAGGGTATTTGCTTTCCAGGCCCCTTGAGATCGAGGCCGCGGCGGTGTTCTCGCTTCACTAGTGGGCGTGCTGTGGGATGTGTCGTCGCATGGGCGGTCCAGTTGTGCGTCTTCCAATGCCTCGGGAATGCGTGGCAAGCGCGCTTGTGATCGGTGTTGATCTGAAATTCATGGATCAGAGCTGGAACCTCTAGTAGCAATCTGCAATCTTTGCGCCAACGGCTCTTGGAGAACTCGAGGGAGTGTCTTGCTAGCTGCCTCAGGCAGCTACGCACTGCATCACCACCGAATCGCCTGACCAGTCACCGCCAGAGACTCATTGCACCAACTGGGGGCAAAAAATGAGTGCGACAGCATGGTGCTTCTGGCAGCAGAAATACCTGATTTCAGTGATTGCGGTTGTCATCTTCGCTCGGTAATATTGCGAACACATTTTTTGACAATTAAGACTTTTGCATACCAATTGAAGTTTTGAACATAAATTTCGTTCGCTAAGTCTTGCTGTCAAACCGTCTTTGCCACTATCCCCTCGCAGACATGAACGCTCTTGCTCACCACCGGCCTGAGACAAATTTTCGTGGCCGTGTCCGGCTCGCGGCCTTGCTAGGCTCGGCCATCTGGCTCACCGGTTGCGCCAATCTGACCGGCCAGGCACTTTCCACGGAAGAAATTCAGTCGCAGGTTCAGGCTGATCGGCAGAGCCTCGGTAGGGATGTGGCTCCTCTGACCGGGCCCGTGAGCCTTGAAGAGGCCATTGCGAGAGCCATCAAATACAACGCAGCCCAGCGCCTGCGTGGCATGGAAGAGGCGGTGGCGCAGGGCACGGCCAATGTTGCCAAGTTCGACATGCTGCCCAAGCTGGTGGCCTCGGCCGGCTATCGCTACCGCGACAAGGACCTGATCAGCCGCAGCACGGACTCGGTCACAGGTGCGCCTTCCCTGGCCCATCCCTATATCTCGTCGGATCGTGAATCGACACTGACATCGCTGAGCTTCTCGTGGAGCCTGCTGGACTTCGGTCAAAGCTACTACGCCGCTCGTCAGCATGCGGATCGCGCCCAAATTGCGGCTGAGCGTCGCCGCAAGGCCATACACACGCTGATCCAGGATGTGCGCATCGCTTACTGGCGTGTGGCAGCGGCCCAGGCGCTGGAGGCTTCTTTGCAGAGCGCAGGCCAGGATGCGGACAAAGCCCTGGAAGACTCGCGCAAGGTCGAAGCAGAAAAACTGCGCTCCCCTATGGAGCCGCTGCGCTATCAGCGCCAGTTGCTGGAGAACATCCGCCTGCTGGAGGCCATTCAGCAGGAGCTGTCCTCCTCGCGCATCGAACTGGCTTCGCTGATGGGCGTGTCTCCTGCCGAGCTGAACCAGCCGCTGCGCGTGATCGAGCCTGCTGCATCGAATGCCCAGCGCTGGCTGGAGCAACCGGTGGACAAGCTGGAAGACCGGGCCCTGCTCCTGAACCCGGATCTGCGCGAGAGCCTGTACAACGCCCGTATCGCCAATGAAGAGACCAAGCGCGTCATGCTGCGCATGTTCCCCGGCCTTTCCTTCAACTACGGTGTCAACAAAAGCAGCGACAGCTATCTGATCAATGACCGCTGGCAGGATGCCGGCCTGCAGATCTCCTTCAACCTGCTGGGACTGCTGTCCCTGCCTGCACAGCGCCAGCTGGCCGATGCGGGTGTGCAACTGGCCGATCAGCGTCGTCTGGCTACCCAAATGGCGGTATTGACACAGCTGCATGTAGCCCGTCTGCAATTTGCGAACGCCGTGCGCCAGTATGAAAGAGCGCAGACCATTGCTTCGGTGGACCAGCGTCTGTCCGAGCATGTGAACAACCAGGTGCAGGCCGACAAGCTCAATGCGCTTGAGCGGGTCTCCCAGCAGACCACCACCATTCTTTCCGTGCTGCGCCGCTACCAGGCCCAATCCAATATGCAGGCTGCCAGCTCTCGCCTGCAAGCCACCCTGGGCATGGAGCCCGTGATCGAGGGCTCCGACAGCATGCCCTTGCCTGAACTCACGCAGGCCGTGGGTAAATCGCTGCAAAGTTGGGACGCAGGTCAATTCCAATGAAGTCTTGCGTGTCTCCTTTGATTCTGGGCCTGGCCTTGGGCCTGTCGCTCGCTGCTCATGGCCAGACCGGCCCGGCAGCCCAGAGTCTTCCCAAGACTCAGACCTCCCTGCCCAGCGTGCTGGATCAGCGCGAGATCCGCGCCCAGCTCGCGCCGCGCCGCTATACCACCTTGGCGGCCGAAATCGGTGCCAAGGTGCAGCGCCTGCCGGTGGTGGAGGGTGGCTCCTTTCGCCAGGGGCAGTTGCTGGTGCAGTTTGACTGCAGCCTGCCGCAAGCCCAGCTGAACAAGGCCCAGGCGGGCGTGGATGCCACCGAGAAGACCTGGAAGGCCAACCAGCGCCTGGCCGAGTTGAACTCCGTCGGCAAGGTGGAGCTGGATATCTCTCAGGCCGAGTGGAACAAGGCCAGGGCCGAAGTGGCAGCCAACCGCAGCCTGTTGAGCAAATGCCAGATCACTGCGCCCTATGCGGGTCGTGTGGCCGAGCAGAAGATCCGCGAGCAGCAATATGCGCAGCCGGGCCAGGCACTGCTGGACATTCTGGACGACTCCGCGCTGGAGCTGGAGTTTCTGGTGCCCTCGCGCTGGCTCAGCTGGCTGCATCAAGGCTCGGAATTTCAGGTGCGCATTGACGAGACCGGCAAAACCTATCCTGCCAAGGTGCAGCGCCTGGCCGCGCGGGTGGACCCGGTGAGCCAGTCCGTGAAGGTCAATGCCGCCATTCACGGCAAGTTTTCCGAGCTGATCGCAGGAATGAGCGGGCAGGTGCTGCTGGCACCGCCATCGACCGGCAAGCCTTAGGCATTCAAATACAAGAGCATGTTGCGTATGCCATTAAAAGGTTTCAGATCATATTCATGCTGAAGTCTATATATAAAAGGCGCAGCATGCTCATATTTTTATAGTCCGATAGCAAGAGACCGACAGCTCCCAGGAAGAGGGCAAGCCGGCGGTCAGAACCTGAAAGGCAGGCAAGCGCCATGCCACCTTCATACAGGAAGGACACTTTGATGACCCGCAAATCTCGCCCATTCTGGAGCCGTCTGACACAGGCCATGACGGCACAGGCCGTGAAGACCGATGCTCCTCAGTCGCTGCCGTCGGCCTCTGTCGTGCGCCCACTGGCATTGGAGCAGCGCTTTATGTTTGACGGTGCAGCGGCGGTGGATGTGGCGCATGCGGCTACAGATGCTGCGGCACCTGCGGCCGCAGAGCATATGGTGGACACGGCAACTGCGCTGCGACATGCGCTGACCGCGGAAGCGCAGAGAGTGACCGAGGCTTCGCCGGCGACTACACAGCGCCAGGAAGTGGTGTTCATCGATGGCCAGGTGGCCAATATCGGTGATCTGCTGCAGGGCCTGTCCGCCAATGCCGAAGTGGTGATCCTGGACTCCAGCAAGGACGGGTTGCAGCAGATGGCCGATTACCTCAGAGGACGTCAAGGTATAGACGCCGTCCATATCCTCTCCCACGGCCAGCGTGCGGATCTGATGCTGGGGCGTACAGAGCTGACTCTCGCCAACTTGGCCAGCCGGGGAGCAGAGCTAGCCACCATTGGTGACGCCTTGAAGCCCGAGGGCGATATCCTGCTTTATGGCTGCAGCATTGGCGAAGGTGATCAAGGCGAGCGATTCGTTACCGAGCTGGCCCGCTACACCCATGCCGATGTGGCGGCCTCCACCGACGCCACCGGCGCGGCGCGGCTGGGCGGCGATTGGACGCTGGAGCGCAACAGCGGCCAAATCGACGTGGCTGGCTTGCACTTCTCTTACGACGCGCTGCTGGCGCGGCCGGTGACGGGCACTACCGACTTTACTTCCAAGGATGGCTACTCTTACAACCCTTCCGGCAGCGTGGTGAACGCCAGTGACGTTCTCGCCTGGGATTTCACGCTGCAACTGGGTGCCACCAATAACGGCGGCCAGACGATCATTGTCGAAAAAGTCGGTTCGGTGACCACGGAAACGGTGGACGGCTACAGCGACGGCACCATCCCCATCTCCTATTTCAGCGTCAAGTCCAACGACAACAGCCGCTTCACGCTGAACTCCATCGGCGTGGTGCTGAATGGCTACGACTCCGGCACCACCGGCGGCAATCTGCAGCTGGTCGGCTATATCAACGGCACCGCGGTCAGCGGCGCGACGCTTACGCTGAATGTGGGCGATGCCTTGCAGGGCAGCGGCGGCCTAGTGACCTTCACGGTGTCGGGCAACAGCGCTTTTCAGGGCATCGATTCCTTCCGGGTGCTGGCGGCCAACGGCCATACGGTGACCGGCATGATAGGCATAGGCGCCATCAACGCCATCAATTTCGGTTTCGCGCCAACGCTGACCGCCAGCGGCGGTTCCAGCGCTTACAGCAGCGGCACAGGCACTGCGGTGACGGTGGACAGCGGCATCACGCTGTCCGACTCCGACAGCAGCACCCAAGCCAGCGCCACGGTGTCCATCACCGGCAACTTCCAGAGCGGCGAGGACGTGCTGGCCTTCACCAACAACGGCAGCACCATGGGCAACATCAGTGCCAGCTACAACAGCGGCACCGGGGTGCTGACGCTGACCTCCAGCGGCGCCACAGCCACGCTGGCGCAATGGCAGGCCGCCTTGCGCGCGGTGACCTATTCCGACAGTTCGCTGTCGCCCACCACCAGTTCCCGGACCATCCGCTTCGTCATCAACGACGGCGCGATCAACAGCAGCGCGGTGACCAAGACGGTGACGGTGGCGGCGGATTCCGCGCCGGTGATAGGCAATCTCAACAGCGACAATCCCACTTTCACCGAGAAAGGCGGCGCGGTGAAACTGGACACCGGCACCGCAGTCACGGTGACGGATAGCGACACCTCCAATTTCAACGGCGGCAATCTGACTGTGCACATTTCCGCCAACGGCCAGAGCGGACAAGACGTGCTGGGCGTGGACACCAGCGGCATGGTGTCCTTGTCCAGCGGCACCAGCGTGGGCAGCGTGGTGACGGTGGGCGGGGTGAGCATAGGCGTGATCGCCAGCAACGGCGACGGCGTCAGCGGCCATGATCTGATCGTCACCTTCAACAGCAACGCCACCGCATCGCGGGTGAACACGCTGGTGGCGGCGCTGATGTACAACAACACCAGCACCGATCCCAGCACTGCCACCCGCACCGTTAATGTCAGCGTCAACGACGGCCGCGGCGGCATCGGCTCCAGCAATGTGATGGTGGCGGTGGCGACGGTCAACGACGCGCCCACCGGCAGCGTCACTGCCAGCAACCCCACTTTCGCCATGGGCGGGTCCGCGGTGACGGTGTTCAGCAGTGCCAGCGTCAGCGCGGTGGAATCCAGTCAGAACATCATTCTGCTGAGCCTGACCGTGTCCGGCCTGCATGACGGCAGCAGCGAAATCCTGTCCATAGATGGCAGCAATGTGGCGCTGAGCAACGGCAACTCGGTCACCACCAGCGGCAACGGCCTGAGCGTCACCGTCTCGGTTTCCGGCGGCACCGCCACCGTGTCCATCAGCAGCAGCGGCATCTCCGCCAGCACTGCGGCCAGCGTGATCAACGGCATCAGCTACCGCGACAGCAACGGCAGCCCCACCGCCGGCAACCGCGTGGTGACGCTGACCAGCGTCCAGGACAATGGTGGTACCAGCAACGGCGGCGTGGACACCACCACGCTGGCCGTGGCCTCCACCGTCAGCGTGGCGGTGGTGCCGCTGGTGACCACCAGCGGCGGCAGCGCGGCCTTCACCGCCGGCGACAACACGAGCTCCACCCCGGTGGCGGTGGACTCCGGCATCTCGGTGAGCAATAACGTCGGCCCCACGCTGGCCAGCGCCACAGTGTCCATCACCGGCAACTTCCAGAGCGGGCAGGATGTGCTGGCCTTCACCAACGACGGCAGCACCATGGGCAACATCACCGCCAGCTACAACGCCGGCACCGGGGTGCTGACGCTGACCTCCAGCGGCGGCAGCGCCACGCTGGCGCAATGGCAGGCGGCCTTGCGCTCGGTCACTTACACCGATAGCGCGGTGACGCCCAACTCAGCCACCCGCACCGTCAGCTTCCAGGTCAACGATGGCAGCGCCAGCAGCGGTGTGGCCACGCGCGCGGTGACGGTGACGCCCACCGATCAAACGCCGATCGTCACCGCCAGCGGCGGCAGCGCGGCCTTCACCGCCGGCGACAATATGGCTTCCACCCCGGTGGCGGTGGACCCGGGCCTCACCGTCAGCGACCTGGACAACACCACGCTGGCCAGTGCCACCGTGGCCATCATCGGCAACTTCCAGAGCGGCCAGGATGTGCTTGCCTTTACCAACACCAGCGCCAGCACTTTCGGCAACATCACCGCCAGCTACAACAGCGGCACCGGAGTGCTGACGCTGAGCTCCAGCGGCGCGACTGCAACCCTGGCGCAATGGCAGGCGGCGCTGCGCGCCGTGACCTACACCGACAGCGCAGTGAGCCCCAACACCGCCACTCGTACCGTCAGTTTCAGCGTCAACGACGGCAGCAAAAACAGCGCGGCGGTAACGCGCACGGTGACGATGACCGCTACCGACCAGACCCCGATCGCCACCACCAGCGGCGGCAGCGCGGCCTTCACCGCCGGGGACAATGCGACGTCCACGCCGGTGGCGGTGGATACGGGCATTACGATCAGCGATCTGGACAACAGCACGCTGGCCAGCGCAAGGGTGTCCATCACCGGCAACTTCCAGAGCGGCCAGGACGTGCTGGCCTTCAGCAACACCAGCAGCACCTTCGGCAACATCACCGCAAGTTACAACAGCGGCACCGGGGTGTTGACGCTGACCTCCAGCGGCGCGACGGCGACGCTGGCGCAATGGCAGGCGGCCTTGCGCGCGGTCACCTACACCGACACCGCGGTGACGCCCAATACCGCCACCCGCACGATTAGTTTCAGCGTCAACGATGGCAGCAAGGACAGCGCCACGGTTACTCGCACGGTAACGGTCACAGCGACCGACCAAACACCGATTACCACCACCACTGGCAGCGCCGGCGCGTATGTAGCAGGCAGCGGAGCCACACCGGTGGACGGCGGCCTGACCGTGTCCGACCTTGACAACACCACTCTGGCCAGCGCAACGGTGTCGATCACCGGCAACTTTCACAGTGGCGAGGACGTGCTGGCCTTCACCAACAACGGCAGCACCATGGGCAATATCACGGCCAGCTACAACAGCGGCACCGGGGTGTTGACACTGACCTCCAGCGGCGCCACGGCGACGCTGGCACAGTGGCAGGCGGCGCTGCGTGCGGTCACTTACAACGACACCGCGGGTTCGCCCAATACCGCCACCCGCACCATCGGTTTCAGCGTCAGTGACGGCACTAAAACCAGCGCGACGGCGAGCCGTGCGATAGCGGTGCAGTTGCTTCCACCTAGCGTCAGCGGTTTGACCTCCGGCACTGATACCGGCAGCAGCCATAGCGATGGCATCACCAGCAACACCACGCCCACCGTGACCGGCACAGCGATCGCCAACAGCCTTGTCACCATCTATGTGGACGGCGTGCTGATCGACGGGGTGACGACGGATGGCAGTGGGGCTTGGAGCTATAGCTTCGTCTCCAGCTTGAGCTCCGGCGCACATGCCATCACCGCCGTGGTCAGCAGTGGCGGCGTCAGCAGCGGCCAGTCCGGCGCTTACAACGTGGTGATCGACACAAGCGCGCCGTCCATGCCGTCCGGCGTAGTCTTGAGCACGGCGACGGATACCGGTT
>NZ_AHIL01000031.1 GCF_000241525.1 Comamonas testosteroni ATCC 11996
AAGGTTGGCCGCCGTCTGCTCGGTGCGTGCCGAGAGATCCTGGTTGCCCGTGGCAATCTGGCCCGAAGCCGAGGAGACGGATTCCACGCCCGAGCGCACCTGGCCAACGACGGAGCGCAGACGCTCGGCCATGGCGTTCAATGACTGGTGCAGATGGCCCAGTTCGTCTTCGCAGCCATGCCCGGTTCTGAAGCTCAGATCGCCCTCGGCGATCGCATCTGCCAGCTCCACGGCCTTGACAAGAGGCCGGGTGATGGAGCGCATGATGAGCAGGCCAGTCACCAATCCCAAAAGCATGATGACGCCACAAGCGACGGCTATCACCACATAGGCTTTGGAGCGGCTGGACTCACCCTGCTCCAGCGCCTGCGCCCGGTAGCGGTCCTGCAGTTGCACATAGGCATCCAGGGCCGCGTAGTACTTTTGCGCCATGGGATTGAGCCGCTCTTCGATCAGCTTTTGCGAACGCTCGAAATCCTTGGATTGACGAGCCTGATCCACCTCTTTGTTCACCGCAAACAAGGCATCTCTATGCGTGTTCACATCGGCCATCAGGCTCTTGGCCTCTTGGGTATGAACCTGTGCGAGCACCTTGTCACGCAACTCGTTGATGTTGGCGATCAGGCCGGCCATGGCCTTGTACTGGTGCTCGACCAGATTCTCTTCCGTGGACATGGCAGCTGCCGTGAAGCGATCCATGCTCATCTGGGTCAGGATGCGCCACTCCTTGGCCTGCGCAGCAGCAGTCTGCGCCTCCACCACCGCCGCAAGAACGTCCTCGTTGACACGTTTGGAATAAGCCAGGCTGCCTGCCACCAGCAACAACATCCCCGCCAAAAGACCGATCACCAATGCCCACAGCTTCCGGGCCACGGTGAATTGAAACAACTTCATGAACCAACCAATCCAGACAAAAGAACCCACACACAGGCACGTCCGCATCGTGAACTCCGGGCTGGCTTGTGCATGACTCTGGCGGTCAATTCCTGGCCCCTGACGTCCTCCCTCCACCTCTTCGAGATGCTCTCCCCGAGGTTGCATCAATATATTAATAATTGTTACAACTGCTTTGCGCATTGCGCACAACTGATGTTCTCAGTACTTTCCCGCTTTTCGACACGGCTGGAGTTGGCGAGCCAGAATGAAAAGGCCCGCCGCCTCCTGTCAGAAGCGGCGGGCCTGCAAGCGGGTGTCAGCCTGCGGTTTAGAACGTTTCCCAGTCCCCATCGTCGGAGTCCGCAGCAGGCTTGGCCTTGCTGGTACTCAGTGCAGTGGGAGCCGCAGCAGCGGGCGCTTTCTTGATCGCGGGTCTGACTGCAGCAGCAGTCTGCTTCACTGGTGCCATGGCTGGCATGGCACGGCTGGTCGAACGTTGGGGTGCTGCAGCCTTGACATAGCCGGTTTCATGACCG
>NZ_AHIL01000030.1 GCF_000241525.1 Comamonas testosteroni ATCC 11996
AGCTTGAAGACTGAAACCACTTCGGCCAGGCGACGTGCCTGCTCCTGCATGGACAGCGCTGCCGCACTGGACTCCTCCACCAGCGCCGCGTTCTGCTGCGTCATCTGGTCCAGATTGCTCACCGCCTGATTGACCTGATTGATGCCGTCACGCTGCTCGGTGGACGAGGCCGTGATCTCGCCAATCAGGTCGCTGACGCGGCGCACGCTGGCCACGATCTCGCTCATGCTCTGGCCCGCCAGCTCCACCTGCTGCGAGCCCGACTGCACATTGTCCACGCTGGTGGTGATGAGCTGCTTGATCTCCTTGGCGGCTTCGGCGCTGCGCTGCGCCAGGCTGCGCACCTCGCCCGCCACCACCGCAAAACCACGGCCCTGCTCGCCGGCACGTGCCGCCTCGACGGCCGCATTCAGGGCCAGGATATTGGTCTGGAAGGCAATGGAGTCAATCACGCCGATGATGTCGGCAATCTTGCGGCTGCTGTCGGTGATCTGGCCCATGCTCTGCACCACCTGCTGCACCACCCGGCCGCCTTGCTCGGCCGCCTGGGCGGCGGTCGATGCCAGCTGATTGGCCTGACGCGCAGTGTCGGCAGACTGGGTGACGGTCGCCGTCAGCTCTTCCATGCTGGCTGCGGTTTCCTC
>NZ_AHIL01000029.1 GCF_000241525.1 Comamonas testosteroni ATCC 11996
GCATTGTAGCCTGTTTTCACCAGACTCAAATCAAAGTTTGAAACTTTTTGTCAAGACCCAGAAGGTCTTGACAAAAAGAAAAAGCCTCTCGGCTTTTTCTTTGATTTGGCGGAAACGGAGGGATTCGAACCCTCGATGAGGCTCTACACCCCATACTCCCTTAGCAGGGGAGCACCTTCGGCCACTCGGTCACGTTTCCGGAATGACGCTATTGTAAACAGCTTTTTTGTTCGTTTTTGGAAAGTTGCGAAAATTATTCGCTTTTGTCCAAACCAAAGGCTGTGTGCAGGGAGCGCACAGCCAGCTCCAGGTACTTCTCGTCGATCACGACCGAAGTCTTGATCTCTGAAGTCGAGATCATCTGGATGTTCACGCCTTCCTTGCTCAGAGCACGGAACATGGTGGAGGCCACGCCCACATGGCTGCGCATGCCGATGCCGACGATGCTGACCTTGGCGATATTGGGATTGCCCACCACTTCGGAAGCACCCAGTGCAGGAACAACGCTTTCACGCAGCAGCTCCATGGCGCGCTGGTAGTCGCCCTGGCTCACGGTGAAGCTGAAGTCGGTCTTACCGTCCTTGGAGATGTTCTGGATGATCACATCGACTTCGATGTTGGCATCGGCCACAGGACCGAGGATGGCAGCAGCCACACCAGGGGTATCAGGCACGCCCAGCACGGAGATCTTGGCCTCGCCACGGTTGAAAGCGATGCCGGATACGACAGCCTTTTCCATTTTTTCGTCTTCCTCAAAAGTAATCAGCGTGCCGGACTTGGCTTCTTCTTCCAGATCGATATCCCAGGGCGTGAAGCTGGACAGCACGCGCATGGGCACCTTGTACTTGCCTGCAAACTCCACGGAGCGGATCTGCAGCACCTTGGAGCCCAGGCTGGCCATTTCCAGCATTTCCTCGAAGCTCACCGTACCCAGGCGCTTGGCAGCAGGCACCACACGGGGATCGGTGGTGTAGACGCCATCCACATCGGTATAGATCAGGCATTCGGCAGCCTTCAGGGCGGCAGCAACGGCCACGGCAGAAGTATCTGAACCGCCACGACCCAGCGTGGTGATATTGCCTTCGGGATCGATCCCCTGGAAGCCGGTCACGATCACGACACGACCTGCCTCGAGGTCGGCGCGCACGCGCTTGTCGTCGATGGACTCGATGCGAGCCTTGGTGTAGCTGCTATCGGTGCGCACGGGCACTTGCCAGCCCGCATAGCTGACGGACTCCATGCCTTCAGCCTGCAGCGCAATGGCCAGCAGCGCCGAGGATGCCTGCTCGCCAGTGGCGGCCAGCATATCGAGCTCACGATAGTACGAACTCTTGGCGTGGCTGGGAGCCAGTTCGCTGGCCAGACCCAGCAAACGGTTGGTTTCGCCACTCATGGCGCTGGGCACAACCACCAACTGGTGACCTGCCCGAGCCCATTTGGCCACACGCTTGGCGACGTTGCGGATGCGCTCTGTCGAGCCCATCGAGGTGCCGCCGTATTTATGAACGATCAGTGCCATTGGATACTAAAGGGTGACGAAACAGCAGCCACGGCGCAGGTCACAAAGGTTTTGGCGCGCCGGCGGTTTTCGTACAGGTAAAAAAACCAAAACCTAGGAATTGTACCAACCGAGACTTGCCCCCTGGCGCTCCACAAAACCCCGCCCCACCTTGATGTGGATGCGGTGCCCTCGCGTAGTGCAAACGCCGAGCTGCGCCATGAGCTGCGCAAGCTGGGCCGCAGTCGGCGTTGTGCCATGTTCGGTGCGCAGCCAATAACGCAGAACATTGCCCAGACGTGCCTCACTCAAACTCTGCAGCGCCTTGATGGCGGGCGGCGCCCCCACCAGCTGCAGATCTGCCGCAGCCTGCTGGTCCAGCAGTTCGGACGCCTGGGCACAATGGGCACTGCTGCGCGCAAAGGTGCTGCGAAACTGCGGAAAGACCTGCTCCAGCACTGGCAGCAGCTGAGCCCGGATACGGTTGCGCGTGTAGCCTGGATCGGCATTCGTCGGGTCCTCGACCCAGCTCACATCCCTGAGCCGCAACCAGTCGCGCAGCGCCTGGCCCGGCACTGCCAGCAAGGGCCGGAACCACTCCAGCCCCGCTCTTTGCCAATGGCCGGGCATGGCTGCCAGACCGGCCACACCTGCGCCGCGCGAGAGCGCCAGCAGCAAGGTCTCGACCTGATCGTCGGCATGCTGGGCCAGCGCCATGGAGCGTACTGCATCCAGCGGCACACCATCTGCAGCCAGCCAGGGCTGGCCGGCCGCCTGAATCAAGGCCGCATAGCGCCCCTGGCGCGCCGCATCTTCGGGGCTTTGCCCCTGCACGTTGCGCGCATCGATGGCGCAGACCTTGAGGACAATGCCGTGGCTGGCGCATAGCTGCTCGCAGTGCTGCTGAAAACCATCAGCTGCAGCCTGCAAACCATGGTGCACATGAATCGCCCTCACCTGCCCCGGCCAGCGCGCATGGCAGGCCAGCAGCAGAGCCGACGAATCGGCTCCGCCACTGAAGGCCACGACCAGCGGCAGCGGCGGCTTGAATGCAGCGATGGCCGCATCCACCCGAGCCGCCGAAGCCCCCAACAGCTCAGCATCTGACTGGGCTTGCATGAACAACAAACTCCCTCTTTCCAACTCAATAGCGCCCAACGCTTACTTGGCAAAGGCTTAAGGCGTATTTCGCTCATAAACTCTCGACAAAAACAAATGGCTCCCGAAGGAGCCATTGTGCGCAAGCGGCATCAAGCCCGCTGGATCAGCGGTTGTCAGCCTTGGTGTCGGCAAACTTGCCATAGCTCTGAATGCGCTCGTAGCGACGATCCTGCAGCTCCTTGGGCTTGAGATCGGTCAGCTGGCGATAGGCGTCACCCAGTGCACGCTTGAGGAAGGCCCCCATTTGCTTGTGATCGCGGTGAGCACCGCCCACAGGCTCGTTGACGATCTTGTCCACCAGCCCCAGCGCCTTGAGGCGGTGGGCGGTGATGCCCATGGCATCCGCTGCTTCCTGGGCTTTTTCGCCGGTCTTCCAAAGAATGGAGGCGCAGCCCTCGGGGCTGATCACCGAGTACACGGAATATTGCAGCATCAGCACCTGGTCGGCCACGGCAATGGCCAGCGCACCGCCCGAGCCACCTTCACCGATGATGGTGGTGATGATGGGGGTCTGCAACTGAGCCATTTCGTAGATGTTGCGACCGATGGCCTCGGACTGACCACGCTCCTCGGCATCGATACCGGGGAAGGCGCCGGGCGTGTCCACAAACGTGAACACGGGCAGCTTGAACTTCTCGGCCGTCTTCATCAGACGCAAGGCCTTGCGATAGCCCTCGGGGCGCGTCATGCCGAAGTTGCGCAGTGTGCGCTCCTTGGTATCGCGGCCCTTTTGATGACCGATCACCATGCAGGGCTGGCCGTTGAAGCGCGCCAGGCCACCGATGATGGACTGGTCATCAGCAAAGTGGCGGTCGCCGTGCATTTCGACAAAGTCGGTAAAGCACTCGCGCACATAGTCGAGCGTATAGGGGCGCTCGGTATGACGGGCAATCTTGGTGATCTGCCAGGGGGTCAGGTCGCTGTAGATGTCCTTGGTCAGCTGCAGGCTTTTCTTGCTGAGCTGGTCGATCTCTTCCGAGATATCTACTGCGCTTTCAGTCTGCACATAGCGCAGTTCTTCGATTTTGGATTCGAGTTCTGCAATGGGCTGCTCAAAATCCAGAAAGTTCTTTTTCGCCAACGTATTTCTCCTTGTGCCAGCCTGTTGCAATCCTTGCAATCGGCCAGTGGACAGATGTCATCAAGCCACAGGCTGCGCCTCGAGCGAGCGCCAAATATACCAAGTTGCAACCGTGCACCACGGTTTCCAAGCCTCGGCAACTTCACGGGCATCGCTGCGACTGACAGGATCGCCCGAAAAATGATTGAGAGAGATGCCCTGTATCAAACCGGCATCGTCCAGAGGCAGCACATTGGGCCGCCCCAGGCAGTAAATCAGAAAATTCTCGGCCGTCCAGCGGCTGAGACCGCGTATGGACATCAGCTCGGCAATGATGACTTCATCGCTCATCTGAGCCCATTCATCCATATGCAGGCGATGCTCGGTGAAGTGCAGGGCCAGATCGACCAGATAGTCCACCTTGCGAGCCGACAGTCCCGCGCCACGCATATCATCCACCTTGAGCCTGAGCACCTGCTCGGGCTGCATGGCAGCAGGTAGCCTGGCGAACTTGTTCCACAAGGTCTTGGCCGACTTTGCAGAGATCTGCTGCCCGATGATGGAGCGGGCCAATGTGGCAAAGGCCTGCTCCTGCCCGCAAGGCTGCAGCGCCTGGCTGCCGAGTTGCGGAATCAGGCGCTTGAGCACGCGATCGCGGCGCATGAGCTGACGGCAGGCCTCGGCCCAATAGGCAGGCACGCCATCGGGCAGATCCAGATGGATCTTGGGCGCAGCCACTTTGGGCGCGACTGCCTGCTTTGCAGTTGTACCCGCTGGCTGAGCAATGGCTGCCGCCCCCAAAGGCGCTACAGGCAAAGGCGCAGCCGGCCCCATCGGCACGGGCAGATCAGCCACCAGCGGCAGCTGCTCGAACTCCATGGTGTCCAGATGCTTGACCGCACTCATGCGCGACTCTCCGCACTGCTCACACAGTTGATGGAATATTGCATGCAGCCTCAGCCCTTTGCGGCCGCTTCCCAGCTCGTGCCCGCAGCCGAGTCCTTGAGGACGATGCCCTGCTCGAGCAGTTCCTTGCGGATGCGGTCTGCCTCGGCCCAGTTCTTGGCTGCCTTGGCGGCTGTGCGGGCAGCGATCTGCGCTTCGATGGCAGCAGCATCCACGCCTTCAGCGCCAGCTTGCAAGAACTTCTGGGGCTCGGTCTGCAGCAGACCCAGGCTTGCTCCCAGCACCTTGAGCAGGCCCGCCACTTCAGGCGACTTGCTGCGGTTGACCTCTGCGGCCAGCTCGAACAACACGGCCACGGCTTCGGGTGTGCCAAAGTCCTCATCCATCGCCGCCTTGAAGCGGGCGGCGTAGGAATTGCTCCAGTCGATCTGCACCTCGGCGGGGGCCACCAGATCCAGGGCGGTATAGAGGCGCTTGAGCGCACCACGCGCATCATCGAGATGCACGTTGGAATAGTTCAGCGGGCTGCGGTAGTGGCTGCGCACGACGAAGAACCGGATGGTCTCGGCGTCGTATTCCTTGAGCACATCGCGGATGGTGAAAAAGTTGCCCAGCGACTTGGACATCTTCTCGTTGTCCACATTGATGAAGCCGTTGTGCATCCAGGTACGGGCAAACGGCTTTCCGGTCGCGCCTTCGCTCTGGGCAATCTCGTTCTCGTGGTGAGGGAACTGCAGATCGGCACCACCTCCGTGGATATCAAAGCTCTCGCCCAGCAGCTCGCAACCCATGGCCGAGCATTCGATATGCCAGCCGGGTCGACCCTCACCAAACGGGCTCTGCCATTTCACATCGGCCGGCTCGTCGGCCTTGGACGACTTCCACAGCACAAAGTCCAGCGGATCATGCTTGCCGTCAGCCACGGCCACACGCTCACCGGCGTTGAGTTCATCCAGCGTCTTGCCCGAAAGCTTGCCGTAGCCAGGGAACTTGCGCACGGCGTAGTTCACATCGCCATTGCCGGCCTGATAGGCCAGACCCTTGGTCTGCAGCTGAGCGATCATGCTCAGCATCTGCGGCACGTATTCGGTGGCGCGCGGCTCCAGCGTGGGGCGCTCGATACCCAGCGCATCCGCATCCTGGTGCAGCGCATCGATCATGCGATCGGTGAGGCTGCGTATGGTCTCGCCGTTTTCCACCGCGCGCCTGATGATCTTGTCGTCGATGTCGGTGATGTTGCGCACATAGGTCACCTTGTAGCCGCTGGCACGCAGCCAGCGCTGCACCACGTCGAAAGCCACCATGGAGCGCGCGTGGCCCAGGTGGCACAGGTCATAGACCGTCATGCCACAGACGTACATACGCACATGGCCCGGCTCCAGCGGCGAAAACGATTCCAGTGCACGCGACAGCGTGTTGTAGATACGCAAACTCATGAATCTTGAAATTGGGAGAGAGGGTGGCGACCAGCAGCACTGGTCATGCCTGCGATGCATAAACCGTGCCTGCCATTCCCTGAGGCTGAAAAATGCGCACTAGCATCCAGACACATCCCGGTCCGGCCAGACGCCTAAGCGCCGCACACCCCTCAGCTACAATTCCCCCCAGTATAAGCTCCCGCCGCAGCGCAGTTCTTGCGGCGCCATGAAAGCACCTACATGCCTGTACGCAACTTGTTCAGTACCGCAGCGCGTGCGGCAGCCCTGGCTGCCTTGCTCGCTGCAGGTAGCGCCCACGCCGACGATTACACGGATGTTGCCCAGTTGCTCAAAAGCGGCAAGACGCAGCAGGCGCTGCAAAAAGCGGACACCTATTTGGCCAAAAATGCGCGCGACCCACAGATGCGCTTTCTGCGCGGCATTGCGCTGAGCAATGACGGCAAGACCGAGGACGCGATTGCGGCTTTTCGCCAGCTGACCGAGGACTATCCCGAGCTGCCCGAGCCCTATAACAACCTGGCCGTGATCTATGCACGCCAGGGCGATCTGGATCGCGCTCGCTCCGCACTTGAAGCTGCCGTGCGCAACAATCCGAACTATGCCGTGGCACATGAGAACCTGGGCGATATCTATGCCCGCCTGGCCTATCAGTCCTATGCGCAGTCCCTGGCCAAGGGCGGCCGCCCAGCAGCGCTAAACCCCAAGCTCAAGCAGCTCAAGGACCTGCTGCAGCCTGCGGCCTCCCTCGCAACGCCAGCCCCGGCCCAGCCTGCTCAGCGCTGAAGCGGTTTTTTGCCATCGCCGCCCTTCTCCTTCTTGTGAAGCAGGCCGGCGCCCTCAGCTGCCTCAAGCCTGTTTTTCGCAGCCGCTATCCCAGCGGCCCTGCCCAAGGCCCACTTACCCAGGAATATGACCATGCTGAATTTCCGTCGAAACAGCCTCAAAGCTCTGTCCGCCATTGCGCTGACAGCCACTGTTTTTGCAATCCCCGGCCTGGCCCAGGCGCAATCCAAGGTGCAGCTCAAGACCAGCATGGGCGATATCGTGCTGGAACTGAACGATGCCAAGGCGCCCAAGAGCGCCGCCAATTTTCTGCAATATGTGCGCGACAAGCACTATGACGGCACGGTGTTCCACCGCGTGATTGACGGCTTCATGATCCAGGGTGGCGGCATGGACGCCAATCTGAATGAAAAGCCCACACGCGCCCCGATTCCGCTGGAAGCCAGCAACGGCCTCAAGAACGACCGCGGCACGATTGCCATGGCGCGCACCGGCAACCCCAACTCTGCCACCTCGCAGTTCTTCATCAATGTGGTGAACAACGACATGCTCAACGCCCCCAAGCCCGACGGCCATGGCTATGCCGTCTTCGGCAAAGTCGTCAAGGGCATGGATGTGGTGGACAAAATCCGCGCCGTGGCTACGGGCAACCGTGGCATGCACCAGAATGTGCCCACGACGCCGGTAACAATCCTCTCTGCCACCGAAATCAAGTAAACAACCCGGCGGCGCTGCACCTGCCGGGCTGCACCCGCCTCTTTACTCCTTCCTCTAGAAAGCACAGACATGAGCAATCCCCAAGTCGAACTGCACGTGACCATCAACGTGGCTGACACCGCAACCCAGGGCGTGATCACCCTGGAACTGGACGCCGTGAACGCGCCCAAGTCCACCGAGAACTTCCTGAGCTACGTGAACCAGGGCTTCTACAACGGCACCATCTTCCACCGCGTGATCAAGAACTTCATGATCCAGGGTGGCGGTTTTGCAGCCGACATGAAGCAAAAGGAAACTGCTGCTCCCATCGAGAACGAAGCCAAGAACGGCCTGAAGAACGACAAGTACACGATTGCCATGGCTCGCACCAGCGATCCTCACAGCGCAACCGCCCAGTTCTTCATCAACACCGTGGACAACGGCTTCCTGAACCACACCGCCCCCACCGGCCAAGGCTGGGGCTATGCCGTGTTCGGCAAGGTCGTCAAGGGTGAAGAAGTCGTGGACGCCATCAAGAAGGTGCGCACCACCCGCAAGGGCTTCCACGACGACGTGCCTTTCGACGCCGTGGTGATCGACAAGGCCGTGGCCCTGTAATTTGATCCCCCTGAGCCGCTTTGCGGCTTCCCCCTGAGGGGGACGACGGCCTCGCTGCGGGGCGGCCCTTGCTTGCCGTCTCTCGCACGAGGCCTTTGTTGTTTTAGAAGCCGCTTACTTCACGACTTCCGCAAAACGGGTTCTGTCAGGATGACTGCCTGCGGGAAGCAGGCTGTTGTTGCCTTCTTGTTTGCGCAAGTCCTCACTTGTTCAAATGACTGAATCCATCGTTCATTCAGATCCCCGCACGACTGCGCCTCAGGTGACGCAGCTGCAAGGTGCCCCCGGCTGGGACGACGGCCTCGCTGCGAGGCGGCTCTTGCTTGCCGTCACTCGCTCTGAGCCGTTATTGTTTTCAGGCTGCGTAACATCATCACATGACTGATTCTTCAGATCCCCGCACGACTGCTCCTCAGGTGGCGCAGCTGCAAGGCGCACCCGGCTGGCGAGCTATCGACTTTATTTCCGATCTGCACCTGCAGCCGTCCGAGCCGCAGACGGTTGAAGCCTGGCGCAGCTATCTGGCACGCAGCACGGCCGATGCCATCTTTATCCTCGGCGACCTGTTTGAAGTCTGGGTGGGTGACGATGCACTCGATGAGCCCGGCAGCTTCGAAGCCGACTGCGCAGCCGTGCTGCGCGAGGCGGCGCAGCAGCGCCCGCTGTTCTTCATGGTCGGCAACCGCGACTTTCTGGCCGGTGACGAATTTCTGCGCCGAAGCGGCATGACCGGCCTTTCCGACCCCACGGTGCTGCGGTGGGCAGGCACCAGCATCCTGCTCAGCCATGGCGATGCACTATGCCTTGACGATGTGGATTACCAGCAATTCCGGGCTGTTTCGCGCTCCGCCGCCTGGCAGCAGCAACTGCTGGCCCAGCCCCTGGCCGTGCGCCGCGCGATCGGCAAATCGGCACGCAGCGAAAGCGAGCAACGCAAGCAAAGCGGCGCTCCCTACGCGGATGCCGACGCGCAGATGAGTGCCACCTGGATGCAGGCCGCGCAAGCGCCCTGGCTGATTCACGGCCATACCCATCAGCCCGCCGACCACGCACTGGGCAACGACCAATGGCGCATCGTGCTCAGCGACTGGCATATCGATGCCGATACACGTCGCGCCGAGGTACTGCGCGTGACGCCCGAAGGCTGGCAGCGCATGCCGCCCAATCTGGCCTGACGCGCTGACTGGCTGCGGCCACTTTATTGATAGCTTGTTGCGCACTCCATTCATAGATTTCAGATTGAAAACTACCCAAGTTCTATGAATAGCAGGCGCTAACAGCTATCAAATTTACCGAACCGACAAACGCAGAAAAGCCCGCTGCCCGCATAGCCAAGGCACCGGGCTTCGGGGTTGGCGGCCGGATCTCAGACCGAGATGGCGGAAGCCGAGCCTGCCTGCTTGCGCAGCTCGAACTTCTGGATCTTGCCCGTGCTGGTCTTGGGCAGCTCGCCAAACACCACGGCGCGCGGCACCTTGTAGCCGGCCAGGTGCTTTTTGCAGTGGGCAATGATGTCTTGCTCCGTGGTCTCGGCTCCGGCCTTGAGCTCGATGAAGGCGCAGGGCGTCTCGCCCCATTTGGGGTCGGGCTTGGCCACCACGGCCGCAGCCAGCACGGCAGGGTGGCGATAGAGCACATCCTCCACTTCGATGGACGAGATGTTCTCGCCTCCCGAGATGATGATGTCCTTGCTGCGGTCCTTGATCTGGATATAACCGTCGGGATGCTGCACGGCCAGGTCTCCGCTATGGAACCAGCCCCCGCGGAAAGCCTCCTGCGTCGCCTGCGGATTCTTGAGATAGCCCTTCATGGCGATATTGCCCTGAAACATGATCTCCCCCATGGTCTGGCCGTCGCGCGGCACGGGCTGCATGGTTTCAGGGTCCAGCACGGCCGCAGAGCGCTGCAGGTGGTAGCGCACGCCCTGGCGCGAGTTCAGGCGGGCGCGCTCACCGATATCGAGCGCATTCCAGCTCTCATGCTTGGCGCAGACCGTGGCCGGCCCATAGGTTTCGGTCAGACCGTAGACATGGGTGATGTCAAAGCCCATGGCTTCCATGCCTTCGATCATCGATGCGGGCGGCGCGGCCCCTGCCACCATGGCCTTGACGCCTGCGGGCACGCCCTGCTTCATGGCGGCCGGCGCATTCACCAGCAAGCTGTGCACAATGGGCGCGCCGCAGTAATGGGTCACGCCATGGTTGCGGATGGCGTCAAACACCGCCTGCGCATCCACCCGGCGCAGGCAGACGTTGACCGCCGCGCGCGCTGCCACCGTCCAGGGAAAACACCAGCCGTTGCAGTGGAACATGGGCAGCGTCCACAGGTAGACGGCGTGCTTGGGCATGTCCCACTCCAGCACATTGCTGATGGCATTGTTGTGCGCGCCGCGATGGTGGTAGACCACGCCCTTGGGGTTGCCTGTGGTGCCGCTGGTGTAGTTCAGCGCAATCGCATCCCATTCGTCGCCGGGCCACTGCCAGTCGAAGCCGGCATCGCCCTGGGCCACAAAGCTCTCGTAGTCGATGACACCGATCTGCTCGGCCGCCTCGCCATAGACGCTGTCCTCGACCTGGATCACATGGATGGGTTCTGTGCCCTTGCGCAATTTGAGTGCCCTGGCCATCAAGGCCGCAAACTCGGGGTCCACGATCAAGGCCTTGGCTTCGCCGTGATCCAGCATGAATGCCAGGGTCTCGGCATCGAGCCGGGTGTTGAGCGTGTTGAGCACGGCACCGGCCATGGGCACGCCAAAGTGCGCCTCCACCATGGGCGGCGTATTGGGCAGCATCACGGCCACGGTGTCGTTCTTGCCAATGCCGATTTTCTGCAGGCTGCTGGCCAGCTGACGACAACGCGCATAGGTTTGTGCCCAGCTCTGGCGCAAGTCGCCATGAACAATGGCCAGGCGCTCGGGATAGACCTCGGCCGTGCGGGCAATAAAGCCCAGCGGCGTCAGCGCGGCATGGTTGGCGGTATTCGGTGCGAGGTTCAAATCGAAAGAACTTGTCATGTTTGTCTCCTGAGCGTTTTGTACCCCAGCATGGGTCACGCCAGGCTTACAACCGAGCGCCATACAGGCCTGTTGTGATCGGCATCAAGCAGTTGCTCCCGAAATGGCCGCACCGCGCCGGCAAACCGGCATGTGACATGCACAGACAAACCAGAGCAATGCAAAAGGTCATTCAGCAAGACAGTACTTTCAACAGCTTCTGAAAATCGATAAATTCATTTGAAATCAACCACATGGAACCCCATTGAAAAACGCCCTCATTCCCCAAGCAGGGCCAACTCATGCAAGTCATCTATAAGACATCATTTATCTGACAGACCAATCACCAGGACTTCGAATCGCTCTTAGAATGCGCACATGTTTTGAGGGCATGACTGCCTGTACTGGCGGTACAAGACCGGCATCTCTGCCCGCACGGAGCCGGTCGCAAGCCTCAAGACTGTGTGGCGGAGGAGACGTTTTAGAGGAGAGCCTGGCAATGATCCAGGCATCAGGAGACCTGAGCCTGCACCCATGGGTGCAGGCTTTTTTTTGCCCGCCTGCACATTCCTGCCCCGCCATCGGCGTTTGCCGAAAAAGGCAAAATACGCGGGTGGCCATTCCCCAATCATTCATCCAAGAGTTGCTCTCCCGCGTCGACGTGGTCGACATCGTGGGCCGCTATGTGCAGCTCAAAAAGGGCGGCGCCAACTTCATGGGCCTATGCCCTTTCCATAGCGAGAAGTCGCCCTCTTTCACGGTCAGCCCCAGCAAGCAGTTCTTTCACTGCTTTGGCTGCGGCAAGAGCGGCAATGCCATCGGCTTTCTGATGGAGCATGCCGGCATGGGCTTTGTCGAAGCCGTGCAGGAGCTTGCCAACCAATGCGGTTTGCAAGTGCCGCAGGACGACATCAGTCCTGCCGAGCGCCAGCGCCAGGCTCAACAAAAGCAAAAAGCCGAGACCCTGAGCGACCTTCTGGAAAAAGCTGGCGAGTCCTATCGCAAACAGCTCAAGGCCGCACCCAAGGCCATCGAGTATCTGAAAAAGCGCGGCGTCTCGGGCGAAGTCTCCAAGCGCTTCGGCCTGGGCTACGCCCCTGCAGGCTGGCATGGCCTGGCCAGCGTATTTGCAGAGTACGACAACCCGCAGCTCGAAGAATGCGGGCTGGTCATCGTGGGAGAGGACGACAGTCGTCGCTACGACCGCTTCCGCGACCGGCTCATGTTCCCGATTCGCAACGTCAAAGGCGAATGCATAGGCTTTGGCGGACGGGTGTTTGGCGATGAAAAGCCCAAATACCTGAACTCCCCCGAAACCCCGGTCTTCCACAAGGGCCGCGAACTCTACGGCCTCTACGAGGCCCGGCAGGCCCTGCGCGACATGGGCTACGCGCTGGTCACCGAGGGCTACATGGACGTGGTGGCGCTCGCCCAGCTGGGCTTTGCCAATGCCGTGGCCACGCTGGGAACGGCCTGCACGCCCGAGCATGTGCAAAAGCTGTTCCGCTTTACCGATGCCGTGGTCTTCAGCTTCGACGGCGACGGCGCGGGCCGACGCGCCGCGCGCAAGGCGCTGGATGCGGCACTGCCGCTGGCGACGGACACGCGCTCCATCAAATTCCTGTTCCTGCCTTCGGAACATGACCCCGACAGCTTCATCCGCGAATTCGGCCCCGAGGCCTTCTCGCGTTATGTAGGCGACGCCACACCGCTGAGCCGTTTCCTCATCGAATCGGCCAGCGAAGGCTGCGACCTGGGCCAGACAGAAGGCCGCGCCCACATGGCCAGCAACGCCCGGCCGCTGTGGTCGCTGCTGCCCGACGGCGCGCTCAAACGCCAGTTGCTCTCAGAAATCGCAGCCCTGGCCCAGCTGGACTCGCGCGACCTCTCCGATATCTGGGCGCAGGAAGCCGCACGCACCGCCCCCATTGCCCGCCGCACGCCTGCGCCCCCCGAACCTCAGGCACCGCAATGGGATGCGCCTGCGGGCAACTGGGAAAGCGCTCCCGACTGGGCCGATGCCGCAGTACCGGCTCCCTCCTACCCGAGCCAGGGCAGCGGTGGCAACTGGTCGGGCCGCAAGGAATTCGGCCGCCAGCGCAAGCCCTGGGTCAAGAAGGGCGAGGACTGGAACCCGCCGCAGCTGGGCCCGCGCCCCACGCCAGTCAGCCGCGAAGACCAGGCCGCACGCCTGCTGATGTGCCACATGGAGTTCATGGAAGAGATGACCCATGAGGATTTTGATGCCCTGGCTCGCTGCAACCAAAGCCATGCCCCCTTGTTTCGCTGGCTGGAGGCCCAGTTCACCGAGTCCGGGCCGCGCTCCTGGGCAGTGCTGCGCGAGCAATTGCAAGGCACGCCTTGCGAGCCGCTGGCCCAAAAGCTCATGAGCGGCGCCCATGCCAACCCAGAAGGCGAGGTGGACGAGTTGCGCAAGGAATTGCGCGGCACGCTCAATCTGATCCTCGTGGATCACCTCAAGCGCGAGGAGGCCCAGGCGCTCAAGGAGATCGCCACCGACCCCACTGCGGCAAGGCGTTACATAGAGTTTCAACAGCGGCGAAAAAATTTATCTGTAATTATTAGCTCCGACTCTTGACAACTTTAAAAAAGGTATAATTTAGAGGATATAGGCAAGAGCGACAGCAACACCTCCGACCCGGGCACCGTGAAGAAATCACGTGATGGCAGCAACTGCATGGCCCATTTCTCGCAAGGATTGCATACCAAATGATCGCCCCAACATCTTGCCATGGAGTCTTTGTGCTCCGCCGGACAGGCTAGGCCTGTTCTTGCGCCAGCTTTCATGGCGTTTGTTTGCATTTTCCGTTTTCCTTTGTGTGTTTGTGTGTGTTCGTACCGTGAGAGGTGTTCATGCCCGTTTCAAAGTCCGTGAAGTCCAAGCAGGCCCCAGAAGCTTCCGCGAAGCCCAAGACCTCTAAAACTTCCACTTCCGCAGCAGAGCCCGCGAAAAAGGCCAGTGCCAGCAAGCCTGCTGTGAAGAAGAGTGCTGCATCTGCAGCCGAAGCAAAGAAAGACACCACCGTGGTTACCAAGTCACAAGCCGAACTCAAAGCCATGGCCGATGCGCTGCTGGCGCAGGCAACTCCCAAGCGCGGCCGCAAGAAGGCCGAAGAAGACGACGACACAGCTGCCGCTCCTGCCGCCAAGAAGACTGTCGCCAAAAAGGCCCCAGCCGCCAAGAAGGCAGCCGCCGTCAAGGCCCCTGCTGCCAGCGCCGATGCCGACAAGGCTCCCGCCAAGCGCGGTCGCAAGCCCAAGGCCAAAGAAGCCGACGAGGACATGGATGATGCAGACCTGTCGGATATCGACAGCGATCTGGAAGGTGAAGTCGAAGAGGAGGCATCGACCGAAGCGTCTGCTGCTCCTGCCGAAAAGGCCAAGCCTCTGCGCATGAAGATCAGCAAGGCGAAGGAACGCGCCTTGATGAAGGAATTCGGCCTGGACGAGACCGTTCTGACCGAAGAGGAAATGAACACCCGCCGTCAGCGTCTGAAGATGCTGATCAAGCTGGGCAAGACCCGCGGCTACCTGACCCACGCCGAAATCAACGACCACCTGCCCGACAAGCTGGTCGATGCCGAAACGCTGGAGGTCGTGATCTCCATGTTGAACGACATGGGCGTGGCCGTGTACGAGCAGACTCCCGATGCGGAAACCCTGCTGCTGAACAATACCGGCCAGTCGGCGACCACCGAAGAGGAAGCGGAAGAAGAGGCCGAAGCGGCTCTGTCCACCGTAGACTCCGAATTCGGTCGCACCACCGACCCCGTGCGCATGTACATGCGTGAAATGGGTACCGTCGAGCTGCTGACACGCGAAGGCGAAATCGAAATCGCCAAGCGCATCGAAGGCGGTCTGATGGACATGATGGAGGCCATCTCGGCCTCCCCCGCGACCATCGCCGAAATCCTCAACATGGCCGAGGAGATCCGCGAAGGCAAGGTTGTCATCTCCACCGTGGTGGACGGTTTCGTCAATGCCAACGAGAACGACGACTATGTGGCCGAGGAAGACTTCGACGAATACGACGAAGAAGACGATGACGACGGCAAGGGCGGCTCCAAGGCCCTGACCAAGAAGCTCGAAGAGCTCAAGAACGAAGCCCTGGGTCGCTTTGACTCCATGCGCGAGCTCTTCGACAAGATGCACAAGGTGTATGACAAGGAAGGCTACGGCACCGAGGCATACATGAAGGTGCAAAAGGCCATCACCGAAGAGCTGATGACCATTCGCTTCACGGCCAAGACGATCGAGAAGCTGTGCGACCTGGTGCGCGCCCAGGTGGACGACGTGCGCAAGAAGGAACGCGAGCTGCGCAAGATCATCGTGGACAAGTGCGGCATGCCGCAGGAGCAGTTCATCAAGGACTTCCCGCCCAACCTGCTGAACCTGGACTGGGTCATCAAGCAAGTGGCGGCAGGCAAGAACTACAGCGCCGTGCTGGAGCGCAACATCCCGCCCGTGCAGGAGCTGCAGCAGAACCTGATCGACCTGCAGGCCCGCGTGGTTGTGCCCCTGGAAGAGCTCAAGCACATCAACAAGCGCATGAACAGCGGCGAGCGCGCCAGCCGTGACGCCAAGAAGGAAATGATCGAGGCCAACCTGCGTCTCGTGATCTCCATCGCCAAGAAGTACACCAACCGCGGTCTGCAATTCCTGGATCTGATCCAGGAAGGCAATATCGGCCTGATGAAGGCCGTGGACAAGTTCGAATACCGTCGCGGCTACAAGTTCTCGACCTATGCGACCTGGTGGATTCGTCAGGCCATCACGCGCTCCATCGCCGACCAGGCCCGCACGATCCGCATCCCGGTGCACATGATCGAGACCATCAACAAGATGAACCGCATCTCGCGCCAGCACTTGCAAGAGTTTGGTTTCGAGCCCGATGCGTCCATCCTGGCAGCCAAGATGGAGATCCCCGAGGACAAGATCCGCAAGATCATGAAGATCGCCAAGGAGCCGATCTCGATGGAAACCCCCATCGGCGACGACGACGACTCCCACCTGGGCGATTTCATCGAAGACGGCAACAACACGGCGCCTATCGATGCCGCCATGCAGGCCGGTCTGCGCGATGTGGTCAAGGACATCCTCGACGGCCTGACGCCTCGCGAAGCCAAGGTGCTGCGCATGCGCTTCGGCATCGAAATGTCCACCGACCATACACTGGAAGAAGTCGGCAAGCAGTTTGACGTGACGCGCGAGCGCATCCGTCAGATCGAAGCCAAGGCGCTGCGCAAGCTCAAGCACCCTTCGCGCTCCGACAAGCTGCGCAGCTTCATCGACTCACTGTAAAGTCAGTCCAAGGAGCCGGCTCGCCAGCTCCCTGCTACTCAAAGCCCCGATCTGTCTCAGGTCGGGGCTTTTTCGTATGCACCCCAGGTCAGCAAGCCTTTGCTTTCGGCCAAACACACCAAAAGACACATAACAACGGAGACAGACATGAACACAATCCAAGCAAACCGCTTTCCGACACGGCGCCAGTGGCTGGGCTATTCCGCTGCCTTGCTGTCTACACCTTTTGCTGCCATCGCCAATCCGCCCCAGCGCCTTGGCACGCAACTGCGTATCGTGATCCCCGCCAACCCCGGCGGCGGCTGGGACCAGACCGGCCGCGCCCTCGGCGCAGCGCTGACCAGCAGCGGCACGGTGGACAAGATCATTTATGAAAACATTGGCGGCAAGGGCGGCACCATCGGCTTGGCCGAGTACACCAAACGCTATGGCAGCGACCCCAACAGCCTGCTGATCGGCGGCATGGTCATGGTCGGTGCCCTGGCGCTGAACAAGAAGTCGGCAGAGCTGCATCAGGTGCAGCCCCTGGCGCGCCTGACCAGCGACTATCTGGTGGTGGCCGTGCCCACCGACTCGCCGCTTGCCAACCCCAAGGCTCTGGCCAAGGCCATGCGCGAGAACCTGCCTGCACTGACCATTGCCGGAGGCTCTGCAGGCGGTGTGGACCATATGTACGCGGGCATGCTGGCCCGCCTGGCCAAGGCCAATGCGGAGCAGCTGCAATACAAACCCTTTGCCGGCGGCAACGATGTGCTCCAGGCCCTGCTGCAAAAGCAGGTGCAGGTTGGAATCTCGGGTTACAGCGAGTTCAGAGAAGCCTTGCAGGCGGGCAAACTGCGCGCCCTCGGTGTTTCGTCACGCCGTGCCATGTTCGGCATTGCCTCCATGCGCGACCAGGGTCTGGATGCTGAAATGTCCAACTGGCGTGCCGTCTTTACAGGCAAGAATCTGCCGGCAGAACGCGCCCAGCAACTGCTGGCGGCTATCGACCACGCGAGCAACCAGGACAGCTGGAAGCAAGCCCTGGTCAGCAATAATTGGAACTCTTCTTGGCAGACCGGCAAGGCACTGCATGAATTTCTGGAGGTCGAAACCTCCACTGCCCAGTTGATGACCTATCTGCTCAAGCTCAAGAGCTGAGCCTCTTTGCGAGATAGCCGCATGAACATGCTCAACCACTGCGCTGCATCCCCCCGCCTGTCCATTGCCGTCATGGGTGCGGGCTCAGTGGGCTGCTACTTTGGTGCTCTGCTGGCACGCGCCGGCCACTCGGTCACGCTGATCGGCAGAGCATCGCATATGCAGGCCATCAGCCAGCACGGGCTGCGACTGCAGACTGCGACAGAAGATCTGAACATTCCCGTCACCACCAGCACCGAAGCCAGTGCCGTAGCAGGCACCGATGTAGTGCTGTTCTGCGTGAAATCCACCGACACCGAAGCAGCGGCTGCACAGATCAAACCCCACCTGGCAGCGCACACCCAGGTACTGAGCTTGCAAAACGGCGTGGACAACGACCAGCGCCTGCGCCAGGTGTTGGGTCAGCAGCCGGTGGCAGCGGCCGTGGTCTATGTGGCCACCGCCATGGCAGGCCCAGGCCATGTGCGTCACTTTGGGCGGGGCGAGCTGGTCATCGCGCCCTGTCTGCAAGGCGACGCGATCGCGGCCCAGTTCAGCGCCGCCGGCATTCCCACGCAGGTCTCGGATGGTGTGCTGGCCGCACTCTGGCAAAAACTCATCATCAACTGCGTTTACAACGCACTCTCCGCCCTCACCCAGCAGCCCTATGGCTGGCTGGTCGCGCAGCAGGGCGTACCCGCAGTGATGCAGGATATCGCCGCCGAATGCAAGGCCGTGGCTCTGGCCGACGGCGTGCAGTTGCCGACCTCCGTGGACGAGGCTGTAGCTGCCATAGCGCGCACCATGCCCCGGCAGCTCTCTTCCACGGCCCAGGATCTGGCGCGCAGCAAGCCCACGGAAATCGACCATCTCAACGGCTATGTGGTGCAACGCGGTCAGGCGCTGGGCATTGCCACACCGAGCAACCGTCTGCTGCTGGTGCTGGTGCAACTCAAGCAAATACCGACACCAAAGCAGGAACTATGATTTCCATAGCTGCATGCTCTGACAAATCAATGGCTAGAGTCAATTTTTACACCTGGAAACACCTAAGCCAGCACTAACACTTCCGGCGTAGCTCGCCAACCCGTCCCGAGGGCTGCACCAGCCCTACCCCTATTGCTACAAACCCTGAAGCAAGCGAGTCTTCTCCCTGATTCGTGGCTGACCCGCAACACTTGCGCGCTGTTTGTGGCCTTTATCACTTCAAGGCGTTGCAGTCGAAGATTTGAAGCTACTAAACTTGTAGCAAAATAAATTAACCGCTATAGTCCATTGGACATGGCACTGAAAGCGCCTAGTGCGCCCAGCTCGACAACATCATTGCGCAAGGAGAAGCGTCCATGAGCTCCAAGGAAAACGCCGCCATCAACCAGCTGTTCGAGAAGCTCGAATGCCGCTATGCGCTGCGCGTGCTGTGGGCTTTGCGGGATGGCCATCCCCAGACCTTCCGACTGCTGCAAGACAGCGTGGGCGGTATCACTCCCAACACCTTGAACACCCGTATCAAGGAACTGCGTGAGTGCGGCCTGCTCGAGCATGGCAGCGACGGCTACACCGTCACCCTGACCGGGCAGGATCTGCTCAAGCGCCTGTCCGATGTACAAGCCTTTGCCAATCGCTGGGTTGCAGCGCGCGCCAAGAAGTAAACCTTGGCGCTGTTGCGGCCGGGGACCTGGCGGCAAGCGTGCACAACTATCATCCAAGGGCCCCAAGCATGCTTGGCCGGCCCTTTTTTCCATCGCCTTTTTCTGCTTTGCGCTGAAAGGAAATCCATCATGGCATTCAACACTACTGCCTCCGGCCTGCAATACGAAGACACCGTCGTAGGTGAAGGCAACGAAGCCAAAGCCGGTCAGAGCGTGACCGTGCACTACACCGGCTGGCTCTACAACAACGGCGTTCAAGGCGCCAAGTTCGACTCCAGCAAGGACCGCAACGATCCTTTCGTCTTTCCCCTGGGCGCCGGCATGGTCATCAAGGGCTGGGACGAAGGCGTGCAGGGCATGAAGGTGGGCGGTCAGCGCACGCTGCTGATTCCCGCTGCCCTGGGCTATGGCGCGCGCGGCGCCGGTGGCGTGATCCCTCCCAACGCCACGCTGAAGTTTGACGTGGAACTGCTGGCCGTCTGAAAAACCGGCCGGTTCATGAAAAAAGCGGCTCTTCTAGGCCGCTTTTTTCTTTGCAAGAGGCTCAGCACAGATGGTGCTTATGTCTCATCCGCCTCAAACAGCACCCTGTGCAACGACGTATAGGCCTTGTCACCCGCAGCATCACGTATGCGCGGAGCCAGCGCTGCCAGCTGCTCATAACCCATGGCCGCCTCCACCGCCAGATTCAGCCTGAAGCCCTTGAGCCCCAGAGCCCCCGTGATGGACACCGCTATCGGATAGGCTCTCTGGTAGCGCCTCTGGGTGCTGCCAGGGTCGACGTCAGCAACTGCCAACGACGCCGAACTACTCTTTGAGAGCGAAGATGCATGGGCCTGTGCTGCTGCATCAGCCACAACGGACGACTCTCTTGTGGCCAGCCAGCCCTTGCCGACCAGCGCCAGAATATCGTCCTTGTTCACCCCCAGCGCCGAAGTTGCCTCCAGCACCTGCATGAGGCTGCGACGACCGTCAAACAGCAAAAAGGCCGAGCGCAGCCGCTGGCTCAGATCGGCATGGCGCTCCTTGAAGGCCAGCTGACCCTCGGGTGTTTTGACTAGATACATCGACCCTGCCCTCTGTGCATTGAATTGCTTTCAGCCCTGCAGGGTGGCAGTTATGGCAGCAGGTGAAAAGCGGGTTTTCCTGCAAGCAAGGTTCGCGCATGCTCCAGATCAGCCATCAGCTCACGGCGGATACTCAGCAGGAAACCGCCTCGAGCCCGATCCCAAAAAACGCCGAAGGCCATCACATCAAGAGTTATTCAAACTCTCGCCCGCCGCTGCTCCCACCAGCTCACGAGCAATGTAGTGGCCAAGCCCACCGGCACTCCAAACACTCCGGCCGAGATGGGCTGAATGCCCCACCAGAGTGCCTCGCCACGAAGGACCGACGGCAGAACCCCTTGCAGGCCAGGAACGTGAGAGACCATGTAGTAAAGCGTCACGGCCAGGCCCAGCAGCATGCCGGCCACCGCACCACGGCGCGTTGTGCCGCGCCAGAAGATGCCCAGCACCATGGCCGGCACAAAAGCCGAGCCTGCCAGAGAGAAGGAGGCCGAGACCATGGGAAGAATGTCCGAAGAGCGCCGCGCCGCCACAAACGCCGCCGACAGGGCCACCAGCAGCAATGCGAATTTGGAAAGAATCACGCGCTGTTCGGGCGACATGCGGCGCTTGCGCGTATCCAGGCGCTGGCGCTCCTGGAAATAGAGATCCCGCACCAGGGCATTGCTGATGGTCAGCAGCAGTCCGTCGGCCGTGGACAGGGCCGCCGCCAGCCCGCCAGCAGCCACCAGCCCGGAGAGCACATAAGGCATGCCGCCGAGTTCTGGAGTGGCCAGCATGATGAGGTCGGCCCCCATGCGGATTTCGGCAAACTGCAAAATGCCATCGCCGTTGATGTCCTCCACCGACAGCAGCGAGGCGTCCACCCTTGACCACTGGGCTATCCAGTTCGGCAAGGCATCGAAATGCGTGCCAACGAGATTGCTCATGACCTCGTACTTCACCAGCACAGCCAAGGCTGGCGCCCCCAGATACAGCAACCCGATGAAGAACAGCGACCAGGCCACCGAGGTACGCGCCGCAGACACCGAGGGAACCGTGAAATAGCGCGTGAGCAAGTGCGGCAGCCCCGCAGTGCCGACCATCAGGCAAAACATCAGCGCCAGAAAATTGCGCCGACTTTCCTCATAGGCCTGCTGCTCGGCCGGCGAGCCATGTGGATCCCCCGCGAAAGGCTGGCTTTGCAGCGGCATGCCGCCCAGCGGCTTGGCCCGCTCATAGGCCTCGTGCAGCTCGCGGCTCCAGAGCTCGCGTGCCGCCGCCTCGTCCTTGGGCATGGCGGCCAGTTCCCGGCTGGCGGCCATGATGGCGCCGATATTGCCGCTGCTGGTGCGCAGCTCGCGAATATGCTCGCTCAGTGCCTGACGTTCAGCCGCCAGCACATTGGGTACATCGCGCAGTTTGGCCTGCAGCACCTGAGCGCGCGTGCGGTAGGCCTCCAGCACAGACTGCTCGGCCTCTGAGGCCAGCAACTGCTGCTCCATGGCGCCAATCTTGCCCAATTGCTGACTATAGGCCAGCTGCGCCCATGGGTTGCCCAGCTGTTTGTAGGCCAGCCAGGAGACCGGCAGCATGAAGGCCAGCAAGATGACCACATATTGCGCCACCTGGGTCCAGGTGATTGCCCGCATTCCGCCGAGGAAGGAGCACAGCAGCACGCCGCCCAGCCCCAGCATGATGCCTATCTCGAACTGAACACCGGTCAGCCGCGCGGCAATCAGGCCCACACCATAGATCTGCGCCACCACATAGGTGAAGGAACAGGTGATGGCCGCCAGCGCAGCGATGATGCGCGGCCAGCGTCCGCCATAGCGCGCCTGAAAGAAATCCGGCACGGTATAGAGATTCATGGCCCGCAGATAAGGGGCAATCAGCATGCCGACCAGGCAAAACCCGCCCGTCCATCCCAGGACATAGGCCAGCCCGCCAGGCTGCGTACCGGTCCCCGAAAAGCCTTGCAGATAAAGCGCGCCGGAGAGGCTGATGAACGAGGCTGCGCTCATCCAGTCAGCAGCGGCCGCCATGCCGTTGTAGAAAGGCGGAATGCGCCGGCCGGCGACGAAATACTCCTCGGCATCGCTGGTGCGCGAATACACGCCGATGGCCGCGTACACCATCACTGTGGAGAACAGAAAGATGGGCCCTATCCAGTGCCGCGAGAGCCCGCGCTCCTCGGCCCAGAGCATGGCCAGCAAAAAGCCCGCCGTTCCCAGCACATAGAGAAAAAGAATGCGATGCAGCCGCCAGTGGTAGGCACGGCTCAGAACGGGCCGCTCAGGCATGAAGATCTGAAGCGGCAGAGGAGGCGTCGTGAGCCTCAGCCGCTTTGCGCGCCTCGTCACGCGCCTGTTGGCGTTCAAAATAATCCATGGCTACACAATAGACCACGATGATGAGCAGGAACATCAGGACCGCCCCTTGGGCCGCCATCCAGTAGGCCACGGGCCAGTCGGGCACCAGCGCCTGGATATCCCGCGCAAAGTAGCAGATGCCAAATGAAAATACCACCCAGACCGTCAGCAGCAAGGCCTTGAGTCTCAGGTGGTAGGTATCGTGCAGATCCGGCGGGAAGGTGACTTCCACCGGATTGCCCAAAGCATCGAATGCCTGCCGCGGAGCATCCGACACAGCATCGTCATGCACGGGCGCGTGATGCGTCTGCATGCCGATGCGCAAGGCTTACTCAGCCAGCTTCTGCCAGGTGGAGACCACGCTGTCAGGGTTCAGAGAGATGGACGAAATGCCTTCGTCGGCCAGCCACTTGGCAAAGTCAGGGTGGTCCGAAGGGCCCTGGCCGCAGATGCCCACATACTTGTTCTGGTCGCGGCAGGCCTTGATGGCACGAGCCAGCAGCTTCTTGACGGCGGGGTCGCGCTCGTCGAAGTCGGCGGCCAGCAGCTCCAGACCGGAGTCACGGTCCAGGCCCAGGGTCAGCTGGGTCAGGTCGTTGGAGCCCACGGAGAAGCCGTCGAAGTATTCGAGGAACTCTTCGGCCAGCACGGCGTTGGAGGGCACTTCGCACATCATGATCAGCTGCAGGCCATTTTCGCCGCGCTTGAGGCCGTTTTCGGCCAGCAGCTCAGTCACACGCTTGGCCTGGCCCAGGGTACGCACGAAGGGGATCATGATCTTGACGTTGGTCAAGCCCATGTCCTCGCGCACGCGGAGCAGGGCTTCGCATTCCATCTTGAAGGCTTCGCCGAACTCGGCCGAGATGTAGCGCGCAGCGCCGCGGAAGCCCAGCATGGGGTTCTCTTCCTCGGGCTCGTAACGGCTGCCGCCGATCAGCTTGCGATATTCGTTGGACTTGAAGTCGGACATGCGCACGATCACGGGCTTGGGCCAGAAGGCAGCGGCAATCGTTGCCACGCCTTCAGTCACCTTGTCCACGTAGAACGCGCGGGGAGATGCATGGCCGCGGGCCACGGACTCGACAGCCTTCTTCAGATCGGCGTCAACGGCGGGGTAGTCCAGGATGGCCTTGGGGTGCACGCCGATGTTGTTGTTGATGATGAATTCCAGGCGGGCCAGACCCACGCCCTCATTGGGCAACTGGGCAAAGTCGAAAGCCAGCTGGGGATTGCCCACGTTCATCATGATCTTGGTGGAGATGCTGGGCATCTCGCCACGCTTGACCTCGGTCACTTCGGTTTCCAGCAGACCGTCATAGATCTTGCCGGTATCGCCTTCCGCGCAGGACACGGTGACCAGTGTTTCGGCCTTGAGCAGATCGGTCGCATTGCCGCAGCCCACGACGGCAGGGATGCCCAGCTCGCGAGCAATGATGGCTGCGTGGCAGGTACGGCCACCGCGGTTGGTGACGATGGCCGAAGCCTTCTTCATGACGGGCTCCCAGTTGGGGTCGGTCATGTCGGTCACCAGCACGTCGCCGGCCTGCACCTGATCCATCTGCGAGATGTCGGACACCAGGCGCACGGGGCCGGTGCCGATCTTCTGGCCGATGGCGCGGCCTTCGGCCAGCACGGTGCCCGTGCCCTTGAGCTTGTAGCGCAGCTCGGCCTGGCCCTTGGCCTGGCTCTTCACGGTTTCGGGACGCGCCTGCAGGATGTAGAGCTGGCCGTCGGTGCCGTCCTTGCCCCATTCGATATCCATGGGGCGGCCGTAATGCTGCTCGATCACGAGAGCGTAATGCGCCAGCTGCTGCACTTCCTCGTCGGTCAGCGAATAGCGGTTGCGCAGCTCATGGGCCACATCCACCGTCTTGACCAGCTTGCCGTCGGCAGCCTTTTCCTCGGGCGTGGCAAAGATCATCTGGATCAGTTTGGAGCCCAGATTGCGGCGGATCAGTGCCTTGTTGCCAGCCTTGAGCATGGGCTTGTGCACATAGAACTCGTCGGGGTTCACGGCACCCTGCACCACGGTCTCGCCCAGGCCGTAGCTGGAAGTGATGAAGACCACTTCCTCGAAACCGGATTCGGTGTCGATGGTGAACATCACGCCGGCAGCGCCCTTGTCGGAGCGCACCATGCGCTGCACGCCGGCGGACAGTGCCACCACATCGTGCTCGAAGCCCTTGTGCACGCGGTAGGAGATGGCGCGGTCGTTGTAGAGCGACGCGAACACTTCCTTCATCTTGTGCAGCACGTCTTCGATGCCCACCACGTTCAGGAAGGTTTCCTGCTGGCCGGCAAACGATGCATCGGGCAGGTCTTCTGCCGTGGCGGAAGAACGCACGGCAAACGATGCCTCGGCATTGCCGCCTTGCAGACGGACAAATTCCTCACGGATGGCCTGCTCCAGATCGGCTGGGAAAGGCTGGCTTTCCACCATGGCACGAATCTCCGCGCCGACAGCGGCCAGGGCGCGGACATCGTCCACATCCAGAGAGGCCAGCTTGGCGGAAATCTTGCCGGCCAGACCTTCAAAGGCCAGGAACTCGCGGAATGCATGAGCCGTGGTGGCAAAGCCGGTAGGCACGCGCACGCCCTGGGGCAGTTGCGAGATCATCTCGCCGAGCGAGGCGTTCTTGCCGCCGACCGACTCGACGTCGGTCATGCGCAGTTTTTCGAACGGAACGACTAATGCGGTCGCTTCGAAGAGTTGAGACATGGGAAAGCTCCAAAGGTAAAAAACCGGCACGCTTGCGGCGACTGGGCTGAATGGCCAGGGCACGCGAACCCACGCTGCATCGATGCAGTGCTTTGCTGTTCTGGATGTTGACCGTCAACGAGCATGGGTGGAATTTGGGAATAATGGGCGCAATTGTAGGCCTAGCCATGAACCCTGGCGCGGCTCAAACCTGTTTCAGACTTCAGGGCATGGCATTGCCAGCCCCGCCTCCACATAATCACTGCGCGCACCATGCATACCCATACGATTTTTGTCATTTCTGACGGCACAGGCATCACCGCCGAGACCTTCGGCACGGCCATCATGGCCCAGTTCGAGAGCAAGCCGAGGCTGATTCGCATCCCCTTTGTGGACTCGATGGACAAGATTCATCAGGCCGTGCGCCAGATCAACCATGTGGCCGAGGTGGAGAAGAGAAAGCCCATCATCTTCACCACCCTGGTCAATCAGGAGATGCTGGAATTCCTTGAAGCCAACTGCAAGGGCAAGCTGTTCGACATGTTCGGCACCTTTGTGCGCCCGCTGGAGGTGGAACTGGGCCAGAAGTCGCTGCACCGCGTGGGCCGCTTTGCCGACATCAGCGAGAGCAAGGAATATCTGGAGCGCATGGAGGCCATCAACTACACGCTGGCTCACGATGACGGCCAGACCCATGCCGACCTGAGCGGCGCCGACGTGATTCTGGTGGGCGTGAGCCGCTCGGGCAAGACGCCAACCAGTCTGTACCTGGCCATGCAGTTTGGCCTCAAGGTGGCCAACTATCCACTGATTCCCGAAGACTTCGAGCGCAAGCAGCTGCCGCCCGCGCTGGAGCCCTACCGCAAAAAGCTGTTTGGCCTGACGATTCAGCCCGAGCGCCTGTCCAGCATCCGCAACGAACGCCGCCCCGACTCCAAGTACGCCAGCCTGCCCAACTGCCGCTACGAGGTGGCCGAGGCCGAGGCCATGATGCGCAGAAGCGGCATCGAGTGGCTGTCCAGCACCACCAAGTCGATCGAAGAGATTGCCACCACCATCTTGCAGGAAGTGCTGCCGCAGCATCTGGGCCACTGAGGGTTGACGTCACCCGCAAAGGCCCGGCTTGTTCGTCCGGGCCTTTGGGCGGGGCGAGCGAGCGGCGGCCTATTTTTTTCGCGTATCCAGCGGGCAGGTGTTCAAGCCCGCCAGCGAGTACAGCGGGCAAAAGCGCAGCAAGCCGGTGGCCAGGGGAATCACCCCAAGCCATCCCCACCAGCCAATGAAGCCCATCGCCGCCAGAACGATGAGGATCAGGCCCAAAGCGATACGAAGCATGCGGTCCAGACCGCCGACATTGAATTTCATGCTGACTCCCTGCGTTGCAGGCATCCGGAGTGAACGCCTGATTCAATATATGAATAGATAGTATATTTTTTTATATACTGACATCAAGAGCCTCTGGTACTGCAGCACACAACTAACACTGCTTTCTTGCGCCAACGCAAATAGCTTGGACCGCAAGAACCGGCCGGCCCAAGGTGCACTTGCACCACATCAGTCTGGCAAGGGCCAGTTCAGTTGTGCCTGCTGCGGCAGCACCTGCAGCAGATAGTCCACCAGCGCGCGGACCTTGGCAGGCACATATTGGCGATCCTTGAAGCAGGCGAAGAAGTCCAGCGGAGCATCCTCGAACTGCAACTGGCCCTTGCGCGCCGGCTTGAGTGCCAGCGGCACCAGCCGCCCCCTGCGCAGCTCCTCATGAACGATGAAGCTGCCGGCCCAGGCAATGCCGCCACCGGCAGCGGCGAACTCCACCAGGGCATCGATATCGCTGCCTATGGCCGCAATCTTCTGCTGCGGATCGGTGCGCTGGCCATCGCGCAGAAAGGGCCAGCGCATGAGCCGGCCGTCGCGCTCGCGCCGGTACAGCAAACAGGGGTGTTCGAGCAGCTCCTGCGCCGTCTGCGGTCTGCCGTGCTGCTGCAGGTACAGGGGCGAGGCACACAGAATGCGCGGCACCGAGGCCAGCAGCCGTACCGACATGCCGGGCTCCAGCACATCGCGGTAGCGCACGCTGATGTCCACATCTTCCTTGAGCACGTCCACATGCCGGTCCGTGATCAACAGCTCCAGCTCCAGCCGCGGATGCAGCGCGGTAAACGCCGGCAGTAGCGGCGCCAGCACATGGCGGCCGAAGGCGGCCATGCAGGCAATGCGCAATCTGCCTTGCAGCTCTCCATGAATCAGCGAGAGATCGGACTGGGCTTTTTCGAGCTCGTCGAGCACCGGAGCGACGCGCGCCAGATAGCGCTCGCCAGCTTCGGTCAAGGCCATGGACCGGGTGGTGCGGGTGATCAGGCGCGTGCCCAGTTCGCGCTCCAGCCGTGCGATGTTCTGACTGGCTGCGGCGGGCGAAATGCCCAGCTGGCGCGCAGCCGAGGCGATGGAGCCGCCCTCCAGCGCTTTGACAAAGGTTTCGATGGCTCGCAGATTCGGCATGACTGCGAATGTATCCTCAATTGGATTCGAAAGTTCTGATTATGAGTGCAACAAGCCCCGGACCTCTACCGCCGGCTGCCGGTGATGCTTACAGTTCAACCCTGTTTTCCATCCATGCATTCGGCCCGAACCGCTGGCAGACCTTACTCCCGCCGCGACGACGCGCAATGCATTTCCGGCATCGCTTTCATGAATTCTTCCAACAGCTCCTCCCCATCCAGACTCTCGACGCTCAAGCTGCACCGACGCTACACGCCGTTTGTCTTTGCGTTTTTCATGGCCGGCATCATGGCCTTCCTGATGTGTTGCACCATCGTTGCGGCCAATACCGGGTTTGATACCGGCTACGTCCGTCGCGTGTTCAGTGCCTATGCGCTGGCCATGCCGGTGGCGTTCTTCTGCGTGATGATGGTGCGGCCGCTGGTGCTCAAGCTGGTCGCGCTGACGGTGCATACGCATTGACAGCCAGTGACAGCTAGTGCAGCAGCTATTGAATCTGAAGCAGCCTGCACATGACTGGCTTCAAAATTCGATGCAATCTTCTGAAATTTCAAGCAGATAAAGCGGTATCAGCTACAAAAATATATTGAAGCGCACCGTCGCTGGCGCGCACCGGATCGCACTGCATGCCCCAGACCTGGCGCACCAGAGCAGGCTGCAGCACATCCAGCACCGCGCCGTGATGCACTCCGGCATCACCGCCCAGTACCAGCACATCGTCGGCATAGCGCAAAGCCAGATTCAGATCGTGAATCACCGCCACCACGCCTGCGCCCTGCTGCCCCGCCCACTGGCGCAGCAGACGCATGGCATGGTGCTGATGGGCCAGATCGAGAGCGGCGGTGGGTTCGTCCAGCAGCAGCCAGCGCGCCGCGCCGTCGGTCGGTTGCAGCCAGATCTGTGCCAGTGCCCTGGCCAGATGCGTGCGGGCCCGCTCGCCGCCCGACAGCGTATTGATGCTGCGCTGCGCCAGATGATCGACCCCGGTCAACGCCATGGCCTGCGCCGGAATCTGCGCCTCCCCGGTGCCGGGCTGGTGACGATGCGGATAACGCCCCAGCTCCACCACCTCCTGAGCCGTGAAGTCAAAGGCCACGCTGCAATCCTGGGGCATGACGGAGCGCCTGCGCGCCAGGCCCTCCACCGCATGCGCGGACAGCTCCAGCCCGTCGAGCAGAACCTGCCCAGACTGCGGTGCGCGCTCGCCCACCAGCATGGACATCAGCGTGGACTTGCCGGCGCCGTTGGGGCCGAGGATGGCGGTAAAGCGCCCGGCCGGAATCCGCACGTCCACCGTCGCCAGACGCGGCCCCTTGGCCACGCCGACGCCCAGATTGCGGCATTCGAGGCTGGACAACCCTTGGTGCGCACTCATACCTTGCTCCTGAACTGGCGCAGCATGGCCAGAAAAAGCGGCACGCCGATAAACGCGGTGAGCACGCCCAGCGGCAGCTCGGCCGGCTTGACGATGGTGCGCGCCACGGCATCGGCGCTGACCACCAGCGCCGCGCCCAGCAGGGCCGAGCCCGGCAGCACCACGCGATGGTCAGGCCCCGCCATCAGCCGCACCCAGTGCGGCGCGACCAGGCCGATGAAGCCGATGATGCCCGTGGTCGCGGTCACGGCACCCACGGCCAGCGCTGCCACCATCACGGCGCGGCGCTTGGTTTTCTCCACGGCCACGCCCAGCAGATTGGCCTGGGCCTCGCCGAGAGCGATTGCATTCAGCGGCCTGGCCAGCGCCAGCGCCGCAGCCGCGCTGACGGCCACGGCCGCCGACACCAGGGCTACCGCGCTCCAGCGGGAGGCACCCAGACTGCCCAGCAGCCACATCTGCAGATTGCGCAGTTGCTCGTCCGTGGACACAAAACTCAGAAAGCCCAGGCCGGCACCGGCCAGCGCATTGATGGCAATGCCGGCCAGCAGCATCAGGCCGATGCGGGTCGTGCCCTGAACCTGGCCCAGCACATAGACCACGGCAGTCACGGCCAGACCGCCGCCAAAAGCCATGGCCACCAGGGCCCAGCTGCCCAGATGACGCGGCAGCCAGGGCAGATACAGGCCGCCCAGCACGATGGTGATGCCCGCAGCCAGGGCCGCTCCGCTGCTCACGCCAATCAGCCCGGGATCAGCCAGCGGATTGCGGAACAGCCCCTGCATCAACGCGCCGGCCAGCCCCAGCCCCGCCCCTGCCGCCACGCCCATGAGCAGGCGCGGCAGGCGGATATTGAGAAAGACCAGATGCTCGGGCCCGGTTTGCACATCGCCACCCCAAAGGCTGCGAATGCCGTCCCAGACGATGCCGGGCAGTTGCGCAGGCGCAATCGCATAGGCACCGCTGGCCGCGCCCCAGACCATGGTCAGCAGCACCAGCGCCAGGCCCAGCAGCAGCGTGGCACTGCGGCTGAGCCGGCCGGCCGGCGTGCGCCAGCGCGATGCGACAGGCTGCTCGACTGCTGGCTTTCGCGCCACGCTCCCCATGCTTGCGCTCATGCTCAGGCCACCCACTGCAGGGCGCGCATATGCAAAGCCTGCACGGCACTGGGCAGGCGCGGGCCAAAGCCCAGCAAATGGCTGGCTTCCAGTGTCACCAGCGCCTTCTTGGCGTAGGCGGGCGTCAGTGCCAGCTCGGGCCGCTTCCAGAAGGCGGCCTCGCCACCCAGTGCTTCGATGCCCTGGGTGGTGTTGATAATGACCTCGGGCGCGGCGCTGGCCATGGCTTCAGCAGTCAAGGGCTTGTAGCCGTCGAACTGGTCGATGGCATTGACGCAGCCCGCGTACTGGATCAGCGCATTGGCTGCCGTGCCCTTGCCCGCCACTTGCGGACTGCCGCTGTGCGAGAGCACAAACAGCACGCGTGGCTTGCGCTGGGCCTTGGCCACCTGGGCCTGCACGCTGCTCCACTGCGCCTCGAGCTGGGCCAGCAGCTTGTCGGCCTCGGCCAAGCGGCCGGTTTCGCGGCCCACGACCTTGACCTTTTCCTGCACCTCGGCCCAGTTGTGCCTGGCCGCAACCAGCGATACGCGCACGCCTGCCTGACGGATCTGATCGAGCACCACGGGCGGACCGGCCTCGCTGGTTGCGATCACCGCATCGGGCTTGAGCGAGAGCAGGCCTTCGGCCGAGAGCTGGCGCACATAGCCGACCTTGGCAGTTTTTTGCGCCGCCTCGGGGAACAGGCTGGTGGTGTCCGTGCCCACCAGCAGGCTCTGAGCATTGAGCAGATAGACCACCTCGGTCAGTGCGCCGCTGAGCGACACCAGTCGCTTGGCTCCGGGTGCGGCAGCTGCAGAAGCGGCCTGCACCAGCCCCGGCAGGGCCGTGCCCGCCACGGCCGCACCCAGCCACTGCAGGCCCTGGCGTCGGGAAATGCTGGCCGTGCTCATGCAGCCTCCGCCACTGCCGCCTTGCGCGGCAGGCCGGCCACCAGATCGCGCCAGCCTTGCAGCTCGGGCTGGCCGGGCTTGCGCTCGCCGAAGAACATGGCCATGTTGTTGCCTTCGGCATCAAAGGCCTCGACCGAGGTCACCACTCCATCGCTGGTGGGCTTTTGCACCACCCAGACATTGGCGATCAGGTCGGTGCGCAGATGCAGGTTGAAGCCCTTGTCCAGCACATTGATCCAGCGCACTCCGTCCTTGCCGTCCATGGGCTGGATATTGCTCACGGGGCCGGTATGGATCTGAATGCAGCCGCTGCTGCCCACAAACACCATGATGGATACGCCGTCCACCGCCGCATCGCCCAGCAGCTGCGCGACCGCGTCGGTGTTCAGGCGCTCGCAGTACTGAGGCACGAGTCGGAAGGCCTGCTGGCGCTCGGCTCCGAACCTGCGCAGCATCTCGAAGAACTCATGCGTGTCCTTCATATCGGTCCAGGCCTGGCTCAGCGCGGGCACGTCGATCTCGGCGTCGGCCTTGATCGCGGGCTTGGCCGCAGGCTCGCGGAACACATAGCCTGCGGAGGGCTCGGCAAAGCGCTCGACCAGCGCATTCCAGGCCGCCATGTCCGTGGCCTCGCGTGCAAACACCTTGTGCACGGCACGGCCGGCAGCGTCATAGAACTGCAGGCTGCGCATGGCGGGACGGTTGCCGTTGGCGGACTCCTCGGTCACGGCAAAGCCGGCATGCCAGTGCATGAAGAACAGGCGCAGATCGATCTCGCGGCTCAGCGCCAGACCCACCGGGCCCTGGGCCGACAGGTTCTGGTAGATGCCGTCCTTTTCATGCACGGTGGATTCGTTGCGCGTGAGCGCCATCACGGTGCCGCAGGCTTCCAGGCCTTTAAGAATGTCCAGCCATTCGGCGCGCAGTGGCAAAGCCTTGAGCGTGCGTTCATGCTCGCCGCCATGGGCGGCGATGACCGCGCCTTCGCTCAGTTGCAGCGCCTCGGCCGCATCCTTGGCACGCAGGCCTTGCTCGCGCTTTTGCGCGAATTGCTCACGGATTTGCACCGCAGTCATGGTCTGGATTTCAGGGGATGTGATGGCGTTCATTGCAGGGTCTCCGGGCTGTGATGCCAGTGTGGTTGTGGATTGGAAAATTCGTCGTCAAAGCGGGGAGCGGAAGCCTGGGCTTCGGGCTCTTGTTCGGGCTGCGCCAGCACCTGGGCCACGGAGGCCCAGCGCTGCTCCAGCTTTTGCAGAAAGTGGCGCATGTCCTCGGAGCGCTCACAGCCGTCCAGGCCTTCGGCCATGCGTGCCAGTTGCGTCGATACCCTCTGAGCCATGGGCGCGCGGTGCGCCGCACAGCAGCCCTGGCTGAAACCGGTCATCAACGCCAGCACCGTGGCGAGCTGGGCTTCGCCCTCGGTCAACAGATATTCCTCATCGCGGCTGCCAGAGGCACTCTGGGCATTGGCGGCGTTCTCGAAAACAGACATGGCACACTCCCGCAGTTTTTGAGTCAAACAGATCTCAAGCGCTTATCAATAAAGCGCTTTCAGCTACAAAATCAGAAATCCTGAACCAGGGACACGCGCACATTGCGGCCCGGCTGGGTATAGGCATCGGCAATCTGCGTCGTGCGGCTCAAGCCACGCACATCCGCCCAGCGCGAATACTTTTTGTCGGTCAGGTTGTAGATACCCACGTTCAGACGCGTGCCGGGGCGGATACGCCATTGCGCACTCAAATCCAGCACCGTCGCTGATGGGCTGAGGAAGGGGCGACCAGAGGAAAGATCGGGCGCATCCTTGTCTTTTTTGCCCGCCCAGTGCGAGGCGCTGAGCTGCACGCCAACAGTGGATCTGTCATAGCGCACGCCCAGCACCAACTGCTGTGGCGAAATGGTGTCCACCGGCTTGTTGGTGCTCTTGTCCGTGCCCTTGGTATAGCCATAGGCAGCGTTGGTGCGCCAGTTGCCTCCAGCAAAGCGGCCCCAGTCGTAGTCGGCCTTGAGCTCGAAGCCGCTGATATGTACGCGATTCAGGTTGACGGACTGGAAAGTGGCCGGATTGTTGCGATCGCCGTATTCGCCCGCCACCTGCACCTGGTCCTGGATGAAGTCCTTGTAGCGGCCCGTGAAGACTGCAGCATCGAGACGCAAGGCATTCATGCGGCCGCGCAGACCCAGCTCGAAGGTATTGCTCTTCTCAGGCTTGAGGTCGGGGTTGGGAATGCTCTTGTAGAACATGAACGGGTTCTCGAAGAAGGCATTGATCTGCCCTGCATTCGGCGCTCTGAAGCCGGCGGCATAGTTGCCGTAAACCGACCAGGCATCGTTCATCTGGAACATGGCGCCCAGCTTTGGCGAGATGGCCGAGTCGGAGTTGCTGACCGCCGTGCCGCCAAAGCCCTGCTGCTTGGGCTTGATGCTGTAGTGCTCGGCACGCACGCCGGGCGTCAGGCTGAACGCGCCATAGTGCAGCTCGGCCTGGGCAAACAGCGCCGTCGAAGTTTCCGTGGTGTCGGGGAAGCGCTTGAGCGGGAAGCTCTCACCGGCAGGCGGCGTGATGCCGTTTTGCTCGTTGACCACCTTGCCGCGCAGATAGTCCATGCCATAGCTGAACTTGCCGCTAAGGCCATTGCTCCAGCGCAGCGTCTTGCCGGCCTGGGCATGCAGTTGCAGCGCGTCCTCGTCATAGGTCACATCACGCTCGCGATAGGCCAGAGGCGGAGTACGTGTTTCGGTCACGAACTCACGCGAGTCCGAACTCTGGTAGCTGGCCATCAGCTTGATTTCATCAGCCAGTGTCGTATTCAGTTCACGCCACTCACCTTGCCAGCTGGCACGCCAGCGCTTCATGGTGGTTTGTGCCCGCGAATCCGTCACCGTGGCCGTGCGTGCGCTGAGCAAATCGAAGTCCGCGCGCTTGTCCACGTTTTCCAGCGTGAACACATGCTTTTGCACGGCAGACGGCGTATAGACCAGACGACCCAGCAGCGAATGGCTCTTGTCCTTTTCAGGATTGGGCGTGGTGCGCAACGCACCCACCACATTGTTGCTGCCCATGCTTTCCAGCGCGCTGGAGCGGCCTATGCCAGCAGACACCAGCCAGCTCCACTCGGGGCTGGCGCGCCCTGCGATCGTCGCGCCCACGCGCTTGCCATTGTCCGAGCCGTCATAGCTGGCCGAGACACGGCCGCCAATGCTCTTGCCGTCCTTGAGCAAGTCATCGGGCTGTACGGTGATGAAGTTGACCAGGCCACCCATGCCGTCCGAGCCATAGAGCGCAGGCACTGCGCCGCGCAGAATCTCCACGCGTTGCACCAGACCCAGGTCCAGATAGTCGCGGCCAAAGGAGTTGGCGCTGAAGGTATAGCTGCGCGGCAGGCGCACGCCATCGACCAGCATCAGCACGCGGTTGCCTTCCATGCCACGGATATTGAAGCCGCTGTTCTGGTCACGCCCTGTGGGTGAGCCGGCCAGTGTGAAACGCGCCGGACTGCGCGGCACGGTCACATTGGGCAGCTTGGCTGCAAGCTCGCGGATGTCGCCGATCTGCTCCTCCTCCATCTGCTTGGCATCAATGACGTCCACCGTCATGGGCAGGCTGTCGGCGTCCTGCTCGTCGCGCGAGGCACTGATGACCACATCGCGCAGCACGGGCGTGCTGCGGTCGGCACGGGCCGCCGCGACCTGGACGGATTCGGAGGATTGCTGCTGGGCCTGGGCCGAGATAGCGGCGCAGGCCAGTGCGCAGGCCAGCGCCAGCGGACGGAGATTGGAGCGTGGCGCCAGCGAGGCGCGGGCGTGCAAAGCGGTGGCGGAAGCCATACCAGAAACCCTCTTTATTCATAGAAATGGACAAGAGCTGGCTTCTGATAGGTACGTCAATGGCCACAGGTCGAAACGTCAGAGGCTTCGCGGCCTGTAGCTGGCACGGCATTGGCTGGCTGAATGGCGCTCAGTATATGCGAATAATTCTCAACTGCAAATAACTTCGTTACAAAACGGGAATTGCGCCCCGACGCAAGGCTGCGATGTCCCCAAATCCGGTGCATTGAACGCCAAAGCCCCTGACGACCCCGGCGGCCGTTCAAAAGCAAAAAGGACTGCCTGGGCAGTCCTTTTTTGATAGCTTTCATCGCTTACCCTGCAAGCGATGAAGGCCGTTCAGTTGCGGATCAGATGGTCGAAGGCCGACAGCGCTGCGGTAGCGCCGGCGCCGGCTGCGATCACGATCTGCTTGTAAGGCACCGTGGTGCAGTCACCTGCGGCGAACACCCCGGGAAGATTGGTCTGACCCTTGGCATCCACAATGATTTCGCCGAACTTGCTCAGCTCCAGCGTGCCCTTGAGCCATTCGGTGTTCGGCACCAGGCCGATCTGCACAAACACACCTTCGAGCTCCACATGGTGCTCGACACCGCTTGTACGATCCTTGTAGCTCAGACCGTTGACCTTGCCGTTGGCACCCGTGATCTCGGTGGTCTGGGCGTTGGTGATAACGGTCACATTGGGCAGGCTGTGCAGCTTCTTGACCAGCACGGCATCGGCCTTGAGCTGATCGGCAAACTCCACCACCGTCACATGGGCCACCAGACCCGCCAGGTCAATCGCAGCTTCGATACCTGAGTTGCCGCCGCCGATCACCGACACGCGCTTGCCCTTGAACAGCGGACCGTCGCAATGCGGGCAGTAGGCCACGCCCTTGTTCTTGTACTCGGCTTCGCCGGGCACGTTCACATTGCGCCAGCGCGCACCCGTGGACAGGATCACGGTCTTGGCCTTGAGCGAGCCACCGTTGGCCAGTTGCACTTCCACCAGGCCGCCGGGGTGCGCAGCGGGAATCAGCTTCTCGGCGCGCTGCAGGTTCATGATGTCCACGTCATAGGCACGGGTGTGGGCTTCCAGGGCTGCGGCGAACTTGGGTCCGTCGGTCTCCAGCACGGAGATGTAGTTCTCGATCGCCAGCGTGTCGTTGACCTGACCGCCAAAGCGCTCGGCTGCCACGCCGGTGCGAATGCCCTTGCGAGCAGCGTACACGGCGGCTGCCGCGCCGGCAGGACCGCCGCCGATGATCAGCACGTCAAAGGCTTCCTTGGCCGACAGCTTGGCGGCGTCACGCGAGGCTGCACCGGTGTCCAGCTTGGCCACGATTTCTTCGATGGTCATGCGGCCGGAGCCGAACACGCTGCCGTTCATGAACACCATGGGCACGGCCATGATTTCGCGCTCGGTCACTTCCTTCTGGAAAGCGCCGCCTTCGATCACCGTGGTCTTGACCTTGGGATTGAGAATGGCCATCAGCGACAGCGCCTGAACCACGTCGGGGCAGTTGTGGCAGCTCAGGCTCATGTAGACCTCGAAGTTGAAGTCGCCGTCCAGTGCCTTGATCTGCTCGATCACGTCCTGCTCCACCTTGGGTGGATGACCGCCCGTCCACAGCAGGGCCAGCACCAGCGAGGTGAATTCATGACCCAGAGGCAGACCGGCAAAACGCAGCTGGGTGGCTGCGCCCTGGCGCTGCAGCGTGAACGAGGGCTTGCGGGCATCGCTGCCGTCGGTGCGCAGGGAAATCTTGTCGCTGCGCAGGGACTGGATGGTTTTCAGCAGATCGTGCATCTGGGCACTGGTCTCGCTGTCATCCAGAGAAGCCACCAGCTCAAACGGCTGCTGCACGCGTTCCAGGTAGGCTGCGAGTTGGGCTTTGAGTTGATCGTCAAGCATGGTGGATTCCTTTGAATTTAGAGTTGTTGATGCAATGCAGCAAAGTGCTTTTGAGGCCTTTGCCCGCCCATGAAAGCAAAAACTGGGCGAAAAAAAAGCCGGACGGACGGGCAGAACTCGCCTGAACGTCGTCCGGCTTTCAGAGCGCTTGCACGCTCAGCCGATAGGTATCAGGCTTAGATCTTGCCGACCAGATCCAGCGAAGGAGTGATCGTGCTGGCACCTTCCTTCCACTTGGCGGGGCACACCTGGCCGGGGTTGGCAGCGGTGAACTGGGCAGCCTTGAGCTTGCGCAGGGTTTCAGACACGTCACGAGCGATTTCGTTGGAATGCACTTCCATGGTCTTGATCACGCCTTCGGGGTTGATCACGAAGGTACCGCGCAGAGCCAGGCCTTCTTCGGGGATGTGCACGCCGAAAGCGTTGGTCAGCTGGTGTGTGGGGTCGCCAACCAGGGGGAACTTGGCCTTGCCCACGGCGTCGGAAGTTTCGTGCCACACCTTGTGCGAGAAGTGGGTGTCGGTGGTCACGATGTAGACCTCGGCACCGGCCTTCTGGAACTCGGCGTAGTTGTTGGCTGCGTCTTCGATTTCGGTGGGGCAGTTGAAGGTGAAGGCGGCGGGCATGAAGATCACCACAGACCACTTGCCCTTCAGGCTCTCTTCAGTCACGGTGATGAATTCACCCTTGCCGTTGCGGTTCACATAGGCTTCGGTCTTGAAAGGTTGAACTTGAGTGTTGATCAGAGACATTTGCTGTTTCCTTGTGGTTAGTGTTTGAAGACAGGATGAAGTTTAGAGCGACCCGCTTAATAAAACCAATCGATTGATTTCATTAAATTGATTTAAAAAACCTATCAAACAAAATTCCCGGCTTCTGAAGTCAAGCCGCACCGCTGTGCAGCTCAGCTTTCTATTGTGGGCCGAAACCAGGTAGTTCAAGCCAATAGTCCTTCAATCACGCTCATAGCTTTTGTTGTCATCACTGAGTCAAACCTCGCGAGGAAGGTCCGTCCGGCAGCACGTAAGCTAAACGAGAACGCGCATCAGATGCAGCCAATTCGCGCGGGCATGGGCTTTGTTTGATTTGCCTCATAAAGCATGGACAATCGACGCGAACAACAACTGCCCGAGAAGGAGTCCCCCATGAAAGGTGATGCACAAGTCATTTCCTGGCTGCAAGCCCAGCTCAAGAACGAACTGACCGCCATCAATCAGTACTTTGTGCACTACCGCATGTACAAGCACTGGGGCTTCGACAAGCTGGCCAAGAAGGAATATGAGGAATCCATCGGCGAGATGAAGCATGCCGACGCGCTGATGGACCGCATCTTCATGCTCGACGGCCTGCCCAATCTGCAGGACCTGGGCAAGCTGCAGATCGGCGAGGACGTGCCGGAAGCCCTGGCCTGCGACCTGCGCCTGGAGCAAGCGGCGCAACAGACCATCAAGGACGGCATCGCGCACTGCGAATCCGTGCGTGACTATGTTTCGCGCGATCTGCTGCAGAAGATCCTGGACGACACCGAAGAGCACATCGACTTCCTCGAAACCCAGCTCGACCTGATCGACAAGGTCGGCACGCAGAACTATCTGCAGTCCCTGATGGGCGAGATCGAATAATTTCGGCTTCACGCTGAAAAACAAAAGCGGCCTCAGGGCCGCTTTTGTTTTGAGCGCCGCCTGTATCAGGTCGGCATCAGGAAGTCCCGGCTGATGCCCGAGCCCAGATCGTTGACGCGGTCGAGAAACTGCGTCAGATAGGCGTGCAAGCCGGTGGTCAGGATCTCGTCGATGCGGCCGTATTGCAGGTCTGCCAGCAGGCGCCCGGCCTTGCGCGTGGTTTCCTGCGAATGGTCGTTGGCCACGCGCTCCAGGTTCTTGACCACCTCATGCATGCTGGCCAGCAGCGAGCGCGGCATGTCGGCGCGCAGCATCAGCAGCTCGGCTACGCGTTCGGGCGTGATCACATCGCGGTAGACCTTGCGGTAGACCTCGAAGGCCGAGACGCTGCGCAGCAAGGCGCTCCAGTGATAGAAGTCGAAGTTCATCAGGGCGCGACCGCGCGGCATGCCGTGGTAGTCACGCTCTATGGAATGGAACTTCACATCCAGCAAACGCGCCGTGTTGTCGGCCCGCTCGACAAAGGTGCCCAGGCGCACAAAGTGCAGCGCCTCGTCCTTGAGCATGGTGCCCAGCGACACGCCACGCCAAAGGTGCGAGCGGTATTTGACCCATTCGAAGAACTGCGCTGGGTCCTTCTTCCAGGCATCCTTGCCGAAGTGGCGCTGCAGCGCCAGCCAGGTCTGATTCTGCGTTTCCCAGGATTCCGTGGTCAGCGCTCCGCGCACGGCACGCGCGTTCTCGCGCGCAGCCTTCAGACAGGCAAAGATGGAGGACGGATTGGCCTCGTCCGACACCATGAACTGCAGCACAGACTCGCGGTCCACCACGGGGAATTGCGCCTTGAAGGCAGGGATCAGCTCGCTGATGGACAGCACGCTCTGCCAGCCACGGTGTGCATCATGAATGGCCTGCGGCAGCATGGCGGTTTCATAGGCCACGCTGAGCATGCGCGCGGTGTTCTCTGCCCGCTCGGTGTAGCGGGACATCCAGTAAAGATGATCGGCGGTACGTGACAGCATCAATGGCCTCCCTCTTGATCTTCCAGCACCCAGGTGTCCTTGGTTCCCCCGCCCTGGGATGAATTCACCACCAGCGAGCCCTGCTTGAGCGCCACACGCGTCAGTCCACCGGCCACCATATTGACTTCGGTGCCCGTGAGCACAAAGGGCCGCAGGTCGATATGGCGCGGCGCTATGCCTTTTTCCACCATGGTCGGGCAGGTGGACAGGGAGAGCGTAGGTTGCGCGATATAGCCCGAAGGGTTGCCGACCAGCACGCGGCGGAAGGCTTCGATCTCGTCCTTGGTGGCTGCCGGGCCGATCAGCATGCCGTAGCCGCCGGCACCGTGCACCTCCTTGACGACCAGCTCATGCAGGTGATCGAGCACGTATTTGAGGTCGTCCTCCTTTCGGCACAGCCAGGTCGGCACGTTCTGCAGGATGGGCTCCTCACCCAGATAGAAGCGGATCATCTCCGGCACATAGGGGTACACCGATTTGTCATCGGCCAGGCCCGTGCCCACGGCATTGCAGATATTGACGTTGCCTGCACGGTAGGCCCGCATCAGGCCCTTGCAGCCCAGCGTCGATGTGGGCCTGAAGACTTCGGGGTCGAGGAAATCATCGTCCACGCGGCGGTAGATCACGTCCACACGCTGCAGACCCTGGGTGGTGCGCATGTAGACCACGTCTTTCTCGACCACCAGATCCTGGCCTTCGACCAGCTCCACCCCCATTTGCTGGGCCAGGAAGGCATGCTCGAAATAGGCACTGTTGTACATGCCAGGCGTCAGTACCACCACCGTGGGCTCCAGCACGCCCGAGGGCGCGCTGGCTCGCAGGGTGTCGAGCAGCATGTCGGGATAGTGGGCCACGGGCGCCACGGCGTGCTTGCCGAACAGCTCGGGAAACAGGCGCATGGTCATGCGGCGGTTTTCCAGCATGTAGGAAACGCCCGATGGCACGCGCAGATTGTCCTCCAGCACGTAGTAGACGCCGTTGCCCTGCTCATCGGGGGCGCGCACGATGTCGATGCCGGCGATATTGGCGTAGACATCGTTGGGCACCTGTATGCCTTCCATCTCGGGCCGGTACTGGCTGTTGCCGCGCACCAGCTCCGTTGGAATCAGGCCGGCACGCACCATGTCCTGCCCGTGGTAGGCATCGCGGATAAAGCAGTTGAGCGCCTTCACGCGCTGGGCCAGACCGGCCTGCATGCGGGCCCACTCATGGGCCGGAATGATGCGGGGAATCAGATCGAACGGAATCAGGCGCTCCGTACCGGCGCCGCTCTCGTCCTTGTCGCCATAGACGGCAAAGGTGATGCCCACGCGGCGAAAGACGATTTCCGCCTCGGCACTGCGGGCTCGCAGATATTCCTGCGATTGTTTGCCCAGCCACTGCGCATAGTCCCGATAGTGGTCTCGCACCGCACCACCTTCGGCGGGCAAGCTCAGATACATCTCATCGAATGTGCGCATCCTGTCCTCTCTATTTTTGCCGCAGCTCACGCATGCAAGCCACGGATCTCAGTTTAGCGACGCCGCACCGGACAAGCTGCCAGGCAACGAGCGTGCAACCATGCATATCTGCATCCGCCTGAAGGCGTTACAGCATCAATGCAAGCCTCATGCCAGTTTCTCAGGGCTGCGCCTTTGAAACAGCATGGACATCCCAATAATGCGCCCGAATCAAGCGCTCGCATTCCAATTTTTCCGGTTGAGCAGAGCTCCAGTAGGCTGCGCCGCAGCGATCCTGAGCCACCAGCTGGCTGCCCACCGCCTCATAGCGCTGCACCACCGCTGTCACCGGGTGTCCAAAACGATTCCGATAACCTGCCTGCACCACCGCCCAGCGCGGGCGCAGCGTGCTGACCCAGGACTCGGTCGATGACGTCTTGCTGCCATGGTGAGGCACCAGCAGCCAGTCCACCGGCTCGTCCAGACTGGTTTGCAGCAGTTGCCGCTCCTGCGCTGCCTCGATATCTCCGGCCAGCAGGGCCACGCGCCCGCTGGCCGAGCGCAGGCGCAGCACGCAACTGCCAAAGTTCGGCCTGGCCTTGCGACCATTGAGCCAGGCCTCTGCGGCGGGCGGGTGCAGCACTTCAAACGTCACGCCATCCCATTGCCATTGCTGCCCCTGGGTACAGCGCTGAACCGGAGCCAGGCCAGCCAGTTGCGCAGCTTGAATCACGGAGTCCGAACCCCAGACTTTCGCGCGAGGCTGAGCTGCCTTGACGGCCAAAGCCCCGCCGGTGTGATCCTTGTCGCTGTGACTGAGCATCATGGCATCAATGTGCATGCCATTCGCGGCCATCAGCGGCAAGAGCACACGCTCACCGGCATCGCTCTGGCGGCTGTACTGCGGCCCCGAGTCATAGAGCAGACGGTGCCTGGCTGTGCTGATGATGACGGCATTGCCCTGGCCGATATCCGCCGCCAGCAGTTCGAACTCGCCGACACGCGGCCGTGCCTGAGGCCAGGACAAGGCAGGCAGCGCCAACAGCGCGGCCACCAGTCGCAGCCGGCCCGGCAAAGGCGCAATCACCAGCAGTCCGGCGGCTATCGCCAGCACGCTGGCCCACCAGGCAGGCTGCGGCAAGGCCCATACGGCCCCAGGCAGTGCAGCCAGCCACTGCAGCAGGCTCATCAGGGGCAGCATGGCGACGGCGGCAGCGCTTGCCGCCATCGGCAGCACAGCCGCCAGCAAGGCCAGCGGCGTGACCACCAATGTCACCCAGGGAATGGCCAGCAGATTGGCCAGCAGGCCCACGACGGATACCTGGCCAAACAGCAGCAGCCCCAGTGGCGCCAGGGCAAGGGAGATCAGCCATTGTTCACGCCACAGGGCATGCAGCTTTGCCACCCATCGGCCCGCAGCGCTTTTGCCTTTCGCGCCGACAGCGCCCGAGCCCGAAGCCAGCAATACGCCGACCGCGACGAAACTGAGCCAGAACCCGGCCTGCCACAACGCCCAGGGGTCGGCCACCACAATCACCGCCAGCGCCAGCAGCCATACACAGGCCCAGGGCCAGCGCACGCCCAGCCATTGAAGCAGCGCCACTACGGCCAGCATGCAGATCGTGCGCTGTGCGGGCAGACCCCAGCCGCTGAACAAGGCATAGGCCGCCGCCAATAACACGCCCATGAGCAGGGCCGCACGCGGGGCAGGCACCCAGCGACAGGCGGGCGCACTAAGCCTCCATACACGGCCCACGATCAAGACTGCCAGCCAGGCAAACATGGTGATGTGCAGGCCCGATATGCTCATCAGATGCGCCACGCCTGTCTGGCGAAACAGCGTCCAGTCCTTGCGCTCAATCGCCTGCTGATCGCCCACGGCCAGCGCTGCCACCACGCCCAGAGCGGCCTGAGCATGCTCTGCGCCGCCACCTGGCCACCAGCGCTGCAAGCGCAATGCCTCGCCCTGAATGCGATCGCGCAAGCCCTGTCGCCAGCGCTGCAGCGGATATTGGCTTGTCACGGCCAGGAGTTCGGGCGCGGGCTGCTGGCGCACATAGCCCGTGGCCTGCACCCCTTGCTCCCAGGCCAGCAGCTCATAGTCAAAGCCGTGCGGATTGCGCGATCCATGCGGGCGCTTGATACGTACCGTGAAACGCCAGCGCTGGCCGGGGCTCAGCGCCACGCCTTTGGCCCAGTCAGGCACGAGAGGCTGGCTGGCATCCCGCACCTGCCCGAACGGGCCATACCAGGACAGCTCCAGCAGCCTTGGCACGCCGGCATCCGAGCTATCGACCACAAAACGCCAGCGCTGGCCATTGGCCTGATTCTGCAGCATGGAAGCAATGCGGCCTTCCACCTGCAGATCCACGGCCTCCAGCGACTGTGGCAGGGTCTGCTCCAGATAGGCATGGGCGCGCCACCCCGTCAGCCCCGCCACACAGCAGGCTGCACCCAACAGCATCAGCCACCAGCTCTGCCAGGGTCTGCCACGCCATCTGCCTGCAAACAGCATTGTCAGCAAACCCCAAGCCAGCAAGATCTGGTAGAGCGACAGATGCCACAGTCTGGCCTGAGTCACCTGCCAGGCAGCACCCAGCACACAACCCCACAGCGGCGCCAGCCACGACGGGCGGTGACGCTGAGAGCTTGGAGTCTGATGGGGCGGCATGCTGCCATGCTAGGAGGGAGCGCCCAGCCACAGCATTGCGACTATCCCTGCCCTGTATCGAACACCAAAAACAGCATCAAATACTTGCTCTCATTGTGCGAGCAGCTATCAATTCAAAAGCTATGGCCGCTATGCCAAGGCAATCAATGCCCTGGCCCGCTGCTGTGTCAAACTTGTCGATCCCTTAGCCTCGCACTTTTTGGAGTCGTCATGAGCGTCTATGAAAAACTCAAAGCCCTGAATATCACCCTGCCCGAAGTGGCCTTGCCTGCAGCCGCCTACCTGCCCTATATGCAGACCGGCAATCTGGTGTTCCTCAGCGGCCATATCGCCAAGCAAAACGGCCAGCCCTGGGTCGGCAAGCTGGGCGAGAACATGACGACCGAAGAAGGCAAGCAGGCAGCCCGCGCCGTGGCCGTGGATCTGATGGGCACGCTGCAGCATGCCTGCGGCGGCGATCTGAATCGCGTCAAGCGCATCGTCAAGGTCATGAGCCTGGTCAACTCCAGCACCAGCTATACCGAGCAGCATCTGGTCACCAACGGCTGCAGCGAACTGCTGGGCGAAGTCTTCGGCGAAGCCGGCAAGCACGCCCGCAGCGCCTTCGGCGTGGCCCAGATCCCCCTGGGCTGCTGCGTGGAAATCGAGCTGATGGCCGAGCTGGGCTAAGACTTCGGCTCACTCACATAAAGTGAGCTAATACCGCTTGCTATTCATAGATTTCAGATACAAAACAATCTGAACTTCTTGATAGATAAGCGCAAGCAGCTCACTTTATCTTTGCAGCGCGATGCTTGCCGCAAGCATCCCGACCACTCACGAAAGAGCCCCCATGCCCGGCACGCAGGCACCCCCGCTGGTTCTCAGCATTCAATCCCATGTCGCCTACGGCCATGTGGGCAACGACGCGGCCATGCTGCCGCTGCAGTTGCTGGGCATAGAGCCCGTGGCCGTGCATACGGTGCAGTTCTCCAATCACACCGGCTACGGCGAGTTCAAGGGCCAGGTCTTCACGCCCGCCCATGTACAGGATGTGCTGGACGGCCTGCGCGCCCGCGGCGTGCTGGCGCGCTGCACGGCAGTGCTCTCGGGCTATCTGGGCGATGCCGGCGTGGGCGAAGCCATTCTGGCCGCCGTGCAGGAGGTGCGCGCCGCCCAGCCCGGGGCCCACTATCTGTGCGACCCGGTCATGGGCGATGTGGGGCGCGGCGTGTTCGTGCGCCCCGGCATCCCGGACTTTCTGCGCAAGCGCGCGCTGTCCCAGGCCAGCGTCATCACGCCCAACCACTACGAGTTCGAGCTGCTGTGCGGCGGCCAGCCCCTGAGCACCGTGGAGGCGGCCACCCGGGCGGCCCGCTCCATGCTCACGCAGCTGCATCACAGCCCGTCGGCCCTGATCGTCATCACCAGCCTGCGCACCGACGATCTGCCATCCGGTCAGCTGGCCACGCTGGCCGTGACGGCCGACCAATCCTGGCTGGTACAGACGCCCTATATCGACCTGCACCCCCTGCCCAACGGCATGGGCGATGTGTTCTCGGCCGTGCTGCTGGGCCATCTGATTCAAGGGCGCGCCGTGCCCGATGCCGTGTCCAGGGCCGTGAGCACCTTGTATGCACTGGTCTCTCGCACCGAATCGGGGCAGCGCGACCTGCCCCTGGTCGCCAGCCGCGAGCAGATCATGGCACCGGCGCACCTCTTTGACGCCGTGCCGGTCATCGGCTGAAGCGGCGCGACCCGAATCACTCCTGGTGCGCAAGCGCCGGCTGGCGCGCGGCGCCGGACGGGCGTGGCCGGACCGTCGAGGCGGTCCCTTTTGCTACCGATTCAATACCAGCCTTGGCATGTAAGTGGCTGCTTCTGAGATCATCCATGCGGAACATGCTGATCGTCTGTGTCAGCTGCTCGGCCTGCTCCCGCAGGCTTTGCGCGGCAGCGGCCGATTCTTCGACCAGGGCCGCATTCTGCTGTGTCATCTGATCGAGCTGGCTGATGGCCTGGTTGACCTGGGTCACGCCTGCACTTTGCTGGACCGAGGCTTCGCTCACCTCGGAAATCATGGTGCTGGCGTTCTGCACCGATTTGACGATATTGTCCATGGATTCGCCCACGCTCTGCACCAAACTGATGCCGTTTTGCACGCGCGCCTCCGAGGTGCCGATCAGGGTACGGATTTCCTTGGCCGCGTCGCCGCTGCGCTGGGCCAGGGAGCGCACCTCGCTGGCCACCACGGCAAAACCGCGCCCTTGCTCGCCGGCGCGCGCCGCCTCCACCGCCGCATTGAGCGCGAGGATATTGGTCTGGAAGGCAATACCGTCGATGACGCCGATGATGTCGCCAATCTTCTGGCTGCTCTGGCGAATCTCGTCCATGGTCACCACCATGGAAGCCACGACCTCGCCGCCGCGCTGGGCCAGGGCGGCCGCGCCCGATGCCGTGCTGCGCGCCTGCTCTGCGCTGCTGGCGCTGTTCTGGATGGTGCTGGTGAACTCCTCCATGGCGGCAGCGGTTTGCTGCAGATTGCTGGAAGTCTGCTCGGTGCGCGCCGACAGGTCCTGGTTGCCGCCAGCGATCTCGGCGCTGGCCGTGGCAATGCTGTCGGCACTGTGGCGCACCTGGGCCACCATATCGTTGAGCGCCCGGCACATGTCCTGCTGGGTGCGCAGCAGCGCGCCGAATTCGTCATGGCGCTGCACGGTTTCGCCCACCCGCAGATCGCCGCCGGCAATGCGCTCGGCCATGACCTGGGCGGCCAGCAGCGGCGACTGTATGCTGCGGATCAGAAAGAAGGCACCGGCGGCAATGCCCAGCACCACAAACAGCACGACCACACCGGCTATCTTCACGGTCGCCATGCGCAACTCGGCCATCTGCAGCAGGCTGTCGGCAGCGGCCTTTTTCTGCAGGTCGACAAACGCCTGCAGCGATTGCAGATAGGCTGCAATCGCGGGCTTGAAGCTTTGCTCGGCCAGCGCGAGAGCCCGGACCGCCTCCCCCTGGTTCTTGAGCTGGGCAATCTGCTGGCGCAGCGTCAGCACCTGCTGGCGCGCTGCGGACACGCGCTCCATCTGGGCCTTGTCCTCGGCAGACACCGCCAGTGCCTGCAGCGCCTTTTGCACCCTGGAAATACGGTCCGAGGTCTCGGCCATCGCGGGCTTGAAGCTCGCCTCCACCGACGCCTCGCTGCTCAGCGCCAATGCCAACGTGCGCACGGCGTTGGCTTCGGTCAGGCCCATCCACTCGATCGCCAGCTCGGTGCGTGAGCGCATTTGCTGCGCCGTCTGGTCCGACACCTGCTGCGTGACCGAGGAGCGGTAGCCCGCGAACCCGATCACCGCAATCAACACCGCCACGATGAGTAACACTGCCGCCCAGAGCTTGTGGGCCATCTTGAGTCGCTGCATAAAATATCCTGCCAACAAAGCTGCACAAGGCCTGCGCGCAGACATCGCCGCGCATTGAGACAAAATGTATCCATGCTGAACCCATGTCAGCAGCAGGAATTTCCCTTTGTAGTGCGCTGCCCCTGGCCCATGCTTGCACCGCAGAAAACAAAAAGCCGCCCAGGACCTGCCTGGCGCGGCTTTTTGACAGGCGGCACAAGCCTGCTTATTCCACGCGCGTCACCGCCTGGGGCTTGAAGCCCAGGTCGGCTGCCTTGCCCTTGCGCCCACGATTGCCGCGGGCATTGTTGAGGCTGCGGATCTCCAGCGTCTCGGTACGTGCCTTGCCGCCGCGCCCCACGCCATCCAGGCGAATGCTGCGCGTATAGGCGGCAGCGCCGGCGAGCTGGTCCTTGTCTTCCAGGCTGATCAGCATCAGGCCGCGCCCGCCCTTGGGCATGGCCTTGAGCTCGGCGATCTCGAAGGTCAGAATGCGGCCGCCCACCGAGGCGCAGATCACATGGCTGGCGGGGTTGAGCAAACCGGCCCCCTGCTCGCCGCCTTCGACATATTCGGCACGCGCATTCATGGGCACGCCATGCACTACCGACGGTGCGCACAGGGTCTCGCCCTCGCCCAGCGTGACAAAGGCCTTGCCGGCCTTCTGGCGCGAAACCATATCGCCCACGCTCGCCGTGAAGCCGTAGGCACCCGAGCCCGAGAGCAGCAGCTGCGTGCTTTCGCTGCCGGCAAAGTAGTACAGCAGTTGCGTTCCGGCTTCGAGCTCGATCAGCGTCGTCACGGGCTGGCCGTCGCCGCGTCCACCCGGCAGGGCCGATACCGGCACCGAATAGACCCGGCCGTTGCTGCCAAAGGCCAGCAGCTGATCGACCGTGCGGCACTCGAACGTGCCATAGAGACTATCGCCTGCCTTGAAGCTCAGCGTGGCAGCGTCCACACCGTGGCCTTGGCGCGTGCGCACCCAGCCCTTTTCGGAAATGATCACGGTCGTGGGCTCGTCCACCACCTTGACCTCGGCCACCACCTTTTTTTCCTCGTGGATCAGGGTGCGACGGGCATCGCCAAAGGTCTTGGCATCGGCCTCGATTTCCTTGCAGATCAGGCGGCGCATGGTCGCCTCGCTGCCCAGGATGTCTTCGAGCTTGCCCTGCTCGCTACGCAGCTCCTTGAGCTCCTGCTCGATCTTGATGGCCTCCAGGCGCGCCAATTGGCGCAGACGGATTTCAAGAATGTCCTCGGCCTGACGCTCGGAGAGATTGAAGGCATCGATCAGGGCCTGCTTGGGTTCATCGCTGGCGCGGATGATGGCAATGACCTTGTCGATATTGAGCAGCACGGCCTGACGGCCTTCGAGGATGTGGATGCGATCGAGCACCTTCTCCAGCCGATGCCGGCTGCGTCGCGTCACGGTCTGGAAGCGGAAGGCGATCCACTCCTCCAGCATCTGGCGCAGCGACTTCTGCACCGGGCGGCCATCGAGGCCGATGCTGGTCAGATTGATCGAGCTCGAAGACTCCAGGCTGGTGTGCGCCAGCAGCGCCGTGATCAGCTCCGATTGAGGAATCTTGCCGGTCTTGGGTTCGAACACGATGCGCACTGGCGCATCCTTGCTCGACTCGTCGCGCACGCAGTCCAGCACGGCCAGCATGCTGGCCTTGAGCTGGGTCTGCTCCTGGCTCAGCGCCTTCTTGCCGGTCTTGACCTTGGGGTTGGTGATGTCCTCGATCTCTTCGAGCACCTTCTGGGCCGACACACCAGGCGGCAGCTCGGTCACCACCAGCTGCCACTGGCCGCGTGCCAGCTCTTCGATCTTCCAGCGTGCGCGCACCTTGAGACTGCCGCGGCCCGTGCGGTAGGCGTCGGCAATATCGCTGCTCGATGAAATGATCTGGCCGCCGCCCGGATAGTCTGGGCCGGGAATCAGCGCCAGCAGCTCCTCCTCGGGCAGTTGCGGCTTCTTGATCAGGGCCACGCAGGCCGCCGCCACCTCGGGCAGATTGTGGCTGGGGATTTCCGTTGCCAGCCCCACGGCAATGCCGCTGGCACCATTGAGCAGCGAGAACGGCAGACGGGCCGGCAGCTGCTTGGGCTCCTGGGTGCTGCCGTCGTAGTTGGGCACAAAGTCCACCGTGCCCATATCGATTTCATCGAGCAGCAGGCCGGTGATCTTGGACAGGCGCGCCTCGGTGTAACGCATGGCAGCTGCGCCGTCTCCGTCGCGGCTGCCGAAGTTGCCCTGTCCGTCGACCAGCGGGTAGCGCTGGTTGAAATCCTGCGCCATGCGCACCAGTGCGTCATAGGCCGACTGGTCGCCATGCGGGTGAAAGCGGCCCAGCACGTCCCCGACGACGCGGGCGCTCTTGACCGGCTTGGCGGCCGTATTGCCGTTCGGGCCGCTATAGCTCAGCCCCATGCGCTCCATGGCATAGAGAATGCGGCGCTGCACGGGCTTCAAGCCATCGCTGACATCCGGCAGGGCACGGCCCTTGACCACCGATAAAGCGTATTCGAGATAGGCGCGCTGTGCGTATTGACCCAGGTCCAGTGCATCGCCAGCGGCTTGTTGAGACAAATCCAGTGTGGTTTGATCGCTCATGAATTCTTTGTGATTTTCCAAATTGCGCCGATCCGGCGACTCAAGGTATTTGCGCGTCCGCAGCCGCAGAGGCTGCGCCCGGCAGAGTCATGCGTATGCGGGAGCCGCTGCGGCCAGCCGAGCCGGCCGCAGCCAGCCGGCCACTCAGGGGCCTGGCTGCCTGCAGCTGTTCGTAAATGCCCGTGACGGCCTTGACGTAATTCATTGTTTCCTTGTAGGGCGGAATCGCCTTGCCGAATTTCTGCACCGCACCTTCGCCCGCGTTATAGGCGGCCAGCACCAGATCGAGCCGGCCCGGGAACAAGTCCATCAGATAGCTCAGATAGCGCGCGCCGGCAGGCACGTTCACGGCCGGGTCGGCCAGCTGCTGCTGCATGCTGCGCTTCTTGCTGGCCGACACGCCAAAGCGCTCGGCCGTGGCCGGCATCAGCTGCATCAGACCGACAGCCCCCTTGGGCGAGACGGCCTGGGCATCGAAGCCGGACTCCACGGCGATCACGGCCTTGATCAGGTCGTAGTCCACGCCGGTCCTCTCGGCCGCCTTCTGCAGATGCGGCCTCACGCTCTTGTAGCGCGGCGAGACCTCGAAAAAGCTCTGCATACGGGTGCGGGCGTTGAGCCCCTCGGCCGCCGAGTCCTGCTTGAGCTGCAGGCCCGGCTGGCTGCTGTCGTAGAGCTCGCCCTTGAAGAACAGCTTGTAGCGCTCGTCCAGCGCCTCGGCCGCAAAGTGCGTGACGCCGAATTCGTCGACATAGGCCCAGAGATCGGCATGTGCCGCCGGCGCCATGGCCAGCCAGCCCGAGCCCGCCAGCAAGGCAGCCGCCACCGCACGTCGCAAACGCACAGACGCGAACCCGCCGCGCGCAGGCAGCTGGCTGGTTGAGACATCGAACATTGGCTTGTGCATGGCTGGCTCCATCGGCCGGTAGCGACCGCTAGTGCAGGCGTTGGCAACGCCCGCCTAGATATCGACCTCCACGGCATCGCCATGCAGCTCCATCAGCTCGCGGCGAGCGGCGGCTTCGCCTTTGCCCATGAGCTTGGTGACCACGGCTTCCGACTGTGCAAAGTCCAGATTCATGAACTGCACCGGCAGCAGACGACGCGTATCGGGGTTCAGCGTGGTTTCCCACAGCTGTTCGGCATTCATCTCGCCCAGGCCCTTGAAGCGGCTGACCTGGCATTTCTCACGCGGCACGCCGTCCTTGGCGCATTTTTCGATGATGGCATCGAGCTCGCCCGCATCCAGGGCATAGACCTTGATGGCCGGCTTCTTGCCGCGTGCAGGCACGTCCACACGGAACAGCGGCGGCAGCGCCACATGGATGTGACCGGCTTCGATGAGCTTGGGGAAATGCTTGAAGAACAGCGTCAGCAGCAGCACCTGGATGTGCGAGCCGTCCACGTCCGCATCCGAGAGAATGCAGATCTTGCCGTAGCGCAGGCCGGACAGGTCTGGCTCGTCATTGGGGCCATGCGGGTCCACGCCGATCGCCACCGAGATATCGTGGATTTCGTTGTTGGCGAACAGCCGGTCGCGGTCCACCTCCCAGGTGTTGAGCACCTTGCCGCGCAGAGGCAGGATGGCCTGGGTTTCCTTGTCGCGGCCCATCTTGGCGCTGCCGCCGGCAGAGTCGCCCTCGACCAGAAACACCTCGTTGACGGCTATGTCCTTGCTCTCGCAATCGGTCAGCTTGCCGGGCAGCACGGCCACGCCGCTGCCCTTGCGCTTTTCCACCTTCTGGCCGGCCTTCTGGCGGGTCTGGGCGGCCTTGATGGCGATCTCGGCCAGCTTCTTGCCCCAGTCCACATGCTCGTTGAGCCACAGCTCCAGCGCCGGGCGCACAAAGCCCGAGACCAGACGCACGGCATCGCGCGAGTTCAGGCGCTCCTTGATCTGGCCCTGGAACTGCGGGTCCAGCACCTTGGCATTGAGCACATAGCTGGCGCGCGCAAACACGTCGTCGGGCATGAGCTTGACGCCTTTGGGCAGCAGCGAGTGCATGTCGATGAAGGCCTTGACGGCCTGGAACAGGCCGTCGCGCAGGCCGCTGTCATGCGTGCCGCCAGCGGTGGTGGGAATCAGGTTGACATAGCTTTCGCGCAGCGGCGCACCGTCTTCGGTGAAGGCCACGCACCAGGCCGCGCCCTCGCCTTCGGCAAAGCTGTCGTTGTTCTTGTCGGCAAAGCCCTCGCCTTCGAACAGGGGGATGACGGGCTCGCCATGCAGGCTCTGCGCCAGATAGTCGCGCAGACCGCCCTTGAACTGCCAGCTCTGGGTGTCACGCGATTTTTCGTTGATCAGCGAAACGGCCACCCCGGGCATGAGCACGGCCTTGCTGCGCAGCAGATGCACCAGCTCGCCCATGGGCAGGGCCGAGGATTCGAAGTATTTGGCATCGGGCCAGGCACGTACCGTCGTGCCCTGCTTGCGCTCGCCAGCCTGCAAAGGGCGCACCTTCAGCGGCTCGATCACATCGCCGCCCGAGAACACCAGCGTGGCCACCTGGCCGTCGCGGTGCACCTGCACCTCCAGACGCGTGGCCAGCGCGTTCGTCACCGACACGCCCACGCCATGCAGACCGCCCGAGAAGCTGTAGGCGCCGCCATTGCCCTTGTCGAACTTGCCGCCCGCATGCAAACGCGTGAAGACCAGCTCCACCACGGGCGCCTTCTCCTCGGGGTGCAGGCCAAAGGGAATGCCGCGCCCGTCGTCCTCCACGCTGTAGGAGCCGTCGGCATGCATGGTGAACTTGATTTTCTTGCCGTAGCCGGCAAGCGCCTCGTCGGCAGCGTTGTCGATCACCTCCTGCAGGATGTGCAGGGGGTTGTCGGTGCGCGTATACATGCCGGGACGCTGTTTGACAGGCTCCAGACCCTTGAGAACGCGGATCGAGCCTTCGGAATATTCGTTGGACGGTTTGACTGCCATGGGGGCGGATTGTAGTAGCCTCTCCAGATGAGAGCTGGATAAATTCACAGTTGTTTACTCCCAATACTCTTGCACAAAGCCCGAACATCTGTCTTGGCAACGTGTTTTTACCGGATCTTTATCGCAGAGAAGACTATCAAAAAGATAGCTTTTACCTTATGTAATTCATATATTTAATATAGTTTTTTACCTAAATCATTTACAAATACTACGTAAGACGCTCACTTTTTTATTTTTCTGATTCGCTGTGCATCCAGGCAACCCAGCACTGCCATCGCATTCTGGCAGGCCGGACTGCCACGCATGTGACGAGCTGTGCAGGCGCAAAACAGCGGGTTTCGTTACAGTGGTGTGCTGACCGCCCCCAAGCCTTTTTTCGCACACACGGCATGACTACAAAGACAACTCAAGCCCCCATGTCCATGGCGCAGATTCTTCTGTGCGGTGGCGCCATCGTCACGCTCTCCATGGGCATACGCCACGGCTTCGGCCTGTGGCTGCAGCCCATCACCCAGGAGATGGGCTGGACGCGCGAGAACTTTTCCCTGGCCATCGCCGTGCAGAACCTGTCCTGGGGCATCCTGGGCATCTTCGTCGGCATGCTGGCCGACCGCATCGGCGCCTTCAAGGTGCTGATCGGCGGCTCCGTCCTCTACGCCCTGGGTCTGGTCGGCATGGCGCTGTCTCCCACTTCCACGGTGTTTTTGCTGACCGCCGGCGTGCTGATCGGCGCGGCCCAGGCCGGCACTACCTATGCCGTGATCTACGGCGTGCTGGGCCGGCAGATTCCGGTGGCGCGGCGCAGCTGGGCCATGGGCGTGGCCGCAGCGGCAGGCTCGTTCGGCCAGTTCTTCATGGTGCCCGTGGAGGGCAAGCTGATCGCGCAGTTCGGCTGGTCCAATGCCTTGCTGATACTCGCGCTGTTCGCGCTGCTGATTGCCGCCCTGGCCTTTGGCCTGCGCGAGCCGGGCTTTGGCGGCAGCACGCCCATCAAGCGCGAGCAGACCGTGGGCCAGGCACTCAGGGAAGCCTGGACCTACCCCAGCTTTCTGCTGCTGATGGCGGGCTACTTTGTCTGCGGCTTTCAGGTCATGTTCATCGGCGTGCATATGCCCAGCTATCTGAAGGACTTCGGCATGGCGCCCCATGTGGCCAGCTATTCGCTGGCCCTGGTCGGCCTGTTCAATATCTTCGGCACCTATCTGGCCGGCAATCTGGGCCAGAAGCTGCCCAAGCGCTATCTGCTGTCGGGCATCTACGGCCTGCGCTCGGTGGCCACAGTGGCCTTTTTGCTGGCCCCGCTCTCGCCCTGGTCGGTCTATGCCTTCTGCGCCGCCATGGGCTTTCTGTGGTTGTCCACCGTGCCGCTGACCAATGCCACCATCGCCCAGATCTTCGGCGTGCAGCATCTGTCCATGCTGGGCGGCTTTGTCTTCTTCAGCCACCAGATCGGCAGCTTCCTGGGCGTATGGCTGGGCGGCTATCTCTACGATATCAACGGCAACTACGACATGGTCTGGTACATCTCGATTGCCCTGGGCATTTTTGCCGCCATCGTCAACCTGCCCGTGCGCGAGACAGCCATTGTGCGCAGCGCGCCCAGCGCAGCCTGATACCGGAGACACCCCCATGCCGCTCAAACTCTGGCAACGCATCTCCATCTGGTGTGCCGTGCTCGTGCTGCTGCTGGCGGTGTTTGCCCTGTATCTGCAACCGGAATTCATGCTCACACTGGCAGACCAGGTCTGGGCCTGCTTCTGAGCTCTTGGGCAACCGGCCCGGGCGGCATGGCCGGGAGAGAGCATGGCCCGCATCATCATCACCGGAGCCTCGGACGGCATAGGCGCCGAAATGGCCCGCCAGCTGGCACAAACCCATGGCAGCCGGCTGCAGCTGACGCTGGCCGCGCGCAATGCCGGCAATCTGCAAGCCGTGGCAGAACAATGCCGAGCCCTGGGGGCGCAAGTGCTGGAAGTTCCCACCGATGTGAGCGAAGAGGCCCAGTGCCGCGCACTGATCGACGCCGCCGTGCAGCAGTTTGGCGGGCTGGATGCCCTGATCAACAACGCCGGAGTCTCTGCCCATGCGCTGTTCGAGCAGGTCAGCGCACAAGACCTGGGCTGGTATGAGAGGTTGATGCGCATCAACCTCTGGGGCAGCGTCTGGTGCACCCATGCGGCGCTGCCGCACCTCAAGGCCAGCCAGGGCTCCATCGTCGCCGTGTCTTCGCTGGCCGGTCTGATCGGCGTGCCGGGCCGCACGGCCTATAGCGCCAGCAAGTTCGCCATGGCCGGCTTCTTCGAAGCCCTGCGCATCGAGCTCAAACCCGCCGGCGTGAGCGTAACCACCGCCTACCCCGGCGTGGTGGACACGCGCATCCGCGTCCACGGCTACAACGCCAGAGGCGAGGCCGCAGGCGTCAGCGGCCTCAAGGAAGACGGCGCGATGACGGTGGCCGAATGCGCGCGTCTCATCCTCGACGGCCTGAAGCGCCGCCAGCGCGAAGTGGTGATGACAGGCAAGGGCAAGCTGGGCCGCTTCATCAAGCTGATCGCCCCGGGCATGGTGGAAGACATGGCCCTGGCCGCCCTCAAGGACGATGTGAAGCCGCACTGAGCCGGCGCGAGCTGCTGCCGACGCATCGACGCACAAGGCATGCAAGGATTTGGCTGCGGGCACTGCTATAGTTTTCGCAAGATGACCAGCAACTCCCAGCCTCCCGCACCCGCCGCCATTCCTGCTACGACCGCCAGCCACTGCGCGCCGGCGCCCTCTGCCTGGATTGCCCGCTTTGCCCATCTGGTACGCCCGCAGGGATCGGTGCTGGACCTGGCCTGCGGCATGGGTCGCCATACCCGTTTCTTCTCGGCCTTGAACCACACCCTGACCAGCGTGGACAGGGCGCCGGAGGCGACCCGGTCCGTGGCGGATATCGCCGAGACGATTACCGCCGACATCGAAAACAACGCCTGGCCGCTGACGGGCCGCAGCTTTGACGGCGTGGTCGTCACCAACTATCTGTGGCGTCCGCTGTGGCCGCAGATTCTGGACAGCGTCAAGCCCGGCGGCGTGCTGCTCTACGAAACCTTCGCCCAGGGCAACGAGGCCTATGGCAAGCCCTCGCGCCCGGACTTCCTGCTCGCCCCCGGCGAGCTGCTGCAAGTCTGCGCCGGCTGGAGCATCGTCGCCTACGAGCACGGTCTGCTTGAGCAGCCCGCGCGCGTGGTGCAGCGCATTGCTGCCATCCGGCCCGATGGCGCGGCCGCACCTGCCGCACCAGCAGCACTTGTGCAAGCCTGACGCCCCCTCTTGCCCACCCCGATCTGCCCGACTGCCATGCCCGCCTACGCCCTGCTGCTTGCCCACAACGAACACCCCAGTGCCTCGACAGAGTGGCCCGCAGAGCCCGGCGGCAGTTGCGACGGCTGGGCCGAGTGGTTCAGCAGCACGCCGCTGCTGTTCAGCGTGTTGCTGGGCGATGCACGGCATCTGCCCGAGCTGGTGCCCTGCAGCGCCTACCAGGACAAGCAAAGCCTCTCGGCCCTGGCCGCACCCATGGAGCAGGTCCGGGCCCGCTGGCAATGGCTGAGGAGCGTGATTGAGCCACTGCCCGCAAAAAGCCCTGCGCATTGGCCCGACTCCGTCAAGAAGCAATGGCAGCACATCGATCACACCATCAGCACCAGCACGCGCCAGTGGCTGTTGCTGGACTGCGCCACGCTATGTCCGCATGACTTTGACGAAGCGGAGTTCACGACCTTTTTGCAGGCCCAGCGCGAGCTATGCCGGCAATGGAGCTGCAGCGGCGGCGAGCTGCCCGAATCCCTGCAGGCCTTGAAGCGGGCGCCGCAATCCCATATGGGATGGTGGAGCGATTCTGTCATTGCCCGCACCGAGGTCATCGAGCAGGAAAGCGAAGAAGACTGGCCCGCCTGGCTGGCCGATCACTACGAACTGCGCCACCATGGCGCCTGGGACGAAGCGACCGAAAGCTATTACGTCATGCCCAGGCTGCACCCGCGCACGGGCCTGAAGCCACAGAACGAGGCCGAGCGCGACCACTGGCCTGTGGGCATGGTCACGCCCTATGGCCGCTGGCTGCAGCGACCCTTGGAAGGCGCAAGCATGACCTTTGTCTCTGGCGAGCATCTGAGCGTGCATTACCCCGAGACCACGCCGGGCGAAGGCGCGAAGTCCGGCATCAAGGATTTGAACGGCATCTGGCTGGTATCGCCCTCCGAGGGCTATCGCGACGCCTATGCCGTCACACCCCAGGTCATGGCCTGCCGATCACCGGGGCAGGAAAACATGCAGGAGCTGCGCAGCCTGCCCAGCCTCGCGCTGCTGCACGAAGGGCTCAGCAGCATCGACTACAACGAGGAACAGGACGAATTCATCCGTGCCGAAAAAGGCCCGTACGGCAACTCGTGCCAGTTGCTGCTCAAGGCCGACGGCCAGCCGCTGTTTGATGCGGGCCGCTATGAACACATCAACGACTTCAGCGCCAAGACAGAGCTGGCCGTCGCCTGCGTCCGGGAGCCCTTTGTCAACGAGCAGGGCGAACAGGAGCACCGTATCCTCGAAGGCGTGATCGACATCCGCGGCCAGGAAATCATCCCCTGTCAGTTCAAGACCATAGAGCGCGGCTTCAGCAGCTCGCCCCCCAAGGTATTTCCCGGCCGCAAGCTTCTGGCCATCACCGAAAAAGGCGAGCCCCGCATCTTCAACACCAAAGGCAAGCTGCTGGCCGCCCCTGATATCTGGTGCCCTCCGCTGAACTGCAGTCCGAAGAAAAATGAACTGCTCACCTTCATGGGCGAAGGGCCGGAGGCCGAACTGGTCATGTTCTCCATCCAGGATTTCAGCATCACCCGCACCGGAGAAACCTGGGAGGACTACCGCAATGCGCTGCGCGGCATGTTCAAGGGCCTGGGTGGCGACACCCCCGAAACCACGACCATGACCCGCGCGCAACTGATGGAGGCAGAGGATGAAGACTGGATGCGGGCTATGTCGCGCATTCTCTGCCTGAATGACAAAAGCCGGGCCGCAGACCTTCTGCAGCAATGGCGTGACTGCGTGGCAGCACCTGATCCTGACGACATGGGCTGGGATGAAGATGACGAGATCGACCCCGATGTCATGCATCTGCCCGCTGGAGAAAACGCACTGACCCTGTACTGGGGACATCTGCTTGCCATTGCCGGTCAGTTCGCCCGCTTTGACTGGAAGGATGCCGAGGGCATTGCCGCCACGCACTGGCTGCCCGGCACCGATGACTGGCAGTGGGACACGCCCGCTGACGGTGTTGAATCGGGCCTGGAGCATATGGCCGAACATCTGGCTGGCCGCCAGCTGGCCCTGATCAAGCTGGCCACCGATGACGACAGCCTGCGCGTGACCGTGGTGCGCTCGGCAGATGCCGAGGACTTCATGGAGCGGCTGGCGCAGGCCCATATCAGCGCCTGGAACTACAGCGCGAACTGATGGCGACACCGGGCCACAGCGGTGCTCGCCGGCCTGATCCGGGGACGAAAGCAAAGCCCGCAGCAGTATCTTCAGCAACGGCAAAGCCGTGCAAAGGCCTTCATGCTGTCTAAAACAGACCCGGCTTCAACAAACAATATGACGCACAAATTTTAAATATTTCGTCATTTCGTCATTTATCGACAACACTTCGACAAAAACAGAGTTTTGCTAGACACTGTTGACAGCAAACCACTGCTTGCACCCTGTCCCTGTTTGTAGAATTCATTTTTACCGTTTTCTGATTGCGGATATGACATCACCCTCCGTTGCTCTCACTGGCAGCATTGTTGCCCTCATTACGCCCATGCTCGAAGACGGTAGCGTCGACTACCCGTCGCTGCGCAAACTCATCGACTGGCATGTGGCCGAAGGCACCAACTGCATCGGTGTGGTCGGCACCACCGGTGAATCTCCCACCGTGAATGTCGAAGAGCATTGCGAAATCATTCGTGTCGCCGTGGAGCAGGCCGCCGGCCGCGTCTCCATCATGGCCGGCTGCGGCGCCAACAGCACGCACGAAGCCATCGAGCTGGCCAAGTACGCCAAGAAGGTGGGCGCCGACAGCCAGCTGCAGGTCGTTCCCTACTACAACAAGCCCACACAGGAAGGCCAGTACCAGCACTTCAAGGCCATCGCCGAAGCCACTGGAGACCTGCCCGTGGTTCTGTACAACGTGCCCGGCCGCTCGGTTGCGGACATGCAGCATGACACCGTGCTGCGTCTGGCCCAGATCCCCGGCATCATCGGCATCAAGGAAGCCACAGGCAACATCGAGCGTGCTCAATGGCTGATCCGCGACGTGCCTGCCGGCTTCGGCGTCTACTCCGGTGACGACCCCACCGCAGTGGCACTGATGCTGTGCGGCGGCCACGGCAATATCAGCGTGACGGCCAACGTCGCTCCCCGTCTGATGAGCGAGCTGTGCAAGGCTGCCATGGCCGGCGATACCAAGCGCGCCATGGAAATCCAGTTCAAGCTCATGCCCCTGCACAAGAGCCTGTTTGTCGAAGCCAATCCCATTCCCGTGAAATGGGCAGCGGCCCGCATGGGTTTGTGCGGCCCCGCCATGCGCCTGCCCATGACGCCGCTGAGCGAGCAATGCGAAGCAGTTGTTGAGGATGCTCTGCGTAAAGTTGGCGTACTCTGATCGAGTTGCGCTAAGCTAGCGGTTTTTCGCACATAGCCTGAACGCTACCCAAGGACAATCCGCGTGAAACAACAAACAGCACGTTTGAGCCTGCTCAGCATCGCGCTGGGCCTGTCTGCCTGCACGACCACGTTCCAAGAGACCAAGATCGACTACAAGAGCGCGGGCAAGAATCAGGCCCCCTCTCTTGAAGTCCCTCCGGATCTGACGCAGCTGTCGCAAGACTCGCGCTATACCGTCCCTGGTGGCGTGGTATCCGCTGCTGCCATGCAGGCCAATGCCAAGGCAGCCAAGCCGACCGACAACAACACTGCAGCCAACAAGATTGGCGACGTCCGCATCGAGCGTGACGGTGCCGAGCATTGGCTCGTGGTTGATCGTGCAGCCGACAAGCTCTGGGAACCCACTCGCGACTTCTGGCTGGAAAACGGCTTCATCTACTCGATGGAAGACCGCCAGCTGGGCATTCTCGAGACCGACTGGGCCGAAAACCGCGCCAAGCTGCCTCAGGACATCATCCGCAAAAGCCTGGGCAAGGTGTTCGATTCGCTCTACTCCACCAGCGAGCGCGACAAATTCCGCACCCGCCTGGAGCGCGAGCCCGATGGCAAGACCCGCATCTATGTCACCCACCGTGGCATGCAGGAGGTCTACACCAGCGAGCGCAAGGACAACACCATCTGGCAGCCGCGTCCTCGCGACCCCGAACTGGAAACCGAGTTCCTGCGCCGCATCATGGTCAAGCTGGGTGTGAGCGAAGAGCAGGCCTCTGCCGTCGCCAAGGCGGACAAGTCTGCGGCCACTACCTCGACCGGCGCACGCATGGACACCATCAACGGCGTGCCCACTCTGCAGCTGGAAGAAGGCTTTGAGCGCGCATGGCGCCGCGTTGGCGTGGCACTGGACCGCACCGGCTTCACCGTGGAAGATCGCGACCGCAGCCGCGGCCTCTACTACGTGCGCTACGTGGACCCGAACGCCAAGCCCGAGTCCAAGGGCTTCTTCAGCAAGATCTTCAGCCAGGGCAAGGAAGCTGCTGCGCCTCAGAAGTATCAGATCCAGGTCAAGGGTGACGGCAACAAGTCCCAGGTCAGCGTGCTCAATGAGCAAGGCCAGCCGGACAGCTCCACCAACGGCCAGCGTATCGTGCGCATCATCACGGATGATCTGAAGTAAAGAGCGCTGCGCCCCATAAAAAAGCCACCGGACTGCGCTCTGGTGGCTTTTTTCATGTCCGAACGAATCGAGCCTGGGCCTGGGGCTGCAATGCTCATGGCGCGCGCTTGCCCGCCAGAATCCGCCCAAGTGCAGATACAGGTCCAGACGCAGACCTTGCATGCCAAGCATGCATCCGCAGCTCGAAAATCCGCTGCAAAACCCAGACGCAAAAAAACCGCACCTGGGTGCGGTTTTTTCATGCTCGAGGCCTGGGCCTCAAGCTGGCTGATGCAGCGAATTACTTGGCAGCAGGAGCTTCAGCGGCGGGAGCAGCAGGAGCGTCAGCGGCAGGAGCAGCAGGAGCGTCAGCGGCGGGGGCAGCAGGAGCGTCAGCAGCAGGAGCAGCAGCGTCAGCGGCGGGAGCAGCAGGAGCAGCAGGAGCTTCAGCAGCAGGAGCAGCAGGAGCTTCCACAGCAGGAGCGGGAGCAGCAGGAGCTTCTTCCTTCTTGCCGCAAGCAGCCAGAGCAGCAGCAGCGATCACGGTAGCCAGAATCAGAGAGTTCTTCATGACAGTTTCCTAAATGGTAGGTTCAGCAGACGGTATGCAGATTGCCATTACGGTCAGCCTTTTGCAGCTATTGATCGCTATGGCATATCAGGTCAAACGATAAATTCGACTCAGCCCGCATTATAGGTAGTTTTGCCCATTGCTGACTAACACTGACAGCAACTAAACAATTCTGCACAAATCGGTGCGTTCTCATTTACCGGGCAAGCCCACGCTTGCCTTGAGTCACACTGTGGAGCATAAATTTATTCCTGTCAAATCCCTGACAGAGCTTTGACGAAGATTTACATAACCTATACAAAGCCCGCCGAATCGACAAAAGCCACAGAGGACAAACCCGTAAGTTAGCACGATCGCTGTTACAAGTCCACCCTGTTTCAGTCGCCTGAGCGAACCCAGCCCGCATCGAACCACGACGACAGCAACTCCAGCGCATCATCGCTGGCCGTTGCCAGATCCTTGCGCGACAGGGCCCTGGTGTCAGCCAGCTTGCGCATCAAGGTGGCATCGCGGCCGCCCGCCAGATAGCTTTCGCCATTGATGAAGATGTGCTTGGCGTCATACATCATGCGCGTTCGGCGATCCAGCACCACGCTCTCGAACATGCCGTTTTCATCGCCATGCTCGAACCAGACATTGGGCTTGGGGTCGCTCAGGTACTCGCCCAGCGCGCGCTCCAGCGCCAGCGGCTCGGCCATGGCCTTCTTCAGTGCCTCGCGGGCAAAGTCATACATGCCTTCAGGAATCAGCGCCGGGTTGCTCACGGCTTCCTGCTTGGGGTCGCGATAAATGACCGGAGCCTCGGGCTCATCGGGCTCATCCGACATGCGCAGCAGCAATTCACGGCCCAGCTCGCTGCGATCGGGGGAGCGAAAGCCTATCGAATACGTCATGCATTCGCCTTCTGCCACTCCGTCATGCGCCCATTTGGGCGGCAGATACAGCATGTCGCCGGGCTCCAGAACGAACTCTTCCTCGGGCTCGAAATTGGAGAGGATTTTCAGTGGCTTGCCCTGCTGCAAAGACAGGTCTTTTTGACGACCGATGCGCCAGCGGCGCTTGCCCTGGGCCTGCAGCAGAAACACGTCATAGCTGTCGAAATGCGGGCCTACGCCGCCCTGATCGGTGGCAAAGCTGATCATCAGATCGTCAAGGCGCGCCTCGGGCACAAAACGGAATTGCTGCAGCAACTCATGCGCCTTGGCGTCATGCATGTCCACGCCCTGCACCAGCACGGTCCAGCCCGGCTTGGTCAATGCAGGCAGACTGCGACGGGACAGCGGACCATGGCTGAGCTTCCAGTTGTCACCTTCGAGCTGTTGAATCAGGCGCGACTCCACGCCATCCTCGCCCGCCATGGCCAGCAGGCGAGCACGCGGAATCGGGGCCTTGAAGCCGGGGATGGCCTGGCGCACCAGCAAGGGCTTTTTGTGCCAGTGGCGGCGCATGAATTGAGAGGCTGTGAGCCCACCCAGCAGGGTGAGCGGCGTATTGATGTCCATGAATACAGTCCTGCTTTCTAAGCAACGGACTGCATTGTCCTATAGGCCTCGAAAACGCTGGTCAGCACAGATCAATGACCAAGCGCTCTGAACTCGGACGGCGACATACCGGCATAGGCCTTGAAGGCACGGCTGAAGTGCGCGCTGTTGCCAAAACCGCAGCCCATGGCAATTTCTGTAATGGTGCGGTGCGCGAGCGCCGGTGAATGCAGCTCCCGCATGCACAGCTCCAGCCGGCTTTGCTGGATGAAGCCGCCCAGCGACTGGTCTCGCCCCGCAAAGGCATTGTGCAGATGCCGACGGCTGCAATTGAGTGCTTCGGCCACCTGATCGACCGACAACCCGGGGTCGCGCACATGGCAGGCCACATGCTCGCAGATGCGGTCGTACAGGGCCTGCTTTTGTGTCACCGCCGTGGCCTGCCCGCCAAGTGCCTGCAGGGACAGATGCACCATGTCCACCAGCAACTCCCCGGCGCGGCGCGCCAGCGGTGCCGCCATATTGTCCAGTTCCTGGTAAGTGCTGCGCATGGTCTGCAGAGCAATGCGCGCAATGCCGGCGCTGCCTCCCACCGAGCGTCCCATGAGGTTTTCCAGACGCAGGCCTCGCTCGGCAATGCTCTGTTTGGGCACCATCATGATCAGGTGCTCCGTGTGCTGGGGATTGGCCACCACATAGGGCTGCGAGGTGTCATAGATGGCCCAGCTGCCATTGCTCACGCAGGCCTTGCTGCCGTGCTGCTCCACCTCGGCATGGCCGCTCCAGGGGGCCACGATCTTGAGATAGGCCGCTTCGCTGTCGCGCAGACGGTGGCTGTCGCGTATGACGCGGTGGCGCCCGGCATCCAGCTTGGTGAGCATCACATCGCCTGCGTATGCCACGCTCAGATGCCCGTCAAAACAGGTGTCGCCATACAGATCCGTATCCAGACCCGAGAACAGCTGCGCCATCCAGTCCTGCCAGGCTGGTGCAGTTTCCTTCTCGGGAAGACCATCGGTACTCAGTACCACGGGCGCGGTCATGGGCCTTGACTCCTCGTTGTATCTATCTCTGCCTGTGCCGACAAAGTACAGCAATTATCGGGAAGTGAGCACTTTCGCGCTCAGGCCGGCAAGAATCTCCCACGCTGTATTAAAACTAGTGCAAACCCTAGGCTGCGTGCACGATTCGTCAAACGGTTTGTGCACATTGCGCACAGCATCTTGCCAAGGCTTTTCCTACGATCACTCACACGCCAGTCTCAGGCGAAACACCACAAAAGGTGGAGACAAGCCCGGTGACGCAAGCCTTGCGCAACGACACCAGCTCCCACTTTTCAACGTGCATCAACAAGCAGTGACCGAGGTCACGCGCCCTTGGTAGTGAAGGAAGCGAAGATGATTGAACAAAGCATGCTCATCGGCGGTCAGACCGCACAGGCCAGCAATGGTGCCACTTTCGAGCGCAGGAACCCTCTGGACGGATCGGTCGCCACGCGTGCCCCGGCCGCCACAACAGCCGATGCAGTGCGTGCCGTGGAAGCCGCTCAAGCGGCCTTCCCGGCCTGGGCAGCCCTGGGCCCCACAGAACGCAGGCTGATGCTGATGAAGGCCTCCCAGGCACTGGAAGCAAAGGCCGAGGCCTTTGCCGCAGCCATGGCGGCAGAAACCGGCGCCTCCGGCATCTGGGCCGGCTTCAATGTGCATCTGGCGGCCAATATGTTTCTCGAAGCCGCATCGCTGACCACCCAGATCAACGGTCAGCTGATTCCTTCGGACATTCCCGGCAGCATGGCCATGGCCGTGCGCCAGCCTGCCGGCGTGGTGCTCGGCATCGCCCCCTGGAATGCCCCCATCATCTTGGCCGTGCGCGCCATTGCCACGCCGCTGGCCTGCGGCAATACCGTGATCCTCAAGGGCTCTGAGCTGTGCCCTGCCACGCACGGCCTGATCATCGAAGCGCTGCAGGAAGGCGGCTTGCCGCCAGGCGTGGTGAACTTTGTGACCAATGCGCCCGAAGATGCCGGCGCCGTGGTCGAGGCCATGGTGGCTCACCCCGCCGTGCGCCGCGTGAACTTCACGGGCTCGACGCGCGTGGGCCGCATCATCGGCCAGACCTGCGCCAAATACCTCAAGCCGGTCATTCTGGAGCTGGGCGGCAAGGCCCCATTCCTGGTTCTGGACGATGCCGACATCGACGCCGCCGTGGCCGGCTGCACCTTTGGCGCTTTCGCCAACTCGGGCCAGATCTGCATGTCCACCGAACGCATCATCGTGGACGAGGCCGTGGCCGAGGAATTCATCGGAAAACTGGTGGCCCGCGCCACAACCCTGCCTCTGGGCGACCCCCGCAAAGGCCCTGTGGTGCTGGGCTCCGTCGTGGACATGAACACCGTGCACCGTGTCAACGAACTCATTGACGATGCCGTGAGCAAGGGCGCCAGGATTCTGTGCGGTGGCAAGGCCAGCGACACCTTGATGGCCGCCACGCTGATCGACGGTGTGACTCCCGAGATGCGAATCTTCCGTGAAGAGACCTTTGCCCCGGTAAAAGCCATCGTGCGCGTGCGTGGCGAAGAGCAGGCCATTTCCATGGCCAACGACAACGAGTTCGGCCTGTCTTCCGCCGTCTACACCAGGGACACAGCGCGCGGCTGGCGCGTGGCCGGCCGCATCGAGGCGGGCATCTGCCATGTCAACGGCCCCACCGTGCACGACGAAGCACAGATGCCTTTCGGCGGCGTGAAGAACTCGGGCTACGGTCACTTTGGCGGCCAGGCCGGTATCGATGCCTTCACAGACACCCGCTGGATCACCATGCAGACCACCGCACGTCACTACCCCTTCTAAAGCACCCAGGACAGCAGTCATAGCCGGCAGGCGTGACTGCTGTCTTCGCTTGAAACCTCCATCGCGGGCACTGGGCCATGAGGCAAAGACCTCAGGTGCAGCGCCCGCATGGGCAAGGCGCGAACCCCAACCCGCGCCTTGTGTCTGCCGACCCACAGAACCACCGGAGACCCACGTTGAAACATGCCTCCCAACTGGCCCTGGCAGCCCTGCTGTCCGGCCTCAGCCTCGCTGCCTCGGCTGCGGACTCTCACGGCACTGGCCCCGGCCAGCGCTTTTACGAAAAGACCTGCGCCAAATGCCATGAAGCCGGCATAGGCCCCGTCATCAAGGGACGCGGCTTTCCGCCCGCGACCTACGTGATCATTGCGCGCAACGGCATGAACGCCATGCCATCCTTTCGCGTGACCGATATCGACGATGCCACGCTGGAAGACTTGGCAAACTACCTGTCCAAGACAGAGGCCCCCAAGGCTGTCGAGCCAGCCAAGAAATAAGAAGGACGATGTAATGCAATCCGATCGTCGCTCCCTTCTCAAAGCTCTGACCGCAACAGGTCTGGCTGTCTCCGGCATAGGCTGGGCACAGGCTGCCACCTCCGCCGCAGGTCGCACCGCCAGCGCAGCCACGCGCTCTGCCGAGGTGCTGGCCGTGACATCCTCCATGCACGCCAGCGCACTGGACAAGGCCTTTGTGGCCGGTGTTCAGAGCACATCCCGCAATGCGCTGCACACCGGCCTTCAAGGCCTGGACAGCGCCGCATTCAACCAACTGGGCGAGCTGCTGACCGACAGTCAGGAAACCCTGTTGGTGGGTCTGCTCGACGACGCCTCGGCCACGCTGGTGCTGGATCTGGTTCGCTCCAGCGGTGGCCGCGTGCTGACCGTGGAACACCATCGCGTGGACGGCACCGCCGCCGACTGGGCCCAGGCGCTGGGTCGGTCGCTGGCGTCCAGTCAAGTCATGAACACCACCACGGCGGCAGCAGGCAAGGAAGCCCGCGTGTCCTTTAGCTGCGTAATCTAAGAAACAAGGAAAGCAGAGCATGACAAGCAAATACATGGCCCTGCCCAAGGGCATGAGCGAGAGCAGCTTTGATGCGGCCATCGCCCAGTTCAAGAAAGCCCTGGGCGAAGACAATGTGATGATCAAGGACGAGCTGGTTCGTCCCTACACCAAGGTGATGATGGCTGTGCCTACCGAAGAGCACACGCCATCGGCCGTGGTGACTGCCACCACCGTGGAGCAGGTGCAAGAGGTGCTCAAGATCTGCAACGCGCACAAGGTGCCCGTGTGGACCATCTCCACCGGCCGCAACTTCGGCTACGGCTCGGCCGCACCGGGCCAGCGCGGCCAGGTGGTGCTGGACCTGCGCAAGATGAACAAGATCATCCACGTGGACCCCGAACTGTGCACGGCCCTGGTCGAGCCTGGCGTGACCTACCAGATGCTCTACGACTACCTCGAAGAGAACAAGATTCCCTTGATGCTGTCGTTCTCGGCACCTTCTGCCATTGCCGGTCCTCTGGGCAACACCATGGACCGCGGCGTAGGCTACACCCCCTATGGCGAACACTTCATGATGCAGTGCGGCATGGAAGTGGTGATGGCCAACGGCGATGTGCTGCGCACCGGCATGGGAGGCGTCAAGGGCGACAAGGCCTGGCAGGTTTTCAAGTGGGGCTACGGCCCGACACTGGACGGCATGTTCACCCAGTCCAACTATGGCATCTGCACCAAGATGGGTTTCTGGCTGATGCCCAAGCCCCCGGTCTTCAAGCCGCTGGAAATCCAGTTCGACGAAGACAGCGATATCTCCGAGATCGTGGAATTCATCCGCCCCCTGCGCATCGCCCAGGTCATCCCCAATTCGGTGGTGATTGCCGGCGTGCTGTGGGAAGCGTCCACCTGCAACACCCGCCGCTCGGACTACACCACTGAGCCCGGCCATACGCCTGACGCCATCCTCAAGCAGATCCAGAAAGACAAGCATCTGGGCGCCTGGAATGTCTACGCTGCGCTGTACGGCACCAGGGAGCAGGTCGACGTCAACTTCAAGATCGTGCAGGACGCGCTCAGGAAACTGGGCAAGGGCCGCCTGATCACCGAGGAGATGGCCGGAGACACCCAGCCCTTCAAGTACCGTGCCCAGCTCATGTCAGGCGTGCCAAACCTGCAGGAATTCGGCCTCTACAACTGGCGCGGAGGTGGCGGCTCGATGTGGTTTGCCCCTGTGTCGCAGGCACGCGGCAGCGAGTGCGACAAGCAAAAGTCGCTGGCCAAGAAGATCCTCAACAAGCATGGCCTGGACTATGTGGGCGAGTTCATCGTCGGCTGGCGCGATATGCACCATGTCATCGACGTGCTGTACGACCGCAGCAACGAAGAGGAAACCAAGCGTGCCAACGCCTGCTTTGCCGAGCTGCTGGACGAGTTCGAAAAGGAAGGCTATGCCGTGTACCGCGTGAACACCGCCTTCCAGGAGCGCGTGGCGCAGAGCTACGGTCCGGTCAAGCGCGATATCGAGCGCAAGATCAAGCGTGCTCTGGACCCCAACGGCATTCTGGCTCCGGGAAAGTGCGGGATTGATATCTGAGGCTCCCCCTGAGCGGCTTTGCCGCTTCCCCCTCTCTCGCTGCGCGGGAGGGGGACAATACCTTCGCTGCGGGGCGGCCCTTGCTCGGTATTCCTGAGTTAGAGCATGCTCAATCCAACGCTCTTGGTCGCAGCCAAGCACGCAAAAAAGCCACCCGATTTGAAAACGCCGGGTGGCTTTTTTGTTTTTAGCTTGCTATTTTATTGATAGCTTACAGCGTATTTAGTATCTGGACTTTAGGCTTGTTTAACTCTTAATTGAGCAATTTGGAGCCAAACATGCCTGCCCTGAACTGCGCGGGCGTCTGCCCCGTGTGCTGCTTGAACAGGCGGCTCAGATGCGCGCCGCTGGCAAAGCCGCTGGCCAGTGCCAGCTCCGTCAAGGTGCAGTGGCGATTGGCAGGACTGAGCAGTTCGCGCTGGAACAGGGCCACGCGCTCGGCCCAGATATGCTGGCTGATGGACAGCCGCTCATCGGCAAAGGCGTTGTAGAGATGCCGCTTGCTGCAGTTGAGCGCTGCGGCCACGGCATCGACGCTCAGGGCCGGATCGCGCAGGTGCTGGCGCACATAGGCCTTGATGCGGCCCAGCAGCAGCTCGCTGGCGCTCAGCGAGGCCGCACGGCCGCAGGCATCGAGCAGGGACAGCTGGATCAGCTGCAGCAGCGAATCCGTCACATGCTGGGCCAGTCCCTGGCCCATGGCCCGGCATTCGGCAAAGGTGCCGCGCATCATGTCCAGCGCAATGCGGGACACGCCTTCGCCGCCGCCCACATAGCGTCCCATGAGGGCATCGATGGCGCGGCCATGGTCTTCGAAACGGCTTTTGGGCAAGGTGATGATCAGATGCTCGCACCACTCGGGGTTGAGCACCTCGTACTCCTGCGTGGTGTCGTAGATCAGCCACTGGCCGCTGCGCGCCACGGCTTCGCGCCCGTTCTGGCAGACGCGGGCCTCGCCATGCCAGGGGGCCACGATCTTGAGAAAGTCGGTGCTGCGGCGCGCCATGCTGGCCGAAGTGCGTCGCACGCGATGGCGGCTGGCCTCGATCCGGGTCATGCCCACAGGTCCCAGCTCGAAGGTGCCCAGTCGCGCCGAGAAATGCTGGTCGCCATAGACATCGCTCTCCAGTCCATAGAGCGTGGACATCCAGTGCTGCCAGGCGCCCACGGCTTGAGCGCCTTGCATCTCGGTCATCTTCTCGGTCACTTGGTAGGCAGGAATGTCTGGCCGCATCTGGGCTCCTGAAGAAGTAACAGGATGCTTCATTATCCATAGCGACCCAGACCCGGAGCCGGGCAAAACCGGCACCTCGCAGGGAAATCAGTGTTTACCCACAGACACTTGCATGCACAGACAAGACGCAGTGCACGCCCAGACAAGCCCCTTGCGCCGCGATTTCCTACGATGGCCGAAGAACCCGGACACCCGTCCATCAAAAAGGAGACAAGCATGACATTCGCCGACAAGCGTTTTGTTCTCAAGAGTCTGGTCGCAGCCACCGCCCTGGCCGGTCTGTGCGGCCAGGCCCTGGCCCAGGAAGCGCCAAAGTCCATCCGCATCGGCTGGGCCATTGCCAAGACCGGGGTCAACGCGGGCGGCACCTCCGTGACCACGGCGCCCAACTACAAGCTCTGGGTCAAGGAGATCAACGACGCCGGCGGCATCATGCTCAAGACCTACAACAAGCGCGTGCCCATCGAGGTCATCGAATACGACGACCGCTCCAGCACCGAAGAGGCCGTGCGCGCCACCGAGCGCCTGATCACCCAGGACAAGGTCGACTTCGTGCTGCCGCCCTGGGGCACGGGCTCAAACCTGGCTGTGGGGCCGACCTACGAAAAGCACAAATACCCGCTGCTGGCCGCCACCTCGGTGACCGACAAGGCCCCGGATCTGGCCAAGCGCTGGAAGCATGCCTTCTTCTTCCTGGGCACGGGCGGCGAATATGCCGAGGGCCTGGTCGCCATGCTGGAAAAGGCCAAGAAGGACGGCAAGATCAACAACAAGATCGCCATGATCAACATCGCCGACGGCTTTGGCGTGGAGCTGGCCAATGCCACGCGCAAGGCCGCCAAGCAGCATGGCTTCGAGCTGGTCTACGACAAGAGCTATCCGATCGGCACGCAGGACATGACGCCCATCATCAACGAGGCCAAGGGCAAGGGTGCCGACACCTTCGTGGCCTACTCCTACCCGCCCGACACCATGCTGATCAACGAGCAGGCCAGGACGCTGGGCCTGACTTCCAAGGTGCTGTTCACCGGTGTGGGAACGCAATTCCCCATGTTCAAGGGCAAGTTCGGCGCAGCGGCTGAAGGCGTGATGGCGCCGGGCGGCATCGATGCCGGCAACCCGCAGATGCAGGCCTATCTGAAGCGCTTCAAGGAGGTGACCGGCCAGGAATCGGACCGCTTTGCCAGCCCCATCGTCTACACCTCGCTGCAGATGCTGCAGCAGGCCATCGAGCGTGTGGGCAAGATCGACCGCGCCGCCGTAACCCAGGAGCTCAAGAGCGGCAGCTTCGAGACCGTGCTCGGCCCCGTCAAACTCGAAGGCCAGATGCTGACCAAGCTCTGGCATGTGGGCCAGTGGCAGAACGGCGAGTTCAATGCGATTGCGCCGACGAACCGGGCGGGGGTTAAGCCTGCGGTTATCCCCCGCAGCTCCCCCTGAGGCGCTACGCGCCTTCCCCCTCTCTCTACGCGCTTCGCGCTATGGGAGGGGGACAACACCTTCGCTGCGGGGCGGCGGGGCCGCCTAGGCCCTTGCTCGATGTTTCTCGCTTGAGTCATGCCTATTCAAAGATTTCGTCCAGCTTCTATAAGAATCAAAACAAGAGCTGCTCACGCTTGTCCTCCAAGCACTTTGCATTGATTTCATAACAAGAACAATGAATCACCAGCGGTATACGCTATGAATTTAATAGACATCCTTCTCGCTGGCGCCATGCTGGGCGGGCTCTATGGCCTGGTGGCCATGGGGCTGACGCTGCAGTATGGCGTGGCGCGCATCATGAATCTCTCGTATGGGGAGTTTCTGATTGCACCGGCCTTCCTGGCCTTTTTTGCGGTCAGCAGCTGGGGTATTTCACCGCTGCTTCTGGTGCTGCTGGTGGTGCCGCTGGGCTTTGCCATCCAGTGGCTGATCTATCAGCTGCTGCTGACGCCGCTGGTGCGCCGCGCCAAGGGCGGACCGGCGCTGGAGGTGGATTCGATTCTGGCCACCTTTGGCATGCTTTTCGTCGTCCAGGGCGTCATGCTGGTGATGTTCGGCGGCGACTATCACAGCTACAGCTATCTGTCCGAACCCGTGGAGATCCTGGGCAGCAAGGTCGCGGCCAACCGTCTGCTGGTGCTGGGCTTTGCGGTCGTGCTGGGCGGCGGCCTGTACCTGCTGCTGACGCGCACCCGCGCCGGCGCCGTAGTGCGCGCCGTGTCCGTGGCACCGCAGTTCGCACATCTGGTCGGCATCAATGTGCGCAGCACGGCGGCACTGGCCTATGGTCTGGGCGGTGCGCTGGTGGCGATCTGTGGCGTGCTGGTCAGCATGTTTCTGCCCTTCTCGGCCGGCATGGGCACCATGTTTGCCATGAAGGCGCTGATCGTCGTCATCATGGGCGGCGTGGGCAATCTCATGGGCTGCCTGGTCGCCGGCATGCTTCTGGGCTTTGCCGAAACGCTGGTCGCCTCCTTTGTCGACCCCGGCCTGACGCTGGCCGTCAATTACGCGGTGTTCCTGCTGGTGCTGCTGTTCAAGCCCACCGGTTTGTTCGGGAGGACTGCACGATGAGCCGCAAAGAAATTCTGATCTGGGCCGTCAGCGCCGCCGCCCTGCTGAGCCTGGCCCTGCTGCCGCGCTGGCTGACGGACGAGTACTACCTCTCGCTCATGATCAGCATCCTGATGTACTGCGTGCTGGCCACGGCCTGGGCGCTGTTCTCTGGACCGACGCGCTATATCTCGCTGGCCACCGTCGCCTTCTTCGGCATGGGCGCCTATGTCACCGCCGTGTTCGGCGAGTCCCTGCCCTGGGGCGCCGTGCTGGGGATTGCGGCCGGCGTGGGCCTGGTCATGGCCTTGATCGTGGGGCTGTCCACGCTGCGGCTGTCGGGCGTGTACTTTGTGATCTTCAGCTTCGGCCTGGCCGAGCTGGTCAAGCAGCTCGTCACCTGGTGGGAAGTCAACATCACCAAAGATCTGGGCCGCTATGTTTTCGTGGAGATCACCCAGCTCGATATCTACTGGCAGCTGCTGGCCATGCTGGCCCTGGTGCTGGCGCTGCGCGCCCTCATCAACCGCTCGCGCCTGGGTCTGGCGCTGCGCGTGATCGGCGAGGACGAGACCGTGGCCACCCATGTGGGCATCAACACCACCACGGCCAAGCTGCTGCTGTTCGCCGTCAGCGCCGTGTTCATCACCGTCACCGGCGCCATCATGGCTCCGCGCTGGACCTATATCGACCCCAGCATTGCCTTTGCTCCCGCCGTCTCGTTCCAGACGCTGATCATGGCCTTGCTCGGTGGTGCCGGCGCGCTGTTCGGCCCGATCCTGGGGGCCGTGCCGCTGGTGCTGCTGTTCGAGTACCTGGGTGCCAACTTCCCCAACCATTTCTCGATTCTGCTGGGCCTGGTGTTCATCGTGATCGTGTACTTCATTCCCCAGGGCCTGTCGGGCGTGCTGGCCAAGTTGTTCCACAAAAAGGGAGGCCAGCCATGAAGACCGCCACCCTGCTTTCCGTGCGCGGCGCCACCAAGCGCTTCGGCGGCCTGGTGGCCGTCAACGAACTGAGCTTTGATGTCTACCCGGGCGAGGTCGTGGGTCTGCTCGGCCCCAATGGCTCGGGCAAGACCACGGCAATGAACCTGATCTCGGGCGCCCTGCCCGTCAACGGCGGCGAGATCGTATTCAACGGCAAGCCCATCCACCCGCTCAAAAGCCACCAGATCGCCCGCCTGGGCGTGGCGCGCACCTTCCAGCTGGTCAAGGTGCTGGGCTCCATGACCTGCACCGACAACGTCATTGCCGGCATGGCCTTCAAGCCGAGGCCACTGTTTGGCAAACCTGCCGCTGCGCGTGCCCTGCAACTGCTGGAGCAGGTGGGTCTGGCCGAATTTGCGAATACTCCCGCAGGCGAGCTCACCTATATCAACCAGAAGCGCCTGGAGCTGGCCCGCGCGCTGGCGCTGGAGCCGCAGATCCTGCTGCTCGACGAATGGCTGGCAGGCCTGAACCCCACGGAGCTGCAGCAGGGCATTGCACTGATCCGGCAGCTGCAGGCCACGGGGCTGACGATTCTCATGGTCGAACATGTGATGGACGCCGTGCACGCGCTGTGCAGCCGCTGCGTGGTGATGAACGCGGGCACAAAAATAGCCGACGGCCCCACGGCCCTGGTGCTCAAGGAGCCCGAGGTGGTGCGCGCCTATCTGGGGGAAGAAGTGAGTGCAGATGAAGACCGGTCGGCGGAGGCAAGCCATGCTTGAAGTGCGCAATATCTCGGTGAGCTACGGCAAGCATGAGGCGCTGCACCAGGTCAGCCTCCAGGTGCAGCCCGGCGAGCTGGTCGTCATGCTGGGCGCCAACGGAGCGGGCAAGTCCAGCCTGCTCAAGGCGCTGGGCGGCATGGTCACGCCGCAGGCCGGTGCCAGCGCGCAACTGGCCGGGCAGGAGCTGATGCAGCTGCCGCCGCATGCCATCGTGCAATCGGGCCTGGCCCTGGTGCCCGAGGGGCGCGGTGTGTTCGGCGATCTCAGCGTCAAGGAAAACCTGCTGCTGGGTGCACAGCCCCGGCGCGCACGCGCCAACGAGGCCCGGAATCTGGAGCAGGTCTTCGCCCTCTTTCCCAAGCTGCGTGATCGCCTGCCGCAAGTCGTTCGCACCATGAGCGGCGGCGAGCAGCAGATGGTGGCCGTGGGCCGCGCTCTCATGAGCCAGCCCGACATCCTGCTGCTGGACGAGCCTTCGCTGGGCCTGTCGCCGCTGATGTGCAAAGAGCTGTTCGCAGCCCTGGCGCGCATCAAGACACTGGGCATGGGCGTGCTGCTGGTGGAGCAGAACGCGCGCCAAAGCCTGGCCATTGCCGACCGTGGCTACTTGCTGGAAACCGGGCGCATCGTGGGCGAAGGCTCGGCACAAGAACTTAGCAGCAGTGCTGCTGTCAGACGCGCCTACTTGGGCGGCGAACATTGAGATGACTCCCCCTGAGCGGCTTCGCCGCTTCCCCCGGAGGGGGACGGTGCCATCGCTGGGGCAGCCCATCGCTGCGGGGCGGCGGGGCCGCCTAGGCCCTTGCTCGACACCTCTGTGCCGGGCCGCGTCTAATTTCAACGATATGAACAACAGGCAGCTTTGATGACTGCTTTCACGTCAAAAAGGAGATGAAAAATGATCGAACAAAAAATGCTGATCGCCGGCCAGGAATGTGCAGCCGGCAATGGCGCAACGTTTGAGCGCAAGAATCCGCTGGATGGATCCGTCGCCACACGCGCCCCGGCAGCCACGACCGAGGATGCGATTCGCGCCTGCGACGCTGCTGCAGCCGCCTTCCCCGCCTGGTCGCAACTGGGGCCGAACGCCCGCCGCGCCATGCTGATGAAGGCCTCGCAGGCACTGGAAGCCAAGGGCGAAGCGATTGCTGCGGCCATGGCTGCCGAGACCGGCGCCTCGGGCATCTGGGCCGGCTTCAACGTGCATCTGGCCGCCAGCATGCTGCTGGAGGCGGCTTCGCTGACCACGCAGATCAATGGCGAGATCATTCCCTCCGACGTACCCGGCAGCGTGGCCATGGCCGTGCGCCAGCCCGCCGGCGTGGTACTCGGTATCGCGCCCTGGAATGCTCCCGTGATCCTGGCCGTGCGCAGCATCTCCACGGCCCTGGCCTGCGGCAACACCGTGATTCTCAAGGGCTCGGAACTCTGCCCCGCCACCCACGGCCTGATCATCGAGGCACTGCAGGACGCAGGCCTGCCCGCCGGCGTGGTGAACTTTGTGACCAATGCGCCCGCCGATGCGGGCAGCGTGGTCGAAGCCATCGTGGCCCACCCGGCCGTGCGCCGCGTGAGCTTTACCGGCTCCACCAAGGTGGGCCGCATCATCGGCCAGACCTGCGCCAGGCACTTGAAGCCTGCGCTGCTGGAGCTTGGCGGCAAGGCCCCCTTCCTGGTGCTCGACGATGCCGATATCGATGCGGCCGTGAACGCCGCCACCTTTGGCGCGTTTGCCAACTCGGGCCAGATCTGCATGTCTACCGAGCGCTTTGTGGTGGATAACAAGGTGGCCGACGAGTTCATCGCCAAGTTTGCCGCCAAGGCCAGCAGCCTGCCGCTGGGCGACCCGCGCAAGGGCCCCGTGGTGCTGGGCTCGGTCGTCGATCTGGCTACGGTGGAGCGCTGCAATGCCATGATCGACGACGCGCTGGCCAAGGGCGCAAAAATCGTCTGCGGCGGCAAGGCCGAGAGCACGCTGATGCCCGCCACGCTGATCGACCATGTGACGCCGGCGATGCGCATATTCCACGAGGAGACCTTTGGCCCGGTCAAAGGCATCGTGCGCGTGAACGGCGAGGAAGAAGCCATTGCCACGGCCAATGACAACGAGTTCGGTCTGTCCTCCGCAGTCTTCACCCGGGACACGGCCCGCGGCTGGCGTGTGGCGGCACGCATCGAGGCCGGCATCTGCCACATCAACGGCCCCACGGTGCATGACGAAGCCCAGATGCCGTTTGGTGGCGTCAAGGCCTCGGGCTATGGCCATTTCGGGGGCCAGCAGGGCATCAATGCCTTTACCGAAACCCGCTGGGTGACCATGCAGACCGCAGAACGCCACTATCCGTTCTAAAGACCCCCTGAGCGGCTTTGCCTAGGCGGCCCCGCCGCTTCCCCCTCTCTGCTACGCAGAGGGGGACGACAGCTTTGCTGCGCGGCGGCGCTTGCTTGCTGTCCCACACTTAGGTCGCGCCCTAGTTAAAGCTCGCGCCCATCGCTACTGAAATTAAAAAAGCCACCTGATTTGAAAACGCCAGGTGGCTTTCTTTTTTCCTTCTCACTATCTAATCCATAGCTGCTAGCGTTTGATGGAAAAGGGCTTGAGCCTCAAAAATCTCAAAGCATGTAATCAGGCAAAGTCATCGTCAAAGAAGCCACCGCCATCGTCCCAACTGCCGCTGTCAAAGCTGGCTGAGTTGTCTATGCTGCCAAGGCCCGCGTCGTTGGCAAGGCTGGCGGTATTGCCGCTGTCGCCATGCAGGCCCTGGCTGCTGCTGTCCTGCGCCAGCGACTTGCTTTCGCTGCCCCCGCTCTGGCTGCCCGAGCTAGCGTGATGGCCGCCCATCAGATTCTCCAGTCCGTTGAACAGAAACATGCCGCCCGCCACGCCGGCCGCAGCCGCTGCGGCATTGCCCAGGAAGCTGCTGCCAGTCGGGGCAGCTGGCTGGCCGTAGGCCTGCGGCGCTGCAGCGCGCGGCGCCGAGCCACCGCCAAAGAAACGGTCGCGCCAGCTGGAGGGCTGAGGCGCGGCTTGCGGCTGATACTGGGGCTGGTTCTGAGGCTGATAGGGTGGCTGGGCACTGGCAGCGTAGCCGCCGTCCTCGGCATAACGCTCGGGAGCGCGACCGAAGTGCGTGCCCAGGCCTCCCGAGAGAAAGCTGCCTGCGCCCTGGCTCTGGCTTTGCTGCGCCTGCTTCACCTGCTGCTGCAGCTCGCCGATCTGCTGCTGGGCCTGCTCAATGGCTTGCTCCAGCATCAAGGTGCGCTGGGCCAGCCAGTAGACCGCATCGGGCGCATTGCTCAATCCACGGCGCAGCTCGGCATCGGCCTGCGCGTCCTTGGGCTGGCCCTGGGTCAGCGTCAGCCTGGCGCACAGGTCTTGCAGCAGTTGTTGTTCCTGAGAGGTCATGGTGCCTTCCTTTAATCCCGCAAATTACTTACAGCAGAGATGGGGTCAGTATGCAGGCCTGCAAGAGCGCCAATGTGAAGGCCGTGCAAGTGCTTTTTGCAGGGTGTAACAAAAGGCCTGTGCTGCAGTTCCGGGCAGCGCGTGGGACAATGCCTGCCATTGCGCCACGGTCGTGGCGGCGTTTCAATTTCGGCTGCGGGACTGGCCCGCGGCCCACCAACTGCATACACACACCATGGAAGTTACCCAACAATGCGTGGTCGCCCTGACCTGGACACTGAAAGACACCCTGGGCGAGGAGCTGGACGTGCTGGACGAGCCCGTGGAATTTCTCGTCGGCGGCGATGACCTGTTCAAGCGCATCGAAGAGGCTCTGCAAGGCCACGGCGTAGGCACCACGCTGGACCTGCACCTGGAGCCCGAAGAGGCATTCGGCGACTATGACGAGAGCCTGATCTTTCTGGAAAAGCGCGAGCTGTTTCCCGAAGAGATCGAGGAAGGCATGAGCTTCGAGAGCAGCGCCATGCCCAAGGGCACCAACCCCGTACCTGCCGATCTGCTCTACACGGTCACGGAAATCTATCCCGAGCACGTGGTGCTGGACGGCAACCACCCGCTGGCCGGAATCGCCATCCGCCTGCACCTCAAGATCGAAGCCGTGCGCGAGGCTACCGAGGAAGAAATCGGTCGCGGCACGGCCGGTACGGGTTTTTTCCGTATCGAGCCCATGGCCCCGGGCAATGAAACACTGCATTGACACCGCCTGAGGCGCTTTGCGCCTTCCCCCAATGAGGGACGACAGCTTCGCTGCGAGGCGGCGGGGCCGCCCAGGCTCTGCTTGCTGTCACTGAGTGACGCTGCGCCACAGGTTCAAGCATTACTCATCGCTTCAGGCAAAGAAATAAAAAGGGACTCCTCGGAGTCCCTTTTGTCATGCGCGCTTGTCTGCTCAGCGACGGAAGATCTGGTTGCCTTCCACACGCACGTATTCGCCGATGCTCAGCTGCGGAGGCTGCTGGTAGTCCAGAGCACGCACGCTGCCGTCCTGCAGCTGCACGGTGACGCGGTAGATATCGCGCACGCTGCCGCCGCCCATGTTGTTTTGCACGGCGTTGCCGGCGAAAGCGCCTGCAGCCACACCGGCGATGGTTGCCAGCGTACGGCCGGAGCCCTTGCCCACCTGGTTGCCCAGCACGCCGCCGATCACGCCACCGGCAATCGCGCCGCCCGCGCCAATGCCGCTGCCGTCCTGCACGCGCACGGTCTCGATATTCATCACACGGCCCTGCTGGGCGTATTGCTGGGGCTGCTGCGAGTAGCAGTTGGGGTTGTTGTAGCCGCAGTTATTGGCGGGATAGGTCTGGACCTGGTTGTTGCCCACGGGGTAGGCCTGTGTGCTGCCAGGGTAGCCAGAGCCCGAATAAGCACCCTGGGAGTAGCCTCCCTGGTAGCCGCCGCTCTGGTAGCCACCCTGGGGATAGGCCGCGCAGGCCGACAGAGCCGCAACGATTGCGCTCACCATGGCCAACCGGCCCCAGCGTTGATTGATTTGCATGGAAATCTCCTGATTGGCGCATGCACATTCCATGCGCCGCAGTCCCTGTTATGAGTTGCTCTGCAAACCTTGCTCGGTCTGCCTTTCCATTGCAACGCAGCACCGGCTCGCCAGGACGACAGGTTTCACATTTGCTCACAATACTTTGAGCAAAGCACAGCCGTTTACAACTCTTCAAACCATAGCGCCTTGCCCTGTCCAGCACTCATTTTCGATACAGATATCATTTGAAACCGCCATCACAAAGCGCTGGAAGCTATCAAACATATAGCAATCTCAGCCTTTGGTGCGTACGCGCAGTACTTCGCCGCTGCGGCCGTCGACATAGAGCTTCACAAAGCGCCCATCGCTGGCCGTGGCCTTGACCTTGTAGAGGCCGTCGTCCCATTCCACTTCCTGAAATTCGCGATAGCCGGCCTTCTCCAGCCGGTCGCAGACATCGCGGATGGACAGGGTAGGCCCGAGCGCCATGCCGCGCACGGCGGCCACCGAGGCCGAGGCACGGTCCGCCAGGGAGTTTTCTGCGGCCAGGCAGGTGCCCGCGGACAGCAGCGCGGCGCCCCCAAGCAGGGCAATGCCGCCGCCGCGCTGCATGGACCGGTATAGCGACAGGGCGCGAGCGGACATAGCAAAGACGGGGGTTTGGAGACGAGACATGAAAACTCCTGAGGTCGGTTGGTGAACGATGGGTACAAGAAGACGGCCCGCCGGGCGAGAGGTGCTCTGTTACGGGTTGCAGCCAATTGTTCGCCTTCCCTTCTGAACCGTTTCTGAAGCCGCCATTCAGCTTTCATTCATCGATGCAGGCCTATAACCTTGGCTGCAGCACGCAACCAGACCTCATCACCTCCCACTCCAGCCCGCTCGCCATGTCTTTTTTCAACGCTTCGAATGACCCGCAATCTGCGCACCGCCCACGCCGGCGCGCCCTTCATGCCGTGCTGGCCATGCTGCTGGCAACGGCAGGCTTTGCCGCGCTGAGCCTGTGGCCCGCCACCTCGGATGCCGGCGACAACGATCACGAACTCGCCCGCCAGGCCTTGCGCCAGGGGCAGGTGCTGCCGCTGCGCACCGTTCTGGATCAGGTCGAGCAGCAATACCAGGGCCAGGTCATCAAGGTGGAGTTCGACCGCGAGGACGGCCGCTTTGTCTACGAGATCCGGCTGCTGCAAAGCGATGGCAAGGTGGTCAAGCTGGAGATCGATGCCAGCAACGGCAGCCTCATCAGCATGAAGCGCAAGAAGTGAATCCCGGCACTCAGGAAGGCTGTAGAGCATGCGAATTCTGCTGATTGAAGACGAACCCACGCTGCGTGAGCAGTTGCATCAGGCCCTGCTGCAGGCCGGCCACACCGTGGAAACGGCCGCCGATGGCGAGACGGCGCAATACCTGGGCGAGGTGGAGAGCTTCGACGCCGCGGTGCTGGACCTGGGCCTGCCGATGCGCGACGGGCTGAGCGTGCTGCGCGCCTGGCGCGCTCAGGGCCGCACCATGCCGGTGCTGATCCTTACCGCCAGAGCCGCCTGGCATGAAAAAGTCGCGGGCATGGATGCCGGAGCCGACGACTATCTGGCCAAACCCTTCCACATGGAAGAGTTGCTGGCGCGTCTGCGCGCCCTGCTGCGACGTCTGAGCCCGCATGCCAGCGCGCTGTGGCAATGCGGCTCCATCACCCTGGACTCGCGCCAGGCCCGTGTCACCGTCGAAGGTCAGGCGCTGACGCTGACCAGCCATGAATTCAAGGTACTGACCATGCTGATGCAGCGCATGGGCGCCGTGGTCTCGCGCACCGAGCTGTCCGAGCATATCTATCCGCAGGACAGCGACCGCGACTCCAACACCATCGAGGTCTTTGTCGGGCGGCTGCGGAAAAAACTGCCTGCAGGCTCGATCGAAACCGTGCGCGGCCTGGGCTATCGCCTGGTTGCGCCATCCAACCAAGAATAAAGCCTATGTCCGAGCACACCCTGAACTCCCCCATGACCCAGCAGCCGCCACCGCTGAGCGCGGGCTCCTGGAAGAACTCGCTGCGCCTGCGACTGCTGGCCGGCGCCCTGATATGGGTGCTGGCAGCACTGCTGCTCACGGGATGGGGCCTGCGCACGCTGTTTGCCGAGCATCTGACTCAGCAACTACGCGGCCAACTGGTGGCCAAGCTCGACCGCCTCAGCGGCGCCGTCAACTACCAGCCCGATCAGGCCGTCCCGGTCACGGTCTCCCCCTTCTCCGGCGACCCCTTGCTGCAGCAGCCGCTGTCGGGCATGTACTGGCAGGTGGACCAGCTTGACGCTGCCGGCCAACAGACCGTGCAGGCCGGCATCCAGCGTTCGCGCTCGCTCTGGGATCAGACCCTGGACTGGCCTTTCTTCAAGGCCGACAAGGTCTGGGAGCCCACACTGCCCCTGCATGCACCGGCAAGCTACGGCCATATGTCGGACGGCAATGGCAACACCCTGGTGATCGTGACGCGTACCGTACAGCTGCCCGAGGCCGATGCCCCGCCGCTGCGCCTGATGATTGCTGCCGACGCGGCCATGCTGGCCACGCCGCTGCAGCGCTTTACCAAGATGCTGGTGGCCGCGCTGTGCATGCTAGCAGCGGGGCTGATCGCCGCCGTGGTCGTGCAGCTGCAGCTGGCACTGGCTCCGCTGGCCGCCCTGCGCCGTCAGCTGGCCTCCGTGAGCCAGGGCGAAGCTTCTGAAATCAGGGGGGAACACCCGGCAGAAATCATGCCCCTGGTTCAGGAGTTCAACCATGTGCTGCGCATGAATGCCGAGATGGTGGAGCGGGCCCGCACCCAGGCGGGCAATCTGGCCCATGCAGTCAACACCCCGCTGAGCATCATGGGCAACGCGGCGGCGCAGCAGGACAGCCCGCTGGCGACCCTGGTGCGCGAGCAGGTCGCCAGTGCCAGCCGCCAGGTCGAATATCACCTGGCCCGTGCCCGTGCCGCCGCAGCAGCGGCGCAGCAGGGTCATGGCCTGCGCACCGCGCTGGCCGGCCCGCTGCACTCCCTGGTGCACACCATGGACAAGCTGCATGCGGCGCGCAGCATACGCTTTGAGCTGCAGGGGGATGCCACCCAATGGGACTTCAAGGGTGACTCCCAGGACCTGATGGAGATGCTGGGCAATCTGCTGGACAACGCCGGCAAATGGGCCAGGTCGAAGGTTGTGCTCAAGGTTCAGCCGGCAAGCGAGGACAGCCAGCGCCTGACGCTATGCATAGACGACGATGGCCCGGGCATTGCACCCGAGTTGCGCGAGCGCATCTTTGCGCGCGGCGAGCGGCTTGACGAACAGCGACCCGGCGCCGGCCTGGGCCTGGACATCGTGCGCGATCTGGTTCAGACCTATGGCGGCAGCATCCAGGCGCTGCCGTCGCCGCTGGGCGGGCTGCGCATGCAACTGCAACTGCCTGGCGCCAGGCACCAGGACTGAAGTCGATCAAAGACTGCGCAGCACCTGCGCCAGGGTATCGGTCTGGGGAAACAGCCAATCGGCGAGCAGCCCCAGCGCCACGGCCGCGACCAGGGCGCCCAGCACGGGCTTCCAGCTGATGCGCAAGGCTGCCAGCAGCCAGCCTTCGCGCTCCACCACATAGAGGGTTCGGGTCATCAGCAGCGCAAACGCCACCTCTACCGCCACGGTCAGAAACAGATCGGCACCGAACACCAGCCACACCAGCGAGCCCATGCCCGTGACCGCCACCAGCAGGACGGCAAACACCAGCAGTACCGGCACGAGCACCACGGCGCCTTCGTCGAGTCCGTCCAGCCCCGACACATCGACATCGGGCAGCTTCAGGCCCGATGACGCAGGCGCGATATCAGGCACGGCCGCACCATCGTCCCAGTGACCGCCCGCACCGCCGCCGCCGTAGGAGCCTCCCTGCCCGCTTTCAAGGCCCGCAGTATTCGCAGTATCGGCACCGCCTGATTTGCCACTGGAGCCGGGGACATCGGACCCGGCATCGCCCGTATCCCAGTCGCGGCGCAGCATGCAGCCGGCCCACAGGCGCACCAGCAACAGATAAAGCAGATAGCCGCAGGCCAGCGCCAGCCCATAGCGCAGCCCCATGCTGTGCACACCGGCATGCAGCAGGCACAGACTGATCAGGGACATGGCAGCCAGACTCAGGCCGCCGGTCAAAGCGGCATGCAGATGCAGCCAGTGGCGTTTTTGCAGGCGCCGCCGCATATGCTGGTCGCGGCCCAGCTGCACCTGGGTCCAGGAGGCAGAGCGACGGCGGCTCTGACGGCTCTGGCGACTCATGGGGCGCGAGGTACAGGCCTTTGGACAGGCTTACTGCTTGCCGGTGGAGCCGTAGCCGCCTTCGCCACGCTCGCTGGCGTCGGCAAAGTCATCCACCAGATTGAACTGTGCCTGCACCACGGGCACGATGACCAGCTGGGCCAGACGGTCCATGGGCTGCAGCGTGAAGGCGGTCTGCGAACGGTTCCAGGCGCTGACCATGAGCTGGCCCTGGTAGTCGGAGTCGATCAGGCCGACCAGATTGCCCAGCACGATGCCGTGCTTGTGGCCCATGCCCGAGCGCGGCAAGATGAGCGCCGCGTAATTGGGATCCTTGAGGTGCATGGCCATGCCGGTGGGGATCAGCTGCCACTGGCCGGGCTCCAGCGTCACGGGGGCATCGATGCAGGCGCGCAGGTCCAGGCCGGCGCTGCCGGCAGTGGCGTAGGCGGGCAGGTTGTCGCGCAGGCGCGCATCGAGAATCTTTACATCAACGTTCATAAGTATCTGGCCAGTCTTGTCTGTATTGAAACAAGGCCCGTGAGCCGGGCCTTGCATTCATTGCGGCAGCTGCCGTGCAGCCGCCAGCGGTTTTCCTGAAGGGCGCCATTGTGCCCTGTGCAGGGCAAGCGTCGGCGCCTGGCGCCTGTCAGCGGCCTTGCAGGCGCTTGAGCACACCGCCCACCAGCGACATCAGGCCCATGATGGCGAGCAGCACGCCAAAGCCCTGGATGAACTGGGAGAGGATCATCCCGCCCACGATCAGCGCCAGCGAGCCCGGAGACACCCAGGGCTTGCGACCGTTCTGGGCCTTCTGTCCCTCGATCTCGCGCTCCATGGCCTTGAAGCGCTGCTGCGCCTCCTGCTTGGTCACGGCCGTATTGGGGCGCCGTGCAGCGGCCGTGCGCTGGGCCGCTTGACCGGCCGCCGTGGTTCGCGCTCCCTGCACCTGCTGCGCCTGCTCGGCCATGTCGCGCGCCTTCTGCAAGGTGCTGCGCAGCTGCGACATGGGTGAGGCGGCTTGCGAGCCGGGCGTGACGACCGCGGTCTGAATCGCTCCGTCGATGCTGCGCAGCGTGCGGCGGTACTCGGGACTGGCTCGCATCAGCTGATCCACATACGCCACATAGTCGCCATTGCGCGGGCCTTCATAGCTGGAGAGATTCATGTTCGGACTCCTGGGATCACGGGTCAGGGACGCTTGGCGCTCAGGCGCTGCGCAATTTCATCGACCAGCTGGCGCGCCAGCACGTCCTTGCTGGCATGGGGCAGCTCCTTGGAGCCCTGATCGTCGATCAGCAGCAGGGCATTGTCGTCCTTGCCGAAGGTGGCGGGGCCGATATTGCCCACCAGCAGCGGCACGCTCTTGCGCAGGCGCTTGGCACTGGCGTGCTTGAGCAGATCATGACTTTCGGCAGCAAAGCCCACGCAATACAGCTTGCCGGACCGGGCCTGATCGGACTGGGCCACGCCGGCAAGAATGTCGGGGTTCTCGACAAAATCCATGGCCGGTACATCGCCCGAGCCATCCTTCTTGATCTTCTGATCGGAAAACTCGGCCGGACGCCAGTCGGCAACAGCGGCCGTGGCAATGAAGATCGAGGCCCCCGCCACCAGGGACTGCACGGCAGTCTGCATCTGGCGCGCCGACTGCACGTCGACACGGGTCACTCCGCGCGGCGTGGGCAGATGCACCGGGCCGGCCACCAGCGTGACCTGGGCACCGGCCTCGCGCGCTGCACGGGCAATCGCGAAGCCCATCTTGCCACTGGACAGGTTGGTGATGCCGCGCACCGGATCGATCGCCTCGAAGGTCGGGCCTGCCGTCACCAGCAGATGCTGGCCCTGCAGGCTCTTGGCCGTGAAGTGCGCCGCCAGCTCCTCCATGATTTCCTCGGGCTCCAGCATGCGGCCATCGCCAGTCTCGCCGCAGGCCTGGCTGCCGTTGCCCACGCCCAGCACCTGGGCACCGTCGGCTTGCACCTGAGCCAGATTGCGCTGGGTCGCGGGGTGGGCCCACATCTCGCGGTTCATGGCCGGGGCCAGCAGCAGGGGGACGCTCTCCATGGGGCGGGCCAGGCACATCAGGCTGAGCAACTCGTCCGAGCGACCCTGCACCAGGCGCGCGATGAAGTCCGCGCTGCAGGGCGCGATGAGGATGGCATCGGCGTCCCGGCTCAGATTGATGTGGGGCATGTTGTTGGGTTCGCGCACATCCCACTGGGAGGTGTAGACTGCGCGCCCAGAAAGCGCCTGCATGGTGACGGCCGTCATGAACTGCTCGGCAGCCTCCGTCATGACCACTTGCACCGTGGCACCGGCCTGGACCAGCAAGCGGCACAGCATGGCCGATTTGTAACAAGCCACGCCTCCGGAGAGACCCAGCACCAGATGTTTGCCTGCGAACACGTCATTCATGCTGCGCAATTTATCAGACCTGAGCGGCTTTGCCGCCGCACAAGCATCCCTGTACGCCACGCCGAAATTCGTGGCGAACCTATAATCCTGTTTTACCACCACCAAAAAAAGACATGACCAAGTTCGTCTTCGTCACCGGCGGTGTGGTGTCTTCCCTCGGTAAGGGAATCGCCTCAGCCTCCCTTGCAGCGATCCTCGAGTCGCGCGGTCTCAAAGTCACCCTCATCAAGCTCGATCCCTACATCAACGTGGACCCGGGCACCATGTCGCCCTTCCAGCACGGTGAAGTGTTTGTGACCGATGACGGAGCCGAGACCGATCTGGACCTGGGCCACTATGAGCGTTTCATCGAAACGCGCATGCGTCAGAGCAACAACTTCACCACGGGCCGCATCTATCAGTCCGTGCTGGAAAAGGAACGCCGTGGCGACTATCTGGGCAAGACCGTGCAGGTCATCCCCCATGTCACCAACGAAATTCAGGAATACATCAAGCGCGGCGCGGGCCTGGGCACCGACCACGAAGTGGATGTGGCCATCTGCGAAGTCGGCGGCACCGTGGGCGACATCGAGTCCCTGCCCTTCCTGGAAGCTGCGCGTCAGCTGGCGCTCAAGCTCGGCCCCAACAACTCCGCCTTTGTGCACCTGACCTACCTGCCGTTCATCGAGACGGCCGGCGAGCTCAAGACCAAGCCCACCCAGCACACCGTGCAGAAGCTGCGCGAAATCGGCATCCAGCCCGATGCGCTGCTGTGCCGCGCCAAGCACCAGGTGCCTGAAGAGGAAAAGAGCAAGATCTCCCTCTTCACCAATGTGCCCGAGTGGGGTGTGATCTCCATGTGGGACGTGGACACCATCTACAAGGTGCCGCGCATGCTGCACGAGCAGGGTCTGGACGGCCTGATCTGCGACAAGCTGCGCCTGAACACGCCTCCCACCAATCTCAAGCGCTGGGACGATCTGGTCTATGAGACCGAGCATCCCCAGGGCGAAGTCAAGATTGCCATGGTGGGCAAGTACGTGGAACTGTCCGACGCCTACAAGTCGGTCAACGAAGCGCTCAAGCACGCCGGCATGCGCAACCATGTTCGCGTGAAGATCACGCATGTGGACTCGGAAACCATCCACGACGCGGATGCCACCAAGCTGCTCAAGGACTACGACGGCATTCTGGTGCCCGGCGGCTTCGGCTCGCGCGGCGTGGAAGGCAAGATCTCTACGGCCAAGTTTGCCCGCGAGAACAAGGTGCCCTACCTGGGCATCTGCCTGGGCATGCAGGTCGCCACCATCGAGTACGCCCGCCATGTGGCAGGCCTCGCTGGCGCCAACTCCACCGAGTTCGATTCGGCCACCCCCAACCCCGTGATCGCCCTGATCACCGAGTGGAAGGATGCGGACGGCACGATCAAGACCCGTGACGAGAACTCCGACCTGGGCGGCACCATGCGTCTGGGCGCACAGTCTTCCGACGTGCAAAAGGGCACGCTGGCGCACAGCATCTACGGTGACGTGGTGACCGAGCGTCACCGCCACCGCTATGAAGCCAACACCCAGTATCTGGACCAGCTGCGCGAAGCCGGCCTGGTGATCTCGGCCCTGACCCAGCGCGAACAGCTGACCGAAATCGTCGAGCTGCCCGCCAAGGTCCACCCCTGGTACATCGGTGTGCAGTTCCACCCCGAGTTCAAGTCCACCCCCTGGGATGGTCACCCGCTGTTCAACGCCTTCATCAAGGCGGCCATGGACAACAAGGCCCAGTCGGGCAAGAAGGCCTGATTCCCTTCCTTCGGAATCAATCCTGAAATAGGAGCTGCCAGCGCTTGAAAATCAATGACTTCAGCATCAAATGATGTTGAAACCATTCAATGTAGAGCGCTGGCAGCTTCAGTTTTTGAAGCATGCGCGGCGTGCAAAAAGGAACCCACCATGAAACTCTGCGGCTTTGATATTGGTCTGGACAAGCGCTTCTTTCTGATCGCCGGCCCTTGCGTGGTCGAATCCGAACAGCTGCAGATGGACGTGGCCGGGCAACTCAAGGAAATTACTGCCTCTCTGGGCATCCACTTCATCTTCAAGAGCAGCTTCGACAAGGCCAACCGCTCCTCGGGCACCAGCTTTCGCGGCCCCGGCATGGAAAAAGGCCTGGAGATCCTCGCCAAGGTGAAGAAGGAATTGAACGTGCCCATCCTCACCGATGTGCACACCGAAGCCGAAGTGCCTTACGTGGCGTCTGTCGTCGACATGCTGCAGACCCCCGCCTTCCTGTGCCGCCAGACGGACTTCATCCGCGCCGTGGCCCAGTCGGGCAAGCCCGTGAACATCAAGAAGGGCCAGTTCCTGGCCCCGCATGACATGAAGAATGTCATCGACAAGGCCCGTGCTGCAGCGGTGGAAGCGGGCCTGCCCGCAGACAGCTTCACGGCCTGCGAACGCGGCGCCAGCTTTGGCTACAACAACCTGGTCAGCGACATGCGCTCGCTGGCCATCATGCGCGAGACCGGCGCCCCTGTCGTGTTCGACGCCACCCACAGCGTGCAGCTGCCCGGCGGCAACGGCACATCCAGCGGCGGCATGCGCGAGATGGTGCCCGTGCTCTCGCGTGCGGCCGTGGCCGTGGGCGTGGCAGGCCTGTTCATGGAAACCCACCCCGATCCCTGCAACGCCCTGTCGGACGGCCCCAATGCCGTGCCGCTCAAGCACATGAAGGCACTGCTCGAAACCCTGGTGGCGCTGGACGATGTGACCAAACGCAACGGCTTCCTGGAAGACCACTTCCAGGCCTGAGCATGCATACACAGCGCATCAGCAGCGACATGACGGCCTTGCAGCAGGCCTGCACGTCCATACGCCCCGGCCGCCCCAGGACGGGCACCGGCGCCTGAGCAGATGATGCCCCCCGGCATGACCGACACGATAAAGCGTGGCGTCATGCCTTTTTTGTATCCGCTTTTGTGTCCGAATGCTTGCACAGAAACGTCTTGCGCAAGAAATTCGACTGCTGCAACACGTCAAGGCAAAAGCGGCCCACCAAATTTGTGCACAATAGCCGCCGCAGCCTCTTCCATACTCGTCGCGTGCACGGCGCGCGCGCAGCATGTGGAGAAGAGTCGGCTTCACAATTTTGATAGCAGCTTGCGCTTAATGCACAAGCGCTTGGGCGTGATTTCATGAAAGAAGTCAGCCTGCACGTACCGATTTCAGAAACCCAAAGGAAATGCAATGAGTGCCATTGTTGACATCGTAGGCCGCGAAGTGCTGGACAGCCGCGGCAACCCCACCGTTGAGTGCGACGTGCTGCTGGAATCCGGCGTGATGGGCCGTGCCGCCGTGCCCTCGGGCGCATCCACCGGCTCGCGCGAAGCCATTGAACTGCGTGATGGCGACAAGAGCCGTTACCTGGGCAAGGGTGTCCTGAAGGCTGTTGAGCACATCAACACCGAAATCTCCGAAGCCGTGCTGGGCCTGGATGCTTCCGAGCAGGCTTTCCTGGACAAGACCCTGATCGACCTGGACGGCACCGACAACAAGAGCCGCCTGGGCGCCAACGCCATGCTGGCTGTCTCCATGGCCGTGGCCCGCGCCGCTGCCGAAGAAGCCGGCCTGCCCCTGTACCGCTACTTCGGCGGCATGGGCGGCGTGCAGCTGCCCGTGCCCATGATGAACGTGATCAACGGCGGCGCCCACGCGAACAACTCGCTGGACCTGCAAGAGTTCATGATCATCCCCGTGGGTGCCCCCACATTCCGTGAAGCCGTGCGCTGGGGCGCCGAAGTCTTCCACGCGCTGAAGGCCATCATCCACCACAATGGCATGTCCACCGCCGTGGGCGACGAAGGCGGTTTCGCACCCTCCGTGGAAAACCACGAAGCCGCGATCCAGCTGATCATCGAAGCCATCGAAAAGGCCGGCTACAAGCCCGGCGAGCAGATCGCCCTGGGCCTGGACTGCGCAGCATCCGAGTTCTACAAGGACGGCATGTACGTGCTGGCCGGCGAAGGCAATATGACACTGACTTCGACCCAGTGGACCGACATGCTGGCCGGCTGGTGCGACAAGTACCCCATCATCTCCATCGAAGACGGCATGCACGAAGGCGACTGGGATGGCTGGAAGATCCTGACCGAGCGCCTGGGCGCCAAGGTTCAGCTGGTGGGTGACGACCTGTTCGTGACCAACACCAAGATCCTCAAGGAAGGCATCGAAAAGCGCATCGCCAACTCGATCCTGATCAAGATCAACCAGATCGGCACCCTGACCGAGACCTTCGCCGCCATCGAGATGGCCAAGCGCGCCGGCTACACCGCCGTGATCTCGCACCGCTCTGGCGAAACCGAAGACAGCACCATTGCCGACATCGCCGTGGGCCTGAATGCTGGTCAAATCAAGACCGGCTCCATGAGCCGCTCCGACCGTATCGCCAAGTACAACCAGCTGCTGCGCATCGAGGAAGATCTGGGCGATGTCGCCGAGTACCCCGGCCGCGCTGCCTTCTACAACCTGCGCTAAACAAGAGCCCCCCCTGAGCCGCTTCGCACCTTCCCCCTTTAGGGGGGACGACACCCTTGCTGCGGGGCGGCCCTTGCCCGGTGTCTCTTGCTAACAAGCTACTTTTAAGCCACCTTTTCTATGGTCAACCGCGTCGTCTGCGTCACTTTACTGGTCTTGCTGACCGCCATTCATGCCCAGCTCTGGCTGGGCAATGGCAGCATGGCCTATGTGCACGAGCTGCAGCAGCAGATCAATGATCAGTACGCGGCCAACGCCCTCGAAAAATCGGAAAACGACAGACTGCAGTCCGAGGTCAACGACCTCAAGGACGGCCTGTCCACCGTGGAAGAAAAGGCCCGTTACGAGCTGGGCATGGTCAAACCCAATGAAATCTATATTCAGGTTTCCAAGCGCTGAGCCGGCGCCCGCTCTGCCTCAAAGCCAGCCCCGAGCTGGCTTTGCTGTTCCTGCACCCACTCTGGTGCTGCTGGGTGCACCTCATGCCCTGGCACGCGGCATGGCGCATGGCCTGTTGCAGGCCCGCCTGGATGCGGGTCATGCCACGCCCTGGCAATGCAGTGCACCTGCAGCCGGCGACGAATGGCCGGCCGACGCCCTGGTCTATGTGCTGGGCCAGGACTGGCGCGATGCCGACCCGGACCTCGCCATCGCTGAGCAGATCAGCCGATGGCGTGCGCTGCTGCAAGCACGCTCGCAGAGCTATGTGATGCTGTACGGCAGACCTTCTGCCCAATGGCAGCAACTGGCTGCCTCTTTGAAATTCATAGAACCGGCCGCAGACTGGGACTGGATTTCAAGCCAGAACCCCTGGAGTTCCAGCCAGAAAATACGCCGCAAAGCCTGCGAGCAATGCGGCGACCCCGAGTGCGAACTGGCGCTGTTCGAGGCCTTGAAAAGCGCCCCTTGAGGCGCCTCGCGCCCTATCACCTATCTCTTCTGAGCTGAAAGACAGCTGCGCTGCCCCGACCTGAGCCCTTGCTGGGTGTCTCCACCACAATCACAGATCAATAGCCGCAAGCACAATGCCCAGTTACTGCACCGAGCTGGAGCTGGGCGGCTGCTTTTGCACTTCGGTGAACAGACGCGCCGCATCGATGGCGTCGAACTGGTATTGCTGACCGCAGAAGTCGCAGCCCACTTCGATCTTGCCGCGCTCGGCCACGATGGAGTCAACCTCCTCCTCGCCCAGCGACGTCAGCATGGCGGCCACTCGGTCACGGCTGCAGGTGCAGGCGAAACGCGGGGCCTGCTCGTCGGCCTGAGGAGCAAAGCGCAGCAGCTTCTCCTCCCAGAACAGGCGCCGCAAAATGGTCTCCACATCCAGCGTCAGCAGCTCTTGCTGCGTCAGGCTGGAGGCCAGCGTGGCAACGCGGTTGTATTCCTCGTTCAGGCCCTGGGCATCGTGCTCGGCCTCGCCGCTTTCGGTGGCTGCAGCCAGATTCGCCTCGCCCTTCACAGGCATGCGCTGCAGCATCAGGCCGGCAGCGATCTGGTCATTGGCGGCAAGCACCATCACGGTGTCGAGCTGCTCGGACTGCATCATGTAGAACTGCAGCGCATCCGACAGGCGCTCGAAGCGACCGCCGGCTCCATCGTTGAGCGGCACCACGCCCTGATAGGGGTTCTGGCCGGGCTGGCGGTCCTTGGGATCCAGCGTGACGGCGCAGCGGCCCGCGCCATGGGCATTGACCAGCTCCGCCAGCGGGGCCAGCTGGCCGCGCAGGGGCAGATTGGCCTCTCCCACCAGCGTTGCCGTGGCACGCAGGCTCAGATCCGACTGCACTTCTGCCACGGCCAGTTTGACCGGGCCGTCACCCATGACCTGAAACACCAGCGCGCCATTGAACTTGATGTTGGACTGCATGAGCACGCCAGCCGCCGTCATCTCGCCGAGCAAGGTGCTGACGGCCTCGGGGTAGGCGCCGGTATCCTTGTTGCCGGCACGGCGCTGCAGGATTTCCTGCCAGGAGTCAGTCAGGCGAACAATGGCACCACGCACGGGCAGGCCGTCAAAAATGAATTTATGCAGTTCAGACACGCTAATCGATTCCGGTAAAAAGCTGGGCCCTCAGCCCAGCTTGCGCAAGCCGCGCTTGAAGCGGCGAGCATTTTCAACATAGTTCCTGGCGCTCTGGCGCAGACCTTCGATCTGCTCGGGCGAGAGCTGGCGCACGACCTTGGCGGGGCTGCCGAGGATCATGGAGCCGTCGGGGAATTCCTTGCCCTCGGTCACCAGCGAGCCTGCGCCCACCAGGCAGTTCCTGCCTATCCTGGCGCCGTTGAGCACCACAGCACCGATGCCGATAAGCGAGCCATCGCCAATCGAGCAGCCATGCAGCATTACTTGGTGGCCAACCGTCACATTGCAACCCACCGTCAGCGGCTTGCCGAAATCGGCATGCAGCACGCTGGCATCCTGGATGTTGGAGCCCGCGCCGATGCTGATGTTTTCGGTGTCCCCGCGGATGACGACTCCGAACCAGACGCTGGCGTCCTTGTCCAGCTTGACGCGGCCCATGACCTCGGCGCTGTCGGCCACCCAGGCGGTCTCGTCGATCTGCGGCGCAACGCCGTCGAGTTCGTAAATTGCCATCTGCTTGTCTCCCTGTGGGTTGCCTCTTTATAGAACCTAGAATTGTAGGGATGGAGTTACGTCATCGCGCGCTAGAGGTCTTGTGCCTTACAGACCCAGAGGAAAAAGCTGCTGCAGCCATTGATTTGCATGCACAAAAAGCTCTCTATTCGATAGCAGAAACAGCACCGACACTGCACATCCCCGAATCCGAGCTTCCCGGCCGACCGACCCGGCCCGAGCTCAAGCACCACACAGCCGTGGCGCGCCGCTCGCCTGCCACCCTCGAAGGCCGGGCCGTGCTCATCCATGCCATTGCGCATATCGAGTTCAATGCCATCAACCTCGCACTGGACGCCGTCTGGCGCTTCGACGGCATGCCCGGGCAGTACTACCACGACTGGCTGCAGGTGGCCGCCGAGGAAGCCAAGCATTTCCGCCTGCTGCGCGACCACCTGCGCCAGCACCATGGACAGGACTATGGCGACCACCCGGCCCACCAGGGACTGTGGACCATGTGTGAAAAAACGGCAGGCGACATCGTGGCCCGCATGGCTCTGGTTCCAAGAACGCTGGAGGCGCGCGGCCTGGACGCCACGCCGCAAATCCAGAACAAGCTGCGCAACACCCATGCGCCCGATGCGCTGGCGGCCTGCGACATTCTGGACATCATCCTGCGCGAAGAAGTGGGCCATGTGGCCATAGGCAACCACTGGTATCGCTGGCTGTGCGAGAAGAACAGCCTGGAGCCCGAGTCGTTGTACCTGGAGCTGACAAAGCGCCATGAAGCGCCACGCCTGCGCCCGCCCTTCAATGAGAAGGCACGCCGAGCCGCAGGCTTCACCGCAACCGAGATCGCCTGGCTGCAACAGATCTAGGTATTTTTTCTTGACTCGAATCAAGAACCATCGGCAAGCAAGGCCTGCGAGCCGAAGTTGTTGGCACAAACGATCTGAACGCACGAAGCTGACACTATGATCGGCTCGTTCTTACAATAACCGGCACAGCCAACCATTTCTCACACAGACGTCATGCAGCAATGAGTGAACAAACCATAGAGGACACGGCATTCGCCTCGCCGCGCAACCTGTCCAAAGGCATGATTGCACGCCAGCCCATCGTCAACGGGCTGCAGCAAATCATTGGTTACGAGCTGTTCAACCGCTCGCGCTCGCCTTATGGTCACACCATGGCCTCAGACGCGACGCTGATCTTTGCGGCCCTCACGCATGCAGGAGAGGAAGATCTGGTCGGCACCAAGCTCATGTTCGTGAATTGCACTCACGAAGGCCTGACCGGCGAGCACCTGGAACTGCTGCCGGCCGACAAGGTAGTGCTGGAGATCCCCCCTCTGGGCCATGCCGCCGTGCATGAGGTGGCAGCCCGCCTGCCCACGCTGCTGGCACTCAAGGACCAGGGCTTTCATCTGGCCTTCAACCACACGGTGCTGGAGTCTGTGTATTCGGCCTGGCTGCCGCTGGCCGACTACATCAAGCTCGATCTTTCCACGCTGGCACCGGACCAGCTCACGGTGCTGGTCAAGTTTGCCAACCGCCACACCCGCGCCGAGCTGATTGCCGAAAAAGTCGAAAGTGCCCACCAGCATGAGCTGGGGCAGCGCCTGGGCATCGAGCTTTTCCAGGGTTTCTGGTTTGCCCGCCCCACGGTGATGCAGACCCGCCTTCTGACCCCGACGCAGCAAAGCATCATCCAGTTGCTGACGCTGGTGCGCGAGCAGGCCAGCACCGATGCGATCGAGGAAGTTCTCAAGAAGGACGCCGCCCTGGCCTTCAACCTGCTGCGCCTCATCAATTCGGCCAGCTTTGGCGCCCATCGCAAGATCACCTCGTTCAAGCAGGCCGTGATGCTGCTCGGCCTGAACAAGCTGTTCCGCTGGGCGGCCATGCTGCTGACGGCGGCCCGTGAAGGCGGCCCGCCACCAGCCGTGGGCCAGACCGCCGTGATTCGCGGTCGTCTGATGGAGCTGCTGGCCAAGCACTCGCTGACGGAAACCGACGCCGATCTGGCCTTTATCTGCGGCATGTTCTCCATGCTGGACCGCATGCTGGGCATGCCTTTGCCTGCAGCGCTGGCGCTGATACCGGTGTCCGAGTCGGTCTCTGCCGCGCTGCTGCATCATGAAGGCATTCTGGGCGAGCTGCTGATGCTCACCAAGGCCTGCGAGAGTCATGACCAGGAACAATTCGATCGCAGCGCCTGCAGCCTGGAGCTGGAGCACGGGGACATCAATCACGCTCATCTGCAGGCTCTGAGATGGACGGAGTGTCTGTCCGACTGACAGCGCTTTTGCCCCACACCCAAGCGATAACTACATGGATACCTCTGACACCAACTCTTCTTCGCCGACCGCCAGCCCCGTTGCAGACAAGGACGAGGCCAATATGGCCAGCATTGCGCGCCAGGCAATCGTCGATGAAAAACGGGATGTGTATGGCTACGAGCTGTTTGACCGCTCGGTTGCACATAACGCACACACCGCTGCATCTGACGCGGCGCTGCTGTTCAATGCCCTGTCCTATGCCGGTGCCGAAGCGCTGGTGGGCAAAAAGACGGTTTTCATCAACTGCACCCATGACAGCCTGAGCGGCGGCCACCTGGAGCTGATTCACCCCGACCGCGTGGTACTGGAGGTCCCGGCCCTGCCCGCCGATGCCACCCAGGAAAACATCGAAGCCTGCCTGCCCACATTTGCGACCCTGCGCCAGCGTGGCTTTCGTCTGGCTTTTGACCAGAACCTGCTGCGCCGCAACTATGCGTCATGGCTGCCCATGGCCTCCTTCGTCAAGCTGGACATGCAGAGCTTCGGCATCGAGCATGCCGAAAAGCTGGTGAAGTTTGCCCAGACCTACACACGCGCCCAGATCGTGGCCGAGAAGGTTGAAACGGCCGAGCAGTTCGAGCATATGCGGAGCCTTGGCGTGAAACTGTTCCAGGGCTACTGGTTCGCCCAGCCCCAGCTTGTGCAGGCGCGTACCATTCGCCCCACCCAGACCACCATCATCCAGCTCATCAACCTGGTGCGCCAGCAGGCCAGCACGGAGGAGATCGAAGAGCTGCTCAAGAAGGACCCCACGCTGTCCTTCAACCTGCTGCGCTTCATCAACAGCTCGGGCTTTGGTCTGTCCTGCGAGATCACCTCCTTCCGCCATGCAGTGATGATTCTGGGACTCAAGAAGCTGTTCCGCTGGGCGGCCCTGCTGCTGACCACCTCACGCGCCGGCGGCACACCGCCGGCTGTGGGCCAGACGGCCGTGGTGCGCGGCCGCCTGATGGAGCTGCTGACCGCCGAGCTGCTGCCGCCCGAGGAATGCGACCACGCTTTCGTCGTGGGCGTTTTCTCGCTGCTCGATGTGATGCTGGGCCTGCCCATGGCCAAGGCCCTTGAATCCGTGGCGCTGCCCCAGTCCGTGGTCGATGCACTGGTACACAACCAAGGCGTTTTTGCGCCCTTCCTGGATCTGACGCGCGCCTGCGAGTCGGGCGACGAAGCGGCTTTTGCCCGCGCTGCCAATGCGCTGCAGCTGTCCAACCACCAGGTCAACTGGGCTCACCTGCAGGCACTGAGCTGGGCAGACAACCTGGCCAGCGAAGTGTGATCTGAACCAATCCGCTTCGCGAGAAGTCAGTGCGCTTGCTGCGCACAGCGAAAAAAGGGCTTGCGGCCGATGTGACCGCAAGCCCTTTTTTCATGCGAGACAGTCCCGATCAGTTGGTCTGGATGCCTGCAGCCTTGATGATCTGGGCGTTGGACCTGGACTCGGCCTCGATCTGCCTGGCGAAGTCCGCAGCCTTGCCGCCGGTAGGCACATTGTCCGTGGCTTCCAGACGCTGACGGATCTCGGGTAGCGCCAGCGCCTTGTTCACCTCGGCATTGAGGCGAGCCAGCACGGGGGCAGGCACACCGGCGGGAGCAAAGATGCCGAAGACCGATGTGGTGTTGGCGTTCTTGTAACCCAGCTCGGCCAGCGTAGGCACCTGGGGCAGCGAATCCAGACGCGCCGGAGCACCCACGGCCAGGGCCTTGAACTTGCCGGCCTTGATGTGCTGCATCACGGCGGGGCCGGCATTCGTGGACAACACCTCGAACTGTGCACTCAGGCCGTCATTGAGCTGCTGGCCGCCGCCCTTGTAGGGCACATGGGTGATCTGAACCTTGCCCTGGTCGGCAATCTGCTCGAGCATGATGTGGCCCAGCGACGCCAGACCGGCCGTGGCCCAGCGCACATCGCCGGGGTGGGCCTTGGCCTGGGTCATCAGCTCGGGAAAGCTCTTGGCAGTCAGGCGGGTCGTGCCCAGCAGCAGCACGGGCGAGTACATCACGCTGACCACGGGAACGATATCCTTGTGCGGGTCGAACAGCGGCTTGCCCAGATGGGGGCTCAGCGTCAGCGGGCTGATGGACGAAAAGCCCAGCGTATAGCCATCGGGGTTGGACTTGGCGACCTGGTCCAGGCCAATCGCGCCACCCGCGCCGGCCTTGTTGTCGATCACCACCGACTGACCCAGCGACTGCGACAGCTTTTCACCCAGCGCACGGGCCACCACATCGCTCACACCGCCGGCAGGGTAAGACACCACCAGACGAATGGGACGGCTGGGCCAGCCAGCCGCGTCGGCTTTGTCGGCCGCCTGGACATTCAGGGACAAGGTGGCAGGCAGCACGGCTGCCAGGGCACAGGTCAGCATGCTGCGACGCAGAAAGTTAGTCATCACTCGAAATCCAAAAATCAAGACCTGCATTTTTGACCAAAGTGAATTCCCAGGTTGATTTGAACGACGATTCGTCAATTCATTGGACAGAAAACATCAAAATAAAACTTCAAACACTCAAATAGACCAACACTCCAGTCGGCCAGCGCCTTCATCGACGTATCGCAATGACGCCCTCAAGGCTTGCCGCTAGACTGCAGCAATCTCCACAAAGAAAGCGCCCCATGGCAGAAAAACAATCTCTATCGCGTCGCGCCATGCTGCTGCAAGGCGGTGCTGCGGGCGCTGCACTGGGCGCCATGGCCCTGCCCGCCGGGGCCACGACCACGCGCAAGGCCTCCCGCACCTGCGTGCTCGATGGTCTGCAACCCGCAGTGCTTACCATCAGCGGCCCCGGTGTGCAGGCCAATCGCGGTAAGCCGCAGGCCGTGGCGGACCGCATGCTGATCATCTATGGCTATCTGTTCGATGCAGCCTGGTCCTGCGGCATGGATGCGCTCAACAGCCTGGAGCAGCAGACGCTCAGGACCACGCTTGAATACGACGAAGCCGAGCACAGCCTGCAAGGCCCGCTGCTGGAGCAGGTGCTGCAGGCCGCCGGCGTGGATGTAGGCCAGGCCATGGCGCGCGGCCTGCAACTGACCTTGCAGGGCATAGACGGCTACCGCAGCCAGATACCGCTGGCCCAGGCCGTGCGCTGGCGCATGCTGATCGCCACCCAGCTGGACGGCGTGCCGTTGGCCATGGGCGGCGTGGGCCCGCTCTGGGCCATTTTTGCAGCCCATCAGATTCCGGAGCTCAGCCAGTTGCCCGTCAAGCAACGCTTTGCCGCCGCCGTCTGGGGGCTCTACCACCTGCAGTTGGGCAGCCCGGCTGCCTAGACCTCCTCAGCCTCGCGGGTGATGCTCAGCATGCAGGGCCTTGAGCCGCTCGCGCGCCACATGGGTGTAGATGGTGGTGGTGGAGATATCGGCATGCCCCAGCAGCATCTGCACCACGCGCAGATCGGCGCCATGATTGAGCAAATGGGTGGCAAACGCATGGCGCAGCGTATGTGGCGACAGCGGCGAGTTCACACCAGCAATCTGCGCGCATTTCTTGACGATGACCCAGAACATCACGCGACTCATGCCCGCGCCGCGCTGGGTCACGAACACTTCCTCGGTCTGCTGTCCTCCCAGAATCGCGGCACGCGCATGCTTCAGATAGCGCTCCAGCCAGTGCTGCGCCTCCTGGCCGAACGGTACCAGCCGCTCCTTGCGCCCCTTGCCGGTCACGCGCAGCACGCCCGAGCGCAAGTCCAGCTCATGCATGCGCACGCTCACCAGTTCGCTGACGCGCAGACCGCTGGCATACATGAGCTCCAGCATGGCGCGATCGCGCAGACCCAGTGCAGTGTCCACATCTGGCGCATCGAGCAGGGCCTCTACCTGCTCCTGGGTCAGGGTCTTGGGCATGCGCGGCGGCTGCTTGGCTGCCAGCATGCGCACCGTGGGATCGGCAGCGATGCGCTTTTCACGCAGCGCCCAGTGAAAGTAGCGACGCAATACCGTCAGCCTACGGTTAGAGGATGTGGCCTTTGTACCCTCCACACGGGCCGTGAAATAGCCCTGCAGATCGGCTTCCAGCGCAGCATCCAGCGCCTTGGGCGGCTGCAGCCGCGCCAGCCAGCGCGCAGTCGCCGTCAGGTCGCGCCGGTAAGCGGACAAGGTATTTCGCGAAAGCCCGTCCTCCAGCAGCAGGGCATCGATGAACTGATCGAGCGCATCCTGACTCTGCGGCAAAGGCTGCGGCCAGTCATCGGGAATCTGCGGTTTGCGGGAGTTTTGAGGAGTGTCGGACATGGGGCTAGCGTACACGCTGGTGAAGGGTCCGCAGGTTTGAAACCGAGCCCGTAGCGATACGGAGCTACCGGTCAGATCGCGGGTTCGAGGCAAGCCATGTTTGAAGTTCGCCGTGGAGTAAGCTCAGGCAGGACAAGCTCTGACTGAAGACGGATCGGAAGACATGGGACGAGAGTACAAAATCAAATGTGTCGTACCAGACAATTACGACCCCACTGCGCTGCTTAGAAGGTTGCCAAATCCGAGCAATCCAGAAGTGCTGGGCGAGGTCTACAACTACGCGATAGAGCCGGACGGTTTCTATTTCATCGACCACCTAGCGGATCGCACTGTCGCGGCCGTAGCGTTGCAAAGCCTTCTTGATGAGGCGCTTCGGTTCAACGATGCGGTCGAGCTCATCCAGCTTTAGCCCATCCACTCCGCCTGCCGTGGCGCAAGCGGCCATGAGCCGCCGCCTGAGCCGACCAGAACCGGGGACTCAATGCTCAAGCCGAGCCACAAGCGACAGCTTGCCGATGTGAACCTGCTTGAGAGACTGCCTGGATCCCGACCGGGTCTCTAGTTCACGCCTATATGCGCGCAGCATCTGACGTGGGTAGTGACTGCCGCTGGCGAACAGGCTCTCCTGGTACTTCTGGCGCAGATACCTCATATCGAGATCCGATTTTGCAATCCAGCCTCGGCCCGCTTTGAAGCTCGTGACCGCATCTTTGTGCAAGGCGCAGAAGAGCGCCCAGACCATCAACTGATGCGCCTCACTCCAAGCCTGGGCATGAGCTTGTGAAACCTCCAGCTGTCCGGACAGTTGCGGAAACAGACCTCCGCCACCAGCCACGAGCTTCCCATCGGAAATCGCTATCCGTGATGGCCAGAACCGCAACGCTTCACGCAGAACCTTCTTGAATTTCATTGCTCAGATGGATATGGAAATCTCATGCCATGCAGACGGCAGCGGTACTCAGTCCGCATCAGGCGCGTGCAGTCCAGATGGGCACCCAAAGTAACGGCAGACAGGGCTGGAAGCCCGGTTTTCGATATATGCACTGCATGGCCATACGACACGCCAATGAAGCGGCATCGGCCTGAATCATCTAACAAGCGCCGGGCTGTGCCCTATGGTATGCAACAAGCGCGTTCGCATGTCCATGACCGATGCCGTGCTCGAGCTTGAGATGTGCGACCTGCTCCATATGTTTTTTATCGTGCAGCTCATCGAGGATCTTGAGCCAGTGCGCGATCGGCTTTCCATAGGCCTTCTCGATTGAAGGGAAGTAGGACGCGGGTCCTTTGATCTTTTGTTCACTTGCCATGCACACCTCCGATGAATGGATAAAGGATCTGACGCAAAGCATCCGACAAACCTTGCTCAACGCCTTGGACAATGAGCACATTGACGCTTCTTGGGTTGACTTCCCCTCGGCCGGCCCTGTTTTTGTGTATCGATTGGCTGCTCAGGGCCGAAATCAGCCCACCTCATCGCCCTGTCCCGGACCTCGCATATAAAAAAAAGCCCGAATGGCCTCAAAGGCAATTCGGGCTTGCGGTATCCGCTACTGCATCGGCAGCAGATCAGCAGCTTAGTCCAGTGTCAGCTTCTGCTTGGCCACGACCTGCTTGTAGGTTTCGTACTCTTCCTTCAGTTCCTTGGCGAATTCCTGAGGAGAGTTGCCCACCACCAGCGAGCCGGTGTCTTCGATGCGCTTCTTGACCGCTGGGTCCTGCAGCACCTTCTTCACAGCGGCATTGATCTTGTCGACCATGGCCTTGTCCATGCCCTTGGGACCCAGAATGCCGTAGGAAGCCATGCGATTGACCTGGGGCAGACCCACTTCCTTGAAGGTGGGCACGTCAGGCAGCACGGCCAGACGCTGGGGAGCGGCCACGGCGATGGCCTTGAGGCGGTTGTCCTTGATGAAGGGCAGTGCCGAAGGCAGGTTGTCCAGAATCATGGGGATCTGGCCGGCAACCGCGTCGTTCAGCGCCGGGCCCGCGCCGCGGTAAGGCACGTGGGTCATCTGGATGCCGGTCAGCGACTTGTACAGCTCCATCAGCATGTGCTGGATGCCGCCCGTGCCGGACGAGCCATAGGAGTACTTGCCGGGATTGGCCTTGAGCTCAGCCTCGAAAGCCTTGTAGCTGGCCGCGCCGGGGAACTTGGGGTTCACGGCGATCACATTGGGCGTGGCCGCAATGTTGATGATGGGCGTGAAGTCCGTCAGCGGGTTGTAGGGAGTCTTGGGGTTGATGGCCGGATTGGTGGCCATGGTCGACAGGGTGGAAATACCCAGGTTGTAGCCGTCGGGCTTCTGACGCGCGGTTTCCTGCGCACCGATGACGCCGCCACCGCCGCCCTTGTTGTCCACCACCACGGACTGACCCAGCTCCCGGCTCAGCGGCTCGGCGATCACACGCGCAATGATGTCGGTCGTGCCGCCTGCGGCAAAGGGCACCAGCAGCTTGATGGGCTTGGTGGGGTAGTTGGCCTCTGCCAACACACCAGTCGAGAAACCTACAGTTGCCAGAGCCATTGTCAGGCCCACGCACATACGACGATTCATGAAGGGGTCTCCTTATGAGTTCTGAAATTAACGGCTGATGGTACGTGCCGCAAAAAACCCGACACATTCTTGTTAGCCCTGATTTCTCAGTAATTACCCTAGATTCACACCATTTCCTTGAAGCGCATCAACGTTCAGCGCGAATGAACCGAGCGACGCCAGTAAGTATTACTACATAGAAACTTGGCGACAGCTTTCTCTCAGCAAACCGATGCCCGGCCCTATGCTTACAGGCCGTGAACTATCTAGAACTGCTTTTCCCCGATTTCGCGCTCATCGTGCTGGGCTATGTGCTGTGCCGTTTCACGCCCATCAACCGCAGCGTCTGGCGAGCCGTGGAGCAGCTCGTCTACTACCTGCTGTTTCCGGTGCTGCTGTTTCACTCCATCACGCGCAACCCGATCCAGTGGGGCGATGCCAGCCAGTTGCTGGCCGCCGGTGTGCTGGGAGGGCTGCTGGGCATTGCGCTGACCTACAGCCTTCCGCACCTGCCTCTTCTGGGCCGGCGCATCGATGCACGCAGCTATGCGGGGGCAGCGCAAGTGGCGTTTCGCTTCAACTCCTTTATCGCGCTGGCGCTGGTTTCGCGCCTGGCTGGGCCGGACGGGCTGCTCTATGTCTCGGTGCTGATTGGCGTGTCCGTGCCGCTATTCAATGTGGCCGCGGTCTGGCCCATGACGCGTGGCAGTGACCAGCATTTTGTCGGGCATCTGATGCGCAACCCGCTGATCATCGCCACCGTCAGCGCCCTGCTGTTCAATGCCGCCGGACTGAAGATTCCTGCCCTGCTGGAAGCTCCCGTGGCCCGTATCGGCGCTGCCTCGATCGCACTGGGCCTGATGGCCGCTGGCGCGGGCCTCAAGCTCAGTGCACTGGCCACCAACAAGCTGCTGGCCAGCGAGCTGCTGCTGATACGCCACGCCATCCAGCCGCTGATCGCCTTTGCCATGGTTCAGCTGTTCCACCTCAACCAGCCGCAGGCGATTGCGCTGATGGCGTTCTCCAGCCTGCCTACTGCCTCGTCCTGCTATGTGCTGGCTGTGCGCATGGGCTATGAGGGCTCGTTTGTGGCCAGTCTGGTGTCGCTGTCCACGATGCTTGGCGTGCTCAGCCTGCCCTTCGGGCTCTGGCTGATCGGTATTTGAATCTGATAGCTTCTTGCGCTTACTTGGTAAGCGATAGAGGCCAATTTCACTCAAAATCAGGCGCGCTGCGCCAGCGCCCAGGCCACATGCTCGGCCACCACAGGGTCGGGATGATCGGCCCGGCTCTGCAGCGCGGCCCTGAGTTCGGGCCTTCCGGTTTCGCGCCAGGCATTGCCCAGGGCCACAGCCACATTGCGCAGCCAGCGCGCATGTCCGATGCGGCGAATGGGGCTGCCCTCGGTCACGCGCAAAAACGTGGCTTCGTCCCAGGCCAGGAAATGCACCAGTTGCGTGCCCGCCAGTCCGGCGCGGGCGTCGAAGTCCGGCAAGACGCTGGGCTGGGCAAACTTGTTCCAGGGGCAGGCCAGCTGGCAGTCATCGCAGCCATAGATGCGGTTGGCCATCAAGGGCCGCAGTTCCTCGGGAATGCTGCCCGCATGCTCGATGGTCAGATAGGAGATGCAGCGCCGCGCATCGACCTTGTGCGGCGCGATGATGGCGCCCGTGGGGCAGGCGTCGATGCAGGACGAGCAGCTGCCGCAGTGCGCCGTGACTGCTGCGGTGGGCTCGAGTGCAAAGTCCACATAGATTTCACCCAGAAAGAACATTGATCCGGCCTCGCGGCTCAGCACCAGGGTGTGCTTGCCGCGCCAGCCCTGGCCGCTGCGGCTGGCCAGCTCGGCCTCCAGCACCGGTGCGGAGTCGGTAAAGGCACGGTGGCCGAACGGACCTATTTCCTGTGCAATGCGCTCGGCCAGCTTCTGCAGGCGGTTGCGCAGCACCTTGTGATAGTCGCGGCCTCTGGCGTAGATGGAGACGATGCCCTCCTCCGGACGCTTGAGCCGATCCCATTCCACGGCCTGCCAGCCGTCCTCGGCCGTGCGCGGCAGATAATCCATGCGTGCGGTAATCACGCTCACCGTGCCGGGAACTAATTCTGCTGGCCGGGCTCGTTTCAAACCATGGGCCTGCATGTAATGCATCTCGCCATGCAACCCTTGCGCCAACCATTGCAGCAAACCGGGTTCTGCCGAGGACAAATCCACGCCCGCCACGCCGATTTGGGAAAATCCCAGCTCGCGAGCCCAGGCTTGCATCAAAGGAACCAATTGACTGCTGCTCAACATACACCCCGAATTGTAGGAAGCGAGCCCGCATCGGCGCTGGCGCAGCGCCAGATACTCTGGCAAAGCGAACAAGATACCGAGCGCTTTGCCCGGCAACTGGCCGCCCTGCCACAGCTGCGCAACGCCTATGTGACCCTGCATGGCGACCTGGGTGCGGGCAAGACCACGCTGGTGCGTCACTGGCTGCGCGCCCTGGGCGTGCAGGGCCGCATCAAGAGCCCTACCTATGCAGTGGTGGAGCCGCATGAGGCCGGCGATCTCTCTATCTGGCACTTTGACTTCTACCGCTTCGACGACCCGCGTGAATGGGAAGATGCAGGTTTTCGTGACATTTTTGCCAGCGCCGGACTCAAGCTGGCAGAATGGCCCGAAAAGGCTGCAGCGGTTACACCTGTTGCGGATATAGCTATCCATATCGAAGCAATTGACGATGTGCAGCGACAGGTGACGCTCAAGGCTGGCACCCCCGCAGGCTGCACCGTGCTTGAAGCATTGACGGCATGAGCAAAACAACTTCCTCCACGGCTTTTCCGGACCTGCCCCGACCGGGCCCTTCCCTGCCGGGTCTTTCCCGACTGGGTCTTTCTCGCCGCAATCTGCTGCAGGCAGGCGGCGTGGTTCTGCTGCTGGGCCGCCAGCATATTGCGCAAGGCGCGAGCATCGTGGCCGTGCGCGTCTGGCCCGCACCCGACTACTCGCGCGTCACGCTGGAATCCGATATTCCGCTGACGGCCAAGCCGGTCTTCGTGCCCAGCCCGCCGCGCTTGGCCGTCGACATCGAGGGCCTGGATCTGAACCCGGCGCTCAAGGAACTGGTGGCCAAGGTCCGCTCCGACGACCCCAATATCGCCAGCATCCGCGTCGGCCAGTTTGCGCCCGGCGTGGTGCGCCTGGTGATCGACCTCAAGCAGGAAGCCAGGCCCCAGGTCTTTACGCTGGCCCCGATTGCTCCCTACAAGCACCGGCTGGTGCTGGACCTCTACCCCGCCAAGGCCGTCGATCCGCTGGAAGCCCTGATCAGCGAACGCTTGCGCGATGCCGGCAGCTCGGCTGCTGCCCCGGCACCGCACAATCCCGTGATCACGACACCGCCCCCTGCGGCGATTGCGACAGCGCCCCAGGCCGACCCTCTGGGGGACCTGATTGCCCAGCGCAACCAGCGCCCCAGCACTCCTGCACCAGCGCCTGCGGTGATTGCACAGGCACCGGCGCCCGTGCCGCCGCCACCGGCTCCCGCGCCACGCCCGGCTCCAGCACCCAGGCCTGCACCCAATATTGCCACCTCGCAAAGCACGGACCGCATCATCATCGTGGCGCTGGACCCCGGCCATGGCGGCGAGGACCCTGGTGCTACCGGTCCCAGCGGCCTGCGTGAAAAAGACGTGGTGCTCAAGGTCGCCCATCTGCTGCGCGAGCGCATCAACAACTCGCGCATCGGCGGCAGCCCCATGCGCGCCTTCATGACGCGCGATGCCGACTTTTTCGTACCCCTGGCCACACGCGTGGAAAAAGCCCGCCGCGTCCAGGCCGACCTGGTGGGGGGCCTGAACGTGGGCGGACTGCAGGACCAGCATGTGCAGCGCATGCTGCTGGATATGAGCACCACAGCCCAGATCAAGGACAGCCTCAAACTGGGTACTTCGCTGCTGGGCGAGATTGGCAGCATGGCCAAGCTGCACAAGGCCCGTGTGGAGCAGGCCGGCTTTGCCGTGCTGAAGGCGCCCGACATTCCCAGCGTGCTGGTGGAAACGGCCTTCATCAGCAACCCCGAGGAGGAAGCCAAGCTGGCCTCTGCCGCCTATCGCGAGCAACTGGCCGATGCGCTGATGACGGGCATACGCAAGTACTTCGCCCACAACCCGCCCCTGGCACGCAGCCGATCGGTTTAAGTGCGCACTTGCACAAAACCGTCGTGCTGGCTGTCAGCCGGCAAGCCGGTTTGATGACAGTCGCCAAGCCTGAATGACACAGGCTTGGCCCTCTCTCCTACCTGAAAGCCAGGGCAAAAGGTTCAAGATCAAGACGTGTTCTTATGAAAGCTGGCCTCTACGGCAGCTGTACAGGAGAGACCTCATGAAACTGCAAACTCTTGCCATCACCGTGTCTGCAGCCTTCACGCTTGCCATGGCAGGCTGCTCCACCTCGCCCACCAATGCCCAGATCGGCACCGGTGTCGGCGCCGTCGCCGGCGGCGTGGTCGGTGATGCACTGTTTGGTTCCACTTTGGGCACCGTAGGCGGCGCTGCAGCAGGAGCGCTGATCGGTAACGAGGTAGGCAAGCGCAAATAAGCACCTCGATCCGATCTGAATGTCCAACGAGAAAGCCCCGGCATAGTCGAGCGGATCTCACTTGCTCATGCTGCTGAGCTCAGGCAATGCCTTTGGCAGTTCACGAGATTTTTCAGACAGTTCTGATTTATCCCGGGCAATTTCTTATGGATACTCAAATTCAGCAGGCAAGTGAACCGCAGCAACGTTGATTTCTGACCTTTGCCAGAAGCGCTAGCTGCGTGTTTCTACGGTGATCCATCGGACTTTACCGAGTCCTTGAAAACTCGCGCTTTAGGAATACAGGCGCGGGCTTGGCCGAGCTGCGACAGGAGCCCTTCGTGGGCACGGGGTGTGAGCAGAAGGCATAACCATATCTACTAAGAAATGGGTAAATGCAGATCGCTCTGCGGGCACACAGATACAACAACATGCAAAACAGTTAAGCCAAGACGAAAAAATAGCAAACAGCATCATTTTTTGCCACAAATGACCACTCATTTGATTTGGCGTGAACAAACCCCAAAGAGTGTGTGCCCACCCTCAAATGAGCGACCTTTGCCACACGCATCGGCATCGCTCAAAAGTGCGCTGACCACTACCCAACAGCGCAAGAAAAAATCAAAAGGGGGTCTCCAACCCTGATGGCGCAGCAACTGTGCCGTCTGGTCACAGGCCAGTGCACCCCCACTATTTGTCCATTACCAATCCGGTACCTCCTGCTCTGCTTGTCCTCGTGCGCCAGCGCTGCCGCTGCTGCATCTGGCACTCGCATATGTCATGCATGGGAGCCGGTTGGCGCACCGGAGAGTCAGGAAAGATGGACCACCAATCCACCACCATCAGCCTTCACCGCCAAATTCAATTCCTCGGTCTGCTTGCAGCCTTGGCCACATGTGGCTGGGCTACTGCCCAGGAGCCGATTACCCCGATTCCGGCCGGTACGCAGGAAAACCCGCTCAAGGTGGATCTGGGACGCAAGCTGTTCAACGATACAAGGCTGTCATCCGACAACTCCATCTCCTGCGCCAGCTGCCACGAGGTGAAAAAGGGCGGAGCCGATCGTCAGGCGCTGTCCAGCGGCGTACAGGGACGGCAGGGCAAGGTCAACACGCCCACCGTGCTCAACAGCCGCTACAACTTTCGCCAGTTCTGGGACGGCCGCGCCGCGTCACTCGAAGAACAGGTGAAAGGCCCTCTGCATGACCCCAACGAAATGAACACCACCTGGGCGCAGGTGCTGGGCAAATTGTCCGCTGACGCAGCGCTGAGCGCCGAGTTCAAGGTGCTCTACCCGAACACCGGCATCAATGCCAGCAACATCGCCGATGCGCTGGCCAGCTACCAAAGGGCACTCATCACTCCCAACGCGCGCTTTGACCGCCACCTGCGCGGCGACAAGAACGTACTCAGCCAGGACGAGCTGCGTGGCTACCAACTGTTCAAGTCCTATGGCTGCGTGGCCTGCCACCAGGGCGTCAATGTCGGCGGCAACATGTTCCAGACCTTTGGCGTCATGGGTGACTATTTCAGCCAGCGAGGCCAGCCGAGCGACGCCGACCTCGGGCGCTACAACGTCACCAAAAACCCGGATGACAAGCATGTGTTCAAGGTCCCCAGCCTGCGCAATGTCGCCTTGACGGCCCCCTACTTCCATGACGGCTCGGCCAAGACGCTTGAAGACGCAGTCGATGTGATGTTCCGCTACCAGCTCGGCCGCAGTGCCCCTGAGCTGGACAAGAAATACATCATCAAGTTTCTTCACACCTTGACTGGCGAGCTCGATGGCCAGCCGCTGGAGCATTGGGCTCAGGAACCCTGAACACGCCATGACAACAAAATCGATACCCAGGCGTGGTTCGCTGCGCTGGGCCTATGCACTGGTCGCACTCCTGCTCATTGCCGTACTGGTGTTCCTGGTGCTGCAGACCCGCGCCATCAACCTCAACGCCAGCAATGAAATCATTAGCACGCTGCGTAACCTCAAACAGGTAGACGCGGATTGGAACGTGGACGTGCTACGCGCCAAGACCGGCCTGAGCACCAACTACGATCAGGTGGCAAGCCCTTTGCCGCTGATCGCACAGCTGGAAAAGCAGTTGAGCGAAACCACCGCCGAATACTGGCTGGGCAGGCATGAGAGCGTCTCCCGCATGCGTCCGCTGCTCGATCACTTCAGCGAGCTGATGGAGCAAAAAATTGCGTCGATCGAGCACTTCAAATCGCAAAACGCGATCTTGCAGAACTCATCACGCTTTCTCCCCCAGGCTGCCACCGAGCTGGCGCAGGCGCTGCGCAATGACTCGCAGGCCCCGGGCCAGCGACAGCACGCCGAAGAGCTGCTCAACCAGATACTGGCCAGCTCCATGAGCTACGCCCAAACGCCCGATCCGGAGCTGCGCGAGTTGATCAGCGACAACGCCACCGCCCTGCAAGCCCTGGCCCAAAGCCTGGATCTGCAGACGTTGGCCGACACCTTTGTCGCACATGTCCACACCATGCTGCGCCAGCAAGAACGTGGCAACCAATTGCTTCAGACGCTGGCAAACCTGCCGACCGCGAAGGCTATCGACGATCTGTCCGACACCCACACGCAAGAAAATGACCAATTGCTCACAGGCCTGCAAGGCTACCAGCGCGCGCTGGCCATTTACTCGACCTTGCTGTTGCTGCTGCTGGCTTTTGCAGGCTGGAAACTGTTTCGCAACTATCAGTTGCTCAACCAGACCAACAACACGCTGGCCCAGGCCAATACCGCGCTGGAACGCAGCCACCAGGAGCTCAAGGAATCGCAGGTCCAGCTGGTGCAATCCGAAAAGATGTCTGCCCTGGGCCAGATGGTGGCCGGCATCGCCCACGAGATCAACACGCCGCTGGCCTATGTCAAAAGCACTTTCAGCATCGTGCGCGACCAGCTGGGTCCCTTGGACGAGTTGAGCCAGCACAGCAAGGCCTTTACCCAGGCCATGCGAGCGCCGCAGCGCGACCAACGGTTGCTCAACCAGTATTTCCAGCGCATCGAGCAGTTGGCTGCCGACCTCAGCGACCAGCAGGTGATGTTTGAAATGAATAAGCTGCTCGGTGATGGCGTGCACGGCATCGAACAGATTTCCGAGATCGTGCTGAATCTCAAAAACTTCAGCCGTCTGGACCGAGAACGCATCACCAATTTTTCGGTCGAGGCCGGTCTGGAAAGCACTTTGCTGCTGGCGCGCAACCTGCTCAAGAACCGTATCGAGATCCGCAGAGACTACGGCCAGGTCCCCGAGATCTCGGGCTCGCCGTCCCAGGTCAACCAGGTCTTCCTGAACCTGATCACCAATGCAGCCCATGCCATGCCCGAGCGCGATACGCCCAACGTCATCACGCTGCGCACCAGCGTAGCGCCCGAAGAGCATATGGTGCTGATCGAGATTCAGGACAACGGCAGCGGCATTCCCGAGGAGGTGCTGCCCCGCGTCTTCGACCCGTTCTACACCACCAAGCCCATTGGCCAAGGCTCGGGCATGGGCCTGCCGATTTCCTTCAAGATCATTCAAGAGCACGGTGGTCGCATCTTGATAGACACCGTCAAGGATGTCGGCACCGTCTTCACCATCTTGCTCCCCCTGAGCAATGCCGCCACAACACCCGAAAAGGCAGCAAACAGTGCTGACGCATTGTTTTCAGACTGAGCGCGGCCCCAAGGAACCGAACCCAAGAGGAAATCCACTATGGACATGCGTCCCTGCATTCTTTTTGTGGACGACGAGGAGCGCGTAGTTAACCAGCTACGCATGATCTTTCGTCAGGACTACGAAGTCCACACAGCCACCTCAGGTGCCGCAGGTCTCCAGATCCTGCAGAGCACGCAGATCGATGTGGTCGTCAGCGATCAGCGCATGCCGGGTATGACTGGCATCGAGTTTCTGGCCCAGGTGCGAAGGCTGCAGCCGTCGGCCATGCGCTTGCTGCTTACCGGCTACTCGGACCTGGCGGCGATTGTCGGCTCGGTCAACGAGGGAGAGGTCTTTCGCTTTATCAACAAGCCCTGGGACCATGCGGAAATCCAGGCGATCATCGCCGCTGCCGTCCAGGCCGGCAGCGCGGCGCGAGTGGCTGCCGTCCCGACCGATCAGGCCGTGCAGGATTTCATGGCACAGGCTGCGCAACGCCCGCAGGTACTGATCATCGACGACCAGCGCTCGGATCTCGACGCCATAGCCCATTTGCTGCGCGAGGACCACGCCTGTCTGACGGCCGAATCGGTGAAAGAGGCCATCGACCTGCTGTCCAGCCACGATGTGGGAGTGCTCGTCACCGAGGCACGTGTCGGCAATAGCGACGTGGGCCACTTTCTGCATCTGCTCAAGCGCCACTACCCGCTGATCAATACCGTCATGCTCACCCGCGCTAGCGATGCCGATCTGGTGATCCGTCTCATCAACACGAGCCAGATCTTTCGCTTTGCCACCAAGCCGCTGCGCAAGAGCGTTCTGCAACTGGCTGTGTCTGCGGCGATGAAGGAGCACGGACGCTTTCGCATATCGCCCGAACTGGCCCACCGTCACCTTGTGGCCGAGGACAAGGAGGCCAGCAGCGACAGCGTGCTCCTTGGCAGCATCGTGCAAAGCCTCAAAAGCCTGCGCAAGCGCGTCACAAGCCTGTGGAAGTGAGCGACTGAGCTGCCAGGCAGAGGGACAAAAAAAGGGGCGACTGCCGCGCCCCTTTGCTCCATGCCCGATCATTGACTCAGGCAGGCTTGCCAGTCTTTTCCTGCCTGCCGGCGCGCCAGGCACCGAAGATGGCGATCAAACCGGGCACCAGGATCAGGCCCCAGATGATTTTCTCGAGATTGTTCTTCACCCACTCCATATTGCCGAAGAAGTAGCCTGCGGCGCTGATGCCCACCACCCACAGCACGGCCCCCACGACATTGAACAGGCTGAACTTGGCACGGCTCATATGAGCCACACCGGCTACGAAAGGTGCAAAGGTGCGGATGAAAGGCATGAAGCGCGCCAAGATGATGGTCACGCCACCATAACGCTCATAGAAGTTGTGAGCCTGGTCAAAAGCCTTGCGGTTGAACCAGCGCGAATCCTCCCACTGGAACACCTTGGGCCCCAGGTAGCGGCCTATCGTGTAATTGCTCTGGTCGCCCAGGATGGCTGCTGCCAGCAGCACCACCACTGCCAGCGGGTAACTCATGTAGCCGGCACCGCACAGCGCGCCGACGATGAACATCAGCGAGTCACCGGGCAGGAAAGGCATGACCACCACACCGGTTTCGACAAACACGATGATGAACAGCAGGGCATACACCCAGGGCCCATAGGCCACGACAAAGGCTTCCAGATGCTTGTCGATATGCAGGATGAAGTCGATCAGAAACTGAATGATTTCCAAAACACGGTCCTCAAAAATGGATTGGCATACCGGCGTATGCCGGCCAGTAATGTACTGCGCCCCCAAAGCCCGCAGACGCTCCACCCCTTGCTCGAGCGCCATGTTTTTGAGAGCAAACTCACAGCTGCTTGCAGACTGCAACAAGGCCGGCCTTTTCAAGGTAGTTTGTTACAAGTTTTGATAAAACTAAACGTCAACAATACGTCAGCTTGCCATTTCTGCTGGCACAGTAGAGATGTGTCGCCGCAAGCCGTGCATTGCAAATCACGACATCGGCCCCCCGGCCAACAAAGTCCGACGTCTCCAGCCTCCCGCATGTGCAGGAGTGGGCACAGAGACCAGACCGCTTTCCATAACTAGCACGACGAGAGGAATACGAACATGAAGACATTCACCATGCGCTATGGCAAGGCCCTGACTCTGGCAGCCGCACTGACTGGCGCCCTGGCACTGGGCGGCTGCGCCCATGGCCCCAGCCGTCAGCAAGTCGGTATCGGCGCAGGTGCCGTAGCCGGCGGTGCCGTGGGCAACGTGCTGTTTGGCGGCCCTGTGGGCACCATCGGCGGTGCAGCCGCCGGTGCGCTGATCGGTAACGAACTGACCAAGGGCGGCTACCGCCGCCGCTAAGCCCTGCGAGCGCTGCGGGCTGAACGAAGAGCTGCCAGAATTATTCCGGCAGCTCTTTGTGTTTTCGCTCCCCAAAAAACTCACTTGCCGGCCGGTTTGTACAGCCGCCTAGAATGGTTGCCGTGAACGCAACCAGCACCGAACTCTCCCCCTCCCCTACCGAAACCGCCGACCAGGCTGCCCCCGTGCGCCGGCCGATTCGCGACCTGCCCGACGAGCTGATCAGCCAGATCGCTGCCGGCGAGGTGGTCGAGCGCCCCGCCTCCGTGGTGCGCGAGCTGGTGGACAACGCTCTGGACTCGGGCGCCGGCCAGATCACCGTGCGCCTGCTGGCCGGCGGTGTGCGCCTGATCGCGGTGGAAGACGACGGCTGCGGCATTCCGCGCGACGAGCTTCCCGTAGCCCTGCGCCGCCATGCCACCAGCAAGATCAGCGATCTGCACGATCTGGAAACCGTGGCCACCATGGGCTTTCGCGGCGAGGCACTGGCCGCCATTGCCTCGGTATCGGAAACCTCCATCTTCTCGCGCCCCGCAGGCCAGGACTCGGCCTATCTGCTGGACGCCCGCAGCGGCGAGCTGCGCCCCGCCGCACGCAACCAGGGCACGACCGTGGAGGTCAAGGAGCTGTTCTTCTCCACGCCCGCGCGCCGCAAATTCCTCAAGACCGATGCCACCGAGCTCGCGCATTGCATAGAGTCCGTGCGTCGCCATGCGCTGGCCCGGCCCGATGTGAGCTTTGCCATCTGGCATGAAGGCAAGCTGGTCGAGCAATGGCGCGCTGCCGGCAGCACGCCCGACGAAGCCCTGTCGCGCCGCCTGGCCGATGTGCTCAACGACAAGTTTGTCGACAACTCGGTCGCCGTCGATCACTGGGCCGGCCCCGTCCACGTCACGGGCCGCGCCGGCATCCCGGACGCTGCGCGCTCGCGTCCCGACCAGCAGTTCTGCTACGTCAACGGCCGCTTTGTGCGCGACAAGGTATTGACGCATGCTGCCCGCTCTGCTTACGAGGACGTGCTGCATGGCAACAAGCAGCCGGTCTACGCGCTCTACATAGAGATCGACCCCGCGCGCGTGGATGTGAACGTGCACCCCACCAAGATCGAGGTGCGCTTTCGCGACAGCCGTGAAGTCCACCAGGCGGTGCGCCACGCGATCGAGAACGCGCTGGCCACGCCGCGCGCTGCGGCCGTGGTCGAGGCGGCGGCACAGGAAGCCGCCCGCCAGCCCGGCCTGATCGACGACGGCGCTGCCACGCCTGTGGCAGCCAAATCGGCGAACAAGCCAGCAGCAGCCCCGGCCTGGCCGCAAACCCGCATGAGCTTTGGCGAACCCGCCGTCGGCAACCCCGTGCGCGACCTGGCCAAGCTCTGGGAGCCCATGCGCGAAGCCACTGCGCAAGCAGAGCCCGCGCCCCAGATGGCGACTGCGGCAGCAGCCCCGGCGAGTGCTGCAGCTGCCACGCCTGTGTCAACGCCTGCGACATCCGCCACACCTGATTTGGCCACCGGCGCGACCACGATCACCAACACCACAGCCATGCCAAGCCCCGTGCCTCAGCCCGAGGACGAAGGCATCAGGCTGCGCCCTTCTGGCCAGTCCAGCTACTTTCAGCGCAAAGCGCCTGCTCCCCTGATGCAGGAAGCACCAGCCGCTACGCAGATCGCTGCCAAGGCTGCAGCTGCAGCCCCGCTCGAGCCGGCTGCGGCCATGCAAGCTGCCGAACATGCCGCAGCGCCGGCAACTCAACCACCCGTAACGGCTGCGGCAGACAACACCCCGGTCTGGCCGCTGGGCCGGGCCGTGGCTCAGCTGCACGGCGTCTATATCCTGGCCGAAAACAGCCAGGGCATGGTCATCGTGGACATGCATGCCGCCCACGAGCGCATCGTCTATGAGCAGCTCAAGAATGCCGTGAATACGGAAGATGGCGACCAGCAGATTCCCAGCCAGCCGCTGCTGATTCCCGCCACCTTTGCCGCAACGCCCGAGGAAGTCGCCACGGCCGAAGCCCATGTCGAGACCTTGCTGGCCCTGGGCATGGAGGTCTCTCCCTTCTCGCCCAAGACCCTGGCCGTGCGCGCCGTGCCGGCCACGCTGGCCCAGGGCGATGCCGTGGAGCTGGCGCGCAGCGTGCTGGCCGAACTGGCCCAGCATGACGCCAGCACCGTGGTGCAGCGCGCGCGCAACGAGATTCTGGCCACCATGGCCTGCCACGGCGCGGTGCGCGCCAACCGCAAGCTCACGCTGGACGAGATGAATGCACTGCTGCGTCAGATGGAGGTGACCGAGCGCTCCGACCAGTGCAATCACGGCCGCCCCACCTGGCGCCAGCTGAGCATGAAGGAGCTGGATGCGCTGTTTCTGCGCGGGCGCTGATGGCAGGGCTGCAATAGCCGCTAAATAGCCGCTACATTGCCGTTATCGACCAAAACAGCGGGCCGGCAGATCAGCGGGCCCACCTGCCATTCGCAGTCATGAACCCCAGCTCCTGCCCCCCGGAACCCGCCGAAGCCCATTCCTTCATCGCCCGCGTGCGTGCGGCCCTGCCGCAGCTGCCGCCGTCGGAGCGGCGGCTGGCGGAATTCCTGCTGGACTTTCCCGGCAATCTGTCGAGCTACGCGGCGGCCGAGATGGCCAAGCTCACAGGGGTCTCGAATGCCACGGTCACGCGCTTCATACAGCGGCTGGGCTATGAGGGCTACGAGGATGCACGCCGCCATGCCCGCGCTCAGGGCGACAACGGCTCGCCACTGTTTCTGGCTGCCGCATCGGCCCAGGGCCGGCCCACGGCGGATGTGATCGCCACACATCTGCGCCAGGCCTCGGAGAATCTGGCCATCACCATCGGACAGATCTCGGCAGATCAGCTCGATGCCATCGCCATGGCCCTGATCGGCGCGCGCCAGCTGTTCTTTGTCGGCTATCGCCAGAACCGCAACTTTGCCGCCTATCTGCGCTGGCAACTGCTGCAGGCACTGGAGATGCCCAGCCAGGTCATCCCCGGCGCTGGCGAGACCTTGGGTGAATATGCGGCCCAGATCGGCGAAAACGATGTGGTGGTGATCTTTGCCCTGCGCCGCAGCGTGCGCGTAGTCAGCGAGTTCGCGCGCCAGGCCAGACTGCTGGGCGCCCGCCTGATCTGCATCACCGACCATGCCAGCCCGGCCCCCGAGGCGGACTGGCTGCTGCGCGTGCAGACCTCGGCACCGGGACCGCTGGACAATCACACGGCGCTTTTCATGCTCTGCCACCTGATTGCCACGGCCACCTTGCAGCAAAGCGGGCAGCCGGGGCGCAGACATATGGCGGCCATCGAGACCAGCCACGATGCGCTGGACGAGATGCTATGAAATAGGAAGCTTATTGCGCTTGTTATTCATAGATTTCAGATACTTTTCTATCTGAAATCCATGAATGACTTGCGATAAAAGCTCTTTAATCAATAGCAACCAATAGCAACCAAGCAATAACAATCAACAGCAACCAACAGCAATCAGTGGGCGGCGGCGAGCGCCAGGCCGGCCAGCGCCGCCTGCATCGCTGCCACCACGGGCGACAGCACCGGCACCTCGAAGCGCGGCGCCAGCCACAGCGCAGCTTCGGACAGCGGGCCGCCACCGATCACCACGGCCTGCGCGCCATCGTGCTGCACGCATTGGGCCACGGCATCGCCCAGGCGCTCGCACTGCAAGGCCGGATCGGCCGCCAGCGCCAGCGGCTCACCGACAGCAATGCGTGTGCCGCAGAACCAGGGAGTCAGGCCCAGCGCTGCGACCGAGGCGGCAATCGAAGCCTCCAGCCCTGGCGTGGTCGTCGCAATACCGAAGCGGCGCGGCAGGCCCTGCTCGTCCCGCGCGGCCTGCCGCATGGCGGCTTCGCCGATGCCAAAGGCGGCAACTCCGGCCGGCAGGGCCGCTCTCAACAACTCCAGCCCCGGATTGCCGAACGCGGCCACGATGATGGCCCGCCCAGCTTGGCTGTCATCTCCCCGGGCAAAGGCCAGGCCCAGGCGCTGCACTTCCTGCTCGGCGATCTTCAGCCCCGCCTCGTCGGTAATCATGGCTGCCCCCCGCTCAGCCGTCGCGCCGTGCAGCAGCGCGCCGGGCGGCAGACAGGCCCGCGCCTGTCTGAGCATCAGCGCCGTGGTCTGCTGCGAGGTATTGGGGTTGATCAGCAAAATATGCATGCCAGCCCTCATGCCGTGCGCTCCTGAGCGCTTGAAGGTACGCCTGCAGCAGCGGCAGACTCCTGCCCGGCATGGGATTCCTCCCCCGCGCCTTCCTCGATGGAGCGGCCGAAGGTCTCGGGGGCAAACTGCACGGCAATCGCAAAGATGAAATACATGGCCGCGATCATGCCGAACATTCCGGAGACGCCGTGCAGATCGAACATCTTGCCCGCCAGCACCTGGGACATGGCTCCGCCGATCGTGCCCAGCGCCAGCAGGAAGGAGGTACCCAGCGCACGAATGCGCGTGGGGTACAGCTCTGGCGCAAAGATCCAGATGGAGGTGTTGAGCGTCAGCACGCAGAACTGGAACAGCGCACCGCAGACCAGGATCATGGCCACGCTATCGGTGAAGTTGCCGAACGCCAGGCCTGCCAGACAGGCAGCAATCGCCCCTACCGTCAGCACCCGCTTGCGCGGGAAGTAATAGCCCATGGTCGATGCCGCGATCGCGCCGGCCAGGCTGCCCATCTGCATGACGATGGTGAAGCTGAAGCTCTTGGTGATGGAGTAGCCCTGGGCGACCAGAATCGTCGGCATCAGCGTGAGCACCGAGAGCTGCGCGCCAAACGTCATCCACGAAGCCACACCCACGGCAATCGTGCGCCGCGCATAGCCGCCCCTGAAGATGTCGGTGAAAGAGCTGCGCTGCACGGTCTGCGTGGCAGCCGTCTGCGCCTGTGCACTGCCTGGGCTGATGAACTCGCGCAGCTCATACTGCGCATTGGCCAGCTTGCCCGCCGCCAGCATGCTCAGCACCTGGTTGGCTTCCTCGACCCGTCCCTTGGAGAGCAGAAAGCGCGGCGTCTCCGGCACAAAGCGGCGGTAGAACACGATGAAGATGGCCGGCATGACCAGACAGCCGAACAGCCAGCGCCAGGAATCATCGCCCGGGAACAGCGTGAACACGCCCAGCGCGAAGGCCGGCGCCAGCATATTGCCCAGACCGCCGCCGCCCACATTGATGAGACCGACTGCCGTGCCGCGAAAGCGCGCCGAGCAGAACTCGGCCAGCATGGTCACGGCCGTGGTGATTTCTCCGCCCAGACCAAAGCCCACGATGGCACGCGCCACGGCGAGGAAAGCGTAGTCGGGCGCCAGTGCGCAGCCGACGGCACCCAGCGTGAACAGCGCCAGGTTCACATTGAGCATGAAGCGCCGTCCCATGCGGTCGGCCAGGTAGCCCGACAGCAGTCGCCCCATGGCGGCGGCAAAGAAGGTGATGGTGTTCAGAAAGGCAATGTCCGTCGCGTCCAGCCCCCATTGCTGGCGCAGCAGGGGGCCGACCAGGCCGACTGCGTTCTGTTCGAACACATCGAAGAGCACGCCGCAGACCACCAGAAAGATGATGCTTTTGTGCGAGCGCGTCACACCGATCTGGTTGAGCGCATTTTCCAGCTGCTGCATCTGCGCCGCACTGGCCTTGCCTGACGCCGAGGGCGTCACGGGGATCTCACCTGCCATATCCACCTCCTGTGTGCTGATGACCGCCCAGGCACTGGGCCGGCAAATCGAATTTGAAATTTATTTTTCATATTTGAAGTTATGAAAATGTCTTTTCAAATACATGTTTACCCAGCCCCGTTGATTGGTGAAAGAGGCCATCCCCAGGCTCATGTGACGGCCTTGATGAAAAAACAATTTCACAACAGCAGATTGCGTGCCTGAAATCTCATGCACCACATCGGTGCTATCACAGAACGATGTCAGCGCAGGCATCGCACCGTTTTTTCTGTCGGACAACGCTGTGCCAAGCGGCTTCCGGACCATTTTTGCGACAGGACGATGAAAAATCCTTTACTTCAAATGCACCATCCAAGTGCCTGAAAACTAAGAATAAATATGGGATCAGTGTTCCAAATTCGGGCATCTACGCACCAGAATTGCGCCCTCATGCACCGAATCTATGCATGACGGCATAACTTTTTGGCATAATTTTGGTTTCGCGAGTTTCAGCGCATTCCCTGTCCCTGTCAGAAAGTTCTCTATGAAGTACGAGTCCGTAGGCCAATTCCTGGAAGAAGTGGCACAACGCAACCCCGGTCAGCCCGAATTCCTGCAAGCCGTCACCGAAGTGATGGAAAGCCTGTGGCCCTTCATCGAGAAGAATCCCAAGTACGCCGAACACGCTCTGCTGGAGCGCCTGGTCGAGCCCGAGCGCATCATCCAGTTCCGCGTGAGCTGGACTGACGACAAGGGCCAGGTGCAGGTAAACCGCGGCTTCCGCATCCAGCACAGCATGGCCATCGGCCCTTTCAAGGGCGGTCTGCGCTTCCACCCCTCGGTCAACCAGTCCGTGCTGAAGTTCCTGGCTTTCGAGCAGACCTTCAAGAACGCACTGACCACGCTGCCCATGGGCGGCGGCAAGGGCGGCTCCGACTTCGACCCCAAGGGCAAGAGCCCTGCCGAAGTCATGCGCTTTTGCCAGGCTTTCGTGTCCGAGCTGTTCCGCCACGTGGGTCCCGACACCGATGTGCCCGCAGGTGACATCGGCGTGGGCGGCCGTGAAGTGGGCTACATGGCCGGCATGTACAAGAAGCTGTCGAACACTGCAGCTTCCGTGTTCACGGGCAAGGGCCTGTCCTTCGGCGGCTCGCTGATCCGCCCCGAAGCCACTGGCTACGGCACCGTGTATTTCGCCCGTGAAATGCTGGCCACTCGCGGCCAGTCCTTTGAAGGCAAGACCGTGTCCGTGTCCGGTTCGGGCAACGTGGCTCAGTACGCCGTGGAAAAGGCCATGGAGCTGGGCGCCAAGGTCGTGACCGTGTCCGACTCCTCGGGCACCGTGTATGACGCCGCTGGTTTCACCACCGAAAAGCTGGCCATCCTGATGGATGTGAAGAACCACAAGTACGGCCGCGTCAGCGACTACGCCAAGCTGGTTTCCGGCGTGGAATTCCTGGCCGGCAAGAGCCCCTGGTCCATCAAGGTGGACGTGGCCCTGCCTTGCGCCACCCAGAACGAGCTGGACGAAGCCGATGCCAAGACCCTGATCGCCAACGGCGTGCTGTGCGTGGCTGAAGGCGCCAACATGCCCTCCACCAACGAAGCCGCCCGCGCCTTCGAAGCTGCCGGCGTGCTGTACGCACCCGGCAAGGCATCCAACGCCGGTGGCGTGGCCACTTCGGGCCTGGAAATGTCGCAAAACTCGGCCCGCCTGTCCTGGCCTGCCGAAGAAGTGGATGCACGTCTGCTGCAAATCATGCAAAGCATCCACGCAGCTTGCGTGAAGCACGGCAAGCGCGAAGACGGCACCATCAGCTACATCGACGGCGCCAACATCGCCGGCTTTGTGAAGGTGGCCGACGCCATGCTGGCACAAGGCGTGATCTAAGCGCCAAGCGCTCAGCACTCGCAAGAAAGGCCCTTCGGGGCCTTTTTTCATGCCCTCGGCCAGGCGGTGAAACGACGGCTTGAATGCCTTGCGTGCACAGTGCTCTAGGCCCTAACGCCCAGTCTCATCCAGCGTATCAGGAGCTTCTCGACCTCCAGCAACAGCAGCAGGGCAACCCCCAGCCCTATCGCCAGCAGTCCGGCCGCCAGATCGACAGGACGGCTGTCGAACAGCGCCTGCATGGGCGGGGTGTAGGTGAACAGCAGTTGCACCAGGGTGACGCCGGCCACGCCCAGCAGCACTGCCGGGGTGCCCAGGACGCCACGCAGGCTCAGCGAGGTTCCTTGCGTGTAGCGCACACTGAACAGATAGAAGATCTCCATGATCACCAGCGCATTGACCACGATGGTGCGAGCCAGTTCGACCGAGTCGCCGCGGCGCAGCGACCACTCGAACATGCCGAAGCAACCCAAGGCAAACAGCACCGAGACCAGGGCGACACGCCACAGCAGGTAGGGCTGCAGCAGTTGCTCGTCCGGCGAGCGCGGCTTGCGCTGCATCAGCGTGGCCTCGGGTGGTTCGAAGGCCAGCGTCAGGCCCAGGGCCACGGCAGTGACCAGATTGACCCAGAGAATCTGCACCGGAGTGACCGGCAGCGACAAGCCCAGCAGAATGGCAACGATGATGACAATGGCCTGGCCACCGTTGGTCGGCAAGGTCCAGGCAATGACCTTGCGCAGGTTTTCGTAGACGGTGCGCCCTTCCTTGACGGCGGCGACGATGGTGGCGAAGTTGTCGTCGGCCAGCACCATGCCTGCGGCCTCCTTGGCGGCAGCCGTGCCGGTAATGCCCATGGCCACGCCGATGTCGGCCCGCTTGAGCGCCGGCGCGTCGTTGACGCCGTCACCAGTCATGGCGATGACGCTGCGATCCGCCTGCAGGGCCTGCACCAGGCGCAGCTTGTGTTCCGGGCTGGTGCGGGCGAATACCGTGGAGGCTCGGGCCACATCGATCAGCTGGGCATCGTTGAGTCCGTCCAGCTCATGGCCCGAGGTGACGCGTATGGTGTCGGCCAGCGCCAGTTCCCGGGCAATGGCGGCGGCCGTGGCAGCGTGGTCGCCGGTAATCATCTTCACCGCAATGCCGGCACTACGGCATTCGCGCACGGCCGTCTTCGCCGAGTCGCGCGGCGGATCTATCATGCCCAGCACGCCAAGCAAGGTCAGATCCTTGACGTCGGCCATGTCCACGCTGTCCTTGCCGTCTGCCGGGACACGGCTGGCCAGGCCCAGCACGCGATAGCCTTTGGCAGCCAGGGCATCGATCTGCTCCAGCCAATAGGCTGCATCCAGCGCCTGCACGCCCTCGGCACCCTGCTGGTCGCGGCACATGGCAAGAATCTGCTCCGGAGCCCCTTTGACGAAAACCACGGCTGGAGCATCAACCGGGCGGTGCAGAGTGGCCATGTAGCGGTGGACGGCATCAAAGGGAACTTCGTCGAGTCGGCGCCAGTCCTGGCGCAGTTGCTCCACATCGAGACCGGCGCGCGCCGCCAGCGTCACCAGAGCTCCCTCCATGGGGTCACCCTCGACCGCCCAGACCTTGCCTTCGGCATGTCTTACATGGGCGTCGTTGCAAAGTGCCGCGCCTGTGGCGAAGTGCAGCAACTGCGGATGCAGTGCAGGATCAATCTCCTCGCCCGCCAGGGTGAAACGCCCTTGGGGGGCATAACCTTCGCCCTCTATGTCGAAGCTGGCACCGGGCAGCACCACGGCGCGCACGCTCATTTCGTTGCGTGTCAATGTGCCGGTCTTGTCGGAGCAGATGACCGAGACGGCGCCCAGTGTTTCAACCGCCGGCAGACTGCGCACGATGGCATAGCGTGCGGCCATGCGCTGCACGCCGATGGCCAGCGCAATCGTCATGACCACGGGCAGGCCTTCGGGGATGGCCGATACGGCAATGCCCACCACGGCAATGAAGGCGTCGGCTGTGTCGTAATCGCGCACCCATAGTGCGAAGCAGAACATCAGTGCGGACAGGCTCAAAATGGTGATGGTGAGCTGGCGCGCGAAACGGTCCATCAGCCGCGTCAGCGGGGTGGCCAGTGTCTGCACCGAACCCAGCATGGTGCTGATCAGGCCCAACTCGGTACGAGGGCCTGTGGCCACCACCACGCCCAGACCTTGCCCCGCGGCAACCAGGGTGCCGGAGTAGGCCATGGAAAAGCGGTCGCCGAGAGCGGCATCGGCGGCCACCGGATCGGCCGACTTGTCGACGGCAACCGATTCCCCGGTCAGCATGGCCTCGTCCAGCTTCAGGCTGCTGGCGCGCAGCAGGCGCAGATCGGCCGGGACGCGATCGCCAGCCTCGAGCAGCACACAGTCGCCGGCAACCAGCTCCTCAGCAGGCACCGCCATGCGCAATCCGTCGCGCAGCACATTGGCGCGGCTGGAAACCATGGCCTTCACTGCGTCCAGCGCCTTCTCGGCACGGCCTTCCTGCACGAATCCGAAGACCGCATTGATCAGCACCACCGCGAGGATCACCCCCGTATCGACCCAATGCTGCAGCAAGGCGGTGACCGCCGCCGAGCCCAGCAGCACATAGATCAGCAAATTGTTGAACTGCGACAGAAAGCGGGCCAGCATGCTGCGTGAAGCTGCGGCAGGCAGGGCATTGGGGCCCTGCTGCTGCAAGCGCTCGCGGGCCTCGCCGGAGCTCAGCCCAGCGGCAGTCGATTGCAATTGAGCGAGTACGGCATCGGTCGACAACGCGTGCCAGGCGGCAACGCGACTCTGTTCCTGCATCTGAGACTCCCTGACGATTCAACTGAAACGCTTGTGAGCCGGATCTGTGCCCGGTTGGCTGGCTACCGCGGAGAAGGCACCGTTGCATGGTATGCGCTCGGCAGGCCTTGCCACTGACTATAAGCAGGAATATCGATCATTGATTGACCGCTGCGGGCTGATTGCCTGCGCCAGCCAACGCTACCGCTGGTTCAGCCAGCTCTAGCTGCGCGCGGCACTGCCTAAAAATCAGTTGAACTGCTGGTTTTCATGGATTCCTTCCCCTATGAAATTTCATGACAATCAATTAAGTTTTGTTGAGCAATTCAACGCCAATCACTGAATCAACCTTCACCACAAATCATTGTGGGACTTATGAATCCAGACCGCGCCACTCTTTCCCGCCGACTTTGCATCGCCTGTGCCATGACCAGCCTGTTCGCAGGCGCGGTGCAGGCACAGGATGCCTATCCCAGCAAGCCCATCCGCATCGTGATTGGCTATGCCCCGGGCGGCTCCGTCGATATGGTCGGCCGCGTGGTCGGAGACATACTGGCCAGGCAGTTGAACGCCACCGTCGTGGTCGAGAACGTGCCGGGCGCCGCAGGCGTGGTGGGAGCACAGCGCGTGGTATCGGCCAAGCCCGACGGCTACACCTTGCTGGCAGGCTCCAGCAACGAAATGGCGGGCACCAAGTTTGTGAATGCCGCGCAGAAGTACGATCCGGCTGTGGATCTGACCCCGGTGAGCCTGACCGCCCTGGCCCCCAATCTGTGGGTGGCCGGAGCGCATGTTCCTGCCAAAACCGTGGATGACTTCGTCAAACTGGCCAAGGCCAACCCTGGCAAATACAGCTACGGCAGCCCCGGCATTGGCTCAACACCGCATTTTTCGGGAGAGCTGATCAAGAAGACTGCGGGTGTCTACCTCGTGCACATCCCCTACAAGGGCTCTCCGGCCATGACCAGCGATCTGGGCGGCGGCAACCTGGACTTCGCCATCCTCTCGCCCATGGCCGCAGCGCCGCTGGCGCAGTCAGGAAAGATCAGGATTCTGGGCGCCACCACGGCCACCCGCATCGCCACGCTCAAGGAGGTTCCTGCGCTGGCGGAACATCCCGCGCTCAAGGGCTATGCCCTGAGCGGCTGGTTTGCCCTCGCGGCTCCCAAGGGCCTGCCCCCGGAAGTGCTGGCCAAGCTGCAAAAAGCGATACAGACAGGCCTTGCCGACCCGGCCATCCGCCAGAAGCTGGAAGCAGCTGGAACCCCGCCCGCCAAGGGCAATGAAAGCCTTGCCCAGGTAATGCGCACAGACATGGACAAATACGCCGAGCTGGTGAAGTTCGCCCGGATCACGGCCGACAACTAAGGCAGCAGCCTGCAGCGCCATATATCTCCTGCCCGCAGGGCCTTGCATCACCGCGCCCGGCGGTGTTCTCCGCGCCCCTGCGACTAGGGCTGCCCCCATGGCATGCCCGCGCTCCTTCCCGGTACAAGTGACAGGTTTCACACATCCGGAGGGATATCTGATGATCTTGATTCGCCGCGCCAGCTTTTCGAGCCTGCTTTGCAGCAGCGCCTTCATGCTGTTCAGCCAGAATGCCCTGGCTCAGGCTGCATCACCCCAGCCGGGGGCGGCCCAGCCGGGTGCGGCCCAAACCGGAGGCCTGTCGCGGACCATGGTCGGCAAGGCCGATGTTTCGGTACCGGGTCGCGAAGCCGTGGTAGCCAAGGTGGAGGTCGCCCCAGGCTCGCGCGCGGGTCGCCACACCCACCCTGGCGACGAGATCAGCTATATCAGCGAGGGTGAGGTCGATCTGCTGATCGACGGCCAGCCGCCGCGCACGCTCAAGGCCGGCGAGACCTTTGTCGTGCCCGCGGGTGTGATTCATGACGCACACAACGCCAGCAATGGCACGGTCAAGCTGATTGGCGTGTATGTCGTGGAGAAGGGCAAGCCTCTGGCCACACCGGCCCCTTGAGCACCGCACAGCTTTGACCGACCAAGACAAGGCCGCAGTCCATCGCTGCGGCCTTTGTTCCTTGCTCGGCTCTTCTTCTGTAGGATCAACCCACATGAAGCACACCGTTACCGCCTTGCTGCTGGGTGCAGCCTGCAGCTTGAGCCTTGCCGCATCGCCCGCACCTGCGGCGACTCAGGAGATCGAGTACCTGATCGGCCATCTCAAAGCCTCGGGCTGCGAGTTTGAGCGCAATGGCAGCTGGCATGACAGCGCCAAGGCCGCCGAGCATCTGCGCGGCAAATACGACTATCTGCTCAAAAAGGGCTTGGTGGCAACAGCCGAGGACTTCATTGCCCGCGCAGGCACGGAGAGCAGCATCAGCCACAAGCCCTACCAGGTGCGCTGCAGCGGCAAGCAGGCCGAAGCCAGCGCCAGCTGGCTGCAGGCCGAGCTCAAGCGCTACCGCAACCGCCAGTAGCGCTCAGCAACCCGCGTCAGCCCGCGCGCTTGACGGCCGCATCGCACCAGCGCTGCGCCACCTGGGGCGAGGTACTGCAGACGGCATCGTGCGTGACCGTGGTCACGGCGCGCTCCAGCAGCTGGATATCGGCTTCGTGCTGACGTGCCACATGCGGGTCTTCAAAGAAAATGGCCCGGTGGCAGCGCTTTTCCAGCACCAGATCTGCAATCTGCGCATCGCCGCCCAGCGGCCCGCTGTTGTAGCGGTCCACCCAGGGCTTGTCGGCAGGCCAGCCCTTGCTCCAGGCCATCTCGTTGAGCTTCTGACCCGTGGTGCCCGTGCCCACGCGGCGGCGGTAGCGGCTGAGCAGCTCGAAGTTGCGCGCAGCAAAGTCCAGCATGGTGGGCTTCATGGCATCGTGGGCAATCAGCGCCAGCGTCTGGTTTTCGTAGTCATGAAAGCGGTCGGCATTGCGGTCACGCCCCAGGCCGGCGTGAATGCGCTCCATCTCGATCCAGTCGCGCGTGGAGGCGACCGTGGAAAGAAAAGGCTTGCCATGAATCACGCACTGGCGCTTCAAGGCCAGGGCTTCAGGGAAGATGGACGAGGGGTCCACCGGGTCCATCAGGTAGATGGCGCCATCGAGAGTGCGCTCGTCACCCTCCATGCCCACCACCTCGGCCACCAGCCTCATGAGACCGCCCTCGCGGCCATAGGGGTAGCGAACCAGGCCTCTGTAGCCCTGGAGCATGCTGGCCGCCGTGATGGCGTCATAGGTGCGGCCCACGGTATGAAAGCCCAGCTTGAGCTCGCGAATTCCGGCCTCGCAGGCGCGCAGCAAGGCAAACAGCGCGGCGTCCTCGGTTTGGTGGTGGAGTTTGTTGGCGGCAAGACCCAGGCAGATCGACATAGTGAACTAATCCTTCAAACAGGCTTCAAACGCTCGCAAACTCTGCGCAACCAGCTATGTATTTGCGGTTTGAAACACCCGCAAGAATATCGCCAATTCATGCACTCCAGATGACTGGGGCCGGGTCAGACAGCCATACTTGCACAGCACTTGACAGCCGCCCTCTTCCGCCGCACTCCTTCCATGCCCAAGACCTCACGCTTTTGCAGCCCCCGCCGCCTCGCGGCAGCACTCGGTCTGGCCTTGCTGCTGGCGCTCGCGATCTGGGGCATGCGCGAGATCGATGCCCGGCAGCGGGTCTGGATTTTTCAGCCCAGCGACCGCAGCTGGCCCGGCGCCAACACGGCCGGCATGCAGGAGCAATGGATAGACTTTCACAGCCGCGACGGCAGCGCCGCCAGGCTGCACGCCCTGTGGATGCCGTCCAGCGATGCACGTGCCCCGCTGCTGCTGTTTCTGCATGGAGCGAGCTGGAATGTGACGGGCTCCTCACCACGCATACGGCGCCTGCAGGCCATGGGCTTTTCGGTGCTGGCCGTGGACTACCGCGGCTTTGGCAAGAGCAGCCCGGCCCTGCCCTCGCAGACCTCGGCCGCCGAGGATGCCCGCGCTGCCTGGGACTGGCTGGGCCGCAAGGCCGCAGGCAGGCAGCGCTATATCTTCGGCCACTCGCTGGGCGGCGCTGTCGCTATCGACCTGGCCAGCTCCGTCAAGGATGAAAGCGGGGTGCTGGTCGAGTCCACCTTCACCAGCATTCCCGATGTGTTCGACTCCATGCGCTGGGGCTGGCTGCCCGTGAACTGGTTGATCACGCAGCGTTTCAACTCGATCGATAGGGTGGCAGACATTGGCTCGCCGCTGCTGGTCGTGCACGGCACGGCAGACCCGCTGATTCCGGCCCGGCTGGGTCAGCGGCTGTTCGATGCGGCGCGCGAGCCCAAGCGCCTGATCCTGGTCGAAGGTGCCAGCCACCACAACACCCAGTCCAGGGCCCTGGTGCAATATCGCCAGGCACTGCATGAGCTGTTCGGCCTGAATCCGCGCTGAGCGACATCGCCACATACTGTCTCGTCAGCATACGGATCAATGAACAGGTTCTGATAGGCTGTCCGGCTATGTCTGCGCCGCCTGCCCTGAACTCAAAGCCAAATCCCGCTCAATCTCTTAATGAGCAAGCGAAGAGTGCTCCTGAATCTGCAGTCTTCGTGATTCTCACGCTGGGGCTGCTGCTGGGTCTTCAGCCGCTGGCAACCGACCTCTATCTGCCCGCCCTACCCCAGCTGCAGCAAGGCTTTGGCGCCCATGTCTCGCAGGCCCAGCTGACGCTGACCGGCTTTTTGCTGGCCTTTGGCTGCTCGCAGATTCTCTGGGGCCCGCTGTCGGACCGGCTGGGTCGCCGCCCCATCTTGCTGCTGGGCATCAGCGGCTATGTGATCGCCGCGCTGGGCTGCGCCAGCGCCCAGAGCATGGAGGCCTTGATTGCCTGGCGCAGCCTGCAAGGCGCAGCCCTGGGCGCCGGCGTGATGTGCGCTCGTGCCGTGGTGCGCGATCTCTACGCACCGCATATGGGCGCGCAAGTCATGTCCAAGGCGCTGACGGGCCTGGGCGTGCTGGCTTTTCTGGCGCCCATCAGCGGCAGCTTGCTCGTGGGTTGGCTGGGCTGGCGCTCCACCATGCTGGCCCAGGCCTTCATGGGCGGTCTGGCCTGGCTGCTGGTGGTACTGCGCTTCAGGGAATCGATTCCCCAGCGCAACCCGCAGGCGCTGCAAGCGGGCAATCTGCTGCGCACCTGGTCGCGCATTGTGCGCAACCCCATGTTCCAGGCCTACAACCTGCTGACCTGTTTCAGCTATGCGGGCCTGTTCACCAATCTGGCGGCCTCTTCGTTCACCTATATCAACGTGCTGCATATGGAGCGTACGCAATACGGACTGATGCTGGGCGGCAACGCGTTGTGCTATATCGCAGGCACCTTTGCCTGCCGCCGTCTGCTGCGCAGCATGAGTGTGCGGCGCGCCGTGGCCGTGGCGGGAGTGCTGTCGCTGACGGCCGGCTCCATCATGGGCCTGGCAGCCCTGGCCGATCTGCGCAGCATCTGGGCCTATGCCCTGCCTTTTTGCCTCTACCAGATCGCCCACGGCATTCACATGCCCTGCGGACAAAGCAATGCCATCGCGCCCTTCCCCCAGGCAGCGGGTACGGCCTCGGCCATCAACGGCCTGGTGATGATGCTCATGGCGTTTGCCATGGGGCATTGGCTGGGACTGAATCTGGATAAGGACTCCACCATGCCGCTGGCCTTCGGCATCTGGTTCTGGTCGGCCTGCACGGCCATCACGGCATGGACGCTGGTACAGCGTTTTGGCATCAGCAAATCATGATTTGAAATAAGATGATTTAGATATTTAAAAACCAATTTTTATTATTTTTCTTTTTATAGAGATTTTTTGAGAATGCCTGGACTGGCCAACGCGCCGCACTTTTTGTGATCTCCAGCCATGCATTCCCGCCGCTCATTTCTGCAGCAATCGCTGCTCGCCGCCAGCTCTGCCGGCTTCTCATTAAGCTCCCTGGCCAAAGCCGCCGAGATCTCTGCCGTGCCTCAGGCCAGTCGCATCCTGGTGGGCTTTGGCGCAGGCGGCGGCATCGATCTGCTGGCACGCGTGCTGGCCGAAAGCATCGCAGCACAACTGGGCAAGAGCCACTATGTGGTGGTGGACAACAAGCCCGGCGCCAACGGCCAGATTGCCGCACAGACCCTGCTCAACGCCCCCAGCGACGGCAGCACCTATCTGATCGCGCCGCTGATCACCCCGGTGCTATCGCAGATCGTCTACAAAAAGCCCGGCTACGATCCAGCACGCGACTTTTCCCCGGTAGGTCTGCTCGCACATTTCCAGTTCGGGCTGGCCGTCCCCGCCAGGCACCCGGCGCGCAATATTCAGGAATATGTGGCCTGGCTCAAGGCCAACCCCGACAAAGCCAACTTCGGCAGCCCCGCCGTGGGCAGCCTGCCGCATTTCTTCGGACTGCTGCTGGGCGAAGCTGCGGGCGTCAACATCGTGCATGTGCCCTACAAGGGCGGCCCGGCCATGATGACGGATCTGATCAGCGGCCAGCTGGCCTCCGCCATCCAGACCACCAGCGAGCTCGCTCCGCTGCACAAGGAAGGCAAGGTGCGCATTCTGGGCACCTTCGGCAGCCAGCGCGGCCGCGAGCTGCCCGATGTGCCGACCTTTGCCGAAGCCGGCTACCCCAAGGCCACAGGCAGCGGTTGGTACAGCCTGTGGGCACGCAAAGGCACTTCGCCCGAAGCCATTGCCGCGGTCAACCGCGCCGTCAACCATGCGCTGCTGGACCCCAAGCTGCAACCCAAATGGGCGGAGCTGTCCCTGCAGCCCGACCCGCGCACGCCGCAGGCGCTGGAGCAGTTGCGCGTGGCCGAAGTCGCCAAGTGGCGTCCCGTGATCACCAACTCCGGCTTTGCCATCGAATAAGCAGAACGACCTACTCATGACCGCACCGAATATCGTTTTCATCCTGGCCGACGATCTCGGCTGGGCCGACCTGGGCGTCTATGGCGCCACCGATTTCAAGACCCCGCATCTGGACCGCCTCGCCGCCCAGGGCGTGCGCTTCAATCAGGCCTATGCCAACTCGGCAGTCTGCTCGGCCACCCGCATTGCGCTGATCACCGGGCGCTATCAGTACCGGCTGCAGGCCGGGCTTGAAGAGCCGCTGGCACGCCATGGTGCGCAACTCGGCCTGCCAGCCGATCACCCCACGCTGCCATCGCTGCTCAAGCAAGCCGGCTACGACACGGCACTGATAGGCAAATGGCACCTGGGCAAGCCGCCCGCGTACGGCCCACAGCTCAGCGGCTACGACTACTTCTTCGGCAACCACAGCGGTGCCATCGACTACTTCACGCACAAGCCCGGCGTGGGCGAACAGTTCAGCTCCGACCTCTGGCAAGGCAACGAGCCCGTGGAGCGCACGGGCTACTACACCTACATCCTGGGGGATGAGGCCACGCGCTATGTGCATGAGCGCAAGGGTCAGGACAAGCCTTTTTTCCTGTCACTGCACTTCACGGCACCGCACTGGCCCTGGGAAGGGCCCGACGACGAGCATGTCGCGCACAGCATCAAGGATCTGTTCCACTACGACGGCGGCAGTCTGAAGAAATACGGCGAAATCGTCGAGGCCCTGGACAAGGCCGTAGGCCAGGTACTGCAGGCGCTCGATGACAGCGGCCAGGCCGACAACACCATCGTCATCTTCACCAGCGACAACGGCGGCGAGCGCTTTTCCAAGACCTGGCCCTTCACGGGCCAGAAGACCGAGCTGCTCGAAGGCGGCATCCGCGTGCCCACGCTGCTGCGCTGGAGCGCCCGCATCCAACCCCAGGTCCAGGAGCAGGTCACGGCCAGCTTTGACTGGCTGCCCACGCTGCTGGCTGCTGCCGGAGCCAGGCAACACCCGGATTTCCCGAGTGACGGCCAGAACATCCTGCCCATACTGGAAGGCCACGCGGCCCAAACGGAGCGCAGCCTGTTCTGGCGCTACAAATCCCAGGCCCAGCGTGCCGTGCGCCAGGGTCCCTGGAAATACCTCAAGATCAACGACAACGAGTTCTTGTTCAATGTGGAGGAGGACGCCCGCGAGCGCGCCAATCTCAAGGTGCATCAGCCCGAGATCTTTGCCGAACTGCGCAGGCAATGGGAGCAGTGGAACGAGCAGTTGCTGCCCATCACGGCAGAAAACTACAGCCACGGCCTCTCGCCCGATATTCAGGCCGACCGCTATGTGCCGGAACGACTGAGCCAGGGCTAGGCCGGGCAGGTCACTAAATCCCGCCGCTGCCGCAAGGCGGCAGGCTGCGTTATCCTTCACAACCAGCAAGAACCAATGGCCGACGGTCATTGGTTCTTGTGCTTTGACCTGTACGGATTTCGCCCCATGACTGCTGCCCACGCCCTGCCCTGTATCGCCATTGCCGGCCCCACTGCCTCGGGCAAGACTGCGGCAGCGCTGGCATTGGCCGAGCGGCTGGCGCAACGCGGTCAGAAGGCCGAGATCATCAGCGTGGATTCGGCCCTGGTCTACAAAGGCATGGACATCGGCACGGCCAAGCCCACGGCGGCAGAGCTGGCCGCCGTCCCGCATCACCTCATCGACATCATCGATCCGTTGCAGGCCTACAGCGCGGCCGAGTTCGTGCGCGACACGCAGAAGCTGGTCGATGAAATCCGCGCCCGCCAGGCCATACCTCTGCTGGTGGGCGGCACCATGCTGTATTTCAAGGCGCTGATGGACGGGCTCGACGATATGCCCGCAGCCAACCCCGACGTGCGCGCCATGCTGGACGCGCAGGCCGCCGAGCTGGGCTGGCCCGCCATGCATGCAAGACTGGCCCAAGTGGACCCCGTCACCGCCGCACGCCTGGCCCCCGGCGACAGCCAGCGCATCCAGCGCGCACTCGAGGTCTGGCAGGTCTCGGGCAAACCGCTTTCGAGCTTTCACACGACCAGAAGCAAGACAGGCCCTGCAGAACAGATGGGACTTGCAATGCTTTTCTCGCTGGAGCCTGCAGAGCGAGCCTGGCTGCACCAGCGCATTGCGCTGCGCTTTGACCTGATGCTGGAGCAAGGCTTCCTCGACGAAGTGCGCAGCCTGCGCGCGCGCGGCGATCTGCATCTGAACCTGCCCTCGATGCGCTGCGTGGGCTATCGCCAGGCCTGGGAAGTGCTGGACGCGCTGGAGGCCGATCCCGGCAAACCGCTGGACATGGCAGGCCTGCGCGAGCGCGGCATCGCATCCACACGCCAGTTGGCCAAGCGCCAGATCACCTGGCTGCGCTCCATGCCCCAGCGCCATGCCATTGCCTGCGATGCGCCGGGCGCCCAGCAGCAACTGCTGGATGCGGCCATGGCGGCCATTGACGCAGCACAGCAGGCCGCAAGCTAAGGACCTTTCGCAGCAGCGTCCCTCGTTAAGATCGCTGCATGGCTGCCACCGACTCACCCCACGCCCATCCGCTGCTGCAGGTCAGCGACCTTGCCAAACTCTATGGCGAGGGCGAGGCCCAGACTACGGTCTTTGCGCAGGTGAGCTGCGAGATCGCCGCCGGCGAATTTGTCGCCATCGTCGGCAACTCCGGCGTGGGCAAATCCACCTTCCTCAACTGCCTGGCCGGGCTGGACAGCTGGCAGCAAGGCCGGGTTCTGCACAACGGCACGGATCTGTCCACGCTCGATGAAGCCCGGCGCGCCATCTGGCGGCGCGCGCATCTGGGCTTTGTGTTCCAGGCCTTTCATGTGCTGCCCCATCTCGATGTGGCGCAGAACATTGCCCTGCCGCTGATGCTGCTGGGCCGCATGGACGGCCAGAGTCAGCAGCGCGTGCAGCAGGTGCTGCAAGCCGTGGGACTCGCGGGTCTGGGCCAGCGCCTGCCCCAGCAGCTCAGCGGCGGCCAGTTGCAGCGCGTGGCCATTGCGCGTGCCCTGGTGCATTCACCGCCTCTGCTGCTGGCCGATGAGCCCACGGGCAATCTAGACCCGTCCACTGCTCAGCAGATCATGGATTTGCTGCTGCAGCAAACCCGCGACAACGGCACGGCGCTGGTACTGGTCACCCATTCCGCAGAAGCGGCCAGGCGCGCCGACCGCGTGCTGCGCCTGACGGCAGACGGCATGCAGGCCGAGCTCTCGACATCGCAGCAAAGCGCGCTAGGCCTGTGACTTCACGCCCCCCGCTTCTTCTGCTGCTGACCAGCTTTTCCTGGCAGGAGCTGCGCCAGCACCCCTGGCGCACGGCCACGGCGCTGATTGCCATCATGCTGGGCGTAGCGTTGGGCTTTGCCGTCCATGTGATCAACCAGTCGGCGCTGGACGAGTTCTCCAGGGCCGTGCGCAGCGTCAACGGCCAGCCCGATCTGCAGCTGCACGCCATGCAGGGTGGCCTGCCGCTGGCGCTCTACCCCCAGGTCACACAGGCCCAAGGCGTCGCCAGCGCCGTGCCCTGGGTCGAAACCACGGTGTTGCTGCCCGCCAGCAGCGCAGATCCGCAGACGCGCGGCACACAAGGAGCGGCGCAAGGCGTGAGCTTGCGCGTGCTCGGCAGCGATGCCCTCAAGCTCGCCCCTGTCGCCCCGGCATTGATGCCACGCCTGTTTGAGGGCGGCAACCGGCTCGACCTGTTTGCTCCCGACGCCGTGTTTCTCAATGCTGCAGCCTTGCAGGCCCTGCGACTGAGTCCTGAGCAAGCCGTCAACGCCCCCATGCAATGGCTGCTCAACGGCCAGGCCCAGCAACTTCGCATTGCGGGCACGGTCGCCGCCAGCGGCGCACCGGTCGCAGTCATGGACATTGCCGCACTGCAGCAGAAGCTCGGCCTGTTTGAGCGCATCGACCGGCTGGACCTATTGCTCACCGACAGCGCCAGCCGCAGCCAAGTGGCCACCGCCCTGCACGCCCTTGCAGCCTGGCAAGACCAGATACTGATCCAGCAGCCCAGCGACGATCAGCAGCGCGTGGGCGAGATGTCGCGCGCCTACCGCGTCAACCTCACGGTGCTGGCGCTGGTGGCCTTGTTCACGGGAGCGTTTCTGGTGTTCTCCGTGCTGGCGCTCAGCGTGGCCCAGCGCGCGCCGCAGTTTGCGCTGCTGGCCGTGCTTGGGGCTACGCCACGCCAGCGCATGGCACTGGTGCTGCTGGAAGCGCTGGCGCTGGGGACTCTGGGCAGCCTGGCCGGCATCGCGCTGGGTACGGGGCTGGTCTGGCTGGCGCTGCAGGTGCTGGGCGGCGATCTGGGCGGCGGATTCTTTGCCGGCGTGCAGCCTGCCCTTCACTGGAGCCCTGTGGCGGCGCTGGTCTTCGGTCTGCTGGGCCTTGCCGCCACGCTGGCTGGGGCCTGGTGGCCGGCACGCGCTGCCATGGATCTGCCGCCAGCGGCCACGCTCAAGGGACTGGGCAGCACGCATGAGAGAGCGCCGCGCCTGTGGCCAGCTGTGGCGCTGCTTGCAGCCAGCCTGGTGCTGGCCTTTATGCCGCCGGTCGCAGGTGTCCCGCTGGCCGCCTATATGGCCGTGGGCCTGCTGTTGCTGGGCGGCATGGCTGCCCTGCCCTGGCTGCTGGGGGCTGTGCTGGCACTGGTGCCCAACGCCTTCTCGCGCCAACCGCTGGCCATGCTGGCGCTGGAGCGCGCGCGGCGCATGCGCCACGCCACTACCGTGGCCGTGGGCGGTGTGGTGGCCAGCCTGAGCCTGGCCGTAGCCCTGACGGTGATGGTCACCAGCTTTCGCGGCAGCATGATGGAGTGGCTGGACGCCGTGTTGCCCGCCCCCATGTATGTGCGCGCGGCCGGCGGCTCCAGCCGTGTCGATGCAGCCCTGCTGCCGGCCGATGCGGCGCAGCGCCTGGAGCAGCTACCCGGCATAGAACGAGCACAGGCCATGCGCAGCAGCCAGCTGGTACTCAGCCCCGAACGCCCGGCCCTGAGTCTGCTGATTCGCCCGCTTCAAGGTGAGCAGGCCATGCAGCTTCCCTGGGTGGAGGGGCCACTGCGCCAGCCCCGCGCGGGCATTGCCGTGCACATCAGCGAAGCCGTGGCCCAGCTCTATGGCTTGAAGCCCGGCGACAGTTGGCCCCTGCTCTCCAAGGCTTTCAGTCTTCAAACTCAGGGCCATCAAGCGCCAGCGGCTTCTTTTTACATTGCATCCGTATGGCGCGACTATGTGCGTCAGTTCGGTGCCGTGGCAATGGACTGGAAGGACTACCTGGCGCTGGTGGGTCATGCAGGCAATGCAGCACAGATCAGCGAGATCGCCGTCTGGCCAGAGTCCCAAAGCCAGCTGTCAGGCACCGATCTGCAAGCAGCGATAGAGCAGGCCCTCGGCACGCCGGGGCAGCCACCTCCGGCGCTGGAGTTTGTCAGCAGCCAGGCGCTGCGCGAGCGCTCCTTGCGCATTTTCGATCGCAGCTTTGCCGTCACCTATTGGCTGCAGGCCGTGGCCATAGGCATAGGCCTGTTCGGCATTGCCGCCAGCTTCAGCGCCCAGGTGCTGGCCCGGCGCAAGGAGTTCGGGCTGCTGGCCCATCTGGGCCTGACGCGCCGCAATGTGCTGAGCGTGGTCGCCGCCGAGGGTCTGGCCTGGACCCTGCTGGGCACCATCGCCGGCACACTGCTGGGCCTGGGCGTGGCGGTGATCCTGGTGCATGTAGTCAATCCGCAGAGCTTTCACTGGACCATGGAGCTTCGCCTGCCTATGCTGCGCCTGCTGGCACTGGGCGCTGCCGTGGTGCTGGCCGGCGTCATCACCGCGTGGCTGGCCGGGCGCCGGGCCGCCAGTGCCGACGCGGTGCTGGCCGTCAAGGAGGACTGGTAGCCATACCTGCACCCCTGTCACCGTTTTTCACACGATTGCGCCATGGCGCAGCGCACAATCAAACCTTAACCGCTGCGAGGAGTTCGTATGCAGATTCAGCCCTATCTCTTTTTCGATGGCCGCTGCGAAGAGGCCCTGGATTTCTACCAGGCCGCTCTGGGGGCAGAGATCACCATGCTGATGCGCTACAAGGATGCTCCGCCGCAACCCGAGTCATCGAGCCAGCAAGGCTGTGGCCCGGGACAGATGGATCCCGAAAAAATCATGCACGCCAATATCCAGATTGGCGAGACGCAGATCATGGCATCTGACGGCATGAACGGCGGCAAGCCCGACTTCAAAGGCTTTTCTCTGTCCATCACCGCGCCCAGCGAGAATGAGGCCGACCGCATCTTTGCCGCCATCGGCCAGGGCGGCAAGGTACAGATGGCGCTGGACACCACGTTTTTTGCGCGTCGTTTTGGCGTGGTGATCGACCGCTTCGGGGTCAGCTGGATGGTGATCGTTCCCCTGGTCGATATCGGCTGAGGCAGCGCAAGGCAGCACCTCGGGATCATGGCATTGCGCTGATCGGCTCGGCGACAATGGGCCATGCCCTATCAGCCCACGCCCTCCCAGCTTCGACAACCGGCACTGCAGGCCCTGTCACGCAGGCAGTCCCTGCAGACGCTGGCAGCTGCCGCTCTGGGCTGGGCGACTCTGGGCCTGGCTCTGCCAGGCATGGCTTTGCCGTCCAGAACCTTGCAGTTTCCGCGCGACTTCGGCAGCCACCCTGATCTGCAGACGGAGTGGTGGTACATCACCGGGCAGTTGCAGGCCGGCGGCAAGCCCTGGGGCTTTCAGCTGACTTTCTTTCGCTCGCGCATCGAAGCCGCGCAAGGCCTGCAATCGGCGCTCGCGGCCAAGCAGCTGATCTTTGCCCATGCGGCCCTGTGCGATGTCGAGGGCCAAAAGCTGCGCCACGACCAGCGCATGGCGCGCGCGGGGCTGGGCCTAGCCGGAGCCGCCGAAAACGATACCGATGTGCATATCGGAGACTGGTATCTGCAGCGTCGCCCCGTACCAGGACAAGCCGCCAGCCAAGCCAGCCACTACCGCGCCCTGCTCCAGGCCAAGGACTTCACTCTGGATCTTTCATTCAACAGCACGCAGCCCCTGCTGCTGCAGGGCTTGAATGGTCTTTCACGCAAAGGCCCGCGTGAGGAACAGGCCAGCTACTACTACAGCCAGCCTCAGCTTGAGGTCGGCGGCTCCATCACCGTGGGCGGGCAGCAACTGCCTGTGCAAGCCAGCGCACGCAACCGCGCCTGGCTGGACCATGAATGCAGCGCGGCCATCATGGACCCGGAGGCTCAGGGCTGGGACTGGATAGGCATGAACCTCGATGACGGCAGCGCCCTCACGGCCTTTCATCTTCGCCGCCGCAATGGCTCGGCACTCTGGGCCGGCGGCTCATTTCGCGCACCGAACCAGAGCGCGCAAATCTTTGCCGCCGATCAGGTGCGGTTTGAGCCGCTGCGCCACTGGAGCAGCCCGCACAGCAAAGCAAGTTACCCTGTGGCCTGGAGCGTGCAGACACCGGCGGGCCGTTTCGAGGTTCATGCGCTGGTGGACGACCAGGAACTGGACAGCCGCGCCAGCACCGGCGCCATTTACTGGGAAGGTCTGTGCGAGCTGCGCAGCATCGGCGCCTATGGCAAAAGCGTCCGCGTAGGCAGCGGCTACCTGGAAATGACCGGCTATGCGAATGCGCTAAGGCTTTAGATCAGCCCTGCTCCTTGCAAACCAGAGCGCCGAGCTGATCGAGCAGCAGCTGCAAATGGCGCGCGCGCAGGTTCTCGCCCAAGAGATCGACCTGCAGCAGGCTGTGCCAGGTCGCAGCATGATCCACGCGGAAGCCGGACAGGGCCGAAATCAGATAGTGAACATCGACCGCGCTCAGCTGGTCCTTGAACAGGCCCTGCGCCACGCCGCGCTGCAGGATGCGCTCGATCGGCTCCAGCGCCGCCTTGCGCAACAGCTCGGTCTTGGAGATCTGGCCCAGCATCTCGCCGCCCTGGAAATTCTCCTGCAGCACCAGACGCGTGAACTCCCGGTTCTGCTCGTGATACTCGAAGCTCCTTTGCGCCAGCGCATGCAGCGCCTGCAAGGGCTCCAGCGCATCGAGATTGAGCTGCTCCTCCGACTCGCGAATATCCGAGTAGCTCTGCTCGATGACCGCGAGGTACACATCTTTCTTGTTGCCGAAGTAGTAGTAGAGCATGCGCTTGGCGCAGCCCGCCTTGGCGGCAATGCGCTCGAGCCTCGCTCCGTCATAGCCGTAATTGGCAAACTCGGTCTTGCCCGCGTCCAGCAGGGCTCGGCGCATATCGGCCGATGCCGCGTCTGCCGAAGGCTGCTGGCTCAGTGAAGTTTCAAGACCTTGCTGCTCGCTCACGACCACATCTCCATTGATTCGGGCGCGCCAGCGTACCACGCAGCGCAGGCATGAAAAATGCCCCCACGCTTGCCACTGCGTGTGGTCGGGGGCGCTTTTCATCTTGGGGCGGCCCGGCAATGAAAAAAGCCATGGCTCTGCCGAGCCATGGCTGTTCCGTTCAATGCCTGCGTCGCCTATTTCCCGCTATCGGGCAATGCGTAGGCAATCACATAGTCACCGCGGTCGGGCGACTGGCGGGCGCCGCCGGCCGAGATCACCACATACTGCCTGCCGGTTCTTGGCGACTTGTAGGTCATGGGGCCGCCCTGGCTGCCAACTGGCAGGCGGCCCTTCCAGATTTCCTTGCCGGTGGCGCTATCCCAGGCGCGCAGATAGTAATCCTGCGTGCCGGCAAAGAACACCAGACCGCCCTGGGTCGCCAGAGTGCCGCCCAGTGTGGGCAGGCCCACAGGCATGGGCATGCGCATCTTGATGCCCATGGGGCCCTGATCCTGCACCGTGCCCACGGGCACCTGCCAGACCACTTGCTGGGTCTTCATGTCGATGGCCGTGAGCGTACCGAACGGAGGCTTCTGGCAAGGAATGCCCAGAGGCGACATAAAACGATCCTTGATCACCGCATAGGGAGTGCCTCCCAGCGGCACCTGACCCATGCCGGTGTTGGGCGCTTCACCGCCGTCGGACAGCTTGTCCTTTTTCTGCTGCGGCATCATCTGCACCCACAGGCCCAGACGCATGTCGTTCACAAAGATCAGATTGTTGCCGGGATCCGCAGACAGGCCGCCCCAGTTCATGCCGCCCAGCGAACCCGGGAAGCTCAGCGACACATCGGTACCAGGCGCCGTGAACAGGCCTTCATAGCGCATGGACTTGAACTTGATGCGGCAGATCAGTTGATCCACCGGCGTCGCGCCCCACATGTCGGCTTCGGTCAAGGTCTTGGTGCCGATCTGCGGCATGCCCACGGACAAAGGCTGGGTCGGGGCGTACTTTTCGCCGGGAATATGACCAGGCTTGACGGCAATGTCTTCCACCTTGGTCAGCGGCTTGCCGCTGTGGCGGTCCAGCACAAAGATCTGACCGGCCTTGGTACCGACCACCAGCGCTGGGGTCGTCTTGCCACCCTGCTGGGGGAAATCGATCAGCGTGGGAGCCATGGGAAGGTCGAAGTCCCACAAGTCGTTGTGCACCGTCTGGTACACCCATTTCTCCTTTCCTGTGGCGGCATCCAGCGCGAGGATGGAAGCACCGTACTTCAGGTCCGCTGCAGAGCGCGTGGCGCCATACAGGTCCACCGAAGCCGATCCCATGGGCAGGTACACAGTATTGGAGCTCGGGTCGTAGGTCGTTCCCGCCCAGACATTGGCCGATGAGCGGGTGTAGGTCTGGCCGGGCTTGAGCACTTCATTGGGCGTGGCTGAGCCGGAGTCGAATGCCCAGCGCTGTGCGCCAGTCATTACATCAAAGCCGCGAATCACGCCACCGGGCATGTCCACCTGCACGTTGTCGGCCACGCGGCCGCCGACCACCACCGTGGTGCCGGCCACCGTGGGGGCCGATGTCAGGGTGTAGAAGGCGGGATTGGAGACATTGCCAATGCCCTGCTTGAGGTCGACCACGCCGTGATCGCCAAACTCGCCGCACAGCTCGCCGTTGTCTGCGTTGATCGCAAACAGACGTGCATCGATGGTGTTCATCAGAATGCGGCGTTTGCAGGTGGCGCCAGCAGGCAGGCTCACCGCCTGCACAGGAGTCGATCCCGGCACGCTGGGCTGAGCCAGTGCGGCATCCGCATCAAAGTAGGCAAGGCCTCGGCAGCGCTCCCACACACCGCCCACATGGGAGTTGGTGTCATGGCGCCACAGTTGCTTGCCGGTGTCGGCGTCCAGCGCAATCACGTTGTTGCTGGGCGTGCAGACAAACACCTTGTCGCCCACCTGCAGCGGTGTGGTCTGGTCTTCAGCGCCGGCCCCCGTGGACTTGGGTACGTCGCCAGTGTGAAAAGTCCAGGCCACCTGCAGCTGGTTGACGTTGTCCACGTTGATCTGATCCAGCGCGGCAAAGCGGTCATTATTGCTGCTGTTGCCGTAATGGCTCCAGTCCTTTTGCTCGCTGGCCGCATCCACTGGCTTGCGTGCCACGGCAGACTGGGCCTGCACCTCGGGGTGAATCTGGAACATGGACACAAATGCCGCCAGGCCAGCGACCAGCATGACCGCCGCTGCAGCAAATGGCGCCTTGCTGGACGACGCCTTGCCCGGCTCACCAGCCTTACGCAGCAGGGGCATGCTGGCCAGCACCACCACGGCAGCAAAGGTCAAGGCCAGCAGACGCGAAATCAGGCTCCAGTAATCCAGACCCACTTCGGCCAGCGCCCATAGCACGGTCGAGCCGAAAGTGCCCAGGTAGAACCATGCACCGCTCACGCGGCGGCGAACCAATTGCACGCCGGACAGCAGCAGCCCCAGGCCAGCGAGCAAAAAGTACCAGCTGCCGCCCAGGCTGATGAGCTTGCCGCCGCCTATCAAGAAGAACAGGCCGGCAAGCGCCAGCGCCGCCCCCAGAACCCAGAGCCAGATGCGGGCGGCCAAGGGCTGCGCCTGCTCCCGATGTGTCATATCGAACCTCGAACTGTATGCGCCTGCAAGCGCACCGTCATCCGGCTGCACTCAGGCATTTTTTGAAATGAGAAAAAAAGTCCATTGTTGTGAGAAATAAAGTCCATCGCTTGCAAACGTGTACCAGAAATTTCAGGAATCTCTGAAATTTCCATTTTCACGAGGGATTCTGGGCAACAAAAAAGGCCGCAGATGCGGCCTTTGGAGAGAGGACGAAACGCCTTATTTGCGACGTTGCAGCCAGGCGATCAGCTCGCCCATAATGCCCTTGCGGAACAGCAGCACACAGAGCACAAAGATCAGGCCGGTGACGATGGTGACCGACTCGCCCAGCGTGCCAAACCATTCCACTCCCGTGGTGTGCGCCAGAAAGGTACCGAACTCGCCGATCTTGTTTTCCAGCGCCACAACGACGGCCGAACCCAGCAGCGGACCCGACAGCGTGCCCAGCCCCCCCATCAGCGTCATCAGAATCACATGTCCGGAGGTGGTCCAGTGCACATCGGACAAGGTCGCAAAGCCGAGCACCAGAGTCTTCAGAGAGCCGGCCAGACCTGTCAGGGCCGCAGAGATGACAAAGGCCAGCAGCTTGAAGCGGTTGACGTCATAGCCCAGGGAGATGGCACGGGGCTCGTTTTCCTTGATGGCCTTGAGCACCTGGCCGAACGGCGAGTGAATGGTGCGCACGATGAGCAGAAAGGCCGCCGCCACGATGATCAGCGCCACGTAGTACATGACCAGGTCGCTGCTCAGATCGATCACGCCGAACAGCTTGCCACGCGGCACGCCTTGCAGGCCGTCTTCGCCTCCTGTGAACTTGGCCTGCAGTGCGACAAAGAACAGCATCTGTGCCAGCGCCAGCGTGATCATGGAGAAGTAAATGCCCTGGCGACGGATGGCCAGCCAGCCAAAGATCAGGCCCAGCAGAGCGCCGACCACCGTACCCAGCAACATGCCGACTTCGGGCGTGAAGCCCCAGGCCTTGATGGTGTAGCCAGCCACGTAGGCCGCACCGCCTAGAAACGCTGCGTGGCCGAAGGACAGCAGACCTGTATAGCCCAGCAAGAGATTGAAGGCCGAAGCGAACAGTGCAAAGCACATCAGCTTCATGACAAAAACCGGATAGGCACCGAGGAAGGGCGCGACGATCAGGCCCAGCAGCAGCAGGCCATAGCCCACGGGGGCAATGCGTTGAACAAGCGTCTTGGATTTCATGTCGTGCCCCTCTTATTTTTCTTTACCGAACAAGCCAGCGGGGCGAATCAGCAAAACAATGACCATGATGAAAAACACGACGGTGGACGATGCTTCAGGCCAGAAAACCTTGGTCAGCCCTTCGATGACGCCCAGCGCCAGACCGGTGAGGATCGATCCCATGATGGAGCCCATGCCACCGATCACCACCACGGCAAACACCACGATGATCAGGTTCTGCCCCATCAGCGGCGTGACCTGGTAGACGGGAGCGGCCAGCACGCCGGCAAAAGCCGCCAGCGCTGCACCGAAGGCATAGGTCAGCGTGATCATCACGGGCACGTTGACGCCGAAAGCCTCGACCAGGCGCGGGTTTTCGGTGCCGGCACGCAGATAGGCACCGATGCGCGTCTTCTCGATCACAAACCAGGTTGCCACGCACACCACGATGGAAGCCACAACCACCCAGGCGCGGTAATTGGGCAGGATCATGAAGCCCAGATTGGTCGCGCCTTCGAGCAGCTCGGGCGTGTCATAGCCCAGGCCCGAGACGCCATAGACGGAGCGGAACACCCCCTCGATCAGCAGCGACAGCCCCAGCGTCAGCAGCAGGCCGTAGAGATGATCGAGCTTGTAGATCCAGCGCAGCAAAAAGCGCTCGATCAACACCCCCAGAATCCCCACCAGCACCGGCGACAGGATCAGCATCACCCAATAGTTGATGCCGAAATAGCTCATGGCCATCCAGGTGCACATGGCCCCCAGCATGAACAGGGCGCCATGCGCAAAGTTGATGACATTGAGCAGGCCGAAGATCACGGCCAGGCCCAGACTCAGAATTGCGTAGAACGAACCGTTGACCAGCCCCAGAAGGAGCTGGCTCATCAGGCCGGGCAATGAAACGCCGAAGATTTCCATGAGAGATACGCTGGTGAGGGTGAGGTGTGCATCAAACCGGTAGCGCCATTACTTCCAGAGCGCGCACTTGGTTTCGGCCTTGGTGGTCCAGACCGTATCGGCAGGCAGCTTGGTCAGCACCTTGAGGTAATCCCAGGGCTTGGTGGATTCGCTGGGCTTCTTGGCCTCGACCAGATACATATCGTGGGCGAAAGTGCCGTCGGGACGGATCACGCCCTTGCCGTAGAAGTCGTTGATGGGCGTGCTCTTGAGGTGGGCCATCACCTTGTCGGCATTGGTGGTCTTCACCGCTTCCACGGCCTTCAGATAGTTCATCACGGCCGAGTAGTCGGCGGCCTGCACATCGGTAGGCATGCGCTTGGTCTTGGCAAAGAACTTGTTGGCGAACTTGCGCGATTCGTCGTTCATGTCCCAGTACCAGCTGGTGGTGTGCAGCAGGCCTTCGGTGTTCTTCAGGCCCAGGCTGTGGATGTCGGTCAGGAAGACCAGCAGACCGGCGGTCTTCATGGTCTTGTTGATGCCGAACTCCTTGGCCGCCTTGATGGCATTGATGGTGTCGCCGCCCGCATTGGCCAGACCCAGGATATGGGCCTTGGAGCTTTGCGCCTGCAGCAGGAAAGACGAAAAGTCCGAGGCGTTGAGCGGGTGCTTGACCGAGCCCAGCACCTTGCCGCCCTTGGCGTTGATGACCTTGGTGGTGTCGGCCTCCAGCGCCTGGCCGAACGCATAGTCGGCCGTCAGGAAGAACCAGTCCTTGCCGCCGCGATCCACCACGGCACCGCCCGTACCCTTGGCCAGGGCCACGGTGTCGTAGGCGTAGTGCACGGTATAGGGGTTGCACTGCTCGTTGGTCAGCGCAGAAGAGCCCGCGCCGCTGTTGAAGTGAACGCGCTTTTTCTCGTTGGCGATCTGGGACACCGCCAGTGCCGTGCCGGAATTGGTGCCGCTGAAGACCATGGAGATGCCCTGCGTATCAATCCATTCGCGCACCTTGGAGGCAGCGATGTCGGCCTTGTTCTGATGGTCTGCGCTGACCAGCTCGATGGGCTGGCCCAGGGCCTTGCCGCCGAAGTCGTCAATCGCCATCTGCATGGCGACCGCACCGTTCTTGCCCTCCACATCGGCATACAGGCTGGACATATCGGTGACGAAGCCGATCTTCACCTTTTCCTGGGCCTGGGCCAGAGGGCTGGACAGGCCGGCCACAGCCAGCATGCACGAGAGAACGCTCAGTTTTGCTTTCATCTTTATCTCCACGGGTTGGTTCTTTGTTATGAACGAATGGGAATTGCTTGCAGGCTCAGACGCCCAGCAGTTCGTTGAGTACGGACATCTTCTCGTCCAGTTCGCTGGCACCGAAGCGCAAGGCGACATGGCCGTGCTCGACCACATAGAAGCGGTCGGCCAGCGGCGCGGCAAAGCGGAAGTTCTGCTCCACCATCACCACGGTGTAGCCCTTTTCGCGCAGCGTGGTGATCATCCGGGCCAGGGTCTGGACGATGACGGGTGCCAGGCCTTCGGAAATCTCATCGAGCAACAACAGGCGCGCGCCCGTGCGCAGAATCCGCGCCACGGCCAGCATCTGCTGCTCGCCGCCCGACAGGCGCGTGCCCTGGCTGTTCCTGCGCTCATAGAGATTGGGGAACATCTGGTAGATCTCGTCGATGCTCATCCCCGGCTCGCCGGTCTTGAGCGGCGGCGGCAGCATCAGATTCTCTTCACAGGACAGGCTGGAGAAAATGCCGCGCTCCTCGGGGCAGTAACCCACGCCCAGGTGGGCGATCTTGTGCGTGGGCATGTGAATGGTTTCCACGCCATTGATCCTGATCGAGCCCTTGCGCGAGCCGGTCAGCCCCATGATGGCGCGCAGCGTGGAAGTGCGCCCCGCGCCATTGCGGCCCAGCAGGGTCACCACCTCGCCGGGATTGACCACCAGATCCATGCCATGCAGCACATGGGATTCGCCATACCAGGCATTGAGTCCCGAAATTTCCAGCGCCGGAGTACTTGTCTTATTCATTGTTCATCTGATCTCAAAACTGGCACGAACCCAAGTCAGAAACACCAGGCAAAGGCCGCCCTGCGGCGAAGCTGCCGTCCCCCTCAGGGAGAAGCCGCAAAGCGGCACAGGGGGAGCCATCAATGCGCCCCCTGAAGCTGCCCGTCAGTGGTCCCCATATAGGCTTCCATCACCTGCGGATTGCGCGAAACCTCTTCGTAGCGCCCTTCGGCCAGAACGGCGCCGCGCTGCAGCACGGTGATGCGATCGGCGATGGTGGCGATCACCTTCATGTTGTGCTCCACCATGAGAATGGTGCGGCCGGCAGAGACCTTCTTGATGAGCTGCGTCACGCGGTCCACATCCTCATGGCCCATGCCCTGTGTGGGCTCGTCCAGCAGCATCAGCTCGGGCTCCATGGCCAGCGTGGTGGCGATCTCCAGGGCGCGCTTGCGACCATAGGGCAGGTTCACGGTCACCTCGTCGGCCAGATCCTGCAGCCCGACTTCGGTCAGCAATTCCATGGCGCGGTCGTTGAGCTGATTGAGCGTCTCCTCGCTGGTCCAGAACTGGTAGGCCGTGCCCAGCTTGCGCTGCAGGCCTATGCGCACGTTCTCCAGCAAGGTGCAGTGCGGAAATACGGCGGAAATCTGAAACGAGCGAATCACGCCGCGCCGCGCAATCTGCGCCGGCGCCTCGCGGGTAATGTCCAGCCCGTTGAAGTGGATGCTCCCGGAAGTGGGCTCCAGAAACTTGGTCAGCAGATTGAAGCAAGTGGTCTTGCCCGCGCCATTGGGTCCGATCAGCGCGTGAATGGAGCCACGCTGCACGGCCAGATCCACCTTGCTGACGGCGGTAAAGCCTTTGAACTCTTTGGTGAGTTGCCTAGTTTCGAGAATAAGGTCGCTCATGCGCTGGCCGTCAGTCCTGAATGCTGCAAAACAAAGAGGGGAGCAACTTGCTGTGCTTCCTCTGCCTGAGCGGCATCTTGGTCTTTCATGCTGCAGTGCCGCAGCGGGAAACTCCTAGGAATGAAGAGCCGTCGGACTTATGCTTTCCCTAATCCTCCATAAAACAAATAGCAACAACAGAAGTAACTGCAAACTTCAAACTCATCGCAACTGCAAGTCACGCCAGAGACAGCGACATCCACAGGAATGTCAGCATCCACTTCGAACTCTCTAAAAAGCTTATGCCTTATATATATTGCGCTATCAATATTAATAAGACCGGGCGAAATACGTCCCCATGGCACAGCGCTCCCCAGATTGGCCCTGATGCCGTAAACCCTGAGTCGCTCAATTCCCACTGAAGTAACCAGGTTACTAGCCCAATGCCCGCAAATATGCTTGTTATTTGTCGCCCTGAAAAACCTGGGGCGACAAAGATCAACCGTATCGCTATTAATTTAAAAGCTTCTTACGCTTTCCCTATATGAGTTTCATATCTTTTTATCTTTGAAAACAATACCTATTGGTCGATAGAAGCTATCAAAATATTTGGCCACCAGCGTAGAAAGCCATGCCCAAGATACCGGCTGCACTGCTCTTGAGTTCCTGCGTGAAAACGCATGGAATAAAACCCCGTGCAGAACTGTTTACTGCAGGTCAACCACAAGGAGAGACCTCATGTTTCGCATCGCTTCTCTGACGCTAGTTTCCGCCGCCCTGCTGGCGGCCTGCTCGACCGGCCCGGCCGCCCCGGCCAAGTCTCCTGCCACCACCCTCAACGGTGTGCTGGTAGGACCGACCCAGATGACTCTGTACGTCTTTGACAAGGATGCCGCAGGCTCCGGCAAAAGCGCCTGCAACGGCGGCTGCGCAACCAACTGGCCGCCTTTGATGGCTCCCGCGAATGCGGCGCCGATCGGCGACTGGAGCGTGGTGATGCGCGACGACGGCAGCAAGCAATGGGCTTACAAGGGCCGCCCCCTCTATCACTGGGTCAAGGATGCCAAGCCCGGCGACATGACGGGTGACGGCTTCCTCAACAATAGCTGGCATGTCGCCAAGCCTTGAGTGAAGGTCGACGCCGCCCTGGTCCATATTCCCCGCCTGCGCCGCTATGCGCGTGCGCTGGCGGGCGATGCCGCACTGGCAGACGATCTGGTGCAGGACACCCTGGAGCGCGCCTGCCAGAAGTGGGACTTGTGGCAGCCGCCGGCCACCGCCTCGGTCGAGCAGGTGCAAAAGGCCTTGCTCAGCTGGCTGCTGACCTTGATGCACAACCTCTACGCCAATCAGTGGCAGCAGTCGTCACGGCATCGCATGGTGGCGCTTGACGAGGCGCAGGACACGCCTCACGACCCCATGCCCAGACTGACGCTGCAGCTGGATCTGGAGCGGGCCCTGTCCCATCTCACGCCGCAGGCACGCGAGGTGCTGCTGCTGATCGGCATGGAGCAGTTCAGTTATGCCGAAGCCGCGCAGATGCTGGGCGTTCCCGTGGGAACGGTGATGTCCCGCCTCTCGCGCGCCCGCGAGCAGCTCAGGCGCCTCATGGAAGGAGAAAGACCCGCGACGACCGTGTTGAGGGCTGTCAAATGAAGGAAAGTGCAATGACACCCCAGCGTCCCGATGAAACCACGCTGCATGCCTGGGTGGATGGAGAGTTGCAGCCCGATGCCGCTGCGGCCGTGGCGCAATGGCTGGCCGAACATCCCGAAGAGGCAGCGCGCATGGCCGCCATCCAGGCCCAGAACGCAGGCCTGCAGGCTCTGCATGGGCAATTGCTCGAAGAGCCGGTCCCGCCCCAGCTCATACGTACTCTGCAAAGGCCGACGCTGCAGTGGCGCTGGCAACATGCGCTGGCCGCCGGCATCATGCTCAGCGTGGGCCTGGGACTGGGCTATGGCGCGGGCCGGCAGACCTCGGTTTCGCAGCCTGCCGCGACACTTGCGCAGCTGCCGGGATTTGTACGCGAGGCAGCGGCTGCCCATGCCGTCTATGTGACCGAGCAGCGCCACCCCGTCGAGGTTGCAGTGCAACAGCAGACGCATCTGGTGCAGTGGCTGTCCAAGCGGCTGGGCGTTGCGCTCAAGCCCCCTGTGCTGGAGGCCCAGGGCTTTCAACTCATGGGCGGGCGGCTGCTGCCCGGAGAGAGCGGCCAGGCCCGCGCCCAATTCATGTACGAGGATCAGGCAGGCCAGCGCGTCACTCTGTATGTCTCGGTACTCAATCCCGAGACTGCAGCCACCTCCGCCCCCGCCTCCTTTGAATGGAGCAGCGACGGTGCAAGCCATGGTTTCTACTGGATCGACGGCCGGCAAGGCTATGCCTTGAGCGCTTCCTTGCCGCGCGAGCGCCTGCAAACTCTGGCCAACGCGATCTATCAGCAACTGAGCTGAAGCGACAGCCCCAAGCGTCGAGCAAGGGAGAGTGAGGGTCTGGGCTTATTGCAGGCTGCCGCTGCCGCCCTCGCCGCTGGCCGACTCGGGCAAGGCCAGGGGCAGAACGCCAATGCCCTCTTCCAGCAGCTCCATGGCCTCCCGGGCACTGGTCTGGCCGCGAATTGCGCGCTCCTCGGTTTCGCCGTAGTGAATGCGGCGCGCCTCTTCGGCAAATTTCTTGCCAACATCCTCACTGCTTTGCGCGACCTTGCGCGACCACTGCATCCAGGCAGCCTGCATGGACTGCAGATGCGCGCGCGCTTCAGCACTGATTTCAGGGCTGGTGGCGGCAAGTGCCGGCGCTGCGGCAGGGGCCGACTGCAAGGTTTGGGAAGTTTTTGGCGGCTGTGCGCCCAGGTTGATGCGGGGGGCACTCAAGCGCTTGGTCACATCGCTGTCGCCACAGACAGGACACTCCACCAGCTGGCGCTGCAGCTGATTCTGAAAATCATCTTCCGAAGCAAACCAGCCTTCGAAGACATGGCCTGCTGGGCAGTGAAGATCAAGCACTTTCATGGCGCCACTCAACCCTTGCGGTGAACCAGATAGCGATAAACAAAGCCGGGAAATGCCAGCGTCAGGAACAGCGTAGCAGTGATGGCATAAAACTCCCAGCCTTGGGGAGATATCTGGCCGGCGCGGCGCTCCAGCAGCAAGCCCAGGCCACCCACCAGCAGATACAGGGCAATCATTTCCAGCAGACGCACCCACAGCGGCTTGCGACCGGCCATGACGGGGCCGATGATGCCCAGACGCTGGTTGATAAAAGGCAAATTGGCTGCCACAAGGGCAGCCAAGATGATGAGCCAGATAGAGGCGGTTATAGACACAAAGCCATTCCTAGAAAAAGCGATGAGGGCATCGAGCCCTCATCACGTTCGTCTTATCAGGAAGCCAGGGCACGCACAACGGCGTCAGCGCACAAGGCCATCAGACCGCCGGGCAAGATACCCAGCAGCAGAACCAGCGCACCGTTGATCGTCAGCACAACGCGCACATCCAGAGGAGCAGACACGCTGGTAGCAGTGATTGGAGCATCAAAGTACATGACCTTGACCACGCGCAGGTAATAGAAGGCGCCGATCAGCGACATGATCACTGCATACACGGCCAGACCGATGTACAGGCTGCTGCCCGAAGCGACCAGTGCCTGCAGCACGGACAGCTTGGCGTAGAAGCCGACCAGCGGAGGAATACCGGCCATGGAGAACAGGCAGATCGCCATCACGCCGGCGTACAGCGGGCTGCGCTGGTTCAGGCCGGCCAGATCGGCGATCTCTTCGCTTTCAAAGCCTTCACGGGCCAGCAGCAGGATCACGCCGAAGGAAGCCAGGGCGGTCAGCACATAGGTCACGATGTAGAACATCGCCGAGCTGTAGGCGTTTTCGACAGTGGCAGGATCGACCTTGCCGTCCACCACACCCGACATCAGACCCAGCAGCACAAAGCCCATCTGGGAAATCGTCGAGTAAGCCAGCATGCGCTTGAGGCTGGTCTGCTGCAGACCGGCCAGGTTACCGATGAGCAGCGAGCAGACGGCCAGAACCATCAGCATCTGCTGCCAGTCGATGGCCAGCGGCAGCAGGCCGTCCACCAGCAGGCGGATGGTCATGGCAAAGGCAGCCAGCTTGGGCGCGCCACCGATCAAGGCGGTGATGGCAGTAGGTGCGCCCTGGTAAACGTCGGGCACCCACATGTGGAAAGGAACCACGCCCAGCTTGAAGGCCAGACCGGCGACCACGAAGACCAGACCGAAGACCAGCACCTGGTGCTTGATTTCACCGGAATTGATGGCCTTGAAGACTTGTCCGATATCCAGCGAACCGGTGGCGCCGTAGAGCATGGACATGCCGTACAGCAGGAAGCCGGAAGCCATGGCACCCAGAACGAAGTACTTCATGGCGGCTTCGACGGACACGGTGTGGTCGCGGCGCAGGGCCACCAGCGCATAGCTGGACAGGGTCAGCAACTCCAGGCCCAGATACAGGACCAGGAAGTTGTTGCCGCTGATCATGATGAACATGCCCAGCAGGGCCAGCATGGACAGCGTGAAGAACTCACCGCCACGCAGCATGTCGCGCTCGGCCGCATAAGGGCGACCGTAGACCATGGTAATCATCACGGCGATGGTGGCAAAGCACTTGAGCCAGTTGCCCATGGCGTCCGAGACAACCATGTTGCCCCAGCCGTAGAAGGTATTGCCGCTTGCGGCGTACATGCCTTGCATCACCGCCACGACAAGCAGGGTGAGCATGGTCAGAACATAGGTGCCGGTGCGACGGGCACTATTGATGCCCAGGTCCACCAAGGCAATGACGCAGGCCATGACCAGGAGTGTGATCTCCGGGTAGATCGCCAGCCAGCTGATGTTGTCAATCATCTCGTGTCTCTCGTTTCAGTCTGGTCAGTTGAGCTTGCTCACAGCCACATGCTTGATGAGCTCTGCCACAGACACATCCATCACATCGGTGAAGGGCTTGGGATACAGACCCATGACCAGCACGGCCGCGGCCAGCAGGCCCAGCACCAGGAATTCGCGGCAGTTGATGTCCTTGAGCTCAGCCACATGGTCGTTGGCCACGGCACCCAGGTACACGCGCTTGTACATCCACAGGGTGTAGGCAGCGCCGAAGATCAGAGCAGTTGCAGCGCCCAGACCAATCCAGAAGTTGTATTGCACGGCGCCCAGGATCACCATCCACTCGCCGACGAAGCCGGCAGTTGCAGGAAGACCGCAGTTGGCCATGGCGAACAGCAGGGCAAAGGCAGCGAACTTGGGCATGGTGTTGACCACACCGCCGTAAGCGGCGATTTCGCGCGAGTGAACGCGGTCGTACAGCACGCCGATGCACAGGAACATGGCGCCGGACACGAAACCGTGGGCAATCATCTGCACCAGGCCACCGGAGATGCCCAGGTTGTTGAACATGAAGAAGCCCAGGGTCACAAAGCCCATGTGAGCCACGGACGAATAAGCCACCAGCTTCTTCATGTCCTTTTGCACCAGGGCCACGACGCCCACGTAGATCACGGCAATCAGCGACAGCGTGATCATCAGGCCCGACCACTCATGCGCCGCATCGGGGGCAATGGGCAGAGAGAAGCGCAGGAAACCATAGGCACCCAGCTTCAGCATGATGGCGGCCAGCACGGCGGAGCCGCCGGTAGGGGCTTCAACGTGAACGTCGGGCAACCAAGTGTGGACCGGGAACATGGGCACCTTCACCGCAAAAGCGGCGAAGAAGGCGAAGAAGATCAGCGTCTGTGCGGTACCGGACAGAGGCAGCTTGTGCCAGTCCAGGATCTCGAAGCTGCCGCCCGACTGGGTGTACAGATAGATCAGAGCGACCAGCGTGAGCAGCGAGCCCATCAAGGTGTACAGGAAGAACTTGAAGGCTGCGTAGATCTTGTTCGGACCACCCCAGATACCAATGATCAGATACATCGGGATCAGAGTCGCTTCGAAGAATACGTAGAACAGCATGCCGTCCAGAGACGCGAACACACCGATCATCAGACCCGACAGGATCAGGAAAGCGGCCATGTACTGGTTGACGCGCTCGGTGATGTTGGTCCAGGAGGCGATCACCACGATGACGGTGATGAAGGCCGTCAGCGGCACAAACCACATGGAGATGCCATCCACGCCCAGGTGGTAGTGGATATTGAAGCGCTCAATCCAGAGCGCGTTCTCCACAAACTGCATATTGGCAGTCGTGGTGTCGAAGCCGGTGACCAGAGGAATGGTCACCGCAAAACCGATCAGCGCACCGATCAGTGCCAGCCAGCGCACCGCGTTGGCCTGCCCTTCTTTGCTGAAGGCCAGCAGGAGGGCGCCAAAAGCAATCGGCACCCAGATAGAAAGACTCAACAAACCCATTTTTGTTCTTCCCCTACTACTTGTTGAGCCACACGAAGTACGTCATGAGGGCAACGATACCCAGCAGCATGACCAACGCGTAGTGATAGAGATAGCCTGTTTGCAGGCCGCGCACCCACTGGCCGAACTTGGCCATGAGCTTCCAGGAGCCGTTCACGATGGCACCATCGATGATGGCCTGATCGCCGGCCTTCCAGAAGAAGGTACCGAAGGCACGGGAGCCGCGGGCGAAGATGTTCTCGTACACCCAGTCCACACCGTACTTGCCTTCCAGAACCTGGTAGAGACCAATCTTCTTGGAGAAAGCCATGATGGCAGCAGGAATCTCGGGCTTGACCATGTAGAACACATAGGACACCACCACACCGGCCAGAGCCAACCAGAACGGTGCGGCCGTGAAGCCGTGCAGCGCCATGGGCACCCAGCCGTGGATCTTCTCGGCCAGTTCGGCCATGGCGCCATGCTTGGAGCCATCGACGTGGATCACGCCCTTGAAGAAGTCGCCAAACAGCATGGGCATCAACGCAATCGCACCGATCACCACCGAAGGAATGGCCAGCAGCACCAGAGGACCGGTCACCACCAGAGGCGACTCGTGGGGCTTGGCATCATGGCCATGGCCGTGGTCGTCATGACCGTGGTGGTCATCATGGTGGGCATCGGGGTTATGGTCGTAGCGCTCCTTGCCGTGGAAGACGATGAAGTACAGACGGAAGGAGTAGAAAGCCGTGATGAACACACCAGCCAGCACTGCAAAATTGGCAAAGCCGGCAGCAGGCAGGTTGGAAGCATGAACCGCCTCGATGATCGCATCCTTGGAGTAGAAGCCCGAGAAGAACGGCGTGCCGATCAGCGCGAGGTTACCCAGCAGGAAGGTGATCCAGGTGATGGGCATGTACTTGCGCACGCCGCCCATCCAGCGGATGTCCTGATTGTGGTGCATGCCCATGATGACGGAGCCGGCACCGAGGAACAGCAGCGCCTTGAAGAAGGCGTGGGTCATCAGGTGGAACACGGACACCGAGTAGGCCGACACACCCAGAGCGATGGTCATATAGCCCAGCTGGGACAGCGTGGAGTACGCGATCACGCGCTTGATGTCGTTCTGGATGATGCCCAGGATACCCATGAACAGCGCTGTGATGGAGCCGATCACCAGGATGAAGTTCAGCGCAACATCCGACAGCTCATACAGAGGAGACATGCGCGACACCATGAAGATACCGGCCGTCACCATGGTCGCCGCGTGAATCAGCGCGGAGATAGGCGTGGGGCCTTCCATGGAGTCCGGCAGCCAGGCGTGCAGCGGGAACTGGGCCGACTTGCCCATCGCGCCGATGAACAGGCAGATGGCAGTCACGGTCACCAGCAACCAGCCCGTACCGGGCAGCTGGGTGTTCTGGATCTCGGGCAGCTTGGCGAAGATTTCAGAGTAGTTCAGAGTGCCGGTGTAGGCAGCGATCAGGCCGATACCCAGAATGAAGCCGAAGTCACCCACGCGGTTGACCAGGAAGGCCTTCAGGTTCGCGAAGATGGCCGTGGGCTTCTTGTAGTAAAAGCCGATCAGCAGATAGGACACCAGACCCACGGCTTCCCAGCCGAAGAACAGCTGCAGCAGGTTGTTGCTCATCACGAGCATCAACATGGAGAAGGTGAACAGCGAGATATAGGAGAAGAAACGGTTGTAGCCGTCATCCTCTTCCATGTAGCCCATGGTGTAGATGTGAACCATCAGCGACACAAAGGTCACCACGCACATCATCATGGCCGTGATGGAGTCGATCAGGAAACCGACTTCCATCTTCAGGCCACCAACAACCATCCAGGTGTAGATGGTTTCGTTGAACTTTGCGCCGTCGAAAACGACAGCCTGGAACGTGAGGGCCGACAGAACGAAGGCCAGGAGCACGCTCAGAATCGTCAGGGAACTGCTGCCGGTGCGACCAATCTTGTTGCCGCCAAAGGCCGTGCCCCAGATACCCGCGAGTGCGGAGCCGACCAGCGGTGCCAAAGGCACCGCAAGCAGCATGGATGCAGAAAGGGTTTGACTCATTTCTTGAGAACCTTGCAAGTTACGGCGGACTCAACCCTTGAGGGCGTTGAGATCTTCCGCATCGATGCTTGTCTTGTTACGGAACAGCAGCACCAAGATCGCCAGACCGATGGCCGACTCAGCAGCAGCCACTGTCAGGATGAAAAACACGAACACCTGGCCGTGCATGTCGCCCAGATAGCTGGAAAACGCGACAAAGTTCATGTTCACAGCCAGCAGCATCAGCTCGATGGCCATGAGCAAGACGATCAGGTTCTTGCGGTTCAGAAAGATGCCAACCACGGAGAGTGCAAACAGCATGGCACCCAGCGTCAGGAAGTGGCCCAAAGTCAGCGTCATGCTTTTGTCTCCACAGCAGGCGCTGCAGCCGCGGCTTCAGCGTCAGGTTTTTGTGCAGGCTTGGTGCTGTCGACCTTGACCAGCTTGATGCGGTCAGAGGCGCGTACACGAATTTGATCTGCAGGGTTCATGGCCTTGCTGTCCTTGCGCTTGCGCAGCGTCAGGGCAATGGCGGCAATCATGGCCACCAGCAGGATCACGGCCGCGATTTCCACGGGATACAGATATTCCGTGTACAGCAGCTTGCCCAGAGCCTGTGTGTTCGAGTAAGGAACGGTCTGGCCGGCGGCATTGACCATGGTCGCACCAACAGCCTTGGCGTCTTCGACGTCGCCGAAACCGCCCATCAGCACCATGCCCATTTCAAAGGCGATCAGCACACCGATCAGGGCTGCGAACGGGAAATGCTTCCAGAAACCGCGGCGCATGGAATCGATACGGATATCGAGCATCATCACCACGAACAGGAACAGCACCATCACAGCACCCAGATAGACCAGCACCAGAGCGATGCCGAGGAATTCAGCCTTGAGCAGCAGCCAGATGGCAGCTGCTTGCGAGAAGGCCAGAATCAGATTGAGCACGGCATGCACAGGGTTGCGAGCCGTGACAACCCGGAAGGCTGCAAACAGCAGCACGACCGAGAACAGATAGAAAAAACCAGTTTTGGCGTCCATGGATCGAATCTTTTCAAGTGATCAAGGAGCCGCTTCAGCGGTACTTGGCATCTGCCGCCTTGTTGGCAGCGATCTCGGCTTCATAACGGTCACCCACTGCCAGGAGCATGTCCTTGGTGAAGTAGAGATCACCGCGCTTTTCGCCGTGGTATTCGAAGATGTGCGTCTCCACGATGGAGTCCACCGGGCAGCTTTCTTCGCAGAAGCCGCAGAAGATGCACTTGGTCAGATCGATGTCATAGCGCGTGGTACGGCGCGAGCCGTCGTCACGCACATCGGACTCGATGGTGATGGCCATGGCAGGGCACACGGCTTCGCAAAGCTTGCAGGCAATGCAGCGCTCTTCGCCGTTTTCATAACGACGCAGGGCGTGCAGACCACGGAAGCGTGGCGACTGAGGTGTTTTTTCCTCAGGGAACTGCACCGTGATCTTGCGACGGAAGGTGTAGCGACCAGTCAGGGCCATGCCCTTGGCCAGTTCCCAGAGCATGAAGCTCTTGAGGAAATCCTTGAAGGAGAAAGGTGTTGCAGCTACTGCAGACATACGTACTCCGCTTATTTCCAGATGTTCCAGGGCGAGTACAGCCAAGCACCCACAACCACCAGCCACACCAGGGTGACGGGAATGAAGATCTTCCAACCCAGACGCATGATCTGGTCATAACGGAAGCGCGGGAAGGTAGCGCGAATCCAGATGAAGCACGACACCACCAGGAAGGTCTTGATCGCCAGCCAGATCCAACCGGGGATGAAACCCAGGAAGTCGAACGGAGGCAACCAGCCGCCCAGGAACATGATCACGGCCAGGATGGAGACCAGCCACATGCTCGCGTATTCGGCCAGGAAGAAGACCGCAAAGCCCATGCCCGAGTACTCGACCATGTGACCGGCCACGATTTCGGCTTCGCCTTCGACCACGTCAAACGGGTGACGGTTGGTTTCGGCGACGACCGAGATCAGGTAGACGATGAAGATGGGCAGCAGGGGCAGCCAGTTCCAGGACAGGATGCTCATGCCCATGGATGCGAACTGGCCTTGACCCTGGCTCATCACGATGGCCGAGAGGTTCATGCTGCCCGTGACCATGATGACCACCAGGAAACAGAAGCCCAGCGCGATTTCGTAGCTCACCATCTGAGCGGAGGCACGCAGCGCGCCCAGGAAGGCGTACTTGGAGTTGGAAGCCCAGCCCGCAATGATCACGCCATAGACTTCGATGGAAGTGATGGCCATCAGCAGCAGCAGACCCGCGTTCACGTTGGCCAGGGCCACATCGGGGGCAAAGGGAATCACCACCCAGGCTGCCAGGGCCGGCATGATGGCCATGACCGGACCCACATAGAACAGGCCCTTGGCAGCTGCCGTGGGCTGAATCAGTTCCTTGGTCAGCAGCTTCAGGCCGTCAGCCAGAGGCTGCAGCAGGCCCGAAGGACCCACGCGGTTGGGGCCCAGACGGATTTGCATGAAACCCAGCAGCTTGCGTTCCCACAGTGTGAGGTAGGCCACGGCACCCATCAGGGGAGCCACGATGGCCACGATGCCGAGCAGAATCCAGATGACGGGCCAGGCCACATCGGTCCAGAAAGGAGCGGCGGACAGGCCCGCGCCCCAGGCTTTCAATGCGTCGATCATGCGGCGCCTCCCTCACGAACCTGACGAGCGTCAGCCGTCAATTGCAGCGACGTAGCGCGGCGCACGATGCTGTCGAGCTGGTAAATGCTGGCGACTGCAGGCGCAGTCACATTGCCGGCGGGCACTGCGCTCACGGCCTGGGCCGCATTGCTCAGCACATTGGCGGGCACTTGGGCAGCGCCGCCAGTGGCCTCAGCCAGCACGTCTTGCGACGTCTCATAGTCCACGCCCGGCACACCCATCAGATTGGCCAGCACGCGCAGCACCTTCCATGCAGGACGCGTGTCGGCCAGAGGCTTGACCACGGCGTGGAAGCTCTGCAGACGGCCTTCGGCGTTGACGAAGCTGCCCGAGGTTTCCGTGAACGGAGCAATGGGCAACAGCACATCGCTGAATTCCAGGTTGGCCTTGAAGGGGCTCAGTGTCACCACCATCTCGGCCTTGTTCAGACCGGCGATGGCGGCCTTGCCGGCAGCGCTGTCGAACTCGGGCTCGTTGTTCAGCAAGATGGCAGCCTTCAGGCCACCATCAATCATCTGAGCAGCATTCAGACCGTTGCCAGCAGGCATGGCCTTGACCCATTGCGCGCCCACGGTGTTGGCGGCTTCGGTCAGATAGCCCACGGCGGCGCCAGTCTGCTCGGCAACCCAGCTGGCCAGAGCCAGCAGTGCGGAAGCCTGAGCATGGTGCGCTGCGGCATTACCCAGCAGTACGGCCTTTTGCTCGCCGGCCAGCAGGGCAGCGGCAATCGCCTTGGCTTCGTCATGGACCTGACCTGCCACGGGGGCCGAGACACCCTTGACTTCGGCCACAGCAGCTGCCACATCGGCCAGGGCCTGAGCCCAGTCGCCGGCAGCGACCACCGATGCGTTGACGGGCAAGGCCCAGTCATAGACGCGATCGTTGATGGCGAAGACCTTGCAGCCCTTCTTGGCAGCCTGGCGAATGCGCTGCGCGAACAGCGGATGATCCTTGCGCAGGTTGGAGCCCACGATCAGAGCCGACTGCAGAGTGCTCAGTGCGGCGATGGGCAGACCCAGCCACTGCACGCCTTGGGTGGCAGCAAACTCGGCATTGCGCAGACGGTAGTCGATGTTGTCGCTGCCGATGCCGCGCACCAGCTTGCCGGCCAGGAACAGCTCTTCCACCGTGCTGTGTGGGCTGACCAGAGCGCCGATGGCGCTGGCGCCATGGTTGTTCTTGATCTGCTGCAGGCCGTTGGCCACATATTCCAGAGCGGTCTGCCAGTCGACTTCCTTCCACTCGCCGCCCTGCTTGAGCATGGGCTTGGTGAGGCGTTCGTCGCTGTTCAGCGCTTCGTAGGAGAAGCGGTCACGGTCGGCAATCCAGCATTCGTTGACTTCTTCGTTCTCGAAGGGCACAACGCGCATGACCTTGTGGTTCTTGACCTGAACGATCAGGTTGGAACCTGTGGAGTCGTGCGGAGCCACCGACTTGCGGCGCGACAGCTCCCAGGTACGGGCGCTGTAGCGGAAGGGCTTGCTGGTCAACGCGCCCACGGGGCAGATGTCGATCATATTGCCCGACAGCTCGGAGTCCACGCTATCGCCCACCACGGTGGTGATCTCGGAGTGCTCGCCGCGGTGAATCATGCCCAGTTCCATGACGCCGGCCACTTCCTGGCCAAAGCGCACGCAACGTGTGCAGTGAATGCAGCGGCTCATTTCCTCCATGGAAATCAGCGGCCCCACGTTCTTGTGGAACACCACGCGCTTTTCTTCTTCGTAGCGCGAAGAGCTGCTGCCATAACCCACTGCCAGATCCTGGAGCTGGCATTCGCCGCCCTGGTCGCAGATGGGGCAGTCCAGCGGGTGATTGATGAGCAGGAACTCCATCACCGACTGTTGTGCCTTGATGGCCTTTTCGCTCTTGGTGCGCACGATCATGCCCTGCGTCACTGGCGTGGCGCAGGCGGGCATGGGCTTGGGAGCCTTTTCCACATCCACAAGGCACATGCGGCAGTTGGCCGCAATGGATAGCTTCTTGTGGTAGCAGAAGTGAGGAATATAGGTGCCGGCCTTCTCGGCTGCATGCATGACCATGCTGCCTTCAGTCACCTCGACCTTTTTTCCGTCCAGTTCAATTTCAACCATATGCTTGTCTCGCGATCAGGCGCTTATGCTGCCTGTTTGGAAGCGTTCTGGATCTTCGCTTCGAACTCGTGGCGGAAGTGCTTGATCATGGCGCGAACCGGCATGGCTGCCGCGTCGCCGAGCGCACAGATCGTGCGGCCCATGATGTTCACGGATACCGAGTCCAACAGCTCGATATCTTCCGGACGGCCTTCGCCGTGCTGAATACGGTTCACCACGCGCCACAGCCAGCCCGTGCCTTCACGGCATGGCGTGCACTGGCCGCAGGACTCGTGCGAATAGAAGTACGACAGACGCAGCAGGCACTCGACCATGTCGCGCGAATCATCCATCACGATCACTGCGCCCGAACCCAGCATGGAGCCGGCCTTGGAGATGGAGTCATAGTCCATCGTGCAGTCCATGATGATGTCGGCAGGCAGCACGGGCGATGAAGAGCCGCCGGGGATCACGGCCTTGAGCTTGCGACCGGTGCGCACACCGCCCGCCAGCTCCAGCAGCTTGCTGAAAGGCGTGCCCATGGGAACTTCGTAGTTGCCGGGCAGGTTCACGTCGCCGCTGACCGAGAAGATCTTGGTGCCGCCGTTGTTGGGCTTGCCGCATTCCAGGTAGGCCTGGCCACCGTTGCGGATGATCCAGGGAACGGCCGCAAAAGTCTCGGTGTTGTTGATGGTCGTGGGCTTGCCGTACAGACCGAAGCTGGCAGGGAATGGCGGCTTGAAGCGGGGCTGGCCCTTCTTGCCTTCCAGCGATTCCAGCAGCGCGGTTTCTTCTCCGCAGATATAGGCACCAAAGCCATGGTGGGCATGCAGCTGGAAGCTGAAGCTGCTGCCCAGGATGTTGTCACCCAGATAACCGGCCGCGCGGGCTTCTTCCAGGGCGGCCTCGAAGCGCTCATAGACTTCGAAGATTTCACCGTGGATGTAGTTGTAGCCGATGCTGATGCCCATCGCGAAAGCGGCAATGATCATGCCTTCGATCACGATGTGCGGGTTGAACATCAGGATGTCGCGGTCCTTGCAGGTACCAGGCTCGCCCTCGTCGGAGTTGCAGACTAGGTGCTTCTGACCGGGGAACTGGCGGGGCATGAAGCTCCACTTCAGACCTGTGGGGAAGCCCGCACCACCGCGGCCACGCAGGCCGGATTCCTTGAGCGTCGCGATGACCTGATCTTGCGTCAGACCTTCGCTGCCGTCCTTGCCCAGCAGCTTGCGCAGAGCCTGATAGCCGCCGCGTGCTTCGTAGTCCTTGATGGACCAGTTGCTGCCGTTCAGATCCGCATAGATCTGGGGGTTGATGTGACGGTCGTGGAAGCAGGTCTCGTTGCCGGTCGATGCGAACTTGGCCAGCACGGCATTGGCGGCAGGATTGTTCAGAATCGTGCTCATGCCTTGCCCTCCGCTGCGCGCAGGCCGTCGACCAGCTCGTCGAGCTTTTCATTGCTCATGAAGCTGCACATGCAACGGTCGTTGACCAGCATCACGGGCGAATCGGCGCAGGCGCCCAGGCACTCGGACTGCTGCAGCGTGAACAGGCCGTCCTTGGTGGTCTCGCCCATCTTGATGCCCAGCTTGTGCTCCAGGTGGTGCAGGGCCTTGTAGCCATCGCGCAGCTGGCATGGCAGATTGGTGCAGACATTGAGCTTGTACTTACCAACGGGTTGCTGGTTGTACATGTTGTAGAAAGTGGTGACTTCGTGCACCGCAATCTCGGCCATGCCCAGGACTTCGGCAATCACTGCCTCGCTTTCCTGGCTGACCCAGCCCTGCTCCTGCTGCACGATAGACAGGCAAGCCATGACGGCAGACTGCTTCTGGTCAGCCGGATACTTTGCCACCTCACGCGCAAAGCGTTCTCTGGTCGCTTCGGTAATCATCGGTCAACGTCTCCAAACACGATGTCCAGGGTACTGAGCACCATCACGGCGTCAGCCAGCATATGGCCACGGCTCAGTTCATCGAGAGCAGCCATGTGCGCAAATCCTGGTGGACGAATCTTCAGTCGATAGGGCTTGTTGGCACCATCGCTGATCAAATAAATGCCGAACTCACCCTTGGGATGCTCGACGGAAGCATAAGCCTCGCCTTCGGGAACCTTGAAGCCTTCGGTAAAGAGCTTGAAGTGGTGAATCAGCTCTTCCATGTTGGACTTCATGGCTTCACGGCTGGCGGGCGCAACCTTGTGATTGTCCGTGATCACCGGGCCGGGATTGACACGCAGCCAGTCCACGCATTGCTTGATGATCTTGTTGGACTCGCGCATCTCGGCCATGCGAACCAGATAGCGGTCGTAGCAGTCGCCCGTGGCACCCACCGGAATATCGAAGTCCAGCTTGTCGTAGACCTCGTAGGGCTGGGTCTTGCGCATGTCCCAGGGCAGGCCCGAGGCACGCAGCATGGGACCGGTCAGACCCAGGTTGATGGCGCGCTCTGCAGACACCACACCGATGCCGACGTTACGCTGCTTCCAGATACGGTTGTCGGTCAGCAGGGTTTCGTACTCGTCCGCGCACTTGGGGAAGCGCTGCGTGAAAGCGTCGATGAAGTCCAGCAGCGAGCCCTTGCGGTCTTCGTTCATGGCCTCCATGGAGCGCACATTGCGCACCTTGCTGGCCTTGTACTGAGGCATGCTGTCAGGCAGATCGCGGTACACGCCACCGGGACGGAAGTAGGCCGCGTGCATGCGCGCACCCGAGACGGCTTCGTACATGTCCATCAGCGCTTCACGCTCGCGGAAGCTGTAGATCAGGATGGTCGAGCTGCCGGCATCGTTGCCCGAGGAACCCAGCCACATCAGGTGATTCATGATGCGGGTGATTTCCGAGAACATCACGCGGATGTACTGGGCGCGGATGGGCACTTCGATGCCCATCAGTTTTTCAATGGCCAGGCAGTAAGCGTGCTCGTTGCTCATCATCGAGCAGTAATCCAGGCGGTCCATATAGGGCAGCGACTGGATATAGGTCTTGCTTTCGGCCAGCTTTTCGGTCGCGCGGTGCAGCAGACCGATGTGCGGGTCGGCGCGCTGCACCACTTCGCCATCGAGCTCCAACACCAGACGCAGCACACCGTGCGCTGCCGGGTGCTGCGGACCAAAGTTCAGGGAATAGTTCTTGATTTCAGCCATGGTCTTCCGTCAAAAGGCGACGTGCGCCTTTAGTGCAGGCCTCCGCCGTAGTTTTCTTCACGAATGATGCGCGGCGTGATTTCGCGCGGCTCGATCGTGACGGGCTGGTACACCACACGTTGCTGTTCGGCGTCGTAGCGCATTTCCACGTGACCGGACAGAGGGAAATCCTTGCGGAACGGATGGCCGATGAAGCCATAGTCGGTCAGGATGCGACGCAGGTCTTCGTGACCTTCGAACACAATGCCGAACAGATCGAAGGCTTCGCGCTCGAACCAGTTGGCCGAGTTCCAGATGGGGTTGATCGAGGCCACCACGGGGAAGTCGTCATCCGCGCAGTACACACGCACACGCAGGCGCTGGTTCAACGTCAGAGACATCAGGTGGGATACAACGGCAAAACGCGGACCGTCCTTGCCGACTTCCGCATAAGTGGAGTAGTCCACGCCGCACAGGTCCAGCAGCATCTCGAACTGGCAGTCCGGAGCATTGCGCAGAATCTGCATCACGTCCAGATACTTGTCAGCGGATACCTCCACCGTCACTTCGCCATAGGCCAGAGTGACAGAGCGCACCTTGTCACCCAAGGCAGCAGTAACCACATCCCGAAGCTTTTCGGGGTGAATAGCAATTGCAGTCATCTCAGCCCTTTAAACGCGAGCGATGGTGTGGGTACGACGAATCTTCTGCTGCAGCTGGATGATGCCGTAGATCAGCGCTTCCGCTGTCGGAGGGCAACCAGGCACATAGACGTCGACGGGAACAATGCGATCGCAACCGCGCACCACCGAGTAGCTGTAGTGATAGTAACCACCACCATTGGCACAGGAGCCCATGGAGATGACCCAGCGCGGCTCGGACATCTGGTCATAGACCTTGCGCATCGCGGGAGCCATCTTGTTGCACAGCGTACCGGCAACAATCATCAGGTCAGAGTGGCGGGGGCTGGCACGGAACACTTCGGAGCCGAAGCGACCGATGTCATAGCGGGCAGCAGCTGCGTGCATCATCTCCACCGCACAGCAGGCCAGGCCAAACGTCATGGGCCAGATCGACCCTGTCTTGGCCCAGTTCACCACCGTGTCATAACTGGTGGTGACGAAGCCTTCCTTCATCACGCCTTCGATCATCGTGTTTCCTCAGAAAAGCTGCTTATTCCCAATCCAGGGCGCCTTTTTTCCACTCGTAGGCAAAGCCCACGACCAGAATGGCCAGGAAAATCAGGACAGCAACAAAACCCACGCCGCCGACATCTTTGAGTGCGACAGCCCAGGGCAGCAGAAATGCGATTTCCAAGTCGAACAGAATGAACAGGATGGCAACCAGGTAGTAGCGCACATCAAACTTCATTCGAGCGTCTTCAAACGCCTCGAAACCGCATTCGTAGGGGGAGTTCTTGGCAGCATCAGGGCGGTTGGGACCCAGCACGTAGCCGAGCACCAGGGGTACAACACCCACAGCCATGCCAATAAGAATGAACAGAAGAACGGGAAGGTACTGATCGATGTTCATCGAGTGGGCCTTGTTATGAAAACATGCCTCACCGATCACTGCCTGATCAGCAGGGCAGGTTTTTAGTTATGTGTTGGTGCCGTCGGCGAGACTCGAACTCGCACAGCTTTCGCCACTACCCCCTCAAGATAGCGTGTCTACCAATTCCACCACGACGGCTTCGTCTCAAAGTCCGGCAATCTCTGGAACCTTCATTGCAAAGATTCTGATCCCCAGACAATCCCTAGATTCTAGCCTGAAAAACCCCAGCCTTTGGGGTTCTTCAGGATTTTCTCCAAATTATTTCGTTGGGATCTGGGCTGCGCCTTCTGCAGGAGCAGCAGGAGGCACGGCAGCATCACCGGTAGTTGCAGGCGGCACAGCGGCAGCAGGCGCAGGAGCCGACACAGGAGCGCCCTCAAGCACGCTGCCCGAGCTCACCGGACGGGCATTGCCCAGATAAGCCAGTGCCAATGTCGCAACAAAGAACACCGTGGCCAGAGCCGCTGTGGAACGCGACAGGAAGTTGGCACTGCCCGAGGCGCCAAACAGGCTGCCCGACGAACCACTGCCAAAGGAAGCCCCCATATCGGCACCCTTGCCGTGCTGCATGAGGATGAGGCCGATCATGCCCAGAGCGGCCAGCATCTGGACCGCGAGAATGACGCTGGAAAAGACGTTCATATCAAAACCTAAAAATCTGAATCATTGCGCACCACACCGGAGTGCGGCGCAGACGAATTATTGCGCTGCCGCAATAATGGTGAGGAAATCCGGGGCCTTGAGAGCCGCGCCACCGATCAGGCCGCCGTCAATATCGACCTGAGCCAGCAGCTGCGCCGCATTGCCGGCATTCATGCTGCCGCCATAAAGCAGGGGCACGCGATCAGCCTTGTCGCTGGCCGCCGCCAGCTGCGCCCGCAGCACGGCATGCACCTGCTGGGCCTGCTCGGGAGTGGCAGTCTTGCCGGTGCCAATGGCCCAGACAGGCTCATAGGCCACAACCAGCTCGCTCACGCAGTGGCCGACCTGATGAATCACGGCTGCCAGCTGACGCTTGACCACCGCTTCGGTCTGACCCGCTTCACGCTCCGCCAGGGTCTCGCCCACGCAGACGATGGGCGTGATGCCCTTGGCCAGCGCGGCCTGGGCCTTGGCAGCGACCACGGCATCGGTCTCACCATGATACTGACGACGCTCGGAGTGACCGACCAGCGCATAGCGCACGCCGAACTCCTTGAGCATGGCGGCGGAAGTTTCGCCCGTGAATGCGCCCTGCTCGTGCTGGGACACATCCTGCGCGCCCACACCAATGGAAGTACCCGCAAGTTCCGCCTGAACCTGAGCCAGGTAAGGCGCAGGAGCAGCCACGGCCACACCCGCCTTGTTGTCAGCAGGCAAGCCCTGCTTGATGGCCTGCAGCAAAGCGGCATTGGCAGCCAGGCTGCCGTTCATCTTCCAGTTGCCAACAATGAGTTTTTGCTTCATGTTTCCCAAGTCAAAACGATTTTTCCGGTGTGCTGGCTGGATTCCATCAGCGCATGAGCCTGCGCCGCATCAGCAGCATCGAATTCACGATAAATGGCTGGGCGCACCTTGCCGGACTCCAGCAGGGGCCAGACATTGCGCTTGAGCGCCTCGGCGATCGCCGCCTTGAAGGCCACGGAGCGCGGGCGCAGCGTGGAGCCGGTCACGGTCAGTCGTTTGCGCAGCACCAGGCCTGCATCGAACTCGGCCTTGACGCCGCCCTGCACCGCAATGATGACCAGACGGCCATCAGGAGCCAGGCATTGGACTTCGCGCGCCACATAGCTGCCGGCGACCATGTCGAGGATGACGTTGACGCCTTCGCCCGCCGTGATTCGCTGCACTTCTGCCGCAAAATCCTGTGTCTTGTAGTTGATGGCGTGATCGGCTCCGAGCTTGAGGCAGTCATCGCACTTGGCATCGCTGCCAGCCGTGACAATGACCGTCGCGCCCCAGGCCTTGGCCAGCTGAATCGCCGTCACGCCAATGCCGCTGCTACCGCCCTGCACCAGCAAGGTTTCGCCGGGCTGCAGAGCCCCCCGGTCAAACACATTGCTCCAGACCGTGAAAAAGGTCTCGGGCAAGGCAGCCGCCTGCACGTCGCTGAAGCCCGCAGGCACCGGCAGGCACTGGTCCACGGGCGCAGCGCAGAAGCTCGCATAGCCGCCACCGGCCACCAGCGCGCAGACGCGGTCGCCAAGCTTGAAGCCCGCCTTGGCCATGGCCGCCTCGTCGCCCGCCACGATCACACCCGCCACCTCAAGCCCCGGAAGATCGGAGGCTCCGGCAGGCGGTGCGTAATGACCTTTGCGTTGCAGCACATCAGGGCGGTTGATGCCGCTCGCTGCAACGCGAATCAGCACCTCCCCCTCGGCCGCCACCGGCATGGGACGTACACCCATGCGCAGCACGTCTGGCGCACCATAGCTGGTGATTTCCACCGCTCGCATTGTGTTGGCTTCCATAGTCAGGCTTTGCTTCATCTAAGAAATCAGGCTCAAGCGCTTACGAAAAAAAGCGCTGGCAGCTACAAAATCAGGATCAACCAGCAAACGACAAAACAGGAGACCGCCTCCCAGCGGACTCCTGCTCAGCCATTACTGCTGCTGTTGCTGCTGCTCGTCAGCGGCTGCGCGGTTTTCGCGCGGCTCGCGGTTCTCGCGGGGTTCGCGATTCTGACGGGGAGCGCGTTCGCGGTACTCGCGATCGCCACGGGGTTCACGCGGCTCGCGGGGCTCGCGCTCGGGCATGCCGGCGGGACGCTCGGTCAGCGCCTTCATGGACAGCTTGACACGACCCTTGTCGTCGGTCTCCAGGACCTTGACCTTGACCACTTGGCCTTCTTGCAGGTAGTCGGTGACCTTTTCCACACGCTCGTGGGCGATCTGGCTGATGTGCAGCAGACCGTCCTTGCCGGGCAGCAGATTGACCAGAGCACCGAATTCCAGGATCTTGACGATGGGGCCTTCGTAGATCTTGCCGATCTCGACTTCGGCCGTGATCTGCTCGATGCGCAGCTTGGCGGCTTCGGCCTTGGCGCCGTCGGTGGCGGCAATGGTGATGGTGCCGTCTTCCTCGATGTTGATCTGAGTGCCGGTCTCTTCGGTCAGCGCACGGATGGTGGCGCCGCCCTTGCCGATCACGTCACGGATCTTCTCGGGGTTGATCTTCATGGTGTAGAGCTTGGGCGCGAAGCTGGAGACTTCGGTCTTGGCTTCACCCATGGCTTCCTGCATCTTGCCCAGGATGTGCATGCGCGCTTCCTTGGCCTGAGCCAGGGCGACCTGCATGATTTCCTTAGTGATGCCCTGGATCTTGATGTCCATCTGCAGGGCAGTGATACCGTTGGTGGTACCGGCCACCTTGAAGTCCATGTCACCCAGGTGATCTTCGTCACCCAGGATGTCGGTCAGCACGGCGAACTTGTTGTCTTCCTTGATCAGACCCATGGCGATACCGGCCACATGCGCCTTCATGGGCACGCCGGCGTCCATCATGGACAGGCAGCCGCCGCAGACCGAAGCCATGGATGAGGAACCGTTGGACTCGGTGATTTCCGACACCACGCGGATGGTGTAGGGGAACTCTTCCTTGGTCGGCAGGCAAGCGGCCAGAGCGCGCTTGGCCAGACGGCCGTGGCCGATTTCACGGCGCTTGGTCGAACCCATGCGGCCCACTTCGCCGGTGGCAAAGGGAGGCATGTTGTAGTGGAACAGGAAGCGGTCTTCGAACTCGCCAGCCAGCGCGTCGATCTTCTGAGCGTCGCGCTCGGTACCCAGAGTGGAGATCACCAGGGCCTGGGTTTCACCACGCGTGAACAGCGCGGAGCCGTGAGTGCGGGGCAGCACGGAGGAGCGGATCTCGATGGGACGCACGGTACGGGTGTCGCGGCCGTCGATACGGGGCTCGCCCGCCAGGATCTGCGAACGCACGATGCCGGCTTCGATGTCGAACAGCATGCTTTCAACCTTGACGCCGTCGAACGCCACGCCTTGCTCGGTCAAGGCAGCCTTGACGTCGGCGTAGGCTGTGCGGCAAGCCAGGGTACGCACCTGCTTGTTGCGCTCCTGGTAAGCGGCGCGCAGCTTGGCTTCGCCCAGCTCGACCACCTTGGCGATCAGCGCTTCGTCCTTGGCAGGAGCAGTCCAGTCCCATGCGGGCTTGCCGCCTTCACGCACCAGGTCATGGATGGCGTCAATGGCGATCTTGCCTTGCTCGTGGCCGAACACCACGGCGCCCAGCATCACTTCTTCAGGCAGTTGCAGGGCTTCGGATTCCACCATCAGCACGGCGGATTCGGTACCGGCAACGACCAGATCCATCTGCGAATCCTTGCGCAGGGTCTGACCGGGGTTCAGCACGTATTCGCCATTGATGTAACCCACACGGGCTGCACCGATAGGGCCGTTGAAAGGCAGGCCCGACACTGCCAGGGCAGCGGAGACAGCAATCATGGCAGCGATGTCGGCGTCGACTTCGGGGTTCAACGAAATGGTGTGGATGACCACATGCACGTCGTTGTAGAAGCCTTCGGGGAACAGGGGACGGATGGGACGGTCGATCAGACGCGAGGTCAGAGTCTCCAGCTCGGAAGGCTTGGCTTCGCGCTTGAAGAAGCTGCCGGGGATCTTGCCGGCGGCATAAGTCTTCTCGATGTAGTCAACGGTCAGGGGGAAGAAGTCCTGGCCGGCCTTTGCGATCTTGGAACCCACGACAGTGGCCAGCACCACGGTGTCGTCGATATTGACCAGCACGGCGCCGGAGGCCTGACGGGCGATTTCGCCGGTTTCCATGGTGACCGTATGCTGGCCCCACTGGAAAGTCTTGGTAACTTTGTTGAACATGGTCATATTGACTCCTTTATGAATAGCTAGATACGCTCATCCAGCCTTGATTTGGAGTGCAAACAGAACACGATGCCATTCCAGTGCTACGCTAAGCGCTACAAATAGTGCAGCACTGGAATGACACAGCTTCGCTCTGTTTTGCGAACTCCGAAGTAAAAAACGCCTGAGCTAGGCAATCTAACTCAGGCGTTTCGATCTTTCACCGTGCTTACTTGCGCAGGCCCAGCTTGGCGATCAGTGCTGTGTAGCGGTCAGCGTCCTTGGACTTCAGGTAGTCCAGCAGCTTGCGGCGACGGCTCACCATGCGCAGCAGACCGCGACGACCGTGGTGGTCCTTGGCGTTAGCCTTGAAGTGGGGAGTCAGTTCGTTGATGCGAGCTGTCAGCAGAGCCACTTGCACTTCGGGGCTACCAGTGTCGTTTTCGGAACGAGCATTGGCCTTGACAACTTCAGCCTTCTTATCGGCAGCGATCATTTTGTTTTCCTTAGGATTTGGCACTCGACGAGGAGCACCTTGGTTACTTGCGCCAAGACTGGAAAGGCCTCAGCGTGCGTCTTGCACCATGCAAAACTCGGCGATTATATCAAGAGGCGATTTATCCCCCATGCAATAGCACGACTAGGCACAAGACCAAGGCTGGCAAACCCGCTTGCCCGCTCCTGAGCAAGGCTCGGACAATGCGCCCATCACCTCCAGCCAGGGATCTGAAATGACCAGCTTTCCTCGACGCTATTCATTTGCCAGCCTCTGCACTGCGGCCCTCATGGTCTTCGCACTCGCAGATCAGCCTGCACTCGCAGCCAATGCAGGCCAACGCAAGCCCAAAGCAGCCAAGAAGCAAAGCAGCAAGGTCAAGATCCAGAACACCCGGAGCAGCTCGGAAGAAACTACAGCCGAACGCGATAGACGGCTGTATCGGGAATGCCAGGGAAGACCCAACTCCGGGGCATGCGCCGGGTATGCCTACCCACCTTCCGGCCGCCGCCGTTGAAAAACAACCACCGATCTCCCCATCAAGACCACTCATCCAGTCACAAAGCATTCGGCACGCAACGAAACGTAATATGCCAGCATGCTCAACCTGCCCCTCATTCGTCGCCATTTTTCCAGAGGCTTCACCGCCATTGAGCTCATGGTCACGGTTGCCATTCTGGCCGTTTTGGCCGGCATTGCCGCACCCAGCTTCAATCCAATCATTGAACGCTGGAGAGTGCGCCAGGCATCCGAGGAGTTGCAGTCCACGTTTTACTTTGCGCGCTCCGAAGCCATCAAGCGCGGCGGCAATGTGACCATTTTACGCAGCGGTGATGGCGGAGGCTGCACAGCAGTGGGCACAGACACCAGCCTCTGGAGCTGCGGCTGGATTGTGTTTGCCGACTTGAACAGTAACGGCGCGCAGGATAACAACGAAGACACATTGCAGACCGCGCCTGCCCCTAACAAGGTAAGCGTGCAGTTCACCAATACCAGCGATGCCAAGCTGACCGACCCGATCAAGGTTGACCGCTGGGGAAGATTCTCAAGCACGAATGCTGCCATCGATTTCGCTTTTCGACTGACCCCCAAGAATGGCAGTGCTGCCAACGCATCCTCAATCTGCATCAACAGCAGCGGGCGTATCAAGCGACTCGAATCTGCAACCGGCTCATGCAGTTAACCAAGCGAACAGGATCATTGGGCTGCGGCACAGGCCCGCCCTCAACGAGGAGTCTGCATGTACCCCTGCTTCAACAACGCCCCGCATCTCGCCACCCCGTCTTGAGCAGTTACGGATTCACTTCCATTGAGCTGATAGTGACCGTTGCCATAGCCGCAGTCCTCAGCGCCATTGCAGTGCCCAGCTTCAACTTTATTTTTGAGCGCTGGCGCGTCATGGAGGCCGTGGAGATCATGAAATCCAGCCTGATGTTCGCCCGCTCAGAAGCTATCAAGCGCGGCGGCAACGTATATCTGGAAAAGCTTCCCCGAACCACTGTTGGCTGCGTCACCGACGGAACCACCCAGGACTGGGATTGCGGCTGGGTCGTCTTCGTGGACAGCAATGGCAACAGGCGCTGGAACAGTGGAGAGGAAATCCAGCGCTATGAACCCCCAACCAAAGTAACCGTCACCAGAACCAAATCAGGCGCCACCATCCGTGTCGACCGCTGGGGAATGATGGATGGTGCCAATTTGATCGGCTTCACGATAGCACCTCAGCCTGCCGGAATAGCCTCTGCCGCCACCAAAGGCATTTGCATGTCTTCGGGCGGACGAATTCGAGTCATTGAACAAAAAGACGTGCCATGCACCAACTGAATCACACTCGCCAAATCGGCAAACAGCGAGGCATCACTTTGCTGGAATCGTTGATTGCCATCGTCGTTGCCGCACTGGGCATCCTCGGCATCCTCGGCGTACAAATGCGCACGCTGACCGACACCCAGACCAGCATGCGCCGCGCTCAGGCCATCCGTTTGATTGAAGACCTCAGCGAGCGCATGAAGGTAAATCCCAATGCACTGAGCGGCATCAACACCTACGTCACGGGCTGGACCGCCACACCGCCAACCACTGCGGCGACCAAAAAATGTGTTGGCAGCACTACCTGCACTCAGGCTGAGTTGGCCGAGTACGACCTCAAGGAATGGAAACGTTTGGTGGAGCGCTCGCTCCCGCTTGGCAATGCAGCCACCTTCCTGGCCCTTGCTGACGGTGACGCCAACAGCATCACCAACCGTCGGCAATTGGGCGTGCTCATACGCTGGCGGGAAAACGAGCGCGAGGACTTTGCAAGCGACGCTGCCCAAAAGGCCTACAAGGACGCCATCAACACCGGAGCCAGCATCAAGGGTGACGGCAGCATTGGCACCAAAGACCCCACCTCCTGCCCCGCCAACTTCACTTGCCATCTTCAATACATACCGGTCAGTGCACGCTGCGCACCTGACTTTCGTGCAGGCAATAGTGCACCTTTGTTTTTCTGCCCCGGAACCTGACGTATCCTTATGAAAGTCTCCAGCATCGCGAGAAGCCAGCCCCAGCGCGGCGTGACTCTGATTGAACTACTCGTCGGCATCGTCATCGGACTTCTGACGATAGCCGTCGCCATGGGTGCGCTGATGGTCTCAAGAGGCGTTACCGGCACGGTCAGCGATAGCAGCATGCTGCAGCAACAAGCGGCATACGCCTTTCGCGTCATCGGGCAACAGCTCCGCCAGGCCGGTTCCTTGAAACTGAATCTAGCCTCACAGAAGTCAGAAGGAGCCGATATCGATATGTCGGATCCGGTAGCCTTTGAGACCAAAGCCACAGATTTCGATCCCGCTGTCAATACCATCAGCGGTATGGACAGCCCCGGCACCAATGAATACAAGCTCACCTTGGGTTATCGCAACTATAAAGAGCCGGTATATACATCGACAAATCCTGCATCCATGCTGCGCGATTGTCTCGGCCAATCACCCAATGAAAATTTGATTCAAAGCCGGTTCTCGCTCAATTCCACAAATAATGAATTGCGCTGCGTGGGCGCATCAGGAAACTCACAGCCCATTATTCAGAATGTCGCTAATTTTCAAGTGCGATATTTGCTGCAGACATCGGCATCCAGTGGATCCCCGCAGATCAGCTATGTCGATGCAGCTACTGTGGCAAGCGCTTGGCCGCAAGTTGTCGGCGTGGAAATATGTCTGGTGCTTTATGGCAATGAAGCCATTGATATGCCGGACAACACCACCTACCTGGACTGCGACAACACTACATCCGTCACCATGAATACATTGGCTGCCCCGCGTACGCGGCGAGCGCATATGGTTTTTCGCAACATCTACCAGCTGCGTAGCCAGGGGCTGGCTACCGTCAGCTGAATATCATGAATACATTCAAAATTCCCCGACAAAGAAAACAACGAGGTATATCACTATTCATTGTGATCATCTTTGTCATGCTCTCCATGTTGCTGGCCCTGTGGGCATCTCGCACATCGCTGTTCAATGAGTTGATCGTCGGCAATGATGCCGATTACCAGCGAGCCTTCGAGGCGGCACAGGCCATCTTGCAAGATGCCGAACTCGATATTCGTGGAGAAAATGCAGACGGCAGCTTTTGCACACCCAATGACAGCGACGGAAATATATGCCGACGCACGACTGCACAAAAGATCCCGCTAGAAGCACAAGAGGTTGGCGCTCTTCTGGCGGACCTCGCAGACCCCACCAAGATTGCCAGCACGGCGCCGAAATGCAAAAACGGGATTTGCATCAAGCGCGCCGATCGTCCTGACATCAAAGACAAGCAGGACTTCTGGAACAACACAGATTCGACCAAGGGCATTACCCTGACACAAATGACCGACGTACAGACAGGCACCACCACGCCTGTCGGCGCACGCTATGGTCAATTCACAGGCGCCGCAATCGGAGATGATGATAGTCCGGCAAGCGCCATATTGCGAGACAGAAGTGCCGCCAACCAAGGGGCCTGGTACTGGATCGAAATTCTCCCCTATGACGATAGCAGCAAGAATTCCGGCGTTCTTGTGAATAGCACAGGCACTGGCGCCATAAACCCCAACAATATTCTTGCGCTTAACTTAACACCCAATATTGTCTACAGAATTACGGCGCTTGCTTATGGCCGCAAACCTACCACCATGGTTGTATTGCAGCAAACATATGCACGCCAGAAGCTAAAAGACTAACTCATTCAAAGAACTTTCGCGATTACCTAAAAGGTGAAAGCCGTGCAAAATAATATTCCTCATCATTTTCGAAAAAAAATAGTTCCCGCAGCCATCGGATTGGTCATTGCACATCAGACAGCATTCGCTGTTGACTTGGTTCAAGCGCCACCGGGCACGCTGCAGCCTTATGTCATGCCGAATGTCATTATTTCGATTGATGACTCTGGCAGCATGAACTATCGCCTGGACCGAGAAAGCTCATCAGGAGCAACCAATGGCACAACCCCGAGTTCTGATGGTTCCTGGCCAAGCACAAGCCGCCGAATGAATGTGCTGAAGTATTCGCTTCAGTCCATTTTCGACCCCACTCACATCAAATACGACAGCACTTTGCTGCCGGACCGAAAAATACGCCTGGCATGGCAAACCATGAATGCGAACAACGGCACCCCCAGCTCGCTTCCAGGCTCGTCAAACACCGCCCCTACACTGGCAACCAACTCCATGCAGGTGCTGGCCGGCAACCACCGAACAGACTTCCTGACCTTTATCGACAGACTCTACCCCAGCAGCGGAACACCATCCCACAGGATGTTCAGCCAGGCTGATGAATACATGCGGGCGAGTCTGAACAAAAACGGGCCCTGGGCATCGGACCCTGGAGAAACGGCGGCGCCTTATCTGGGCTGTCGCCGCAACTACCATATCTTCATGACCGATGGACGCTGGAATGGAACGGCATCGGGCGGCTCGCAGGACGACAACACAAAGGACATCACACTTCCCGACGGCACGGTCTACGGAAGCAGAACTGCAAGTCTCAGACCAAAAAATCAGCTGTACGCGGACACCTATAGCAATACGCTGGCAGACTGGTCGTTCAAGAGCTGGGGCACCCGACTGCAGACAGCCACCGACCCCAATGGGGTCAATGGATTGAAAGGCACGATACAACCGACGACCGATTACGACAAAGCCACCCAGACAGAAAACTTCGGCAAAGACTCTGCGAACAAGAATGCCATTCTGGAGCGCTTCTGGAATCCACGCTACAACCCGGCCACCTGGCCACATATGGTGACCTACACCATCGGCTTCAGTGCCATGTCCTACACGTGGAATGCCGACATTCAAACCCCCACCAACATGGTCCCCTTTGGCTATGACGGTGATTTTCCGGCTTTGGTGACAGGCACCAAATCATGGCCGCAGCTGACTTCCAATACGGAAAGCAATAACGCGCTTGATTTGTGGCATTCCGCCCTGAATGGTCGCGGCCGCTTTTACGCGGTTGAAAAGGGTGAAGACCTGACAAAGGCCTTTCGCGAGATTTTCCAGCAGATCAATACCCAGACCGACCCTGATTTGACATCCACCGCCACCAGCGGGTCCAACAACACCCGCTATGACGTGGGCAAATACACCGGCAACTACGAACCCAAGAACGGCTGGAAGGGCTTCATCAAGGCCGACACCATCAGAACCGATGGAACTGCGGTCGCGAATCCGGGATGGTCTGGTCAAAATACAGCAGACAAGTTGGATGCCATGACCGTGAGCGACCGGGTCGTCCTCAGCTGGAGTGATAAATGGGAAAGCACCAACAACTACAAGGGAGGCGTGTTTTTCAAATGGGCAGGCGATGAAACCTATCTGAGTACCTCGCAAAAGCTATGGCTGCAGAAAAAATCTGACGGGAGCGGAACCGACGAGGGGGCGACAAAAGGGCAGCAACGCCTGAACTTCCTGCGCGGTGATCGCTCTCTCGAAGGCTCGGAAACCACAGGCTATACGACGGCAAGACCGTTTCGCGAACGCAGGAGCATTCAGGGCGACATCGTCAATTCCATCATCTGGTTCACCGGTATTCCCTCCAGCAACTACCCCTTGAAGGGCTATGCAGACTTCACTCGTGCCAAAGCAAACCGGACCGCGATGATTTACGCCGGAGGTAACGACGGCATGCTGCATGGCTTTACCGCAGGGACTGGCGCCGAGAAGATTGCCTATGTTCCTCAAGGCGTGATTCCCAGCCTGGGACGCCTGACCGACCCCACCTACAACCAAAAGCACCGTCACTTTGTGGACGACTCTCCCATGACCGGCGACGTAGACCTAGGCACCAGCACCACGCCCAACTGGCGCACCTTGCTGGTCGGGGCTCTAGGCGCCGGAGGCAAGGGCTATTTCGTGCTGGACGTGACAGATCCAGCCGATTTTGCCACTACCACCGCCCCTAGCCTGGTCAAGCTGGACCGTACGCGAAGCACTGATTCCGCCATGGGCGCCAGCATACCCAACTGCGCATTGACGGGCATCAGCGCCACAGAAGCAACAGCCTGCGTGGCGGCAGTGGCCGAAGACAGAGATATCGGCAATATCACCGCCCCCCCGGTTGCTGACGAGAACAATCCCATGCGCACCACACAGATCACGCGCATGAACAACAACCGCTGGGCAGTCGTGCTTGGGAATGGCTACAACAGCAGCAATCAGCGCCCCGTGCTGCTGATTCAGTATCTGGATGGTGCCATGGAGCTCAAGCGCATCCCCGTCACCGCCGAAGCAGCTGGCACAGGCAAGGCCAACGACAACGGCTTGAGCGCTCCACGCCTCGTGGACATCAACGGAGACGGCTTGCCGGATGTCGCCTACGCAGGAGACAACCAGGGCAATATGTGGAAGTTTGATCTGACCAGCGCAGACGCCAGCAACTGGGGAGTTGCGCTTGCAGGCTTGCCACTGTTCACGGCAACTGGTCCGGCGTCCCTCAACAGCGCCCGAACTATTGCCCAGCCTATCACCGCCCCGCCTACGGTTCGCGCCAACGACAGAAAGATGACCATCGGTTCAGGCACCGACAGGAAGACCGTGGCGATTGGCGGCATGATGGTAGCCTTCGGGACCGGCCGCAATGTCACCAAGGCCGACGAAACCGATAGAACAGTGCAGACCATCTACTCCGTGCTGGACAACACCCGCTACAACCTTGTCAGCACCAGCCTCGGCCCACGCCTGCAGGTCAACAGTGGCAGCTCTACTTGCACGACGCCCAACGGCAGTTGCATTCCCGTTCCCAGAGCCCTTGGAACCGGTGTCGTGACTGCTCAGCTGGCACAGCAAACCATTACGGAGCTCGACAACGGCCAGTTTGGAACCGTGGGCGCCAGCAATGACGACAACAAACTCAGCGCCAGCACCTGGGCGAACTACAACGGCTGGTATCTGGATTTGCCTGCAGTCGGCGAGCGTCAGCTCAAGCCCATGGAGTTTTATGACGGCAGCAATATCCTGGCCATTTACTCTCAGGTTCCAGCCAAGGGCACAGACGTCGATCCCAACGTCGAAAGTTGCGACTCCAGCACCGTGGATGAAGAGCGCCAGTACCGCACCTTCATCAACATCATGGATGGGCTTCGTCCGTCGGTTCAGATCGTTGATAAAAACAACGACGGTCTCTACAACTCGCTGGATCTGAATGTGTCGCGCGTCAAGGTAAGCAAAGGCTCCCACACGCTAATCACCCAGAAAAACAAGATCGCAGACTTCGATGCCAAGACCAACAAGGAAATGCTGGCCCGCATGCCTGAGCAGTCGCTGCGCCCCAGCTGGCGTCAGCTGCGTTGATGACTGCGCGCTTCACGAGGAGAAACTGATAATGCAGAAGAACCAGCAAAAAGGCTTCACGCTGATCGAGCTGATGATTGTGGTGGCAGTCGTTGGCATTCTCAGTGCCATTGCCTATCCCAGCTATACCGAATATGTTCGCCGCGGCCACAGAGCCGACGCACGCGCCGGCCTGCTACAAGCCCAGCTATGGATGGAGCGCGCAGCCACGGCAACCGGGGCATATCCAACCAATGCAGACCTCACCAAGGTGCTACCCGCCAACCTGTCCTGGTCCGCCGACTCCAGCAAGCGCTACCAGATCGAAATGAAAGCCAGCTCCACTGCCGCCTACACTTTGATCGCCAAACGCAAAAACCCGGGAGCTCAGGCAACGGACAAGTGCGGAGACTTCACGCTCAGCAACACAGGGGTCAAGAGTGCTGACAATGTGGCAAGCAGCACCACAGCCTCGGACTGCTGGACCAAGTAAGCCTGGCACCTCTGCATTACCATCCTGGGCATGACACCCTCTGCCCACTTCATGAACAAAGCGCTTGAGCAGGCTGCTCAGGCGCTTTTTCTTTCTTCACCCAACCCGCGCGTTGGCTGCGTGATCGTCGATGCCTCGGAGCGCATCATCGGCCAGGGCTTTACCCAGCAGGCCGGCGGCCCGCACGCCGAGGTGATGGCTTTGCGCGATGCTGCAGCCAAAGGCAACGATGTGCGTGGAGCCACGGCCTATGTGACGCTGGAGCCCTGCTCGCACCATGGCCGCACCGGCCCCTGCTGTGACGCCTTGATCGCAGCCGGCATCGGCAAGGTGGTGGGCGCGCTGACGGATCCCAATCCACAAGTGGCCGGCCAGGGCTTCGAGCGGCTGCGCGCCGCGGGTGTCAATGTGGAGATAGGCCCCGGCGGAACTGAGTCACGCGAGTTCAATATCGGCTTTTTCAGCCGCATGATTCGCGGCACGCCCTGGGTGCGCATGAAGGCAGCCAGCTCGCTGGACGGCGTAACTGCCTTGCACAATGGCCAAAGCCAGTGGATTACCTCGGCGGCCGCCCGGGCCGACGGACATGCCTGGCGTGCCCGTGCCTGCACGATTCTGACCGGCATAGGCACGGTGCTTGAAGACAATCCGCGCCTGAATGTGCGGGATGTAGACACGCCACGCCAGCCACGCATTGCCGTGGTAGACAGCAAGCTGGACATCCCGCTGGATGCTCATGTTTTGAAAGCACCCAGCGGTTGCCTTATCTATACCTACAGCACAAATCAATCCAAGATCGAGCAACTGCAAGCGCTAGGCGCTACGGTTATTGATATGCCGAACGCAGCGGGCAAGGTCGATCTGGCGGCCATGCTGCGGGATCTGGCCCAGCGCGGCACGAATGAGCTGCATGTGGAAGCGGGCTTCAAACTCAACGGCTCCCTGATTCGCGAAGGCCTGGTCGATGAGTTCCTCTTCTATCAGGCCCCAAAACTGCTGGGCACGGGAGCCATGGGTATTGCCAACTTCGGCCCGCTCGACAGCCTGGACCAAGGCCTGCCACTGGTGTTCCATGATGTCGCCCGCCTGGGACCGGACCTGCGCATTGTTGCCAGAGTCCAGGGCCGAGAGCAGTTCTAGCGCAGTCTGTGTCCGACATGTGAACTCGGTCATCATGGGTTACAAAGCAGCAATGACGGCTTCTATCTCCACATCGTCACTACTGCAGCCGTTGCGGCGGCCAAAGTGTCTGACACTGCTTGCCAGCGCTTTTATCGCGTTGCTGCTCACGGGTTGCGCAGCGTCGCTACCCAAGGATGTGGAACGCCCCATCAGCACCGCACTGAGCCAGCCCCAAAGCACCGAGCTGGGCCTGTTCGTCTCTCAGGCTCGCCCGGCCAGGGCAAAGCCAGATGCCTCGGCTTTTGCCTTGATCTCCGGCCCCAGGCATGCCCTCAGCAGCCGCATGGCGCTGGTCGAGAACGCACAGAAGACGCTGGATCTGCAGTACTACGCCATCCATGCAGACCAAAGCACCGGGCGACTGCTGCGCGCCGTCGTGCAGGCGGCCCGGCGCGGCGTGCGCGTACGCGTGCTGCTGGACGACTTCCACAGCACGGGGCCGGACGCGCAAGTCATGCGCCTGGCTTTTGTGCCCAATGTGGAGATGCGCATGTTCAATCCGCTGGCCGGCTCGCGTGCCTCTACCATCGGCCGGGCCTGGACGCTGCTGACCGACTTTCAGCGCGCACAGCAGCGCATGCACAACAAGCTGTTCGTGGCCGACAACACCCTGGCCGTGATTGGCGGACGCAATCTGGGCGACGCCTACTTTGACGCCTCCAATGTGGGCAATTTTGTCGACCTCGATGTTCTGGCCGCCGGCCCCATCGTCAAAGACCTGTCGCTCAGCTTTGACCGCTACTGGAACAATGTGCGCGCCTACCCCGTGCAGTCGCTGATCAGTGAGCCGGACTTGCTCAAGCTCAAGACGCAGTTTGACCAGGAAGACGCCAGCGGCAAAGCCGAACCAGCCCAAGGCGCCGCTGACCCCGAGAACGGCTCCCTGAATCTGAACCAGATCCCGTGGATCTGGGCCCAGGCCATGGTGCTGGCGGACAGCCCGACCAAGATCCCCGTCGAAGGAGCAGAACGATCCGCCGCCAGCGAGCCCGCCGGGGCAGCCGTGCTCAAGGCCGACGAAGCCTCCAGCCCACCCCCCTCCGCCGCACCGGCGCTGAATGCCGACTCGGTGGTCGATGGTCTGCTGGCTCTGATCCGCTCCGCCAAGCAGGACTTGCTGGTGGTTTCGCCCTACTTCGTGCCGGGGCAGGAGATAATGGACGCCTTTCGCGCCGCGCGCAGCAAAGGTGTCCGCATCCGGGTACTGACCAATTCGCTGGCCTCCAACGATGCACCGCTGGCCCATGCCGGCTATGCGCGTCACCGCAAGGCTCTGCTGGAGATGGGCATAGAGCTGCATGAGATGCGCAGCGAAGCGGCCAATGTACGCTCGGCATTGCGCGCAGGCACCACAGGCTCCAGCGGGGGCAGCGCCGGGGCTTCGCGGGCCATGCTGCACACCAAGCTGCTGGTCATCGACGGGCGTCTGGTCGCCGTGGGCTCCATGAATCTGGATATGCGCTCACGCCTGCAGAACACCGAGATCGCCGTGCTCATCGCCAGCCGCCGCTTCAGCCAGCTGGCTGGCGACAGCATCGATGAAAGCCTGCCCGAAAACAGCTGGCGGGTGGACCTGGACCCCAAGGGACAACTGGTCTGGCGTGCGCCTCAGGACAGCGGGCTTGCGGACTCCTACTCGGAGCCCGATGCCAGCCTGGGTCTGCGGCTTATGCTGCAGCTGCTCGGACCTCTGGCTCCGGACAGTCTGCTTTAGATGTGGTTTGCGGCCAGGCCCATTCCTGCTGCAGATCGCGCAGCGGCAGCGCTTGCACCCAGTCGCTGATGGCGCGCTGATCGGTCTGGGTGCGCACTTCCTGATAAGCCAGCTCGGCCTCGGGAAAGCGTCTGCGCATGAGATTGAGCCACTGCTTGAGGCGGCCCGCACGCTGGCGCGGCTCCAGATCCTCGCAGACCATATGCCAAAAACGCTGCACCTGGGGCACCAGCGCCAGCCAGTCAATGCCAGCGGCCGCCGCGCCACTGCCCTGCCCCACGGCGCGACGCACGGCCAGTGCCAGACCCGGGTCGGCCACAATGCCGCGCCCCAGCATCAGATCCTCGCAGCCTGAAACTTCGCGGCAGCGCAAAGCCTCTTCCACAGTCCAGATCTCGCCATTGGCCACCACATTCACACCCACCGCCTCACGGATACGTGGAATCTCTTCCCAGTAGGCAGGGGGGCGATAGCCGTCCAGCTTGGTGCGCGCATGGACGACGATCTCACAGGCACCGCCCTGCTCCATGGCCTGGGCGCACTCGGTCATCAGCGCACGGTCGTTGAAACCCAGCCGCATCTTGGCCGATACCGGCAGCTGCGCCGGGACCGCCTTGCGCACGGCTTCGACCACGCGGGCAATCTGCATGGGGTCCTGCAGTAGCGATGCGCCACCGCCATGGCGGTTGACCACCTTGGCCGGGCAGCCGAAATTCAGATCGATGCCCTCGGGTCCCAGACGCGCCAGATTGGCCGCATTCTCGGCCATGCTGACGGGGTCGGAACCCAGCAGTTGCGCCCGCACCGGCACGCCGGCCAGCGTCCTGCTGCCGTTGCGCAGCTCGGGCATGGTACGCAGATAGACCTTGTCCGGCAGCAGCGAGCCGCTGATGCGAATGAACTCGGACACGCAGCGATCCGCGCCGCCCACCCGGGTCAGCACATCGCGCAGCACAAAATCCAGCAGCCCTTCCATGGGCGCGAGCAGCAGTCTCATTTCAGATTCAAATCAGATTGACCTGTAGCGCTTATTCAGAAAACGCCAGCAGCTATTAATTCAGAAGCAATTGGCAAGCTTGGGCAGTAATGACTGGCCGATCCACTGCGAATTGGCGCAGATTCACACCACTGTCATCGTCAACTCATGCAATAGCGCATCCGCACTTGTAATGCGCCAGACAGAACCAGCCATGATTTTGCAGAAAACCGCCAAGGCCCAGGAGGAACTTCAGCCCGGATCACGCCAGCTGCCGCAGCGCGCACGCTCCCTGCTGTTGCTGGCCGGCGGCAAGAGCATGGAAGAACTTGCCGCCATGCTGGGCAGCGATCATGCCGCACTGGCCCAGCAATTGGTGGAGCAGGGATATCTCCAGCTGGTGACTTCATCCAGCGCCCCCAGGGAGCGCGGCATGGCCCTTCACCCTGCGGCGGCTCTCGCCACCCTCGGCCAAAGCCCTGCCGCACCGGCCCTGGCGCCAGCCGAGCAAGCCGCCAGCGCGTTGCCGGCCATCAATATGGCGGGCACGCGCATGTATCTATTCGATATGTGCGAGCGCCTGTTTGCCAACCGCCATGAGGCCCTGGCCCAGACATTGCGCACCCAGCTGCGCGAGGCCAGAGACCTGAACAGTCTGCGCAGCGCCGGCATCAGCCTGTTGGCGGCAGTACAGGAATATGCTGGCGAAGAGCGCGCCCAGTCGCTGCGCGAGAGACTGGCTGCCCTGCTGGCACATGGCGAAGCCGCCGATCCAATCGGCCAGGAACTGCAAGGCGCAGCGGCCTAGCAGCCTGTCTGTCAGCCGGCTTTGGCCAGACGCCAGAGCGAGGTCACTTCGGCCGCGCGCGCAGTGTGCAAGGGGTCCTCGCGGTCCTGTACCTTGCCATGGTGCGGGCGAACGTCATCGCGGCCCAGCACCTTGAGGCCGGCGTCGTCAATCCAGCCCAGCAGCTCGTCACGCGTACGCAACTTCAGATGCTCGGCCAGGTCCGACAGGATGAGCCAGCCTTCGCCGCCTGGCAGCAGGTGCGCTGCCAGCCCTTGCAGAAAACCGCGCAGCATGCGGCTGTCTTCGTCATAAATGGCCTGATCGAGCACCGATGCTGCCTTGCCCGGCAGCCAGGGCGGGTTGCAAACGATCAGGCCGGCCTGCCCTTGCGCAAACAGATCGGCATGCTGCAACTCAACCCGGGAAGCATGACCCAGACGCTGCAGATTCTCAGTGGCACAGGCCAGCGCACGCTCGCTGGTATCGGTGGCGACCACCGACTTCACGCCGCGCTTGAGCAGCAATGCCGAGAGCACGCCCGTACCGACACCAATATCCCAGGCCTGCTGAAGAGCGGCAGCGGGAATGCTCGCACGCGCCACCAGATCGAGATACTCGCCGCGCACGGGCGAGAAAACACCGTAGTGCGCATGAATGCGGGCGCCGTCCAGAGCAGGAATCTCCACGCCCTTCTTGCGCCATTCATGGGCGCCGACCACCCCCAGCAGATCGCGCAGCGGCACCAGCACAGACTGCGCATGTGCTTCGGCCGAAACGGCACCCCAGGCCTCGGAGCAGGCCAGACTCCAGTCCGGAGCCCGGCGCAAGGCGCAATGCCATTGCACATCCAGCTCGATCAGAATGCTGCCCAGCATGCGTGCACGCTGTGCCTGGGACTGGCGATACAGATGAAACGCGTGGGGAAAGCCTGATGCAGCAGTGCTCTTTGCCGGGCTCTTGCGACGCGACTTCTTGTCCAGCCGGCGGCCCAGTGCCAGCAACAGCTGACGCGCATTCTGAAAATCACCGCGCCACAGCAGCGACGCACCTTCGCTGATATGGCGAAACGCCGTATCAGCGGGCATGGTGTCATCGGCAACTTCGATGCGGCGGGGCTTGGGCAGGCTGCTTTCGCTGCGCCACAAGGCTGTATAGGCCTGGCCTTGCTCCTGCCATTGCAGCAGGTCGAAAGCAGATGCGGGAGCGCAGACTGAGGCCGCGAGCTTGCTGTTGGGAGACGTCACGGCCTGTCTTTCAGTGAGTGTTGAACGCTGTGATCAGCCGTTCAGAGGACGCTTGACGCGCACTTCTTCAATCTTGATGCTGCCGATCACAGCCGTCTTGGCCGTGGACATTTCACGCTTGAAGCCTGCCATTTCATGGAAACGCAGGGCACGCTCATTGCGCAGCGGAATCCAGGCGGTCACATTGGTGCAACCTTCTTCCAGCAGACCATCACGGGCGGCGTCCCACAGGGCGACGCCAACACCTTGATTCCAGTGGGAAGGGGCAGCATAGATGGCCCAGATCTCGCCGGTGGTCTGGCGGGATTTTTCATCGCGGGAGCGGTCAAAGCCGACAAAGCCAACGATCTTGTCGCCGTCGATGGCGACCTGGACCTGTGGCTCACAGTATTCAATAGCTTCGCGCCAGTAAGCCTGGCGCTTTTCAACCGAGGACATGGCCTTCAGTTGATCATCGGGAACCAGACCTCGATAAGCCTCCAGTGCGGAAGCAGTATGGATCTGGGCAATCGCTTTTGCATCGCGAAGAGTAGCGGGACGGACCTGGATACTAGACATGGAAAAACCGGGGCGGAAACATGTAAGAATAGAAGGGCGTAATTGTCTACAGATTCAGAGTTTTGGCACGCGGTGCAGTGGTTAGCCATTTGCTCAACTGCGGCTGTTCGCAATTTCTTGCTATGGCGCAATCTATGTGCTATGCGCTCCACTAAGCAGAGCAGCAAGCCCGCAACCATCAATGGTTTGCGTCACATTTGATGACAATCTGGCAAGCGCTCACAACAGCATCGAAGCACTCAATCCCTGTGCGACGGCCAAGAAACTTCAGAGCCAGCGTCGCATTAGGTCCATCACCCGATCGAATTTTTCCCCGAACGGCGGGTACAGCAGGGAAGTCGCCGCCCAGCGTGACTGCACGAAAACCGCCTTCTGGTGCACAAAGCGCAAAAAGCCCTGCTCTGCGTGATAGGCACCCCAGCCGCTGTCGCCGACACCGCCGAACGGCAAGTTCTCATGCGCCACATGCAGCAAGGTGTCGTTCACGCAGACGCCTCCGCTGACGGTGCGCATCAACACCGCATTGCGCTCGGCCTCGTCGTTGCCAAACCAGTACAGCGCCAGCGGGCGCGGGCTGGCGTTGATGGCATTGATCACGTCTTCGATATGCTCATAGGAGATCACAGGCAGGATGGGGCCGAAGATCTCTTCCTGCATCAGCTGCATCTCGCCCGTGGCGCCGAACACCAGAGCCGGAGCGAACTGCCGCTCCACGGCCTCGCCCCAGGCCGTGGTGTCGCCATCGACCGCAGGAGCTGCTGCCTCATGCATCCAGTGCACCTGCGCTCCCAGGCTTTGCGCCTGGCGCAGCATCTGCTTGAGCCGTGCCAGATGGCGCTTGCTGATGATGGCCGTGTAATCCGGGTTGCCCGAAATGCGCGGGTACAGCTGTTGCACCGCCGCCTGATAGGCCTCGGCAAACTCCTGCTCCTTACCGCGCGGCAGCAGCACGTAGTCGGGAGCGATGCAGGTCTGCCCGGCATTGACCAGCTTGCCGTAGGCCACCTTGAGCGCAGCGGCCTGCATATCGCAGTCCTGCGCAATGATGCAGGGCGACTTGCCCCCGAGCTCCAGCGTGGTGGGCGTCAGGTGCACGGCTGCGGCCTGCGCCACACGCCGCCCCACGGCCGTGGAGCCGGTGAACAGCAGATGGTCGAATTGCAGTCCCGAGAACTGCGTGGCCACGGCCACGTCCCCCTCGATCACGCAGAACTCTTCGGGCGCAAAGAACTGGGCGACCAGCTCGCCCATTTTTGCCGAGGTATGCGGCGTCAGCTCACTGGGCTTGAGCATCACGCGGTTGCCCGCCGCCAAAGCCGTGATGGCCGGCGCCAGCGATAGCTGCAGCGGATAGTTCCAGGGCGAGATGATGCCCACCACACCCAGAGGCTGGCGCTCCACCCAGGCCTTGCCGGGCTGCAGCATCAGCGGCGTGCGCACGCTCTGACGCTTGCACCACTTGGACAGATGCTTGAGCGTGTGCCGGAGCATATTGCGCACCAGCATCAGATCCAGCATTTCGGTCCAGCGCTCGGAGCGCACACCAAAGTCCTGCTGCACTGCGGCACAAAGCTGCTCGCCATTCTCATCCAGCATCTTCTGCAGGCGCAGCAAACGCTCACGGCGCACCAGCACAGGTACATCAACCTGCGCGCGGCTGGCTTGGTATTGCAAGTCAAAGATGCGATGCAAGTCCATGTAGTTCATGCCTGTCTTCAAAACCTCTGTTCACTCGTTTTCATTCTTACCCAAGCCAGCACCTGTAATCGGACCAGCTTCCCCTCATACAGACATCTCCAGCGGCATGCCATCTGCACCAAATGCAATGCCGCGCTCTTCCAGCCTGGCACGCGCGGCATGGTGCACCACGCCACGCTTGGGAAGGCTGGATTCCAGCAGGCGGCGCAGCGTGGCTTCGCCGACATTGGCGTGGCGAACGACTTCCATGCGCACGCCCCAGAACTTGTCATCTGCAAAGCGGTCAAGAATCTCTGCATCCGCATCTGGATTCATCGCGGCAGTCGCCCGGATGGCTTGATTGGGGTCCGTCAGGAAAGGCTCCAGCTCTTGCACATTGGCAGCGCCGCAGGCTGCAATGTAGCGGCGCTCCTCGGCAGCTTTTTGCTCAGGTGTCTTTTTTGCCATTGTGCCCTCGAAGAATTTGAATTCGTCCTTACTTCAGCGCAAGCGAGGTAAGTACCGCGTAAAAAAAGAGCCTGACACATACAAGCGCAGGCTCTTTGTTGGCGATCAGCTCGCAGCTCTATCAGGACTCATGGACCTCGCGCGGCTGCACATCGGTCACATCGCCGCTGCCGGGCAGAACGCCGCGGCGCCCGCGGGTTTCACGCCCATCCTTTTTGGCATCGGCATTGCCCGACGATTGCGCCATCCACTCGGCTCCCGAACGGTACACCGTCTGCCAGCCGGCAAAAGGACTCATGGCGCCCATGCTCATGGGCACCACGGGCTGGCCCGTGAGCCTGGCCCACAGGGCGCGCACGCCCCAGGCCAGGGCGATGAGGCAGGCCACGGCCATCAGGCACAGGAAGAACACCAGGCCCACCAGCATCAGCATGATGCGGACGGCCCAACGGGTTGCAGTGGCGGCGAAATCGTTCAAAGCAATACCTCTTTCTAGGGTTCGGGGCCTCAGGCAGTGCCTGCGGACTCGAACCGGAACACCCCGGGATCATTCACCGGGTCGACTGTCACAGCTATCGTACTCTTGGGTGGGAACTTTCCCTCAAGTAACAACTTGGACAGCGGGTTTTCAATACGCTGCTGGATGGCGCGCTTGAGCGGACGGGCACCAAACACGGGATCGAAGCCCACCTTGGCCAGCTCGGCCAGGGCTTGCTCGGACACCTGCATGCTCAGTTCCATCTTCTGCAGACGGCTTTCCAGCAACTTCAGCTGAATCCTGGCAATCGCCTCGATGTTCTTGGCATCCAGGGCATGGAAAACCACGGTTTCATCGATGCGGTTCAAGAATTCGGGTCGGAAATGGTTTTTAAGTTCCCCCCAGACCGCTTCCTTCACATCATCGGCATCCTCGCCAACCATGGCCTGTATTAAATGCGAGCCGATATTGCTGGTCATCACGATCACGGTGTTCTTGAAGTCCACCGTGCGACCCTGGCCGTCCGTCAATCGACCATCGTCCAGAACCTGCAGCAACACATTGAAGACATCGGGGTGGGCTTTTTCCACCTCGTCCAGCAGCAGCACGCTATAGGGCTTGCGACGCACGGCTTCCGTCAGGTAGCCGCCTTCCTCGTAACCCACATAGCCGGGAGGCGCACCTATCAAGCGTGCCACAGAGTGCTTTTCCATGAACTCACTCATGTCAATGCGCACCAGATGGTCCTCGCTGTCGAACAGGAATCCTGCCAGCGCCTTGCACAGCTCGGTCTTGCCCACGCCCGTGGGGCCGAGGAACAGGAAGGAGCCGGTGGGACGATTGGGATCTGACAGGCCCGAGCGCGAGCGGCGGATGGCATTGGCCACGGCGCTGATCGCCTCCTCCTGACCCACCACACGCTCGTGCAGCTTGCCCTCCATGTGCAGCAGCTTGTCTTTTTCACCCTGCATCATCTTGGCCACGGGGATGCCAGTGGCACGGCTGACCACCTCGGCAATCTCTTCGGCTCCGACCTGGGTGCGCAGCAGCTTGTTGGCCGTTGCGCCGTCCTGGCCCTCCTCCTTGGCCTGAGCTTCATGCAGCTGCTTTTCGAGTGCGGGCAGCTTGCCGTACTGCAGCTCGGCCACCTTGTTGAAATCGCCCTTGCGCTTGAACTCCTCAATCTGGATGCGCAACTGGTCCACTTCCTTGCGGATCTGCTCCGAGCCCAGAGCGCTGGCTTTCTCGGCCTTCCAGATTTCCTCGAGGTCGGCGTACTCGCGCTCCAGGCTTTCGAGCTCTTCCTCGATCAACTGCAGGCGCTTTTGCGAAGCCTCGTCCTTTTCGCGCTTCATGGCTTCGCGCTCGATCTTGAGCTGAATCATGCGGCGCTCGAGCTTGTCCATCACCTCGGGCTTGGAGTCCATTTCGATTTTGATCTTGGCCGCAGCCTCATCGATCAGGTCGATGGCCTTGTCAGGCAGAAAACGGTCGGTGATGTAGCGATGGCTCAGCTCCGCAGCGGCAACGATGGCGGGGTCGGTGATATCGACGTTGTGATGCGCCTCGTACTTCACCTGCAAGCCGCGCAGAATGGCAATCGTGTCCTCCACCGAAGGCTCGTCCACGATGACCTTCTGGAAGCGGCGCTCCAGAGCGGCATCCTTTTCGATGTATTTGCGGTATTCATCGAGTGTGGTCGCACCCACGCAATGCAGCTCGCCACGCGCCAGTGCGGGCTTGAGCATATTGCCGGCGTCCATGGCGCCATCGGCCTTGCCGGCGCCCACCATGGTGTGGATTTCGTCGATGAAAAGAATGATGCGGCCTTCGTCCTGTGCAATTTCCTTGAGCACGGATTTGAGGCGCTCCTCGAAGTCGCCGCGGTACTTGGCACCAGCCAGCAGGCCCGCCATGTCCAGCGACAGCACGCGCTTGTTCTGCAGGCTCTCGGGCACCTCGCCGGCCACAATGCGCTGGGCCAGACCTTCAACAATGGCGGTCTTGCCCACACCAGGCTCGCCGATGAGCACGGGGTTGTTCTTGCTGCGGCGCTGCAGCACCTGGATGGCGCGGCGGATTTCATCGTCGCGGCCGATCACCGGGTCCAGCTTGCCGCTGCGGGCACGCTCGGTCAGGTCCAGTGTGTATTTCTTGAGCGCTTCGCGCTGGCCTTCGGCTTCTGCACTGTCCACGTTCTGACCTCCTCGCACGGCATTGATGGCAGCCTCCAGGCTGGACTTGCTCACGCCGCTTTGCTTGAGCAAAGCACCGGCACGCGTGGCCGAGCCTGCGGCATCGGCCAGCGCCAGCAGAAACAGCTCGCTGGCGATGAACTGGTCACCGCGCTTGAGCGCTTCCTTCTCCGAGGCCTGCAGCAGCCGAGCCAGCTCCGAGCCGACCTGCACATCGCCTTGCTGCTGCACGCGCGGCAGATCAGCCATGGCCTGTTCGGCCAGGTTCTTGAGTTGCTGCACATTGCCGCCGGCGCGCTGCAGCAGCGCGCGCGGGCCGTCGTCCTGGCGCAGCATGGCTACCAGCAGGTGCAGTGGGTCGATGGTGGATTGATCAGCACCGAGCGCCAGGGACTGCGCGTCGGCCAAGGCTTCTTGGAATTTGGTCGTCAGTTTGTCAATTCGCATGGTTTGTCGCTTTCGCTCCAATCAGATTCATTGCCATTTATCTGATAGTCAAACAGGGGGTTTCAAGACCCTAATGCGCAAAAAACAGCAAAAGGCAGATCCACAACCACCCTGCTTGCGGTATATCAAGTCAAGCATCGCGCCAGCAGCGGGCCAGTTGCGTAGGAGTAAGCCCATAGTGCTTGCGAAAGCTGCGCAGCAAATGGCTGGCATTGGCAAACCCCGTTTCGGCGGCCAGCCATGCCAGCTGCGGCGTGCGCCCCCTCGCACTGCCTGTGCAGCCCTGCAGGCGGACACAGACCTGCTGCAGACGCCGCTGCATGACCCAGTCATGCACGGTGCAACCCATGCTTTGATGGAACATACGGGCAAAGTGATATTCGGACAAGGCCACGACCTGCGCCAGCGCGGGCAAGCTCAGGGCTTTGCTGTCGGCCAGATGGGCATCCACATAGTCAAGCACCTTGCGCCGGGCCGTGGATGACAGGCCACCCAGTGGTTTCAGCAGCTTGTGCCGCTGCCAGGGCGCCGCCGATTGCAGCACCAGCCGGTCCAGCACTTGCTGGCTCAGGCAGTCCGCCTGCCATATGTCGTGAGCCCCACTCCAGTCCAGTCGCCACAGCGCCTGTGCCCATTGCGCATAGATTGGGTCTTGGGAATAAATCTGTGGTGTCAGCGTAATGCTGCGCGGCTCGGAATCCAGCAGGCGCACCACACGGTCGGCCCAGGCAATATCCGAGACATACAGGTGCAGAAACTGCACGGGCTCGCGCACCAGCCAGCGCGATTCATGCTCGGCCGGGAGAACGCAAAAGCGCCCTGCTTCGCCTCGGGCCAGTGCATCGTCCTTGAGTTGCGACCCCTGACCTCCGGCCAGATAGACAGACAACGTGTGATGCCCCTGCTGGCGGTAGTGCACCTCATCATCGTGATTGGCCCAGATTGCCAATTCCAGCGACTGGCTCAAACCCGCTCTGCGCCTGATCTGGGCACGTGACCGAGCCAGTACATGACTCAGATGCGAAGGGGCGGATACAACGCTGGCGGGCATGCCTGCATTGTGGCGCCAGCCATCTGGCCGCGCTTGCTGCAGCGCCACAAAACCGCAGGAATGTGCAATGCAGAGCCAATCCAGGCGCGCAAGATCTTGGTTCTTCCAAGCACCAAGACTTGCCATGCTTTTACCTCTTTATGCCCTGGTCGTGCTGATCTGGGGCTCCACCTGGATCGCTCTCAAGATGCAACTGGGCAGCGTACCCGTAGAGCTGTCCATCGCCTACCGCTTTGGTCTTGCCTCCCTGGTGCTTTTTGCCTGGCTGCTGCTGACCCGCCAGTGGCGCGCCCCCCGCGGCGCAGCCATTCCACGCGTGCTGGGCCAGGGGCTATGCCTGTTCAGCCTGAACTTTGTCTGCTTCATGCACGCCAGCGAGACCCTGACCAGCGGTCTGGCTGCCGTGGTGTTTTCCAGTGCCAGCATCTGGAATGCATTTCTGGCGCGAGTCATCCATGGTCGCAGGCTTGCGCCCAATGTGCTCGCAGGCAGCGCTCTGGGCCTGACGGGCCTGGTGATTCTGTTCTGGCCGGAGCTGCAGCAAGGCCAGCACGCCAGCTGGCAAGGTCTGTTGTGGGCGCTGGGTGGAACGCTGTGCTTTTCCTGCGGGAACATGCTTTCTGCATCGCTGCAGAGCCTGGGCTACAAGCCGCTGCACACCAATGCCTGGGGCATGCTGGCCGGCACGCTGCTGCTGCTAGCGTATGCGCTGATTGCCGGTCTGCCCTGGCACTTTGATACCAGCCTGCAATATACAGGCGCGCTGCTGTATCTGGCCATTCCCGGCTCGGTGATTGCCTTTACCGCCTACCTCACACTGGTGGGCCGACTGGGACCCGAAAAAGCCGCCTATGCCACAGTGCTGTTTCCCATTGTGGCGCTCAATATCTCGGCTCTGTTCGAAGGCTACCAGTGGACTGCCGCCGGCATGCTGGGCCTGATCCTGGTGATGGCTGGCAATGTACTGGTCTTCAAGCCACCCCGCTGGCTGCAGCGGAACGATCTACAAAAAGCATAGCATCCACCGCTCTTTCGTATTGCGTTTCAGATGATTTTTCAATTGAAACTCAATGGGTAAATGCGTAAGCAGCTATCAATTCATAGAATCACTGCCATCGCGCCAATGCCTGCTCATCGCTGACACGCGCATCCACCCAGCGTGCGCCTTGCCCGGTCTGCTCTTTTTTCCAGAACGGCGCTTCGGACTTCAGATAGTCCATGATGTATTCGCAGGCCTCGAAGGATTTGCCGCGGTGGGCGCTGGTCACGGCCACCAGCACGATCTGGTCCATGGGCTGCAGCAGGCCGATACGGTGAATCACACGCGCGCCATAGATGCCAAAGCGCGCCACGGCCTTGTCGATGATGGCCTCGATCGACTTTTCGGTCATACCGGGGTAATGCTCGAGCTCCATGCTGGAGACGGCATCGCCCTCGTTGCGGTCGCGCACCGTGCCGACAAAGCTGCAGACCGCGCCCACGCGTGCATCGCCGGTGCGCAAGGCGGCAATCTCGGCCGAGAGGTCAAAGTCCTGGGTCTGAATGGATACACGTGCAGCAGTCATAGCCGCATTGTCGCAGGCCAGCATGGGCATGTCCGGCGCATTAGCATTGCGCCATGGCCACACAAACCATCAATCTGCCGGAGTACACGCTGTACCCCTCTCCGCGCAACGAGCACCGGATGATTTTCGAGTTCCAGCTCTTTGTGCCCTATCCCTATGAGCTGATCCATCTGCCCGACTACAACTTCAAGGGCAAGGCCACGCTGTTTGCCGCCCACCGCAAGCGCGACAACAAATCGGGCCAGCTCATTACCTGCGAGCTGGCCGTGGACATCGAGCGTTTCGAGCGCCTGTTCGAACCGAGCTAAAGGTCAAGGCTCTATGGACGATACCAGCCAGATTCAGCCGCCGCCCAGCTTTGCCGAGCTGTTTCGCACGCGCAGCGGCAAGCTGTCCGCCCCGATTGCCGAGGTCGTCGCACGCTATGAGCTGTGCGAAGACCTGGCAAGCCATCTGACCGAGCAGGCGCAGATGCTCTATCACTCGGGCAACTCCTCCGAAGAGCAGGTGCTGCTGGGCATGCATGCGGGCCTGGCCGCGGAGGGCTCGGTCGTCACGGCACTTGAAGCGGGCTGGATCGTGCAGCGCCTGGCCGAGCTGCTGGAATGGCGTGCACCGCAGTTCTCCGCTCCTGCAGACCCGGCCTGAAAGCCCGGACAGAACCCGTTTTCAGCGCTCTCGGACCAGCATTTGTCGCTTCAGATTTCAGGAACCTCTTTCACTCGAGAGCAGATCAGAAGGCTCCGGCAGGCGCATTGAGACGCTGCCAGGCCAAGGCCCGCCAGGCAGGCGTTCCGTAGGCGGCGACCAGATCTCGCCCTATGGCGGCCCAGGCCGGGTCGGCCGGTTTCAAGCCCAAGGCCTCGATGAACGGCGCTTGCACGATGAAGCACTGGCGCCGATAAGGCAGCAAAAAGCCATCCGCCTGCTGTGCAAGCACGCTGCGCGCCTGTGCATACTCGCTGAACCAGATGTGCAGAAGAATGCCGCTACGCGGCACATGCCAGAAGCTGCCCATGTCATCTCCCGGTGCCGCCAGCGCTCCCAACACCCGACGCGCCTGCTCCCAGCCGGCAAAGCCGACCTCGCGCGCCGCCTGATGCAGGTGATCGCGCAAGGTGGTCGAGCCCGCCGCCCCATCGCGCCGTGCACGGCTCAAGCGCACGCGGGCGCGCACCTTGATCTCGTCGACCAGGACTTGCTGCGACAGGAATCGGGAAACAGCACTTGCCCCCATGACCGGACCCGCCGGATCCACAGCTGCAGCACCATCGGGCAGCACTTGGCCTGAGCTCATGACATTCACGGATGCGCCGCTCATGACTGCACCTCTTGCACCTTTTGCAGCTCTTGCTGCCACAGGGACAGCAAGGCCTGAAGTTCGGCGTCATAGTCGAACAAAGGGTCGTCGCGTTCCTTGACGCGGTCCAGTACTTCGAAACGGAATGCCTGTGCGCCATGGCGGGCCCAGGCCTGGGCCATTGCCGGATCGCGCCGGGAGCCATGGCTCAGCTCAAACCGCAGGCGGTTGAGTATTGCATCCACATTGCGGCTGGCACCCAGGCGCAACAAGCCGGCAGCATCGCAGCGCACCGCGTAGATACCCATGGCGGGAAACGCCTGTTTGTAGTCCCGCGTCAGCGCGCGCCGCGCCTGGGGAAGGAGAGATGAAGTCATGACAGTGCTCCAGGTTGCATAGGAGCCTCCCGCGCTGGGCCCTTAGAACAACCATGGTCTGACAGAACATCGAATCGAGCGTGAACACGCTGCCTAAAGCAAGGGTGAGAGCCTCTTGTGCGGGCAGGCGCCCCTTAGCACCTGTGAGCCGCGATTCTAGTGCAAGCGCCTCAGGCCTGCTTGGGCGTCAGGTGCTCGACCAGCTTGCGCCCGAAAGCCACATCAGGCTGCAGACCATAGAGAATGCGATAGACGATGGGTGCCACCAGTTGATCCAGCATGGTGTCCACATCGGGACCCGACTCGCCACGCGCCCGGGCCCGGCTCAGCACAATGCCGAGCTGGTCGCGAATGATGTCCACGCAGGCGCAAGTCACCTGATCCTCCTGGGTCGCCACCAAGGTATCGCGCAGCAAGGTGCGCCCCAGAGGCGAGCCCATTTCCTCGATGTATTGCTCGGTCCAGGCCTGCAGATCGCCATGCAGGCTGCCCGTGTCCGCCGGCTCGGCAATGGGACGGATGCGCTCCAGCGCCACATCGGCCAGCAATTGCGGCAGATCGCCCCAGCGGCGGTACAGCGTGGAAGGCGTCACGCCGGCTTCGGTGGCGATCAGGGGAAAGGTCAGCTCCTCGCGCGGCATGCGCTCCAGCAGTTTCCTCACCGCCTGATGCACGCTGGCCTGTACACGGGAGCTGCGCCCGCCAGGTCGGGATTGGACTGGGTCTTTTGCAATCATGGTCATTAAAGCTAAATATTTGCGTTAACAAAGAATTAACGCAGAATACGCAAACGCAAAAATTTTGCTTTTATGGTAGCGGAGCCTGCTTTCCCATGCCCACATCCTCTATATCCCTGACTGCGGCGTCCAGCACCCGCAATATGGCTGCTGTCGCCCTGACCCTGGCCAGTTTTCTGGCTGCGTCCAGCGCTCCCACGCCCTTGTATCGCCTCTACCAGCAGGCCTGGGGCTTTTCGTCGGGCATGCTGACCCTGATCTTCGCGGTCTATGCCTTCAGCCTGCTCGTCGCCCTGCTCACCATGGGCGCACTGTCCGATTACCTGGGCCGGCGCCCCGTCATTCTTGCCGCCCTGGGACTGGAGGCTGTCTCCATGCTGATGTTCGCCCATGCACAGGATGCGCAAGCCCTGCTCTGGTCGCGCGTGGTGCAGGGCTTTGCCACCGGCATGGCCAGTGCAGCCCTGGGCGCTGCCCTGCTCGACATGGACCGCGAACGCGGTGCGCTGATCAATACACTGTCTCCCATGATCGGCATGGCAGCCGGCGTGTTCGGTGCCAACCAGTTGGCCAGCCACGGCCATGACGGACTGCACCAGATCTACTGGTGGCTGCTGCTGGTATTTGCGGCATCGGCCTGGGCCATTGCCGTGATGCCTGAAACCGTCAGCCGCCGCAGCGGGGCCCTGGCCTCCATGCGGCCTCGCATCCGCCTTCCCGCGCATATCCGCCCGGCCTTCCTGCGCATGGCGCCGCTGGATATCGCCGCCTGGGCGCTGGCGGGCTTTTATCTGTCGCTGGGCCCCACCCTGCTGCGGGTAATCACCGGCTCCACCCTGATGGCAGGCCTGGCCGTGTGCATCAACACCCTGAGTGCCGCAGCGGCCATCTGGCTGCTGCGCCACTGGACGGCCCAGCGCATGCTGCGCTTTGGCGGCTCGGTGCTGCCGCTGGGTATCGTGATTCTTCTGCTGGGCGTGGCCAGTCACAGCCTGACGCTGATGGTGGCCGCCTCCGTCATTGCCGGTGCGGGCTTTGGCGTGGGCTTTCAGGGGGCGCTGCGCAGCGTGCTGCCGCTGGCCGAGCCGCATGAGCGCGGCGGCCTGCTGTCCACCATCTATGTGCTGAGCTATCTGGCCTTCAGCCTGCCCGCCATCGCGGCAGGCCTGCTGACCCAGAGCCTGGGGCTGGTGCCCACCACCTTTGGCTATGGCCTGATGCTGATCGTGCTGGGCTTGCTGGCACTGGCAGCCACAAGGCAGAAGCCCGCGACGTGCATGGCAGACAGGCGCTGAATCACGGCCTTGCGCTGTACTGCATGGCTCATTCGCTCCAGGCCAATGCTCACCAATTACCCTGCGCCATCAAAAAAGCCGTGCGGCAGAAGCTGCACGGCTTGAGATGCGGTGGCTATCCTCGGACCTAGGCCGACTAGGCAGCCTTCCAGTCCGCATAGCGGTTCAGAATGCGCTGCACCTGACCATGGGTCCACTCACCGCCCTTGGCGGCCGCAATGCCCCGCGCATTGAGTTCGGCCGCCATGGCGCGGTGGGTCAGGCCTTGCTGCTGCAATTCGGCGAATAGCGCTTCGTGCTGCCTGGCAAAGGCATCGGCCGCCGATTTTCGTTTTTCCACCGTGGCGCGGATATTGTCCGCACCGGCCGTACCCAGCTTGACTCCGCGCTCGCGCGCTTCAGCCAGAGCCCTGCGGGTGCGGGCACTGATCTCGGGGTTGACTTCGGGAGTGGACAAATCGGCGGTTTCGGTCATGGCATTAGAGATGGGTATGCGACTCAGGGGCTGACCCCGCAACCATGGCGGGAGCAGCACAGCAGCGGTGTGTGAGGCAACAAGCGGCAAGGCTCATCAGCCGCCCGTCACAGGCGGGAAGAACGCCACTTCGTCGCCATTGCTGAGCACGGCATCGGCATCACAGATATCCTGGTTCAGCGCCATGCGCACGGCCTTGCTGGCTGCCAGCACCTGGGCAGCCGCATCGCTGCGGCTCATCAGTTGCTCGCGCAATGCCCCCACGGTAGTGGCCGGAGTCTGCAGGCTTTCGCTGCCCGTACCCAAGGCTTCCCGGATAGAGGCGAAATATCGAATCGTAACGGTCTTCATCTCCAACTCCATCAGGCCATGAGCTCGGCAAATGGGATAAAGCGCACGCTGTCTCCCATGGCAATCGTGGTGCCGGCAGGGTTGTCCACCACGCCGTCGCCCCAGGCCGTGGAAGTCAGCACGCCCGAGCTCTGGTTTCTGAACAGCTCCAGCCCACCGCTTTCGTTGTAGCGCACCCGCAGAAACTCTCTGCGCTTGTCGCCCTTTGGCCAGACGAAATCGGCGCGCGCCTCTATGGCTCGCGGCAGCACATGCTGCACGCCCTGCAGACGCAACAGGAACGGGCGCACCAGCACCTGGAAGGTGACAAAGCTCGAGACCGGGTTGCCCGGCAGGCCGATGAAGTGCGCAAAGCCCGTGCCGGACTCGCGATTGACGCGGCCATAGGCAAAAGGCTTGCCGGGCTTGATGTTGATCTGCCAAAGATCCAGCTGTCCCAGCTCCTGCACCGCGGGCTTGATATGGTCTTCCTCACCCACGGAGACGCCGCCGCTGGTGACGATCACGTCGTGGTCCATGGCGGCATCGGCGAGTGCGGCAATCGTGGCCTCGCGGTCGTCGGGAACAATGCCCAGATCCGTCACCTCGCAGCCCATGCGCAACAGCAATGCACGCAGGAAGAAGCGGTTGCTGTTGTAGATGCTGCCCGCTGGCATGTCCTGCGGAGCCACCGTGCCGGGCATGACCAGTTCATCGCCGGTGGAAAACAAGGCCACTCGCGGCTTGCGTGCCACCTGCAGGCGGGCAAAGCCCATGCTGGCAGCCAAACCAAGGTGGGCTGGCGTGAGGCGGGTGCCGGCCTCGATCACGGTCGCTCCCTGCGTGATGTCCTCGCCCGCGCGGCGAATCCACTGACCGCCCCGTGGCTCGACCTTGATGCGCACACGGCCGTCCTCGAGCAATTCGCAGTCCTCCTGCATGACGACGGCATCGGCCCCGGCCGGCACGGGCGCACCCGTGAAGATGCGGGCGACGGAGCCTGCAGCCAGGGCCTCAGGTGAGGTGCCGGCGGGAATGCGCTGCGACACCGGCAGCACCGCCGTGCCGCCCACGCATTCGGCGGCGCGCACTGCATAGCCGTCCATGGCCGAGTTGTCCTGAGGCGGCACCTGCAGCGGCGAGACGGCGGCCTGCAGCAGCACGCGGCCATCGGCATCGAAGGTATCCACCAGCTGTGCGCCGGCCTGGTGCCGGGCATGGGCCAGCAGCTCCTGCAGGGCCTCGTCCAGAGGCTTGAGCGGCTTGCGGGGCGTCTGTGGTGCTTGCATTGCTGTGTCTTTCCTTAGTTCTTGTATTGCAGAGAATCCGAATGCGCCAGCAGCCATTGCAGCACAAGCTGGGGCTGGTTCAGATCCAGTACAGGCTGGACAGGCGCTTGCGGCAGGTCATGGGCAGCGTCGGTGGCCACGGCCAGCACCCGGGAGTCCTGGGCAAACAGCGGCTCCAGGCTCTTGCCCTTGTCCAGCCTGTCCTGCTGCCGCCGCCAGACCTCGATCTTGGGCAGCTCGCCATGCTTGAAGCCTTCAACCAGCACCCAGTCCACGCTGGGGTCCAGTTGCGCCAGCATGTCGTGCACGCTGGGCTGCGCAGGCTGCTCGTATTCGCGCATCAACGCCATGCGCCTGTCGGACGCGAGCAGCACCTCGTAGGCACCGGCCTTGCGGTGGCGCCAGCTGTCCTTGCCTTCGCGATCCACATCAAAGTCATGATGGGCATGCTTGATGACCGAGACCCGCAGCCCGCGCTGCTTCATCAGCATCACCAGCGCCTCGACCAGGGCGGTCTTGCCCGCGCCCGAATATCCGGCAAAGCCTATGACCTTCATCTTGATTTCAATATGTTTTTGATAGCTACCAACGCTCTATGGAAAAGCTCAAAGTACCAATTTTATCCAAAGAAAAAAAGCACCTGTCGCCAAGCCACAGGTGCTTTTCAAGCTTAACGCCGCAGGACTTTATCTGCAGTTTGCGGCGATAAAGGCCTTGACCTTGTCCACGTCGGAGGGCATGACGACCACGCGCTTGGGCAGGTCTTCGATGCCGTTGAACTTGGCGGGACGGTCGGGCTGGCGGCCCAGCGCTTCTTCGATCGTCGCGGCAAACTTGATGGGCAGAGCGGTTTCCAGCACCAGCATGGGCTCGGCACCCAGATGCTCGCGCGCCACCTTCACGCCGTCGGCGGTATGGGTGTCGATCATCTGGTCAAAGCGCTCGAAGGTGTCCTTGATGGTGGCCAGACGGTCGGCGTGCGTGCTCTTGCCGCTCACAAAACCGTACTTGCCGGCCGCATCCTCGAAGGCGGGATCTGTGCTCAGATCGAACTTGCCCGCCTTGGCCACGCCTTCAGCGAACAGTTGCCTGGTGCGCACGCCGTCGCGGCCCACCAGATCGAACACAAAGCGCTCGAAATTGCTGGCCTTGGAGATGTCCATCGAGGGGCTCGAGGTCTCGTAGGTATTGGCCGAGCCACGCACCTGGTAGACGCCGGTGCGGAAGAACTCGTCGAGCACATCGTTTTCGTTGGTGGCTACCACCAGCTTGGCAATGGGCAGACCCATCTGGCGCGCCACATGGCCTGCGCAGATATTGCCGAAGTTGCCGGAAGGCACGGTGAAGCTCACCTTCTGGTCATTGGAGCGGGTGGCCTGCAGATAGCCGGCGAAGTAGTAGACCACCTGGGCCAGCAGACGTGCCCAGTTGATGGAGTTGACCGTGCCGATCTTGTACCGGGCCTTGAAGGTGTGGTCGTTGGAGACGGCCTTGACGATGTCCTGGCAGTCGTCGAACACGCCTTCGATGGCGATGTTGTGGATGTTCTCGTCCTGCAGGCTGAACATCTGCGCCTGCTGGAAGGGGCTCATGCGGCCGTGGGGGCTGGTCATGAAGACGCGCACGCCCTTTTTGCCGCGCATGGCGTATTCGGCCGCGCTGCCGGTGTCCCCGCTGGTGGCACCCAGGATATTCAGTTCCTCGTTGCGGCGGGCCAGTTCGTACTCGAACAGATTGCCCAGCAGCTGCATGGCCATGTCCTTAAAGGCCAGCGTGGGGCCGTTGGACAGGGCTTCGATGTGCAGCACGCCGTCGAGCTGACGCACGGGCACGATGGCGTCGCTGCCAAAGACTTCCCTGGTATAGGTCTTGGCACACAGGGCGCGCAGATCCTCGGCCGGAATGTCGTCGATATAAAGCGACAGAATCTCGAAGGCCAGGGCCGCATAGCCCTTGTTGGCCAGCGTCTCGCGCAGCTGGCTCAGCTTGGCATCGTCAATCTGGGGATACTCGACGGGCAGGTACAGGCCGCCATCGGGGGCCAGGCCTTCGAGCAAAATGTCGCAAAAACGCTTGCGGTCAGCATGGCCGCGGGTGGACAGATACAGCATCTCAAACTCGCCAAAAACTAAAATTCGGAACGGACAGCCAAACGGACAGAAGTCATGCCGCCAAGCCGACCATTATCGGTCAGCAAGCCCGATCTGACTGCGCGCGAATGCAGAGACCGGCCAACGCCATTGCCTCATATCGCGCTGAACGGGGACTCAGGGCTGCAAATAGCGCTGCGCCCCCGGCTTGATATAGGGCTTGAGCTCCTTGAACGGGACACTGACGCCACTGCCCAGGCACACTCCCATGGCGTGACCTATGCCTGAGATCACAAAACTCATCTTGTCGGGCTTATCGAACATCAGCGCCATGTACTGAGGCAGCAGCTCGGTGCACTCCTTGTCATCCTCGGAATGCCGGTCCACTGCCTTGCTCAGAAAACGCGACAGCCGATCACCATACTCCAGCTTGTACTCGCCATATTTCACGTCCTTGAGCAGGCGGGTGAAGTCCATATAGCCGCCCCGCAGCAAATCCAGCACAAAAGGGTCGTAGTGATTGTTGGGGTGCGCGCCGCCGCAACCGGTTGAGCCGGACTCCACCACACTCATCAAGGCGCTTGAGAGGTAGGTCACCTTGATCGACTCGTTATTGAAGTCCCCCAGTGAGCCTGCCGCCGGGCCGGCGTTCTGGTAGATCGAGCCCACACAGGCCAGCGCCTCCAGACTCATGCCCCAGTGGCGCTGCTCCAGAACGGTATTGGTCTGCGCCAGAATTTTGCTATCCGGGTGACGCGTGAGGCGCGGATACCAGAACTGGGTACGCGCATCGCGCACCGGCCTCCAGGCCAGAGTGGGGCTGACCACCACTTCCTTGCCCTGCTCCAGCTTTTGCTCGGCCACTTTCAGATAGTCGTAGGGCGTGGCCTGTGCCGAGATGGCAACGCCCGATGCAATACCGCTGCCCGCACCTTGCACAATCGCCAACGTCACGGCCTCCACACCGAATGGCGCTATCTTTTCAGGGTCGTACTGCGCAATATGGGTAAGGGCTAGCGGCAGTTTTTTGCCATGAATATCATCCACCCACTCACCCGCCAAAGCACTGCCTTGCTGGCGCAGATGCCAAACGATGCGGCGCTGTTGGGAGTCGGTCAACACAGGAGGCTCGCCACCGCTTTCACGCGCCCAGTCGTTATTCAAAGGACGCGCCTCAGACAGCGCATTCAGCGCGCCCCGGAGTGGAATATCCACTCCATGGCGCAGATAGAAATAGCGCCCCTGGCGTTCGCCATCCTCACCCGGCTTGCCCAGCTCCATCACCACCGCCGAGCCGCCCAGCGTGCCACGATAGACATCGACGGGCGCCGCTTGCGCACCCGCTGCCACTAAAAACAAAAAGGCTGGCGCCATAGGGCGCCAGCCTTTGAAGGAGTTTGCAATACCGACACCGCACTGAACAGGGAATAAACCGGTTTGAGTGCGACGGTACATGCTCAAGTCCTTAGTTCAGCTCTTCCTTGCGGATGCGGGTGATGGGAGCCAGCACCGTGGGCAGGCCCTGGATTTCCGCCAGGGCCTTGTCCATATCCCCTTCGCGCGTGTCGTGCGTGAGGATGATCAGGTCGGTCTGGGTCGAGCCTTCACCACCCACTTCATCAGCCTCGCGCTGCAGCACAGCATCGATGCTGATGCCGGCACCGGCCAGCAGGCCGGTGATCTTGGCCAGCACTCCGGCTTCGTCAGCCACGCGGATGCGCAGGTAGTAGCTGGTCACGACCTCGGCCATGGGCAGCACGGGCAGCTCGCTGCCGGCGGCAGCCAGGCTGCTGCTCTGGAAGGCCAGGGCAGGCACGCGGTGGGCAGGATCAGAGCCGTCCATGCGGGCGATATCCACCAGGTCGGCCACCACGGCGGAAGCGGTGGGCTCGGACCCGGCGCCCTTGCCGTAGTACAGCGTGGTGCCCACGGCATCGCCGTTCACCACCACGGCGTTCATCGCGCCTTCCACATTGGCGATCAGACGCTTGGAAGGCACCAGCGAGGGGTGCACGCGCAGCTCGATGCCCTTGTCCGTGCGCTTGGTGATGCCCAGCAGCTTGATGCGGTAGCCCAGTTGCTCGGCGTAACGGATATCGGCACCGGCCAGCTTGGTGATGCCTTCTACATAGGCCTTGTCGAACTGCACGGGAATGCCGAAGGCAATCGCGCTCATCAGCGTAGCCTTGTGGGCCGCATCCACACCCTCGATGTCGAAGGTGGGGTCGGCTTCGGCATAACCCAGACGCTGCGCTTCCTTGAGCACCACGTCGAAGTCCAGGCCCTTGTCGCGCATTTCGGACAGGATGAAGTTGGTCGTGCCGTTGATGATGCCGGCCACCCACTGGATGGAGTTGGCAGTCAGGCCTTCGCGCAGTGCCTTGATGATGGGAATGCCACCGGCCACGGCAGCTTCATAGGCCACCATCACGCCCTTCTCGGCTGCGGCCTTGAAGATTTCCGTACCGTGCACGGCCAGCAGGGCCTTGTTGGCGGTCACGACATGCTTGCCGGCCGCGATGGCTTCCAGCACCAGGGCCTTGGCAATGCCGTAGCCGCCGATCAGCTCGACCACCACATCGATATCGGGGTTGGCGATGACTTCACGTGCGTCGCCGACCACCTTGACCTTGTCACCCACCACGCTCTTGGCGCGTTCGGTATCCAAGTCGGCGACCATGGTAATTTCAATGCCACGACCCGCACGACGGCGAATCTCGTCTTGGTTGCGTTCCAGCACATTGAAAGTACCGCTGCCTACGGTGCCAATGCCCAACAGGCCTACTTGGATGGGTTTCATAAGTTCTAAGGTCAAAAAAGCGCTGAAGCGCTTGAAAATCAAGCGCCACCAGCTATCAAAAAGATGAGTTACGCGGCTTTCTCAGCCTTGGCAGGCTTGAGTGCCTTTTCTGCTGGCACTGCCTTGGGCTTGTCCGTGCCATGGCGCTTGCGGTACTTCTCGAGGAAGGCTGCCAGCCGGTTGATGGCCTCGCGCAGATCTGCCTCATGCGGCAGGAACACGATGCGGAAGTGATCAGGCTCGGGCCAGTTGAAGCCGGTGCCCTGCACCAGCATGACCTTGGTTTCCTGCAGCACTTCGAGGAAGAATTCCTGGTCGTCCTGGATGGGGTAGACGGCGGGATCAAGGCGCGGGAACATGTACAGCGCGCCCTGGGGCTTGACGCAGCTCACGCCGGGAATGGCGTTGATCAGCTCCCAGGCGAGATCGCGCTGCACGCGCAGGCGACCGCCCTCCTGCACCAAAGCATCGATGCTCTGGTGACCGCCCAGCGCCGTCTGCACCGCCCATTGGCCGGGCACATTGGCGCACAAGCGCATATTGGAGAGCATGTTCAGGCCCTCAATGTAATCCTTGGCGGGCTTTTTGTCGCCCGAAATCACCATCCAGCCAGCACGGTAGCCGCAGGAGCGGTAGGCCTTGGAGAGGGAATTGAAGGTAATGGTCAGCACATCGATGGACAGGCTGCCCAGCGGCGTGTGCTTGGCATCCTCGTACAGCACCTTGTCGTAGACCTCGTCAGCGAAGATGACCAGGCCATGCTCGCGCGCCAGCTCCACGATCTGCAGCAGCAGCTCCCTCGAGTACAGGGCACCCGTGGGGTTGTTGGGGTTGATGACGACGATGCCCTTGGTGCGCGGCGTGATCTTGGCGCGGATGTCGTCCATGTTGGGCATCCAGCCATTGGACTCGTCGCACATGTAATGCACGGGCGTGCCGCCGGACAGGCTGGTGGCAGCCGTCCACAGCGGATAGTCGGGCGCAGGCAGCAGCATCTCGTCGCCGTTGTCCAGCAGCGCGTTGGTGGCCAGGCTGATCAGCTCCGAAGCACCGTTGCCCAGATAGATATCGTCCAGTGTCACGCCCTTGATGCCCTGGCGCTGGGTTTCATGCATCACGGCCTTGCGCGCCGCGAAGATGCCCTTGCTGTCGGAGTAGCCTGCCGAGTTGGGCAGGTTGCGGATCATGTCCTGCTGCACTTCCTCCGGAGCATCGAAGCCGAACACGGCCAGATTGCCGATATTGAGCTTGATGATCTTCTGGCCGTCGTCCTCCATCTTCTTCGCCGCGTCCATGATCGGCCCGCGGATGTCGTAACAGACGTTTGCTAATTTGGCGGATTTTTGAACGGTTTTCATGCGAATCAATACAAAAGGATTTCAGGCACGCCAGGGCGCATTAAGTGCCATGGTGAAACCTATAATTTAAGCACAGTTCCGCGCTGCAGCAATGTCCCCACCCTCTCTGTATGGAGACAGCAGCCATCGCACCCGTCCAGCGCGCCGATTGCGCACACTCTCCATCATGAAATTTCAGGCAGACAAATCCGATGCGCAAACCATCACCGGCTATGGCCCGGGCTGGATCGCCGTTGACAAGCAAAACCACGAAACCAGTCTGTTGGTCGGAGCCCGCGGCCTGCTGACCGAGTGGAACTGCACCCGTTTCGAAGACCTGACGGCCGAGCATTTCGAGGAGCTTGCCAAGCTGGATGCGGAAGTCGTCCTCTTCGGCAGCGGCAGCAAGAACCGCTTTCCGCCTGTGGCCTGGCTCAAACCGCTGATCGCCAAACGCATTGGACTGGAGAGCATGGACACCGCATCGGCCTGCCGCACCTATAACGTTCTGGCCAGCGAAGGCCGCAATGTAGTCGCAGCCCTGCTGCTAGCATAGACTTCTGAGCTTACATTGAGAGAAATACGTATTTCAGGGTAAAATCGCAGGTTGCGGTTGGGGGCGATCGATTGATAAAAACAAAAATACCACCGACGTCCTCGGCATTTCAACGAACACACCCGAGAGATACAAGCGCATGGCGATCGTTGTCAACAAACCACTCCCAGAATTTGAAGCCAACGCCACCGGCGGCGTCAAGGTGTCCAACACCTCGCACAACGGCCAGATTCTGATCCTGTATTTCTACCCCAAGGACAACACGCCGGGTTGTACCACGGAAGCAATGCAATTCCGCGATAAGTACAAGGATTTCGTGAAGGCTGGCGCCACCGTGTTCGGCGTGTCGCGCGACAACATGAACTCGCACAACGACTTCAAGGAAAAGCTGGAACTGCCGTTCGAGCTGATTGCCGACACCGAAGAGAAGATGTGCCACATGTTTGGCGTGGTCAAGAACAAGATCATGTACGGCAAGAAGGTCAAGGGCATCGAGCGCTCCACCTTCCTGATCGGCGCTGACGGCATCCTGATGCAGGAATGGCGTGGCCTGAAGGTTCCCGGCCACGTGGACGAAGTACTCAAGGCCGTCAAAAGCCTGAAGACTCAGGACAAGAAGGTGGCCTGAACCCCGCCCGGGACTGAAAACCTTGCAATTATCTACACGCAAAGTATTTCAAAGTCTTTAAACAAGGCAAAACAGGAAATACTGCTTCAGGCCCTCGCAGCCTATGCATAATGGGGCATGCCTCAGTGCTACGCAGTATTCTCTGTTCACCCCACCAAAGCCGCCTCGGTTTCCAGGCGGCTTTGTGCTTTTTGAATCTTGTTGAGAACGGTTCGTCCACTATGCCCCTGCCCCCCGCACCCGGCCACCGCGCCGCAAAGCTCTCCGCAGAAGCCTTTTCGTCCATTCGCAAGACTGCCAGGCAGACTGCAGAACTTGACGAGGATCTGAACCCCTCCAACGGAGCCGCCCTGAATGTGACTCCAGAGACCGCCCCAGCGGTCACCAAGCCGCGCCGCAGCACCAGCAAGCCCGCCGCCTCGGCCACTGCAACCGCCAGGCCGCGCAAGACCGTCACAACAACGGCTGCCGCAGCAACGGCCTCTGCAGCAAAGACAGGGGCAGCTGCCGCAGCACCTGCCAAACCCGCCGACGCAGCTGCCAAGCCTGCCCGCCGCGCCCGCAATACGCGCACCGGCCCGACCACGCTGTTCGTGCTGGACACCAATGTGCTGCTGCACGACCCCAGCAGCCTGTTCCGCTTTGAAGAGCACGACATCTTCCTGCCCATGGTGGTGCTGGAAGAGCTGGACAATCACAAGAAGGGCATGACCGAGGTGGCGCGCAACGGCCGCCAGGTCAGCCGCACGCTGGACTCCCTGGTTGCCTCCCAGCCCGCCGACGGCCTGGAAAAAGGCCTGCCGCTCAATGCCACAGGTCAGCGCAGCGCCACTGGCACGCTGTACTTCCAGACCAACCCTCTGAATGCCGCTCTGCCGGACAGCCTGCCACAGGGCAAGGCCGACAACCAGATTCTGGGCGTGGTCGCAGCCCTGCGCGAGCAGCACAAGGATCGCGAAGTCGTGCTGGTGTCCAAGGACATCAATATGCGCGTCAAGGCACGCGCCCTGGGCCTGGCTGCCGAGGACTATCAGAACGACAAGGTGCTGGAAGACGGCGATCTGCTGTATTCGGGCGCCCTGGCCCTGCCCCACGACTTCTGGGCCAAGGCCGGCAAGAATGTGGAGAGCTGGCAGGAAGGCGCGATCACCTACTACCGCGTCAGCGGCGCCATCGTCGACCAGCTGATGATCAACCAGTTTGTCTATTACGAAGCACCGGGTGAGCCCAGCCTCTACATGCGCGTGACCGAAATCCGCGACAAGACGGCCGTGCTCAAGACGCTGCGCGACTTCGGCAACCCCAAGAATGCCGTCTGGGGCGTGTCCACGCGCAATCGCGAGCAGAACTTCGCCATGAACCTGCTGGTCAACCCCGAGGTCGACTTTGTCACGCTGACAGGCACGGCAGGCACCGGCAAGACCCTGCTGGCCCTGGCCGCCGGCCTGGCACAGGTGCTGGACGAGCGCCGCTACACCGAGATCATCATGACCCGCGCCACGGTGAGCGTGGGCGAGGATATCGGCTTCCTGCCCGGCACGGAAGAGGAAAAGATGGGTCCCTGGATGGGCGCCCTGGACGACAACCTGGAGTTCCTGGCCAAGGGCGACGGCGGCAATGCCGGCGAATGGGGGCGCGCCGCCACCAATGAGCTGATCCGCAGCCGTATCAAGATCAAGAGCATGAACTTCATGCGCGGTCGCACCTTCCTGAACAAATACGTCATCATCGACGAGGCCCAGAACCTCACGCCCAAGCAGATGAAGACCCTGATCACCCGTGCCGGCCCCGGCACCAAGATCATCTGCATGGGCAATCTGGCCCAGATCGACACGCCCTACCTGACCGAAGGCAGCTCGGGCCTGACCTATGTGGTGGATCGCTTCAAGGGCTGGCCCCATAGCGGCCACATCACCCTGGCGCGCGGCGAACGCTCGCGCCTGGCGGACTTCGCCAGCGAGGTGCTGTAAGTGGCCAGCTGGATCGCGGCGCTCAAGCTCGTGCCCTGGGGTGAGGTCATCAAGGCCACGCCCCAGGTGGTGAAGGCCGCCCAGGGCATGCTCAAGAAGAAAGAGGCTCAGGCCGAAGCGCGCGAGCAGGACGCCAGCGCGCAAAGCGCTGCGCAGCGCATTTCGCCGCCAGCCTCCGCCGGCGAGCAGGCGCTGCTGCTGATCCAGCAGCAGGAGGAGCGCATCGCCCAGCTGGAGCAGTCACAGCGCCAGTCGCTGGAGATCATCGAGAAGCTGGCCCAGCAAAATGCCCAGATCGTCGCGACCGTGGGTGCGCTGCGCATAGGCGCACAGCGCCTTGCCTGGGCCTGCGGCGCGCTGGGACTGTGCGTGATCGGCCTTGGCGTCTACCTGTTCAGCCGCTAGCGCTGCAGCCACTCAAAAACAAAGCCCGCAAGGTCCGCGCCTTGCGGGCTTTTCTTATGTTCACATTCAATTTGATAGCTGTCAGCACCCGTTATTCATAGATTTCATATTTATAGAGTTCTGAAATCCATGTTCTAAAAGCGCTATCAGCTATGCTTTTTAGTATTCATCCGTGCCGTAGCCTTGCGCCAGGTTCTCGAAACGCGTCTGGTTCTTCTGGAAGAAGAGCTTCACCGTCCCCGTCGGCCCGTTACGCTGCTTGCCGATGATGACCTCGGCAATATTGGGCTCCTTGCTCTCTTTGTTGTAGTAGTCGTCGCGGTAGATGAACATGATGATGTCCGCATCCTGCTCGATGGCGCCCGATTCACGCAGGTCGGACATCATGGGGCGCTTGTCAGTCCGCTGCTCCACAGAGCGGTTGAGCTGGGACAGCGCGATCACCGGACATTGCAGCTCCTTGGCCAGCATCTTCAAGCCCCGCGAGATTTCGCCCAGTTCGGTGGCACGGTTGTCGGAGCTGGCGGCCGATCCCGAGCCACTCATCAGCTGCAGGTAGTCGACCACGATCAGACCCAGCTTGCCGCACTGACGCGCCAGACGACGCGCATTGGCACGCAGCTCGGTCGGTGACAGGCCAGGGGTTTCGTCGATATGCAGCGACACGGTGCGCAATCGCTCGATGGCCTCGGTCAGACGCGGCCACTCGTCGTCGCTGAGCTTGCCGGTACGCAGATTGCCCTGATTGACGCGGCCGATGGAGCCGACGATACGAACCGCCAGCTGGGCCGCGCCCATTTCCATGGAGAAGATGGCAACCGGCAAGCCTTCATTGAGCGCCACATGCTCGGCAATATTCACGGCAAACGAAGTCTTGCCCATGGACGGACGCGCCGCCAGCACCACCATGTCGCCGGCCTGCAGACCCGAGGTCATCCGATCCAGATCGACAAAGCCTGTGGGCACGCCGGTGACATCCATGGGGTTGTCGGCCATCTCCTGGACCTGGTCCAGCAGATCCACCACCAGCGTGTCCAGCGACTGGAAGCCCTGCTTGTTGCGAGCCCCCTCCTCGCCGATCGCCATGATCTTCTGCTCGGCCTCGTCGAGGATGCGCTCGACGGTCTTGCCCTGCGGATTGAAGGCGTTGGTTGCGATGTCGTCGCTGGCCGTGACCAGCTTGCGCAAGATGGCGCGCTCACGCACGATTTCCGCATAGCGGCGGATATTGCTGGCACTGGGCACATACTGCGCCAGCTGGTTCAGATACATCAGGCCGCCGATTTCCTCGGCCTTGCCCATGCCCTGCAGATGCTCGTAGACCGTGATCACGTCGGCCGGCTTGCTGGCATTGATCAGCTTGCCGATGGCTTCGTAGATCAGCTTGTGCTCGTGCCGGTAGAAGTCGCCGTCGCCAAGCAGGTCACCCACGCGCTCCCAGGCATTGTTGTCCAGCAGCAGACCACCGAGCACCGAAGATTCCGACTCCATGGAGTGCGGCGGCACACGCAGTTGCGCCACCTGCTGATCAGCAGTGGGAACCGGGGCGAATGCATCATCTTGCAGATCAAGCGGGGGCATTACTGACGACATGAGACTCCTAGAGACAAGTCCTCCATCGTAGCGGGAGGCGGTGGCGACGTCACGGCGGGTGACGATAAAAACGCTGGCGAGACAAACAATTACCAGAAAACAAAAAACCGCCCGAAGGCGGCTTTTTGCCAATTCAGAACAGAGCCTGAATTAGGAGTGGTCGCCGTACACGGAGACAGCAACTTCTGCTGCCACGTCGGTGTGCAGAGCCACCACCACAGTGGCGTCGCCAACGGTCTTGATGGGACCGTTGGGCATGCGCACTTGCGACTTGTTCACTGCGAAGCCGGCCTTGACCAGTTCTTCAGCGATGTCGGCGTTGGTGATGGAGCCGAACAGACGACCGTCAACGCCGGCCTTCTGAGTGATCTTCACGTTGGCGCCGTTGAGCTTTTCGCTCAGTTCTTGAGCGGCAGCCAGCTTCTCGGCAGCAGCCTTTTCCAGCTCAGCGCGCTTGGCTTCGAATTCAGCCTTGGCAGCAGCTGTTGCACGACGTGCAGCGCCGGAGGGGATCAGGAAGTTACGAGCGTAACCGTCCTTGACCTTGACGATATCGCCCAGGTTACCCAGGTTCACAACCTTTTCGAGCAGAATGATTTGCATTGTCGTGCTCCTTAGATCTTGTGCTGGTCAGAGTAGGGCAGCATAGCCAGGAAGCGAGCGCGCTTGATGGCTGTGTTCAGCTGACGCTGATAGATGGCGCGCGTGCCGGTCAGGCGTGCGGGCACGATCTTGCCGTTTTCGGCGATGAAGTCACGCAGGGTGTCGACATCCTTGTAGTCGATTTCTTCGACGCCGGCGACTGTGAAGCGGCAGAAACGCTTGCGCTTGAACAGCAGCGACTGGGTGTTGCGCTTAGGACGCTTGTCCTTGTTGAATTTCTTGAACGTGGCCATTGCTGGACCTCTTGAAAATTAATTTTGTTGAATATCCTGAATGTGTAAAACCAGCATCTTGCTATTGCGCGGCGTGGCCAGAAAACCTTGAAAGGTCCATTGGCTACCGGGTGCTTGGCGGGCCAGCTTTTCAGCCAGGGCGCCAAAGGCAACAGCCTTGACAGATGCATTCACGTTGCGCGCACTGCCCAGCTCTTGTTGCTGCGAACTGTGCTCAATTCGCAAATCCAGGGCCGGCAATCCGGCGGGCGTGTAGCGCAAAGCGGCTTGCTCTGCGAGAAGGCCCGTCAATACAACGCGGTTTTCCACTCCTTCAGTGTCTGATGCTATTAAGCGTGCTCAGCCTGGTTGGCCTTGCGGGCTTCTTCGCGCTCAACGCTCTTCATCATGGCGGAAGCAGCTGTATCAGCCTTCTTCTTCTGCACAGTCAGGTGACGCAGCACGGCATCGTTGAACTTGAAGGCGTGTTCCAGTTCAGCCATCACAGCCTGGTCGGCTTCGATGTTCAGGCACAGGTAGTGAGCCTTAGCGAGCTTGTTGATCATGTAAGCCAGCTGACGACGGCCCCAATCTTCTTCGCGATGCACCTTGCCGCCACCAGCAGCAATCATGCCCTTGTAGCGCTCCAGCATCGCGGGAACTTGTTCGCTTTGATCCGGATGGATCAACAAAATGATTTCGTAATGACGCATAACGACTCCTTTTGGGTAAACGCCGCCCACTGCGTCTGTAGCGGTGCGGCAAGGCAAAACGTGAGATTCTAGCTGAGTAGCAGACTATCTGTACACTCAGGGGCCTATAAACCTGCGATTAGCATCGGTCAATCAAGGCGAGAGGTCCTGGAATCACAAGCACTTACTCTCCTAGAATGCTCCGCAAATCCTGCAGGATCGCTTCAGCCGCTGCGCCCCTCGCCCTTGTCGGGCCGCACAGGTCTTGAAATAGACCTGCCGGAGCGCATCTGGAAGACAGATTGTCTTAAGTTTTGAGAAACCTTCACCAACTATGACCGAGAACCAAAACCCCAACACCATCAACGACGCCAGCCCCGAGGAACTGGAAACGGCCCTGGCAGCCAATGCGTCGGACGAACTGGGTCGTCTGCAGGCCGAGCTGGAAGAACTCAAGGCCAAGAGCGCGGAACTGGCCGACCAATACCTGCGTGCCAAGGCCGACGCCGAGAACATGCGCCGCCGCGCCGAAGAAGAGGTCGCAAAGGCACGCAAGTTCGGCATCGAGAGCTTTGCCGAAAGCCTGCTACCCGTGATCGACAGCCTGGACGCGGCCCTGGCCATCCAGAACGCGACACCCGAGCAACTGCGCGAAGGCTCGGACGCTACGCTGCGCCAGCTGAATTCGGCCCTGGAGCGCAACAAGGTGCTGGCCATCAATCCCGCTGCAGGCGAGAAGTTCGACCCTCACCACCACCAGGCCATCTCCATGGTTCCCGCCGACCAGCCCGCCAACACCGTGGTGGCCGTGCTGCAAAAGGGCTATGCGATCGCCGATCGCATCCTGCGCCCCGCGCTGGTGACCGTGGCCCAGGGCTGAGCCCGCAAGACATAAGAAAACCCACCGTCAGGGCAAAAATTGTGAGTGACGGCTCTTGAAGCCGGCCACTACGCCCACAAGTGACGAATCAAGCAAACATTCAACAGATTACGGAGAGAATTATGGGAAAAATCATCGGTATTGACCTGGGCACCACCAACAGCTGCGTCGCCATCATGGAGGGCAACAACACCCGCGTGATCGAGAACAGCGAAGGTGCCCGCACCACCCCCTCTATCGTTGCCTATCAAGAAGACGGCGAAATCCTGGTCGGCGCATCCGCCAAGCGCCAGGCCGTCACCAACCCCAAGAACACCATCTACGCTGCCAAGCGCCTGATCGGCCGCAAGTTTGCCGAAGCCGAGGTGCAAAAGGACATCGACCTGATGCCCTTCCAGATCGTCAAGGCCGACAACGGCGACGCCTGGGTGCAAGTGCGCGACCAGAAGCTGGCGCCTCCCCAGATCAGCGCCGAAGTGCTGCGCAAGATGAAGAAGACCGCCGAGGACTTCCTGGGCGAAGCCGTGACCGAGGCCGTCATCACCGTGCCCGCCTACTTCAACGACGCTCAGCGCCAGGCCACCAAGGACGCCGGCCGCATCGCGGGTCTGGAAGTCAAGCGCATCATCAACGAACCTACCGCTGCTGCCCTGGCCTTCGGCCTGGACAAGGTGGGCAAGGGCGACCGCAAGGTGGCCGTGTATGACCTGGGTGGCGGCACTTTCGACGTCTCCATCATCGAAATCGCCGACGTGGACGGCGAAAAGCAGTTCGAAGTGCTGTCGACCAACGGCGACACCTTCCTGGGCGGCGAAGACTTCGACCAGCGCATCATCAACTACATCATCGACGAGTTCAAGAAGGAACAAGGCGTCGACCTGTCCAAGGACGTGCTGGCACTGCAGCGCCTGAAGGAAGCTGCTGAAAAGGCCAAGATCGAGCTGTCGAACTCCGCCCAGACCGACATCAACCTGCCCTACATCACCGCCGATGCCACAGGCCCCAAGCACCTGAACATCAAGCTGACCCGCGCCAAGCTGGAATCGCTGGTGGACGATCTGATCGAGCGCACGATTGCGCCTTGCCGCACCGCCATCAAGGATGCCGGCATCTCGGTCTCCGACATCCACGACGTGATCCTGGTCGGCGGTATGAGCCGCATGCCCAAGGTGCAGGAAAAGGTCAAGGAATTCTTCGGCAAGGATCCCCGCAAGGATGTGAACCCCGACGAAGCTGTGGCCGTGGGCGCTGCCGTGCAGGGCCAGGTGCTGGGTGGCGAGCGTTCCGACGTGCTGCTGCTGGACGTGACTCCCCTGTCTCTGGGTATCGAAACCCTGGGCGGCGTCATGACCAAGATGATCAGCAAGAACACGACCATCCCCACCAAGTTCGCGCAGACCTTCTCCACGGCTGAAGACAACCAGCCTGCCGTGACCATCAAGGTGTTCCAGGGCGAGCGCGAGATCGCCAGCGCCAACAAGATGCTGGGCGAGTTCAACCTGGAAGGCATTCCGCCCGCAGGTCGTGGCGTGCCCCAGATCGAAGTGACCTTCGACATCGACGCCAACGGCATCTTGAACGTGTCGGCCAAGGACAAGGCTTCCGGCAAGGAAAACAAGATCACCATCAAGGCGAACTCTGGCCTGTCGGAAGAAGAAATCCAGAACATGGTCAAGGATGCTGAGCTGAACGCAGCCGACGACAAGAAGAAGCTGGAGCTGGTGACTGCCAAGAACCAGGGCGAAGCCGCTGTTCACAGCGTCAACAAGAGCCTGGCCGAGCATGGCGACAAGCTCGATGCCGCCGAAAAGAGCACCATCGAAACCGCCGTCAAGGAGCTGGAAGAGGCGCTCAAGGGCGAGGACAAGGACGCCATCGACGCCAAGACCACGGCCCTGATGACGGCCAGCCAGAAGCTGGGCGAGAAGATGTACGCCGATGCACAGGCCGCAGGCGGTGCCGAAGCCGCTGCTGCCGCAGCAGGTGCCTCCGCCGGCGCATCGGCTGCCGCTGACGACAACGTGGTTGACGCCGAAGTCAAGGAAGTCAAGAAGGACTAAGCGCGGGCAGGTCCTGGCCTCAAACCATTGACCGCTTGCCGCCGCGCCGGGCTCCCAGGAGCTGGCGCGGCGTTCCTGTTCTATCCGACCGAAAACTCACATGTCCAAACGTGACTACTATGAAGTTCTGGGCGTTGCCAAAAGCGCCTCGGACGATGACATCAAGAAGGCCTATCGCAAGCTGGCGATGAAGTTCCACCCTGACCGCAATCAGGGCGACAAGGCCAAGGAAGCAGAGGAAAAATTCAAGGAGGTCAAAGAGGCCTACGAGATGCTTTCCGACAGCCAGAAACGCGCGGCCTACGACCAGTACGGCCATGCCGGCGTGGATCCCAATCGCGGTATGGGCGGCGGCGAGGGCTTTGGCGGCTTTGCCGAGGCCTTTGGCGATATCTTTGGCGATATGTTCAACGGCGGCGGCGGCCGCGGCGGTCGCGGCGGCCGTCAGGTCTACCGCGGCAACGACCTCAGCTACTCCATGGAAATCACCCTGGAAGAGGCTGCCAAGGGCAAGGATGCCCAGATCCGCATTCCGAGCTGGGACAGCTGCGACACCTGCAGCGGCAGCGGCGCAAAGCCCGGCACCAGCACCAAGACCTGCACCACCTGCAACGGCATGGGCACGGTGCAGATGCGCCAGGGCTTTTTCAGCGTGCAGCAGACCTGCCCGCACTGCCGTGGCACGGGAAAGATCATCCCCGAGCCCTGCACATCCTGCGGCGGCCAGGGCAAGGTCAAGCGTCAGAAGACGCTGGAAGTGAAGATTCCAGCCGGCATCGACGACGGCATGCGCATCCGCTCGGCCGGAAATGGCGAGCCCGGCACCAATGGCGGGCCGGCAGGCGACCTCTATATCGAGATTCGCGTCAAGGACCATGACATCTTCGAGCGCGACGGCGACGATCTGCACTGCAACGTGCCCGTGAGCTTCATCACCGCCGCCCTGGGTGGCGAAATCGAAGTACCCACGCTGCAAGGCAAGGCTGCGATCGACATTCCCGAAGGCACGCAAGCCGGCAAGCAGTTCCGCCTGCGCGGCAAGGGCATCAAGGGCATTCGCTCGAGCTACCCCGGCGATCTGTACTGCCACATCGTGGTGGAGACTCCGGTCAAGCTCACCGAGTACCAGCGCAAGCTGCTCAAGGACCTGGACGAATCGCTCAAGAAGGGCGGCTCCAAGCATTCGCCCAGCGGCGAAAGCTGGACGGACCGCCTGAAGAGCTTCTTCAGCTAAGCCCCCTGTGCCCCAACAAAAAGCCCATCGGCAATGCCTGATGGGCTTTTTTCATGGCGCGTCGATCACTCCTTGCCGGGCTTCCAGTTGCGCACCTCGCGCTGCACCTTCAGCCGCTCTGCGGGGCTCAATGCCTGCTCGGCAGTCTGCATGCGGCTTTGCAGCGAGGGATCCTTGGCATGAGCGATAGCCAGCCAGAAATAGGCCTTGCCCATGTCTTTTTGCACGCCCTGACCACTGACATACATGGCTGCCAGATTCGACTGCGCCAGGGTGTAGCCCTGCTTGGCTGCACGATCAAACCAGCGCGCCGCCTGGCCTGCATCCTGCGGCACGCCCTGGCCGTTGGCATACAGGAAACCCAAAGACGACTGGGCCGCCGCATTGCCCTGACCGGCCGACTTCTCCAGCCACCGCGCCGCGCGCGTCAGATCCTGCGGCACCAGCGCACCTACGGCATAGATCATGCCGGTGTTGTACTGGGCGTCGGCATGGCCTTTCTCGGCCGCCTGTTCAAACCATTGCAGGGCAGCCCGACCGTCCTCCTTGACGCCCCGGCCGCTGGAGAGCATCACCCCCAGGCTGTACTGACCTGCAGCCTCGCCGCTTTTGGCCGAACGCTCGAACCATTGCACAGCCTGTGCATCATCGGCCGCCACGCCTCGGCCCTCGGCATACATCAGACCCAGGTTGTTCTGGGCGATGCCGTCGCCCTGCTCTGCCGCCTTGCGGTACCAGTTCACAGCCTGCGCCTCGTCCAGAGTCACGCCCCTCCCATTGGCATAGAGCACTCCCAGGTCGGACTGCGCAGGCGCATAGCCCTGGTCAGCCGACTGGCGATACCAGTGCACAGCCTGTGCCAGGTCCTGATTCACACCTTTGCCAAAACGGTAGCGCGAGCCCAGCAGATACTGGGCCTTGGCGTCGCCCGCCTGTGCTGCTGCACGTATGGCTGCCAGCTCCTTGGCATCTTCGGCCTGATTGTTCCTGGCCTCCGGCGTCCAATGCTCACGGCCCAGCGGAGCGGCCGCTGCCGCACCTGCTGCCGCAGCACCAGCGACCGCTGCATTGCGGCCGGTGCGCCCTTTTTTACCGGCCTTGCCGGTGGACTTGGCCGATGAAGATTTGGCAGCACCTGCACTCGTGCTCTTGGCGGACTTGGACGATTTGGCTGGCGCGGCCGCACTGGATTTGGCCGGGGTCTTGCCCTTGGCCACAGCTGGCAAGGCAGTGCCGCCCAGCGCCAGTGCAGCTGCCAGCAGGCAGGCATGGCTCCAGCAACGGCTGCGGTGCAAGAGGGGCGCCCCCGAAGCCATAGCTGGCAACTCGGAAGGCTCACTGTCGGACATCGGATGGTTGGGAACTCTCATGACTCACATTTTTGCAGCGAATAGCGTCGATTCCTGGCTGCTTTACTGACGATTTACTTTGTAAAAAAATGCCGGAACTCAGGCACCAGAAAGACTTCCGCACCTCAGCCCGGATCAGGCTTGAACGATTCTGGCATCTAGAGTCTTCGCTATGAAAATGCAAGTGCGCAAGACTGACAAATGCAACATCGCATTCTCAGGTCTCGCCAAGTCATCGCAAAGCAAGAATTCACCCATCTCCAAAATTTACCCATCGTCAAGCAAGACATCTCATTCAAAGATGGATACAGCTAGATTAATCGGTAAAAATGCTGAAAACTTCTCGAAACGAGAAGACTTGAGCCTGCCCCATGAAGAATTCAGAGCGCAGTTTTGCGCGCCGCATCGATCTCACCTCGCTTCAGCTGTTCGTCGCCGTGTGCGAACTGGGCAGCATTGGCCGCGCCGCTGAACGCGAGTTCATTGCGGCCTCGGCCGTCAGCAAGCGCCTGTCCGACCTGGAAGCGACGGTGGATACCGCCCTGCTCTATCGCCACAGCCGCGGCGTGACGCTGACGCCGGCCGGCGAGAGCCTGCTGCACCATGCGCGCAATGTGCTGTACGGGCTGGAGCGCATGCAAGGCGAGCTCTCCGAATATGCCGACGGCGTGCGCGGCCATGTGCGCATGCACGCCAACATGTCGGCCATCGTGCAGTTTCTGCCCGAAGACCTGGGAGCCTTTGCGCGCGAACACAGCCAGATCAAGATCGATCTGCAGGAGCATCTGAGCCCCGACGTGCTGAGCGCCGTGGCCGAGGGCACTGCCGATATCGGCATCTGCACGCTGGGCAATATCAGGAGCAACGAAGGCAATCAGGCCACCGTTCAGCTGACCCAGGGCAATGTGCCGCTGCAGTACCGGAGCTACCGCAACGACCGATTGGTCGTCGTCGTGCCCGAGCGCCACGCCCTGGCCGAGCGCGAAAGCGTCGCCTTCACCGAAGTGCTGGAATGGGACATCGTCAGCCTGCATGCCGGCTCCTCGATCAGTCTGGCCATGCGTGCTGCCGCAGCCCAGGCCGGCCACCCGCTGCACCAGCGCATCCAGGTCACCAGCCTGGACGCCATGTGCCGCATGATCGACAACGGCCTGGGACTGGGCCTGCTGCCCGACCGCGCCTTCGAGCTGATGCATGGCGTGGGCCATCTGCGCGCCGTGCAGCTCACCGACGACTGGGCGCACCGCGAACTCTGCGTGGTGGCCCGCGATTTTGAAGCGCTGCCGGTGACCACCCGCCTGCTGGTCGATCACCTCTGCCCTGCCAGTGCCAAGGCTTGAAACATCGCATCAAGCCACAACAGAATCCTCCCAACAAACCAACCTCACGAGACCACCATGGGACGCACCCTCTACGACAAGATTTTTGACGAGCACGTCGTTCACACCGAGGAAGACGGCACCTCTGTCCTCTATATCGACCGCCATCTGGTGCACGAAGTCACCAGCCCCCAGGCCTTTGAAGGCCTGCGCATGGCCGGGCGCAAGCTGTGGCGCGTCAGCTCGGTCGTGGCCACGGCCGACCACAACACGCCCACCGACGGCTGGGAGCGCGGCTATGACGGCATTGCCGACCCCATCAGCAAGGAACAGATCACCACGCTGAACAGCAATATTGCCGAGTTCGGCTCGGCGGCCTTCTTTCCCTTCATGGACAAGGGCCAGGGCATTGTTCACGTCATGGGCCCCGAGCAAGGCGCGACCCTGCCCGGCATGACCGTGGTCTGCGGCGACAGCCACACCTCCACCCATGGCGCTTTCGGCGCGCTGGCCCACGGCATCGGCACCTCCGAGGTCGAGCATGTGATGGCCACCCAGACACTGCTGGCCAAGAAGGCCAAGAACATGCTGGTGCAGGTCAACGGCAAGGTCGCGCCCGGCATCACCGCCAAGGACATCGTGCTGGCCATCATCGGCAAGATCGGCACCGCCGGCGGCACGGGCTACACCATCGAGTTTGCCGGCGAAGCCATCCGCGACCTGAGCGTGGAAGGCCGCATGACGGTCTGCAACATGGCCATCGAAGGCGGCGCCCGTGCAGGTCTCGTGGCCGTGGACGACAAGACCATCAACTACATCAAGGGCCGCCCCCTGGCGCCCACGGGCGGCGAATGGGATGCCGCCGTCGGCTACTGGAAGACGCTGCATTCCGACGCAGATGCGAAGTTCGACCGCGTGGTGGAGCTGAACGCCGCCGACATCGTGCCCCAGGTGACCTGGGGCACCAGCCCCGAGATGGTGCTGGGCATCGATGCCGTCGTTCCCGATCCCGACAAGGAAAAGGACTCGAACAAGCGCGGCGCCATCGAACGTGCGCTGACCTATATGGCGCTGGAGCCCGGCAAGCCCATCAACGACATCTTTGTCGACAAGGTGTTCATCGGCTCCTGCACCAACAGCCGCATCGAAGACATGCGCGAAGCCGCAGCCGTGGTCAAGAACCTGGGCCAGAAGGTCGCCAAGAACATCAAGCTGGCCATGGTGGTGCCCGGCTCCGGTCTGGTCAAGGAACAGGCCGAGCGTGAAGGCCTGGACCAGATCTTCAAGGCCGCCGGCTTTGAATGGCGCGAACCCGGCTGCTCCATGTGCCTGGCCATGAACGCCGACCGCCTGGAGCCCGGCGAGCGCTGCGCGTCGACCTCGAACCGCAACTTCGAAGGCCGTCAGGGCGCCGGTGGCCGCACCCACCTCGTCAGCCCCGCCATGGCCGCTGCGGCAGCCATCCACGGCCACTTTGTCGACATCCGCAAGTTCTCCTAAACCATTTCTTCAGCGAGACAGAGCATGAAGCCTTCCGTCACGATTCTCTTGATCGGCCTGGCCTTCACCATGGCCGCCTGCAACACCGTCAAGTGCCTGGGCCAGGACGTGCAAAGTGCCGGCAGCGCCATCGAACGTGCCGCTCGCTGAACCCTTGATCCCTGGAATTCACGCCATGCAAAAATTCACCGTGCACAAGGGCCTTGTCGCCCCCATGGACCGCGAGAACGTCGACACCGACGCCATCATTCCCAAGCAGTTCCTGAAGTCCATCAAGAAGACCGGCTTCGGCCCCAACCTGTTTGACGAGTGGCGCTATCTGGACCAGCCCGGCCAGCCCGGCGTGCCCGAAGCCGACCGCAAGCCCAACCCCGAGTTCGTGCTCAACCAGCCCCGCTTCAAGGGCGCCAGCATCCTGATCGCGCGCAAGAACTTCGGCTGCGGCTCCAGCCGCGAGCACGCGCCCTGGGCCCTGGACCAGTACGGTTTCCGCGCCATCCTGGCCCCCAGCTTTGCCGACATCTTCTTCAACAACAGTTTCAAGAACGGTCTGCTGCCCATCGTGCTGCCCGAGGCCACGATCGACCAGCTGTTCAACGACGTCGCGGCCTTCCCCGGCTACGAGCTGACCATTGACCTGGAGCGCCAGGTGATCCTGAGGCCCCAGGGCGAAGAGATCGCCTTCGACGTCATCGCCTTTCGCAAGTACTGTCTGCTCAACGGCTTCGACGATATCGGCCTGACCATGCGCCATGCCGACAAGATCAAGGCCTTCGAAGCCGAGCGCCTGGCGCAAAAGCCCTGGCTGGCGCATACGCTCTTGCAGAAATAACCCCCTGAGCCGCTTTGCCTAGGCGGCCCCGCGGCTTCCCCCTTTCTCGATGCGTTGCATCGGAAGGGGGACGGCATCTTCGCTGCGGGGCGGCCCTTGCTTGATGCCTCCTTGTTTGGGGCGTGCTTGTTTTTAGGTTGCTACCCATAAATGAGCTGCTTGCGCCTTCTATTCATGAATATCAGCACTAATTCAATCTGAAATCTATGAATAAAAAGCGCAAGCAGCTATCAAATTAATCAAAGGAACATCATGAAGATTGCAGTTTTGCCCGGTGATGGCATCGGTCCCGAAATCGTCGCGGAAGCCGTCAAGGTGCTCGAGGCCCTGAATCTGGGCCTGGAGATGGAAACCGCTCCCGTGGGCGGCGCCGGCTATGAAGCTGCCGGCCACCCTCTGCCTCCTGCCACGCTGAAGCTGGCCCAGGAAGCCGACGCGATTCTGTTCGGTGCGGTGGGCGACTGGAAGTACGACACACTGGCCCGCCCCCTGCGCCCCGAGCAGGCCATTCTGGGCCTGCGCAAGGCCCTGGGCCTGTTCGCCAACTTCCGTCCCGCCATCTGCTACAAGGAACTGACCCACGCCTCCAGCCTCAAGCCCGAGCTGGTTGCGGGCCTCGATATCCTCATCATCCGCGAGCTGACCGGCGACATCTACTTCGGCCAGCCGCGCGGCCGCCGTGTGGCTCCCGATGGTCACTTCCCCGGTGCCGAGGAAGCCTTCGACACCATGCGCTACACGCGCCCTGAGATCGAGCGCATCGCCCATGTCGCCTTCCAGGCTGCCCAGAAGCGCGACAAGCGCGTGACCAGCGTGGACAAGGCCAATGTGCTGGAAACCTTCCAGCTGTGGAAAGACGTGGTCACCGAAGTCGCCAAGCAGTACCCCGACGTGGCGCTGGACCACATGTACGTGGACAACGCCGCCATGCAGCTGGTCAAGGAGCCCAAGCGCTTCGACGTGGTGGTGACCGGCAATATGTTCGGCGACATCCTCTCCGACGAAGCCTCCATGCTGACCGGCTCCATCGGCATGCTGCCCAGCGCCAGCCTCAACGACAAGAAGCAAGGCCTGTACGAACCCAGCCACGGCTCGGCTCCCGACATTGCCGGCAAGGGCATCGCCAACCCCCTGGCCACCATTCTGTCGGCCGCCATGATGCTGCGCTTCAGCCTGGGCCAGGAAGCAGCCGCCCAGAAGATCGAAGCCGCCGTGCAAAAGGTGCTGGCCGACGGCCTGCGCACTGCCGACATCTACAGCGAAGGCACGACCAAGGTCAGCACCCGTGAAATGGGTGATGCCGTGGTCAAGGCGCTGGCCAGCGTCTGAGGCACCGAAACCGCTGAAGCCCGGCCGCCGCCGTAAGCGGCGGCTTTGGGTTTGACGCAAATTTCGGCGCCAAATAAAACAAAACGTCAAAAATAAATCATTTATTTCGACGTTTTGACTAGAGTTTCAAGCACTTTTAGTTCTTCAAGCTTTTTCTCTAGTCGCTAGAATGACAACTCTTATGTTTGCCGCACGCACCTTCGCTCCCGAAATCGTCACACCCGCAAAGCTTGCCGGTGTGAATGCGCGCGCAATCACCATTAAGACGATTACAGGCTGACCCAGCCCGGTTCGTCGCGCGCCCCTTCCGGCCCTGACGAGCCGGCCGAAGCAGTCTCAAGCTACTGTTTTCAAAACTGAAAGGGCGTTTCAAATGAGCAAGCAATTGGTAGGTTTGGTGGGCTGGCGCGGCATGGTCGGCTCCGTGCTGATGGACCGTATGCAGGCCGAAGGCGACTTCGCGCTGATCGAGCCCGTGTTCTTCTCCACCTCCAATGCCGGCGGCAAGGCCCCGGCCATGGCCACCGTGCACACCGAGCTGAAGGACGCCAACGACATCACCGAGCTGTCCAAGTGCGACATCATCATCACCTGCCAGGGTGGCGACTACACCAAGGAAGTCTTCCCCAAGATCCGCGCCGCCGGCTGGAGTGGCCACTGGATTGACGCCGCCTCTTCGCTGCGCATGGAGGGCGACGCCGTCATCGTGCTGGACCCCGTCAACGACGATCTGATCCAGCAAAAGCTGGCCGCCGGCGGCAAGAACTGGATCGGCGGCAACTGCACCAACTCCATCCTGCTGATGGGCCTGGGCGGTCTGTTCAAGGCTGGTCTGGTGGAATGGGTCTCCTCCATGACCTACCAGGCCGCATCGGGCGGTGGCGCCAACCACATGCGCGAACTGCTCAAGGGCATGGGCGTGGTGCACGCCGCCGTCGCCGACGAGCTGGCGACCCCTGCTTCGGCGATTCTGGAAATCGACCGCAAGGTGGCCCAGACCATCCGTGACGATGTGCCCACCGAATTCTTCGGAGCACCTCTGGCCGGCGGCCTGATCCCCTGGATCGATGTGCAGTTGCCCAACGGCCAGTCCAAGGAAGAATGGAAGGGCCAGGCCGAGGTCAACAAGATCCTGGGCACCGAAGCCACGATCCCCGTGGACGGCCTGTGCGTGCGCATCGGCGCCATGCGCTGCCACTCTCTGGCCCTGACCCTGAAGCTCAAGAAGGATCTGCCCCTCGAAGAGATCGAAGCCCTGATCAAGGGCGGCAATCCCTGGGTCAAGTTCGTGGCCAACGACCGCGCCCTGACCGTCAAGGAACTGACTCCCGCAGCGACCACCGGCGGCCTGGAAGTGGCCGTGGGCCGCGTGCGCAAGCTCAATATGGGCCCTGAGTACGTTTCGGCCTTCGTGATCGGTGACCAGCTGCTGTGGGGCGCTGCCGAGCCGCTGCGCCGCATGCTGCGCATTCTGCTGGCCGCCTGATCTGCGCCGCCATCAAGCCCGCAGCGGGCTTGATCCAGCACAGCAAAGCGCCAGTCATCCTAGTGATGACTGGCGCTTTTTTCATGTCCAAGCTCTGGGCTTGGGTGACAATTGTTCGTCTATTCGGGCGAATGCAAACCGTCAGCAAACCTACATTAGGTTTCATCTCGTTGCCAATCGACAACAATTGAGAGCCTTGCCGACCCAGCTTTTGCTCACATTGCAATAGCGTCGTTGACAATGCAAACTATGTCCGCCGGGCCGAGAGACCTTTGCCGCCTGCTGGAATTTCCAATTTTTATGTGCACCGCAGCCACAAACCCGACCAAGAACAAGAGGGCTGTAGGCTGCACGAATCAAGTCTGAGCCCTATGCAACGCTGGAAACTTTCTGCGCTCGCCGCAGCCACCCTCGCACTGTCAAGCCTGCCGGCCACCGATGCATGGGCATTGGCACTGGGCCGCATCACGGTGCAGTCGGCTCTGGGCGAGCCCTTGCGTGCCGAGGTCGAGATCCCTCAGCTCAGCGCTGCCGAGGCCGACAGCCTCCAGGCCGCTATCGCATCGCCAGCGGCATTCCGCGCCCAGGGCATGGAATTCACGGGTACGGCCAACTCGGTGCGTGTGCAGGTGCAAAAACGCGCCAACGGCTCGGCCGTGCTCAAGCTCAGCAGCTTTCAGCCGGTCAACGATCCCTTTGTCGACCTGGTGATCGATGCCAACTGGGCATCGGGCAAGCTGCAGCGCAACTACACCTTGCTGCTCGACCCCCCTGCAACGCGCCGCCCGGCCCCGACGCCCACGACCGCTGCGCAGGCCACGCCTGCCGCGGCGCCTGCGCCTGTGCGTCCCGCCGTGACTGCACGCCCGGCGCCCAGCCCTGTCAACGCGGCCGGTCGGGATCTGCGCAATGACCGCGATCTAGACGAAACGGCAACCAAGCCGCAGCAAAAACGCCAGGCTGGCACTGCGGCACCTGCTGGCAGCGGTGATGAAGTTCGCGTCAGGACAGGAGACACCGCAGGTCGCATTGCTGCAGCGCACAAGCCAGCAGGCGTATCGCTCGATCAGATGCTGGTCGCCATGCTGCGCAGCAACCCGCAGGCCTTTGTCAAGGGCAACATCAACCGCATGCGCAGCGGCGCGGTAATCCAGCTGCCCGATCAGGCAGCCGCTCAGGCCACCTCGGCCAAGGAAGCCCGCCAGATCATGGCGGCCCAGTCTCAGGATTTCAACCAGTTCCGCCGTCAACTGGCTGGCGTGGCACCTGTGGCACCTGTGGAAGCAGCATCGCGCAGCGCTTCCGGCCAGGTTCAGGCCCACGTCGCAGATGCCAAGGCCGCCACCGCAGCCCCCGACAAGCTGACCCTGTCCAAGGGCTCCGTCAAGGGCGTGGCCGCCGATGAGCAAGTGGCCCAGCAAAAACAGGCCGCAGACCAATCTGCGCGCGCCGATGAGCTCAAACGCAATATGGCCGAGCTAAGCCAGATTGCGGCAGCCACCAAGCCCGCAGGTACGGCGGCAGCTCCCGCAGCAGGCACCGCGGCTGCAGCTGCGCCAGCGGCAAGCCCCACAGTCACCGTGCCCGCGGCCAGCACCGCCAATGCAGCAGCGCCCGCCCCCGCCCCCGCTCCAGCTGCTGATGCGCCTGCAACGCCTGCTACCCCTGCCCCAGCCGCACCCGAGGCTGCAGCAGCCGATGCCGGCAAGCCAGGCGACACCATGCCCGCACCAGCTCCGGCCGAAGGCGAACCGGCACAAGCCGCAGCCGAGCCTGCAGCGCCTGCACCGGCACCGGTTGCACCTCCCAAGCCTGTGGCGGCACCGGCCCCCATTCCCGAGGAGCCCAGCTTTATCGACAGTCTGATGGAAGACCCGACCATTCCGCTGGCTGGAGCAGCACTGCTGGCCCTGCTTCTGGGCTATGGCGGCTACCGTGTGTCTCAGCGTCGCAAAGCCGCTGCGGCAGGCGCGGACAGCACGCTGGGCGACAGCCAGCTGTCGGCGGACTCCTTCTTCGGCGCCAGTGGCGGCCAGCGCGTGGACACCACGACCAGCAGCAGCCAGATGTCGGGCCAGTCCATGCAGTACTCTCCCAGCCAGCTCGACGCCGGCGATGTGGACCCGCTGGCCGAAGCCGATGTGTACCTGGCCTACGGCCGCGACCTGCAGGCCGAGGAAATCCTCAAGGAAGCGCTGCGCACCGACCCCAACCGTCTGGTGCTGCACCAGAAGCTGGCTGAAATCTATGCCAAGCGCCATGACCGCATGGCCTACGCATCAGTTGCCAACAACGTCTTTGCCCTGACCCAGGGCAAGGGCCCCGAATGGCAGCGACTGGCCGATCAGGGCCGCATCCTGGATCCTGAAAACCTGACCTACCAGCTGGGCGGCGCCCCCCAGTCCCAGGCAGGCGCAGCGGCTGCGCCCAACGCCTTCAACCCCACCGCTCCATCGACCGCCTTGCAAGGCGGCGTGGCCGCCGCCGTGGGCTTCGGCTCGGCATTGGCTGCGGCACAGGCAGCCGAAGCCGCGGCCAGCCGCGAAGGCCCTCCCACAGAGCCCGCCGGCATGGACTTCGACATGGATCTGGAACTGCCAGCAGGCCTGCCCGACACTGCGGCCAGCGCAGCGCCTGTGCCCTCCGAGCCCGTTTCCTTGCCCAACGAACAGGACTTCGCAGCACTGGCACAGTGGGACACTCCTTCTGCCCCCTCCGCAGAACCGGCAGTTACAACCGCAGACAATGGCCTGAACCTGGATCTCGATGATCTGGCCTCGTTCAGCCTGCCCGCCACGGCATCTCAAGCTCCGGCCCCTGTCGCAGCTCCCGCGCCCGCCGAGCAAAGCTCTCTGAATGCACTCGAGTTCGACCTCGACAGTTTCACCCTGCCTTTGCAGACACAGCCCGAGCCAGACGGCGGACAGGAAACAGCTCCGCTGAACCTATCCTCCAGCCTGGAGAAACTGGACGAAGTGCAAGGTGGCGAAGCCCTGAGCTTGCAGCCGACCGAGGAGAGCGACAGCCTCGCCGCCGCCGCTCCTGCACAACCCGAGGTGACTTTCGACCTCAGCGGCCTGTCGCTGGATCTGGGCACAGCCGATATCGCCGCGCCAGTCGACGCCGTGCCAGCGCCCTCCGAACCCGAAGACCCGCTGGCCACCAAGCTGGCCCTGGCCGAAGAGTTCAATGCCATCGGCGACAGCGACGGAGCGCGTACACTGATCGAGGAAGTGATCGCCGAAGCCCATGGCGATCTCAAGGCCAAGGCTCACAGCCTTCTCTCTCAGATTGGTTGATTGATTTGATGCATTCAGACCCCGCGCCGGGAGCCATGCCATGCGCATAGCTCTTGGCGTCAGCTACAACGGTCAGGCCTATCGCGGCTGGCAAAGCCAGCCCGACGGAAACACCGTACAAGACAAACTCGAAGCGGCCCTGGGCCGCTTTGCTGCTCAAGAAGTCTCCACCATCTGCGCCGGTCGCACCGATTCCGGTGTGCACGGGCTGATGCAGGTCGTGCACTTTGACACCGAGTTGCAGCGCGCGCCCAACTCCTGGGTACGAGGCACCAACACCTTCCTGCCCAAGGACATCGCCGTGCAATGGGCGGCCGAGGTCGCCGACGGCCCGAATGGCTTCCATTCCCGGGCCTGCGCCACCGCACGCCGCTATGCCTATGTTCTGCTGCAGTCCCCCGTGCGCCCCAGCGTTGACCAGGGCCGGGTGGGCTGGGTGTTTCAGACTCTGGATGCGCAGCGCATGCGCGCAGCCGCCGATCTGTTGCTGGGCGAGCATGATTTTTCGTCCTTTCGCGCGGCAGGCTGCCAGGCCAAGAGCCCGGTCAAGACCCTGCGCCGCATCGACATCCACTACCGCCCCGCTGGCCAGGCCCCCATGCGCGACGGACAGATGGAATGCGGCTACTGGCGTTTCGAATTCGAGGGCAGCGCTTTTCTGCACCACATGATCCGCAACATCATGGGCTGCCTGATCTATGTGGGCCAGGGCTCCAAGCCCGTGCAATGGATGCAGCAAGTGCTGGAGGCACGCTCGCGCGAGGTGGCCGCCCCCACCTTCTCCCCTGACGGGCTGTACTTTCTCGGCCCCATTTACGATACACGCTGGGGCCTGCCTGTAGACACTCCCCCGTTTGCCTGGCTGCCCTGAGCGGCCAAGCGCCATCGATTGCTGCAACGCCTGGGACTTGTCATGTCTTCCATTGCCCCCCGCACCCGCATCAAGATCTGCGGCCTGACCCGCGAGCAGGATGTCGACGCTGCAGTGGCCGCCGGAGCCGATGCCGTCGGCTTTGTGCTCTATGCACCAAGCCCGCGCGCCGTGACGCTGCAACGAGCGGCCGAGCTGGCCCGGCGACTGCCGCCCTTTGTCACACCTGTTTTGCTCTTTGTGAATGAAACAGCTACCAATGTGATAGCTGCCTGCGACCTAATACCAAACGCCTGCGTGCAGTTTCATGGTGATGAAACGGCCGCGGATTGCGAGGCATCCACCCGGGGCGTCCAGCCCTGGTTGCGCGCGGCGCGCATACCCCTTGGAGACGATGCGGCCCAGTTTGACCTCGTAGAATATGCCCAACGTTATTCAAAGGCCCAAGCCATCCTGCTCGACGCCCATGTCGATGGTTATGGTGGCGGCGGCAAGGCATTCAATTGGTCACTTCTGCCAACAAGCGTCGACTCTCACCTCGTTTTGTCTGGTGGACTCACGCCTGCAAACGTGACCGATGGCATCTTGCAAGTGCGCCCTCGCGGGTTGTCTCTGGCCGTTGATGTGAGCTCTGGTGTCGAGGCCGAAGGTCCCGACGGCAAGCCTCTCAAAGGCATCAAGGATGCCCACAAGATTCATCGCTTCATTGCTGCCGTACGCGCAGCTGATGCCCAAATTTTGCAGACTGACACATGTTTGAATACCAGTATCCCGACGTCCACGGCCATTTCGGCCGCTACGGCGGCAGCTTCGCCAGCGAAACCCTGACCCACGCCCTCACCGAGCTGCGTGAGGCCTACGCAAAGTATCAGAACGACCCCGAATTCATCGCCGAATTCCAGTCCGAGCTGGCCCACTATGTAGGCCGTCCCTCGCCCGTCTATCACGCCTCGCGCATGAGCCGTGAAATGGGCGGTGCGCAGATCTATCTGAAGCGCGAGGACCTCAACCACACGGGCGCGCACAAGATAAACAATGTGATCGGCCAGGCCATGCTCGCCAAGCGCATGGGCAAGCCGCGCATCATTGCCGAGACAGGTGCCGGCCAGCACGGCGTGGCCACGGCCACCATCTGCGCGCGTTACGGCCTCGAGTGCATCGTCTACATGGGTGCCGAGGACGTGAAGCGCCAAAGCCCCAATGTCTACCGCATGAAGCTGCTGGGCGCGACCGTGGTGCCTGTCGAGTCCGGCAGCAAGACCCTGAAGGACGCGCTCAACGAAGCCATGCGCGACTGGGTGGCCAATGTGGACAACACCTTCTACATCATCGGTACCGTGGCGGGTCCCCACCCCTACCCCATGATGGTGCGCGACTTCCAGAAGGTCATCGGCGACGAGTGCCTGACGCAGATGCCCGAGTTTCTGGGCGCCGACAAGCAGCCCGACGCGGTGGTTGCCTGCGTTGGAGGCGGCAGCAATGCCATGGGCATCTTCTACCCCTATATCCCCTACGAAGACACCAAGCTGTTCGGCGTGGAAGCGGCCGGCGAAGGCCTGGAATCCGGCAAGCACTCGGCCTCGCTGCAAAAGGGCAGCTCGGGCGTGCTGCATGGCAACCGCACCTTCATCCTGCAGGATGAAAACGGCCAGATCACAGAGACTCACTCGGTGAGCGCCGGCCTGGATTACCCCGGTGTGGGCCCCGAACATGCCTGGCTGCAGGAGATCGGTCGTGCCCAGTATGTGGGCATTACCGATCAGGAGGCGCTGGACGCCTTCCACTATCTGTGCCGCGCCGAAGGCATCATCCCGGCTCTGGAGTCCAGCCACGCCGTGGCCTATGCCATGAAGCTGGCCAAGACCATGCGCGCCGACCAGTCGATTCTCGTGAGCCTGTCGGGCCGTGGCGACAAGGATATCGGCACCGTGGCCGACCTCTCGGGTGCCGAATACTTCGACCGACCCTCCATGCGCGGTCTCACCGTCAAGGGCGCTCCCGGACATGATGCAGCCAAGGCTGCCGCAGGGGGCAACAAGTTATGAGCCGAATTACCGCCACCTTCAACAAGCTCAAGGAAGAAGGCCGCAAGGCCCTGATTCCCTATGTGACTGCAGGCTTCCCGTTCGCCGCCATCACCCCGCCCCTCATGCACGGCATGGTGGAAGCAGGTGCCGACGTGATCGAGCTGGGCGTGCCCTTCTCGGACCCCATGGCCGACGGCCCCACCATCCAGCGCGCAGGCGACAAGGCCATCGCCAACGGCGTGGGCCTGAGCCAGGTGCTGGCCTATGTGGCCGAGTTCCGTAAAAAGGACCACACCACACCCGTGGTGCTCATGGGCTATGCCAACCCCGTAGAGCGCTACGACCAGATCCATGGCGAAGATGCCTTCGTCAACCATGCCGCCGCTGCCGGCGTCGATGGCGTGCTGATCGTTGACTATCCGCCCGAGGAATGCGAGGAGTTTGCCGCCAAGCTCAAGGCCCGCGACATGGACCTGATCTTCCTGCTGGCGCCCACCAGCACGGACGAGCGCATGCAACAGGTGGCCCGCGTGGCCAGCGGCTATGTCTACTATGTCTCGCTCAAGGGCGTGACCGGTTCGGGCGCTCTGGACACCTCGGCCGTGGAGGCCATGCTGCCGCGCATTCGCCAGCATGTCAGCGTGCCTGTGGGCGTGGGTTTCGGCATTCGCGATGCCCAGACCGCACAGACCGTGGGCCAGGTGGCCGACGCCGTCATCATCGGCAGCCGCATCATTGACCTGCTCGACAACCAGCCCCACGAAAAGATCGTGCCTCTGGCAATAGACTTTCTGCGTGGTGTGCGAAAGGCTCTCGACGCATAATGCTGCCCTGAAATCAGCCTCCCCCTGAGCGGCTTTGCCGCTTCCCCCTTGAAGGGGGACGACAGCCTCGCAGCGGGGCGGCCCTTGCTCGCTGTCCCTGACCGGGATTGCGCCAGTGCCTGCGCCGCGCCGCTCTCATGGGTTGCGGGTGGCGCGCAGTGCAGTGGAAACTGAAAAGGAAATAACCATGTCCTGGCTTGAAAAACTTCTGCCTGCAAAAATCCAGCAGACCAATCCGACGGAACGCCACCAGCAGATTCCCGAAGGTCTGTGGATCAAGTGCCCCAGCTGCGAAACCGTTCTGTACAAGACCGATCTGGAAAAGAACCAGAACGTCTGCCCGACCTGCGGCCACCACCACCGCATCGGTGCACGCGCGCGTCTGAACCATTTCCTCGATGCGGAAGGCCGCTATGAGCTGGCCCAGGAAGTCATTCCTGTCGACCCGCTGAAATTCAAGGACAGCCGCAAGTACCCCGAGCGTCTGAAGGAAGCGCTGGAGAACACCGGCGAGACCGACGCACTGATCGTCATGGGCGGCTCCGTCAAGAGCATCAATGTGGTCGTGGCCTGCTTCGAGTTCGACTTCATGGGCGGCTCCATGGGCTCCGTGGTCGGCGAACGCTTTGTGCGCGGCGTGGAAACCGCCATCGAGCAGAAAGTGCCTTTCATCTGCTTCACCGCCACCGGTGGTGCCCGCATGCAGGAAGGTCTGCTGTCGCTGATGCAAATGGCCAAGACCAATGCTGCGCTGACACGTCTGGCCAAGAAGGGCCTGCCCTATATCTCCGTGCTGACCGACCCCACCATGGGCGGTGTGTCCGCCGGCTTCGCCTTCGTGGGCGACATCGTGATCGCCGAGCCCAAGGCCCTGATCGGCTTTGCCGGCCCCCGCGTGATCGAAACCACCGTGCGCGTGAAGCTGCCCGAAGGCTTCCAGCGCGCCGAGTTCCTGCAGGACAAGGGCGCTGTGGACATGATCGTGGATCGCCGCGAGCTGCGTGATCGCATCTCCAGCTCTCTGGCCATGCTGCAACGTCTGCCTGCGGACGCCGTGGAATAAGCACCGGACGAGCAAAAAGCAAAACGGCTGACGCAGCATTCATCTGCGTCAGCCGTTTTTTTGTCGGTTTATCGCCTCGGGACATTCACAGAGCACCTCAGAGCAGCCTTGGAACTGACGAGGTTTCATCCGCAAGCCTCAAGGCGATGCGGCGTTCTTGGCCCGGACAGCCCCCTAGCGCACCCCGGCAATCATGGACAGGCCGCCAGCCTGCACATAGTTGAGCACCATCAGCAGCACCTGCAGGCCAATCAGGGCAATCAGCGCCGAAAAGTCCACATTGCCGATCAGGGGCACCACCTTGCGGATCGGGGCCACCAGCGGATCGGCCAGACGCTGCAGCACGCCGTAGATGGGCGAATAGGGCTGCACCCAGGACAGGATGGCGTAGATCAGCAAGATACCCATCATGCCGGACAGAATGACCTTGATCAGCCCGCACAGCGCCAGCCATGGCAGCGCCAGAACCGAGCCCTTGGCACCCAGCAGCAGCCAGATCAGCAGCACCTGCGCCAGTTGCAGCAGCAAGGCAGCAATCAGGCTGGATTTGTCCCAGCGGCCCTTGGCGGGAACGACCTTGCGCAGCGGCATGACGATCCAGTCGCTCAGCGCAAAGACCAGTTGCCCCACGGGGTTGCCAAACGGCACACGCTGTGCCTGCATATACATGCGCAGCAGACAGGCTCCGGTGATCAAGCCGACGACGACATCCAGCAGGAACAGAACGATTTCAAACAGCATGTGACCCAATTCAGAAAACAGTGAGCAACTCACCCATTCGTGGGATGATAGCCGGGCACCATGACCGATACGCAAAGTCTGCATTCCCTGCCCCTGTTCCCGCTGAACACGGTGCTGTTTCCCGAAGGCCTGCTGAGCCTGCAGGTCTTCGAGGTGCGTTATCTGGACATGATCCGCAAATGCCAGCATGCCGACGCCCCTTTCGGCGTGGTGGCGCTGCAGGTGGGACAGGAAGTGCGCAAGGCAGGCGCCCAGACCGAGCGCCTGCACTCCGAAGGCGTGCTGGCCCGTATTGCCCGGCTCGACTCGCCCCAGCCCGGACTGCTGCATCTGCAATGCAAGGGGGCCCAGCGCTTTCACATCCAGCGCTGCTGGCAACTGCCGCATGGCCTGTGGGTGGCCGATGTCACCATGCTGCCCGACGACCCCAAGGTCACTGTCCCCAAGCATTTGCTGAGCACCTCCCACGCGCTGGCTCAGGCCTTGCTGAACCTGCACGACCACGACCCCGATCACGCGCAACTGCCTACGCCGGCGCAGATGCACGACTGCGCCTGGGTTGCCAATCGCTGGGCCGAGATGCTGCCCCTGCCGGTGCGGATCAAGCAGCAGCTGATGACGCTGGATGCCCCGCTGCTGCGACTGGAGCTGATCGCCGATGTGCTGGAGCAAAGCGGCATTACCGGCTCGTCCCCGCAGGACGATGCCTGAAATCGCCTAAGACCCTTTGCTGGCGGCTGACAAAAGCTACCTATTCGATAGCATAAAGCTGACTTCTGAGACTGCAGCCTGAGCCATGGAGGCCGCATACCGCAGCTCCCGTCAGCGCTTTGCCCGGTCGCCTACCGCTGCTTCGGCAAAAAACTTAAAATCACCGGTTTCGGGCAGCGGCTATCCTTGCCGCGCCCTCATTCCTGGCCTCCAACCGGCGCTTGTCGCTGGCGCTCTCTTTTCATGACTGAACAAAACATCTCTTCTGCGGCAGAAAACACCGCCCCTCAGGACGAAAACAAACTCATCGCCGAGCGCCGCGAAAAACTCAAAGCCCTGCGCGAGTCCTCCAAGGCCAACGGCGGCGTTGCCTTTCCCAACGACTTCAAGCCCGAGCACCGCGCCGCAGCCCTGATCGCCGAACACAGCGACAAGGATGCTGAAGCTCTGGACGCCGCCGCCATTGCCGTCAGCGTGGCGGGCCGCATGATGCTCAAGCGCGTGATGGGCAAGGCCAGCTTTGCCACCGTGCAGGACGCCACGGGCCGCATCCAGGCCTATGTCACCCGCGATGCCGTGGGTGAAGAGGTCTACGCCGACTTCAAGAAGTGGGATCTGGGCGACATCATTGCCGTCGAAGGTCAGCTGATGAAGACCAAGACCGGCGAGCTGTCGATCAAGGCCACGAAGATCCGCCTGCTCACCAAGAGCCTGCGCCCCATGCCCGACAAGTTCCACGGCATGGCCGACCTGGAGCAGAAGGTGCGCCAGCGCTATGTGGACCTGATGACCGACGAAGAAGCCCGCAAGCGCTTCGTAGCGCGCAGCAAGGCCGTGGCCGGCATCCGCGACTTCATGGTCGAACACGGCTTCCTGGAAGTCGAGACCCCCATGCTGCATCCCATCCCCGGCGGTGCCAATGCCAAGCCCTTCATCACCCACCACAATGCGCTGGACCAGGAGATGTACCTGCGCATCGCGCCCGAGCTGTATCTCAAGCGCCTGATCGTCGGTGGCTTCGAGCGCGTGTTCGAGATCAACCGCAACTTCCGCAACGAAGGCATCTCGGTGCGCCACAACCCCGAGTTCACCATGATGGAGTTCTACGCGGCCTACTGGAACTACCAGGACCTGATGGACTACACCGAAAAGCTGATCCGCGACGCCGCCATCAAGGCCGTGGGAACGCTGGAGTTGAGCTACGGCGGCAAGCCTGTGGATCTGGCCAAGCCCTTCGAGCGCCTGACCATCCCCGAAGCCATCGTCAAATACACCGAAGCCGGCGACAACGTGGCCAACCGCGAATGGCTGACCAATGCCCTCAAGAAGCTGGGCATGAAGGAAGACAAGGACAAGCTGTCCACCCGCACCCTGGCCAGCCTGCAGGTGCTGTACTTCGAAGAGGTGGTGGAAGAGAAGCTGTGGAACCCCACCTTCATCATGGAACACCCCACCGAGATCTCGCCTCTGGCGCGTGCCAACGACGAGCGTCCCGAAGTGACCGAGCGCTTCGAGCTCTACATCACCGGCCGCGAATTCGGCAACGGCTTCTCCGAGCTCAATGACGCAGAAGACCAGGCTGCCCGATTCAATGCCCAGGTGGAAGCCAAGGACGGCGGCGACGACGAAGCCATGTACTTCGACCACGATTTTGTGCGCGCCCTCGAGTACGGCATGCCCCCCACCGGCGGCTGCGGCATCGGTATTGACCGCTTCATGATGCTGCTGACCGACAGCGCCAGCATCCGTGACGTGATCCTGTTCCCTGCCCTGCGCCGCGAACAGCAAGTCTGAAATTGATAGCTTTTAGCGCTTGACTGTCTTGGTTTTCAGATATATTTATTGCTGAAATCCAAGAATAGCAGGCGCTACCTGCTATCAAATATTCAGCAGAATACAGGCCCTGCCCGGCGGACACCTGGAACCGATAGGATGAATCATCGGTTCCATGTCTCAAGGAGAGCGCCATGTGTCGCTGGCTGGCCTATAAGGGCAATCCTGTTTCCCTGGAAACAATGCTGTTCCACGCGCGCCATTCGTTGATCGACCAAAGCCTGCATTCGAGATTCGGAGCGACGACGACCAATGGCGATGGCTTCGGACTGGGCTGGTACCAGCACCCGCACGATATGCCTTTTCGCTATCGCAGCATCCAGCCGGCCTGGCACGATCACAACCTGCGCGAGCTGTCGCGCGCCGTGTCGGCGCCCATGTTTCTGGCGCATGTTCGCGCGGCAACGCATACGCCGGTGCAGGAGACCAACTGCCATCCCTTCCGCCACCGGCGCTGGATGTTCATGCACAACGGCATGATCGAGGACTTTCCCCTGGTACGGCGCGATCTGCTCATGGCTATCGATCCGCAGTTCTTCAACTCGCTGGAAGGCTCGACGGACTCGGAGACCATGTTCCTTCTGGCCATGAGTTTCGGGCTGGAGCACACTCCTGTGCCGGCCATCGCGCGCATGGCGGGCTTTGTCGAGGCCACGGCGCGCAGCCACGGGATAGCACACCCGCTGAGCATGACCGTGTGTGCCAGCGATGGCGAGCAACTGGTGGCCGTGCGCTATGCGAGCGAGGGCCAGTCGCCGCGCTCGCTCTATCACAGCACCTCCTTCAAGCATCTTCACGCGCTCTACCCCGACGACCCGCGCATCGCGGCCGTTGGTGACGATGCGTATTTGATCGTGTCCGAACCGCTGGTTGATCTGCCGCAGGCCTGGGCACAGGTTCCCGAGTCGACGGCGATCGTCGTGCGCGGCACCCAGATCGATTACCTGCCGTTCGCGCCCATTCAATCCTGAGGGCGTGCTCAGCCGCGCAGGTCAACGCCCAGCGCAAGCTCATCCAATCGCTGTCGGCCATCTAGCCAGCGACTGTGGCATCGGCCCCATGGCTATACTGGCCCACCATGCATATCCCTCAATACTGGGCGCAAGCGCGGCTGCGCCATGCAACCGGCCAACGCCACGGCGCGACCGTCCAGCGTTGGGGCTGGTCAGACCACAGCCAGCAGGAAGCCCAGAACCATGCGCAGCAACGAGCCCAGCAAGCGCTGGACGCCGTGCTGGCCGCCCCAATGCAACGCCAGCTCGACGCAGGGTTCGAGCGCATGGAGTGGCGCACCGAATACGGGCTGGAAGGCGGCACGCCCATTCGCGAAGAAGTGCTGGAGCGGCGTGACGAATCCGTCATGACCCGCAACAGCTATGGCGCACATTGCCTGAACACAGAGAACGTGGCTATTGCCGACATCGACTTTCCGCGGCAGAAAAAGCCTGCCCGCTTCCCTGTCATCTCGTCGCTGCTGCTGGCTCTGGCCCTGCCCTGGCTGTGGGTGACCCCGCTGACCTGGAGTCTGGGTGCCGCGATATTGATGCTGCTGCTGGCCGGCATCGGCCTGGTCTTCTGGTCAGGCCTGAAGCAATGGTTGCATGCCCGCCATGCGCGGCGCGCCGAAGCCCTGCAGCCACCGCCCATCGATGCCGCGCTGGCAAAGGTTCAGGCTTTTGCGGCCGGACACCCGGATTGGGGCCTGCGCGTCTACGAAACGCCCAAAGGATTGCGCGTCATTGTCACTCACGCCGCATTCAGCCCCTCTTCCCCCGAGGTTCAGGCGCTGTTCCAGCAACTGGAGGTTGACCCGCTGTATGCCATGCTGTGCCATCAGCAGCAGTGCTTTCGCGCCCGAGTCAGCGGCAAGCCATGGCGCATGGGCTTGAATGGCCTGTCCACCCAGGAAAGACGCTGGCCCCAGCCTGAGGCCTCCCGGGCTGCACGCCAGCAATGGGTGTCGGACTATGAGGCCAGATCGGCACAGTTTGCAGCCTGTCGCTATATCGATCAGCTGGGCGCGACGACGCTGTGCTCAGCGGCACAGACTTTTGTGCTCTGGCACGATGAAAGCAGCAAGGCGCACTCCGCCCTGGCATTGGCCTGAGTATCTCCGTGACCATTCGCAAAGCCTGTTGCTTGAAACCGGCGTATAAAGTAACAATATATTTCCCGGCACATGCCTGAACTACAGATGCGTCCGCCCCTGATCTTCCTCCCATGACAGCTCTGCCATCTTCTGCATCAGCTTTGTCTGCCATCGAATCAAGCGGGGCACGGTTCTCGTCGCCTGATTCCGCGACGCCGTTCTCCGTGCTGGTTGTCGAGGATCAGGCCGTCATGCGCGCTGCCCTGGTGACCGAACTGCGCCAGGCCGGTGTGACGCACGTGCTGGAAGCCGAAAACGGCCGCTCCGCGCTGGCACTGTTTCGCAGCGAAAGACCCGATCTGGTGCTGCTGGACATCCGCCTCCCCGGCGAGGACGGCTATTGGGTCGCGCGTCAGCTGCGCGAGGCCGAGCCCGGCGAGTGGACACCCATCATCTTTCTCTCCGGCCTGGACAACGATCTGGACGTCTGGCGCGGTATTGAGGCGGGGGGCGACGACTACCTGGTCAAACCCGTCAAACCCATTGTGCTGGTCGCCAAGCTGCGCGCCATGCGCCGCCTGCTGGACATGCGCCGTCGCCTGGTCACGGTCTCTGCAGAGCTGCATCTGGCGAATCAAAAGCTCAACGAAATGGTGGAGCTCGATGCGCTCACGGGCCTGGTCAATCGCCGAGGGCTCGACCGCATGCTGCATGCCGAAATTGCGGCGGCAAGACGCGAGAGCAGGCCGCTGACGCTGATGCTTTGCGACCTCGATCACTTCAAGCACTTCAACGATACCTATGGGCATGTCCAGGGGGACGAATGCCTCAAGCAGGTCGGGCGCCTGCTGCGCGAAGTCTGTGTGCGCCCGCGCGACATCGCCGCACGTTATGGCGGTGAAGAATTTGCCCTGATCCTGCCCAACACCCCGCGTTCCGGCTCGATGACATTCGCCCGTGCTCTCGGCCAGATGCTCAAGTTCCTCAAGATTCGCCCACCAGGAACCGCCGAGGATATTCCGCTGACCCTCTCCGGCGGCATCACCACCTGCATTCCCGACGAGCACACCAGCGCCGAATCCATGCTGATGCGAGCCGACGAAGCCCTGTACGCCGCCAAGACGCAAGGGCGCAACCGCTTCTTCAGCTTCGAGATGCAGATGGACACCATAGAGCAAAGGCAGATCTAGCAGTCCACCTGGCCGCATTGCGGCTCTTGGCCTGCCTGCAAGGTCGGCACTTGTCAGCTCTGCTCTCAAGAGACGCTAGGATTGACGCATTGTCCTGTCAGACCCCTCGGGTCTGACCTCTGCCGTTTTTCTCGAGTGACTGGTTATGCGTCGTCTTCAAATGCACCTGCCCGATTGGATGCAGGACTGGCTTGAAATCCTGATTCCCGGGATTCAGATCTTTCTCATCATCCTGGTGGCCTGGCTGATCAACTGGCTCATCAAGCGCATCATCTCGCGCGCAGGCAAGGCCTACGACCTTCCTCATGAACTGCTCATGCCGCTGCGCGGCGTGTTTCGCTGGATCATCATCGCCGCCGCCGTGCTGGCGATTCTCGAGCGCATGGGCATGTCGGCCACCGTGCTCTGGACGGCCTTCACCGGCTTTGCCACTGTGGGCGCCGTTGCCTTCTTCGCAGCCTGGAGCGTTCTCTCCAACCTGTTCTGTGCGTTATTGATCGTCACCGTCGGCCCATTCAGGCTGGGCGACTATATCGAGGTGCTCGACACTGCCGAGAAGCCTGGAGCCAAGGGCCGCGTGATCGACCTCAATATGCTCTACATCACCTTGCAGGATGACAGCGCACCGGCGGGCATGCCCAATCTGCTGCAGATTCCCAACTCGCTGATCTTCCAGCGCGTCATTCGCCGCTGGAAAGGCGGCATGCCGGTGGTGACGGAAAACACTCCAGCCACCAGCCAGGAGGAAGCTTGCGCCGTGGCCATCACCACTCCTGGCGGCAGCGCCGTGACCTCGGGCTGAGACCGGCCGATACCCGGCCTCCATGCAAAAGGGCTTCCTGAGAAGCCCTTTTTTGATTCCCTGACGGGTCACCTCAAGGCAGGCGCGGCTTGACCTTGCTGGCGGCCAGCTTGGCATTCACGCGGGCCTGCTCCACATCGCCAGCGCGCGCCAGGGCCACGCCCATGCGACGCTTGACGAAACTCTCGGGCTTGCCGAAGAGGCGCAGATCGGTGCCGGGCACAGCCAGGGCTTGCTCCACGCCATCAAACACCAGGCCTTCGGCATCCTGACCGCCGTAAATCACGGCACTGGCACCGGGGTTGCGCAGGCTGGCATCCACGGGCAGACCCAGAATCGCGCGGGCATGCAGCTCGAACTCGCTTTGCCACTGCGTGCACAGCGTCACCAGACCCGTGTCATGAGGACGCGGCGAGACTTCGCTGAACCAGACCTGCTCACCCTTGACAAACAGTTCCACGCCGAACAGACCCAGGCCGCCCAGGTCGTCGGTGACCGCCTTGGCAATCTGGCGCGATTTCTCGAGCGCGGCAGGGTACATGGGGTGAGGCTGCCAGCTCTCCACATAGTCGCCGGCCTGCTGGATATGACCCACGGGGTCGCAGAAATGGGTTTCGATCTGGCCATCCGCACCCTTGGCACGCACGGTCAACTGGGTGATTTCATAGTCGAAGTCGATAAAGCCTTCGACGATCACGCGACCCTTGGCAACACGACCGCCGGCCATGGCGTAATCCCAGGCCTTGGCCACATCGGCCGGGCCGTCAATCTTGCTCTGACCCTTGCCCGAGCTGCTCATCACGGGCTTGACCACACAGGGGTAGCCGATGGCAGGCTGGCCGTCGCTGCCGTCGATCGCGGCTTGCAGCTCGGCCAGGGAGTCGCAGAAACGGTAGGGGCTGGTGGGCAAACCCAAGGTCTCGGCGGCCAGACGGCGAATACCTTCACGATCCATGGTCAGACGTGCGGCGCGGGCCGTGGGAATGCAGGTGATGACGCCTGCGGCCTCCAGCTCTTCCAGCATGGGCGTGGCAATGGCTTCAATCTCGGGCACGACCAGATCGGGCTTGACCTCTTCGATCAGCGCCTTGAGCTGGGCCGGATCGCTCATGGTGATGGTGCGCGCATGGTGGGCCACCTGCTGGCCAGGCGCATTTTCATAGCGGTCCACGGCAATGGTTTCCACGCCCAGGCGCTGCAGGGCAATCAGCACTTCCTTGCCCAGCTCGCCGCTGCCCAGCAGCATGACTTTGGTGGCATTGGGGGAGAGAGGGGTTCCTAGGGTGGTCATGGTTGCATCCTGCATATAAGGGGGCCGAGCCCCCGATCATAGGCGAGCAGGCAAGCCTCTCTTGGCTGCTGCTTGGCAATTCGGTCGCTTTCAGCGACGACCAATGAAGCGCATGGCGCGGCTGATCGAAGATTCAGTGCGGCATCGGCGAGTAATGCTCGATTCGGCAGGCGCCGCGATTCTTGCATTGCCCGTCCAGATAGCGGTAGCGTACCGTCACGGCAGCACCGGGACTGGGCCACTGCCTGCGCGGCAGCTCGCTTTGATAGTCCGCCGTTTCGGGCCTGAAGCTCAGCGCCGTGCCTGGCTGCGGACATTCGGCATCACCGCTGGCCTTGGCTTCGAGCACGCGGGTCTGCAGCGCGCGGCCACCGCTTTGCTTTTCTCGCACCTGCACCTTGAGATCGCAAATCTGCCAGTCAGCAGCCTGGGCAAAAGCGGCGCAGGCGGTCAAAGCCGCCGCGATCAGCATTCGGAAAAGAGTCATCTGCCTACCTGCAAGTGAGTGGTGTTCATGGGCCCGCATCTCCATTAAATAGATAGCACCAATCGCTTTAAGGCAAAGCGATTAAGGCCAATATCATGGAATTTTTTGGCGTATATCAATGCGTCAGGCCGACAGCCTTGCCGCCACGCTGCGGAATGCTTCCCGCGTCGAATCGCATCTCGGAAGTCCAGACCGCATCGTCCCAGACCCAGGGGCTACTGGCCTGCTCCAGGCCCAGCACATGCACGCCACTCAAGTCCTTGACGCGCTCCTTGAGCCAGTCGATCTGATCGCTGCGCACAAACACCAGGCAGGCGATCTCCCAGTCGGGCTGCGTGATGCCCAGGCCGTGCAGCTGCGACAGCAGCGGGGCATACCATTTCTCGATCCGCTCGTTGAGACGGTTGACCAGCGCCAGCGGATAGCCGGAAGCCGATACCTCGACCACATAGACCTGGCGACGAGCCGGGCGCAATGCCACGAAAGCCGGACATTGCCAGCCATCGGCCACCTCGTACTTGGGGGCCACAAAAGTCTCACCGTTGGCCGTGAGCAGCTGCATCACGGCTTCTTCATGTCGGTCCATGCTGAATTTCTCCGGCGCGCCGAAAGTGCGCGCAGGCTCACACCTTAGCGCAGCTCAGGCCTCGCCAAAGCAAATTCCGATATCGCGCGCCATGGTCAGCAGCGGGCTGTCCAGCGGCACCGTGCGCTGTGTATTGGCCACATCCGCAATCGCCACACTGCCGATGCGGCCGTTCTGCAGCGTGACCATATGGCCCAGCTGGCCGCCCAGCACCAGTTGCGCCGCGTGGTGGCCGAACTGCGTGGCCAGTACCCGGTCAAACGGCGTCGGATCGCCGCCGCGCTGCACATGCCCAAGGACCGTGGTGCGCACCTCGCTCTGGAGATGGGGTTGCAGGCGCTCGCGCAGCACATGGCCGACGCCGCCAAGACGCACAGGGTCGGGACTGTGCGCAATCCGCTCGCGCACCGTCAGACTCTGGCCGCTTTCCTTGGCCCCCTCGCCGATGCAGATGATGGTGTAGCGCTGACGCCGCTCGCGCTCCTGACAGACCTTGATGATGGACTGCAGGTCGTAATCGATCTCAGGCAACAAAATGATGTCGGCAGCACCGGCGATGCCGGACTCCAGCGCCAGCCAGCCCGCATGGCGGCCCATGGTCTCCACGATCATCACCCGGTGGTGGCTCATGGCCGTGCTCTCGATGCGGCGCAGGCTTTCGGTCACCGTGGCCACGGCCGTATCGAAGCCGAAGCTGCGCTCGCAGTTGGCAATGTCGTTATCGATGGTCTTGGGCACGCCTACGCATTGCAGTCCCACCTGCGTCAGGCCATGGGCCAGGCTCATGGTGCCGTCACCGCCGATGGCGACCACCACATCCAGTGCCAGCGCCTTGACATTGCGCCCCACCTGGGCCAGCGTGGCCGCATCGCGCAATGGATTGGCGCTGTTGCTGGTGCCCAGGATGGTGCCGCCGATATGCAAAATGCCGCTGACTTCGTCCCAGCTCAGCGCTCTGACGCGCGGGCTTGCATCCATCAGCCCTTCAAAGCCATCGGCAATGCCCAGTACCTCGCACTGGCCATGGTTGATCAGGGACTTGGTGACCGCACGGATCACCGCATTGAGGCCGGGGCAATCGCCGCCACCGGTCAGCACACCAACGCGCATGGGCTCGCTCTCCAAAGATTCTCGAATGCACATCATCCCACGAGAAAGCCGCTGCCAAAGCCTCCCTGGCCTGTACTGCGGTTGAGACTGCTTGTCCTCGAACCTGCCTGCTTCAGCAGCGCCCTAAAGGGCCGGCCTCCCGGATCCCTTGCTGCGGCGAAAGCAGCCAGCGGGCCGTGTGGAACTCCGTCACGCTGTCGCGGTGAGCGACCGAAACCAGTGCCCCGCCTCGGCCCTGAACCAGCTGCACCAGCCGGCTGTAGATCTGCGCTTCGGCAGCATGGTCCAGCGCGCTCGTGGCCTCGTCCGCAAACACCCAGGCCGGGCGCTTGAGCAGGACCCGCGCTACGGACAGCCGCTGCTGCTCGCCTCCCGACAGGCTGCTGTTCCAGGCCGCCTGGCTGTCCAGCCGCTCCTGCAGCTGCGGCAGCTGCGCTTCGCGCAAGACCTGTTTGAGTTCGGCATCGCTGTAGCTTGCCGCCGGCTCCGGATAGGCCAGGGCATCGCGCAGGCTGCCGTCGGGAAAATAAGGGCGCTGAGGAATGAACATAGCGTCCAGAGGCCGCTCCACCTGACCTCGCGCATAGGGCCAGATGCCGGCAAACGCCCGCAGCAAGGTGGACTTGCCACTGCCCGAAGGCCCACTGATCAGCAACCTCTGGCCCGGTCGTATCTGCAGCTCGGCGTCAGCCACGATGGGGCTTCCTGCGGGCAGGGACACATCGAGATTCCGGGTCTGCAACTGGGTCGACGCTGCAAGCTGCACGCCGACCGGATGCTCCTCCTGCTCGCGCAGACTCTCGTCAAAACCGGCCAGACGCAAGGTCGTGGCTCGCCAGGCCGCGATATCGGAGTAGTTGTTGACGATCCAGCTCAGCGAGTCCTGCACCTGATTGAAGGCCGAGCCTATTTGCATCAGCTGACCCAGCTGGATGGCACCGCTGAAAAAACGCGGTGCGGCAATGATGAAGGGAAAGACCACGGCCGCCTGGCCGAAGAAATTGGTAAACCAGCCCAGGCTCTTTTGCTTCTTGATCAGGTTCAGGTAGTTGCCTAGGGCATCGCCAAAACGCAGGCCGATCTGCGCCCCCTCGACGCGCTCGCCACCGTCCAGGGCAATGGCTTCGGCATGCTCGCGCACGCGGATCAGGTGATGGCGGAAATTGGCCTCCAGCTGCTGCTGGCGGCTGTTGAGCCAGACCTGGGGTTTGCCGATCCAGAAGGTGATCGCACTGCCGACCAGGCAATACAGCACCGCCATCCAGACCATGAAGCCGGAAACCTGCAACTGCCCGCCGCCGAACAAGGCCGGCAGAGCTATATCGACGACGGAACTCAGGCTCCACAGAATGCCGACGAAGCTCACAAAGGTGACGGCCGCATTCAGCAGCCCCATGGACAGCGACACGGTATAGGTGGTGAAGAGATTCAGGTCCTCCTGAATCCGCTGGTCCGGGTTGTCAGGCGCCTTGGCATTGCCGTCCACGCCATAGCGCCCCAACTCCAGGCGGTAGAACGCCTTGGCCGATAGCCAGCGCTGCAACATGTGATCAGTCAGCCAGCGCCGCCAGTTGAGCTGCAGCAACTGCGTCAGATAGAACTTGTAGACCGCAATGACGATATACACCAGGGCCAGCCAGAGAAAGCGCCAGAGCTGCTGCCAGAACACCTCGGCCTGCTTGTTCTGCAATGCGTCATAGAACACCCGGTTCCATTCATTGATCTGCACCAGCATGAACACCGCGGCGAGATTGAGGCCCACAATGGCGGCCAGCAGCCCCCAGGCCTTCCATTTATCCTCGGACTGGAAATAGGGCCGGGTCAGCGAAAAGGCCTGGCGCAGCACGCCCGGCCGGTGTTTGCGGGACTCAGGTCCCGGGCTCGTGGAATTCATGCAGGCTTTCGGTGATTCATGAACAACTGGCGCCGCGGCGATGCCGCTGCCAGGCTCCTGAGCTCACCCTAAGCCGGTTAACTGAGGCCAGACTTAAATGCCGGAAGCCGCCCTGCCCGGCCTTCGAGAGGCATAAAAAAACCGCTGCCCTTGCATCAAAGGCAACGGATGGCAGGGTCGGCTCAGTGCCGCGCTAGGGCAGCAGATCCAGCGCCTGCAGATAGGCAGGCTGGCGCATCAGATCGTCCCAGGCCTGGGGTTCAGTATCGGGCAGCAGCGAGACACGGCGCGATTCGGAGTCGATATCGGGCACCCAGCGGCCATCGCGCAGCGCGGCATCCATGCCGTCCAGCAACTCATCCACATGCTCGCCCAGACCCAGGCTCTGGTTGCACAGCAACACCATGTCGCAGCCCGCATTCAGGGCCGTCAACGCGGCATCGGTGTAGCTGATGAGTGCGCCGTCGATGCGGCGCGCGCCCTCCATACTGAGGTCGTCGCTGAAAATGGCTCCGTCATAGCGCAAACGGGCGCGCAGGATGTCCTTGAGCCACTTCTCGCTGAAGCCTGCCGGGCGCTTGTCCACCTTGGGATAGATCACATGGGCGGGCATGACGGCGGTAAGCACGCTGGACAGCCAGGGATACGGTGCGGCGTCTTCGTCGAGAATGGCCGTCAGGCTGCGCTTGTCGACGGGAATGTCGACATGCGAATCGGCCTTCACAAAGCCGTGACCGGGGAAATGCTTGCCGCAGTTGCCCATGCCGGCCTGCAACAGGCCGTGCATCAGGCTCTTGGCCAGGGCCGCCACCACGCGCGGGTCGCGGTGAAAGCTGCGGTCACCGATGACCGAGGATTCGCCATAGTCCAGATCCAGCACGGGCGTGAAGCTGAAATCCACACCGCAGGCACGCAGCTCCGTGCCCAGCACATAACCGGCGGCGGTGGCGGCGTTCATGGCCCGCATGGCACCGCCGCCTTCGCGGTGCTTTTTGCCCTTACCGTCATCCATCCACATCTCGCCAAAGGCGCGCATCGGCGGAATATGCGTGAAGCCGTCGGTGCGAAAGCGCTGCACGCGGCCGCCCTCGTGGTCCACGCTGATCAGCAGATCGGGCTTGACGGCCTTGATATCGGCGCACAGCTGGACCAGTGCGCTGCGGTCCTCCCAGTTGCGCTTGAAGAGAATGATGCCGCCCACCAGCGGATGGGAAAGGCGCGCGCGGTCCACATCAGTCAGCGATGTGCCGGCAATATCAATGATCAAAGGTGCATGCATGCTCATGATTTAAAAATTTCTATAGCTGCCAGCGCCTATATATCAAGCACCAGAGGCTAATTTCACTCTTTTCTTTCGACGACACAAAAGCTGGCTGCGTAGTCGGATTCATCGGTGACGGACAGGTGCGCCGTCAGATTGTTCTTCTCAAACCACTCCTTGAGTTCGCCATGCAGGCGAATCGCAGGCTGGCCGCTGGGCAGCTTGATGACTTCGCAATGGCGCCAGGTCATGGGCATGACCATGCCCATTCCCACGGCCTTGCTGAAGGCCTCCTTGGCCGAAAAGCGCGTGGCCACATAACGGATGCCGCGCTCGGGCCAGCGCTCGCTGCGCGCCTTCCAGGTCGCCAGTTCGCCATCGGCCAGAACCTTGCGGGCAAAGCGCTCGCCATGCTTTTCCAGGCTTGCGCGTATGCGGCGCACATCGCAGATATCGGTGCCGATGCCGTAAATCATGCGGGGCTCCTTTTGAGTCAAATCAGGCTCTGGCGCTTGCCAGTCAAGCGCCAGCAGCTATGGTTTCAGGATTTTTTGGCAGCCATACCGGCATCGATGCAAGCCTGATAGGCCTTGACGGTCTCGGCATAGCCCAGCTCCAGCGCATCGGCGATCAGCGCATGGCCGATGGAGACTTCGGCCAGACCCGGCACCCGGGCCACGAAGGCGGCCAGATTGTCGCGATTGAGGTCATGGCCGGCATTGATGCCCAGGCCCGCATCCAGCGCGGCCTGCGCGGCCCTGGCATAGGTTTGCAGTTGCTGCTCCTGCTCGGACTTGCCCCAGTTGGCGGCAAAAGGCTCGGTGTAGAGCTCCACGCGGTCGGCGCCGACCGCCTTGGCAGCCGCCATCTGCTCGGGGATGGGGTCCATGAACAGGCTCACGCGCACGCCCAGCGCCTTGCATTCGGCAATCAAGGGCTTGAGGCGTTCGGCATCCTGAGGAAAGCTCCAGCCATGGTCGCTGGTGAACTGGTCTTCGCTGTCCGGCACGAAAGTGGCCTGATGCGGACGCGTCTGGCGGATGAAATCCATCAGGTTCTGCGTGGGATTGCCTTCGATATTGAACTCGGCGCCAGGCCAGCTCTTGAGCAGCTCGTGCAGCTCGAACACATCCTGCGCACGGATGTGGCGCTCATCAGGACGCGGGTGAATGGTGATGCCCTGCGCTCCCGCTTCAAGGCAGATCTGCGCCGCACGCGTCACCGATGGAATGCCCAGATGGCGGGTATTGCGCAGCAGCGCCACCTTGTTGACATTGACCGAAAGCGCGGTGCGTGGGGAGACAGAGGTATTCATAGCGATTGCAGATCCATCATCAGCTGGCGGGTGCGCAGCATGGTTGAGCCGCAATGGTATTGCAGAAGATGGCGCAATTGCGGCTTCAGGGCCTGGGCCACTTCGGGCTCGGACAGCGCGTTCAGGGTTCTAGGAAACGGCTGCTCGGCCTGCAGCGCCAGCTCTATGCTCTGCCACTGCAGGCCGCTCAGCGCCGCGCGTTCGTAGCCTGCGGCCTGGCGCAACCCCCCATCGGCCACCAGCGTGTAGCGCAAAACACTGTTGACCTGGCTGAGCGTGGCGCTTTCCTGCCTCAGATCGGGCAGATGACCGAGTTCGCGCAGCAGCACCAGCTCGAAGGCGCGCAGCACGGGCTCGATGGCCTCGGTCGTGCCGCCATGCTGGCCAGCCAGCACGCGCACCACACCGGCATAGATATCGAACAGCGCCGTATAAGGATCATCGCGCGCCAGCAGCCGCAGCAGCAGCTCGTTCAGGTACATGCCCGACCACAGCGCATCGCCCTGGGGCATGACATGGCCGCCCACCCATTCCGCCCCCTTCAGGCTATGAATCTCAGCATTGCCCTCTGCTCCCAGCGTGTAGCTGAGCTTGAGCGGCTGCAGCGGCAGCAGCACAGGGCGAAAGTTGGAGGTATGGCGCTTGACGCCTTTGGCCGCAAGCGCCACACGCCCGCGATGGCGTGTGAACACCTCCAGAATCAGGCTGGATTCGCTCCAGTCGTACTGGTGCAGGATGTATGCGGGTTCGTCGCCGACGCGTTTGGCGCTAGCCATGACTTGCTCCGTACCACAACAAAAATGTGAATGGGGCGGTTTTGCCGCCGGGCCTCCCCAAGGCAAAACCCGGCCTAAGCCGGGTCAGGGCCCCCTCGGGGGGCAGCGAGCACACGCAGTGAGCGAGTGTGGGGGTCAAAAAGTTTTACTCGTAGCCGAAGGATTTGACCCGGGCCTCGTCATCGGCCCAGCCGGACTTGACCTTGACCCAGACTTCCAGGAACACCTTGGCATTGAGCAGCTTTTCCAGCTCCTGACGGGTTTCCGTGGAAATGCGCTTGAGGCGCTCGCCCCCCTGGCCGATCACCATGGCCTTGTGGCCGTCGCGCTCAACCACGATGGTGGCGGCAACGCGCATGAAGCGACCGAACTTGGTGCTGGGCTCCTCCTCGAACTTGTCGATGACCACGGTGGAGGTATAGGGCAACTCGTCGCCCGTGAAGCGAAACAGCTTCTCGCGCAGGGTCTCGGAAGCCAGGAACTTCTCGCTGCGGTCGGTCAGTTCGTCCTCGCCGTAGAACCAGGGCTGCTGCGGCAGGTACTTGGCGCAGATGCCATACATGCGCTCGATATCCTTTTTGTTCTTGGCCGACATGGGCACGAACTCGGCAAAAGGATGGCGCTCCTGCATATCGCGCAGCCAGGGCGCGATCTCTGCGCGGCGACCCACGGTGTCGAGCTTGTTGGCGATCAAGAGCGTGGGAATGCCGGGCTTGAACAGGCTCAGCACCTTGGCATCGGCCAGCGTGAAGCTGCCCGCCTCCACGACGAACAGGATCAGGTCCACATCGCCAATCGCGCCCATCACGGTCTTGTTGAGCGACTTGTTCAGGGCGGTGGAATGCTTGGTCTGGAAACCGGGGGTATCCACAAAGACGAACTGGGTCTCGTCCTTGGTGCGGATGCCGGTGATGCGGTGGCGCGTGGTCTGGGCCTTGCGCGAGGTGATGGAGATCTTCTGGCCCACCAGCGCGTTCATCAGCGTCGACTTGCCCACATTGGGCTTGCCGACGATGGCGATCAGGCCGCAGCGCTGCTCTTCGGGCGCGTAGACGCGTGCCGGAGCCTCTTCCTCCTGGTCGCGGATGGCGGTCGGCGTGCTACCGGGCTTGGCGGCGGCCAGCATGGCGCTGATGTAGTCCAGGCTGGGGTCGCTGATATCGGTAGTCACAGACTTGGGACCCTTTTGGCCCTTGGCTTTTTCTGCACCTGCGGTGCCCGCTATCTTTTTCTTAGCAGCATCGGTCATGGATTTTTGGCTTTCACTTTTTCCAGCAAGGCAGCGGCGGCTGCCTGCTCGCCCATGCGGCGGGATGCTCCCGAGCCCTGGGCGCTGATATTCCATTCGGCAATCGTGCACTCGACCTTGAAGGTCTGCTTGTGCGCCGCGCCACTGATTTCCACCACATGGTATTGCGGCAGCTTCATGCGCTTGCCCTGTAGCAATTCCTGCAGTGCGGTCTTGGGGTCTTTGTCAGCCGCACGCATATGGGGGTTGATGTCCACGCCCTCAAAGAGGTGGTGGACGACTTTCTCGCCTGCGGCAAAGCCGGCGTCGAGGTAGACGGCGCCGATCAGCGCCTCCACGGCATCGGCCAGGATGGACGGGCGCTGCTTGCCACCGGACTTGGCCTCGCCCTCGCCCAGACGCAGCAGGTCAGGCAGCTGCAGCTTCAACGCAATCTTGTGCAGCGTGCCTTCCTTGACGAGATTGGCCCGAACGCGCGAGAGATCGCCTTCGGGCATGGAGGCCAGCTTGGCATAGAGCAAGCTGGAGATGGCCAGGCTGAGCACCGAGTCGCCCAGAAACTCCAGTCGCTCGTTGTTGTCGGCCGAAAAGCTGCGGTGCGTGATGGCACGCTGCAGCAGCGCCGGGTTGGCAAATTGATGTTGCAGCCTTTGCTGCAGAGCGACTAGAGCAGGTTCCACCTGAAAGGTCTATTTCTTGAAACGGTAAACAAGGTAGGCAGGGCCTGCCAGATGAATCTCCCGGGAATACTCGAAGCCCACGACGATCTTGTCGTTGACCTTGGTCACGTTCAGATCGTTGCCAGAGATGGACTTGAAATCATCAATGGAGGCCGAACGATCGAAGCTGGCCTTGACTTCGGCAACGGTACTGCCTTCAGCGGCGGCCTTGTTGGCCGCCTTGGTGATGGCCTGGTACTCCAGGAAGACGGGCACCGATTGTGCGCCAATTGCGGCAACCGCCACGATGATGGCCACGAGAAACACCAGACCGATGAAGGACAGACCACGCTGCCTGGAGCGCAATGCCAGATTTTTCATGCTTTTCCCCTCTCAAGCCGGGCATGTTTCTGCCCGTGTATCCCAGAAAAATGACGAAACGATTGCCGGTGCTCAGTGGAAACGGCCGATACGGCTGAGATCACCGAAGTTCATCCAGACAAAAAAGGCCTTGCCCACGATGTTCTGGTCCGGCACAAAGCCCCAGTAGCGCGAGTCCAGCGAGTTGTCGCGGTTGTCGCCCATCATGAAGTAATAGCCTTCGGGTACCTTGCAGGTCACGCCTTCAACGCTGTAGCGGCAGTTTTCCTTGTACTCGAAGTTGCTCGCCCCCTGGATGAAGGCCGGCACATCGTTGTTGACGATGGCACGGTGCGGCTGCTCACCCAGGGTTTCCTCGAACTGCTTGAAGTAGCGCATCACGTCACGGTCCAGAAAGTCCGGCAGTTCGCGGGTAGGCAACTCCTTGCCGTTGATGCTCAGACGCTTGTTGATATAGGCCACTTCATCGCCGGGCACGCCCACCACACGCTTGATGTAGTCCAGCGTGGGCTGGGGCGGGTAGCGGAACACCATCACATCGCCACGCTGGGGCTTGTTGCCTTCGGTGATCTTCTTGTTGATCACGGGCAGGCGGATGCCGTAGGTGAATTTGTTGACCAGGATCAGGTCACCCACCATCAGCGTCGGAATCATGGAGCCCGAGGGAATCTTGAACGGCTCGAACAGGAAGGAGCGCAGCACGAAGACTATGGCGATCACCGGGAACAGACCGGCGGTCCAGTCCAGCCACCAGGGCTGCATGAGGATGCGGCCTTTGGCATCGTCGGAGACTTCGATGTCGGTCTTGGCAATACCCATGCGGTCCAGCTCGGCCCGGCGCTCGACCGCTGCCTGCTCCAGCGCTGCCGCAGCCGCGCGGCGTCGAGGCCAGAAGTAAAAGCGCTCGGCCAGCCAGTACACCCCGGTCACCACGGTTGCCAGAAACAGCAGCAGCGCGAAGTTGCCTTCGATGGAGCCGGTGTACCAGGCCGCGATATAGCCTACAAAGGCCGCCAGGATGGCGGCCGTGATCCACTGCATGACTTGCATCAATCCTCCACTTGCAGAATGGCCAGGAAGGCTTCCTGCGGCACTTCTACCGAACCGATCTGCTTCATACGCTTCTTGCCGGCCTTCTGCTTTTCGAGCAGCTTGCGCTTACGCGTGATGTCGCCGCCATAGCACTTGGCCAGCACGTTCTTGCGCATGGCCTTGACGGTCTCGCGCGCAATGATGTTGGCACCGATGGCAGCCTGGATGGCCACATCGAACATCTGGCGGCTGATGATCTCGCGCATCTTGGCAACCACGGCGCGGCCGCGATACACGGACTGCGAGCGGTGCACGATGATGGACAGGGCGTCGACCTTCTCGCCGTTGAGCAAGATATCGACCTTCACCACGTCGGACGCGCGATATTCCTTGAACTCATAGTCCATGGAGGCATAGCCGCGCGAGACGCTCTTGAGCTTGTCGAAGAAGTCCAGCACGATTTCGCCCAGAGGCATCTCGTAGGTCAGCATGACCTGACGACCGTGGTATTGCATATTCATCTGCACGCCACGCTTCTGGTTGGCCAGCGTCATCACCGGGCCCACATAGTCTTGCGGCATGTAGAGGTGCACGGTCACGATGGGCTCGCGAATCTCCTGGATGCGGCCGATATCGGGCATCTTGGAGGGGTTTTCCACGTCGATCAGCTCGCCATCGCCCTTGATCACCTGGTAGACCACGCTGGGGGCCGTGGTGATCAGATCCTGGTCGAATTCGCGCTCCAGTCGCTCCTGCACGATTTCCATGTGCAGCAGGCCCAGGAAGCCGCAGCGGAAGCCAAAGCCCAGCGCCTGTGAGACTTCGGGTTCGAACTGCAGCGCCGCATCGTTGAGCTGCAGCTTTTCCAGCGCATCACGCAACTGGTCGTATTCAGAGGCTTCGGTGGGGTACAGACCCGCGAAAACCTGGGGCTTGACTTCCTTGAAGCCCGGCAGGGGCTTGTCGGCAGGGCCCAGGTTGTTGGGCAGCTTCTTTTCCAGCGTGATGGTGTCACCGACCTTGGCGGCCTTCAGCTCCTTGATGCCGGCGATGATGTAGCCCACCTCGCCGGCCTTGAGCGCATCGCGCGGCTGGTTGGCCGGGGTGAACACACCGATGTTGTTGGCTTCATAGGCAGCACCGCTGGCCATCATCTTGAAGCGCTCATTCTTCTTGAGCTCGCCATCCACCACGCGCACCAGCATCACGACGCCCACATAGGGGTCGAACCAGCTGTCCACGATCATGGCACGCAGCGGTCCGTCGGGATTGCCCTTTGGAGCCGGCACCTTGGCCACGATGGCTTCCAGAATCTCGTCGATGCCCATGCCGGTCTTGGCCGAACAGGGAATGGCGTCGCTGGCATCGATACCGATCACGTCCTCGATCTCGGCCTTGGCATTCTCGGGGTCGGCCTGAGGCAGGTCCATCTTGTTGAGGACGGCGAACACCTCCACGCCCAGATCAAGCGCGGTGTAGCAATTGGCCACGGTCTGGGCTTCCACGCCCTGAGAGGCATCGACCACCAGCAGACCGCCTTCGCAGGCCGACAGCGAGCGCGAGACTTCGTAGGAGAAGTCCACGTGGCCGGGGGTGTCGATCAGATTCAGGTTGTAGACCTTGCCGTCCTTGGCCTTGTATTGCAGGGCCGCGGTCTGGGCCTTGATGGTGATGCCGCGCTCTTTCTCGATGTCCATCGAGTCCAGCACCTGGGCTTCCATATCGCGGTCGGCGAGGCCTCCGCAGCGCTGGATCAGGCGGTCCGCCAGAGTGGACTTGCCATGGTCAATGTGCGCAATGATGGAGAAATTACGGATGTGATTCATCAACGAGAAAGACAGCTTGGAATTGAAAAAAGTGGCCTGCAGCAGCAAGAAAAAAGGGCGCGTCCCTCAAGCGGCGCGCCCTTAACCAACAATCTCTGGCAACTGCGATAGTTGGGACTTTATTGTAGGCAAAACTGGCCGCAAGCCAAGACCCAGCAAGGCTTGACAAGTTTCGGTTTGTGATTTTCGAATTCATTTATCAACAAATTATCCACAAACCAGAAAACACCGTTTAGCCATCAGCAGCCGGAGATTGCAAAGGCTTTTGCACCGCTTGAAAACCGCTTGTCAGCGTGATTTTTTGCGTCCAACCACCATGCATTTGCGTGGGATTCTACCCAATGGCATAGGGGCACTGACAGGCTGAGGGCTTGTTGTCATTTCAGATCACGAAATGGCAACAAGCCCATGCTGGCTTTCAGCTCAGTTATTTGGCAGGGCGAATCAACACATACTGCGCCCAGTCACCACGGCGCACCAGCACATTGACGGGTTTGGACTTGTCAGCCTTGGCCCAGGCAGCCTCGAAGCTCTTGAGATCGGAGACTTCCGCATTCGCCAGTTGCAGGATCACATCGCCTTCACGCAGGCCGGCACGGGCTGCGGCATCCACCGCAGCCGACACGCGCACGCCGCCCTTGATGGCCAGCTCCTTCTTCTGCGCCGCCGTCAGTTCGCTCAGCGTCAGGCCCAGAGCCTTGTTCTCAAGCGTGCCGGCGGAAGGCGTCTTGCCTGCCCCACCGCTGCCGGCCTTGGTCTTGGCAGATTCGTCGGAAGGCACTTCGGCAATCACCATGCTCAACTCCTTGAGCTTGCCGCGGCGCAGCACGGTAATGGAGCTCTTGGTGCCTGGCTTGGTATTTCCTACGAGACGCGGCAGATCGGAGACCTTCTCGATGGCCTTGCCATCGAACTTGGTGATCACGTCGCCCGCCTCCACACCGGCCTTGGCCGCAGGAGAGTCCGGCTCGACGGCCGAAACAAGAGCGCCTTCTGGCTTGCCAAGGCCTATGGACTCGGCCACATCCTTGGTCACGGGGCCGATCTGCACGCCGATACGGCCGCGCGTGACCTTGCCGGTGGCACGCAGCTGATCGCTGACACGGATCGCTTCATCCACGGGAATTGCAAAGCTGATCCCCATGAAGCCGCCCGAACGCGAGTAGATCTGGCTGTTGATTCCCACCACCTCACCACGCATATTGATCAGCGGGCCACCCGAGTTGCCTGGGTTGATGGCCACATCGGTCTGGATAAAGGGCAGATAGTCGCCCGTATCGCGCTGCTTGGCCGAGACAATGCCGGCTGTCACCGAGTTTTCGAGCCCGAAGGGCGAGCCTATCGCCATGACCCACTCGCCCACGCGCAGCTTGCTCACATCGCCGATCCTGACCGCAGGAAGCCCCTTGGCATCGATCTTGACCACCGCGACATCGGTACGCTTGTCTGCGCCGACTATTTTTGCCTTGAACTCTCGCTTGTCGGTCAGCGTGACAATGACTTCATCTGCGCCGTCGACCACATGGGCATTGGTCATCACATAGCCGTCAGCCGTAAGGACGAAGCCAGAGCCCACGCCACGTGGCTGCTCTTCCTCTGATTGACCGCCCTTGGGCGAGCGCTGACGCGGCACATTGGGCACTGGAAGGCCGAAGCGGCGAAAGAACTCCAGCATATCTTCATCCATGCCCAGAGCTTCGGCGCTGTTGTTGGAGACTTTCTCCAGCGTTCGAATGTTGACAACCGAAGGTCCCACCTGATCGACCAGATCCGTAAAGTCCGGCAGGCCGCGTGCCGTAGCAGCACTTTGGGCATGAGCAGCAGTAACCGGCAGCATGCCTCCTGCGGCCAGAGCTGCGATCGCCATCGCACTGGCAATGGCTGTAGCCGAAACACGGGATTTGAGCGTCATCCGGGCTGGTGTGCGCATCGTTTTTATTCCTTGTTCGAGTCGTCTGACAGAACGGGTCGTCAAATCAGACCCATGAGAGAAAACAGGTGAGAGCATTGAAGCGCATTCTGGCAAAAGCCGCCATCAACTGAAAGCGCTCAGGCTCTTCAAGTTGCGCGCAGATAAAACAGCATCTGCACCCAACTGATCCTAAATCAATAGCTGCGTACGCAAGCCGGGAAAAAGCCTAGACCTGAAAACCATGCATTTCAGGCCTAAGACTGCTGTGTGAAGAAGCATCAATGGCGGGTAGCCGTGGCAAAGCTTGCATTGCGCAAAAAGCTGGCAGGCATCTGCAGATTGGGCGCGCTGCTTTGCTGAGGGTGAGAAGCCAGCAACTCGTCCAGACGCGGATCACGCAGCATCACGGTCTGGCCGTTGGGACCAGCAACTGCCACCACCGTGGAAGACTGGGCTTCCGAACCCAAGGGCATGGCCGCCTCTTCAGCACCCGAAACGGGCTGGCTCAAGCCCAGCGATGCGGCAGGCGCAGCGGCCACTACGGCATTCGGGCTGAGAGCGGCGAGCTGCGCCCCACCCTGGCGGCCGTACACCCCCCCCGAACCTGCGAGCATGACCCCCCAGCCCACGGCGGCCACAGCAGCAACCGAAGCAAAGCCGGCCGCCATCTTCCAGCGAAAGACCGATGCATTGGCCGCCTGACGGGCAGGCAGGCTGACCACGGCTGCGCCGTTGCCCTGAGCCTGCACGCGCTCCTCGGCTGCAGTGATCTGCTCCAGACCGCCCAAACCGAGGGAACTGGCCGCATCTGCGGTCACACCGGGCAGATGAATGCCGCGAATCGGCTCGCGCTCCATATGAGCGCGCACGCAGCTCAGAATATCGTGCTGACTGTGATGGGCCAGCTCGGGAGAACGCAGCACATCACCAATCAGGTGATACATGGCCCAGGACTGCTGGCCTTCGTCGCTTTCCGCATAGGAAAGCACGGCCTGCATCTGGACCGAGGAAGCCTCGCCATCCACCAGGGCCGACAACTGTTCCTGCTTGATCAGATCGTCATTCATGAAGTTCACCTGCTCGTCTTGCCTGTACTACCAACGCTTTCCGCCCTGGCGCTCCAGCAGGGGCTTGACCCTGGCCGAAATCGCCTCGCGTGCCCGAAAGATGCGCGAGCGCACCGTGCCTATGGGACAGTCCATCGCCTGCGCGATTTCCTCATAGCTGAGCCCCTCGATTTCGCGCAGCGTGACCGCCTGGCGCAAATCCTCGGGCAAAGCCTCCATGGCAGCATTGACGGCTTCGGCGATTTCACGCGCCGCCAACACTGTTTCCGGGGTTTCCTGAGTCGTTAGTTCCTGTCTGTGAACAGAAGTTTCATCCTCATCGTCCCCAGTGTGTAACGCGCTCTCGGTCATCACCGGCGAGCGATGCATTTCCATCAAGGCCTTCTTGGCCGTGTTGACTGCGATGCGGTACAGCCAGGTGTAGAACTGGGCCTCGCCGCGAAACTGGTGCAAGGCCTTGTAGGCGCGGATGAAGGTTTCCTGTGCGATGTCGGGCACCAGATCGACATCGCGCACCATGCGGCCCACCAGACGTTCGATGCGACGCTGGTACTTGATGACCAGAAGCTCAAAAGCCCGTGTGTCGCCAGCATTGGCTCGTTCGACCAGAGCCAGATCGCTGTCGGCAGAGGGAGTGGGAAAATCGGGTGGTGTCATGAAAGGCCAAGCGGCGTGCTGCCATAACCGGCGAAGGCCTAGCCTTGCTCTGCCAGCGGCACGATGGAGGAATATACCGCACGCCGCAAGTCTCCCCATTGCTCGGGGCTGTGTCGTTGAGACAGGAAAATCCATAGCACCCGGCGCCTGCCGCCCTTGGACCTGAACACCAGAACCTCCGAAACGCTGAGCCAAAGCCAGTGGCCACCATCAAGCCCCACCGCCAGCCGCACAGGCAGTGACCGAGCGGTTGACAGGTTTTCGGCCTCCAGCAACCAATGCTCGCCATTCCAGAGCAGACGTCCTTGCGGCCAGTTTCGCCACTGTCCGCAAAGCAGCACTGCGGCCAGGATCAGGGCCGGCAAAGCCAGCAGCACCTGCACCCAGCCCGATTGGACTTGCAGGCACCAGACCAGCAGAGCCATCAGCAAGACTATCCCGTTCAGCACCAGCCCCCCTCCGGCCCAGCCAGGCCGGACAAAGACATAGGCAACGGCTGGAGCATGGTAGCGAGCACTCATGAGCCGACCATGTGCGAAAACCCGGCTGCAGCAAAGCTAGGGAAAGCACGATCAAGCCGCACATAGAACAAAGCCCGCAAGGCCTGGGCCTGTGCGGGCTTGTGCAGAAGCGGCTCGACGCGACTTAGACGCGCTTGAAGACCAGCGTGCCGTTGGTGCCGCCGAAACCGAAGTTGTTCTTCACGGCAACTTCCAGCTTGGCGTCACGCGCCGTATTGGCGCAATAGTCCAGATCGCACTCGGGATCCTGGTTGATCAGGTTGATGGTCGGAGGAATCTTCTGGTCGTGCAGCGCCATCACGGTGAAAACGCTCTCGATGCCACCAGCACCACCCAGCAGGTGACCCGTCATGGACTTGGTCGAGCTGACCACCAGATTCTTCTTCGCAAACTCGCCCATGGCCGCCTTGATGGCATTGGATTCGTTCGCATCGCCCAGCGGCGTGGACGTGCCGTGCGCATTCAGGTAATTGACCTGATCCTGGTTCACACCGGCATTGCGCAAAGCATTGAGCATGGCGCGGCGGGGGCCGTCCATGTTGGGAGCCGTCATGTGACCGGCATCGGCACTCATGCCAAAGCCTGCCAGCTCCGCGTAAATCTTGGCGCCACGGGCCTTGGCGTGTTCGTACTCTTCGAGCACCAGCACACCAGCACCTTCGCCGAGGACAAAGCCGTCACGGTCCTTGTCCCAGGGGCGCGAGGCAGCCTTGGGGTCGTCGTTGCGCGTGGACAGCGCACGCATGGCAGCAAAGCCGCCGACACCCAGAGGTGAGACAGTGGCTTCCGTGCCACCGGCCACGACGATGTCTGCATCGCCGTATTCGATCATGCGTCCGGCTTCGCCGATGCAGTGCAGGCCTGTGGTGCAGGCTGTCACTATCGACAGATTCGGCCCCTTGAAGCCAAATCGCATGGACACATGCCCTGCCACCATATTGATGATGGAAGCAGGCACGAAGAACGGCGTGATGCGGCGAGGACCGCGGGCAGCCAGTTCTGCGTGAGTGTTCTCGATCAGCGGCAGACCGCCAATGCCCGAGCCGATCACGCAGGCAATGCGTGTGGCTAGGTCTTCGGACAGGGCTTCGCCTGTGGGCAGGCCTGCGTCCAGAACGGCTTGCTCCGCAGCCGCGATGCCGTAATGAATGAAGGTATCCATGGAGCGCGCATCTTTGGCGCTCATGTACTTCTCCACATCAAATCCCTTGACCTCACCCGCAATCTTGCAGGAGAAGTTCGATGCATCGAACTTGGTGATGAGGTCAATACCGGACTGGCCGGCCAAAAGATTGGCCCAGGCTTCGCCCACCGTGTTACCCACGGGGGAGATGCAGCCCAGACCGGTCACGACAACGCGACGACGGCTCATGCGTTCAAACCTTTAACTGATCGCTGAAAAAAGACCTTAGGCCTTTTGGTGGGTATTGGCGTAGTCGATGGCGTTTTGCACCGTCGTGATCTTCTCTGCGTCTTCGTCAGGGATCTCGATGCCGAATTCATCTTCCAGGGCCATCACCAGTTCCACTGTGTCCAGGGAGTCAGCGCCCAGGTCAGCCACGAAGGCCTTTTCGTTGGTCACTTGGGACTCTTCAACGCCGAGTTGTTCGGCAATGATTTTTTTGACACGTGCTTCGATATCGCTCATGGTTTCCCTCAGGGGGTTGTGAATGAACCCGCGATTCTAGCCGTTTCGGGAGAAGCCCCTTGGCGGCAGGCCGTCGCGAGGACACGGCCACTGAACTTGCAAAAGTGTTCAGCTTCTGGCAGCAAGTACGGCAAACACCGCGCAAACTGCCGAAATTTCTTACATGTACATGCCGCCGTTGACGTGCAGTTCCTGACCCGTCACGTAGCCGGCACCGGCAGAAGCCAGATAGGCCACGGCATGTGCGATGTCGCTGGGTTGACCCAGATCACCCATGGCGATCTGTGCCTTGAGCGCAGCCTTTTGCGCCTCTGGCAGGTCTGCGGTCATATCCGTGGCGATGAAGCCGGGAGCCACACAGTTCACGGTGATGCCGCGGCTGCCCAGCTCTTTGGCCAGGGCACGGGTCATGCCAGCCACACCAGCCTTGGCTGCGGCGTAGTTGGCCTGACCTGCATTGCCCGAGGCACCCACCACGCTGGTGATGCTGATGATGCGGCCGAAACGCTGCTTCATCATGGGACGAATAGCCGCACGGCTGACTCGGAAAACAGCCTTCAGATTGGTGTCGGTGACGGCATCCCAGTCGTCATCCTTCATGCGCATCGCCAGGGTATCGCGGGTAATGCCGGCGTTGTTGACCAGCACATGCAGACCGCCGTCATTCTTGACGATGGAATCGATCAGGGCATCCACGGCAGCGCCGTCGGTCACGTTCAGCGTGACGCCACGGCCACCGAAGGCGGACAGCGCCTGGCTGATCTTTTCAGCACCGGTATCCGAGGTGGCCGTGCCAATCACTTGATAGCCCTTGGAGGCCAGCTCCTGCGCGATGGCGGCACCAATGCCACGGGTGGCACCGGTGACCAGGGCAACCTGGGGCTTGGTCTGGTTATCAGTCATGCGAGCAATTCTTTCACGTCAGCCAGTGTGGCTGTATCAAACAGGGGAACACCCGTCAGGTCGGCGTCAATACGCTTGACCATGCCGGCCAGCACCTTGCCGGGCCCACATTCCACGATATGGGTCACGCCGCGAGCCTTGATGGCCTGCACGCATTCCACCCAGCGCACCGGACCAAAGGCCTGACGATACAGGGCATCACGAATCGCATCAGCGTCCGTCTGGACGGTGACGTCGATATTGTTGATGACGGGAATCTGAGGCGCTGCCAGCGTCAGCTCGGCCAGTGCGGCCTTGAGCTTTTCAGCAGCAGGTTTCATCAGACTGGAGTGAAAAGGTGCGGAGACCGGCAGAGGCAGGGCGCGCTTGGCACCGGCCGCCTTGACCGCTTCGCAGGCCTTTTCCACGGCCAGCTTGCTGCCGGCAATCACGGTCTGGCCCGGGTCGTTGAAATTCACGGCTTCCACCACTTCAACGCCACCCAACTGAGCCGTCACTTCGGCACAGACTGCCTTGACCTTTTCGGCATCCAGCGCCAGAACGGCCGCCATGCCGCCCGTGCCCACAGGCACGGCATCCTGCATGGCAGCGGCGCGCAGACGCACCAGGGGTGCGGCCTGAGCCAGCGTCAGCACGCCGGACGCAACCAGCGCGGAGTATTCACCCAGGGAGTGACCGGCCACGGCATCGGGCAGCGCACCGCCTTCGGCCTGCCAGACACGCCAGGCCGCCACGCCGGCCACCAGCATCACGGGCTGGGTATTGGTGGTCAGCGCCAGCGCTTCCTTGGGGCCTTGCTTGATCAGCAGACCCACATCCTCACCCAGAGCCTCTGAGGCTTCGGCCACGGTTTGAGCCACGACGGGATGATCACCCCAGCCATCCAGCATGCCTACGGACTGAGAGCCCTGGCCAGGAAATACAAATGCGAATTTCTTCATATTTCTTAGTATAAAAACTGCCATAAACGCTTATCCAGATTGCGCTTATAGCTACATCTTGAGGAGCACAGCACCCCAGGTGAAGCCGCCGCCCACGCCTTCGAGCAGCACGGTCTGGCCTTTTTTGACCTGACCGCTGCGCACGCCATGGTCTAGCGCCAGAGGAATCGAGGCCGCCGAGGTGTTGCCATGCTGATCGACGGTCACCACCACCTTGTCCATGGACAGCTTGAGCTTTCGCGCCGTGCTTTGCATGATGCGGATATTGGCCTGGTGCGGAATCAGCCAATCGATGTCGGCATCCGTCAGACCTGCCTTTTCCAGCGCGGAGCGAGCAGCCTTGTCCAGCACGCTCACAGCCAGCTTGAACACGGCCTGACCGTCCATCTTGAGCAGGGGGTCACCCAGCACATTGCCGCCAGAGACATTGCCCGGCACGCAAAGAATGCCGACATGGCTGCCATCGGCGTGCAACTCGGTGGACAGGATACCGGGCTCGTCGGACGCCTCCAGCACCACGGCACCGGCGCCATCGCCAAACAGCACGCAGGTCGTGCGATCGTTGAAATCCAGGATGCGACTGAAGACTTCGGAGCCCACCACCAGAACGTGCTTGGCAGCGCCGGTCTGGATCATGGAATCGGCCACCGTCAGTGCATAGACGAAACCACTACACACCGCCTGCACATCAAAGGCAGGGCAACCGTTGCTGATGCCCAGCTTGTGCTGCAGGATGGCGGCCGTCGAGGGAAACACCATGTCCGGAGTGGACGTGGCGACAATGATCAGATCGATATCCGAAGCCTCTATGCCTGCAGCCTCGATGGCCTTGCGACTGGCTTCCAGAGCCAGGTCGCTGCTGGTCACATCGGGCTCGGCAAAGTGGCGGGCACGAATGCCGGTGCGCTCGACGATCCACTCGTCCGAGGTTTCCAGGCCGCGCTGAGCCAGCTCGGCTGCGAGGTCGTTATTGGTCAGGCGGCGGGGCGGCAGGTAACTGCCGGTGCCAATGATGCGTGCGTAGCGTCTCATGTCTTCTATCAGGGCGCCGAAGTTCCAGATTCCGTCTGCGCTGCCAGCAGCAATGGTGCGGCAGCAGCAATACGGCTGCGGACACGGTCAAGCAGGTTGTTGCGTGCCGCATCATACGCGCGGTTCAAAGCATGCTCGAATGCCATTGCATCGGCCGAGCCATGGCTTTTGAAGACCAGCCCGCGCAGACCCAGCAATGCAGCGCCGTTGTAACGACGGTGATCAACGCGCTTCATCAGCGCAGATAGCACCGGATAGGCAATGATGGCAGCAATCTTGGTGAAGATGTTGCGCTTGAACTCTTCCTTGAGAATCCCCGAGATCATCGAAGCGACCCCCTCGGTGGTCTTGAGCGCGACGTTACCAACGAAACCATCGCACACGACAATGTCCACCACACCCTTGAAGGTGTCGTTGCCTTCTACATTGCCGTAGAAGTTGAGGTTGCCCGCATCGCCTGCTGCGCGCAGCAGCTCTCCTGCACGCTTGATGACTTCGCTGCCCTTGATCAGCTCTTCACCGATATTGAGCAGGCCGACGCTGGGCGCCTCCGTGTTCTTGAGCGCCGACACCAGGGCCGAGCCCATGACCGCAAACTGCAGCAGATGCTCCGCCGTGCAGTCCACATTGGCCCCCAGGTCCAGCATGGTGGTGTCGCTACCCTTGGCGTTAGGCAAACCAAAGGCAATGGCAGGACGGTCAATTCCATCCAGCGTCTTGAGCAGATAACGCGAGATCGCCATCAGCGCCCCGGTATTGCCCGCCGACACTGCAGCCTGAGCCGCACCATTCTTTACCTGCTGTACGGCCACGCGCATGGACGAATCCTTTTTCTTGCGCAGAGCTATTTCCACAGGGTCATCCATGCTCACCACTTCCGTGGCGGGAACGACGGTCACGCGCTCATGCTTGAAGCCGGCCAACTCCTCGGCCTTGCCGACCAGCAGCAGATGCGCATCGGGGTGTGAATTCAAAAACTGACGGCACGCGGCCAGCGTGACGCGGGGGCCATGGTCGCCCCCCATGCAGTCAACAGCCAAATTAATCATGGGCGACTGACAGGTCCAATCGGGTTTGGGGTAATGAACTGAATGGTCCAGGGACCACCACAGGAGTTATCAGCAAAACCAGCCCTGGAATTGTGCAGCAAGGCCAGTCAAGGTTGATTTTGCAAATATCTCCCATAAAAACAAAAGCCTGCTGCTACAAAAAATGTAGCAACAGGCTTTGCGAATGCAGTCGTCGCTTAGGCTTCGGACTTGTTCTTCAGCACTTGACGGCCACGGTACACGCCGTTGGGGCTGATGTGGTGGCGCAGATGTGTTTCGCCGGTAGTGGCTTCAACAGCAATGCCAGGCACATTCAGTGCATTGTGCGAACGGTGCATGCCGCGCTTGGAGGGAGACTTCTTGTTTTGCTGAACAGCCATGATGGCTCCTGTGTATCTTGAAAGGGTTGGTAACACGACCCACACAGCAAGACCGGGCAAAAAACTCTGCCTTTCGACGCACCCACCGAGAGTAAGTGCGCCCTTGTCTGTGCAAGTCCTAAAAAAACGCGATCAGCCCATTAAAGACACGAGGGGGTTTCGCGCGAAGCTCACGATTATAGCGCAAACGCTTTTCGCGGCCTACGCAAAATCAAATCCCCACCGTGCTCCGGGCTGGATCAGTCGGCAGACTTGCCTACATTGAGAGATTGCAGCACGGCAAAAGGGTTCTCCTTTTGCTCATTGGCCTGCTCGAAGGCGTCATCGCTGACCTCCAGCTTGACGGGGACCGGGCAGACCTCATGGCGAGGCACCACCGGCACTTCCATCAGCAGCTCGTCCTCGATCAGCTCCAGCAGATTGAACTCGCTGCTCAGTGCCAGCACATCCTCATCGCTGTCGTCATCTTCCAGTTCTGCCGTCGGCTCGTCCGGAACGAAGCGAAATGACCGATCCACATAAAGGGGAATATCGGCCTCGGTCAGGCAGCGCTGGCAGGTCAGCGGCAAATCCACCTCGGCACTCAGGTGCAGCCACACATGGCCGCTGCCGCCCTTTTGCTCAACCAGCTCGCCTTCGGCCTCCCAGCGTACCAGGGGCTGCTCGCCAGTAATCGCCAGCGCATCGGCCGCCAGACGCTTGAAGTCCGACAATGGTGCCTGACCATGCAGATGACCTGCGGCCTGCGCGAAAGCACGCACGTCCAGCCGGGTCGCAGAAAAATCCTTGCTCATGCAGCCAGTGTAAGAGAATCCCGCAATGCCCGACTTATTGATTGCCGGACGACTTGAGCGTCCATTGATTCTTGGCTCCACCTCGCGCTACCGCCGCGAGCTGCTCAGCCGCCTGCAACTGCCGTTCGAGACGGTTTCTCCCGAAGTGGATGAAACCCCGCACAGCGGCGAGACACCCTACGAGCTGAGCCTGCGTCTGGCCGTGGCCAAGGCACAAGCCGTGGCCCAGCTACACCCCGGCGCCATCGTGATCGGCTCCGACCAGGTGCCCGAACTCGACGGCCAGCCCCTGTCCAAGCCTGGCACCCACGAGCGCGCCACCGAGCAGTTGCGCCAGATGAGCGGCCGCCAGATGAATTTCCACACCGGCGTCTGCGTGAGCTGTGCCGAAACCGGCTTTATAGAGTCCAGCGTGGTCACGGTGCAAGTGCGCTTTCGCGAACTGAACGACCTCGAGATCGAGCGCTATCTGCGTGCCGAGCAGCCTTATGACTGCGCAGGCTCAGCCAAAAGCGAAGGCCTGGGCATCGCTCTGCTGGATGCCATCGTCAGCGACGACCCCACGGCACTGATAGGCCTGCCGCTGATTCGCACCTGCCAGTTGCTGCGTGCCGCGGGAGTGGTTCTGCCATGAGCGACACATCCAAAGGCAAGGCAGGCACTCTTTATCTGGTGCCGGCTCCACTCGACTTCGGCTGCGAAAGCCAGACCGCACTGACCGAGGTGCTGCCCGAGGGCACGCTGCGTCGCGCTGCCTCTCTGACTCACTGGATCAGCGAAAACGCCAAGACGGCCCGCGCCTACCTCAAGCGCATCGACGCCCTGTTCCCGCTGGCTGCTCCGCTGCAGGCCCAGAACATTGCCGAGCTGCCACGCGAAGCCCACAAAAAAGGCGACCATGGCAACAAGGGCGGCGCCGTCTTCGACCCCAAGCCCCTGTTGGCACCGGCGTTGGCCGGGCAGGACATGGGCTTGATCAGCGAGGCGGGCATGCCCGCCGTGGCCGACCCGGGCAGCTCCATCGTGCGCGCCGCCCATGATCTGGGCATTCGCGTCGTACCGCTGACGGGACCGGTCTCGTTGCTGCTGGGCCTGGCTGCCAGCGGCCTCAACGGCCAGAACTTCGCCTTTGTCGGCTATGTGCCTCAGGATGGCGCCGAGCGCACGGCCCGCATCAAGGAGTTGGAGAGCCTGGCCCTGCGCCAAGGCCAAACCCAGCAGTTCATCGAGACGCCTTACCGCAATGCCGCCCTCTGGCAGGCGCTGCTGCAAACCCTGCAACCCAATACCAGACTGGCCCTGGCCAGCGGATTGACACTGGAGACAGCACGCATTGAAAGCCATCTGGTGCGCGAATGGCGCCAGCGCAACGCCCCACCCGACAATCGCACGCCGGTGGTGTTTGCCATAGGCCGCTGAGAGCCAGGAAACAAAAAAGCCTGCGGCTAAACCGCAGGCTTTTTGATAGCTACTGGTGCTATCCAGAAAGGGTTGGCGCCTCTCTGACGCTCGATCAGCGAATGCTGGGCACCAGCCCGCGCATGGCTTTTACCGATCCCTCGCCGATGGCCGCGCCAAACCGCTTGGCCAGACGTTCGGCCACATTGTCGCGGCGGGTGTAGTCGATGACTTCCTCGGCCTTGACCACTTCACGCGCCACAAAGTCGAGGCTGCCCAGCTTGTCGGCCAGACCCAGCTCCACAGCCTGCTGGCCGGTCCAGAACAGTCCACTGAACATTTCAGGGGTTTCATGCAGACGGTCGCCACGGCCGGCCTTGACCACGCCGATGAACTGCTGGTGAATCTGCTCCAGCATCTGCAGCGCAAATTCCTTTTGCTGCGCAGACATGGGGCTGAACGGATCGAGAAAGCCCTTGTTCTCTCCAGCCGTCAGCAGACGGCGTTCCACACCCACCTTGTCCATCACACCTGTGAAGCCGAAGCCATCCATGAGCACGCCGATGCTGCCCACGATGCTGGCCTTGTCGACGAAGATCTCGTCGGCCGCCGCCGCGATGTAGTAGGCCGCCGAGGCGCAGGACTCTTCGACCACCGCATACAGAGGCTTGTTGTACTTGGCCTTGAGACGCGTCATCTCGTCGTTGATGATGCCCGCCTGCACGGGGCTGCCGCCGGGCGAGTTGATCAGCAGCACCACGGCGCGCGAGCCCGAATCCTCAAAGGCGCTGCGCATGGCCGCCACCACGAACTCAGCACTGGCATCCGCTCCCGAGGCGATCTCGCCCTTGATCTCCACCACCGCTGTATGGGGCGAGGTGCTGGTCTTGGTGGCCGTATCCTTGAAGAACACCGCCCACAGCACCAGCAGCACCACTACGGACCACAGCAGACGGCTGAAAAAACGCCAACGCCGTGCTGCTCGCTGCTCCTTGATGGAAGCAAACACCAGCTTTTCCAGCACATCGCGCTCCCAGCCCCCATTCCCGGAGACCTTGGCTGCGGCCGGCGCCTCGGCGGATGCGGCAGAAGCCTTGGACCACAGGTCCGCGCCCGGCGTCACATGCGGCTGGGAATCATGGTTATCAGGGGTGTTTGGGGAACTCATCTCAAAACTCTGGAGGTTTCAGTTGTGGCCCAGTATGCCAGCGCACTACGCCATCGCTTTCGCTCAAGGCGATTTTTACCAGCCCGCCACGGCAAGGACCGCCTGCACAGGCACCGCTGTCAGGTTCGTAGGCAGCTCCGTGGGTAGAACACAACAGCCAGCGACCGGAATCGTCAAAAAACTGACCTTCCTGGTAGTCCATTTCCATGGGGATATGGCTGCAGCGATTCAGATAGGCATAGACCTGCCCCTGGTAGCGAATCGCAAAAGCGCGGCTGCCTTGACCGGCATACTGCACGTCAAAGCCCACAGCCCGACCGCCGTCGACCAGATCGGCACTGGCGCACAACTCCACGGTCTGCGTCATGGCAGCCTTCACGCGTTGGCCAGAAGCCAGGCCCGCAGTTGCGCTGCGGAGTCGGCCACGAACAGCGGATCGAACTGGGCAAAGCCGTCGGGGGCATGGGCACCATAGGACACCCCTACACAGGCACAGCCAGCATTCTGCGCCATCTGCAAGTCGTGCGTGGTGTCGCCGATCATCAGCGTGCGCTCGGGCTCCACACCAAATTCGGCCATCAACTCGTGCAACATCAGCGGACTGGGCTTGCCGGCGGTCTCGTCGGCCGTGCGCGAACCGTCGAACAATCCCTTGAGCTGCGCATCCTGCAGCGCATGGTTGAGCCCCATGCGACTCTTGCCCGTGGCCACGGTCAGCCAGTGGCCGCGCTCGCGCAGCTCGGCCAGCAGCGGCAGGATGCCGTCAAACACGCAGATATCGTCCTGATGCTTGAAGAAGTGAAAGCGATAGCGATTGGCCAACTCCGGGTATTTCTCGGGCGGCACATCGGGTGCCGCGCGCGCCAGGGCCGGCATCAGCGCCATGCCGATCACATAGGCTGCCTGCTCGTCACTGGGCACGGTGCCGCCCACATCACGCACCGCCTCCTGGATGCTGCGGCTGATGATGGCCGTGGAGTCCGCCACGGTCCCATCCCAGTCAAATGCAATCAGATCGAAGCGGCGTGGTCGCCGGGGGCTATGGTTTTCAGTAGTCATGAAGCCTGGTCAGTTCACAAAGTCCGCCAGCTCCGGCGGCAGTTCGGCGCGCAGCTCGACACGCTCGCCGCTGGCGGGATGATTGAACTGTAGCCGCCAGGCGTGCAGAAACATGCGTTTGAGGCCCTGCTTTTGCACACGACGGTTGAGATCAAAATCACCATATTTGTCGTCACCGACGATGGGATGCCCCTGCGATGACAGATGCACGCGAATCTGGTGGGTACGACCCGTCTTGATGGTCACCTCAAGCAGGCTCATGGCAGGCAGTCCCTGCAGGGGGCGCGGCTCGATCAGCTTTCTGACCTTGACCAGGGTGATGGAGCGCATTCCGTCAGGGTCATCGGCCGTGGTCACGCGCACGCGGCGCTCGCCGTCTGCCTGCAGATACTTGTGCAGCGGCAGATCGATCACCTTCTTGTTGGCCGGCCAGGCCCCCTGCACCAGTGCCAGATAGGTCTTGCCGGTCTCACGTTCGCGAAACTGGTCCTGCAGATTGATGAGTGCGGAGCGCTTTTTGGCGACCAGCAAAATGCCCGAGGTCTCGCGATCCAGCCGGTGCACCAGTTCGAGGAACTTGGCATCGGGACGCGCCTGGCGCAGTTGCTCGATGACGCCGAAGCTCACGCCCGAGCCTCCATGCACGGCCACACCGGCAGGCTTTGACAAAGCGATCATGTGCTCGTCATCCAACAGTGCGGGAAAGTCCTTAGCCGGCGCCGGGCGTTCCGCTTTTTCAGCCACTTTGTCGGAGATCCGGACCGGGGGAAGACGCACCACATCGCCGGGCTGAACCCGGGTCTCTGCACTCACGCGCCCCTTGTTGATCCGTACTTCACCACTACGGATGATGCGGTAGACATGGGTCTTGGGCACCCCCTTGAGGTGGCGCATGAGAAAGTTGTCGAGTCGCTGTCCGGCGGAGTCTTCATCGACCTCGATCAGCCGTACCGAGGCCGTGGCCGTATTCTGGGACCGGTCCTGTGCCGGTTTGCCCTCTATAATGTGTTTCACCTGTGCCGAGCTTAGTTGTAAGTGATTGATTCGCATGGAGTTTAGTCCAAACAATCATTTCCCACCGCACAGGCAGGTCGATGCCCGCCAGTTTTGCACACGCAAATTGCAGTCAAGATGAGCTGCAGCAGCCTGTGAAAGCCTGGCAAAGGCTGACGAATTGAAACACTGATACGGAATCTCATACCGTGCAGTTGTCCAGGCAAAAGCAGCCTGCAACTGCCGGTTCTCTCAACGAGCATGTGGATCTTTTGGACATTGCTGATCAACCTCTGGGGCAAGGCACGGCCGGCCCCCGGGACGAGCCATGTCTCAAAGAAACCACCCACCTCCCTAGCACGCGCGTCGGCTTCTTTTGTACCTCGTCTGCATGCGCGTCCTCTCCCGCTCGTCCCCCGGCCTGTACCTCCGCTACTGACTTGAGATCAGGCCAGTAGCGCCGTCCTGTACCGCCCCCAGATTCCTCATCCGTTTCAACTCGTTCGTCTGGCATCACGGCTCCTGTTGAGCCTGTCTTTGATTACCAGTCAAAGGTGCGTTGGTCTGTGACCAGCGTGCCCCATAAAACGAATAAAGGAAGCGCATCATGAAACGGATGCTGATTAACGCGACGCAGTCTGAAGAACGCCGCCTGGCCATTGTGGACGGCCAGAAGCTGCTGGACTACGAGATCGAGATCGAAGGTCGCGAACAACGCAAGGGCAATATCTACAAGGCCGTCGTGACTCGCGTCGAGCCATCTCTTGAAGCCTGCTTTGTGGACTATGGCGAAGACCGCCATGGCTTTCTGCCCTTCAAGGAAATCTCCAAGCAATACTTTGCCGAAGGCGTTTCGCCCAGCCAGGCCCGCATCAACGACGTGATCCGCGAGGGTCAGGAGCTGATCGTCCAGGTCGAAAAGGAAGAGCGCGGCAACAAGGGCGCAGCCCTGACCACCTTCATCTCGCTGGCCGGCCGCTATGTGGTGCTGATGCCCAACAACCCCCGTGGCGGTGGTGTTTCGCGCCGCATCGAGGGCGAGGACCGCGCCGAGCTCAAGGAGGCCATGGACCAGCTCGAGTACCCCAAGGGCATGTCCATCATTGCGCGCACCGCCGGCATCGGCCGCTCGGCTCCCGAGCTGCAGTGGGACCTGAACTACCTGCTCAAGCTGTGGAGCGCCATCGACGGTGCCGCCAAGGCCTCCAAGGGCGCCTTCCTGATCTATCAGGAATCCAGCCTGGTCATCCGCGCCATCCGTGACTATTTCAACAACGACATCGGCGACATCCTGATCGACACCGATGACATCTACGAACAGGCCCAGCAGTTCATGGCACATGTGATGCCTGAGCATGCTGCCCGCGTCAAGCGCTACCGCGACGACGCGCCCCTGTTCTCTCGCTTCCAGATCGAGCACCAGATCGAGTCCGCCTATTCGCGCACCGTGACCCTGCCCTCGGGCGGTGCCATCGTGATCGACCATACCGAAGCCCTGGTCTCCGTGGACGTGAACTCGGCCCGCGCCATCAAGGGCGGCGATATCGAGGAAACCGCGACCCGCACCAACCTCGAGGCAGCCGACGAAGTGGCGCGCCAGATGCGCCTGCGCGACCTGGGCGGCCTGATCGTGATCGACTTCATCGACATGGAAGAGGCCAAGAACCGCCGCGAAGTGGAAAACCGCCTGCGCGATGCCCTGCGCCAGGACCGCGCCCGCGTGCAGTTCGGCACCATCAGCAAGTTCGGCCTGATGGAAATGAGCCGCCAGCGCCTCAAGCCCGCCTTGTCCGAGGGCGCCCACATCAACTGCCCGCGCTGCGGCGGCTCCGGCCACATCCGCGACACGGAAAGCTCGGCGCTGCAGATTCTGCGCATCATCCAGGAAGAGTCCATGAAGGACAACACGGCCGCCGTGCACTGCCAGGTGCCCGTGGAAGTGGCCTCCTTCCTGCTCAACGAGAAGCGCAGCGAAATCACCAAGATCGAGCTCAAGCAGCGCGTCAACGTGATCATGGTGCCCAACAAGTCCATGGACACGCCGCACTACAAGCTCGAGCGCCTCAAGCACGACGACTCGCGCCTGGAATCCATGGAAGCCAGCTACAAGCTGGCCGACGAGCCCGAAGAAGTGACCACCGTCACTCGCCGCTCGCAGGAGCCGACCAACAAGCAGACTCCCGTCATCAAGGGCGTGCTGCCCGATGCTCCCGCGCCGATTGCCGAGCCTCGTCCACCCCGCCAGCCTCGCACTGCAGCTGCGACGCCCGCTCCCGTAGCGGCCCGCCCCGTGGTGCGCGAGCAAGGCTTCTTTGCCTGGCTCAAGAATCTGTTCGGTTTTGGCGCACCGGCTCCCGTGGCAGCGCCCGCGCCAGTGGTCGAAGCACCCGCCCCGGCCGCCCGTGAAGGCAGCCGCGACGGGCGCCGAGGCGAAGGCCGTGGCGGTGACCGCAACCGCCGCGGCGGTGACCGCAACGAACGTGGCGACCGCAACAGCGCGGAGCGCACTGGCAGCGAACGTGGAGACCGCAACAACCGCCGCAATGCCCAGGGCCGTGATGAGCAGCAACGCAACGAGCGTCCCGAGCAGCAACAGCGCCAGGACCGCCCCGAGCGCGGCAGTCGCCGCGGTGGCGAACGCAACGAGCGCCGCGACGACCGCCAGCCCCAGGTGGCAGAAGCCGCGCTGAATGGCGAAGAGTTCAACGCAGCTCCCAAGCCCGAGCGCAACCGCCAGGAGCGCGGTGAGCGTGCGGAACGCAATGAGCGCAGCGAACGCGGTGAAGGCCGCCGCGAGCGCCAGAATCGCAACGCCGATGCCCAGCCCGCCATGCAGGCCGTGGCCGACGAAGCGGAGCTGAACACCGCCCAAGCTGAAGGCTCTGACGCTCAGGTGCAGGATGGCGCACAAGGCGGCGAGGCTCGCGAACCCCGCCAGCGCCGTTCGCGTGACCGCTATGGCCGTGACCGCCGCGACCGTGCACCGCGCGATGCCCAGGCAGAAGAGCAGTCTGCCGAGCAGACAGCCGAAGCCCAGGCCCCGGTCGAAGTGCCCGCCGCAGACGCTGGCGAGCAGCCGGCACGTCGCAGCTACTTTGATGCTGTTGCACCTCAGGCTCAGGCAGAGCAAGCGCCTGTTGCTGCACAAGTGCAGGCACCCGTGGCAGCAGAAGCCGTGGTAGCAGCTGTCGCTCCTGCAGCAGAGCCTGCCCAGCCTGTGCAAGCAGAGCCTGCGGCTGCCGCAGAGCCTCAGGCCGCCGCCGTGGAGCCCGTGGCTGAAACCGCAGCTCCTGCCCCCGCAGTCGCAGCGCCCAAGGCACAGACCTATGCGCTGCCGATTGCCGAGCTGCAAGCCCTCGCAGCCGCATCGGGTCTGGAATGGATCAACTCCGATGCCGAAAAGATCGCCGCCGTCCAGGCTGCGATTGCCGCCGAGCCCAAGCCCGTGCGCATTCCTCGCGAGCGCCCGCCCGTGGTGGTGCTCGACGAAGGCCCGCTGATTCTGGTCGAGACCCGCAAGGATCTGAGCCTGATGCAGCTGCCGTTCGAGAAGGAAGAACAGGCTGCAGGCGCCAACGCCTAAGCAGACTGCCTTCCGGCATCACAGGGCCAAGGGGACTGTCCACTTCGGTGGATGGGGCCTTGGCCCTTTTTCATGCGCCCTTTCTTTGATTGAGTGAACGTCAAGCCATGTTGTTTCTGATCTCTCCGGCCAAATCGCTGGACTATGAAAGCCCTATTTCCGCCGAGCTGCCGCACACGCTGCCAGTGTTCAAAAAGCAGCCCCTGGAGCTGATCGAAGTGCTGCGCGAGAAGTCGCCCCAGCAGATTTCCGAGCTCATGAGCATCAGCGACAAGCTCGCCGTGCTCAATGTCGGCCGCTACGAAGCGTTCAGTGCCAGGTTCACCGCAAAGAACTCGCGCCAGGCCGTGCTGGCCTTCAATGGCGATGTCTACGAAGGTCTGAATGCAGCCAGCCTCAAGCCCAGGGAGCTGGACTGGGCCCAGGAGCATGTCGTGATCCTGAGCGGCCTCTATGGCGTGCTGCGCCCGCTGGACCTGCTGCAGCCCTATCGCCTGGAGATGGGCACCCGGCTGGAAAATGCCAAGGGCAGCAACCTCTATCAGTTCTGGGGAACCCAGATTGCCGACTATCTGAACGAGCGCAGTGCTGCACAAGCCGAGCGCGGTGACGCCCAGGCCGAGCGCATTGTCGTCAACCTGGCGTCTCAGGAATATTTCAAGGCCGTGGATCTCAAGACGCTCAAGGCCCCCGTGGTCGAATGCGTTTTCGAGGACTTCAAGGGCGGCAAGTACAAGATCATCAGCTTCCATGCCAAGCGCGCGCGCGGGCTGATGGTGCGCTGGGCCGTGCAGCACAAGGCCAGGAAGGTGGCCGACCTGCGCAAGTTCGATCTGGAAGGCTATGCGCTGGCCGAGCAGGCCAGCACGCCCGGCAAGCTGGTGTTCCGCCGCAAGCTGCAAGACTGACGCTGCGCATTGAAATCGGCATCAGTGCACACTAGCATTGTCGACATGAGCACCTCCACCCAAGACGAGTTCGTCACACCTCCCGGCCTGACACCCGAGCTGATGCAATGGGTGCGAACACAAAGCGCCTCTGGCGTGCCACTGCCATCGCTGCTGCAATCCATGCGCAAGGCGGGCTGGGCCGAGCACCTGGCACGCCGGGCACTGGCCCTTCCCGAAGAGGGTGAACTGCCCTTGCCTTTCGCAGCAGCCCGGCCGGAAGCCGAAGTGGCAGTGCAGATTCATGAGTCAGGCGTTCCCGAGCCCGATCTTCTGACCGATCCCTGCTGCGTCCATGCCGGCGATCGCGATGTCCATGTCCTGATGAGCGTGCGCCACCCGCGCGTGGTGGTGTTCGGCAACCTGCTCTCCAACGAGGAGTGCGATGCCATCATCGCAGCTGCCCGCCCGCGCATGCAGCGCTCGCTGACCGTGGACAACCAGAGCGGCGGCGAGGCAGTCAACGACGACCGCACCAGCAATGGCATGTTCTTCCAGCGGGGCGAGAACGATCTCATCAGCCGTGTGGAGCAGCGCATCGCACGCCTGCTGAACTGGCCGCTGGAAAACGGCGAAGGCATGCAGGTGCTGCACTACCGGCCAGGCGCCGAATACAAGCCGCATTACGATTACTTCGCCCCCAACGAGCCCGGCACGCCAACCATACTCAAGCGTGGCGGCCAGCGCGTGGGAACCCTGGTCATGTATCTCAACGAGCCTGCACGCGGCGGCGCAACCACCTTTCCCGATGTAGGGCTGCAGGTCGTGCCGCGCCGTGGTAATGCCGTATTCTTCAGCTACAACCGGCCCGAGCCGGCGACCAAGACCCTGCACGGCGGCGCTCCCGTGCTGGAGGGCGAAAAATGGATTGCAACCAAGTGGCTGCGCGAGCGAGAGTTCAAGTAAAAACAGGCTCTATCCATTACCCATAAAGCGCCAGCAGCTATCTTTTTTACTGCTGGCCATTTTGTTTTTGAATCATGCACACCCCTGAACAATCGCAGCTGGGCAAAAGCTCTGCCTATGTGGACCAGTACGACGCGTCCCTGCTCTTTCCCCTGCCACGCCTCGCCAAGCGCGAGGAAATCGGCGCCGCCGTCAACCCGCCGTTCTTTGGCGCCGATCTGTGGACCGCATTCGAAGTTTCCTGGCTCAATCTGCGCGGCAAGCCCCAGGTGGCGCTGGCGCATTTCACCATTCCCTGCGAAACGCCCAACCTGATCGAAAGCAAGTCCTTCAAGCTGTATCTGAACAGCTTCAACAACACCCGCTTTGCCGACGCCAGCGAGGTGCTGGCGCGACTGCGCAGCGATCTGTCCGAAGCCACCTGGCGCGGCAGCCAAACCCAGGGCAGCGTGGGCGTGCGGCTGCTGGAAGCGGATCAGTTCGATGCCCAGCAAGTGCATGAGCTGGACGGTCTGCTGCTGGACCGCCTCGATGTGGAGTGCACCCGGTACACGCCGGCTCCCGAGCTGCTGCGTGCCAACCACGACGAAGCACCCGTCAGCGAGACCCTGGTCAGCAACCTGCTCAAGAGCAACTGCCTGGTCACCGGCCAGCCCGACTGGGGCAGCGTGCAGATTCAATACAGCGGTGCGCAGATCGAGCAGGAGGGTCTGCTGCAGTACCTGGTGAGCTTTCGCAACCACAACGAATTCCATGAGCAATGCGTGGAGCGCATCTTCATGGACATCTGGAGCCGCTGCAAACCCATCAAGCTGGCCGTCTACGCGCGCTACACGCGCCGCGGCGGTCTGGACATCAACCCCTTCCGCACCAGCCACCCGGGCGCCCTGCCCGCCAATGTGCGTACGGCACGCCAGTAGCACCGGCACGACCCCATCAAGGGCAGCAAGCAAGGGGCGGCCCGCTGCAAGGCTGCCGCCCCCTCAGGGGGAAGCCGCGAAGCGGCTCATGGGGATCAATTCTTCCAAGGGCAGTCATCCTGCCCCAGCAACGCCTCTGCATAGCGCAGATCCTGAATGCGCAGCCACAGCCCGTTCATGCCCTGGCGCAGAGGCTCGACGGCAGCACGCTGCCAGGTCTGAGCCACCACCAACTGACGCGCCGCTGCGGGCTCCGACGGGGGCTTGTGAACCGCCCTGGCCTCGCCCTGCAGCGCCGCCTCGTCAGGCAAGGGCAGATCCTGCCAATGCAGGCCCTGGGCATCCCAGCCCTGCAGCACCGGCATACGCGCCTTGAGCGTCAGCGTGCGCACTTCCTTTTCCACCGGGTTGAGCCAGTGCAGCTGCCATTGACCCAGTTCGCCATAGCGTGTCTCCACCGGCTCCAGCAAGGCCCAGCCTTCGCCTGAAGGATGGGGACAGGCACAGGGCCCGACACCGCAGAACGCCAGACCGCTGCGCGTCATGATCACGCCGTCCTTGCGAGGTTCATCATGCTGCCAATAGTGGTTGACGCGCTCGTTCACACCGCCCCACCACCAGACGGTGTCGCCGCGCACATCGTCGCGCCAGACATAGTCGCCGTCGGCGCAGGGATGCTGGATCTGTCTCACCTCACGCCAGCGCGGCAGCAACTGCCAGCGCCCTTGCGCATCGGACGCCAGTTCACGCTCGGAGTAAAGCGGGCGCCAGTCGGGTCTTGCCAGATGGCTCGCCGATACGGACTGCAGAGGCCAGCGCCAGGATGCGGTCGAGGGGTCCCAGTCCTTGTCCGCCAGACTGGCCGTCAGCGCCAGCACGCGCAGGCGAGCGGCCATGCCGCCCTTGACCGACGGCACAGCGGCCAGCCGCACCACGGGCCAGGGCAGGTCCACGCTTTGCAGGCGCTCCCCGTCCCAGACTTGCAGGCTGCCGCTGCCACCACGAATCGGTGCACGGCCGTGCGGCATGAGAATCGCCCAGCGCCCCTGCACGATCACGTGTTCCAGTGCCCAGGTGCCGGGCAGATGGCGTTCGCCCCATTGCAGGTTGTAGGCCGCCGTTTCGCCCAGCTCCTCTCTGGCGGGCTTGGACAGGGTCCAGATCAGACGCTGCCCCTTGAGCGGCTCGCTCTGCGCTCGCCACAGTGCGGGCTGCGCCGGATCACGCAGCCAGTCGAAGCACAAGGGAAGCGAGGGTTTGAGGATGGGCAGGCCATCGCGCTGATGGGCAGCGCAGACATCCACCTCGCTCATGGCGCAGCTGATGCTGGTGCCGTCGTGCAGGCGCTCGGTCTCGGGCGTATCGAGCTGCACCCTCTGCAGCAGCAGGTCATTGAGCCAGCTCAGCGGCAAAACCGCTGGCGCTTGCGGCTCGCTCGGCTGCTCAAGATCCGGCAGGCCCAGGGCCCAGGGCTTGCGATCCTCGGGCATCAACTGCGGCCATTGCTGCCAGCCTCGCTCCATGGTCCAGACGGCCAGCCGCAGGCTGGCCTGGCTGGCATCGCCCTGGGTGGGGTAGGCATAGAGCGCAAAGGCCTGGGCATCGGCACGCCAGACCATGCTGTGGCTCTCGTCCAGCACCCAGGGCTGGGCGGACTCACCCAGCATCAGCTGCCAGTGCGGATTCTGCAGCGGAGCCATGGGGTAGCGCAGCTTGCGCAGCGAAGCCGGCCAGTGGCGCTGCAGCAGCACTGGCGGCACCGGGCTGGGCTGAGCCGGTTGCGGCAGAGTCGGCATGGGCCGGGCGACTTCGGCCGGCAGGCAGTCTGCCGGCACCCAGAGATCCACCACCTGCAGCAGGGGCTGTGGCTGCGCAGCCATATGCTCGCCCAACCAGGCCTCGAAGCTGGCATCGGACATGATCACATGCGCATCATCGGCAATGCCGCTTTCGTTGATGCTCTCGCCGCTCCAGCGTGGCATGCGCCAGTGGATGGCATCCAGCAGCTCACCTTCCGGCTTGCTGATCACCCAGCTGCGACGTGATTTGCGGTCGACCAGATGCGCAGCCTCGCTGTCATAAAAGCCCGTGCGCAGCCAGCGCCCGTCATAGGAGGTGTGCATGTCCATCTCCCAGACATGGGGCAGGTAGACGCCGTCCGCACACAGCACATCGCCATAGATGGGGCCGCCCATGCCGCGCTCGCCCTGAGGACGAAAATTCACATCCCTGCTGGCCTCTGACGCCGTATCCGCCTGCGCCGCAACCTCTTGATCGGAGAGTGTCTGCGCCGCAACCTCCGACGCAGCTCTGGCCTGGGCCATGGACGGCTCGGCCTCCTGCCCGGCAGTTGCAGACGACGCAGGTCTGGCGTCAGCGCGCAAACGCGATATCAGCCAGATCAGCACACACAGGGCCAGCGCCGCAATGGCGATCAGGGTCAGCACAACACTCATGCCGCAATCCTACCGAAAGCCGATGTGAAAAAGGCAGCTCCACGGCTGCCTTTTCAGAGCAAGACCACAAAAGCCTAGAGATGGAACACGTCCACCGAACGCTCTAGCGTCCTGGCACTCTGGCGCAGCGATTGCGCGGCGCTGGTCGACTGCTCCACCAGGGCCGCATTCTGCTGGGTCACAGAGTCCAGCTGGGCCACGGCCTCGTTGACCTGGGAGATGCCTATCGACTGCTCGCGTGTGGCAATGCTGATCTGGTGCACCAGGGAGCCGACCTTGTCCACGGCCTGCACCATGCCGTCTATGGTCTGACCTGCGGCACGCATACGCGCATTGCCGTCGTTGATGCCGTCGACCGTGCGGTTGATGAGCACGCTGATCTCCTTGGCCGCTTCGGCGCTGCGCTGGGCCAGTGCCCGCACCTCGCCCGCCACCACGGCAAAGCCACGGCCCTGCTCGCCGGCCCGCGCTGCTTCCACAGCCGCGTTCAGCGCCAGCAGATTGGTCTGGAAGGCAATGCTCTCGATCACACCAATGATCTCGCTCATGCGGGTGGAAGAGCCGCGGATATGTTCCATGGCCAGTCCCACTTCACTGATGGCTGCGCCGCTGCGGCTGGCCACCTTGCTGCTTTCGTCGCTGGCACCGGCCATGAACTGTGCCGTATCAGCCGTCTGCGACACGGTGCCCGAAATTTCCTCCATCGAGGCCGCCGTCTGCTGCAGGCTGGTGGCCTGCGACTCGGTACGCCCTGCCAGATCGAAACTGCTCTGGGCGATTTCATGGGCGGTCTGGGCAAAGCCTTGCACCTCGGTACGCACATCACCCACCACGGCGCGCAGATTGATCTGGATCTGCTGCAGTCTCAGCATCAGCGCCCCCACGGCACCGCTATAGCTCTGGTTGCATTCGGTGCTCAGATTGCAGGCTGCCACATCGGCCGCAAAGCGGCTGGCCTCCTCCAGTCCCGCCACGCAGCGCCGTTGAAAGCGCCACAGCACGAATGCGCCGCCTGCCACCAGGGTTGCAGCACGCCAGCCCCTGGCGGCTGCACCCTGCCAGCCCAGCATATCGGGCAGCATGGTGATCAAGGCCACGATGGCCAGCAGCCAGGCCATGCGCGCCACCAGGCCCACATCCTTGCGACCGTCCCACCAGCCCATCAGGCCCAGGCGGCGCACCGCGCCTGCGCGCAGGCGGAAGCTGGCCTGCGCCTGCTTTTCCTCGTTGCTCATGCGCGCGTACAGCGCTTCGGCTTCAGCCACCTCCCTGGCCGAAGGCTTGGTACGCACTGACAGATAGCCGCTTGGCTTGCCGCCTTCCATGATGGGCGTGACATTGGCGCGCACCCAGTAGTGGTCGCCGTTCTTTCGGCGGTTCTTGACCAGTGCCGTCCAGGGATAGCCATGAGCAATGGTGCGCCACATGTCCTTGAAGGCAGCGGCCGGCATGTCGGGATGGCGAATCAGATTGTGCGGCTGGCCGATCAGCTCTTCGTAGGCATAGCCGCTGACGCGCACGAAGGCCGGGTTGCAATGGGTGATCTCGCCCTTGGTGTTGGTGCTGGAGACCAGCAGCTCGTCACCCGGAAAGTCGTAGTTTTGTTGAGATACCGGCAGGTTCAGGCGCATGCTTTGCACTCCTCCAATAGGCCTATGTAGTTTTTGTTCGAGAGTGAGCGATCAGGCATCCCGTAGTCAGCTGGTTAACCAGATACACAAATTCACACTTGGATCATCGCACAGCGATGATTCCCGTGGCCCCAAGCTCAGAACAGAGATGCGGTATAGGGATCAGAATGCTTGACCGAGGTCAAACCATGAGGTCTGAGCAGCAGCTCTCTTGCCACCGGATCGTGGGCGCTGGCCTGCCAGAGCTGCTCGGCAATCAGGCCCGAGACCTTGACCCCCAGCAGCCTGATGCGCTTGCCAAGCGGTACGCGCTTGAGGCATTGGCCTGCGGCCAGGCGGATGGCTGCCGCATCCTGTATCGGCAGGTTCAGAGTCTGGTCCCGCGTGGCGATCCTGAAGTCGTCATAGCGCAGCTTGATGCCCACGGTGCGCCCCACATAACCCTTGCGCCGCAGATCCTCGGCCAGCCGCTCGCACAGGTCCGTGAAGATGGCGCCCAGTTCGGCCTTGTCGCGCACGGCATGCAGATCGCGCTCGAAGGTGGTCTCGCGGCTCATGGACACCGGCTCGCTCTCGGTCACCACGGCACGCTCGTCCCGCCCCCAGGCCGACTCGTGCAGCCAGTGGCCATAGCTTTTGCCAAACCAGTGCAGCAGCTGCGGCAGGCTTTGCGCGGCCAGGTCGCCGATGGTTTCTATGCCCAGGCTCTTGAGCTTGGCATCGGCCTTGGGGCCTATGCCGTTGACCTTGCGGCAGGCCAGCGGCCAGATCCGGCTTTGCAGGTCTTCGGGCTGGACGATGGAGATGCCGTTGGGCTTGTTGAACTCGCTGGCCATCTTGGCCAGCAGCTTGTTGGGCGCCACGCCGACCGAGCAGGTCAGGCCCGTGGCGTCGAAGATGGATTTCTGGATCAGCCGGGCCAGCACGCGTCCGCCCTCGCGCTGGCCGCCCGGCACGTCGGTGAAGTCGATATAGACCTCGTCCACGCCGCGGTTCTCCATGAGCGGCGCAATCGACACGATGATCTCTTTGAAGGCCCGCGAAAAGCGCCGGTACTCGGCAAAGTCCACGGGCAGAAGAATCGCCTGCGGGCACAGCCTGGCTGCCTTCATCATGCCCATGGCCGAGCCCACGCCGAACTGCCGCGCCGCATAGGTGGCCGTGGTGATCACGCCGCGCCCCGTGTAATCGCGCAGCAGCGGAAAGTCGGCCAACGGGATCTCGGACAGCGGCCGCCCCGCATGCCGCGCCAACAGCTCTTCGTCAAAGCTGCGCCGCCCGCCGCCGATCACCACCGGCAGCCCCTTGAGCTGCGGGTAGCGCAGCAGCTCCACGGAGGCGTAGAACGCATCCATGTCCAGATGCGCTATGCGCCTGGATCTGGGCTCGGGGCTGGTGGGAAAATCGCTCACAGTGCCGATTTTGCCTGCGCTGGCAAGAGGCGGCATCCATGCATTAAACAAGCACACACGCACCTGAAAACAGCGAGCAGCGGCATGACCTCAGCCCTGCTGCCTTCAGCCTCCCGCACAGAAAAGAGGAAGGCTCAAACGGTCTCAGGACGAAACCTTGCCCTGCTTGATGTCTTCGAGCTCGTCAAAGCGCATATCGGCATAGCTGATCCAGGTCTTGCGCTTGACCAGCCAGTAACCCAGCCAGAACAGCAGGAACAGCGGAATGCCCAGATAGGTCGAGACCACCCCGCCCCAATCGATGCGATCTTCCAGGAAGGCCTGATAGTTCTGGCCCAGCGTCACAACCAGACACAGCACGAAGGCAAAGATGGGGCCGAAGGGGAAGGCGCCGGCCTTGTAGGGCAGCAGGCCCACATCGTGACCATGCATGACATAGCCGCGACGGAAACGGTAGTGGCTGACGGCAATGCCCAGCCAGACGATGAATTCCGTCATGCCGGCCAGATTCAACAGCCAGATATAGACGGCCTGCGGGCTGTAGAGCGAGGAAAACAGGCACAGGCTGGCAACCAGCGTGCTGCCGATCAAGGCTACCAGCGGAACGCCGTTCTGGGTCAGCCGGGAGAAGATGCGCGGCGCATTGCCCTCGGTCGCCATGTTGTAGAGCATGCGCGTGGCCGCATACATGCCCGAGTTGCCGGCCGACAGGACCGAGGTCAGGATCACCGCATTCATCACCGTGGCCGCCGACAGCAGGCCTGCGTGCTGGAACACCAGCGTGAACGGGCTCACAGCGATATCGGCCACATCGGTGCGCAGCAGTTGCGGATCGGTATAGGGAATCAGAAAGCCGATGACGACAATCGCCAGCACATAGAACAGCAGGATGCGCCAGAACACCTGGCGAATCGCACGCGGCACGTTCTCACGCGGATTCTCGGATTCGCCCGCCGCCACGCCCACCAGCTCCGTGCCCTGGAAGGAATAGGCCACGATCATGGCCACGCCCACAAAGGTCGCGAAATTGCCGACGAATGGCGCATCGCCCGTGGTCCAGTTCTCGAAACCGGGCACATGGCCGTTGCTGATGATGCCGAACAGAATCATCACGCCGGTGATCAGAAAGGCCACCACGGCCAGCACCTTGATCAGCGCGAACCAATATTCGGCCTCGGCAAAGCCGCGCGCGGAAAACGCGTTCAGCCCCACCATCAGCAGCAGGAACAGGCCGCTCCATAGGATGCCTGGTACATTGGGAAACCAGTAGGCCATGACCAGTTGCGAGGCCACCAGGTCCACCGCCACCACCACAGCCCAGCTGAACCAGAAGTTCCAGCCCAGCGCAAAGCCGAAGCCGCGATCCACATAGCGCGACGCATAGGTCGAGAAGGAACCGGCCACCGGCATGAAGGCAGCCAGCTCGCCCAGGCTGGTCATGATGTAGTACACCATGATGCCGATGAGCAGATAGGTGAGCACGGCTCCGCCCGGGCCGATCTGGGCAATGGCCGAGCCGGAGGCCACGAACAGGCCCGTGCCGATGGCGCCGCCAATGGCGATCATGCTCAGGTGGCGCTGCTTGAGCACCCGGTGCAAGCGGGGCTGCTTATCGTCACCATCGCCAGTCGGCGCAAGCTGCTGGCTTGAGTTGGGTTGGGACATAAATGTCTTGTTGTAATGGTTTGCGCCCATCCAGACAAAACACCCAACCATCCCGCAGGCGCTGCGACAGGCAACGCAAAAAGGCGACCATGACGGTCGCGGTCAACAAGGACAAAGGAACGAAGCCATGACAGCAGAACGCCATGGCGGATAGGCCAGTTGCATCCTGAATCGGCAGCCACCCCAGTCGGGCGCTTCAATGGCAAAGCGGTGATATCGCCGGGCCAATTGACAGGCAAAGACGATATTTTGCCCAAATACACCAACCTCCATAAGCCGCTGTGCCAATGCAGGGGCTGACTCTGGGGCTGCTCAGGCGTACTTGACAGAGCTTATTGCTATGAACTTAGAAGCACATTGCTCTTGAATACATTCATTTTCAAAGGCAAACAATCAATATTTCATTGAAGGATAAGCGGTAAGTGCTATCAAATATCGCAGACCCGACATGATCAGCCATGGCCGCCCCCTGACGCAGAACTCTAGTAAACCCGTATATCCAGGCGCCGCCGTTCTTCCTACATTTGCCCACAGGCTCTCAGCCCGGTGATGCCGAGAGAGACTGCAGCGCAAACTTGGCGCATGCAGCGCCGAAGGAGCAACCGCCCCGGAAACTCTCAGGCCAAAGGATCGGCATCGCTTTCACACACTCTGAAGAATGTCCGGACGTCATCGTCCGCCGGGCATACCGAAGGAGCAAGCGAGCAGCGCCGCAAGGCCCTGCCTCGTGAATCTCTCAGGTCCAGAACAGAGGGGGCGTCCGCTGCGCATGTTGCGCACGGGCTCCACCCTTGACGCATCTGCAATCTGAATCATGAAGACAATCGCCGTCATCGGCGGTGGCATCACGGGCGTGACCACCGCCTACGCCCTCGCACACCGCGGATTTTCCGTCACCCTGTTCGAGAAGCAGCGCTATGCCGCCATGGAGACCTCGTTCGCCAATGGCGGCCAGCTCTCGGCCTCGAACGCCGAGGTCTGGACCCATTGGTCCACCATCGTCAAGGGCCTCAAGTGGATGCTCAAGAGCGATGCTCCGCTGCTGCTCAACCCCAAGCCCAGCTGGCACAAGATTTCCTGGTTCTGCCAGTTTCTCGCTGCCATCCCCCATTACGAGAAAAACACCGTGGAGACCGCCAGGCTGGCGATTGCGGCACGCGAGCACCTGTTTGACTGGGCAGCCAGCGAAGGCATTGACTTCGATCTGAAGCAAAAAGGCATCTTGCATATCTACCGCGACCGAGCAGGCTTTGAGCATGCGGGCAAGGTTTCCCAGTTGCTGGCCAAAGGCGGGCTGGAGCGCCGCGCCGTCACGCCCGATGAAATGAAGGCCATCGAGCCGACCCTGTCCGGAACCTTCTATGGCGGCTACTTCACCGAGAGCGACTCCACCGGCGACATCCACAAGTTCACCAGCGGCCTTGCCGCCGCCTGCGAGCGACTGGGCGTGCAATGCCGCTACGGTCAGGAAATCGTGTCGGTGGACAGTAATGGCAAACAGGCCAGCGTGACCGTGCGCCAGGGTCTGGAAACCGAAACTTCGACCTTCGACGCCATGGTGGTCTGCGCTGGCACGGCCAGCCGTGCGCTGGCCGCCCAGCTCGGCGACAGCGTCAACATCTATCCGGTCAAAGGCTATTCCATCACGGTCAATCTGCCGGACGAAGCCAGCCGCGCCGCAGCTCCCGTCGTGAGCCTGCTGGACGACGAGACCAAGCTGGTCACCAGCCGCCTCGGCGAAGAGCGCTTTCGCGTGGCCGGCACGGCGGAGTTCAACGGCTACAACAAGGACATCCGCGCCGACCGCATCCGCCCGCTCATCGAATGGGTGCAGCAGTGCTTCCCAGGCGTCAGCACGCGCAGCGTCGTGCCCTGGGCCGGTCTGCGTCCCATGATGCCGAACATGCTGCCGCGCGTGGGCCCTGGCAACAAGCCCTGCGTGTTCTACAACACCGGCCATGGCCATCTGGGCTGGACCTTGTCGGCCGTCACCGCCGACATGGTCGGCGATGTCGTGCTGCAGTCCATGGGCAGCGCCAGCAGGCAGTCCCGGCCGGCCACGCTGACCACCGCCAGCGCCTGATAGCTGATTCAAGGAACTGCACCAACAAGCCAGGCACGGCATCGCGCATCGTCGCTGCAGAAAGCTATTGATTCAGAAGCTTCTTGCGCTTTCTCATGTTTGATTTCAAAGATTTTTAGCTTTGAAAATGAGCACAGACAAGCGCAGGTAGCTCTTGAAATCAGAGCTGCAGACAGATCAGCACCAGGCCCAGCATCATCAGCGCCATGCCCAGCTTTTCCGTCAATGAGAGCTTCTCGCTGAACACCTTGCGCGAGACGATATAGCTGAACACCACCTCCACCATGCCCAGGGTGCGCACGGCAGCGGCCCCCTGCATGGCATAGGCGGTGAACCAGGCCAGCGAGGCCGCAGCGCCCATGCTGCCGGCCAGCAGCGAGATGCGCCAGGCCTTGAAGATGGGACGCAGGCCCTGTTCATGGGTTCTGGCAATCCAGGCGCTCATGACGACAGACTGCATGGTCTGCGCGATCAGCACGCCCCAGGCCCCGGACAGCCAGGGCGAGCTCACGCCCAGTGTTGCGATCTCGACCGCGCCGCCGCGAAAGCCCACCGTGGCCAGCGCAAAACAGGCGCCGCAGATCAGCCCGTAGACCGAAGATTTGCTGGTCCAGGCCGAGAGCGTGAACAGTTGCCCGCGCGGCGGCAGCGACAGCATCAGCACGCCCACCGTGGCAAGCACCATGGCCAGCAGCGCCAGCCGGGTCGGCAACTCGTGCAGGAACATGGCGGCAAACAGTGCCACCTGCAGCACCTCGGTCTTGGACAGCGTGACCGCCACGGCAAAGTTGCGCTCCTTCATGGCCATGAGCAAGGCGACCGTGGCTGCGACCTGAAAGAGCGCACCAAGCGCAATCCAGCCCAGATAGGCGACGCTGAACTTCGGCAGCACCAGGGAAGGATCGCCCAGCGCATACAGCGCCAGCAGATAGACGGCGGCGAACGGCAGGCCGTAGAGAAAGCGCACCAGCGTGGCCGACAGCGTACCGACCTGCGCCGTCAGCGAGCGCTGGGCTGTGTTGCGCACCGTCTGCGCCGCCGCCGCAAACAGCACCACTCCCACCCACAAATATTCCATTCCTATGCCCGACATGACACGCCTTCTCTTTCGTTAGCGCGCCAGCATAGCGCCGGCTGCCGGGCGGCGCTGACGTGATTCGTGCAGTCCACCCGCTTGAGCCAAGGCGACGCGAAGCGCGAGAGGCAACCGTCCTGATGGCGAGGCCTGCTTCCCCGCAAATAAACCACATATCCAGACCATTGCTGCATCTTTAGCTACAATTTCAGCCGGGTGCCCGCCGCACAAGGTGGCGATGGCAGGTGAATGTTCATGCGCAGGTCGGGCCGCCAGCGCGCCAGTCGTCTAGCAATGCAGACGGCACCAGCAGGCATTGCCTCAGGTGCAGCGCGCCTTCAGAGCACGACTTCAGACACCTACCAACTCATGGACCCACAGACACTTGTGCAGGCCCCTGCGCCTTCTGCATCCCAGAATTCACCCCGCATCCCCGCGCTGCAATCCGCCACCGAGCGCGTGCAGGCGCAGATCTCGCACCTGCTGCATATCGAATCCTTTGCCGGCATGGTGCTCATGCTGGCCGCTGCAGCAGCCCTTGTCTGGGCCAACTCCGCTGCGGCTCCAAGCTACTTTGCACTGTGGCATGCCCCCGTCGCGCTGACGCTGGGCCCATGGAGCTTCAGCACCGATCTGCATTTCATCGTCAACGACGTGCTGATGACGGTGTTCTTTCTGGTCGTGGGCATGGAGATCCGTCGCGAGCTGCACAACGGCGCGCTGGCCAGCCTGCGCCAGGCCAGTCTGCCCCTGATCGCAGCCATCGGCGGCGTGGCCGTACCCGCACTCATCTATGTGGCCCTGGCGGGCAACGACAGGACGCTGCTCAACGGCTGGGCAATTCCGACGGCGACCGACATCGCGTTTGCCGTGGGCGTGCTGGCCTTGCTGGGCCGCAATATCCCGGGTGCACTGCGTATCTTCCTGCTGGCCCTGGCCATCATCGACGACATCGTGGCCGTGCTCATCATTGCCTTCTTCTACTCGGGCGGCCTGCAGGCCATGGGCTTTGTGGTTGCCGCAGCCGGCGTGCTGCTGGTGCTGCTGTTCAACCGCATGGGCATTGCCGCCGCGCCCCTGTATGTGCTGCCCGGCGCCATTCTCTGGTTCGGCCTGCTCAAGACCGGTGCACACCCCACCCTGGCAGGCGTGGTGCTGGGCCTGATGACGCCCGTGTTTGCCCGCCCTGCCCCCATGCCGCTGCTGATCACGGCACAGACGGCCATGCGCAAGGCTGGCGAGCAGGTGCTCAGCGGCCGGCCCGATCCGCAGCACCTGCTGCAGGAGCTGCGCACCGCCCAGCTCGCACAGCGCGACCTGTTGCCGCCCGCTCTGCGCCTGCCCATGATTCTTCATCCCTGGGTGGCTTTCTGCATCATGCCCATCTTTGCTCTGGCCAATGCCGGCGTGCAGTTCTCGGACATAGACCTGAGTGCGACTGCACCGCAGACCACGGCCATGGCCGTGCTGCTGGCCCTGGTGCTGGGCAAGCCTCTGGGCGTCTTCATCTGCACCTGGCTGGCCGTCAAGAGCGGGCTGTGCAGCCTGCCCGAGGGACTGAACTGGCGCGGTGTGCTGCTGGTGGGCCTGCTGGCCGGCATAGGCTTTACCATGTCCATCTTTGTCGGGGGCCTGGCCTTTGCAGATGCGAAGCTGCTGGGCGCGGCCAAACTGGGCATTCTCGCAGGCTCGGCCATGGCAGCCTTGCTGGGGCTGGGCTATGGATTTGCCATGCGCAAGCGCCTGCAGCACGCCTAAGCACTTCTCGATCATGATGCCCAATCGGGCAGCATCCCTGATCAACGAGCTGTAGCCGCCAGTCGAGATGATCGATTGGCGGCTACAGCTCGTCAGGTGACTAGAATGCCTTCTCGTTCTGCCCCGCAATCCGCACATCTGCCTGCTCCATTGACGGCAATGGCCGGTGCTCCAGGGGTTCTCGATCCATGCTCGGGCGTGAATCGCCCAGGATCCGGCGATCGGAGATCTCGCTGTGCAGCTTCCGTGCACGCGCACACCCAGTGAACCTCTTCACCGTGCCCCTGCACCGGCGTTCAGGGAGAGACCTCCGGGCCGCCCGAAGCGATGACGAGCTTTGCAGCAGCAGGCCGAAAACGGCACCTCTATCCCAAGAACATCAGGAAAAATGCAGAAAAACATAGCTCACCTTTACTCCGCAGCCGCATTGTTGCTCGCCAGCACCTTGGCAATGGCTCAGCCAGCGGACCTGCTGCACAAAGCGCAAGCGGGGGATGCACAGGCACAGCTGGATCTTGGCCAGATATACGTGGAAGGCCGTGGCGTGGCGCAAAGCGACGAGAAAGCCGCTCATTGGTTTGGTCTTGCTGCCGCACAAGGCAATGCATTGAGCCAGAGCAATCTCGGCCTGATGTATGACCGAGGCCGTGGCGTGAAGCAAAGCGACCAGGAGGCCGTCAAGTGGTATCGCCTCTCGGCAGCGCAGGGCGAGGCCAACGGCCAGTTCAATCTGGGCGTCATGTACGAAGACGGCCGCGGGGTGGAGCAAAGCGATCAGGAAGCCGTCAAGTGGTATCGGCTTGCTGCCGCGCAGAACCTTCTCGATGCCCAGTACAACCTGGGGCTGATGTATGTCAGCGGCCGGGGGGTAGAGCAAAGCGATCAGGAAGCCGCCAAATGGTTTGGCATAACGGCCGCCAAGGGCCACGACTCGGGCCAGGCCAACCTCGCCGTGATGTATGCCACCGGTCGCGGCGTGCCGCGCGACGAGAAGGAGGCAGCCAGACTGCTGGGCCTGGCCGCGGAACAGGGCAATGCGACGGCCCAGGTCAACCTCGGCACGATGTTTGAGGAAGGCCGGGGCGTCAAGCGTAGTCTGTCTCAGGCCTATTTCTGGTATTGCCTGGCGGCCGCCCAGGGCCTGGAGGACACGGTGTCGCTGCGCGATGCAGTCGCACGGAAGCTCAAGCCTGCAGAGCGCGCCACCCTGGACAAGAAAATCAGTGCCTGGAAACCCAAGACGACAAATCGCTGAATTTGCGCGTTCGAAACAACAACACCCTATCGACAGGCGATCCATGAAAAAGCAATTCAGCCATCTTCTTTGCGCAGCCGCCCTGCTGCTCTCCGGCCCTCTGGCCATCGCGCAATCGGACGAACTGCTGCAAAAAGCCCAGGCGGGCGATGCCCAGGCGCAGTTCAAGCTCGCGGCGGTCTATCTCACGGGCCGCGGTGGACCCAAGAATGATGACGAAGCTGCCAAGTGGTTCATGCTGGCCGCAAAGCAGGGCCACGCCGAAAGCCAGGCCAATATGGGCCTGATGTACGGCCGCGGACGCGGCGTGCCGCAAAGCGATGAAGAGGCCGTCAAGTGGTATCGCCTGGCGGCAGAACAAGGCGATGCCGATGGCCTGTTCAACCTCGCCGTGATGTATGACGACGGTCGCGGCGTGGCTGAGAACCCGGAAGAAGCCGTCAGGCTGTACCGCCTTGCCGTGGCACAAAACCATGTATCGAGCCAAAGCAATCTCGGCTATATGTACGACCATGGCCGTGGCGTGGCGCAAGACAGCAAGGAGGCCTTCAAGTGGTACATGATTGCGGCAGAGCAAGGAGATGCCAATAGCCAGTTCAACGTGGGCTCCATGTATGCCTTGGGGCGCGGTGTCAGCCAAAGCTGGCCCCAGGCCTATTTCTGGGCGCTGTTGGCAGCCAAGGACGGCGAGAAGGATTCGGCCAGGCAGCAGGAAATCATTGCCAAGAAATTGAAGCCGGCGCAACGGGCCAAGATCCAGCAGCAGGTGCAGGAGTGGAAGCCCAGGGCCGGCAACTCCTGACCTCCGGCCAGTGGTCGCGGCGGCTTGCAGCGCAGCAAGCCGCCGACAACACGGATCAGATCACTGCAAACGGCTTGGGATAGGTGCCTGGCAACAGAATCTCTTTGCCGACATGGTTGATATTGGTGTGCCCGCAGAAGGCCATCGTGGTGTCGAGCTCCTTGTGGATGATCTGCAGTGCCTTGCTCACGCCGGCCTGGCCATAAGCGCCCAGACCATAGAGGAAGCTGCGACCTATCATCGTGCCTTGCGCACCCAGTGCGCGGGCCTTGAGCACGTCCTGACCGCTGCGAATGCCGCCATCCATCCAGACTTCGATGTCCTTGCCCGCAGCCTCTGCAATCGACGGCAAGGCTGCAATCGAAGAAGGTGCGCCGTCAAGCTGACGGCCGCCATGGTTGCTGACCACCAGCGCGTCGGCACCGCTTTGTGCCGCCAGTCGCGCATCCTCGGCATCCATCACGCCCTTGAGAATGATCTTGCCGCCCCAGAGCTTCTTGATCCATTCCACATCGCTCCAGTTCAGTGACGGATCGAACTGATCTGCCGTCCAGGACGACAGCGAGGACACATCGCCCACACCATCCACATGGCCGACGATATTGCCGAAGCTGCGGCGCTTGGTACCCAGCATTCCCAGGCACCAGTGCGGTTTGGTCGCCAGATTGATGAGGTTTGCCAGCGTGGGCTTGGGCGGGGTGGACAGGCCGTTCTTGATGTCCTTGTGGCGCTGCCCAAGGATCTGCAGGTCCAGCGTCACCACCAGCGCCGAGCAGTTGGCCGCCTTGGCACGATTGATCAGGCGCTCCATGAAGGCCTTGTCGCGCATCACATAAAGCTGGAACCAGAACGGATGACGATCGGTGTGCTCGGCTATGTCCTCCAGCGAACAGATGCTCATGGTGGACAGCGTGAACGGCACGCCAAAGGCCTTCGCGGCCTTGGCTCCAAGAATCTCGCCATCGGCATGCTGCATGCCCGTCAGGCCCGTGGGCGCAATCGCCACCGGCATGGCGACCTCCTCGCCGATCATGGTGGTGCGCGTGCTGCGCCCTTCCATGTTCACGGCCACACGCTGACGCAGCTTGATGGTCTGGAACTCGTCTTCGTTGGCCCGGTACGTGCCCTGGGTGTAAGAGCCCGAATCGGCGTAGTCATAGAACATGCGCGGCACACGACGCTTGGCCACCACGCGCAGGTCTTCGATACAGGTGATTTTGGAAAGATCGCTCACGACTTCTAGCCTTGTAATTGGAATTGAACCCGATGGTAGCCCTCATCGCCGCTATCGGCGTTGCACTATGGTTTGAAGTGATTTATGCCGGTTTTGAAATTTTCTTCAGCGAGAGAAAATCAAGGGCAAATGCTAGGTATGCAAGCCTATTCGCACAGCCACCATCCTTGTCCGCACAACAAACAGGAGACAACACAGATGGTTTGGCAACAGGTCTACGACCCCCTATCGAATATGTGGCTATCCACATTGCTTGCGGCCATTCCGGTCGTGGTGATGCTGGTGGGCCTGGGCTTTCTGCACATGAAGGCCCACCTGGCCGCAGGAGCTGGCCTGATTGCAGCGCTGCTGATCGCGGTCTTTGTCTACAACATGCCCGGCGAAATGGCGGGGCGCGCAGCCTTGTTCGGCGGCTTCACCGGCCTGCTGCCCATAGGGTGGATTGTGCTGAACATCATCTTCCTGCATCAGCTGACCGAGCAAAACGGCAGCTTCAAGGTGCTGCAGGATTCGCTTTCTGGCATCACCGAAGACCGCCGCATCCAGCTGCTGCTGATTGCCTTTTCTTTCGGTGCCTTTTTCGAAGGCGCTGCCGGCTTCGGCACGCCCGTGGCCGTGACGGCAGCCATTCTGATCGGCCTGGGCTTTTCGCCTCTGGCGGCATCCGGTCTGTCGCTGATCGCCAACACCGCTCCCGTGGCCTTTGGCGCCCTGGGCACGCCCGTCATCACGCTGGCCAAGGTCCATGGCTACGATCTGATGGAAGTGACCGCCATGATCGGCCGCCAGTTGCCCTTCTTCTCGGTGCTGGTGCCGTTCTGGCTGATCTGGGCCTTTGCCGGTCGCAAGGGCATGATGGAGATCTGGCCCGCGATTCTGGTCACCGGCCTGTCGTTTGCCATTCCCCAGTACCTGGTCTCCAACTTCATCGGCCCAGAGCTGGTGGACATCATCGCGGCCATTGTTTCCATGGCCAGCCTGATCCTCTTCCTGCGCGTCTGGCAGCCCAAGAAGATCTGGACCTCGGCCTCGCTGCGCGGCAAGGATGTCAGCGCCTCCGAAGTCAAGCCGCCCCAGCCCGTAGCCAAGCACAGCAGGAGCGCGCTGATCGCCGCCTGGACACCCTGGATCATTCTCTCGGTGTTTGTGTTCATCTGGGGCCTGCCTCCGGTCAAGGCCTGGCTCAACAGCCTGTTTGCCCCCGCTTTCCCCATGACGGGCCTGCACAACCTGATCGAGAAAATGCCGCCCGTGGTGCCCCAGCCGACCAAGGAAGGCGCGGTCTACACGCTGAACCTGCTGTCGGCCACCGGAACAGCCATTTTGCTGTCTGCCATCGTCAGCGCCTTCGTCATGAAGTACAACCCGGTGACCATAGTGCGCACCTTCTTCAAGACCACCTGGCTGGTGCGCTACTCGCTGCTGACCATCGTGCTGATGCTGGCCCTGGGCACGCTGACACGCTACTCGGGCACAGACACCACCCTGGGCCTGGCCTTTGCCAACACCGGTGTGTTCTACCCCTTCTTCGGCACGCTGATGGGCTGGCTGGGCGTGGCGCTCACGGGCTCGGACACGGCGTCCAACGTACTGTTCGGCGGCATGCAGAAGGTCGCCGCCGACCAGTTGGGCCTGTCCCCCAACCTCATGGGTGCCGCCAACAGCTCTGGCGGCGTGATGGGCAAGATGATCGATGCGCAATCCATTGTCGTGGCTTCGACCGCCACACGCTGGTTCAACCGCGAGGGCGACATCCTGCGCTATGTGTTCTTCCACTCGATTGCCCTGGCCTGCCTGATGGGCCTGTTCGTCACCATGCAGGCCTATGTCTGGCCGTTCAAGCTGATGGTGAATTGACGCGCCCCCTGAGCCGCTTTGCGGCTTCCCCCCAGAGGGACGGCAACATCGGCTAGCCCCCCGGCGGGGCCGCCCGGGCTCTTGCTCGTTGCCCCTGGGTTACGCCGTGGCGGTTTAAAGCACCGCGCTCAAAACCCGCCCTCAGGCCGGTAATGAGCTTGTCCATAAAAGCCGCAGCGCCCAAGGCCTGCGGCTTTTTTATGTTCCAAGAATTCCATACCTCTCCTTAATTGGTATTACCAATTAATTTCAAAAATCAAGGGAAAACCATGAAATTCAAGACTTATTTCGCTCCATAAAATCCACTCCACTTGAAATCGACCGATATTGGTAATACCAATTTAGCAGGCAAGACTGGAATAGCTCAAGCCAGCCTATGGCGCGGCACAGCCGGCTTTGCGCACGGTCATTTTTGAAAATTTGACGGGGAAGACTTCTGGACAGTCAGGAGGGTTGCCCTCCCCGCGCATATCCAGGAGATCAAGGCAATGCAAGAAATCTGGTCGCAGAACTACGACCCCGCAGGCAATGTGTGGGTGTCGGCGCTGGTGGCGCTAATACCCATCATCTTTTTCTTTCTCGCGCTGACCAAGCTGCGCCTGAAGGGCTATGTGGCAGGCACCATCACGGTGGCGCTGTCCCTGGCCGTGGCGCTGCTGTTCTATCGCATGCCGGTTGCCAATGCGCTGGCCGCAGGCGTCTATGGCTTCTTCTACGGCCTGTGGCCGATTGCCTGGATCATTGTCGCGGCGGTCTTTCTCTACAAGGTCTCGGTCAAGACAGGGCAGTTCGACATCATCCGCTCGTCGATTCTCTCGGTCACCGAAGACCAGCGCCTGCAGCTGATCCTGGTGGGCTTTTGCTTCGGTGCCTTCCTAGAGGGAGCCGCCGGTTTCGGCGCCCCCGTGGCCATCACGGCAGCGCTGCTGGTGGGCCTGGGCTTCAGGCCCCTGTATGCAGCGGGCCTGTGCCTGATCGGCAATACCGCTCCCGTGGCCTTCGGCGCCATGGGCATTCCCGTCATCGTGGCCGGTCAGGTCTCGGGCGTCGATGTCATGGCCATCAGCCAGATGGCCGGCCGCCAGCTGCCGTTCATGACCATCATCGTGCTGTTCTGGCTCATGGCCATCATGGACGGCTGGCGCGGCGTGAAGGAAACCTGGCCTGCGGTGCTGGTCGGCGGCGGCAGCTTTGCACTCGGACAGTTTCTGACGGCCAACTACATCGGCCCCGAACTGCCGGACATCACTTCGGCCATCTTCGCCCTGGTGACTCTGACCACCTTTCTCAAGTTCTGGCAGCCCAAGCGCATCTTCCGCTTCGACACCGAACCGGGCGCAGCCAAGATCCAGACGACGGCCCCTGCCAAGCTGACGACCGGCATGGTGATCAAAGCCTGGTCGCCCTTCATCATCCTCACCGCCATGGTGACCATCTGGAGTCTCAAGCCCTTCAAGGCGCTGTTCGCCTCGGGTGGCGCGCTGTCCGGCACGGTCTTCAGCATCCCCGTGCCCATGCTGCACAATCTGGTGCAGAAAATGGCGCCCGTCGTTGCCACACCCACGCCTTATGGCGCGGTCTACTCCTTCAACTGGCTGTCGGCCACGGGGACCGCGATCCTGATCGCCGCCGTGCTCGCCATTCTTTTGCTGCGCCTCAAGCCCGCCGTGGCAGTCCGGACCCTGGGCGAGACCTTCAAGGAGCTGACACTGCCCATCTACTCCATCGGCATGGTGCTGGCCTTCGCCTTCATCGCCAACTATTCCGGCCTGTCCACCACGCTGGCCATGGCGCTGGCCCACACCGGCAAGGCCTTTGCGTTCTTCTCGCCCTTCCTGGGCTGGGTCGGCGTGTTCCTCACTGGCTCCGACACCTCGGCCAATGCGCTGTTCGGCGCCCTGCAGGCCACGACAGCCGCCCAGCTGGGGCTGCCCGAGGTTCTGGCCGTGACGGCCAACACCACCGGCGGCGTGACCGGCAAGATGATCTCGCCCCAGTCCATCGCCATTGCCTGCGCGGCCGTGGGCCTGGCCGGCAAGGAATCGGACCTGTTCCGCTTTACCGTCAAGCACAGCCTGGCCTTCCTGGTGCTGATCGGCATCATCTGCACGCTGCAGGCTTATGTGTTTCCGTGGATGATTCCAACCACCTGAAACTCCTGCCAGACCTCATGCCCGCCATCCGCCTGTCCGACCGCGTTGCCCAGCAGTTGCTGGAGCTGATCCAGAGCACCCAGCTCCAGAGCGGCGCCAAGCTGCCGACCGAGCGGGCGCTGGCCGAGCAGCTGGGGGTCTCGCGCACGGCGCTGCGTGAGGCCATACAGAAGCTGGCTAGCCGCGGCGTGCTCGAAAGCCGCGTGGGTGCCGGCACCTTTGTCGGCTCGCGCGTGCCCCTGTGGCACGAACAGGCCGTCGCACCGCTGGAGTCCCTGCTGCGCGACGACCCCCAATACCGCTACGACGTGCTGGAAGCACGCCAGGCCCTGGAACTCAGCACCGCCTGGTATGCGGCCCAGCGTGCTACCGACAAGGACAGGGACCGCATCCGCCGCTGCTTTGACGACATGCTGCGCCACCAGCAGGCGCGCGATGCCGCCAGCGCGGCCCGCTCCGACGCCCAGTTCCATCTGGCGATTGCCGAAGCCTCGCACAATGCCGTGCTGGTACAGCTCATGGGCAGTCTCTTCGAGCTGGTGCTGGGCACCGTGGCCCAGAACCGGCGCCTGATGTTCGTGCATGATGATCTCTCGACGCTGGAGCATCTGACTGCGCAGCACCGCAATCTCATGCAGGCCATTGTCGACGGCGAGCCAGAGCAGGCCAGAAGCGCTATCGGCCAGCACCTGGCCTATGTTCACGAAAAGCTGTCCGAGTCGGATGCCGAAGCGGCCCGACGCAAGCGGCTGGATCGTTTCTCCTCTTCCTCCGCCATTTTTTCATGATCATCTCCTCCACCACCGACTACCGCGCGGCTGCGCAAAAGCGCCTGCCGCCCTTTCTGTTCCACTACCTCGACGGCGGCGCCTATGCCGAGAAGACGCTGGCGCGCAATGTCGACGACCTGGCCGACGTGGCCCTGCGCCAGCGCGTGCTCAAGGACATGAGTCAGCTCGATACCAGCATCGAGCTGTTCGGCGAGAAGTTCTCGATTCCCGTGGCGCTGGCTCCCGTGGGGCTGACCGGCATGTTCGCCCGCCGCGGCGAAGTGCAGGCCGCCATGGCCGCCGACAAGAAGGGCATCCCCTTCACCATGTCCAGCGTCTCGGTCTGCCCCATCGAGGAAGTCGCACCCAGGCTGGGCCGACCGATGTGGTTCCAGCTCTATGTGCTCAAGGACCGGGGCTTCATGAAGAACGCGCTGGAGCGCGCTCAGGCTGCGGGCGTCTCCACCCTGGTCTTCACCGTGGACATGCCCGTACCCGGAGCCCGCTACCGCGATGCGCACTCGGGCATGAGCGGCCCCAACGCCGCCATGCGCCGCTATCTGCAGGCCGTGACCCATCCGCACTGGGCCCTGGACGTAGGCCTGATGGGCCGCCCGCACACGCTGGGCAATATCTCCACCTACAAGGGCCAGAACGTCTCGCTCGAAGACTATATGGGCTATCTGGGCGCGAACTTCGATCCCTCCATCTCGTGGTCGGACCTGGAGTGGATCCGTGACTTCTGGAAGGGTCCCATGCTCATCAAGGGTATTCTCGATCCCGAGGACGCCAGGGATGCCGTGCGTTTCGGGGCCGACGGCATCATCGTCTCCAACCACGGCGGGCGCCAGCTCGACGGCGTGCTCTCGTCGGCACGCGCCCTGCCTGCCATTGCCGATGCCGTCAAGGGCCAGATCAAGATCCTGGCCGACTCGGGCGTGCGCAACGGCCTGGACATCGTGCGCCTGCTGGCCCTGGGTGCAGACTGCACCATGATAGGCCGCGCCTTCGTCTATGCGCTGGCTGCAGAAGGCGAAGCCGGCGTGACCAACCTGCTGAACCTGCTCGAAAAGGAAATGCGCGTGGCCATGACGCTGACCAGCGTCAAGAACGTCTCGGAGATCACTGGCAATCTGCTGGTACGGGACTGATCCCGCACAGGCTCCTGCCCTGGGCCGGGCCTTGCGGGGATCAACGCGCCGCGCCCCGCTGCCCCAGCCAGATGCCGCCCAGGACCAGGGCCACGCCAGCCATCTGCATGGCCGTCAGCGTCTGGTCCAGGAATGCCCAGCCCAGCAAAATCGCCGTCAGCGGACTCAGAAAACCCAGCGGCGCCACCATGTTTGGCTCCAGCCGGGCAATGCCGCGAAACCACAGCACATAGGTCAGCGCCGCGCCCACCAGACCCAGCCAGGCCAGTCCGATCAGATGTCCCGGTGTGGGCGCCGGAAAGTCCGGTCCGGCCCACAGCGCCACCGGCAGCAGCAACAGTCCGCCGGCCGTGAGCTGCCAGGCAGTGAAGGTCAGCAGCGGTACGGGAGCGCGCCACTTGCGCGTGAGCACCGTGCCGCAGGCCATGGAAACCGCTGCTGCCAGGCCCGCCGCAATCCCCGTCGCATCCAGCCTCACACCAGGCGTGAGCACCAGCAAGGCCACACCCGCCAGACCGGCCAGGGCTCCCAGCACCGAGGCCGGCCGCAGCGCGCTGCCCAGCACCCAGGCCGCAAGAAACACCACCACCAGCGGCTGCACAGCCCCGACAGTGGCGGCCGCCCCTCCCGGCAGGCGGTAGGCCGAGACGAACAGCATGCTCCAGAACACCGAGAAATTGAGCGCTCCCAGAATGAACACCCGCAGCCACCACACGCCCTGCGGCAGGCGCCGTGCAAATGCCAGCAACAACAGGCCGGCGGGCAACGCGCGCAGCAATGCCACGGTCATCGCGGGCACCTGCGGCAGCAGCTGCGTGGTGACGATGTAGCTGCTGCCCCAGATGGCGGGTGCCAGCGCCGTCAGCAGCAGATCGCGCGCCTGGGTCCGCCTGAACGCAAGCGCAGATTGGCCGGCGCTCATGCGAACTCCAGCACCTGATCCAGCGGCCGGCGTGGCTTCTGCGGCCAGTTGCCGGGCGCAGCACGGCCCACGGTGACGAGCATGACCGACACCTCCTCGCTCGCCAGACCGAAGCTCGCCGCCACGCCTTCGGCGTCGAAGCCGGTCATCGCACAGGGCGCCAGGCCCAGCGCCTGCGCCGCGTGCATCAGCGTCATGGCGCCGAAGCTGGCCGAACGCAAGGCCTCGTCGCGCACCGCCTGCGCGCTGGCGTACTGCTGCTGCGCGGCCTGCAGCCATCCCTGCGCCATGGCGGAAGGCATGAAGCCCGCGTCCACAGAGGGCTGCAGCCGTTCGGCAAGCGCCTCGGGGTCGGCCAGCACGCCGCAGACGATGAAGCAGACGGCCGCCTCCTGGACCTTGGCCTGGTCCTGCGCCACGGCGCGCAACCTGGCCTTGGCCCCAGGCGTGCGCACGGCGATGAAGCGCCAGTTCTGAAGGTTGTAGGCCGTAGGTGCGCGCGTAGCCAGCTGCACCAGCCTTGATATGTCGGCATCCGCCAGATGGTGGGAGGTATCGAAGCGGTTGGCCGAGATGCGCTGCTCGATGAGGGTGAGCGTGGGATGAAGTGTCGTCATGGCACGACTGTAGATAATTCACCCCGAATTGATAATTAGCGATTATCAAAATAAACCATTCACTATCAGAGAAGAATCGCATGGACCGATTGACCGCCTTGCAAGTCTTTCATCGCGTCGCGCAGCGGGGCAGCTTTGCCGAAGCCGGCCGCAGCATGGGCCTGTCGCCGGCCGCGATCAGCAAGAACATCGCCGAGCTGGAGGCCCATGTGGGCACACGCCTGATCCAGCGCACCACGCGGCGCATGGCGCTGACGGAGGAAGGCCGCCTGTATCTCGAGCATGTCACGCGGGCGCTCGATGCGCTGGCCGATGCAGACTCAGCGCTATGCCCGTTCAAGGCCGCGCCCAGCGGCCTGCTCAAGGTCAGCGCGCCCATGACATTCACGCTGACGCAGATCTCTTGCGCGCTCCCCACCTTCCTGGAGCGCTACCCCGGGCTACAACTGGACCTGCACCTGGACGACAGACGCGTCGATATCGTGCGCGAAGGCTTCGATCTGGCCATACGCGGCAGTGACCGACTCGAGGATTCCTCGCTGATTGCGCGACCGCTGACAACCATGTCGCATGTACTGTGCGCAGCGCCCGGCTATTTCGAGAAGCGCGGCCGCCCGCACACGCCTGCCGACCTCAACGGCCTGGAGCACATACGCTTTAGCCTCTCGGGCCATGCAGATGTCTGGGAATTTGAGCAAGGCGGGCGCATGGAGCGCGTGGCGGTCAATGCGCGCTACTCGGTGTCCTCAAGCCTGGCGGTGCGCGATGCATTGCGCGCGGGCTTTGGCGTCAGCCTGATCCCGCTGCCCTATGTCGAGGAAGACCTGCGCACGGGCCGGTTGCAGGCAGCCCTGGAAGACTGGAGCACGGTGAAGACCGCGCTCTATGCCATTTATCCGTCGCGCCAGCATATGACGCCCAAGCTGCGGGCGCTGCTGGACTTTCTGGTAGCGCAGTTCGATTCTGGCAACTGAGCGCCTGGCCGGTTGACCGGCCGGCATTCAGCGCCGGCGCTGGCTCTGGATCTGCTCCGGCCCGGCCACCAGGGCACCGGCGCCGCGCACTTCCAGCGCGATGCTGTCCAGCACCTTGCCGGAGGCATCGAGCAGCTCCAGCCTGTGGCGCCCCGGCCAGGGCAGCCAGCCCAGCTGACTGCCGCGCCCCAGCTCGCGCTGCACTTCTCGCATCACGGGTTGGGCGTTCTTGTCTGCTGTGGCGGGCGCTCCATACTGCCGGGTCACCAAGCGCCAGCGCAAGCTGGCGTCACGCCAGTCCTGCTCGGCCGCCATGCCGGCCTGGCGCGCCACCAGCTGCACTCGCTGGCTGTCAGGCGGAATATCGGGGTCCAGCGCCAAAATGGTGCCATTGGCCGGACGCGAGATACGCACAGCGGCCGCAGCCGCAGCGCTGCCGGACTTGCTGCCTTTTTGCCTGACCAGGCTTTTCTGCTCTGCACTGCCAGCCACGTGATCCATGGCAAACAGTGATTGCTCGGTCCCCGCCACAAACCATTCCTCGCGTGCGCTTTCGATAGGCATGGCGCCGCTTGTCAAAGCACCGAACTGCACTTGCTGCTGCTGCACGCCAGCGGGTGGCCGGGGTGCATGACTGGACACATTGCGATGCAAAAAGCCCATGATATCGGCCCAGATGGGCGCTGCCCCGCTGGTGCCGCTGACCGAATGCATGGCCTCGCCACCCGCATTGCCCACCCACACGCCCACGGTGTAACGCTCGGACCAGCCTACGGCCCAGTTGTCGCGCATATCCTTGCTGGTGCCGGTTTTCACGGCCGTCCAGAAGCGCGTGGCCAGCACGCTGTCCGTGCCGAAGGTCGGAGCCCGCGCCATATTGTCGGAGAGAATGTCGCCCACGATAAAGGCTGCCCGCGCATCCAGTGCCTGCACCGCGTCGTCGCCGGTTCTGCCGCCGGCCTTGCGGCTTTCAGTCTGAGGCAAGGCCCAGCTCACGGGACGATATTGACCGCCATTGCCCAGTGCCCGATAGGCATTGGTCAGATTGAGCAGCGCGACCTCGCTGCTGCCCAGTGCCAGGCTGAAGCCGTAGTAGCCCCCGCTTTCGCGCAGCGGCAGGCCCAGTTTCTTGAGCTGCTCGAAGAAGGCATCGGGCGTGATCATGACCAGCGTGCGCACCGCAGGCACATTGAGCGAGGACGCCAGCGCCGTGCGCGCCGACACCCAGCCCTTGAAGCGCCGGTCGTAGTTCTGCGGAATGTAGAGGCCGTTCTGGGTGGGAATATGGGCCGATGAATCCTCGATCAGCGAGGCGGCCGTGATGCGCTTTTCGGCAATCGCCTGGGCATAGAGAAAAGGTTTGAGCGTGGAGCCGGGCTGACGCAGCGCAGTGACGCCATCGACCTCGGACGCCTGGCTCAGCGTTCCTGAGGAGCCCACCCAGGCCAGAATCTCGCCGCTGCGATTGTCCAGCACCACGGCCGCACCATCTTCCACATTGCGGCCCTGCAGCTCGCGCAGATGCTGCTGCAGGCTGGCCACGGCAAAGCGCTGCAAGGGTGCGTTCAAGGTTGATCGCACCTGCTCCTGCCCCCTGTTCTGGGGCAGCGCCAGCCAGCGCCGCGCGAAATGCGGGGCCACGCCCTCGCTGGACAGCCATTGGCGCCGCTGCAGCACGCTGGAGGTATAGAGCTGCATGGCCGAGCAATCCTTGGCCGCCACATCATCGGGCACCATCACCTGCAGCACACCGCAGGCACGCTGGGCCACACGCTCGACCGAGGCATTGGGCGCACGCACCAGGGCTGCGGCAATGGCGGCCTCGCGAGCATCCAGCCCATGAGCTGCCTTGCCGTACAGGCTTTGCGACAGCGCAGCTATACCCACGATCTCGCCGCGAAACGGCACCAGGTTCAGATAGGCCTCGAGAATCTGGTCCTTGCGCCAGCGCCTGTCCAGCACCTGGGCCGCCACGGCCTGACCCACCTTCTGCACCACGCTGCGCCCGCCCGGTCCCTGACGCCAGTCGCCATCGAGCAGACCGGCGAGCTGCATGGTGATGGTGCTTGCGCCGCGCGTGCGCGTGTTCCAGAGATTGCCCCAGGCGGCCGCAGTGACGGCAGCCCAGTCCACACCGCTGTGCTCGTAGAAGCGCTTGTCCTCGCTGAGCACCAGGGCCGTGCGCAATGCCGGCGAGACATCGGCCAATGCCACCCAGGGACCGCGGCGCACCGTGCTGTCGGTTCGCAGGCGCTGCAGCACCTCGCCCTCGCGCGAAAGCAGCAGGGTCTCCGACGAGCGATGGTCGCTGCGCACCTCGTCATAGCTGGGCACCGCATGGCTGCTGGCGGCCAGACCCAGCCATAAAGCGGCCGTCATGCCGACGGCCCGCCAGGACTGCTTCATTCTCGGGGGCTGGAAATACCGCTGCATGCCTTGTTCCATGTCTTTGTGCGCTGTTGGAAGTCAGCAGGCATTGTCCCAAAGATGGCCCGGCAAACAGACTGCTCAGACAAGCGGCAACAAAAAAGCGGCTTCTGCGAGCCGCTTTTTCGAGATCAATGCCCTTCAAGCCGTGAACTTCTTGATCTTGAACGCCAGTATCACCATCAGCACACCGAAGATGACGGCATAGGTCGCCAGCACCCACAGCATGGCCATCATGCCGGCGCCGGGTTGCATCAGCACGAAGATGCCGAACAGCACCGAGAGCAGCCCCCCAAGCACCAGCACCCATTCGCCTTGAATTTCCTTGCGCAGACGCAGCGCCGCGACGATCTGCAGCACGCCGGTCATCAGAGCCCAGACACCGATATAGATGGTCAGCACCAATGCGGTGATCGCAGGGTTGATGACCGTGAGCACCCCCACCACCACACCCGTCAGCCCCCACAGCAAAACCACCCACCAGTGGCGCGACTGCTGGCGGCTCTTGATGGCGGTGTAGATGCCCAGCAGGCCGTCGACAAACACATAGGCGCCAAACACCAGCACCAGCGCGGCGGCAGATGCTGCGGGCTGCATCCAGGTCAGCACGCCGAAGATGATGGCGGCGGCGCCGCGCAACAACAGCACCCACCAGCTACGGTGCAGCATGATGGACATGGACGGAATTTCTACAGGCATGAAGACTCCTCTCTTTTAGAACGTGTTTACGTTCTCAGGGTTTCACAACAGTGCGACTTGTGCAGCCACTCGTCTCTCGACTCCAGCCCCGACCCTAGCAAGAAGCTCAGCCCAGCGTCAACATCACCGGCTGGTGGTCGGACGCCTGTGTGGCGCTGTCCACACGCCAGGCCTGCACATGCTGGCACAGGCTGTCGCTCACCCACAGCAGATCGCAGGCCCCGGGCTCTGCTCCCCAGGTCCGGTCCACCAGTCTGAAGGTAGGGGGCTGCGGCTGGCCGGGGTGCAGCACATCCCAGCTATTGCGCCACTGCCCGGCCTGCAGACAGCCTTCCTCACCGGCAGCCCAAGGTGCGGACAGAACGGCATATTCGGGTTCGTGCGGCTCGAAGTTGAAATCCCCGCAAAGCACGGCATGGCGTGTATGCGGCTTGGTTTGATAGGGCGAGCCATCGCTGGCCGGCTGCGGCGGGGCATCGGCCAGCGCACAGGCCTGCATCTGCAGGGCACGCAGTGCGCCGGCCTGCGCCATGCGCTGACGCGACGAAAAATATTCGAGATGCGTGGTCATGATGCGTACCGGCCCCAGCGCCGCGTCGTCGACCGTGACCACAGAGCACATGCGCTGCATGCAGCGCATATCGGCCTCTGCCGGCATGGGCAGCAGATAGTGCTGAACCAGCCGCACCGGCAGCCGCGTGGCAATCAGATTGCCAAAACGCTGATGGCCACTGGACGTGAACTCATCGACCGATGCGCCAAAGAAGATCTGCCAGCCCGGCAACAGCGCCTTCAGCTCGGCCGGCTGCTCACCGGGCCGGCCCTGCAGATCGGGGTAGTTGACGGCGATTTCCTGCAGGCACAGCACATCCAGTCCGCCGGCCTGCTCGCCCATTTGCAGCGCGTGACGCACGATGCGCTCCACACTGACCAGTCCATCCATGCCGCAGCACCATTGCACATTCCAGGTCAGGATATTCATCTTGTCGCGTCTTTCCAGATTGAAAATGGCCGAAGCCCTGGCAGCCACTATTTTTTCAGCTGCTGATCAGACCAAGGTCTCGCGCAGCTGGAACACATTGCCTTCCCTGTCCATGGCATTGCAGGCCGCAAAGCCAGGACCTTGCCAACGCTCGTCAAACACCTGTCCGCCCAGCGCCTGTGCAGCGCTTTCGGCCTCGGCAATCGCCGGCACGGTGATGAAGAACTTGAGCGCCACATCGGCACGGCGCTGCGGTGGCGTGCCGATCCTGACCCGCGCCGCGATCTCGGCAGGCAGGGCGTGAATCACCAACTGCAACGCGGCGGACTCCAGCACGATGACGTGCTCGTCCTCATGCAGCCGCTGCATGCCCAGAACCTGCTCATAGAAACTTGCCAGACTCTGGAAATCCTTGGCATAAATCAGAACACCGGCAGCAGCGGGACCAGGCATTGTCAACTCCTCAAATGGTTTGACTGTATCCCAGTCACTTGATGCCCGCGCGCATGAAGCTTTGCACGAACTGGCGCTGGAACAGTAGGAATGCGATCAGCAGCGGCCCTGAAGTCATCAGGGTGGCGGCGCAGATGGTCGACCATTCCACGCCCGACTCCACGCTGGAGAAAACCTGCAGCCCTACGGTGAGCGGACGCGCCTGCACGCTGTTGGTGATGATCAGAGGCCAGAGAAAATTATTCCAGTGAAAGCTCACCGAAACCAGCGCAAACGCGGTGTAGACCGGCCTGGCCAGCGGTACGTAGACACGCCAGAGAATCTGCAGCGTGCTGGCACCTTCCACGCGCGCGGCTTCATCCAGCTCGCGGGGTATGCCCATAAAGGTCTGGCGCAGCAAAAAGATGGCAAAGGCCGAGGCGAAATACGGCAGACCTATGCCCACCAGAGTATCGACCGCTCCCAGCCCGGACATGGTCTGATAGTTCGCCACCAGCAGGATGTCCGGCATGATCATCAGCTGTATCAGCACCAGCGCAAACGCCACATTGCTGCCACGAAAGCGCAAGCGTGCAAAGGCAAATGCAGCCAGCGTGGACAGCAGCAGTTGCACCGCCAAAATCATGGCCACCAGCAAGATGGTGTTGAGAAAATAGCGCGCAAACGGTGCGGCCTCCCAGGCATGGCGGAAGTTCTGCAGCGTCCAGGGCGCGGAAAGATCCAGGCGCGTGGACGCATCGGAGGGGTGAAACGCCGTCCAGACCGCATAGGCCAGCGGCAGCAGCCACAGCAGCGCCAGCGTCCAGGCGGCCAGGGTGTCCAGCCATGAAGCGCCATAAAAGCTCACGCCCTGGCTTGCCCGGGCGCTCCTGCGCCCTGACAGAAATGAAGCAGCGGTCATTGATAGTGCACCTTTTTGTCCAGCACGAAGAACTGGAACAGCGCCACGGCAGCCAGCACCACGACCAGCACCACGGTGATGGCCGCTGCATAGCCGGTATCCCAGAACTTGAAACCCACTTCGTAGAGGTGATAGAGCAGCAGCGTGGAGGCATTGTCCGGCCCGCCGCGCGTGAGAATGAACACATGGTCCACCAGCCGGAAGGCATTGATCACGGCGTTGACCAGAATGAACAACGTGGTCGGCATGAGCAGCGGCCACTGCACGCGGCGCAGGAAATACCAGCGCGATGCGCCTTCGATGACCGCCGCCTCCTTGAGGCTGGGATTGAGCGTCTGCAGCGCGGCCAGATAGAAGATCATGAAAAAGCCTGCCTCCTTCCACACAGCCACCAGCGTGATGCAGGCCAGGGCCGTAGATGGATCGCCCAGCCAGTTGTGCGCGTCCAGGCCCAGTGCACCGCGCACCTGCTCCAGCAGTCCGTACTGAGGCGTGTAGAAGAACAGCCAGATATTGGCCACGGCAATCATGGGCAGCACCGTGGGCGTGAAATACGCCATGCGCAGCAAGGCCCGCCCCGCGAGCTTCTCGTTGACCCACAGCGCCATCAGCAAGGCCAGCCCCATGGACAGTGGAATGGTGGCAGCTGCAAACCAGAGGTTGTTGCGCACGGCCTGCCAGAACACGGGGTCATCGACCATGAGCGCATAGTTTTCCAGCCCCACCCATTCGCCGGACTGGCCGCCACGCCCCGTGGCATGCAGGCTGTCGATCAACGTGGACAAGGCCGGCCAGTGCGTAAAGCCCAGCAGCAGCACCAGTGCCGGCATGAGCAGCAGCCAGGCATGCACGGCCTGCTTTCGCGCTGCGGCCTGCGCCAGCCTGCGGGCGGCCCTGGATGACAAAGGCGCAGACATGGCGCCCTTGCCGGTTTCAAGCGCCGGACTGCTCATTACTTGTAGCGACGCAGAATGCGCTCGGATTCCTTTTGCGCGTCGTCCATGGCCTGGGCTGCGGTCTTGGTGCCGCTCAGGGCCGCCTGAATCGCATCATTGAGCACCTTGGTCACGCGCTGGTTCTCATGGGTGGAATACTCGGCCACCGACACGGGCAACTGGTCACGCGCCACCAGGGCCTGAGGAAATTCCTGGCCGTACTTCTTGAGTACGGGCGTCTCGTAAGCTGCAGGCGAGACAGCCACATAGCCGCTGTCCATGCTCCACTGCGCGGCACGCTCTGGCTGGGTCACCCATTTGGCAAACTCGAACGCAGCCTGCTGCTGCTCCCTAGGCGCATTCTTGAAGATGTAGAAATTGCCCCCACCCGTGGGCGAGCCCTTGCGGACATTGCCGGCGATCTGGCCCACGCCGAAGTCGAACTTGGCATTGGCGCGGATATTGGTGAGATTGCCCGTGGTCGTCACGATGATGGCGGCCTTCTTTTCCATGAAGTCCCTGGGCGTCGTACCCCACTCCACCACACCTGCAGGGTGCACGCCTTCCTTGACCAGGCTGACCCAGAAGTTCAGCGCCTCCACCACCTTGGGGTGGTTGAGCATGACGCGGGTGCCGGACTCATTGGCCAGCAGCACATCATTGGGCGTGGTCAGGGTCTGCAGCATCCAGTAGCCAAAGCCGGTGGACGGAATCTGGATGCCGTATTGCACGACCTTGCCGCTGGCGTCCTTCTTGGTCAGCTTGTGGGCGGCCTCCCTGAGCTCCTTCCAGTTCTGGGGCGCCTTGTCGGGGTTCAGGCCGGCCTCCTTGAAAGCTTCCTTGTTGTAGTACATCACCACGGTGGAGCGCTGAAAGGGCACGCCCCATGTCTTGCCTCCGGTCTGGCTGTTGGCCATGAAGGCCGGGTAAAAGCCCTTGAGCCAGGCCTTATCGGCATCGGTCTTCACGAAGTCGTCAATGGGCGCAATCGCGCCCTCGTCCATCAGCGTGAACATATCGGTGGACAGCAGTACCGAGCTCGCAGGCGCCTTGCCGGCCTTGTGCGCCGTCAGCGCCTTGACGATGGTTTCCTGATAGGTGCCCGCATAGATGGGCGTGAGCTTGTATTGCGGATGCGCCTTGTTGAAGTCCGCCGCATAACCGTCTATCACCTTGGTGATGGGGCCGCCCACGGCCACGGGGTAATAGAAAGGCACTTCCAGCGGGGACTGCGCAAGAGCAGTGCCCGCCAGGCCAAGGCCGGCGACAGCGGCGAACAGGCCGTGAACAAAGGTTTGACGACGCATGGGAATCTCTCCTCGGGATTTGCAGACAATGGAAAATGCCGGCGGCTCAGGCAGCGGCCAGCAAGGAGCGGGCGGATTCAACCGCCTGCCCGCAAACATGAATGCGCCCGCCCTGCGCATCGAACCAATGCGCAGCTTGCTGCGGCCAGTACAGGACCACGCCTTGTCCGGACCGCAGATCGGCATGGGCATGGCCGGGCACACGCGCCGTCAGCAACTCACTGCCCACCTGACAGCGCAGCACCAGATCGGCACCCAGATATTCAAAGCCCTGTACGGTGGCCGGAATACCATTGCCCAGCCCCTCGTTGCCGCCGCCGGCATCACCTGCCACGGCAATCACCTCGGGCCGCACGCCCAGCGCCTGCGGGTAGGCGCTGCCAGTCACCAGATCCGGTGCCACGACCACATCGCTGCCGGCAATCCGGTTGCCTTGCAGGGCCACGATGTTCATGGCGGGCGTGCCGATAAAGCGCGCGGCAAACGTGGTTGCGGGCCGGGCATAGATCTCGCGCGGCCCGGCGGCCTGCTCCACCAGACCCTTGTTGAGCAGCACCACCTGATCGGCCATGCTCATGGCCTCGGCCTGATCGTGGGTCACATAGACCACCGTGAGACCCAGACGCTGCTGCAGCTCGCGCAGCTCGGCGCGCATTTCCTGGCGCAGCTGAGCGTCGAGATTGGACAGCGGCTCGTCCATCAGACAGACCCTGGCCTGCGCCACCAGCGCACGGCCCAGTGCCACGCGTTGCTGCTGGCCGCCCGAGAGTTGCCCGGGCCGGCGCTCCAGCAGCGCCGTCAACCCCAGCAGCTCGGCCGTCTGCTCAAGACGCTGCTCGCGCTCGGCCCTGGCAAGCTTGCGCACCTGCAGACCGAACTGGATGTTGTCGGCCACGCTCAGGTGCGGGAACAGCGCATAGTTCTGAAACACCATGGCAATGCCGCGCTGCGCGGGCGGCAGATGGGTGACGTCGCGGCCATCGATGCGCACCGACCCCGAGCTAGGCGTGTCCAGCCCGGCGATCATGCGCAAGGTGGTGGATTTGCCGCAGCCCGAAGGGCCGAGCAGGACGCAAAACGAGCCTGGTTCAATGCGCAGATTCACGGCATGCAGGGCCGTGGCGTCACCCCAGGATTTGGCGACGTTCTCCAGCTCGATCAAAGACATCGCGCCAGTCTAGAAAGACTGGATGACAGCCGCGTGTCAACCCTCGGCGCTATCAAAAACAGGAGCTTCTTTCACCATCTATTCATAGATTTCAGATTGAAATGCCTTTGAATCAGCCTGTTCAAAGGCGTAAGCAGCTTCTCTATTAATAGCGCCCATGCATGAAAAAGCCCCGGCTGCTGGCGCAGACCGGGGCTTGGCGTAGGGCCGAGAAACCGCTCGGGGCTTACTTGGGCATCACCACTTTGAGCTTGGCGTTGGGAATCTCGCCAAACATCTCGGGCGCATACAGCGCTTCGGCACGCGTGGGCGGCAGGGCGAATTCACCAGCATTGTTCAGGCGCACGGTGTATTCGACCTTGGTCGTCCCTGCGGGCAGGTACTGATAGTAGGCACGGTAGGACTCGAAGCTGCGCTCCTCATAGGCCAGCCAGCCAGCCCCCTCCTGCTTCTCGCCCTTGGACGCGATCTCCGAATCACGGCCCAGGCCTCCACCCAGAATGGTCGCCCCCGTGGGAATGGGGTCGGTGATCGCCACCCAGGTCATATCGGTCTTGGCCTGCACCTCCAGCGTCACGCGCAGCACATCGCCGCGCGTGTACTGGCCGCCACCAAACAGACCCTTGTCGGCCTGCTCCACAGGCGTGACGGTCTTCTTGATGGTGTAGCCGGCGCTGAACGGCGCCTTGAGGGCCACGGCCGCCACGGACTGCACGGTCAGCCAGGGCTTGCCCGTGCCTTGCTGCGTCACGCTGAGCTGACCCTTGCCAGCCTTGGCCCAGGGCATGAACATGGTGTTGTTCATCAGGCCGCCGGCGCGCACGGGCTCGCCGAAGACGCTGTTGGAATGGGCCGTGCCCTGCGCATCCTCAGAAGTGGCACGCCTGACATCGGCCCAGTTCACCTTGGCTTCGTTGCCGTTCATGCTGGCCACGGTGCTGCCGGCCACGGGCTCGGACTCGAACTTCTGCGAGAAGCGACGCAGCGCCAGAGCTCCCCAGAGGTTGGCCGTGGTCGTGTTCCAGGCACCGGACTGCTGACGCGCGATAAAGCCGCTGACCAGACGCGGCATGTCTTCGGCCCATGCGGGGTCGTTGATGGTCGCCAGAATCAGGCGTGCCAGATTCACGTCCGGGCCCTGCATCAGCCACCACCAGCTATCGTCCTGATCGGTCGAGAAGCCGGCACGCGTGCCGTTGTAGGTCAGGCGGGCGCGCAGGATCTGCATGGCCTGTGCCAGGCGCTCGTCGCGCTGCGGCGCATCGCTCATGCGCTGCAGCAGCATCACCCAGTCGATGACCGTGTGCGTGGGCCACTGGTTGGGCGTGGCATTGATGCTGTCAAGCATGCGCGGCGTGGCCTTGCCCGACAGTGCCAGCGCGGCAATCGCCGCCAGCTTGCGCATTTCCAGATCCTTGCGCGGACTCCAGAAGTTGCGCTGGATGCGGCCTTCCACAAACGCGATCAGGCCATCCTCCATGCGCGCGCGTTCGGCGCCGGGGATCACGAAGCGCTTGTCAACGCCCTGCGCCATGGCCGACAGGTTAAGCAGATGCGCGGTCAGCGTATCGCTGCCGCGGCTGACCGATCCGTCCTGGGGCGGGAAGTAGTTGGCCAGGCCGTCACCGTCCAGATAGTTGGGCAGCTGGGCCATGGTGCTGCCCCACAGCTCGGCGTTGTTCATGCCGACGGCCTTGCTGGTGGTCTGCTCCAGGCAGGAGTAGGGATAGCGGGCCCACCAGTCGCGCACGCCGGGCAGACCTTCGGTCAGCTTGGGCACCAGCGACATCTGCACTCCGCCACGTCCTGGCAAGGCATCTGCGGGCGGATTCACGGGCACGCTATAGCTGCCGTTGACCTGCACCAGCGTGGCCTGCTGCACCGACAGCGGCACGGCGGGCACGATGCGCTGACTGATCTTGAGCGCATCCTGCGCCGCATCGGCACCGCCAGCGGTGTCGCGCGCGGAAATCTCCCAGATCAGCGCCTCGGCACGCGTTCCGGAGAGCTGGGCCGGGGCCTTCACATCCCAGGCCACTTCACGCGCCTCGCCTGCGGGAATCTCCACGTTCTGGGCCTTGAGCTCCAGCATGGTGGCACGCGGCGTGACCTCCACCTTCATGGCCTTGGCCGAGGTGTTGCGCAGCGTGATCTGAGCGCGGAACTGATCGTCCTCGCGCACCAGCGGCGGCAGGCCGCTGATGATCTGCAGATCCTGCGTGGTACGGATCGCCGCCTGGCCAGTGCCGAACAGGCTCACGCCCGCATCGGCCACGGCCACCACCTGGAAGGTGGTCAGGGCGTCGTTGAGCGGCACCTCGATCAGCGCCATGCCGTTGCCGTCCAGCACCACATCGGGCTTCCACAGCAGCAGGGTGTCTAGCAGCTCGCGCGTGGGGCTGCGGCCACCGCCACCGCCCGCAGGCACGGCCTTCTTGCCGTAGTGGCGCCGGCCGATCACCTCCATCTGGGCCGTTGCCGTCTGCACGCCCCATTCGCGGCGTGTCAGCATGGCATCGAGCAGATTCCAGCTGCTGTTGGGCATCAGCTCCAGCAAGGCCTGATCCACGGCCGCCAGTGCCACATGGGCACCTGCAGCGGGTTTGCCATCGGGCAGCGTGGCCTTGATGGTGACCTTGGCCGTGCCACGCACCTTGTAGCTGGACTTGTCCGAGGACACCTTGACGTCCAGCGTATTGCTCTTCAGGCCCACGCGAATTTCGGACATGCCGAAACGGAAGGCAGGCTTGGAGAGGTCCACCATGGAAGTCGGCGCGATGAATTCCTTGCCGTCATTCCAGAAGGTACGCCACCACTCCATGGGCGACTTGAAGCCCCAGGTGAAGAAGCTGTACCAGGGCACTTCCATCAGGCGGCCGCGCAGCGCCAGCACGCTGACATAGGCGTTGGGGCCCCAGTTATCCTCGATCTTGACGTCCACTGTGGGGTTGTCACCCGCCAGCTCCACCACCTGGGTGCTGACGACGCCTTCGCGCTCCACGGCTACCAGCGCCGTGGCGCGGCGGAAGGGCATGCGCACCTGAAAGCGCGCCGTCTCGCCGGGCTCATAGCTCTTGCGCTCGGACAGCACGTCCATGCGGTCGTGGTCTTCGCCACCGAACCAGAGCTCGCCCTGGCCCGTGACCCACACCGAGGTCGCAGCCTGGCTGCTGCGGCCTTCCTTGTCGGCAGCCTTGACGATCAGTTCCACCTCGCCGGGCTGGGACAGCTGGGCCTCGCATTGCACCAGGCCATGGCTGTCGCTGGTGCCCGAGCACACGGTGCCCAGATTCTTGAGCGTGGTCTGGTTGTCGTAGCTGTAGAAGCCGCCCACCAGCCGCTTGCGGCTGGAGGTGGTGATGCGCGCCACGGCCTCGACCTTGACGGGCACGCCGGCCTGGGCCTTGCCGGCCGTATCCAGCGTCAGCGCCTGAAAGCGCAGCTTGCGATCCACCGAGATCCAGTTCTCGGAGCGCACGCCTGCCACCACGGCAGCCGGCCAGATGGTGCGCGTGCTGCGCAGGGTCTGCACCTCGCCGTTCGGGTCGGCATAGGTCGCTTCCATCAGCAGCTCGCGCGGCTCGCCGGACTTGGGCAGCTTGTCGATGGCGACCTTGCCCAGACCATTCTTGTCCAGTGTCACGGGCAGCTTGTCGGCCACGACCTTGGTGTCGTCAGCCGCCGTGCTTTCCTCGTCGTCGCTGCTGCCCACATCCTGGGCGCTGCGCGGCGGGTTGAAGCTGAAGCCATCCCAGCCCGCGAAGTCCAGTGATTTGGAGCGCAGCAGAGCCGACACCTTGACCGGCAGATTGGCGGCAGCGCCGCCCGATACATAGTTGATCTGCACTTCGGCAGGCACGCTGCTGACAGCGTAGAGTTGCTCCTTGCCGGCCGGGCCCACACGCCCCTCCATCACCGGAAGGCGGAACTCCTCGACACGGAAGATGCCCGTGCTGAAGCTGGAGCGGCGGCCGCTGCCATTGGTATAGCCCAGCTCCACCGCATATTCACCCAGCTTGGCAGCCTTGGAGATGGGGAACTCGCTGCTCGCGCTGCCATTGGCATTCCAGCTCAGGGCCTGGGTAAAGCGCTGGCCACTGCCCAGATGGGTGATGGTCAGGCGGTCAGGCTTGTCCTGGGTCTGCTCAAAGCCCGTGGAGTTCTTGCCGGGGCCCGTCAGGGCACGCAGAAAGTGCTTCATGGACACGGTTTCGCCGGCACGGAACAGCATGCGGTCAAACACCGTATGCGCCACTTCGTCGCGCTTGCTGCTGGAGCTGGTCGGCACATTGAAGCGCCAGGACTCTATGCCCTTGTTCCAGTTGCTCCAGACAAAAGCCAGCTCCTCGCCTGCCTCGGTCTTGGCCCGAGCACTCACGAAATAGGAGTTGCTGCGGTAGTAGCCGTCTTCGTTGCTGCAGGAAGGCGGATTGGGGTTGAGGCCGTTGAAGGTCACCAGACCCTGGGCATCACTGACGGCCGAAGCAATCGCCTGACCATTGCAGTCCGAGACCTGCACCGTGGCGCCCGGCACCACCTTGCCCTTGTCCAGCGTCGTCACCCAGGCCACCGAGTTTTCGCGACCCAGCTTGAAGTGCACGGCCAGATTGGTCACCAGCACCGAGGTACGCACATACATGGTGCGGCCCGCGCCATAGCCTTCGTCGAGCAGCGACTGGCCCAGCATGGGCGAGGCGATCTCCACCACCTGGAAGCCCGGATTCAGCGGAATACCGATGACCTCGAAGGGGCGCGGATCGCTCTTGGCCGCCTTGGGCAGCTCCAGCGTCTGGGTCTGGCTCTGGCCGTCCAGCAGCGACAGCATGCGGGTCTGCACCCAGTGCTTGTCGTCGTTGATGACCGGAGGCAGCACCTTCACATCGCGTGCAGCGCGCTTGCGCTCCACGCTGTAGCTGTCATAGCGCTCGACCTTCTTGAGCCAGGCGATGATGTCGGCATCCGAGCCGCCCTTCTTGGTACGCACCACGCTGGCGTCCAGCGACTTGCCCAGGAGCTGCGGCTCTACATTGCGCAGCGTCACGGGCAGCAGCGCCGGTCCCTTGGGGCCTTCGGCAAAACGCTCGACGATGCCGAAGGGCGCCGCAGCAAACTTCACCAGCGGCGGCATATTGCCCGTGGCCGTGGCCAACGGGAACAGATTGGCATTGCTCAGCGTGCGACCTGCGGCATCCTTGAACTGCGGCGGCAGCTCCACCACATACTTGGAGTTCGGCTGCATGGTGGCCGGGAAGCTCACGCTGTCCACCAGCGAATCCTCGGCCAGCTTTTCGCCGTTCTGCTCGATGATGGGTGCCACGGCCGAGGCACCGCTCTTGAGGCGTATGCCTTCGATCAGCTTGCGCGGCACCGGCGCGCTGAAGGACAGGCGCATGGGGCGGATCGGCAGGCAGGCGGCATTGGCGTTCTCGCGCTCGCAGCTGAAGTCGGCGCTGAAGGGCTGGCGCACCTGGTACTCGTAGCGCTGCTCGTCCTTGCTGACCAGGCCGTTGGCCATGGCCACGCCCTTGCCATAGACCAGGGTCATCTTGCTGCCCGAGGTCAGGCGGCGGTTACACGCCAGCACCGCGAAGTTCTGCGGGTTCTTGGCGGCATCCTTGTCCCAGTGGCGCTGCTTGAGCACGGCCTCGCGGTCCTTGCCCTCGATTAGTTGCACGGGGATGCGCTCACCCACGCCTTCGGAGGTACACCAGACGCGCTGCTTGAGGCTGTCGACAGATGCCGCGCCCGTCAGGCGCAGGGCAAAGTACTGCTGCTCGTCCACCTCTTCATAGGTGTCGGGCGCAATGCTGGCCACCTGCGGACCGCCGGTCTGAAATTGATAGCTGGCTGCGCCCGTCACAGCTGTACCCGTGACGCTCTTGAACTGGGGGTTGAGCTGGGCCGTGCAACGCACGCCAGCGGGCAGGTTCTGGGCAAAATCGAATACCCATTCCTTTTCGCTGTTCCAGCGTCCCGTTCCCTTGGCGGCCTGGGCATCGCTGCACTGCAGATTGACCGGCGCGGCGGCCTTGGGGTCGCCAAAGCGCACGGCTGCCCCATCGAACTGCACCACGACCTGGCCCACCTTGCTCACATCTCCCTGCGGGCTGAACTGGCGCACCCCCACGGCATGGGCCGCCGTGGCCGCCAGGCCCCACAACAGACCTGCATTCAGCAGCTTGCGCCAGTGCGGCGCGATCTGCTCCCTCTTCCTTCCCTCTGCATAAGGCACAGTCATACAGTCACTTTCTTTTCGGGCAGGCATGGCGCCGGCCCTGGCTGTTTGAGTCTGAAGTCTGGAATCAGCGACGCAGCAGTGCAGGACGGCAGAAGGCAAAAAGCCCCGCCTCACAAGTGAAGCAGGGCCTTGAGCAGGTGCCGCACGCGCGAAACTACTGCGGCTGGAAACCGCTGCGCTGAATGATACCGGCCCAAACCCTGGAATAGGCGGCCTCGCGCTCCCCCAACTGGCGGGGATTCATGTATCCAACTGTAAGTCCCAATGCCGTCAGCTGCGCGTAAACGTCACGCTGCTTGAGCACATTGCCAACGGCTGCAGAAAAGCGCTCGACAAAGGCCTGGGGCACGCCCTTGGGCGCAAAAATGCCGTAGTAAGGCATGTCCTCGAAGCCCTTGATGCCCTGCTCCAGCAAGGTCGGCACTTCGGGCATGGAGGCCTGGCGCTTGGCGCCCAGCACGCCGATCACGCGCAGCTTGCCGGCCTTCTGGTTCTCCATGAAGTCGGGCACCGAGGCAATGCCGGCAGGAATCTGATTGCCCAGCATATCGGCCAGCAAGGGAGCGCTGCCGCGATACGGTGCGGCCACCAGATCGAGCTTGTAGTGGTCGGCCAGGATCTTGACCAGAAATTCGGGCGTCGATGCCGGAGCCGGAATGCCGATGGTGCCGTTCTTGGCACTGCCCCTGGCCCAGGCCGCGTACTCGGCCAGATTCCTCACCGGCGTGTTGCTGGAGACGGCCAGCGCATTCACGAAAGTGGCGACCCCCGCCACGGGAATGAAGTCCTGCTGCGGATCGAAGCCCGGCTTTTTCACGACCTTGGGCAGGATGGAGATGGTGTGGTCATGCGTGAGAAACAGCGTATGGCCATCGGCAGGCGAGGCCTTGAGCAGTTGCGCTGCAATCTGGCCGCCGGCACCGGGGCGATTCTCCACCAGCACCGTCACGCCGCCCAGCTCGTCCTTGAGCTTGTCAGCCAGCAGGCGCGCAATCGCATCCGAGCCACCGCCGGGTGGAAAGCCCACCAGAATGCGGATGGGCTGGCCCGACGAGGCCCAGGCCACCGAGCCCAGGGCAGACGCGGCAGCCGCTCCCACTCCGGCCTTCAGCCATTGACGACGAGTTTGCGTCATGTGTTTTCTCCTTATGCTTTTTCCAGACTAACCAAAACAAAAGCGCCCGGCAAAGGGCGCTTTCAAGGCGTGAACGTTACGCCACAGTGCTTGAGTCCATCAGGCCAGACGAGCGTGGTGCTTGGCCAGTTGCGCACGCACCTGCGCCGGAGCCGTACCGCCCAGCGTGTTGCGGGCGTTGAGCGAGCCTTCCAGGCTCAAGGCCTCGAACACATCGGCCTCGATATTGGGATTGAAGGCCTGCAGCTCGGCCAGTGGCAGATCGGTCAGGTCCACGCCCTTCATGGTGGCCAGCTTCACGGCGTGAGCCACGGTTTCGTGGGCGTCACGGAAGGGCAGACCCTTCTTGACCAGATAGTCGGCCAGGTCGGTGGCCGTGGCATAACCCTTCAGGGCAGCAGCGCGCATGTTCTCGGCATTCACGGTGATGCCGCCTTCCTTGATGCCGCTGGCGGGGTTGAGCTGGCCGCCGATCATCTCGGCGAAGATGCGCAGCGTGTCCTTCAGGGTGTCCACCGTGTCGAACAGCGGCTCCTTGTCTTCCTGGTTGTCCTTGTTGTAGGCCAGGGGCTGGCCCTTCATCAGCGTGATCAGGCCCATCAGGTGACCGACCACGCGGCCGGTCTTGCCGCGTGCCAGCTCGGGCACGTCGGGGTTCTTCTTCTGGGGCATGATGGACGAGCCGGTGGTGAAGCGGTCGGCGATCTTGATGAAGCCGAAGTTCTGGCTCATCCAGATGATCAGCTCTTCCGACAGACGGCTCACGTGCACCATGCACAGCGAGGCAGCAGCGGTGAACTCGATGGCGAAGTCACGGTCGGACACGCCGTCCAGCGAGTTCTGGCTCACGCCTTCCATGCCCAGGGTCTTGGCCACGCGCTCGCGGTCCAGCGGGTAGGTGGTGCCGGCCAGGGCGGCAGAGCCCAGGGGCAGCACGTTGACGCGCTTGCGCACGTCCAGCATGCGCTCGGCATCGCGCTTGAACATTTCCACATAGGCCAGCATATGGTGGCCGAAGCTCACGGGCTGGGCCACCTGCAGATGGGTGAAGCCCGGCAGGATCACGTCCACGTTCTTGGCTGCCACGTCGACCAGCGAGCGCTGCAGCTCCTTGAGCAGGCCTTCGATCAGGTCGATCTCGCTGCGCAGCCACAGGCGCACGTCGGTGGCCACCTGGTCGTTGCGGCTGCGGCCGGTGTGCAGACGCTTGCCGGCATCGCCGACCAGCTGGGTCAGGCGCGCTTCGATGTTCAGGTGCACGTCTTCCAGATCCAGCTTCCACTCGAAAGTGCCGGCCTCGATCTCGGCCGTGATCTGCGCCATGCCCTTCTGGATGGAGGCGAAATCTTCAGCTGCAATGATCTTCTGGGCCGACAGCATTTCGGCGTGTGCCAAAGAGCCCTGGATGTCGGCCTGCCACATGCGCTTGTCAAAGAACACGCTGGAGGTGTAGCGCTTGACCAGGTCGCTCATGGGTTCGGAGAACAGGGCAGACCAGGCTTCGGCCTTGGAATCGAGCTGGTTGTGCGAAGGAGCAGATGTAGACATGTGAGGGCAACAATCCCGTAAAACCACAGGCCGCCCGATGCAGAAGTTTGGCGTGACGGCTGTGCAAAGCAGAAACAGGGATTTTATCGGCCTGACCCGGCGCCGGCGCCAGAGCGCCCCAGAGCCATTGCCGGCCACTGCGACAAAGCAGCATTCACGCACCATCCGCTCATTAATCAATAGCTTTCTATGCTTTATGGAAAAGGCTTGCAAGGCTTTCCATGCGAATCAGATAAATCCGGTTGCAACCACCCGGTTTCTGGCTTGCGCGGACAATCTCGGCGTCTTCGCTCACCTTCCTCACAGGCCGCGGCCCAAGCGGCTGACGTGCCGCCTGGCATGAATTCCCGCTCTACCCTGATTTCCGGCCTCGGTTTTGCCCTGGCCGCCTGTGCGCTCTGGGGCGCGATTTTTCTCGTGCCTGCCATGCTGCCGGAGTTCTCGCCGCTGCAGATCACCTTCGGCCGCTTCGTGCTCTATGGCGTGGTGGCCCTATGCGTTTTTCTGCCTCGGGCCACCAGGCTGCTGCCCAGGCTGCAAGCGGCCGATATCCGGCATCTGGTCTGGCTGGCCCTGACGGGCAATGTGGTGTACTTTGCCCTGGTCGCCACCGCCGTGCAATGGATAGGAATGGCCGTGACCTCGCTGATCGTGGGCCTGGTTCCCGTCACCGTACCGCTGCTGGGCCGCAACACCCATGGTGCGCTTCCGCTGCGCCGAATGCTGGCGCCCATGGCGCTGATTCTGGCCGGCATCGTGCTCGTCAACGCCCATGCACTGACCACGGGGCCCGCAGGCAGCCAGGGGCGCTATCTGCTGGGCGTGCTGATGGCCCTGCTGGCCATGCTCTGCTGGAGCCGCTACGCACTGGACAACACCCGCTATCTGGCGCAAAGCCGCTTTAACGGCACGGAATGGTCCACGCTCTGGGGTCTGGTCGTCGGACTGATCAGCGCCTTGCTCTGGGCGCTGCTCTGGCTGGTATCGCCGGAGGCCAGCGCCGTCGGCAGCCCCGACATTCCAGCCCAGCGCTGGCAGCTGTTCTGGCTGTTGAATCTGGCCGTGGCCATCCTCTCGTCCTGGCTGGGAAACTGGATGTGGAATGCCGCCAGCCAGCGCCTGCCCATCACTTTCGTGGGCCAGTTGCTGGTGTTCGAGACCCTGTTCGCCCTGGCCTACCACTTCCTCTATGAACAGCGCCTGCCCCAGCTCGCCGAGCTGGCACCCATGCTGCTGATTCTCGCGGGCGTGGTCTGGTCGCTCAGACGCTTTCAGGCCGCAGGCCGGGCTGCGGCCTCGGTTTGAGTCAGCACAAACGCTGATGCATCCAGCCGACAGATGCCGCAGGAATTGCAGTTGCAGCGCAGCTGCGGGCCAATAATCACAGCACCTGCGCAAATTCGGATCGGGCATGTCGATGGACATGCTCTTTGCGCATGCTGGCCCGCCCAGCTCTTGCATCCAAATCACCGCCCTGCACCAGACCAGACCGCCCGTGCCCATTTCACCGCTCATCGCTGCCACCCCCAACCCGGCCCGCAAGGTCCTGGTGTTCGACGCCTGCAATGCCGGCGTGGTGCTGCGCGCCGTGCTGTTCGTACAGGTGGTGGTGAGCACGGCCGCCCTCTATGGCGCGGACTCGCTCTGGGAGTGGTTTTCCAGCGCGGCCCTGCTCACCGGGGCCTGCCTGCCCGGCACCCTGGTTTGGCTGATCGCAGCCTGCAGCCTCAAGCATCAATTGCAGCGCCTGGGCACGCGCGGCCAGTATCTGGCCGGCGTGCTGCTGGGCGCCCTCGCGGGGCTTTACGCCTGCGGCATGCTGTTCTTCATAGGCGTGCCCAAAGCCCCCTGGCTGGCCAGTGCCGTCACGGGAGGCCTGCTGGCCGCCCTGCTGGTGACAGCGCTGGTACTGCGCGCACGCGGCAACACGCCGGCGCAGACCCAGGCCCGCCTCACCGAGCTGCAGTCACGCATCAGACCACACTTTCTGTTCAACACCCTCAACAGCGCGATTGCGCTGGTGCGCGCCGAGCCTGCCAAGGCCGAGGCCTTGCTCGAGGACCTCAGCGATCTGTTTCGCTATGCGCTGGCAGAACCCCATCTGACCACCACACTGGCGCAGGAGATAGAGCTGGCCCAGCGCTATCTGTCCATAGAGCAGGTACGCTTTGGCGAGCGTCTGCAAATGCAGTGGCAGCTCGATGAAAGCGTGCATGACGCGCTGCTGCCGCCGCTGCTGCTGCAGCCGCTGGTGGAGAACGCCATACGCCACGGAGTGGAGCCCAATGCGCGCGGCGGCAAGCTGCAGGTCCGCACCGAAAGACGCGGCAACGCGGCGCAGATCCAGATCATCAACACCTTGCCGCCCGCCAGCGCCGAGCATCAAAGCACCGGCCATGGCATGGCGCTGGACAATGTCAAGGCCAGGCTGTCGCTGCTGCACGATCTGCAAGGCAGCTTCAGCGCCAAGGTGCGCGACGGGCTGTATGTGGTGCGCCTGAGCGTGCCTTTGCAGCAGAGCGAGTCAAAACCGGGACAATCCCGCCATGCACATTCTGATCGTTGATGACGAAGCTCTGGCCCGCGCCAGACTGCGCACTTTGCTCGGCGACTGCGCACATGGCCCGCACCATATCCAGGAAGCCGCCGATGGCGAACAAGCCCTGCAGATACTGCAGGCCGCACGGCCCACACCAGTCCAGCTGGTGCTGCTGGACATCCACATGCCGGGCCGCAACGGGCTGCAGCTGGCAGCGGAACTGGCGGAACTGACCAACCCGCCCGCCATCGTGTTCGTGACGGCGCATGCCAGCCATGCGGTACAGGCTTTCGAGCTCGACGCCGTGGACTATCTGACCAAGCCCGTGCGCCTGGAGCGCCTGCAGCAATCGCTGCAAAAGGCCGAACGCGCACTGAGCACGCGCAGCGTCGTCGACAGCAGCCCCGTGCTGCTGATCCAGGAGCGCGGCGGCACGCTGCGGCTGCCACTGTCCGAGGTGCGCTTTCTCAAGGCCGAGCAGAAATACATCACCGTGCGCACCGTGCAGCGCAACTACGTCCTCGACGGAGCGCTGGCCGATCTCGAAACCCGCCATGGCGAACATCTGCTGCGCATACACCGCAACGCCCTGGTGCTGCGTTCGGCCTTGCGCGGCCTCGAGAAATATGACGACCCGCAGGAAGGCGAAGGCTGGGGCCTGCGCCTGCAGGGCGTGCCCGAGCTGCTGCCGGTCTCGCGCCGCCAGTTGGCAGCGGTCAAGACCGAGCTCAAAGATACAGGACTTACGCAAACAAGAGTGCTGCAACGGCCTGCCTCCTGAGTCAGTCGTCCGGCCGGAACCCGCTTTGCGTAAGTCGTGAGATATTTCCTGAATGAAAAAACCGGCTGAAAGCCGGTTTTTTATCGACTGCAGTCGCAATCAATGCTCATGCTTGTGCGCCGCTTCATGGCTGGCAGCGGGCGCGGGCTCGTGCGCATGCCCGACCTCGGCGCCATGGTCGTGATCATGCTCATGTCCATGGTTGTGCGCCGCGCCGCTCATCACCGTCACGACGACAATGCCCAGCAGCAGCCAGAAGACCTGGGCTGCGGTTTCCTTGGCGCTCAGGCGCTTTTGCAGCTGGGGAATCAGGTCGGCCAGGGCCACATAGATAAAGCTGCTCGACGCAATGACCAGGAAATATGGCAGCAGCTCGTGCAACTGTCCGATCAGGAAATAGCCGGCCACCCCGCCCAGCGTGGTCACGGCTCCTGCCATGGACACCTTGATCAGCGCCACGCGGCGATTGCTGCTGGACTGGCGCAGCACCACGATATCGCCCATGTGGTGAGGCACCTCGTGCGCCAGCACCGACAGGGCAGCAATCAAGCCCAGACGGATGTCGGCCACGAAAGCCGATGCAATCAGCACGCCATCGCCAAAGCAATGCACGCTGTCGCCGGTCAGGATGGCCCAGCCGCCCTTGCCATGGCTGTGACCATGCGCGTGATCGCCATGATCATGGTGGGCGTGACCATGCTGATGATCGTGGCCATGACCGTGGTGCACAGGAACATGCTGGTGGGCATCTCCATGCGAATGCTCATGGCCGTGGTGCCAGAGCTCGGCCTTGGACAGCAGAAAGAAAAACACCAGCCCGATCAGCAGCACCACGAACAGATCATGGGATTTGCCGTGGCTCTCGAACGCTTCGGGCAGCAAATGCATGAAGGCCGTGGCGAGCAAGGCTCCCGCAGCCAGGCTCAGCAGACGCTGGGGCATCAGCCCTGGCGTGCGTCCCCCTCCCAGACTCATCAACAACGCGGCCACCCAGACACTGCCGATACCAGCAGCCAGGGTGGCCAGAATAATTGCTACCAATGTCATAGCTTTATATGGCTTAACCGCAACCTTTTACAGGCGAATCTTGAGGATTTTCGCAGAATGCGCCGCCCAACGCGGCCCGCTTGCGACTATCCCCATACCGTCAGCCCCGGATGCGCATGACATGCATGGCACGCCGGGACTTCTTTCACCTTAGCAAAGCTGTCAAGCCCCCCCGAGCCGAAAATTTCAGCGCATGAGGCATCAGGCCACGCCATGCTGGTTGAACCAGGTCAGCATGCGCGTCCAGCCGTCCTGCGCGGCATGCTCGCGGTAGCTGGGGCGGTAGTCGGCATGGAAGGCATGGGGCGCCTCAGGGAAGATCACGAACTCCGAGGCCCTGGCCGCCGCAGAGCCGGTCTTGAGCGCGGCCTTCATGGCTTCGACCGACTCCAGCGGAATGCCCGTGTCCTTGCCGCCGTACAGGCCCAGCACCGGCGCCTTGAGCTGCCCCACCAGGTCCAGCGGATAGCTCGGCTGCAGATCGTTCTTGTTGCCCTGCAGGCGCCCGTACCAGGCCACGCCGGCCTTGAGCGGGGCATGTGCGGCATACAGCCAGGTGATGCGCCCGCCCCAGCAAAAGCCGGTGATGGCGAGCTTCTTGACGTCGCCGCCCTGGGTGCCTGCCCACTGCACGGCAGCGTCCAGATCGCCCATGGCCTGGGCATCGGGCACCTTGGCGATCACCTCGCTCATGAGCTTGGCCATCTCGGCATAGGCCATGGGATCGCCCTGGCGCACGAACAGGTCGGGCGCTATCGCCAGATAGCCGGCACGAGCCAGGCGGCGGCAGGTGTCGGCAATGTATTCGTGCACGCCGAAGATTTCGGAGATCACCAGCACCACGGGCAGATTCTGCCTGCCCGCAGGCATGGCCCGGTAGGCCGGAAGCTTGAAGCCTTTGACATCGATGCTGACCTCACCCGCCGTCAGGCCGTCGACCGGGGTCTTGATGGCCGTCTGCGCCATGACCGGGCCGGCGGCGCAGGCATAGCCCACACCCAGACCTGCCCCCAGGGCTGCGCGCAAGGCCGTGCGGCGGCTGGGCTGGGCATCGGCGCGAGCGCCGAGCAGTCCCTGCATATCCTGAGCGATGTCTTCGTACTTCATGGATCCTCCTTGGGTTGATGGAATTTCAGAACGTGTTGACGATCTCAAGCCTGGCTAGCCATGCAGTCTAAGGCCAGTGCGTTGCAGGCACCTCAGGCCAGCCAGCGCAGCAGCGCCGCAGCCACGGCCCCCAGAATCACCACCAGCAGGAATGGTGCCCGCAGCCACAGGGCCAGCGCCGCCACCAGCAAGGCGCCCAGGCGCGCATCCAGGCTGATGCGCGTGCCGCTGGCCAGGGTGTTCATCACCGTCAGTGAAGCCAGCAGCGCCACCGTCAGACAGGCCGCGATCTGGGCCATGCGCGGGCTGCGCATCCAGCGCTCGGGCAGGCTGTAGCCGAGCAGCTTGGTCACAAAGGCCAGCGCACAGGCCAGCAAGATCCATTGCCACAGGGACAGTGTCATTGCTCGGCCTCCGAAGGGCGCACCCAGCCCCAGAAGGCGCCCAGGGCTGCGGCCAGCAGAATCGGCACACCTGCAGGCACCCAGGGTATGGCCAGGGCCGTGACCAGGCCGCAGCCCAGCGCCAGCGCCACCGGCTCGCGCGCATTCAGACGCGGCCAGAGCAGGCCGAGAAAGGCCGCCACGGCAGCCCCGTCAAGACCGAAGCGGCGCGTGTCGCCCAGCGCATTGCCCATCAGCGCGCCCAGCAAGGTGAACAGATTCCAGAGCGCAAACACGCCCGCCCCGGCGACCCAGAAGCCGCGCCGCTGCTCGGCCAGATCTTCCTGCCCCGATGCCGTGGCCGCAGATTCGTCGATGGTCCAGTGCGCGGCCAACCAGCGCTGCAGCCCTTTGACGCCCAGCAGGCGGCTCATCTGCATGCCGTAGATGGCATTGCGCACGCCCAGCAGCGAGGCCGCGCTCACGGCCGCCATGCCGCTGCCGCCGCCCGCAACCACGCCGATGAAGGCGAACTGCGAACCGCCGGTGAACATAAGCGCGCTCAGCGCCATGGTCTGCCAGAGATTGAGGCCGGCCGCCACGGACAGCGCGCCGAAGGAGATGCCGTACAACCCCGTTGCCACAGAAATCGACAGCCCCATGCGCACGGCAGGCGTCATTGCAAAGCCTTTGAACAAGATATTTCCTGGATCAAGCTAGAACAATTCAGGAGCTGGCAGCGCTTGCAAGCAAAGCACTTCAGATCAAAAACAACCTGAAGTGCTTTTTCAGTAAGCGCAAGCAGCTCTCTTTTTTAAGGAGCCGCCATGACGAGACAAAGGCCCCTGGTACGACAGCGTATCAGCGCGCCTTTTGGTGAAAAGCTCAATGCGCCTTTTGGTGAAAAGCTCAATGCGCTTTTTCCCAGTTGCTGCCAAAGCCGATCTCGGCCAGCAGCGGCACGGACAGATCGGCCACGCCGGCCATGATGGCCGGGATCTCGGCCTGCACCCAGTCCCTGGCGGACTCGGGCAGCTCGAACACCAGTTCGTCATGCACCTGCATGATGACCAGCACCTCGGGCTTTTCGGCGTCCAGCCTGGCCTGCACGGCCACCATGGCCTTCTTGATCAGATCGGCCGCCGTGCCCTGCATGGGGGCATTGATGGCGGCGCGCTCGGCCGCTTTCTTGCGCGGGCCGTTGCCGCCATTGATCTCGGGCAGCACCAGGCGGCGACCGAAGACGGTCTCCACATAGCCCTGGGCGTGGGCCAGCTCCACGGTCTGGTCCATATAGCGTTTCACGCCGGGATAGCGCTGGAAGTATTTGTCGATATAGGCAGCCGCTGCCTTGGTTTCAATGCCCAGGTTCTTGGCCAGGCCGAAGCTGCTCATGCCGTAGATCAGGCCGAAGTTGATCACCTTGGCATAGCGGCGCTGCTCGCTGCTGACCTCGTCCACACTCACGCCGAAGACTTCGGCCGCCGTGGCACGGTGCACGTCCAGGCCGTTCTTGAAGGCGCTCAGCAGCGCCTCGTCCCCCGACAGATGGGCCATGATGCGCAGCTCGATCTGCGAATAGTCGGCGCTGGCAATCAGCTTGCCCTCGGGTGCCACAAAGGCTTCGCGCACGCGGCGGCCTTCGGGCGTGCGCACGGGAATGTTCTGCAGATTGGGGTCGTTGCTGGACAGGCGCCCCGTCACCGCCACGGCCTGGGCGTAGTGGGTGTGCACGCGACCGTCGCTGGGCAAGGCCATCTGGGCCAGCTTGTCGGTGTAGGTGCCCTTGAGCTTGGACAGCGAGCGGTGCTCGAGCAGCTTGGCGGGCAGCGGATAGTCCTCGGCCAGCTTTTCCAGCACTTCCTCGTCCGTGCTGCGCGCGCCGGTGGCGGTCTTCTTCACGACGGGCATGCCCAGCTTGTCGAAGAAGATCTCGCCCAGCTGTTTGGGCGAGGACAGATTGAAGGGCTGGCCCGCAATCTCGTAAGCCTCTTGCTCGAGCTTGAGGATGCGCGCGCCCAGATCGTTGCTCTGGCGCGCCAGCTCGCCCGCATCGATGCTCACGCCATTGCGCTCGATGCGAAACAGCGCTTCGCTGGTCTGCATTTCCAGCTCGTAGATATGCAGCAGCCCGGCATGGGCCTGGATGCGCGGCCACAAGGTGTTGTGCACGTCCAGCGTCTGGTCGGAATCCTCGCAGCTGTATGCAGCGGCCTTGTCCACAGGCACCTGGGCAAACGGAATCTGGCTCTTGCCCTTGCCGCACAGGTCTTCGTAGCTGATGCCGCTGCGGCTCACATGGCGCAGCGCCAGGCTGGTCAGATTGTGCGGGCGGTCGGCTTCGAGCACATAGGACTGCAGCATGGTGTCGTGCGCATAGCCGCGCACGGTGATGCCGTGGTTGGCAAACACATGCTGGTCATATTTGACATGCTGGCCCAGCTTCTTCTTGCCGACGTCTTCCAGCCAGGGCTTGAGCCTGGCCAGCACCCTGTCCATGTCCAGTTGCTCGGGCACGTCCATGCCCTCGTGGCGCAGCGGAATATAGGCGGCCTCGCCCACGGCCACGCTGAAGGAGATGCCGACGATGCGCGCCACCATCTCGTCCAGCGAATCAGTCTCGGTATCCAGCGCCGTCAGCTCGGCGGCCTCGATCTTGGCCAGCCATTCATCGAGCTGCGCCTCGCTCAGGATCGTGGTGTAGACCACATCGCGCTGCTGGGCCGCAACGGCGACTTCGGTAGTCGCTGCGTCATCGGCATCGAACAGGCCGCCCTGGGCACTGTCTGCCTTGGCAGCCTTGCCTGGCTTGGCCGCCTTGGCTTCGGGCGCTGCAGCGCCCAGCGTGCGCACCAGACCCTTGAAGCCGTATTTCTCGTAGAAGGGAGCAAGCGCTGCGCTATCGGGCTCGGCCAGCGTGATGGCATCGAGCTGCGGCAGGCCGCCGATGTAGGCGGACAGATCGCAATCGGTCTTCATGGTCACCAGCTGACGGCTCAGCGCCAGCTGACCGCTGGCAATCGCATCGCGCAGGTTCTGACCAGCAACGCCCTTGATATCTGCAGCGCGGGCGATCAGATTGTCCAGCGAACCATGCTCCTCCAGCCACTTGGCGGCAGTCTTGGGGCCGACCTTGGTCACGCCTGGCACGTTGTCCACGGTGTCTCCCACCAGCGCCTGGTAGTCGATCATCAACGCCGGCGGCACGCCGAACTCGGCCGTCACGCCAGCCACGTCGCGCTTTTTGCCATTCATGGTGTCGATGATGGTCACATGCTCGTCCACCAGCTGGCTCAAGTCCTTGTCGCCGCTGGAGACGATCACGTTGATGCCCTGGGCCGCCGCGGTCTGCGCCAAGGTCGCAATCACATCGTCGGCTTCCACGCCGGGCACGGCCACCACTTTCCAGCCCAGCAGCTGAACCACCTCGTGGATGGGCTCGATCTGGCTGCGCAAATCATCGGGCATGGGCGAGCGTGTGGCCTTGTACTCGGAGTACATCTCGTCGCGGAAGGTCGGGCCCGAGGCATCGAACACGCAGACGGCGTAATCGGCCTGCACATCCTTCCTCAGCGCCTGCATCATGTTCACCATGCCGCGGATGGCACCCGTGGCCGGGCTGGCCGGGTCGCCTGGAATCGCCCGCAGGTCGGGCATGGCATGGTAGGCGCGGTAGAGGTAGCTGGAGCCGTCCACCAGCACCAGGGTCTTGGAATTGCTCATACCCCGGATTGTGCACGCGTGCCCGGCTCCTGCGGTCTGCAGCCCAAAGACAGGCTGCGCCTGGTGGGACAATTCGAAGTCGCCCTACAATCTATGCATCATGCGCGCTGCACCACTTTTCATCATCCTGAGCCTGGCTGCCGGATCCGTTCTGGCCCAGTCCCCCACCCCTGCTCCGGCCAATGCCGTGGTCGCTCCTGCGCCCCAGGGTCAGCAGGACAACGCGGCGGCGACCGGCAAGCACAACCAGCGGATCGAACATATCCGTGTGGAAGACGCCGGCAGCCGTGTGGATGAAACCCGCGTCGGCGGCCAGACCCAGAGCATCACCGTGCAACCCAAGGTCGGCTCCATGCCCGAGTACGAGGTGCAGTCCAACGACGGTGCCCGCGCAGCCCGCAACCGCGACAACAACAGCGGCGACACCACGGGCACCCGCGTCTGGAATTTCATCAAATTCTGAAGCGCGGCGCGCTTTCCCCCATTCATGACAGGGCAGTGCTTCACTGCCCTGTTGCATATAGACACCTTCTCCCCGCTAGTTCGGTCGGTCGCCTCAGACCGGCGTATTCACCATGGCTGTTTTCACCGAAGTTTCCGATAAAGATGCGCGCGAGCTGCTGCGCCGCATGTCCCTAGGCTCGTTCAAGGAATTGCGCGGCATTCAAGGCGGCATTGAAAACACCAACTACTTTCTGACGACCGACCAGGGTGAGTGGGTACTGACACTGTTCGAGCGCCTGAGTGCCGAGCAGCTGCCTTTCTACCTCTACCTGATGAAGCATCTGGCACAGGCCGGGATTCCCGTGCCGGACCCGCAGGGCGAGACACGCAGCGGCGACATCCTGCTCAAGGTCTGCGGCAAGCCCGCATCCATCGTCAATCGCCTGGCCGGCAAAAGCCAGCTGGCCCCGACTGCCGTGCACTGCGCTGCCGTGGGCGAGATGCTGGCGCGCATGCATCTGGCCGGTCAGGACTACGACCGCCAGCAGCCCAATCTGCGCGGCCTGCCCTGGTGGAATGAAACCGTGCCCGTGGTCCTGCCCCATCTGGGCGAGGAAACCGCCGCCATGCTGCGCGCCGAGCTGGCCTACCAGAACCATATCGCAGCCTCGGCCAGCTATGCAGCCCTGCCGCGCGGCCCCATCCATGCCGACCTGTTCCGCGACAACGTGATGTTCGAGGGCGACCGGCTGACCGGCTTTTTCGACTTCTATTTCGCTGGCGTGGACACCTGGCTGTTCGATCTTGCAGTCTGCCTCAACGATTGGTGTATCGATCACGCAACAGGTGCCCATGATGCCGAGCGCGCCAAAGCCATGCTTGCGGCCTACCAGGCCGTGCGTCCGCTGACCGGGCCTGAGCGCGAGTTGCTCAACGCCCAGCTGCGTGCCGGCGCCCTGCGCTTCTGGATCTCCCGCCTCTGGGACTTCCATCTGCCGCGTGAAGCCGCACTGCTGCAGCCCCACGACCCCACCCACTTCGAGCGTGTGCTGAACCAGCGCATCGCGCATCCGCTGACGCTGGACTGAGTACCAAGCAGCTGATTGCTCCGGGGCTTTTGATGGCCCCGCCCAGCCGTCTCGGGTACAGTGCAAGAAGCGACTTTTGCACGCTCTCGCAAAAGTATTTCAGCCTCTTCCATGAAACTTCAAATCGTTCCACCCGGCACCGGTCTGCAATGGGTGCTGCAGGGTCTGCGCACCTTCAAAAGCCAGCCCCTGGCCCTGGCCGCCCTGTTCTTTCTGGGCATGGCCAGCATGTCTCTGATCTCGGCCCTGCCGCTGATCGGCCCCGTCATTGCTCTGGCACTGCTGCCCTGCATCTCGCTGACCATGATGGTCGCGGCATCCGAAGCCGCCCACGGCCGCAAGCCCACACCGGCGCTGCTGCTGGTGGCTTTTCGCTCCGGCAGCCAGCATCTGCACTCCATGCTGATGCTGGGCGGCCTCTATGCCGCAGGCTTTTTGCTCATCATCGGTGCCTCCAGCCTTGTGGACGGCGGCACTTTTGCCAGCGTCTACCTGGGCCAGACTCCCATGACCCGCGAACTGGCCGAAGAGCCTGAGTTCCAGTCCGCCATGTGGCTGAGCATGTTTCTCTACCTGCCGCTGTCGCTGGCCTTCTGGCATGCTCCGGCGCTCATCCACTGGCATGGAATCAGCCCCGTCAAATCGCTGTTCTTCAGCTTTGTCGGCTGCATTCGCAATATCGGTGCCTATCTGGTGTTCGGTGTCTGCTGGATAGGCGTGTTCATCGTCTCCGGCATGGCCCTGGCCATCGTGACCGGCATCCTGGCCATGCTCATCGGCAGCATTGCCGGTGGCCTGATGGTGGCAACGGCACTGATGCTGGCCGCCATCTTTTTTACCTCGATTGTGTTTACCTTCCGTGACAGCTTCAGCCCGCCCGATGACGATCAGACCCTGATCGACTCCTCGTCAGGCACAGCGCCGCCATCATCGGATTCGTAAGCTCGAGCACTATCCAGCACCAGCACCAGCCCCGGCCTCAGATCGGGGCTTTTTTTATGGGCCGAGCACAGGCCCGCGCCAGCAGATCATTCATCCCGGCGTCATCAAGCCGCCACGGCACTGTCATATTCGTTTCCTAGGATTCGCAGGACTGACCAAGACATGCATCTCATGTCCTGGCATTCATCCAATTCAGCGCGGCCCCAAGTCTGCGCTTCACCCCACACTGCGAAACTCTCATGGCACAAAATCTGCTCAGCCGTCGTAAGGCCCTGCAACTCTTTTCTGGCGCTCCTCTGCTCCCACTGGGTTCGGTCGTGTCCGCATCCAGCCTGCTGGCCGCATGTGGTGGTGGTGACGATAACAACACAACGCCTCCTGTCACAAAGAACTATGTTTCCGCCACCTTCACCAGCATGGCCGCGCCTACGCTGAGCACTCCTGACAAGATGGCAACCATGTATGCGGCCTCGCAGCTCAAGGTCGCTTTTGACGACAAGAGCGAGCAGGTCTACGACCTGGGCTACCAGCCCTTCTTCGTGACCGGCGACATGGTCTCCGACGGCAAGGGCGGCCAGCTGCTGGCCGGTGGTTACTACGACATCTACAACAACAAGATCATCGACAAGACGGTCGCAGGCAAAGAGCGCCACTTCTTCTCCGATTCGCCCGACGGCACATCGCTGCTGACCGTTCCCGATGCCAAGGTCGACGGCATCAAGGGCAAGCCCGTCTTCGCCGTGGTGCAGTTCGAATACACCACCTGGGCCCAGGACGGCAAGACCGACATGTACGGCAAGCTGCCCTCGCCCATCGCCGTGCTGACGCTGGATCAGGACCAGAGCACCGGCAAGCTGAGCCTGGCGAAATACCACAATGTGGACACCTCCAAGGTTCATGGACTGTGGATCACCTGCGGTGCCAGCCTGTCGCCCTGGGGCACCCATCTGTCGTCCGAGGAGTACGAGCCCGACGCCTTCGCTTCGTCCAACGCCCAGCTGCAGGCCTTCAGCCAGAATCTGTACGGCGACCCGGCCAAGGCCAACCCCTACCACTACGGCCACATGCCCGAAGTGATCGTGAACGTCGACGGCACGGCCACCATCAAGAAGCACTTCTGCATGGGCCGCATCTCGCACGAACTGGTGCAGGTCATGCCCGACCAGCGCACCGCGCTGATGGGTGACGACGCCACCAACAGCGGCTACTTCGTCTTTGTCGCCGACAAGGAAAAAGACCTGTCCTCGGGCACGCTGTACGCCGCCAAGGTCGGCGCGGGCTTCTCCATCGACCCCGCCGCCAAGAGCGCTGCCCCCCTGACCTGGATCAAGCTGGGTTCTGCCACCAGCGCCGAGATCGAGAACCTGGCCAACACGCTCAAGCCCACGGACATCATGACCGTGGTTAAGACCGACCCCAGCGACGCCAGCTACACCAAGATCGTGGTCAACGGCAAGACCGAGTGGATCAAGATCAACGCCGGCATGGACAAGGCCGCGGCCTTCCTCGAAACCCATCGCTATGCCGCCTTCAAGGGCGCCAGCCTGGGCTTCACCAAGATGGAAGGCACGACCGTCAACGCCAAGGACAAGATTGCCTACTCTGCACTGCAGAACGTGCAGTCCTCCATGGTGGCGGGCAATGCCGCCAACGTGGCTGGCAACGGCGTCTCCGTTCCCAAGCAACTGGTGGCAGGCGTGGTGATGGCGCTGAACCTCAAGGGTGGCCAGAAGGACACCGACGGCGCAGCCATCAGCAGCGAATGGATGCCCGTGGACACAGCCCCACTGCTGGCTGGCGAAGATCTGCTGGACAGCGACGGCAAGACCCTCAAGGGCGACGCCCTGGGCAACACTGCCAACCCCAACAAGATTGCCAACCCCGACAACCTCAAGTTCTCGGAAAAGATGCGCACGCTGTTCATCGGCGAGGACAGCAGCCAGCACGTCAACAACTTCATGTGGGCCTACAACGTGGACACCAAGCAGCTGTCGCGCGTGCTGTCCGTGCCTGCCGGCGGCGAATCCACGGGCCTGCATGCCGTGGACGAAATCAACGGCTGGACCTACATCATGAGCAACTTCCAGCACGCCGGTGACTGGGGTGGCATCCACGCCAACGTCAAGACCCAGCTGGATCCGCTGATCAACGCCAACTACAAGGGCAAATTCGGTGCAGCTGTAGGCTACCTCACCGCTTCGCCTGCTCAGATGAAGCTCAGCGCCAAGTAAGCGCCGCACCCGGGCCTCAACAAAAAAGCCGCGCCTTGCAAAAGGCCGCGGCTTTTTTCTGTGCCAGGGACTTGGGGAAACTCAATCCACAATCGTCAGCTTGGCAATCGCCAGCGCCAGCCACTTGGTGCCATGGCGACCGAAGCTGACCTGGGCGCGCGCATCGTCACCCGTGCCCTCCACCGCCAGCACCTTGCCCTCGCCGAACTTGTTGTGAAACACCGCGATACCGGCCTTGATGCCATGCGCAGGCTCGGCCTTTTGCTGTGGCACGGGCGGGCTGGCAAAGACCTCGGTCTGCTTGCCGCCCCAGCCCGAGCCCGAACCGTATTGACCTCCAGCCCTTGATCCCCAGGCACCACCAGAGCCTGAAGAAGGCGCAAAACTGCCAAAGCCGCTTTGCCTGGGCGTGATCCACTTGAGCGCCTCTTCGGGCAGCTCGTCAAAGAAGCGGCTCTTGACGTTGTAGCGCGTCTGGCCGTGCAGCATGCGCGTCTGCGAATGGCTCAGATACAGACGCTTGCGCGCACGCGTGATGGCCACGTAGGCCAGGCGTCGCTCCTCCTCCAGACCGCCACGATCCATCATGGCGTTCTCGTGCGGGAACAGGCCTTCCTCGACGCCGCCAATGAACACGGCATCAAACTCCAGACCCTTGGAGGCATGCACGGTCATCAGTTGCACCGCGTCCTGGCCGGCCTGTGCCTGGTTGTCGCCTGCTTCCAGCGCCGCATGCACGAGAAAGGCCTGCAGCGGCGACAGCGTCTCGCCGGTGTCGGCATTGACCATGGAGGCTGCCGTACCGGCCGGCGCCTTGAGCGCCTCGTCCAGCAGCGGCTGATTCGGATCCAGCCCCTGGCTGACAGGTGACTGGCTCAGCTGTGGTGCATTCTGCTGCTCGTCCAGCGGCATGGCCACGGCATCGCGGCCAAAGCCTTCCTGGGTCACAAAGCTCTCGGCAGCCGTGACCAGTTCCTGCAAGTTCTCGATGCGGTCCGCGCCTTCCTTCTCGTTGCGGTAATGCTCGATCAGCCCGCTTTGCTCTTCCACGGTCTCGATGATTTCACGCAGCGTGCGCCCTTGCGTCTGCTCGCGCAGCACATCGATCTGGGCCACAAAGCCCTGCAGCTTGGTGCCTGCTGCGCCGCCCACGGCGGTGACGGCGTCGCTCAGCGAAGTGCCGCTGCTGCGCGCCGTGTCCTGCAGGACTTCGATCGTGCGCGCGCCGATGCCGCGCGCGGGGAAATTCACCACGCGCAGGAAACTGGTGTCGTCGTGCGGATTCTCCAGCAGGCGCAGATAGGCCAGGGCGTGCTTGATTTCGGCACGCTCGAAAAAGCGCAGGCCGCCGTAGACGCGATAGGGAATTTTGGAATTGAACAGCGCCGATTCGATCACCCGGCTTTGCGCATTGCTGCGGTAGAGCACGGCAATTTCCTGGCGCGTGAAGCCGTCGTTTCTGACCAGTTGCTTGATCTCGTCGACCATCCATGCAGCCTCGGCCAGATCGCTGGGCGCTTCGTAGATGCGCACCGGCTCGCCCGGGCCCTGGCTGGTGCGCAGGTTCTTGCCCAGGCGGTTGCTGTTGTGGCTGATCAGCGCATTGGCACAGTCGAGGATGTTGCTGAAGGAGCGGTAGTTCTGCTCCAGCTTGATCTGGTTTTTGACCTCGAACTCGCGGATGAAGTCGGCCATATTGCCCACGCGCGCTCCGCGAAAGGCATAGATGCTCTGGTCGTCGTCACCCACGGCAATCACGCTGGCGGCCGACTCGTAGCGCCCGCCCACATCGTCGCCCGCCAGTTGCTTGAGCCACTGGTACTGCAGCTTGTTGGTGTCCTGGAACTCGTCCACCAGGATGTGCTGAAAGCGGCGCTGGTAGTGGTGGCGCAGATGGGCATCGTCACGCAGCAGCTCGTAGCTGCGCAGCATCAGCTCGCCAAAATCGACCACGCCTTCGCGCTGGCATTGCTCCTCGTAGAGCTGGTACAGCTCCACTTTCTTGCGAGTGTCGGGGTCGGTCGCCACCACATCGCCAGGGCGCATGCCCTCTTCCTTGCAGCCCGCAATGAAGTACATCAGCTGCTTGGGCGGAAAGCGCTCGTCATCCACATTGAACTGCTTGCACAGACGCTTGATGGCCGAGAGCTGGTCTTGCGTATCCAGAATCTGAAACGCCTGCGGCAGCTTGGCCACCTGGTAATGGGCGCGCAGCAGACGGTTGCACAGGCCGTGGAACGTGCCTATCCACATGCCGCGCACGTTGTAGGGCAGCATGGCCGACAGGCGCGTGAGCATCTCCTTGGCGGCCTTGTTGGTGAAGGTCACAGCCATGATGGAGCCAGGCGTGGCCTGCCCGGTCTGCAGCAGCCAGGCGATGCGCGTGGTCAGCACGCGCGTCTTGCCCGAGCCGGCACCCGCCAGAATCAGCGCATGGCCCGCAGGCAGGGTCACCGCGGCCAGCTGCTCATCGTTGAGGCCGGTCAGCAGGGGCGAGTGAGAGGCGAGGTTGGCGCCGGAATTTGCACCGTCTGGCGCGGAGTCAAGCAGGTCGATCGGGAACATAGCCCCCCATTGTAGAAATGCTGGCGACTCCCTGCGATTTGCTGCTGCTTTCGCGGCATCATGCTCCTGAAAGAAAAGCTGCCTGCGCTTGATGCATATTGATTCCAGATACTTTCATATCTGAAATTCATGGATATCAAGCGCAAGCAGCTATCAATTCATTCAAGCCACGGTACTCACACTCAGTGGCCGCCCGCACCGGGCTCGACCACGCGGCTCGGCCTCGGTGCCAGCCAGATCGCGCAGGCCGCCAGCACAAAGCCGCCCGCAATGATGAACATGATCTGATTGGTGGCCAGCATCACGCTCTGGCTGGTGATGAGCTGATCGAGGGCCGACAGCGCCGCATCGGCACTCATGCCCGACTGCTGCAGCCCGTGCAGCACCTCGCCGCTGGCATCGCTCAAACCCACCAGATCCGCATGCTTGCGCGTCGTGCCGTTCTCCCAGGCCGTGTTGACCACGGAGACCGCGGCCGCGCCCGACAGGGTGCGCAGAAAGTTCATCAGACCGGCCGCGTTGTCCATCTCCTGCGGCTCCACACTGGCCAGCGCCAGCCCGGTGGTCGGTATGAAGAAGAACGGCAGACCCAGCCCCATGAACATCAGCGGCAGGGCGATGTCCCAATAGCCCATGTCCGTGGTCGCAAACGCGCGCCAGCAGGTGATCACCCCCATCCAGAACACGCCGCCAAAGATCAGCCGGCGCGGATCCACCCGGGCCGCCAGCCCCGCGGCGGCCGGCGCCACGAACAGCGCGAACAGCCCCGTCCATGCCGTGACCAGACCCGCCAGCGTGGCCGTGTAGCCCATGAAGCTCTGCAGCCACAGCGGCGTGAGCACATTGACGGCGAAGAAGGCCGCAAACGCCAGACTGATGGTCAGCACGGCCATGGAAAAGCCGCGGTGCCTGAAGACGCGCAGATCCACGATCGGGTGCTCGGCATGCAGCTCCCAGATCATGAAGGCCGCAAAGCCCACCACGGCCACCGCAGCCAGCGCCACGATCATGGGAGAGGCAAACCAGTCCAGATTCTTGCCTTCGTCCAGCATCAGCTGCAGCGAACCCACCCAGACGATGAGCAGAATCAGGCCCACGGTGTCTATGGGGTTCTTGAGCAGCGGCTGCTCGTAGCGCCTGACCAGATGCCAGACCGCAAACGCGCAGACCAGGGCCACCGGGATGTTGATCAGAAAGATCCAGTGCCAGGTGTACTCGTCGCAGATCCAGCCGCCCACGATGGGGCCCAGCACGGGGGCGATCAGCGTGGTCATGGACCACAGGCCGATGGCCGCAGGCGCCATGCGCGGCGGGAAGATGCGCAGCAGCAGCGACTGGGACAGCGGCATCAGCGGGCCGCCGGCCAGACCCTGCAAGATGCGCGCAAACACCAGCATGCCCAGTGAATTAGCCAGGCCGCACAGCAGCGATGCCAGACCGAACAAGCCCATGGCCGTGGCAAACACGCGCACCGCGCCAAAGCGCGCTGCCAGCCAGCCGGTCAGCGGCACGGTGATGGCCTCGGCCACCGCATAGCTGGTGATGACCCAGGTGCCCTGGCTGGTGGTCGCGCCCAGATTGCCGGCGATGCTGGGCACGGAGACATTGGCCACCGTCATGTCCAGCACGGCCATGAAATTGGCCGCGGCCAGCACCAGGGCCGCCAGCCACAGCGTGCCCCCCGTCAGCGGCACCATGCCGGCTGCCATGGGTACGGCCGGCGCATCGGCCGCTGCGGCCGCACTTGCGTTGTGATCGCTCATGAGGCACTCACTGCGCGGCCGTGGTCGCCACGCCAGCTGCGTCGGCAGGGCCGCTGCGGGTGTCCACCGTCACCTGCATGGACAGGCCCACGCGCAGCGGGTTCCTGGCCAGCTCGGCGGCATCGAGCTGAATGCGCACCGGCAGGCGCTGCACCACCTTGATCCAGTTGCCCGTGGCGTTCTGCGCGGGAATGGCCGCAAACGCCGAGCCGGAGCCGCCGCTGAAGCCCACCACAGTGCCGCTGTACTTCACATCGCTGCCGTACAGATCGGACTGCAGCTGCACGCGCTGGCCCACACGCACCTTGCCCAGCTGGCCCTCCTTGAAGTTGGCATCCACATAGATCCGCTGCACCGGCACCACCGTCATCAAGGGCGCACCAGCCTGCACGCGCTGCCCGATCTGCACGCTGCGCTTGGCCACCACTCCATCGACGGGAGCGCGCACCGTGCTGCGATCCAGATCGACCTGTGCCTGGTCGCGACGCGCCTGCGCCAGCTGCACCTCGGGATTGGTCTGGGCATCCGCACCCTCGATCAAGGTGGCGTTAACCTGCTTGGCGCCAATGGCGGCCTCGCGGTTGGCCCTGGCCTGGGCCTGCGCGGCCACGGCCGATGCCAGCTGCGCCTTGGCTGCGGCAAAAGCGTTCTGCGCCTGCGTCAGTTCCTCGCCTGAGACCGAACCGCTCTTGGCCAGGGCCTGGCGGCGCTGCAAATCGATGGTGGCACGCTCCATATCGGCCTCGGCCGCCAGCAGCTGCGCGGCCGCGCGCTTTTCATCGGCCTCGCGCGCCGTCACCTGGGCCTTGAGGCCGCCATCATTGGCCACATAGCCCTTGACGCGGCGCATGGCGCGGGCCAGCTCGGCCTCGGCCTGGGCCAGTGCCAGCCTGGCGTCCGTGGGATCGATGCGCACCAGCACATCGCCTTGCTTGACGGCCTGGGTGTCCCTGACCAGCACCTCCAGCACCGTGCCGCCTATGGACGGCGTGACCTGTGCCACCTCGGCCGCCGCATAGGCGTTGTCGGTGGAGACGAAATGGGAGGCATGCAGCCACCAATAGGCGCCGGCGGCCGCACCGGCAAGCAGCACCACGCCTGCCAGCCCGGCCAGCAGCCGGTTGCGGCGCTGTTCGCGCACAGCAGGATTGGCGCTCACGGAAGAAGCGTTTTCAGTCATACAAAAACCTCGGAAATATTCATGGGAGTCACGCAAACAAGACTGCAATCACGGCCTGCCTGCTGAGGCAGTCGTCTTGCCCGAACCTGTTTTGCGTAAGTCGTGATTCAGTTCTGGAAAGAGGCTCAGGCCTCTGGCACGGTCGCATCAGAGGCGCCGGCGGACTCGCTCCAGCCGCCGCCCAGTGCGCGGTGCAGACCGATATCGAGCGTCAGGGCGCGCGACTGCACATCGACCAGCTGGCGCACGCTGGCGAGCAGCTGGTCTTCCGCCGACAGCACATCGAGATAGCGCGCCAGACCGCCCTCATAGCGGTTGCGCGCCACACGATGCGCCTCGGTGGCGGCCGTCACGGCCTGCTGCATGGCCGTCAGCTGCTGCTGCAGTGCTCGCTGGCTGACGGCGTTGTCCGCCACCTCCTGCAAGGCCCGGTTGAGCGTGCTGCGGTACTGGGCCACGGCCTCGTCATAACGGGCACGCGCGGCACCCAGCTGCGAGCGCAAGCGGCCGCCATTGAAGATCGGCAGGCTGATGGCCGGGCCCACGCTGGCGATGCCGGAGCCGCTTCGGGTCAGCATGTCCAGGCCCAGCGACTGCACGCCGACAAAGGCGCTGAGGTTCACATCGGGATAGAACTCGGCCTGCTGCGATGCCACGCGCGACTCCTGCGCCTGTGCCTGCAGACGGGCGGCCACCACATCGGGGCGACGGCCCAGCAGATTCGCCGGCAACTGCTGCGGCAAGGCCCACTGCTGCTGCCACGGTGATTGCAGGCGCCTGGCATCGAGCACGATGGCCGCACCACGATCGGGAGCAGCTCCCATCAGCGCAGCAATGCTGTTGCGCTGCAGGGCGACCTGTTCCTGCATCTGTGCCAGCTCGGCCTGCGCGGCTGCCAGACGCGCCCTGGCGCTATGCACGCTGCCCTGGTTTTCCAGCCCGTTGGCATAGCGCTGCTCAAACAACTCGGCCGTGGTCCGGCGCACCTGCACCGATTGCTCCAGCGTCTGCGCATTGGTGGCCAGGCGCAGCAGCTGTGCATAGGCCAGGGCCACATTGCTGGACAGCACGAGACGCGCCTGGGCTGCATCGGCCTCGCGCGCTGCCAGCTCGCCGGCAGCGGCGGCCACGGCGGCGCGCTGCCTGCCCCACAGGTCCAGCGACCAGCTCAGGTCCAGCGTGGCGCGGCCATAGTCATTCATGCCGCGCGGCGCGAAAGCCTCTGGCGTCAGATGGTTGTAGCTGAGCTTGTCCTCGCTGACCGAGGCGCGGGCGGAAAGCTGCGGCGCAGAGGCCGCTTCGCTCACTCCCAGCATGGCCCTGGCCTGCTGCACGCGGGCTGCGGCGGCCGCCATATCGGGAGCGCCCTCCAGGGCCTGGGCGATCAGCTGATCGAGCTGTGCATCGCCATAGCGCTGCCACCATTGCTGGGTGGGCCAGTCCATGGGCGGAGCATGTTTTGCAGCCTGCAGAGTCTCGGGCACGGGCTGCGCCAATACGGCCTTGCCCTCCCATTCGGGAACCTGGGCGCAGGCTGCCAGTAGCGCAGGCAAGCCCAGAACCCACCAGCCATGGCGCCCACGCCGGATCCTCTGCGGCGCGGCGGCTATGCATTGAGTCATGAAATACTTTAATAATGAACTGTACGGTACAGTATATGTTTCCAGCGTTTGAGATCGCAAGCGCTACACTGAAAGACATCACAACCGCCCCAGGACATTTCGCCCCATGCGCACCAAAACGGAAGAAAAGCGACAGGCCATCATTGACGTTGCAGCGGCCACCTTTGGCGAACTGGGCTTTGAGCGCACTTCCATGTCCGAGATCTGCACCAGACTGGGCGGCTCCAAGGCCACGCTCTACAACTACTTTCCGTCCAAGGAAGCGCTGTTTCTGGAGGTGATGTTTCAGGCCTCCGAGGCCGACTTCCAGAACACCATGCTGGCGCTGCAGGCCGGCAATGACGATGCGGCGCAGACGCTGCGCAACTTCGGCCAGCGTTTCCTGGGCCTGCTGTATTCGCCGGAGGTGATGGCCGTGCGCCGCCTGCTGGTCTCCGAAGGCGGGCGCGCCAATATCGGCCAGCGCTGCTGGGACATGGGGCCGGCGCGCGGCAACGTCGCCATCAATGCCTTTTTGCAGCAGGGCATAGAGCGCCGCCTGCTGCGCGATGCCGACACCGAGGTCATGCGCCATCATCTGCTGGCGCTGCTGGAAGCCGAGTTGCTGCCGCGCTTCATGTTCCAGCACCTGCCCGCCCCTACTGCGCAGGAGATTGCCCTGTGCACCGAGCGCGCCGTGGATGCCTTCATGCGGGCCTATGGCACACCCGGTGAGACGCAGGGCAAAAGTGACGCTATAAGAAAATCCTTATAACCCTCATAACGATGTCGGAACATACGATTTGCGCCGTCGCCGTATAGAATCAATCACCGGGCCCAAGTTTTTTGAGGTCCGGTTTTTTTTGCCTGCTGCATGCCGGCACTGCCAGAAACCGGGCTCCAAGCCAAGCGCCTATCCTTGAAAATTGAGGTGGGTGAGATTCCCGCCGTGACCTTTTCCGGAGCTTGGAACCATGGAAATCTTCGACTACGACAACATTCTTCTGCTGCCCCGCATGTGCCGCGTGGAAAGCCGTTCGGAATGTGACACCAGCGTCGTGCTGGGCAACCGCAGCTTCAAGCTGCCTGTAGTGCCCGCCAACATGAAGACGGTGGTGGACGAGAAGATCTGCACTTATCTGGCACAAAACGGTTTCTTCTATGTGATGCACCGTTTTGACATCGACAACGTGGCCTTCACCAAGGACATGCAGTCCAAGGGACTGTTTGCCTCCATCTCTCTGGGTGTCAAGCAGCCGGACTACGAGACGGTGGACCGCTTCGTGGCCGACGGCATCTGCCCCGAATACATCACCATCGACATTGCCCACGGCCATGCCGAGAGCGTGAAGAACATGATTGCCTACATCAAGGCCAAGATCCCTGCGGCCTTCGTGATTGCCGGCAACGTCGCCACGCCCGAGGCCGTGATCGACCTGGAAAACTGGGGTGCAGACGCCACCAAGGTCGGTGTGGGCCCCGGCAAGGTGTGCATCACCAAGCTCAAGACCGGCTTCGGCACAGGCGGCTGGCAGCTGTCGGCGCTCAAGTGGTGCGCCCGCGTGGCCACCAAGCCCATCATTGCCGACGGCGGCATCCGCAGCCACGGCGACATCGCCAAGAGCGTACGCTTTGGCGCCACCATGGTGATGATCGGCTCCCTGTTTGCCGGCCATGAAGAGTCGCCCGGCAAGACCGTGGAAGTGGATGGCCAGCTGTTCAAGGAATACTACGGCTCGGCCTCCGACTTCAACAAGGGCGAGTACAAGCATGTCGAAGGCAAGCGCATTCTGGAGCCCGTCAAGGGCCCGCTGATGAACACGCTGGTCGAGATGCAGCAGGACGTGCAGTCCTCCATCAGCTACTCAGGCGGCACCAAGCTCATGGACATCCGCAAGGTCAACTACGTCATCCTCGGCGGCGACAACGCCGGCGAGCATCTGCTGATGTAGGCCGCCAGGCGCGACTCACCAGCGCGAAGGTGAACCTCCAAAAAAAGCATCAAGGGCAGCTCAGGCTGCCCTTGTTGTTTCTGGCTTTCCTTTTTTCTGCATCCCGCGCGCACAACTGATCTGTGATCATGGCCGCGATTGCGGCCTTCGTCAGGGCTTAGCATGTCGTCATTCATAAAAGCTCCAGGGAAACAACGCCATGAACACATTGAAGATCGCAGTTCTGGGCACGGGCATGATGGGCCTGCCCATGGCCCGCCGCCTGGCCCAGGCCGGCCATGAGGTCCACGTCTGGAACCGCACCCGCGCCAAGGCCGAGCCGCTGGCTGCCGATGGCGCGAGCATCCACGACAGCGCGGCAGATGCCGTGCGCGGCGTGGACTTTGCCGTGAGCCTGCTGGAGAGCGGCGCCATCGTGGGCGAAGTGCTGTTCGGGTTGGGCGTGGCCGATGCCCTGCCCAAGGGCTCGCTGTTCATCGACATGGCCTCCATCCAGCCGCGCGAGGCGCGTGAACATGCCGGCAAGCTTGCCGCGCTGGGCGTGCGGCATCTGGATGCACCCGTCTCTGGCGGCACGCTGGGTGCGCAAGCCGGCACCCTGGCCATCATGGCCGGTGGCGAAGCTGCGGATTTCGAGCATGCCCTGCCCGTCTTTGCGGCGCTGGGTCGTGCCACCCATGTGGGCCCGCATGGCGCAGGCCAGCTGGCAAAACTGGCCAACCAGATGATCGTGGGTATCACCATCGGTGCCGTGGCCGAAGCCCTGCTGCTGGCCGAACGCGGCGGCGCCGACCCGGCCAAGGTGCGTGAAGCCATCTCCGGCGGCTTTGCCGACAGCCGCATCCTGCAAGTGCATGGCGAGCGCATGGTCAAGCACGACTTTGCGCCACGCGGGCGCATGACAGTGCAGCTCAAGGACATGCGCAACGCCATCGCCACGGCCGAGGAAGTCGGCTTTGATGCCCCCATCACCGGCCTGCTGGAGCAGCTCTATGCCGAGGGCGTGAAAAACGGCCTGGGCGACCTGGACCAGGCGGGCCTGTTCGTGGAATTGCAACGCCGCAACGCACTGGATTAAAAAAACCTGCGGGTTTTCCTGCAAGCCCTCCAGAATTAGCGCATAATTGCGGTCTCGCTTGCAGCGCAGGCGTTGTGTGGGGCTCTTAGCTCAGCTGGTAGAGCAGCGGACTCTTAATCCGTTGGTCGAGTGTTCGAATCACTCAGGGCCCACCAAAATTTCTTCAGTCTGATTCTTCAGATTGATCCTCCGGTTTATCCGGCGGGCTCTTAGCTCAGTTGGTAGAGCAGCGGACTCTTAATCCGTTGGTCGAGTGTTCGAATCACTCAGGGCCCACCAAAATTCAAAAGCCAAAGTTCTCAGGAACTTTGGCTTTTTTTCTTGGCCGTGCCTGGGCGCCGCCGAATCTGCAAAAGCATGGGCGCCGACATCGGAGTCGCGCCATATCAGGCATCATGCAGATATCCCCGGGCAGTATTTGCTCGCCCAAGACTCACTATGCAAAACGACCTCTCCACGTTCTGGCGCGGACCGCGTTGGACTCTGGCCATGCTGCTTGCCATCCTCGGCATGCTGGGCCCGTTCTCGGTTGACACCTATATTCCCGCCTTCTCGGGCATTGCCAAGGCATTGGGTGCAACTCCCGTAGAAATGCAGCAGACTCTGTCTGCCTACCTGCTGGGCTTTGCCTTCATGAACCTGTTTCATGGCGCCCTGGCCGACAGCTTCGGACGCCGCCCCGTCATCCTCTGGGGACTGGTGATGTTCACCATCGCCTCGGCCGGCTGCGCGCTGTCGCAGAACATCACCCAGCTGGTGATCTTCCGCACGCTGCAGGGCCTGTCCACCGGTGCCGGCATCGTGGTCTCGCGCGCCATCGTGCGCGACATCTTTCCGCCGACTCAGGCCCAGGGCGTGATGGCACAGATCACCATCTTCTTCGGTGTGGCGCCGGCACTGGCTCCGGTGATCGGCGGCTGGCTGTTCGTGCACCTGAGCTGGCAGGCCGTGTTCTGGTTCCTGACCATCGTGGGCGTGCTGCTCTGGCTCATCAACGTCAAGTTTCTGCCCGAATCGCTGCCGCCGCAAAAGCGCCAGCCCTTCCAGTTCAGACCGCTGATGCAGGGCTATGGCATCTTGCTCACCGACCCGCGCTTTCTGCTGCTGGCCCTGGCCAGCGGCATTCCGTTCAACGGCATGTTTCTCTATCTGCTGTCGGCGCCGGCTTTTCTGGGCGATATCCTGCAGCTCGAGCCCACGCAGTTCTTCTGGTTCTTCATTGCCACCATCGGCGGCATCATGGCCGGCAGCTGGACCAGCGGCCGCCTGGCCGGACGCATCCCGCCCAAGCGCCAGATCCGCCATGGCTTTCTGGTGATGTGCGTGACCTCCATCATCAATCTGGTGGCCAATCTGATCTGGCCCGCGCATGTGAGCTGGGCCTTGATTCCCATCAGCCTGTTCGCCTACGGCTGGGCGCTGATGGTGCCCGTGGTGACGCTGCTGGTGCTGGACATCCACCCTGCGCGGCGCGGCCTGGCCTCTTCGCTACAGGCCGTGGTGGGCTCGGTGGCCAACGGCTTTGTGGCCGGCGTGATTGCGCCGCTGGTCATGCATTCGGCCGCACTGCTGGCCACGGGCTCGATTCTGATGATGCTGATCGGCCTGGTCGCCTGGATCTATCTGCACCACCACTGGCCGGACATCGGCCGCCATGCCTCAGAGCATTAAAAAAAGGAGCATCTACCGCACGTAATTCATAGATTTCAGATTAAAAAGCATCTGAAATCTATGAATAGCACGCGCTATCCGCTCACTTTTTAATCAAGATTCCAGCCCTGTACAGGCAACAAAAAGCCGGCTTCAAGAGCCGGCTTTTTTCATGCTTCGGGCCGCAGCCCGAATCAGCGATCAACGCTCGTCGCGACGCGGTGCGCGGGGCTTGCGCTCAAAGCTGCGCTCGCCACCACGTTCGCCATGAGGCTGGTAAGGCTTGCCGGCACCCTGACCAAAGGCAGGACGACGATCGCCGCCGCCGAAGCCGCGCGATTCGCCACCGCGGAAACCGCCTTCGCGAGGAGCGCCTGCATGAGCGCCTTCACGGCCACCGCCGAAGCTCTTGCGGCCGAAATCGCCGCCTTCACGGCGCTGGCCGCCACCGAAGCCGCCACGCGATTCGCCGCCGCCGAAGCCGCGCGATTCGCCACCGCGGAAGCCGCCGCGCTGCTCGCCACGATCGCCGCCGCCGAAGCTGCCGCGGTCATCACGACGCTCGAAGCTGCGCTCCTGGCGTTGTTCGCCACCGAAGCCGGGACGACCGCCGCCGAAGCCGCGATCCGCACCACGCTCGCCACGATCGCCAAAGCGATCACCGCGAGGAGCGCCGCCAAAACCGGCGCGATCGCCACCGAAGCGGTCACCGCCACGGTCGCCACCGAAGCCGCCGCGATCATTGCCACGGCCGCCGCCGAAGCTGCCGAAGCCGGACTTGCGACCGTAGCCTTCGCCATCACGACGACCACCGAAGCCACCGCGACCACCTGCGCCGCCGCCACGGCGACCGTCACGCTCGCCCGCTGCCGGGAAGCGCTGCTGGGGTTCCATGCCGGGAATGGTCTCGGCCTTGAACTGCTGACGGGTATAGCCTTCGATATCGAACACGCGGCGACGGTCGCGGAATTCCGCAAACGTCACAGCCACGCCTTCGCGGCCGGCACGACCGGTACGGCCGATACGGTGGGTGTAGTCCTCGGCCTTCATGGGCAGGCCGTAGTTGAAGACGTGGGTGATGGTGGGCACGTCGATACCACGAGCCGCCACATCGGTAGCCACCAGGATCTGGACCTGACCGTTGCGCAGCGCCATCAGGCGGCGGTTGCGCAGACCCTGGCTCAGAGCACCGTGCAGGGCCACGGCAGAGAAGCCGTCCTGCTGCAGATCGTTGGCCAGACCGTCACATTCCACCTGGGTGGACGCAAACACGATGGCCTGATTGATGCTGCTGTCACGCAGCCAGTGGTCGAGCAGCTTGCGCTTGTGCTGCATGTTGTCAGCCCAGAACAGCGCCTGCTTGATGTTGGCGTGCTTTTCCTGGGGCGTATCAACAGTCACCTTCTTCACGCCGGAGCCGTTGTCGTGCATCACGCGCATGGCCAGCTGCTGCACGCGGGGTGCAAACGTGGCGCTGAACATCATGGTCTGCTTGCGCTGGGCAGTCATCTGATTGACTTCAGCCAGATCGTCGGAGAAGCCCAGATCCAGCATGCGGTCGGCTTCGTCGACCACCAGGAACTGCACCTTGTCCAGCTTGATCTGCATGGAACGCTGCAGGTCCAGCAGACGGCCGGGAGTGGCCACCACCAGATCGGCGTTCTGCAGCTTGGCGATCTGCAGCTGGTAAGGAATGCCGCCCACCACGTTGGCAATGCGAATGCCGCGGCAGTGCTTGACCAGCTCGATGGCGTCATGCGCCACCTGCTGGGCCAGCTCACGCGTGGGGCACAGCACCAGGGCGCCGGGTACGGCAGCCTTGAAGTTGCGGGAGTTGGTAGGGTCCTTGCGCTTGTTGCGCTTGGGCAGAGGCTCGCCCTTGGCGGTGGCTTCTGCGCACAGACGCTCGAACTCGGCCTTGGCTTCGGCATCGGCTTGAGCGCGTTGCTGAATCAGGGTGTGCAGCACGGGCAGCAGGAAGGCGGCAGTCTTGCCGGAGCCGGTCTGGCTGGACACCATCAGGTCGATGAAACCGCTGGCATCAGCGGCTTCGCCCATGGCCAGAGGGATGGCCTTTTGCTGCACTTGTGTGGGCTGGGTGTAGCCCAGGTCGGCCACAGCCTGAACCAGCTCTGGGGCCAGGCCCAGTTCAACGAAGCCATTAGGGACTTCTTCAGCAGCAGTTTCTTCTGCGGTGTTTTCTTCAGCAGCAGCGTCTTCTGCGTCCATGTCAGCCAGCATGGCGTCCAGACGGGAATCGATTTCAGGCGAAGACAAAGCAATATCAGCAGCGGCCACTTGGCCCTGCTCCAGGGAGTTTTCTGTCATGAATAGCTCACGCAAAAAGCGACGCAGTCAGCGTGCTGCTCGCTTCTTTGACGGTTGGTTATCAACATCCACCGTCAGACTTTGACTGGCCCGTTCGCAAAACGGGGCAGATGGGCGTTATGGCTTGTCGTGTCGGCTGTATGCAGGCCGTTGCACGCAAGTAAGAACCCGGTGTGTGATGGAGATGCGCAAAAATTACCCATTGATCGGGTAAGCACTGCATTGTCGCATGTACCGGGTTTTCCCGCAAGTGGCAGGGCTATACCGCCCCGCCACCGCGCCATCAGACACTGAGCAGCTGCTGACGGTAATGCTGCAGCTCGTCGATCGACTCATGCACATCGGCCAGGGCCGTGTGGCGCTGCGCCTTCTTGAAGGAGGTATAGGCCTCGGGCTTCCAGCGCTTGGCCAGCTCCTTGAGCGTGCTCACGTCGATATTGCGATAGTGAAAGAAATTGTTGAGCTTGGGCATGTAGCGCTCCATGAAGCGCCGGTCCTGGCCAATGCTGTTGCCGCACAGCGGCGTCTTGCCCTTGGGCACGTACTTGCCCAGAAAGGCAATCAGCGCGGCTTCCGCCTCGGCCTCGCTGATGGTCGAGGCCTTGACCTTGTCGATCAGGCCGCTTTTGCCATGCGTGCCCTTGTTCCAGGCATCCATGCCGCCCAGCAGCTCGTCGGACTGATGAATGGCAAATACCGGGCCTTCGACGCGAATCTGCAGATCGGAGCTGCTGACCACCACGGCAATCTCGATGATGCGGTCGCGGTCGGGGTTCAGCCCCGTCATTTCGCAGTCCAGCCACACCATATTGAGATCGGATTTGGGCAGAACCGGTGGGGTAGCGGCCACGGGTGCGGCGCTGACGGAATTCGTACAGGAAGCTTCAGACATGGCGTAAATTGTCGCCTACACTGCCAATACATGGCTTCCCAACTAGATTTCACATTGGCACTTTCGCTGCTGTTTGCGACGGCCGTGGCCCTGCAATGGCTGCTGCGTGTGTGGCTTGTTTCACGCCAGGTGCGCCATGTGGCCACCCACCGCGGCGCCGTGCCGCCGGCATTCGCCCATCGGATCAGCCTGGCGGCCCACCAGAAGGCGGCCGACTACACGCTGGCCAAGGCCAAGGTGTCGCTGATCGACATCACGCTGTCGGCCGCCGTGCTGCTGTGCTGGACGCTGCTGGGCGGGCTGGACTGGCTCAACCGCTGGCTGCTGGAGTTCATCAGCCCCGGCCTGTGGCAGCAACTAGCGCTGCTGGCCGGCTTTGCCGTGATCTCGGCCCTGATCGAGCTGCCTTTGTCGCTCTATCAGACCTTCAGGCTGGAGCAGCGCTTCGGCTTCAACCAGATGACGCCAGGCCTGTGGCTGGGCGATCTGCTCAAGTCGACGCTGGTGGCAGCCATCATCGGCCTGCCGCTGGCAGCCCTGATTCTCTGGCTCATGGGCGGGGCCGGGCCGCTGTGGTGGTTCTGGGCCTGGGGTGCCTGGACGGCTTTCAATCTGCTGCTGATGTGGATTTTCCCCAGCTTTATTGCACCGCTGTTCAACAAGTTCGAGCCGCTGGCCGATGAAAGCCTCAAGAGCCGCGTGACCCGGCTGATGGAGCGCTGCGGCTTTGCGGCCAAAGGGCTGTTCGTGATGGACGGAAGCCGCCGCTCGGCGCATGCCAACGCCTATTTCACGGGTTTCGGCAATTCCAAGCGCGTGGTCTTCTTTGATACCCTGCTCAGGCAGCTCAGCCCCGGCGAAGTCGAAGCCGTGCTGGCTCACGAGCTGGGCCACTTCAAGCACAAGCACATCAGCAAGCGCATGGTCCTGATGTTTGGCGCCTCGCTGCTGGGCTTTGCGCTGCTGGGCTGGCTCAGCCAGCAGCTCTGGTTCTACACGGGACTCGGAGTCTCGGTGCTGCTGGGTCCGAACATCGACGTGGCTGCAGAAAACAATGCCCTGGCACTGCTGCTGTTCATGCTGGCCGTGCCGGTCTTCAGCTTCTTCGTCACGCCGCTGATGTCGGCCATGTCGCGCCGCGACGAGTTCGAGGCCGATGCCTATGCCATGCAGCAGGCCGACGGTGCACAGCTCGCTTCTGCACTGCTCAAGCTTTACGAGGACAATGCCTCCACACTCACGCCAGATCCATGGTATGTGAGCTTTTACTATTCACACCCTCCTGCCGTGGATCGCCTGGCGCGCATGCCGGCTCCCGCAGGCAGCTTGTAACACCACAACGGTTTCAGACATGAGCACACCCACACTGCAACACAAAGACTGGTCCCAACTCAAGCGCAGCGCCTTGAGCACAGAGCAAGTGCAAGAGCAACTGGCAGCCCTTGAGGGCTGGGAGCTGTCGGCCGGCCCTGCGGCCATCAGCAAGACCTTCCGTTTCGTGAACTTCTACGAGACCATGGCCTTTGTGAACGCGCTGGCCCTGATTGCCCATCAGCAGGACCACCACCCCGATCTGGAAGTCGGCTACAACCGCTGCAAGGTCAGCCTCAACACCCATGATGTGGGCGGCATCTCCGAGACCGACATCGACTGCGCACGCCGCATCGAAGCACTGCTGAATCCGGCCTGATCCTTATGGCAAAACAAGGACGGCGCCCAGGCGCCCAAGCAACAGGCGGCACCCAGACAGGCCTGGTGGTCGCCAGTTATGGCCGCCACTGCGTGGTCGAGACCCCGGACGGCGAGCGCCGCATCTGCCATCCGCGCGGCAAGAAAAGCCAGGCCGTGGTGGGCGACCATGTGCAGTGGCTCGCTCCCCCACCCGGCCAGGGCGATGAAGGCACGATCGAGAAAATCGTGGAGCGCCGCAACGTCTTCTACCGCCAGGACGACATCCGCACCAAGACCTTTGCTGCCAACCTGGACCAGCTCCTGATTCTGATAGCCGCCGAGCCGGTATTCAGCGAAGTGCAGCTCGCCCGTGCGCTGATCGCCGCCGAGGCCGCGCACATCAAGCCCATCATTGCGCTCAACAAGATGGACCTGGAAGAGCCCTTCCTGCGAGCCTGGCAGCGGCTGGAGCCTTACCGGACCATGCGCGATACAGCGGACACCACGCCGCACTATATGGTGCTGCCGCTGTCGCTGGAAGATGCGGACGATGAAGATCGCGACGCCATCATCGGCCTGCTGCAAGGCAAGACCACACTGGTTCTCGGTCCTTCGGGCGTAGGCAAGAGCACCTTGATCAACTTGCTGCTGCCCGATGCCAAGGTGGCGACCAACGAAATTTCGCAAGCGCTGAACACCGGCAAGCACACCACCACCAGCACCACCTTGTACTGGGTGGATGAGGCACGCACCACCGCCATCATCGACTCGCCTGGATTTCAGGAGTTCGGCCTCTATCACATTGCCGCCACGCAACTGGCCGCCTGCATGCCCGACATCGGGGCGCTGGCAGACCAGTGCAAGTTCTACAACTGCACCCATCTGCATGAGCCTGGCTGCGCCGTCATGGCCCAGGTCGAAGCGCAGGACAGCCCTCACGCCATCAGCGCCAACCGCTACCGGATCTATGGCGAGCTGTTCGAGGAACTGAGTCAGGAACCGCGCTACTGAGCGCAATGCTGCGCTCTTTGAGAGCTATTCAGTGTTTGCCACGCCGGCCATCCCAAGCCCGATGCGCGCCCGCCGCCGCCTGGCTTGGCTGCCGGCCACAACCCGGTGTTCACGTCATGAAGCCCAGAATTTTTCAGCCCTGCCTGCTCGCCGCCATCGCCTTAGTGATGTCTGCAGGCATGGGCCTGACCTGGGCCCAGGGCACGGAGTCCGCCCCCAGCTGGGAGGACGAGCCGCCCACGCTGTCTCGCTGGATCGAAGAAGGCTACAAGGCCGAGCAGAGCCGGCAGCCATGGCGCGCAGCGCAGCGCTATTGCGCAGCTGCACGCTATGGCAGTCTCGAGGCCCAATACCGGCTGGGCCGGCTGCTGTTGCTGGGCCGAGGCATGACGCCCGACCCTGCCACAGGCACGACGCTGCTGGCTCTGGCCGCCCAGCGCGGACATGAAAAAGCCCAGCTGCTGCTGGCCGGCAAGCTGCCCGGCGACCGGCTGCCCGACTGCCTGACCCAGGGGGATGCACCGCCGCAGGAGTTTACCGACTCCGGCCAGGAGGCCGTGCCCCACGAAGTGGTGGCCAGCTATGTGAGCAGTCTGCCCAGGCAGAAGCGGCGCATGGCCGAGCTGGTGCAACGCCTCGCGCCACGCTTCTCGATTGATCCGCGGCTGGCACTGGCCATCGTGCGCTCGGAGTCGAATTTCGAGGCACAGGCGCTGTCGCCGCGCAACGCTCAGGGCCTCATGCAACTCATTCCCGAGACTGCCGAGCGTTTTGGCGTGCGCGATGCCTGGAATCCCGAGCAGAATGTGCGTGGTGGCCTCGCCTACCTGCGCTGGCTGCTGGAGCGCTTCGAGGGCGATGTGGCACTGGTATCGGCCGCCTACAACGCGGGCGAGAGAACCGTGCAGCAGTATGGCGGCGTGCCTCCTTATGCGGAGACGCGTGAATATGTGCGGCGCATACTGAGCTTCTATCGCGCCAAGCGCCACGAGCGCCCTGCTCGCTGATGGCCCCCTTGAACAGCGCCCGGCATACCCGTCGCACCTGAGCCACCTTCGCATATGGCACTGCCCAGCACAGGACTTCGGTGACCCGCTGCGGCTGGAGCGCTCATGCCGCCAAGCTGCTGCCACGCAGAAGGCAATGTCCGGGTGCTCAACCGAGCAGACGGGCAAATGTCAGCAAGGCCAGCAGCAGAAGCCAGACCACAACCGAACGCCAGACCAGCCCCACCACACTGCGAAGATGAGCCATTTCCGGCTCTCGCCCCGGAGTGACATCGCTGCCCGTCCACTGTGCATCGTCGCCCTCTTCACCGTCAGCCGCATCGCGGCGGCGCAAGGCCTCGCCCCCCAGGCGTACATTGATGGCACCCGCAGTGGCTGCCAGAATCACGCCATCGTTGTCATTGGGAAAGCGCTGGGCATAGACGCGCCAGTTGTCTATGGCCTCCTCAAAGCTGCCCACCATGGCAAAGGACAGTGCCGTCAGCCTCGCCGGCAGCCAATCGATCACATACCAGGCCTTGGCTGCGGCGGACTGCAAACGCTCGCTGGTCGGTGCCCGAAGGCCTTCCGCCCCCTTGCGCGACCAGGCACGCGACAGATATTCGGCCATGCGGTAGAGGATGGCCCCCAGCGGCCCCAGCCCCAGAGCCGAGAAAATCGAAAACCAGAACAGCACGCCAAACACATGACGGTGTGCTGCCAGCACCGAGTACTCGATGACATGTCGCACTACTTCGCTGCGTGGCACCTCGCTGGCATCGACCTGCTGCCAGTCGGCCAGGGCCTGACGGGCGGCAAATTCATCGCCGGCATCGAGCGCATCGCGAATCCGCGTGAAATGGTGGCTGAACTGGCGAAAGCCCAGCGTGACATAGAGCACCGCGACATTCCACAGCATGGCTGCAGGCCAGCCAATGAACTCCATCAGCGCCCAGAATATGCCCAGCACGATAAGACTGGGCAGCAGCACGGCCATGGCCCAGGCCAGCCAGCCGTGATGGGGCTTGCCCGCATCGAAGTTGCTGCGTACGGTCACTGTCCAGGCGCGGTAACCGGCCTGCACCAGATTGGAGCGGGCCAGCGGGCGCGCCTGTTCCAGCAGCAGTGCGATCAGGATGGCAAAAAAGCTCATTGCTTCATCATAGCGGCGCTGTTTGTCGGCTCGTTACAACTGCTGTCTCAAGCCGCCAAAAAACGGTAAAGATTGCGCAACATGCCCGCTGTTGCCCCCCAGATATAACGTTGCTGCTCACCATCCTGATAGGGCATGGCAAACCATTCGCGATCCACCCCCTGCCACAGCATGGCGTGACGCTCATGATGTGCGGGATTGAGCAGATACGACAGGGGAACCTCAAACAGATCAGCCACTTCTCCAGGATTGGGGAAATAACTGACCTGCGGATGGACCAGCGCCACCACAGGGGTGATGTGAAACGCCGTCCCCGTCACGTAAATGGGCAAGCGACCCAGCACCTCGACATTCCTGGGAGCCAGTCCCACTTCCTCATGCGCCTCGCGCACCGCAGTGGCCTCGGCCGAGACATCCTGCGGGTCGCGCTTGCCGCCGGGAAATGCCACCTGGCCCGAGTGCGTGGACAGCCCGGCCGAACGCACGGTCAGCAACACGGTGGGCTGCTCGCGCATGACGATGGGCACGAGCACGGCCGCGTCAGAAGGCGGCCTGGCAGTGATGCGCTTTTCCTGCATGGCCTCGGGCAGCCACAGCGGCGGCTGGGCAAAGCGCGTGCGCAAGGCCTGAGGCGTCTGTGCAGCCAGCGGCACGGCCGGCAACTGGCTATCGATGCCCAGAAGGCGAGCCTTGCGCGGATCAACAATGCCCACCACGGGGAGCGAAGAATTATCAGTTGCAGGCATGTAGGTGTTCAGCCAAAAACCAGAAGCAAGAATCACAAAGCCAAGGCCGGCATAAAAAAAGCCGCCACAGCGAACTGTAGCGGCTTTTACGGAATCGCTTCCGATACGCGTATTACACGGCTGCAGCAGCAGTCTTGTTAACGCGCTGGGGCAGCTTTTCCTTGATACGAGCAGACTTGCCGCTGCGCTCACGCAGGTAGTACAGCTTGGCACGACGCACATCACCGCGACGCTTGACTTCGATCTTGGCGATCAGGGGAGAGTAGGTCTGGAACGTACGTTCCACGCCTTCGCCGCTGGAGATCTTGCGCACTGTGAAGCCGCTGTTCAGGCCGCGATTACGCTTGGCAATCACCACGCCTTCGTAAGCCTGCACGCGCTTACGGCTACCTTCCACCACGTTCACGCTCACGATGACGGTGTCACCGGGGGCGAATTCGGGGATGGTCTTGTTCAGGCGAGCGATTTCTTCTTGCTCGAGGGTCTGGATCAGATTCATGATTTAGTCCACCTTGATCTTGTCCGCGCCAGAATTGGCAAGCACCGGGATTGGTGCTATTGCTGCATTAAGCGAGCTGCCGAAGCGGCTCCGCCATTTCCTTGCAGCGGCCGGATAGAGGATCAAAGAGCCTGCAATTATAGCTTGGACGCTGTTTTTGCCAAAAAACCCTCATCTTTGGCATTGAGCAGCCCCTGCTTGCGGGCCTGCTCTATCAGCTCTGGCCTATGCTCGGCCGTAATGCGCAGGCGCTGATCGCGACGCCAGCGCTCGATATTGGAGTGGTGACCGGAGAGCAGCGCGGCCGGCACCTCCTGCTCATTCCAGACTTCGGGGCGAGTGTAGTGGGGGCAGTCCAGCAAGCCGTCAAGCGCAGGATTGAAACTGTCCTGCTGAAAGCTGCCTTCATCGTTGAGCACACCGGGCTGCAGACGCGCCAAAGAGTCCAGCAGCACCATGGCTGCCAGCTCGCCGCCCGAAAGCACAAAGTCACCCAGACTCAGTTGATGAGTGACATTTCTATCAATAAAACGCTGGTCAATGCCCTCATAGCGGCCGCAGAGCAGCACCGCCCCCCGGCTTTCGGCCCAATCGGCCACCACAGCATGCTTGAGAGTCGTACCTATGGGTGAGAACAGCACTACAGGCGCAGGCTCGGCCTGCTCCTGGGCATCGGCCTCGGTGCGTGCCGAGCGAATCGCTTCAAGGCAGCGCTGCAGCGGCTCGGCCATCATCACCATGCCGGGGCCGCCGCCAAACGGTCGATCATCCACACGGCGGTAATTGCCTTCAGCCCAGTCACGCGGATTCCACAGATGCACTGCCACCTGGCCCGAACTGTAGGCACGACGCGTCACCCCGCTCTCAAGAAATGGAGCGAACAGTTCAGGGAACAGCGTAATAATGTCGAAGCGCATTGATATAAAAGCGATTTCAGCTACAAACTAAATAGCAAAAAAGCTTTCTAGCTCAATAATCGGGCTGCCAGTCGGCCACGATCTTCTTGCCGGCCAGATCCACCGAATCCACATAGGCATCGACAAAGGGTATCAGACGCTCCTGCTCCTTGCCGTCCTGTTCATAGCCCAGCACCAGCACGGTCTGCGGGCCGGTGGCCATCAAGTCCTTGATCACCCCCAGGGCCACACCTTCGCGGTTGACCACGTTCAGTCCCATCAGATCCACCCAGTAGAACTCACCATCCTCGGTCTTGGGAAAATGCTCGCGCGCCACAAAGACGCGGGCACCGCGCAAAGCCTCGGCAGCGTTGCGGTCAGCGACCTCAAGCGAGGTGGCCACAATGGTGTCGGCATGGAAACGGGCCTGCTTGACGGGCAGCACCACGGTGCCCGTGAAATGCTTGGCGCCTTTCTCGGCAGGCTGCAAAAACCAGTCCTTGGCGGCAAACAGGGCCTCCGGGGCGCTGCTGAAGGCATGAACCTTGAACCAGCCCTTGATTCCCCAGGCATCGGCAATGCGACCGACTTCAATGGCATCAGCAGGCAAGCTCGTGGCTTGAAGAACAGGCATGTGACTCATGGGATCAGCAGAAAAATGCAGAATTTCAATAAAAAACGGGTCCCGTCAGGCAAGCCAACGGAACCCGCTTTGGTAAAGGTGCCTAGAGAGCGACCGCCTAAATTAGGCAGCAACCTTCTTTGCAGCTTCCTTGATCAGGCGTTCAGCCGTATCGGAAGTTTGAGCACCAACGCTCTTCCAGTAGTTCACGCGGTCCAGAGCCAGACGCAGGCCTTCTTCGGCGCCACGAGCGCTAGGGTTGTAGAAACCCAGACGTTCGATGAAAGCACCGTCGCGACGCACGCGCTTGTCAGCTGCAACGATGTTGTAGAAGGGACGAGCCTTAGAGCCGCCGCGGGAGAGACGAATAACAACCATGATGTTTCCTTCGGGTGGTTACAGCCAGTGCCATCAAAAATTTGACCAGCTGCGCAGGTTTTCTTACAGCGTTTGAGACACGCGACATGACCACCCGGCCAGCGACACGCCGTAAAACCGGAAATTATATCGAGTTCTGTCAAAGCTGCCTATAGCAACGATAAATGGGCATAGCCGGCAAAGAGGACTCCCTGAAAGTGAACCGCAATTGCCCTGAGCCCCGCATTTCGCGCGAAGGCAATAATGGACGGGTTCTTTCGTTTTCTGCCTGCGCACCAGACCATGAACCAACTTGTTCCCGCCTCCACCCCGGCCCCTCGCCCCAAAAACAAGACGATGGCCGCCTGGCTGGCCTTGATCGGCGGGCCTCTGGGGCTGCATCGCTTTTACCTGCACGGCCTTGGGGACTGGCTGGGCTGGCTGCTGCCCATTCCCACGGCACTCGGCATCTACGGCATCGAGCGCGTGCAGCAACTGGGGCAGGACGACAGGCTGAGCTGGCTGCTGATCCCCCTTCTCGGCTTCACCATCGCGGGCTGTGCCCTGCGCGCCATTCTCTATGGCCTGATGGAGCAAGGAAACTGGAACCGGCTCTTCAATCCCTCTATAGAGGCCGACGCACCTGCCGGACGCACCCAATGGGCCACGATTTTTGCCGTAAGCCTGTCCCTGATGCTGGGGGCCACCGTGCTGATGGCCAGCATCGCCTACAGCTTCCAGCACTACTTCGAATATCAGGTTGAAGAGGCGCGAAAGATTTCTCAGTAGCTGCAGCACTCTGCACCAGGGGTTCTCGCCCACGCCGAAGCGGCTTCGGCCTTGCCGCTTTTGTAAGCAAAAGTCTAATTTTTCAGCTGCTGGACGCAAAGCGCAGCCTGCCGATTCCACAGAACTCACAATGCCCAACTGACGAACATCTTGCAAAGGCTGCATCCAAGCAGTTTTCGCACTACGACGGCTTTGCTGCACCAGTCCGAAGAGGTCTTATGTCTGCAACCAACGAAAAGTCTGCCAGATCCGAAGTGCATGGGCAAAACTCCTTTCCAGCTGCCACCAGTCTGGTGGGCGTGTACGGAGAACAGCTTTTCCGCATTCTCGAACAGACCAGCAGCGGCTATGTGCTGCTGGATGCCCAGAACCGGGCCCAGCGCTGGAATGATGGTTACCTGCAGCTATTTCCCTGGCTGGCCGCCACCCTCAAGGTCGGCATACCTCTGCAAGCCGCTTTGCAAGCTGCCGCAACCGCAGCTCCGGCAAGCGCTGCACCGGCTCTGAGTCATATCGCTGGGAGTCATCAAGCCCTGATTGCGCGCCAGCAGGTCAATGCCCAGTTTCAGTTGCCCGATGGACGCAAGCTCAATCTGTCAGCTCACGCCCTATCTGCCAATTACACCGTGCTGGCCTGCAAGGAACTGCTGCCTCATGGCAACGAGGCAGAAAGCCTTTCCTTCTTCGATGTGCTGACCAATCTGCCCAACCGGCGCCTGCTGCTGGACAGACTGTCCCAGGCCATGATTCAGTCCGAGCGCACGGGCTGGCGCGGGGCCTTGCTGACCATAGACATGGGGCCGGTGGCGGGCTCGTCCGCCGGCACAGGCGAGAGCCCGCCCGGCCTGGCACAGAACATCGCACAGCGCCTGCTAGCCTGCGTACGCTCTTGCGATACCGTGGCCAGACTCGATGCCAAGCGTTTCGTCATCATGGTTTCGGATCTATCCCCGGATATCGAAGTGACCACGGTGCTGGTGGAGCGCTTGGGAGAGCGTCTGCAGGAAAGCCTGAACGGCAGCTACCAACTCGGCAACAAACGCGCGATGCTGGAGGCCAATATCGGCGCCACTTTGTTCGGCCCCCACTCCCGCTCCGCCACCGAGTTGCTGCAGCAGGCAGAGAGCGCCATGTACCGTCTGCGCGACGAGGAAGCCCGCGGCCTGCACTTCTTCAGCCCCGAACAGCGCATCCTGGCCGATGATCGCCACCGCATGGAGCAAGAGCTGCGCGAAGCCCTGCGCCTCGGCCAGTTCGAGCTGCATTACCAGGCGCAATATTCCGCCAGCGGCGACGTCAACGGCTTGGAAGCCCTGCTGCGCTGGCGCCATCCCAGACGCGGACTCGTACCACCGAGCATCTTCCTTTCGGTGGCAGAGGAGACCGACATCATCGTTCCGCTGGGCCGCTGGAGCATTCAAGCCGCCTGCGAGCAATTGGCCCGATGGAAAGCCGAGCAGCAATTGGGCAGGCTGCCCATCTGCGTCAACATCAGCGCCAGGCAGCTCAGGCAAGCCGATCTGGCCGAGCAGGTGCAGGGCATCATCAGCCAGACAGGGGTCGACCCAGCCTTGCTGCTGCTGGAGCTTTCCACCCAAGCCCTGAGTCCTTCGTACGCGGATATAGTGCCCACACTCACCCGCCTGCGCACCATGGGAGTACGGCTGTCACTCGACGATTTTGGTGGCGGCTCCAATATGCTGGAAGCACTGCAGCAGCTCCCCCTGAACCAGCTCAAGCTCTCGCATTCTCTGGTGCAACGCCTGGGCCCCAACAATGCCGCCGAGGCCGCCGTGCAGGCGGCCATCGCTCTGGCCGCCCGCCATCGGATGACGATAGTCGGCGTCGGGGTGGAGACCCTGGAGCAGCGTGCCCTGCTGGCGCAATATGGCTGCGAACATTTCATGGGCTATCTGCTCAGTCCCCCGGCACCGGTCGGCCAACTCAGATCGCTGCTGCAGCGGCAGGCCATATCCAGTCTGCAGGAAGCTGCAGCTTGACACCGTGTTTCAGCCATAAAAAAGGGCTTCGCAAAGCGAAGCCCTTTTTCCGTTCAGCCCCTGATCGACAAGCGTCAACAGCTATCAATCAAGGAGTACGCAAGCTCAATACAGCTGCAGGCTGACCCAGTAGGCAATAGATGCCACAAAGGCGCTGGCAGGAATCGTCAGAATCCATGCCCAGACGATATTGCCCGCCACGCCCCAGCGCACGGCACTCGCGCGCTGCGTGGACCCCACGCCCACGATGGCACCGGTAATGGTGTGAGTGGTCGAGACGGGAACTCCCAGGAAGGTGGCAAAGAACAATGTCAGAGCACCACCGGATTCGGCGCAGAAACCTCCGACGGGCTTGAGCTTGGTGATCTTCTGACCCATGGTCTTGACGATACGCCAGCCACCAAACATGGTGCCCAGGCCGATGGCCAGGTAGCAGCTCACGATGGTCCACAGGGGAGGCTCGGCATCACCGGCATTGGCATAGCCCGTGGCAATCAGCAGCAGCCAGATGATGCCGATGGTCTTTTGCGCATCGTTACCACCGTGACCCAGGCTGTAGGCACCGGCAGACACCAGTTGCAGACGGCGGAACCACTTGTCCACGCGATTGGGGCTGGCGCGACGGAAAATCCAGGCCACCAGCACCATCATCAGCGAGCCCAGCAGAAAGCCCAGCACGGGAGAGACGAAGATGAAGGCAACGGTCTTCCAGATGCCGCTGGCGATCAGCGCGCCCGCGCCGGCCTTGGCAATCACCGCACCCACGATGCCGCCAATCAGGGCATGCGAGGAACTGCTGGGAATGCCGTAGATCCAGGTGATGACGTTCCAGGTGATGGCACCCACCAGAGCGCCGAACACGACATGCGTGTCAACGATGCCCGGCTGAACAATACCCTTGCCCACGGTTGCCGCCACACTGAGGTGGAAGACGAAAACCGCAACAACGTTGAAGAACGCGGCAAATGCCACGGCCTGAGTAGGCTTGAGAACCCCCGTGGAAACCACGGTGGCAATCGAATTGGCAGCGTCGTGAAAGCCGTTCATGAAATCGAACAGCAAGGCGAGCACCACCAGCAAAATCACAACCCAGAGGGCTGCCTGTACCGGCTCCATGATCGGGCTCCAGCGAGAATCAGGAATTCTCGAGGACGATGCCCTCGATCAGGTTCGCCACGTCTTCGCAGCGGTCCGTGATGGTTTCCAGCAGCTCATAGATCGCCTTGAGCTTGATCACTTCACGCACATCGGGCTCTTCACGGAACAGCTTGCTCATGGCCGCACGCATCACGCGGTCGGCATCGCCTTCCAGGCGGTCGATCTCGTCGCAGGTCTTGCTGGCGGCATCCACGATCGTGGGGTCCGAGAGACGGTCCAGCAGCTTGACGGCATCACGCACACGTTCGCAGCAGCGCACGCACAGATCGGTCAGACGAGTGATTTCGTCTGTCATGTGACGCACGTCATACAGGGCCATGGTCTCGGCCGAGTCCTGAATCAGGTCGGCCACGTCGTCCATGGTGTTGATCAGCGAATGGATATGTTCGCGATCCAGGGGCGTGATGAAGGTCTTGTGCAGCAGCTTGGTGACGTCATGGGTCACACGGTCGGCTGCGCGCTCGGCGTTGTCCACATCGGCGTTGTATTTTTCGCGCAGATGGGGATCGTTGTAATTTGCAACGAGTTGCGAGAAGGCATGAGCTGCTTCAACGATGCGGTCCGCATGTTGATTGAACATCTCGAAAAAATTGCCTTCGCGCGGCAATAGCTTGCCAAACAGCATGAATGCTCCTTACCGGGGAAAAGAAACCAGGCGACTCACTGCAAAAAAAGTGCATGGTTCCCGGCTTAAACGGGGCGGAGTTTACTCTTGAGTCATTGTGCGTTTCAGCGCGTCTTCAAGACACCCCTTCTGGCACCACGAAAAATAAAATACAAGCTCTTCGCCATGCTAGGCACTGTCACAAAGCCTGTGATTCCTCCAGACAACACCGAAGAGCAGCAATCCACCCGCCCAAAGCGCCGACTCCTTGAGCATGTCACTGAGCCACGCGAAAACGTTCCAAATACTTCTTTTTGTAATAAGCAAATTCTATTCAATGACAAAAAAGAATTAAAAGGAACTAAAAAGAAATGAATAAAACAATCAAAGAACCGTGAAAAACGTCATTTTTTTGTCATTTTCTTGAATTTAAGGGGAATTAGGGTTCACCCTTGACTGCAGGAGAGCGTCACGGCGGGATAGCGCACCGCGATCGAAAGCGCCAACCGTCTCGTCGAGACTTACTCTCCCAGGTAGGCCGCACGCACGCGCGGATCGCTCAGCAAGGTCTGGCCCGGCCCCGTCATGGTGATGATGCCGGACTCCATGACATAACCCCGATCGGCCAGCGCCAGCGCGCGACTGGCGTTCTGCTCCACCAGCACCATGGTCACGCCCAGCGCATAGACATCGCTGACCACCTCGAAGATCTTGTCCACCATGATGGGCGACAAACCCATGGACGGCTCGTCCAGCAGCAGCACCTTGGGCTGACTCATGAGCGCGCGGGCCATGGCCAGCATCTGCTGCTCGCCCCCGGACATGGTGCCCGCCAACTGATCCTTGCGCTCCTTCAGACGCGGAAAGATGCCGAACATGCGCTCGATATCCGCCTGGATGCCGGCCTTGTCCTTGCGCGTGTAGGCCCCCATGAGCAGATTTTCGGTAATCGTCATGCGGGCGAACACGCCGCGTCCCTCAGGCACCATGACCAGGCCTTCGGCCACCAGATCCCAGGCGCCCTTGCCCTTGATGCTCTTGCCCAGGTAGAGAATTTCGCCATCGGCAATCGGCAGCCCTCGCGTGACAGCCTTCATGGTCGTGGTTTTGCCCGCGCCGTTGGAGCCGATCAGCGACACCAGCTCGCCCTGATGCACCTGAAAGTCCACGCCCTTGACAGCCTGAATGCCGCCATAGCCCACCTTCAGGCCCTTGACCTGCAGCAACACCGGGGCCGTGGATTTGGAGGCCTGCGCCTGCTCCAGCACTTGATCCTGCATCTTCAATGGCCTCCCGTGCCCAGATAGGCTTCAATCACTTTTTCATTCTTCTGCACTTCGGCAGGCGTGCCTTCGGCAATCGGCTTGCCATAGTCCAGCACCGTCACGCGGTCGCACAGACCCATGACCAGCTTCACATCGTGCTCGATGAGCAAGATGGTGCGGTGGTCGTTGCGAATGCGGTCGATCAGCTCACGCAACTGCAGCTTCTCGGTAGCGTTCATGCCGGCAGCCGGCTCATCCAGCGCAATCAGCTGCGGGTCCGTCGCCAATGCTCGGGCAATCTCCAGGCGACGCTGGTCGCCATAGGACAGGGTGCGCGCCTTGAAGTCCGCATATTTGCCGATGCCGACATAGTCGAGCAGCTCGCGCGAGCGGGCGCGGATCGCAGCTTCCTCGGCCTTGAAGCCCTTGGTGCGAAACACCGCTCCGAGCAGGCCGGAATGCGTGCGCACATGGCGCCCGACCATGACGTTTTCCAGTGCCGTCATCTCGGCAAACAGGCGGATGTTCTGGAAGGTCCGGGCAATGCCGGCCCGGGCCACCTTGTGCACCGCCGTCGGCTCATAGGGCTTTCCGGCCAGCTCGAACTTGCCGGTATCGGGCGTATAGAGGCCGGTAATCACATTGAAGAAAGTCGTCTTGCCTGCGCCATTCGGGCCGATCAGGCCATAGACCTGGCCTCTATCAATCTTCATGCTCACACCGGACAGTGCCTGCAAACCGCCAAAGCGCTTGGAGATGTCCGAGACGTGGAGGACCGTGGAAGTCGTGCTCTCTGCCATATCAGTTCACATTCCTTGTCTTCGCTGTCATCAGGACGGATGGTCCAGGCTTTTGGCATGCTCTGGCGTGGGCCACAGGCCGCGCGGACGCATCAGCATGATGACGATCATGGCCAGCGCAATCAGCAACTGGCGCAGGATGGAGGCATCCAGCCGCCCCCCCGTCATCTCCTGCAGCGGGCCAGCCACATAGCGCAGCGCCTCGGGCAAAGCGGACAGCAGCACCGCCCCCAGAATCACGCCGGGAATATGACCCAGACCGCCCAGCACCACCATGGCGACGATCATCACGGACTCCATCAGGCTGAACGACTCTGGCGAGACGAAGCCCTGAAAGGCGCCGAACATGGAGCCGGCCACACCGCCAAACGATGCCCCCATGCCAAAGGCCAGCAGCTTCATATTGCGCACATTGATGCCCATGGCCTTGGCGGCGATTTCGTCTTCCCGTATCGCCATCCAGGCACGGCCTATGCGCGAGTCCTGCAGGCGGTAGCAGATCAATATCGTGAACAGCACCAGCACCAGGAACAGGTAGTAGTACAGCGTGACGGAGGATATGTCGTAGCCGAAGATTTCATGCCGCTTGGCCAGGTCGAAGCCGAAGATCTTGACCGAGTCGATCTGGCCAATGCCTTTGGGGCCGTTGGTGATGTTGACGGGCTGATCCAGGTTGTTCAGGAAGATGCGGATGATCTCGCCGAAGCCCAGCGTCACGATGGCCAGATAGTCCCCGCGCAGCCGCAGTACGGGAAGCCCAAGCAGCACTCCCGCACAAGCCGCTATCAGCATGCCCAGCGGAATCACCAGCCAGATCGAGGTGTGCAGTCCGTTGGGAAACATGGCCACAAAACCTTCGAAGGTCTCGGCCAGATGCGGCGATGCCATGAGCGCAAACATATACGCGCCCACGGCATAGAAGGCCACATAGCCCAGATCCAGCAGGCCGGCGTAGCCCACCACAATGTTCAGACCCAGCGCCAGCATCACATAGAGCAGTGCCAGATCGGCGATGCGCACCCAGGCGTTGCCGAAATACTGCAGGATCAGCGGGAGCACCAGCAGGCCTATGCCGCCCACAATCCAGTGGAGTGTCTTGTTGTTCTTCATGGGCACTCCTCAGGCACGGTCCGCCACACGCTCACCCAGCAGGCCCGAAGGGCGCAGAGTCAGGATGATGATGAGCACGATGAAGGCAAAGATGTCGGTGTACTGGCTGCCCAGCACGCCCCCCGTCAGGTCACCGATATAGCCCGAGCCTATGGACTCGATCAACCCCAGCAGCAGCCCCCCCACCACGGCCCCGGCCAGATTGCCGATGCCGCCGAACACGGCCGCCGTAAACGCCTTCAGACCTGGCAAAAAGCCCATGGTGTGATGAGCCGTGCCGTAATTGGAGGCATACAGGATGCCCGCAATGGCCGCCAGCACGGCACCGATGATGAAGGTCGCGGAAATCACCATATCGGGCTTGACGCCCATCAGAGCCGCCACGCGCGGGTTTTCTGCCGTGGCGCGCATGGCGCGGCCTAGCTTTGTGTAATTCACCAGATACATCAGCGTGGCCAGCGCAATGGCCGTCACCGCCAGCACCAGGATCTGCGTGGGCGTAATCACGGCCGTGCCGATCTCATAGGGCGTGGACGACAGCAACGTGGGATAAGCCTTGTAATTGGGCTTCCAGATGATCATGGCCAGGGTCTGCAGCAGGATGGAAACGCCGATGGCCGTGATCAGCGGTGCCAGACGCGGGCTGTTGCGCAGCGGCCGGTAGGCCACCTTCTCGATCACGAAGTTCAGCGATGCGGCCACCACGCAGGCGATGATGGCGGCGATCAAAAGCATGAGCCAGCCCGGCAGATAAGGCATGGCCTCCTGCATCAGACCGATGCAGCTCCAGCTGGTCAAAGCCCCCACCATCAGCACCTCGCCATGCGCGAAGTTGATCAGCTGAATGATGCCGTACACCATGGTGTAGCCCAGGGCTATCAAGGCGTACATGCTGCCTAACACCAGACCATTGATGATCTGCTGCAGCAAGATATCCATAAGCGCGCTCCCCTTCCCTCGATCCAAGACGGAGACACTGCGAGCCTCTCATCCCGAACGACGGAGCCAGCGATGCCATGGTTCCCCTTCTGCAGTCCGCCGCTTTGTGGGCCGCTTGTCGCAAAAGAGTGAATCGATTCTAGGGAGCTGTTTTCAGGACTCAGGGCCGGGGTTTCCCGTGCGCAGACCCAAAATGCTGCAGCGCAATAATTTCATCGACAGCGCAAGCCCAATAAATACAGGCACTTAGTCATGGGCTGATACTCAATCTAGCGAAAAACCCTGAAAACACCGCAAAAAATGCAGCATTCAACTAGTGCCAGTTGTGCAACACCTGGGCAACTCGCTCTTTACAAGCTTGCCGGCTCGTCATCTGCCGCACGAGCAGCGTCGTTGAGCGCCTTGAGCTCGGCCAGCTTCTGGCCGATCTTGATTTCCAGCCCGCGCGCCACGGGCTGGTAGAAGCCTGGGTCTTCCATTCCGTCAGGCAGATAGCGCTCGCCCGCCGCAAAGCCGCCCTCCTCGCTGTGGGCATAACGGTAGTCCCGCCCATAGTCCAGTTGCTTCATCAGCTTGGTGGGTGCATTGCGCAGATGCAGCGGCACAGGCCTTGTCGTGTCGCCCTTCACAAAGGCCTTGGCCTTGTTGTAGGCCATGTAGCCGGCATTGCTCTTGGGCGCCACGGCCAGGTAGATCACGGCCTGGGCCAGCGCCAGCTCGCCCTCGGGGCTGCCCAGGCGTTCATAGGTCGCAGCGGCATCGTTGCACATCTGCATGGCACGCGGGTCGGCAAGTCCTATGTCTTCCCAGGCCATGCGCACGATGCGACGCGCCAGATAGCGCGGATCGGCCCCGCCATCCAGCATGCGGCAAAACCAGTAAAGCGCCGCATCGGGGTCCGAGCCGCGCACGGATTTATGCAGTGCGCTGATGGTGTCGTAGAACTGCTCGCCCCCTTTGTCATAGCGGCGCATGCGCTCGCCCAGTACCTTGAGCAGCCAGCCATCGGTAATGCTTTCCACTCCGGCCTGCTCGGCCGTGATGGACAGGGTCTCCAGCGTATTCAGCAAGCGGCGCGCATCGCCGTCAGCGTAGGCAATCAAGCGATCCAGCGCTTCATCTTCAATAGCTGGAATCGCTTTGATGGCCTGTGCTCTAGCCACAATCTGCCCTAAATCGTCAGCCGTCAGGCTTTGCAGCACATAGACGGCCGCTCGCGAAAGCAGGGCCGAGTTGACCTCGAACGACGGGTTCTCCGTCGTCGCGCCTATGAAGGTGAACAGCCCGCTTTCCACGTGGGGCAAAAAGGCGTCTTGCTGGCTTTTGTTGAAGCGATGCACCTCGTCCACAAACACAATGGTGCGCTGCTGCAACAGTCCGCTTCGCGCCGCTTGCGCCTGTTCCACGGCCTCGCGAATGTCCTTGACGCCGCCCAGCACGGCGCTGATGGAGATGAACTGCGCATCAAAGGCATCGGCCATCAGGCGCGCAATCGTGGTCTTGCCCACCCCCGGCGGGCCCCAGAGTATGCAGCTATGCGGGCGACCCGACTCAAAGGCCAGGCGCAGCGGCATGCCCTCTCCCAACACATGCTGCTGGCCGATGACTTCGGCCAGAGTGTGCGGCCGCAGGCGCTCGGCCAGGGGCTGATGGGGAACGGCTGGGGAATGGGAGTTGATGTGCGTGACCATGACCCCTCAAGTATCCAATGCTCCGGGCAGTTGCGCATTCAAATGGGTTGGGGCTGCTTGCACACCGAAGGCAGGCAATACTTATCCACCTTAACCCCTGCATCCTTATCAGAATTTTTCATCAGAGAAAATAGCGTTTTAACGGATTAAATCTCTCCATTAACGAGGCCACCCCTCGCCCCATGGAGGTACTGCCCCCATCCGGCCTGCCAAAAACCAGGCCAGCCAGGCCCGGCAGCACGCTTAGATTCATTGCTGGCCGCCTCATCTGCGCCACGCAATGCCTGTGCCTGATAGGGCTACCGCCATCAGCCAGAAATCAATCGAAAGCATCCGCAACTTTCCTTGGTTCCACATTGCTCCAAGACGTGCCAGCGCTGCACGCCTGAGCCTAAGCGTATGAAAAAACTCAAGACCTGGGACATTTTTGCCCTCGGTTTCATGACCTTCGCCCTGTTCCTCGGGGCCGGCAACATCATCTTCCCTCCCATGGTGGGCCTGGCTGCTGGTGAAAACCTGCTCGGCGCCTCAATCGGCTTTCTGCTGACGGGTGTCGGTCTACCCCTTCTCGGCGTAGTCGCTCTTGCACGCGTGGGTGGCGGTCTGGACACCTTGACCAGCCCCATAGGCCGCATTGCCGGCCTGGTGCTGGCCGTGGCCATCTATCTGACCATCGGCCCTCTGTTTGCAACGCCGCGCACGGCCACCGTATCCTTCGAGATGGGACTGGCGCCCTTTGTCGGCAACACACCAGCGATGCTGCTGGCCTTCACCATCGCTTACTTTGTGGCGGTGGCGCTGCTGTCGCTCTTCCCCGGCAAGCTCATGGACAACGTGGGCAAGATCATCACGCCCGTGCTGATTCTGGCTCTTGCCGTGCTCGGCGGCTCCGCCGTGCTGGCTCCTGTGGATGGCTACAGTCTCAGCACCGAGGCCTATGCCACACAGGCGGCGGCCTTCTCCGAAGGCTTTCTGCAGGGCTATCAGACCATGGACGCCCTGGCCTCGCTGATCTTCGGTATCGTCATCGTCAACGCGATCAAGGCGGCTGGAGTGAGCGACAGCAAGCTGCACACCCGCTACTGCATCTATGCCGGCATCATTGCCGCGACCTGCCTGGGTCTGGTCTATGTCTCGCTGATGTATCTGGGCGCCACCAACAGCCAGCTGGCTGCCAACGCCTCCACCGGCGTGCAGATTCTCACAGCCTTTGTACAGCAGACCTTCGGCCCCGCAGGTCTGTGGCTGCTGGCCACCGTCATCATGCTGGCCTGCCTGACTACCGGCGTAGGCCTGATCACGGCCTGCAGCAGCTTCTTCAGCGAGCTGACCGGCATCTCCTACCGCACCATGGTCATCGGCCTGTCGGTCTTCAGTGCAGCCGTTGCCAACCAGGGCCTGGCGCAGCTGATTGCCGTCGCCGTGCCAGTGCTCGTGGGGCTGTACCCCGTGGCCATCGCCCTGATCGCCCTGAGCCTGCTGCACCGCTGGAATCAGCCGGCGCGCGTCTACATCCCCGTGATGAGCACCTCCCTGGTCTTCGGCCTGTTTGACGCCGCCAAGGCGGCCAAGCTCGACTTCCTGGTGCCCGCCTGGCTGGACATGCTGCCCGGCGCCGCCCTGGGCATGGGCTGGGTCACCCCGGTAGTCTGCGTGCTGGTGATTGCAGGCCTGCTGGACTTCGCCATCGGCAACAAGCAAAGTGCCGCAAACGCCACACGCGCCTGATCACAGCGCCTGCCAAAGCGCAACTGGCTGCGCTCTGCTCACAGGGGCTTAAACCCGACTCCTGCATAAAAAAGGCCTGCGGACACAATCCGCAGGCCTTTTTGCTGATGCATGCCGCGATCTTTACTGCTTGAGCACATCGGCCCCCTTGGGCACCTTGAAGTGGAAGGTTGATGTCGGCAGCGAAGCCTGGGTTTGCAGGCCCTTGAACTGCATCAGCGAACGCTGGCCAAAGCTGTCCTCGATATCCAGCGCCGCCAGCTTGCCCTCGGGTGTGAAGCCTATGCGCACGCTCTTGAGCTGACCGCCTTTCTGCCTGGGGCTGGCCAGCACCCATTCCAGACCGTCTGCGTCAGGCTGGTTGCCCAACTCGAAATCCGCCTTCAAGGCCTTGAGGTCTGTGGCCGATGTCAGGATGGCCGCCGGTGTGCTGCCCAGCACCTGGGCCTGGGCGCGCTCCGTCACCTGATTCAGATCGGCGTCGTACAGCCACAACGTCTTGCCGTCAGCCACGATGAGCTGCTCGAAAGGCTTGGTGTAGTTGAAGCGGAACTTGCCGGGCCGCTGGAACTCGAAGCTGCCGCTGGAGACCTTGGTGCGCGCCTCCTGCCCGGACTTGGGCGGCGAAGTCACGGACTGGGTGAAGTCGGCCTTGCCCGCCTGAGCGTTCTTCATGAAGGACTCAAGGCTTTTCAGGCCATCGGCCATTGCAGCACCTGCGCTGCCAGCTATCAAAATTGCAGTCAAAAGACGTTTCATGACTCTCCCTCTTGCGCGGCTCACTCGCTGCGAGCCGGAACTAGAACATCGCGCTGCCCACTGGATGTAAGCGAGCTGACCAGACCGGCCCTTTCCATCTGCTCGAGCAGATTGGCCGAGCGGTTGTAGCCGATGCGCAGTTTGCGCTGAACATAGGAAATGCTGGCCTTGCGGTCTTTCAGCACGATTTCGACGGCCTGATCGTAGAGCTCGTCCTTTTCGCCGCCGCCCTCGCCATCGTCATCGCCACCCTCTCCGTCGACAGAGCCGCCTTCCAGGATGCCTTCGATGTAGTCGGGATCACCCTGCTCCTTGAGATAGCTGACCACACGGTGCACCTCGTCGTCGGAGACAAAAGCGCCATGCACGCGGATCGGCAGACCGGTTCCGCTGGCCATATACAGCATGTCGCCCATGCCCAGCAGGGTCTCGGCCCCCATCTGGTCCAGCACGGTGCGGCTGTCGATCTTGCTGGAGACCTGGAAGGCGATACGGGTCGGGATATTGGCCTTGATCAGGCCGGTGATCACGTCCACGCTGGGGCGCTGAGTCGCAAGAATCAGATGAATGCCGGCCGCGCGCGCCTTTTGTGCAAGGCGTGCGATGAGCTCTTCGATCTTCTTGCCCACCACCATCATCAGATCGGCCAGCTCGTCGATCACGATGACGATGTGCGGCAGGCGCTGCAGCGGCTCGGGCTCCTCGGGCGTCAGGCTGAAGGGGTTGGGAATCGACTCCTCGCGCGCCTTGGCCTCGTCGATCTTGCTGTTGTAGCCGGCCAGATTGCGCACACCGAGCTTGCTCATGAGCTTGTAGCGGCGCTCCATCTCGGCCACGCACCAGTTCAGGCCGTTGGCCGCCTGCTTCATGTCGGTGACCACGGGGCACAGCAGATGGGGAATGCCTTCATAGACTGACATTTCCAGCATCTTGGGGTCGATCATGAGCAGGCGAACATCGCGCGCCTCTGCCTTGTAGAGCAGAGACAGAATCATGGCGTTGATGCCCACGGACTTGCCCGAGCCGGTCGTGCCGGCCACCAGCACGTGGGGCATCTTGGCCAGATCGGCAACCACGGGATTGCCCACGATATCCTTGCCCAGTCCCATGGTCAGCAGGCTCTTGGCATCGTGGTAGACCTGCGAGCCCAGCACCTCGGACAAACGGATCGACTGGCGCTTGGCGTTGGGCAGCTCCAGCGCCATGAAGTTCTTGCCGGGAATGGTCTCGATCACACGAATCGACACCAGAGACAGCGAACGCGCCAGGTCCTTGGCCAGATTGACGATCTGCGAGCCCTTGACGCCTGTGGCAGGCTCGATCTCGTAACGTGTGATCACAGGGCCTGGCATGGCCGCAACCACACGCACTTCCACGCCAAAGTCCTTGAGGCGCTTTTCAATCAGCCGGCTGGTCATCTCCAGCGTCTCGGCAGACACCAGCTCCTGGCGCTGCTGGGCCTGATCCAGCAGGTCCACCTGAGGCAGCTTGCTGTCCGGATGATCGGTGAACAGCGGCTTCTGGCGCTCCTTCACCACCCGGGCGCTGGGCTGGCTTGCCTCCTGCAGCACGGGCTCGATAATCTGCACAGGCTGATGCACCGGGGCCGCGATTGCACCTTCGGTGCGGTCAAACACCACTTCCTCGCGTTCGCGGGCCGCTCTCTTGCCGACAGAGACGTCCTTGGCAATTTCACGACGCTCACGGCCAAACTGCACCATGCCATCCAGGCGCGCACCCAGGCCTTCGGCCAGCGTTCCCCAGGAAAAGCCGAACACCATGGCAGCGCCCAGCACGAACAGGCAGATGCCGATCAGGCCCGAGCCCGCAAAGCCCAGCCATTTGAGGGCGTTGAAGCCCATCATGTAACCAAACACGCCACCGGCAGGGCCGGGCAGCAGGTTCTCGAAACGGTACAGACGCGTCCATTCCAGCGCGCAACTGGCAACCATCAGAATGCCCAGACCGCCCCAGAACAGAAAGCGGCGGCGCCACAGCGGCATCAGCGCCAGAGGGCTGCCGTCCTTGTTCACCCCGCCGCGCATCCAGCGCACCAGCGATGTCACCCAGGTCTGCACGGCGGCCAGCACCAGCCACCAGATGGACATGCCGAAGCCGAAGTAGCAGGCATCGGCCAGCCAGGCACCCACACGGCCCATCCAGTTATGGACAAACGGCCTCTGCCCGGCACCTGAGGTGGACCAGGCTGCGTCTTGCGGCGAGTAGGTGAACATGGCCGTGAGCCAGAACACCAGTGCCAGCAGGCCGATCAACAGCAAAACCTCCTGGCTGAAGCGAATCACTCCATAGCGCGGAGTCGCAGCGCGGGATTTCGATTTGCTGGAAGAAGACGCGTTCGAAGCGTTCAATGTATATGTCATACGCAGGCGCAAGCTTACCTTAGGCCCTTATCCAAGCGGTACATTCGGCCAAGACGATCGCTCAGCGTAATGCAAGCACATGCAACAAAACTGCCATACGGTAGCCTGATTCGCTTCATCACTATCATTTTTAACAATTCCGGTGATTAAAAACAGCTGCACGCGCAGACCTTGATCAGGAGCGATACTCCCACATCTTTCCAATGTTTTCATGACCGCGCGCCGGCTGTCGGCCTGCTTTTTTCAGAGTTCCGCTCCATGTCCTCTACCAAACACGCACAAGTTCTCATCCTCGGCTCCGGCCCTGCCGGCTATACCGCAGCCGTATACGCGGCCCGTGCCAACCTCAAGCCCCTGCTGATTACCGGCATGGCCCAGGGTGGCCAGTTGATGACCACCACCGAAGTGGACAACTGGCCTGCCGACGTCATGGGCGTGCAGGGCCCCGAGCTGATGCAGCGTTTTCAGGAACATGCCGAGCGCTTCAAGACCGAAATCGTTTTCGACCACATCAACCAGGTTGACCTCTCCAAGCGCCCCTTCACCCTGAGCGGCGACAGCGGCGTCTATACCTGCGACTCGCTGATCATCGCCACCGGCGCATCGGCCAAGTACCTGGGCCTGCCCTCCGAGGAGGCCTTCATGGGTCGCGGCGTATCCGCTTGCGCCACCTGCGACGGCTTTTTCTATCGCGAGCAGCCCGTCTGCGTGATCGGCGGCGGCAACACGGCCGTGGAAGAAGCCCTCTACCTGTCCAACATCGCCAGCAAGGTCACTCTCGTGCACCGCCGCGACAAATTCAAGGCCGAGCCCATCCTCGTGGACAAGCTGATGGAAAAGGTCGAGGAAGGCAAGATCGAGCTCAAGACCCATTTCACGCTGGATGAAGTGCTGGGCGACCAAAGCGGCGTGACCGGCATTCGCATCAAGAGCACGCAGGACGGCCACACCGAAGAGGTCAAGCTGCAAGGCGCCTTCATCGCCATCGGCCACCACCCCAACACCGACATCTTCCAGGGTCAGCTGGAGCTGGAAAACGGCTACATCATCACCCAGGGCGGCCTCAAGGGCTTTGCCACCCAGACCAGCGTGCCCGGCGTGTTTGCCGCCGGCGACTGCCAGGATCATGTCTACCGCCAGGCCATCACCAGCGCCGGCACCGGCTGCATGGCGGCCCTGGACGCCCAGCGCTTCCTGGAACAGGAATCCTGATGACGCCAGGACGCTTCGGCGTCTGAGCGGCTGTTAGCGCATGTTCGGCGCAAAAGCCCTTGGGTTTGGCCAGTTTTGGCCGGCACCAGGGGCTTTTTTGCGAGAACGCTATAATCGCAGACTTTGCTGAATTCCAGGTTCGCGCTTTACCGTGCTTCGGGACTTCCGCAATCGGGCTACCGCCACCCATTACAAACTGGCGAGGTGAGGTTGTCGGCACCTCCTGCTCCTGCAGGATTCCAGAGCCGGCGGCCGATTCAACTATCGGAGTGTCCCAATGGCACGCGTATGTGAAGTTACGGGCAAGAAGCCCATGGTGGGCAACAATGTTTCCCACGCCAACAACAAGACCAAGCGTCGTTTCCTCCCCAACCTGCAATACCGCCGCTTCTGGGTGGAGAGCGAAAACCGTTGGGTGCGCCTGCGCGTTTCCAGCGCTGCTCTGCGCCTGATCGACAAGAACGGTATCGACTCCGTGCTCGCAGACATGCGCGCTCGTGGCCAAGCTTAATTTCCTGAAGGAGAAACACCATGGCTGCTAAAGGCGGACGCGAAAAGATCAAGCTGGCTTCCACTGCTGGTACCGGTCACTTCTACACAACGACCAAGAACAAGAAGACGATGCCTGAAAAGATGTCGATCATCAAGTTCGACCCCAAGGCTCGCAAGCACGTCGAGTACAAGGAAACCAAGCTGAAGTAATTCGGCCTGTTTCTTGAAAAACCGCCTCACGCAAGTGCAGGCGGTTTTTTTCATGCCTTCGCGATGCATGTCGCGGCGCGAGAGCTGACGCAGCGCCCCTCCCTATACTTGGCACTTTGCAACGAACAGGGATCGATCACATGAATCACCGGACGCTGAGCACATTGCTTTTTTCGCTTGCCGTGTCGCCCGCCGTCTTCGGCCAGACATTCATCTGCCCCACGGGCCCCGGCCCCGGCCAGCGCCAGGTCGGCATGACCGGCGGCTCGCCAGGTCTGGCCTCCGTGCCCGTCTGCGAGCAGTTCAGCTCCGCGCCAGCCGCCACCCAGCGTGCCGAGCCTTCTCCTGCCGACGCCCTGGGCGGCCTCGCACGCGGCCAGCTGGAGCTGCTGCGCGAAGGGCAGGAGCTGATCAAGGAAGGACAGAAAATTGCACAAGACCCGCAGTACCAGAAGCTGCGCAAGGGCTACTGGATGTTCTCGCATGACGAGAAAAACCCGCGCTCGGGTCTTGGATGCGCGGCGATTTTTGGCAGCATGTCCGGTGCCGTTCAGCTTTCGGGCCCCACGGCCAAGCACAACGGTGCCCTGCTGACCTTTCTGGGCATGGACATTCCCCAGCCCGCCAGCCCGCGCAAGATCCAAACCACGCTGACCCAGAACCAGGACCGCCCCCAGGAGGTTGGCGCCATCAACTACACCATGTCCAATGGCAAATGGGGCGCCATCGTCTACGCGCTGGGCGGAGCCGAAGCATTGATCAAGGAGCTGGGTGAAGAGGAAGAAGCCCGCTTCAAGGTCTCCGTGGAAGGCAAGGAAGTCATCAGCACCTTCTACAAGGAGGGCGGCAAGGCCCGTGACTTCCTGCGCCAGTGCATGGCCGGTCAGCCTACCAAATAAAGGACCTTGGTCAGCGCTAGCTGCGCGGATTCTGTCCCAGTTGCCGGCAAGCCATCGCCCCCAGATCCTGCATCGCCCTCTCCATGAGTTCGTCGACCGGATGGGTGCAGGCCAGCCGCATGCAGTGCTCATACCGACCGGAATTGGAGAACATGCTGCCCGGCGCAATGCGTATGCCGCCCGCCAGGGCTGCCGTGAACAAGTCCGACGTGGACAGCTGCGCTGGAAACTCCAGCCACAGACACAGGCCGCCGCTTGGCAGACTCATGCGCGTGCCCAGCGGAAAATGGCGTGCCACCAGTCTGGCCATGGCCTCGCGCTGCCGCTTGAGTTGCTGTCTGAGCTTTTCCAGGCTGCGCTGATGGGTGGGTGAGCCCAGCACCTCGGCCACGACCAGCTGCCCCAGCGTCTGGGTATTGCGGCTTTGTGCAAATTTCAGCATCTGGATACGGCCGTGCCATTGGCCGCCATTCATCCAGCCCTGACGCAGACCCGGCGCCAGACTTTTGTTGAAGGCCTGGCAATAGATCACATGCCCGGAGACACTGTCCCAGGCCTTGAGCGGCTTCACCGGCAGCCCTTCGACAAACAGGCCGTAGGAGTCATCTTCGATCAGTGCCGCCCCATGGGCTGCGCACAGGGCCACGAGTCTGGCCTTGTTCTCGTCCGGCATGCGTGCGCCCACAGGCATCTGCAGATCCGGCACCACCACCACGGCCTTCAGGCGCGGCTGGGTCTGAAAGGCCAGCTCCAGCGCCTCGATGGACATGCCGGTGCGTGGGCTGCAGGGAATCTCCAGCGTTTTCAGCTGCAGGGACTCCACCACCTGCAGCAGGCCGTAATAGGTTGGCGATTCGACGGCCACCATATCCCCGGGGGATGCCACGGCAGCCAGCGCCAGACTCACGGCTTCGGAATTGCCGGTGGTTGCCAGCACATCGGCAGGCGCCACACGGATACCGGAGGCCAGCGCCCGTCTGGCCATGGCCTGCTGAAACAGCGGGTGGTTGCCCTGATTGGCCAGCAGTGAGCGCCCCTGAGAGAGCAGCGTCGGATGCTCGCGCAGCAGCCGGGTGACGGTCTTGTTCAGATAGTGATGATCGAACAGGGACGCAGGCGGCGTGCAGCCACCGATGTCCATATAGACCTCGGCCTGACGGCCGCGCTCGAGCAGCAGAGAAATATGCTCGTTGATGCCCACGAAATGCGCATGCGCGCCGGGAGACAGCGGCTGGCTCAGGTCCGGCTCGCTGGTCAGAGGAATATCACCCGCCTTCGTCGCGCACACAAAGTAGCCCACGCGGGGCCTGGCCTCCAGACAGCCCTGTGCTTCCAGAAAGCGCAACACCTGCAAGGCCGTCGAGAGGCTGATGTCATGCCGCGCCATCAGCTCGCGCACCGACGGCATGCGCTCCCCGGGTTTCAGACTCCCCAGCTCTATGGCTGCGCTGTAGTGCGCGGCCAGCCGCTGGTACAGCGGCAGCAGCACATCGTTTGCCGCATCATCGACAGACTGTGATTCGGAGGTGGTGGAAGTCAGCATGATGACAAAAAGCAGGGCCGAGCAGGCATCATGCCAGCAAGCCCTGTTCTGCAACAGATACAGATTGTCAGCAAACAGGGCAGAACAGATGCACCGGAATCCGCGCTGCTACGTCTGAGCAGAACGCTTGCTGTGCCTGTTCTGCCAAGCCGTGTTTCCCTACGCTTGAGGGCCTGAATCACAGACCTCCAGCCACCATGTCACAGCCGGACTTCACCCCGAAAACACATAGTCTCAACAGCGGCCAGGCCGCATCGCTGCTGTTTGAACCAGGCAGCGAGCTATTTTGCCAGCAAGGGCCGCTGCGTCTGGCCATCGGGCCGCTGAGCTTTACCGACAATCACTTCGGCCAGGTCATGGTGCTGCAAACCGGGCAAAGCTGGCGTTGCCCCAGCCGCACCTGGGTGCAGCTGAGCACGCCGGCGGGCGCGGCCTGGATTCAATATCCTGCAGCCCGGATACAGCAAAGCCGCCCCTACCCGAGCAGGGCAGCGAAGCGGCTTGAAGAGGAAAAAGGCCTGAGCTTCGCGCTTGCCAGGATCTGGCAGCAGCTTGGCAAGCTCGCCCTCAGACGTGGGCAGCGCGCAGCTTGATGGAAAAATCCTTGAGTGCGGCAATGCCGCTGGCTTCGGCCCTCTGGCACCAGGCCTGCAACTGACCGGTCAGCTGCTCGCGGCTCAGGCTGGTGTTGAGCCACAGCTGACGCAGCTCTTCGCGCATGACCAGCATCTGGTCAATCACCGGATGCGCAGCGCGCGCCTGCGCCAGCTGGCCCTGGGCACGCTCGGGCACCTTGTCGGCATCGCGGTGCAGCCAGCGCTGCACGCCCTTGAGCAGGGAAACATCCGACTTCTGCGCCTGTTTCTGCTTGAGCAGATCCAGCTCATGCTGAACCGCCGTGCGAACGCCGCGCGCATAACGGGCCATGACCTCGTAGCGATTGGCAATGACAGCCTCCAGCGTCAGCTCGTCAGCCACAGGCTTGACGGCGCCCATGCGCAGGCGCGGCGGGGTCTTCTTGACCTTGGCCCAGCCCAGCTTCTGCATGATGCTGATATAGACCCAGCCGATATCGAACTCGTAGGGCTTGACGGAGAACTTCGCCGAAGTGGGGAAGGTATGGTGGTTGTTGTGCAGTTCTTCGCCGCCGATGATGAGGCCCCAGGGCACCAGATTGGTGGAGGCATCCGTCGCCTCGTAGTTGCGATAGCCCCAGAAATGCCCCACGCCGTTGACCACGCCCGCAGCCCAGAATGGAATCCAGACCATCTGCACGGCCCAGATCGACAGACCGATCACGCCGAACAGCGCCACATTCAGGATGAGCATCAGCGAGGGGCCCATCACCGAATGGCGGTAAATGTTGCGCTCCATCCAGTCGTCGGGTGTGCCGTGACCGTATTTCCTGAGCGTTTCCTCGTTCTTGGCCTCTGCGCGGTACAGCTCGGCACCTTCGCGCATCACCTTGGCCAGGCCGCGCGTCTGCGGGCTGTGCGGGTCATCTGCGGTCTCGCATTTGGCGTGGTGCTTGCGGTGGATGGCAACCCATTCCTTGGTCACCATGCCCGTGCCCAGCCAGAGCCAGAAGCGGAAGAAATGCGAGGGAATGGGTCCCAGATCCAGCGCCCGGTGCGCCTGACTGCGGTGCAGAAAGATCGTGACGCCCGCAATCGTGAAATGGGTGGTGATCAGGGTGTAGAGCAGCAACTGCCACCACGACAGATCCCACAGGCCATTGGCCATCCAATCCACGACGGCATTCCAGATCAAGCCGATATCCAGCGACATAAATAACAAAGCCTTTGGCAAAAAACCGCGCCCACCCGATAAGCACGGTCGTGCCATTTTAGGTGAGCCGCCGACCGGTCTGCTGTCGATTCCCCGACAGCAGATACCGGATTTGCACCGAAGTTACGCCTTTTTCACCCAAACAGCCGCGAAAAACCCGTCTGTCTCGTGCTGATGCGGCCACAGACGCAGATAGCGCCGGCCCTCGTCACCACCGCTGCAAAGCTTGTCACCGTCGGCAATCTTGAGCTGCTCCAGCACCTCGCCCGCGTCCAGCGGCACAAACTCGGGGTGCGCAGCGCTGAAGGCTTCGGCAATGGCTTCGTTTTCCTCCGGCAGGATGGAGCAGGTGGCATAGATCAGACGTCCGCCGGCCTTGACCAGACGGGCGCTGCTCTCCAGGATGGATGCCTGCTTGAGGGTCAGCTCCTGCACCGCCTTGGCGCTCTGGCGCCACTTGAGGTCGGGGTTGCGACGCAGCGTGCCCAGACCCGAGCAAGGTGCATCGACCAGCACGCGGTCGATCTTGCCGGCCAGGCGCTTGACGCGCTCATCGCGCTCATGGGCGATGGCTGCGGGGTGCACATTGGACAGGCCCGAACGCGCCAGACGCGGCTTGAGCGCATCGAGACGGTGACCCGATACGTCAAAGGCATACAGACGACCGGTATTGCGCATGGCCGCACCAATGGCCAGGGTCTTGCCGCCGGCACCGGCGCAAAAGTCCACCACCATCTCGCCGCGCTTGGCATCCAGCATCAGTGCCAGCAGTTGCGAGCCTTCATCCTGCACCTCGATGGCGCCACGGTTGAAGGCATCGACCTTGGCCAGCGCGGGTTTGCCGTCCACACGCAGACCGATGGGCGAGAACGGTGTGGGCTCGGCCTTGATGCCGGCTTTTTCCAGTTCCTTGCGCAGATCGGAGCGCTTGTCGTTGAGCGTGTTGACGCGCAGATCCAGCGGAGCGGCCTTCTCCATGCTCTCGGCCAAAGCCCAGAACTCATCACCGACCTGCGCCTTGAGCGGCTCGACCAGCCACTCGGGCAGGTTGTGGCGGTGCGCCTCCATCAGCTCTTCGGGCTTGATGCCGTCGCAGGCAGCCAGCCATTTGAGTTCCTGGGGCGTCAGCGCCGCCTTGATGAAGGTCTCGCTGTCCTGGCCTTCCTTGTTCTTGACTTTGCCTTCCTTCTTGGCCTGCTCGCGCAGGACGGCGGCAAAGCCGAGGATGGCCAGACGGCGCTCGCGTGCGCCGCTGCCCGAATGCGCCAGGCCTTCAAACAGCAGCTTTTTGCGCAGCACGGTGTAAGTGGTTTCAGCCAGAGTGGCGCGTTCGCGCGGGCCGAGGTAACGGTTTTCGCGGAAGAAATAGGACACCACGGAATCGGCCGGGTGTTCAAATGTCAGGGCGCGCTTGACGAGTTCAGAGCAAGCGTCGAGAAGGGCTTTGGGATGCATGGGCGCAATTGTCCCACTGCCCGCATATCCATATGACGCCCTCTGGCTGCCAGCGGCTTCACTATTAAAATCATAGCTTACATCGCAATTAATTCATTGATTTTGAATTAAAAACACATTGAAAATCAATCAAGGCAAGCGTTAGAAGCTATGAATTTAGCAAAACTCAGGTCAACCAGGATGCGCCTGAGAGTGAGTCTCTTGCTTGAACCTGCTTTGCGCAAGCCATGTCTAGCCAGCAAAGGCGCGCAGATACACGGGTCTGACGCCCTGGCGTGCCATATCGTCGCGCGTAGCAGCCTGCTGCACCCGCATGACGTAGAGCTTGCCGGGCAGCTCCAGACCGTCGTGAATCTGCGCCCCCAGCGCGTCGCCTTCCTCCTCTCCCAGCCCGTCCATCTCGGCCAGCAGCAAAAAGACGGGCCGGCTGCGAATGGTGTCCAGCTGCTTGCGCACCAGCCAGGCCTGGGATACCGCTCGGAAATTGCGCAGCTCGGCCGCGACCTCTGAAATCTCGAAATCCGTCAGTCCATGCGCCAGCAGAGCATTCAGCAAAGGCGTCTGCATCAGCTCTTCGGAAAACCGGTCTTCCAGCTCGCTGGTCTGTCTGACCCGCTCGCGCCACAGCTTGAGCGCCTGGACCGACTCGCCCTCCACCCCTATCTGCTGACGGGACTCCAGCAGTTCCACCGCAAAATTGGCGGCCCACCAGCGATATTCCACATGCAGATCGAACAGGCGCTCCAGCATGTCAAGCTGCACATCGCCCATGTCCGGCGGCAACACGTCAACCATGCCTGCAAGCGCCTTGGCGTTGTCGGGTTCGCGGCGCAGCACCTCCTGATACAGCGCTCTGACTTCGGCATGGGGGTCCAGCCTCAGCATGAGCTTCACGCGCAGCAGCAGGTCGGCCACGGACTGGTGGCCCTCGCCGCCGAGCTGAGCCAGCATGCGCTCGCTGCGCGCCAGGCGGGCGTGATGCTCCTTCCAGGCGCTGGCGTTTTCCAGGCACCACTGCTTGTCAAAGCTCTTGAGCCATTCGCCGAGCTTGCGCGGGTTGAGCAAGGCCAGCGCACCGCCCGCCGACCATTGCTGCGGCAGTTGAGGGCGCTCGCCTATCAGCGCATCCACGCGCTCCCTGAGCACCGGGTGGGTATCTTCCAGGCCGGACTTGAGGCGCAGGCTGGCCTTGAGCGCCTGGCGCGCAAACGCCGGCTTGACGGGCTGCGCCAGCCAGTACTTCATGGCGCTGTACGGCCCCATGGGCACTGCCTGCTTGCGAGCCGAGCGCCAGTGCAGCGGCCAGAATTTCTGCTGAAACCATTGCTGGCGCAGGTCGATCTCCACCAGCGCATCGGCCATGACGGCCTGGCCCAGCAGGCCGGCTGCGGCCTTGTCGGCCTCGTATTCGTCCTGGCGCGCCATCGCAAAGGTCCTGGCCAGAAAGCGCGGGAAATACCAGTGCAGGAACCTGCGCGTGACAAACGAGGCCACGCCGGAGTCACCCTGCATGCCTTCGTACAGCCGGGTCCAGCTCAGCCGCGTGCGGTAGACCCATGCGCCGAACTTGCCATGCCCGCCGCGCAGATGGCCGTATTCATGGGCCAGCACGGCCAGCAAACGGTTTCTGTCCTGCGCCATCATCAGCGGCAAGCCCAGACTCAGCTCATTGCGCACGCCACCCACCACACCCCAGCGCGGCACCTGGCGAATGCTGGCATTGAAGTCCCGGGTCAGATAAACGGCATCGATCCCGGGGCCTGCCATCTTGCGGCGAATGCGCTCCAGTGCCTCGAACAGGGCCGGGGCGTCCTCGGGCATCAGAACAATGCCCTCGGCCTTGTCCACCTTGAACCACAGCGCGCGCAGGCTGTTCCAGAACAGGCTCAGGCTGGCAATGGCCGTCATGATCCAGACAAAGCGCCACTGCCCGGCCAGCAGATGCGAGCCGGCCCAGAACAGCAGGCACAGCGCCAGAGCCAGACAACCCAGCACCCAGGCATAGCCCAGTGCGGCAAACAAGGCCACGCTGCGCCTATATGCATGACTGTTTTCGGCGCTGGCAAGCTCGCTGACGCGAACCAGATGCACATAATCTGCCTGTTCCATGGCGCAGCCCTGCCTCCCCGATTGAATACTTTGGCAGGATTTTCACACGCCGCCAGGCTCCAACCCCTTCACAGCCCTCACCGTTTCAGCATCTTCATGAGCAACTCCGAACTTCCCCCGTTGATCACCACCACGCCCGGTCTGTACGAGCATTACAAAGGCATGCGCTACGAGGTGGTGGGCACCGTGCGCCACAGCGAAACACTGGAGCCCATGACGCTGTACCGCGCCCTGTACGGCGAACACGGTCTGTGGGTGCGCCCTGCCGCCATGTTCAACGAGACCGTGGTGATTGATGGCGTGGAGCAGCCACGCTTTCGCCGCTTGCCCGCAGAGCAGCAGAAATCCGAATGAAAACAAGCTGCAGCGCTTATGCATCAAGCGCTGACAGCGATCAAGCCAGCATCAACCCTTGAGCAGATTGAGCACCGCGCGCGGGTAAATGATGTGCTCCTGCACCAGCACCCGTGCCGCCAGCAGCTCGGCCGTGTCACCAGGCAGCACGGGCACGGCAGCCTGATCGAGGATGGGGCCCACGTCGAGCTCGGCCGTCACGCGGTGCACGGTGCAGCCCGCAAACTTGCAGCCCGCATCGATCGCTCGCTGATGGGTGTGCAGGCCGGTGAAGGCCGGCAGCAGCGAGGGATGGATGTTGATCAGCCGGCCCTCATAGTGCGCAACAAATCCCGGCGTGAGAATGCGCATGAAACCAGCCAGCACCACCAGATCGGGCGCATGGCGATCGATGACCTGCGCCAGCTCGGCATCAAAGGCCTCGCGGCTGTCGAACTGCTTGTGATCCAGCACCTCGGTGGCAATGCCGTTGTCCCGCGCGAACACCAGGCCCTTGGCCTCGGCCTTGTTGCTCACCACGGCGCTCACGCGGGCGTTGTACTGCTTTGCCCAGTTCTGCTGCTGGGATGCACGCACAATGGCAGCCATGTTCGAGCCGCCGCCCGAGATGAGGATCACGATGTTTTTCATGGGCGGCGATTGTCGCATTGACGGACAAACCCTATCGGGTTTGCACCAGTTCCTGTGCGCAGCCCTAAGACTTTAGAGGAGATCCCATGCCGTTTGACCCACGCAATACCCCTTTGAGCGCCATCGAAGCCCGCGTTCTGGCCACGCTGATGGAAAAGGCCCGCACCGTGCCCGACAGCTATCCGCTCACGCTCAACAGCCTGGTCACGGGCTGCAACCAGAAGTCCAGCCGCGACCCGGTGATGGAGGTCAGCGAGGGTGAAGCCCAGGAGGCTCTGGACAGCCTGCGCCTCAAGACCCTGTCGGTGCAGATCAGCAGCGTGCGCTCCACACGCTGGGAGCACAACTTCCCGCGCGGCATTGGCGTGCCTGACCAATCTGCAGTGCTGCTGGCCCTGCTGATGCTGCGCGGCCCTCAGACCGCTGGCGAACTGCGCATCAACTCCGAGCGCTGGCACCGCTTTGCCGATATCTCCTCGGTCGAAGCCTTTCTCGACGAACTGCGCGAACGCAGCGAGGAAAAAGGCGGCCCGCTGGTCGTGCAGTTGCCGCGCGCACCCGGTGCCCGCGAACAGCGCTGGGCCCACCTGCTTTGCGGCCCGGTGGATGTCAACGCCCTGGCAAGCACCGGCAGCGCCAGCACAGGCGGCAATGCATTGGCCCTGCAGCAGCGTGTGGATGCGCTCGAAGCCGAAGTCGCCCAACTGCGCGCCACCGTGCAGATGCTGTGCGAATCGCTGGGCGTGGAACCGCCTGCTGCCCAGGCTGAATAAATCCAGACAGAAACTGATAGCTGCCGGCGTTTATCCAATAAGCGCTGGCGGCCTGTTTCACTACAAACGACCCGCCAGTACCCAAAACTGGCGCACACCAAGCAAGGGAAAGCAGGCAGGCGCAGCCTGCTCAGGGGATGCTCATCCCTGGGGTTTCCCACCATTTGTCGCAACCCGGACAGCCAGAAAAAGAACGTGCGTGCTACAAATCTCCAGCATTTGCAGGAGACAACGCATGGACTTGGCATTCACACCTGAAGAACAGGCTTTTCGCGAAGAGATCCGCAGCTGGGTGCGGGCAAATCTGCCTGAGGATATTGCGCACAAGGTGCGCAATGATCTGCACCTGACGCGCGACGACATGCAGCGCTGGGCCAAGATTCTGGGCAAAAAAGGCTGGCTCGGCTACGGCTGGCCCAAGGAATTCGGCGGCCCCGGCTGGAGCGCCGTACAAAAGCATCTGTTCGAGGAAGAATGCGCACTTGCCGGCACGCCGCGCATCGTGCCCTTCGGCCCCGTGATGGTGGCGCCGGTGATCATGGCCTATGGCACGCCGGAACAGCACCGGCGCTTTCTGCCCGGCATCGCCAGCGGCGAAGTCTGGTGGAGCCAGGGCTATTCCGAACCAGGCTCGGGCTCGGACCTGGCCAGCGTCAAGACCCGCGCCGAACGCGTGGGTGACAAATACATCGTCAACGGCCAGAAGACCTGGACCACGCTGGGCCAGTACGGCGAGTGGATCTTCTGCCTGGTGCGCACCAGCAACGAGGGCAAGCCCCAGACCGGCATCAGCTTCCTGCTGGTCGACATGAAGTCGCCCGGCGTGACCGTGCGCCCCATCAAGCTGCTGGACGGCTCGCACGAGGTCAACGAGGTCTTTTTCGACAATGTGCAAGTGCCTGCCGACCAGCTGATTGGCGAGGAAAACAAGGGCTGGACCTATGCCAAGCATCTGCTCAGCCACGAGCGCACGAATATCGCCGATGTGAACCGTGCCAAACGCGAGCTGGAGCGCCTCAAGCGCATCGCCAAGACTGAAGGCGTCTGGGAAGACCAGCGCTTCCGTGATCAGATCGCCCTGCTGGAGATCGATGTGATCGCGCTGGAAATGCTGGTGCTGCGCGTGCTCTCGGCCATGAAATCGGGCAAGAACCCGCTGGACATCGCCGGCCTGCTCAAGATCAAGGGCAGCGAGATCCAGCAGCGCTACTCCGAACTGATGATGCTGGCCGCAGGCCCCTATGCCCTGCCCTATATCCAGGAAGCCATGGAAGCCGGCTACCAGGGCGACTTTCCCGGCGACGTGCTGGGCAATGCACCGCTGGCCGCGACCTACTTCAATATGCGCAAGACCACCATCTATGGCGGCTCCAACGAGGTGCAGCGAAACATCGTCGCCCAAACCGTGCTGGGCTGATTCAGAAGCAGTGAAGGCGACGATGTTTCGCTTGCGCGAATTCGTTCTGCTCCCCCGTGCCCCCTCCGGGAGGGGGTTCTAGATTGAGCTTCGCTGGGCTGGTTTGGCGCTTCGCGCCAATTGCGGCCCGGTGGCAGGAGACAAATATGGATTTCGATTTTTCCGACGATCAGCAACAACTGCGCGATGCCGTGGCCCGCTGGGTGGACAAGGGCTATACCTTCGAGCGACGCCAGAGCATTGCCAAACAAGGCGGCTTCTCGCGCGAGGTCTGGAACGAGCTGGCCGAGCTGGGCCTGACAGCCCTCACTGTGCCCGAGCAATATGGCGGCCTGGGCCAGGGCGCGGTCGATGTGATGGTGGTCATGGAGGAGCTGGGCCGCGGTCTGGTGATGGAGCCGTTGACCCAGGCCTTCGTAGCCTCCGCCCTGCTCGGACAGTTCGGCGACGAGACCATCAAGCAAGCCTGGCTGCCCCGTATCGCCAGCGGTGAAAAGCTGGTGGTGCTCGCATCGCAGGAGCGCAAGGCGCGCTACCAGATTGATGTTTGCGCGGCAAAGGCGTCAAAGTCTGGCGATGGATATACGGTAGACGCTACGAAAAACATTGTTCCTGCGGGCGACCAGGCCGACGCCTTCATCGTGCCGGCCCAGCTCGACGGCAAGATTGCACTCTTCCTCGTCGAGAACGGCCGCGAGGGCGTGAGCAGCAAACCCTATGCCACCCAGGACGAAGGGCGCGCGGCCGATCTGGTCTGCCGGTCAGCAGCGGCTACCCTGATCACCACCAACGGCGTGGCGGCCCTCGGCCTGGCCCAGGATGTGGCCAATGCCGCTCTTTGCGCCGAAGGCGTGGGCGTGATGGAGCAGACGCTCAAGCTCACCACCGAGTACATGAACCAGCGCAAGCAGTTCGGCGTGGTGATCTCCAGCTTCCAGGCCCTGCGTCACCGCGTAGCCGATATGAAGATGCAGCTGGAGCTGGCCCGCTCCATGAGTTACTACGGCACGCTCAAGCTGGTGGCGCCTGCCGAAGAGCGCCATGTCGCCATCGCCCGCGCCAAGGTGCAGCTGGGCCAGTCCATGCGTTATGTGGGCCAGCAGGCCGTACAGCTGCATGGCGGCATCGGCGTGACGGACGAGTATGTGGGCAGCCACTACTTCAAGCGCCTGACCCAGATGGAGATGACGGGTGGCGACACCCTGCATCACCTGGGCACGGTATCGACCCATATGCAGGACAGCGCCGGCGTCTTTGCCTGAAAGCCTGCTTCAACATTCATCAAAATCACGGCAACTGCATTCAACCTAAAACTAAAAGTCAACAGCACGCTTCGGCGTGCTGTTTTGCTTCCTGCATGCGCTATGGACCCTGCCGCTCTTCCTATGATTCTTGCGCCATTCACAAGAATCAAAGGAGACATGCATGAGCAAGCAAGACAGCGAAAAGTATCTGCTGGAGTCCATCCGCCTGGCCATGGGCAATGTCAAGGGCCGCGAATCCGCGACCTGGCCCTTCGGCGCCGTGCTGGTGCGTGACGGCAAGGTCCTGGCGCGCGCCGTCAACCAGGTCGATGATCTGTGCGATCCCACGGCCCACGCCGAGATGCAGGCCCTGCGCATTGCCGCCAAGGCCCTGGGCAGCACGGATCTGTCCGGCTCGGTCATGTATGCCAGCGGCTATCCCTGCTCCATGTGCCACACCGCCATGCTGCTGGCCGGCGTGAAACAGGTGTACTTCGCCTACTCCAATGAAGACGGCGAGCCCTACGATCTGTCGGCTGCGCGCGGCTATGAGGAACTGGCCCGCCCCGCAGGCCGGCGCGAGCTGGCCGTCGTCGGCCACCGCGTGCGCGATGCCGGCGAGGACCTGTACCAGGCCTGGCAAAAGGCCGTGGACGAAGATCGCGCCACGGTCTAGCCAGCACTGGTGTCTGCCGCCATCAAGAACAAAGCCCTGAATGAGGAGTTCAGGGCTTTCGCATTGTGGAGAGCCTCAGGTCAGCAGATAGTCCACCGGCTTGAGCGGCGCTGGAACCTGGGGGTCGCCCAGCGACTGGCTGAGGCTGATCTCTATGCTGCGGCAGATGCTGTCCAGCGCCAGGTCGTTGCTTTCCATGCCGAATGGCTCTTCCAGCTCGTCACCCAGCACATCGAGGCCATAGAAGGTATAGGCCACGATGGCCACGACAAACGGCGTCATGAAGCCCGTGATGTCCACCAGGCCGAACGGCAGCAAAAAGCAGTACAGATGGGCCGTGCGGTGCAGCAGCAAGGTGTAGGAAAACGGAATCGGCGTATTGCGGATGCGCTCGCAGGAGGCAGCGGCCGTCGTGAAGCCATTGAGGGTGCGGTCCAGCTCCACGGCCAGACAGGGGTCTATGCGCTGCTCGCGCACGCACTGACCCAGATCCTTGCCCATGGCCAGCATCAGCGCATCGGTGCGCTGATTCAGCGGCAGCTGCTGCAGGCGCTGCCACTCGGCATGGGTCAACCATTGCTGGGCAGCCACATCGTCCTTGAGGCCGCGCAGCTGGGCCCGCAGCACATGAGAAAAAGCCACGGCCCGATGCACCATGCGCACCCGCACATCGTTGGCCCGCTGGCGCGGGTCTACGGGGTGATTGAGCTCGATCAGGCTCAGGCACTGGCGCGCCAGCGTGCGTGCATAGATCACGATCTCGCCCCAGAGCTTGCGTCCCTCCCAGTAGCGCGCATATGCGGTGTTGTTGCGAAAGCCCAGAAAAATCGCCAGCGGCAGACCGATCAGGGTGAACGGAATCGGCGTGATGGGGATCTTGGTGTGGAACAGCGTGCCATGCGCCACGGTGACGATGATGGCCAGCACGATATTGACGGCAAGCACACCTTTGATGCGTTGCAGCACCGAGCCCCGGACAATCCACAGCAGCTTGAAGCCCGACGGGCGATCTCTGACGATCATGAAAACGAGAAATGAGGTCTAAACCCGAATTCAATCACAAGCATGCGGGGATTTCAGCCGGCGCCGAGAACTCCCACTGCGGCAGTAGGCAGCCCGTGCCGCGCCAGCACGGCACATGCGGCATCTGCTGCACATGGGCAGCGAGCCCCGACAGACGGTGCCAGGCGGCCAGCCAGCATAAGAAAAGCCCCGCATTGCAAGGCTTGGACCGCGCTGGAGGGCTCAGGCTGCTTGCAGGCTGGCGGCGCTCACGCGCTGCGCCAGGCGCAGTCGGCTGATGAAACCGATCTGGCGCAGGGCTTCGGCGAACTCCTGCTCGGTGCCGCGCTCGGCGCGCGAGGCCAGCTCGGCAAACAGGCCGGCGCGCGTGTAGTGGCGCACGCAGGCGATGAAGGGAAAGCCATGGCGCTTGCGATAGGTGTCGTTGAGCAAGGCCAGGCGCTCGCCTTGAGCCTGCTCCAGATCACCCAGTCCCGCGCTTTGCTGCTCCTGCTGGGAGTCAACGGTCAGCGTGCCGGAGCGCACGGCACTGGCCGACAGCTCGGGGTGGCCACAGAGAAAGCGCAGGGTCTGCTCGCGCGGGCTGTCATGCACGGCCGCCAGCATGGCCTGGTGCAGTGCATCCAGGCTGGCGAAGGGGCGCTGCTGCGCCGCCGCCTCGGCCACCCAGGGGGCGTATTCGAAAACCTCGCCGAGCGCAGCCGCAAAGGCTGCGTGGGTCATGACGTTGAGCTCGTCGAGCGTGGGGATGGAGGAGGTAGTGGTACTGGTCATGAGGCCAGTGTAGAAAGCGCGTTTGCCGCCTCACAGTGCTGGCTTGTTATAGCCCGTATAGCAGCCGGCTACGTCGACGCCGTCAGCACCTGCGAGGCCTGATTGAGCAGAGCCCGCAGCCAGATATGGGAGGCATCCCGGTGCCGGGACGAATGCCAGAGCTGGTAGAAGCGCATGACACGGTTGCCCATGGGCAGAGGCACCATGGCCAGCGGCAGCCGCCTGGCGTGATAGGCCGCGAAATGGCGGCTGGTGGTCAGCAGCAGGTCGGTGCCCACCAGCAGGTCCGGCGCCATCGAGAAATGCGAGCATTGCACGCGGCCGTCACGGCTCACCCGCATGGTGCCCAGACTGCTCTCCACCACGCCGCGCTGATCGGGCGAGTAAGGCGTGAACACCACATGCGCAGCCTGCAAATAGTGCTCGGCCGTCAGTCGGCCCGGCCCGGCCAAGGCATGCTTTTCATCGAGCAGGCAGACCACCTCGTCCTCTAGCAGCGTGGACATGTGCAAATGCTCGGGCGGGCTCGGCCAGTTGCCGATGACGATATCCACCTCGCCGCTTTGCAGGGCCTGCTCGTAGTCGAAGTTCTGGCCCAGCGGCAGCAGGACCAGCCTCGCGCCCGGCGCCTGAGCACGCATGAGCTGGACCACGCGCGCCATGAAGGGCGGTGCCAGGTAGTCGGGCATGGCGATGGTGAAGCGCAGCTGGGTGGTCTCGGCCACAAATTCCTTGCCGACGCTCAGCAGACCGTCGATCAGCCCCAGCGCCGCACGTGCCTGCTCCACCGCCTGAAGCGCGCGCGCCGTCGGCACCATGCGATTCTTGTCCCGCACCAGCAGCGGGTCGTTGAAGATGGCCCGCAAACGCCTCAGCGCCGCGCTGATGGCCGGCTGTGACTGATTGAGGCGTATTGCCGCGCGCGACACGCTTTTCTCGCTGATCAAGGTGCACAGCACGCGCAGCAAATAGGTATCGAACGGTTCTTCGCTGCGAGACACGTGTTTTCCCTAGAGATATGCATTTTGCTATGCGGCTCATAGCAGGCGCTTAGTTTCGCATATCGCCACAAGTCGCGACCATGCAAGTGTCCGCAAACCCAACAACAAATTTCCGAGACAAGGACTTGCCATGAGTGCTCATCATGTGCCGATCAGCGGCACCGGTGCTTCCGTCGATCAGGTCGACGCCACCTATTCCAAGATTTCCTGGCGCCTGCTGCCCTTTCTGGGCGTGCTGTGGGTGCTGGCCTGGCTGGACCGCGTCAACATCGGCTTCGCCAAGCTGCAGATGCTCGACGACCTGAAATTCAGCGAAGCCGTCTACGGCCTGGGCGCCGGCATCTTCTTCATCGGCTACTTCCTGTTCGAAGTGCCGTCCAACATGCTGCTGCAGAAGATAGGCGCCAAGAAGACGGTGATGCGCATCACCATAGGCTGGGGGCTGATCTGCATCTTGCAGGCCTGGGTGACGACACCGACCCAGTTCTATATCCTGCGCTTTCTGATGGGCGTTTTCGAGGCCGGTTTCTACCCCGGCATCATCCTCTACCTGACCTACTGGTATCCGTCCAAGCGCCGCGCCAAGGCCTTCGGCACCTTCATGTCGGCCTCGGCCATCGCCGGCGTCATCGGCGGCCCGCTGGCCGGCGGCATCATGACCTGGGCCGCAGGCGCGCACGGCATGCACGGCTGGCAGTGGCTGTTCATCATCGAAGGCATCCCCTCGGTGCTGGCCGGCATCTTTGCCTACTTCTACATGACCGACCGTCCCGAGCAAGCCAAGTGGCTCACCGACACGGACCGCGCCGTCGTGCGCCAGCAGCTCGAGATCGACCAGAAGGCCCAGGGCGAGCGCCACAGCGACTGGCGCACCCTGTTCGGCAACCCCATGGTGTGGCTGCTGATCGCCGTGTTCTTCTGCCTGCTGTGCGCCAATTCCACGCTGACCTTCTGGATTCCCACGGTGATTCGCGAAGCGGGCTTCACCTCGCCCATGCAGGTGGGCTGGATCGCCGGTGCCGCCTATCTGCTGGGCGCGGCCGGCATGATCATCAACGGTCGCCACTCCGACCACCGTGGCGAGGTGCGCTGGCACTTCGCGGGCTCGACCCTGCTGGGCGCCGTGGGCATGCTGGCCCTGGCCGTCACCATGGGCATGGACAGCATCCCCGTGATCGTGGCGCTGACTGCCATGGTCCTGGCACTGGTGGGCACCATGAGCGCGATTCCCGTCTTCTGGCAGATGCCCAATATGCTGCTCAGCGGCGGCGCCGCTGCCGTGGGCGTGGCGCTGATCAACTCGGTGGCCAATCTGGCCGGCTTCGGCGCCCCTTATCTGATGGGCGTGATCAAGGCCACCACCGGCAAGGTCGCTCCGGGCCTGTACCTGGTAGCCATCGTGGAAGCGCTGGCAGCCGTTCTCGCCATAGCCTTCGTCGCCCGCATCCAGCGCCGCAAGAACGCCTGAAGGAGTCACCCCGCATGCATCCCTCACCCACACTGACCCCGTCGCGCCGGCAGTTCGCGCTCTCGGGCCTCATGCTCGGCGCCTCGGCCCTGACGGGCACGCACGGCGCACTGGCCGCCGACACGCCCCTAGCAGCGCCGGCACAGGCCACCGGCCCCATCGTGCTGCATGGTGTCAGCCCGCGCCTGACCATGCATGCCGTGGACACCTTCCATGGTTCTGCGGCCACGGGCTTGCGCATCGACTTTTCGCGCTTCGACGGCGAAACCTATGTGCCGATACGCAGCTTTGTCGTGAATGCCAACGGCCGCGCCGACGAGCCGCTGCTGATCGACGACAGCTACCGCAGCGGCCGCTACGAAATGCTGCTGCACGTGGACGAGTACTTTGCTGCCAAGGGCGCCAGACTGCCGCGCCCGGCCTTTCTGTCCAAGGTGCCGGTGCGCTTGCAGATCGTGAACACGGCAGAGCGCATCCACTTGCCCATTCAGTTCGGCCCCTGGAGCTACACCTATTCGCGCGGCAGCTGAGCCTGCCTATCTGCGCTCTATCGCAACCCATCGAAAGACCACCATGGCAGGCATCAGCACCCATGTACTCAACCTCACCAACGGCCGCCCCATCGCCGGCATGCGGGTGGAACTCTATGACGTGGCGCAGACCCCCGCGCAGCGCCTGAACAGCACCCGCACCAATGCCGACGGCCGCACCGACGCCCCCATGCTGCCCGCCGCCGCGGCCCGCACCGGTGACTTCGAACTGCGCTTTTACACAGGCGAGCATTTCAAGGAGCCCACGGCGCTTTCGGAAGAAGTGCTGGTGCGCTTTTCCATCTTCGACGCGGCCCAGCACTACCACGTGCCCATGCTGTGCTCGCCGTGGTTCTTCAACACCTACCGCGGCAGCTGATTTTTTACCAAGGAGAACGACTCGATGAACAACGAAAACGACAGCGGAAAATACCTGCTTGAATCCATTCGCCTGGCCATGGGCAATGTCAAGGGCCGCCAGCAGCCCACCTGGCCCTTCGGCGCCGTGCTGGTCAGGGACGGTCAGGTACTGGCCCGCGCCGTCAATCAGGTCGATGAGCTCTGCGACCCTTCGGCCCACGCCGAGATGCAGGCTCTGCGCATAGGCGCCAAGGCCCAGGGCAGCACCGATCTGTCGGGGGCCGTCATGTATGCCAGCGGCTACCCCTGCTCCATGTGCTACACGGCCATGCTGCTGGCCGGCGTGAAGCAGGTGTACTTCGCCTACTCCAACGAGGACGGCGAGCCTTACGACCTCTCGGCCGCGCGCGGCTATGTGGAACTGGCCAAGCCCGAAGACCAGCGCGAGATGGCCCTGATCGGTCAGCGCGTGCGCGACACGGGCGAAGACCTCTACGAGGCCTGGCAAAAGGCCGTCTCCGCCACCGTCTGAACGCGTTTCCGTCCTCTTGCTCCTGCCCCGCGGCGCCAGCCCGGGGCTTTTTTTCGCCCTAGCTGCGCCAGCGTGATCCACGCGGCACATGGGCCACGAGAAACTCCATCTGATCGGCCAGAATGCGGCGGTTTCTCAGGATGAAATCCTCCCACAGCGTAGGCGTGTAGGGCGTATAGAGCAAAGGCATCCGGGCCTGCTCCGGCGTTCTGGCTCCCTTTCGGTGGTTGCAGGCGCGGCAGGCAGTGACCAGATTCATCCAGCTGTGTTGCCCGCCAGTACTCACGGGGACGATGTGCTCGCGCGTGAGATCGCTCTCATGGAACCGCCGCCCGCAATAGGCGCAGACGCAGCGGTCACGAGCAAAGAGCTTGCCATTGGTCAGACCTGGCAGCAGCTCATGCGGGTTGATGTTCGGCATGCCCTTGGTGCCGATGATGGAGTTGATGTGAATGACTGACTGCTTGCCGGTCACCGCATTGTGGCCACCGCGAAAGCAGGCGATTTCGACACCGGCTTCCCAGCGCACATCTTCTGCTGCGTAGTGCAGCGCCGCCTGCTCCAGCGTTACCCAGGACTGCGGCAGCCCCTGGGCTGTCAGCTTCAAGACTTTCACAACCAGCCTCCATACAGTCAAACATCGACCACGGAAAACGGACAAGCGTCTTGGCGCTTTTGAGCACAATCGCGCAGCCTGCACAGCTGCCTGATTTGAAGCAATATACTCTGAAACTATGTCAAATTGACGGCTTGTGTCGCATGCATCGGCGCCAGTTGCTACAAATAACAAAGCAGCCCATGAAGATTTTTCGCGGTATCAATCATCCCGGCCTGGCTCCGGCCTGCGCTGTGACTATTGGCAATTTTGATGGTGTACACCGGGGACATCAAGCCATGCTGGGCCTGCTCAAGGCCGAGGCGGCCCAGCGCGGCATTCCCAGCTGCGCCATGACCTTCGAGCCGCACCCGCGCGACTACTTTGCCAAGAAGCTGGGCAAGCCCGAGATGGCCCCGGCCCGCGTGGGCACGCTGCGCGACAAGCTCAGCCAGCTCGAAGTCTGCGGTGTCGATCAGGTCGTGATCCTGCCCTTCAACCAGGCTCTGGCCAGCCAGAGCCCCGAAGACTTCATTCAGGATGTGCTGATCTCGGGTCTGGGCGCCAAGTACGTGCTGGTGGGCGACGACTTCCGCTTTGGTGCCAAGCGCGCGGGCGACTACGCCATGCTGGACAACGCCGGCCAGGCCCTTGGCTTTGATGTGGCCCGCATGAACAGCTATGAAGTCCATGGCCTGCGCGTTTCCAGCACGGCCGTGCGCGAGGCGCTGGCTGCCGGCGACATGCAGCAGGCCGCCAAGCTGCTGGGCCACCCCTACCGCATCTCGGGTCATGTGGTTCATGGCCGCAAGCTGGGCCGCAAGCTGGCCGAATCCCAAAGCGGAGCCGAGGACGGCTTTCGCACGCTGAATCTGCGCTTCGACCACTGGAAGCCTGCCGCCAGCGGCATCTTTGCCGTGCTGGTGCACGGGCTGACGGACCAACCGCTGCAAGGCGTGGCCAACCTGGGCGTGCGCCCCTCGCTGGACCCCAACGACATCAACGGCGGCCGGGTGCTGCTGGAGACCCACTGTTTCGATTGGCCCGCCCGGCTGGGTGGAGAAGGTGCCTACGGTAAAATCATCCGCGTGGAACTTCTGCACAAACTGCACGACGAGCTGAAGTATGACAGTCTCGATGCCCTGACGGTCGGCATCGCCAAGGACTGCGATGACGCGCGCGCGTTTTTCGCCTCGGCCCACATACCGTCCCATACCTCGTCGCACACAGAGACTCGTCGCCAGACCACGCGCGACCGAATTTGACGCTCGCTGCTCGCACGTCCCAGGCGCAGCAGCGCACTGGCGCTCACCTCACCATTCACGCCCAGGCAGAACTGCCCGGGCATTGCATTGCTTTCAAGGTTTCCCATGTCTGATTCGAAGTCCAACAAGCCCGAAGCGTCCGCCTATCGCGCCACGCTGAACATGCCCGACACCCCCTTCCCCATGCGCGGCGACCTGCCCAAGCGCGAGCCCGCCTGGGCCAAGGAATGGGACGACAAGGGCATCTACAAGAAGCTGCGCGACGCCCGCAGCGGAGCGCCCAAGTTCATCTTGCACGACGGCCCTCCGTACGCCAACGGCAAGCTGCACATCGGCCATGCGGTGAACAAGATCCTCAAGGACATGATCGTCAAGAGCCGCCAGCTCGAAGGCTTCGACGCGCTCTACGCACCGGGCTGGGACTGCCACGGCCTGCCCATCGAGAACGCCATCGAGAAGCTGCATGGCCGCAATCTGCCGCGCGACGAGATGCAGGCCAAGAGCCGCGCCTTTGCCGCCGAGCAGATCGAGCAGCAGATGGTGGACTTCAAGCGCCTGGGCGTGCTCGGCGACTGGGATCACCCCTACAAGACCATGAACTACGCCAACGAGGCCGCCGAGCTGCGCGCCTTGAAGAAGGTGATGGAGCGTGGCTTTGTCTACCGCGGCCTCAAGCCCGTGTACTGGTGCTTTGACTGCGCCTCCTCGCTGGCCGAGTTCGAGATCGAATACGCCGACAAGCAAAGCCAGACGCTGGACGTGATGTTCCCCGCAGCCGAGCCGGCCAAACTGGCCGCAGCATTCGGCCTGGACAAGCTCGACAAAGAAGCCTTCATCGTCATCTGGACGACGACAGCCTGGACGATTCCTGCCAACCAGGCGCTCAACGTCAACCCCGACCTGGAATACAGCCTGGTGGACACCGAGCGCGGTCTGCTGATCGTGGCCTCCGCCCTGGTCGAGAAGTGCCTGGAGCGCTGGAAGCTGGAAGGCCGCGTGGTCGCCACCGCCAAGGGCGAAAAGCTCGACCACATGCCCTTCAAGCACCCGCTGGCCCATGTGGACAAGGGCTTTGACCGCATCTCGCCCGTGTACCTGGCCGAATACGCCACCGCCGACGACGGCACCGGCATCGTGCACTCGGCCCCTGCCTATGGCGTGGACGACTTCAACAGCTGCATGTCCAACGGCATGGACTACAAGCAGATCCTGAACCCCGTGCAGGGCAACGGCGTGTACGCGGCCGACCTGCCCATGTTCGGCGGCCAGCATATCTGGAAGGCCGTGCCCGTCATCCTCGACGCCCTGAAGGTCGCGGGCCGCCTGATGGACACCACCACCATCAGCCACAGCTATCCGCACTGCTGGCGCCACAAGACGCCCGTCATCTACCGCGCTGCCGCCCAGTGGTTCATCCGCATGGACGAAGGCGAAGGCGTGTTCACCGATCCCGCGCAAAAGCCCGAGAAGACCCTGCGCCAGATCGCTCTGGACGCCATCGAGCAGACCAACTTCTACCCGCAAAACGGTCAGGACCGCCTGCGCGCCATGATCGCCGGTCGTCCCGACTGGTGCATCTCGCGTCAGCGCAGCTGGGGCGTGCCCATCCCCTTCTTCCTGCATGTGGACACGGGCGCTCTGCACCCTCGCACCATGGAGATCATCGATCAGGCAGCGGCCATGATCGAGCAAGGCGGCATCGAGGCCTGGAGCCGCGTGAGCACCGAAGAGATCCTGGGTGCCGAGGAAGCCAAGCACTACACCAAGAGCACCGACATTCTGGAAGTCTGGTTCGACTCGGGCTCGACCTTCTGGCATGTGCTGCGCGGCACCCATCCCGAGCACCACCACGACAAGGGCCCCGAGGCCGATCTGTACCTCGAAGGCCACGACCAGCATCGCGGCTGGTTCCACAGCTCGCTGCTGCTGGCATCGGCCATCTTCGGCCGCGCGCCCTACCGCGGCCTGCTGACCCACGGCTTCACCGTGGACGGCCAGGGCAAGAAGATGTCCAAGTCGCTGGGCAACACCGTGGCCCCGCAGGATGTGTCGAGCAAGATGGGCGCGGAAATCATCCGCCTGTGGGTGGCCTCGACCGACTACTCGGGCGACCTGGGCATCGACGACAAGATCCTGGCCCGCGTGGTGGACGCCTATCGCCGCATCCGCAACACGCTGCGCTTCCTGCTGGCCAACACCAGCGACTTCGATGCGAGCAAGGACGCCGTGGCCTACGGCGAGATGCTGGAGATCGACCAGTTCGCGCTGGCCCGCTCGGCCCAGCTGCAGCAGGAGATCCTGGCCCACTACAAGGTCTACGAGTTCCACCCCGTGGTCGCCAAGATCCAGCTGTTCTGCTCCGAAGACCTGGGCGGCTTCTACCTGGACGTGCTCAAGGATCGTCTCTACACCAGCGCCCCCAAGAGCCTGGCACGCCGATCGGCCCAGACCGCGCTCTACCAGATCACCCAGGCGCTGCTGCGCTGGATGTCGCCCTTCCTGTCCTTCACGGCCGAAGAAGCCTGGAAGATCGTGGGTCACAGCGAATCTATCTTCCTGGAGAAGTTCACCGAGCTGCCCGCCGGCGACGAAGGCCTGCTGGCCAAGTGGACGCGCCTGTGCGAGATCCGCAACCTGGTCAACAAGGACATCGAAGTGGTGCGTACCACCGGCGCTGTGGGTTCCTCCCTGCAGGCCGAAGTCACGCTCACGGCCGAGCCCGAAGACCTGGCCCTGCTGCAAAGCCTCAAGGACGACCTGAAGTTCGTCTTCATCACCTCGGCAGCGACTGCCGTGGCCGGCGATGCCCTGACCACTACCGTGAAGGCCAGCGAGCACGCCAAGTGCGAGCGCTGCTGGCACTACCGTGAAGACGTGGGCGTGAACCCCGAGCACCCCTCGATCTGCGGCCGCTGCGACAGCAATCTGCACGGCACGGGCGAAGTTCGCACCAAGGCTTGATCTATCAAAAAGTGAGCTGCCAGCGCATGCTGGCAGCCATTTTCAGCATTAAATATTGCTGAAATCCTTTTGAAACAAGCGCTAACCGCTATCAAAAAACCTTAGCAAAGAGCTGCCATGAGCAACACCCAGACCTCCTCCGCAGGCCTTGGCCGTATCTGGCCCTGGCTGCTGTGGGCGCTTGTCATCATCGGCGTGGATCAGATCACCAAGCAGATGATTCTGAGCCACTACCAGTATGGGGACTGGACGCCCATCACCAGCTTCTTCAACATCGTGCGCGCGCACAACACGGGCGCTGCCTTCTCCTTTCTTGCAGGCGGCAGCGGCTGGCAGCGCTGGTTGTTCGTGGCCATTGGCGCGATTGCCACCGTGCTCATCGTCTGGCAGCTGCGCAAGCACCCTGGCGAGAAGATGTTCTGCCTGTCGCTGTCCAGCATTCTGGGCGGGGCCATCGGCAATGTGGTGGACCGCCTGCAGCACGGCTATGTGGTGGACTTTCTGGACTTCTACTGGGGCAGCAGCCATTTTCCGGCCTTCAACGTGGCCGACATGGCCATCACGCTGGGCGCCATACTGCTGATCCTGGATGAGCTCTTGCGCGCAAGACGCGCCAAGAACCAGAGCGTGTAAGCGCCAGCCGCTTTTCATCGGCAAGGCCCGCTGTCTCTCTAGCAGACAGCGGGCCTTGCTCATTGCGCCCCGCTCTGGCCGGATTCGGCCGACTCGTCGGGGGCTCGGCAGCATTTTCAGTGCATATCGCGCTGGATATGGCTGCCCGTGTAGACAAGGTGATGTGGCCCCGGACCACGGGCGAGCCAGCGTGATATGCGTCAGCCGCTCCTGCTCGGCCATCTGCTGCGCCTGCCGCTGATCGCTTCAAGCAATCTGCGCCGGCCCCGGCAGCGTTGAGGTGGGCGGTATGGACAGCAATGCCACCACCCATTGCCAGATGCGCTGCAGAGGCCTGGGCTGGCCGCGCCGCAAATGCCACAGCCGCCAAGGCTGCCAGCAGCATCAAAAGGAAGCCCACCGCAGCGGCGCCGGGCATGGCAGGAATCATGAACCCGCCTTTTCAATAGCATCGAACGCAATACAGATATACGAAAAACTCGGTCATCTCCGAAATCTCATCCGTAGAAACGATGTTTCTAATAATTCGTTTTTGTTCTATTGTGTTCCTTATTCCGCACTTATTTGTGCGTGAAGAGTGAGTCATCCAGGCAGACCGACCTCACTCAGGGGTATATTAGGTCGCTCCTTCGCGGGCAGAACATGAAGCATTTATTGAATCTTTTAGCAGCCATTGCCCTGTTGATCTGGGGCTCTCAGATGGTTCGCACCGGCGTTCTGCAGGTCTTCGGCGCAAACCTGCGCAATATTCTTGCCCGCAGCATGAGCAACCGCTTGTCTGCGGCGCTTTCCGGCATGGGCGTCACAGCCCTGGTTCAGTCCAGCACTGCCACCTCGCTGATGACCTCGTCCTTTGTGGGCCAGGGTCTGATCACCCTGCCCTCGGCCCTTGCCGTGATGCGCGGTGCCGATGTGGGAACGGCCTTGATGGCCGTGCTTTTCTCCACCGACCTCTCCTGGCTGTCGCCGCTGTTCATCTTTGTCGGTGTGGTGCTCTATATCTCGCGCAAGGATTCCAAGCCCGGCCGTATCGGCCGCGTGCTCATCGGCCTGGGCCTGATGCTGCTGGCCCTGCGCCTGGTGGTGGAAGCCACCGAGCCCCTGCTGCAGGCCCCTGCCGTGCGCACCCTGCTGGCCTCGGTCAGCAGCGATCTGTTCATGGAGCTGCTGCTGGGCGCGGTACTGGCCGTGCTGGCCTACTCCAGCCTGGCCGTGGTGCTGCTGATTGCGGCCATGGCCAGCTCCGGTGCCATTCCGCTGGATGTGGCTCTGGGCCTGACCCTGGGCGCCAACCTGGGCAGCGGCCTGGTCGCGGCGCTCACCACCGCCAAATCGGCGGTGGAGGAGCGCCAGGTCACCATAGGCAATCTGCTGTTCAAGATCATGGGCGTGGCCATCGTCGCCCCCTTTATCGGACTGTGGTCGCAGTACGCCCAGCCCTATCTGCCCAACGCCGGCCAGAACGTGGTGATGTTCCATCTGGCGTTCAATGTCTTCAACAGCCTGTGCTTTATCGGTCTGACCCAGCTCGTGGCCCGCTGGGTGACGGCAATGCTGCCCAAGCCCGAGGAAGAAAGCGCGGCCAAGCTGCTACGCCCACGTCACCTGGATCCCTCGGCCCTGTCCACTCCTTCGCTGGCCATCACCTGTGCCGTGCGCGAGTCACTGCATCAGGCCGACGTGGTGGAGTCCATGCTGATCGGCCTGCAAAAAGTGGCCGAAACCGACGATGCCAAGCTCTCCGAGGAAGTGCGTCATCTGGAATCCACGGTGGACGACCTGTACTCGGCCATCAAGTACTACATGACCAAGATCTCGCGCGCCGAACTCGACGAGCGAGAAGGTCAGCGCTGGACGGAAATCATCAGCTTCACCATCAATATGGAGCAGATCGGCGACATCATCGAGCGCGTGCTGCTGGATCTGGAAGACAAGAAGATCAAGAAGGGCCGCCAGTTCTCGGCCGCCGGCAAGCTGGAGATTCACGAGCTGACCCAGCATCTGCTGGACAATCTGCGCCTGGCCATGAGCGTCTTTCTCAACGGCAATGTGCGCGAGGCGCAAAAGCTGCTCGAGGAAAAAGCGCGCTTTCGCGATCTGGAACTGGCCTATTCGGCCACCCACCTGGAGCGTCTGTCCCAGCACACGGTCTCCAGCATAGAGACCAGCTCTTTGCATATCGACATGATCAGCGACCTCAAACGCATCAACTCGCTGCTGTGCTCGGTGGCCTACCCGATTCTGGAACAGGCCGGAGCCCTGGCGCCCAGCCGGCTCAAGCCCACCGCACTGGAGAGCCAGCGCTAACTGCTCTGCCGCCCTACCAGCCCATGTAGGCGGCAAGCACCAAGGAGGCCTCGGGGGTGAAACGGCCCTGCAGCATCCAGCCCTGGACCTCGGTCAGCTCCAGCCGCTCGAAGCGCTGCACCTCGCCATCCTGATTCACAGGCTGCAGCGCATCGGGCACCAGGGCCGAGAACCAGTCTATGCGCTCGACCATATAACCCTGCCCCTCTGCTTCGTCGCTGGGCCTTGCAAAAATCACATTTCCGCCGTGCCGAAGCTCGCCGAGTTCCGCTACATGCAGACCGGCCTCCTCCCAGGTTTCACGCGCCAGCGCCTCGGCCAGACCATCTGCCGCCGAGACCATGCCGCCCATCAAGGTATCCCACATGCCGGGGTTGTTGGCCTTGTCCTGCGAGCGCTGCTGCACCCAGATCGAGCCATCCGCGCAGGCACCCACCAGATGCACGGCTCTGGTGGCGATGCCCAGTGGCCGCACGGCACCACGCTCGACGGTTGCCAGTTGCTGGCCTTGTGCATTGCAGACCGCCAGCTGTTCATTGCGCCACGCCCCTGCAAGGCCGGCACTGCGCATGGCCAGGGCCAGCCGGTTCAGATTCTCGGTCGCCCCGCCCTCTCCCGTCAGAAGCCATTGCCCTGCAACCGACTGCAAGTTGACCTCATGCACCGCCAGCAGTTCCTCCCCCAGCTTGCTAGCGAAGTCTTCCTCGATACTGCCGATCTGCTGATCATCAATGCACAGCGGCTGGCGCGGGCGCAGGGGCTGCCTGCTGGCCATGGCATGTTGTGCCTGCAGCCATTGCTGCTGGAGCGACGTGGTTTGCTTCTTCATGAAAAATCTCCCATGCACTGCATTGTGCTCAGCTTCTCAAAACGGGAAGGCTTGCATCACTATTGAGGACCGCCGGTTTGTCGGCAACAGCCGCGGCCCCAGGGTGCTGCAGGCCCAGAGGCCAGTTGCCGCGCGTTACAGTGACAACCCATGAATTCCCCCCTGAAACCCGCCACGGTCGCCATGCTCAGCCTGGCTCCGGCACTTTGGGCCGGCAATGCCATCGTGGGTCGCCTCGCTCATGATCTGATCTCGCCCTTTGCACTCAACTTCCTGCGCTGGTGCATCGCCTTTGTGCTGCTGCTGCCGCTGGCATGGCGGGTGCTGCGCAAAGACAGTCCGATCTGGCCGCTGTGGCGGCAGTACATGCTGCTGGGACTACTGGGCATAGGCTGCTACAACGCCTTGCTGTACCTGGCACTCAAGACCTCGACCCCGCTGAATGTGACGCTGGTGAGCTCCAGCATGCCCGTTTGGATGCTGACCATAGGCCGGCTGTGCTGGGGCATTCGCGTCAGCCGCCGGCAGATGGGCGGAGCCCTGCTGTCCGTGCTGGGCGTGGCGGTAGTGATGTCGCGCGGCGACTGGCAGACGCTGCTTGCCCTGCGCTTTGTGCCCGGCGACCTTTTCATGGTGCTGGCCACCATCGCCTGGGCCTTCTACACCTGGCTGCTGTCGCGCAGCAGCGGCCCTCAGGAAGTGAAATCGCACTGGGCCAGCTTCTTGCTCGCACAGATCGTTTTCGGTCTGCTGTGGTCCGGCCTTTTCACGGGCGGCGAAGCCTTGCTGGGCGAATTCCGCCTGGTGCCGGGCTGGCCGCTGCTCGGCAGCCTGCTGTTCATCGCCATAGGCCCGGCCATTCTGGCCTACCGCTTCTGGGGCATGGGCGTGCAGCGCGCCACGCCCGCCATTGCGGGCTTCTTCGGCAATCTGATTCCGCTGTTCACGGCCCTGCTGTCAATTCCCGTGCTCGGCGAAACCCCGCATCTCTATCACGCGCTTGCGTTTGCGCTGATCGTGACCGGCATCGTCGTGTCGTCCCGCAAATAAACGGCTGCCCCCTCCCGAGAAAAAAGCCCCGCATTGCGGGGCTTTGTCGTTTCAGCACTCGATCACGGATCAGTAAGTGCCGGGATACAGGCCGCCGTCGGGCAGGATGTTCTGTCCCGTCATATAGCCGGCCTGGCGGCTGCACAGGAAGGCACAGATGGCACCGAACTCTTCGGCCGTGCCAAAGCGCTTGGCAGGGATCTGGGCGGCCTGAGCCTGGCGCACGGCATCCAGGTCCTGACCGGTCTTGTTGGCCGCCGCCTGATGGGTTGCCACCAGACGGTCGGTGTCGAACTTGCCGGGCAGGATACTGTTGATGGTGACGCCCTTGGCGGCAATTCCCGAACGCGCCAGACCGGCCACAAAGCCCGTCAGACCGCTGCGCGCGCCGTTGGACAGGCCCAGAATGTCGATGGGTGCCTTGACCGCGCTGGAGGTGATGTTGACGATGCGACCGAAGCCACGCGCAGCCATGCCATCCACCGTGGCCTTGATCAGCTCGATAGGGGTCAGCATATTGGCGTCCACTGCCTTGATCCAGGCCTCACGATCCCAGGTGCGGAAGTCGCCGGGAGGCGGACCGCCGGCGTTGGTCACGACGATGTCGTAGTCCTTGCCCGGGCCGCCGGCGGCTTCGAACACTGCCGTGCGACCTTCTGGCGTGGTGATGTCTGCAGCGACACCGATGACCTTGACCTGAGGAGCAATGGCTTGCAGCTTCTGCACGGCCAGCTGCAATGCCTCGGCGTTTCTGGCGTTGATGACCAGATTCACACCCTCTTCGGCCAGGGCCTTGGCGCAGCCAAAACCCAAACCCTTGCTGGCGCCGCAGACCAGAGCCCAGCGCCCGGAGATACCAAAGTCCATGTCAGTGTCCTTTCACACAGTTTCCAAGCCGGGCAAGCTGCCCGACACTATCAAAATCCATAGCTGCCAGCGCTTTTTTCAAGCACCAGCAGTCAATTCAATGCTCAATGACTGCGACCATGAAACAGCTTGTGGTGCAGCCTGCGCAGCGACCACCAGACGCCCAGTGCCACGACCGGAATGGCCACGGCCGCCGTCGACTCGGGCGACCAGGGCCAGCCCAGCTTTTGCCCGCCCTTGGCCAGATAGCTGATCAAGCCGGTGATGTAGTAGGTGATGGCCGCCACCGACAGACCCTCCACCGTGGACTGCAGCTTGAGCTGGGTGCCCTGGCGGTCGTTCATCGTGCCCAGCAGTTGCTGGCTGCTTTGCTGCTGCTCGATCTCGACGCGCGTGCGCAGCAGGCTGCTGACACGGGAGACCCGCTCGGACAGCGCATTCTGACGGCGTGTCGCCCATTCGCAGGTGGCACGCGCAGGCGTGAGTCGCCGGTCCATGAATTCACGGATGGTCTGGATGCCGTCCACCCGCGTCTCCTGAATTTCCTGAATGCGCCTGTCCACCAGCTCGAAATAGGCGGAGCTGGCCGAGAAGCGCGAATGCGTGGCCGCATATTCGCTCTCCACCTGGCCGGCCAGCCGGGTCAGGCGGTCCAGCAGCGCCGGTTCGGTGTCGCGGTCGGCCGCGCGAATGGCATTGGCCAGCTCGGCCAGTTCACGCTCGGCCGTAGCCAGCACGGCTGCTGCCTTGCGTGCGGCGGGCAGGCCCAGCAGCGCCGCCATGCGATAGGTCTCGATCTCCAGCACGCGCTGCACCAGACGACCCAGGCGGCGCGGAGACAGGTCGGCGCCCGCCAGCAGCAGCATGCGCGAGAAACCATCGGGGTGAATCGCAAAGTCGGTATAGATGGCCCCCGCACCGCCGGAGACGCGCGAGCCGACCAAAGTATCGGCTTGCAGCATGTGGCGCATCAGATATTGCGGGTCCACATCCTGCTCGTTCAGCGCCCACAGATGCAGACTGCTCAGGCACTGCCCCGGCAGGGCGGCCAGCCAGTCGCGCGGAACGGCGTCGATGGCTGTCTCTGGCTCGCGTACATCAGCCACGCCGGCCTGCGCCATGGGTGTGGTGAAGGTCCAGGCCACGAACTCGGTGTGCTGCTCCCAACGCAGACGAAATGCACCCAGGTCGATCAGCACATGGGTGGTTGCCGCATCGGGCAAAGGGCGATGGTGGTTGCGCAGCAGGGCTGCCACATGCTCGCGGCTGGCTTCACGCTGGGCCGCATCGGTGAGCATCACGATATGGGTGATGGCCAGAGGGGCCTGCATGATTTCCGCAGGACGGGCATGAATTTCGTTGTGCAGCAAGACCCGCTGAGGGTGCTGCGCGGGCAATAAAGACAAGGCCATGCAATCTTTCGAATAACTGCAGCTATTTTGCCGCCCTAATCCATAGTCCCCGAAACAAAGGTCCTCATATAAAAAAAGCGGCCCCATAAGGGCCGCTTTAACGATGATCAGCGATCAGGTTGACGATCAGTCTTCCACGAAAGCTTCTTCACGCTTGTTCTTCACTGCAGGCATCAGCACGATCACCAGCAGCACCACGGCGGCAGCCAGCAGGCAGGCGGAGATGGGACGCGTCACGAAGACCGACCAGTCACCACGCGACAGCAGCAGGGCACGGCGCAGGTTTTCTTCCATCATCGGGCCCAGAATGAAGCCCAGCAGCAAAGGAGCAGGCTCGGTACCCAGCTTGTGGAACACATAGCCGATGAAACCGAAGATACCGACCATCCACACGTCCCATGCGTTGTTGTTGGTACCGTACACGCCGATCGCGCAGAACAGCACGATGGACGGGAACAGCCAGCGGTAAGGCACGGTCAGCAGCTTGATCCAGACGCCGATCAGCGGCAGGTTCAAGATGATCAGCATCAGGTTACCAATCCACATGGAGGCGATCAGACCCCAGAACAGTTCGGGGTTGCTGGTCATCACCTGAGGACCGGGCTGGATGTTGTGGATCGTCATGGCACCCACCATCAGCGCCATCACGGCGTTGGGAGGAATACCCAGGGTCAGCAGAGGAATGAACGATGTCTGCGAACCGGCGTTGTTGGCCGACTCGGGAGCGCACACGCCACGGATATTGCCTTGACCGAAAGGAACTTCGCCGGGCTTCAGCTTGGTCTTCTTTTCGATGGTGTAGGCAGCGAAGGCCGACAGCATGGCGCCGCCACCGGGCAAGATACCCAGGGCCGAACCCAGGGCCGTGCCGCGCAGCATGGCAGGAATCATGCGCTTGAAGTCTTCGCCTGTGGGCATCAGACCGGTCACCTTGGCGGCGAACACTTCGCGCTCGTCTTCAGGCTTGGACAGGTTGGCAATGATTTCGCCATAGCCGAACACACCCATGGCGATCACGACGAAGTCGATGCCGTCGGTCAGTTCAGGAATGTCGAAGCTGTAACGGGCCACGCCGGAGTTCACGTCGGTACCGACCATGCCCAGCAGCAGACCCAGCACGATCATGGCGATCGCCTTGAGCAGCGAGCCGGAAGCCAGCACCACGGCACCGATCAGACCCAGGGTCATCAGCGAGAAGTACTCGGCGGGGCCGAACTTGAAAGCGACTTCGGTCAGAGGAGGAGCGAAGGCAGCCAGGATGACGGTACCCACGCAACCAGCGAAGAAGGAGCCGATACCGGCCGCAGCCAACGCGGGGCCTGCTCGACCTTTTCGCGCCATCTGGTAGCCGTCGATCACCGTCACCACAGACGAGGATTCACCTGGCAGGTTCACCAAAATGGCAGTAGTGGAGCCGCCGTACTGGGCACCGTAGTAAATACCAGCCAGCATGATCAGCGCTGCCACGGGAGGCAGTGCGTAAGTGGCGGGCAGCAACATGGCGATGGTCGCCACAGGGCCGATACCTGGCAGCACACCGATCAGCGTACCGAGCAGACAGCCCACAAAGCAGTAGATCAGGTTCTGGAACGTGAAAGCCACGCCAAAACCCGTCGACAAGTTCTGAATCAGATCCATGGACGATGCTCCTGATTAGCCAGCGATGAAGCTAGGCCACACGGGGAACTGCAGATTCAGCGCCCACACGAAAGCGAAATAGCTACCGACCGCCAAAATGGTGGACAGGATGGCTGTTTCCTTGAAGTTGAAGGTCTGACCGGCCATGCTGGCAATGAAGACCAGAGCGTAGATCGCAATGATCAGGCCGAACTGGGGGATGCCCAGAGCCGGCACGCCCACCAACAGAATGCCGAAGGCAAAGTTGGCAGCCAGCACGAAGAACACCGGCTTCCAGGCCCACTTACCGATCTTGTCACCACCTTCGGGCCCCTTGGTCAGGCCGCCGACGCAGATGGCTGCACCCAGGATGGCCATGAGCACACCCAGAATCAGAGGGAAGTAACCTGGACCCATGCGGGCACCGGTGCCAATGGTGTAGTTGGATGCGCCGATCGCAAATGCGAGACCGACGACCAAGAACATCAGACCGGAGAAAAAGTCTTTTTGGCTCTTGATTTTCACAAAACGTCTCCTTACGGAAATCACGACTTGGCGATTCTCGTTTCATAGATATGCCAAATTGATGTGGATTCCACCTACAAAGGGCATACCCTAATGCCGACGTTTTGTACACATTTACCGCATTCAATCCAGACCAGTACCGCCCTTTTTCTACTACGCAAAAAAAGAAGCAAGCACTTGCACCTTTACTTTCAGATTTCGCTCATCAGCGGCGTGCAGGCCAGCACTTCAGGCAAGGTGGTCACACCTTCTGCCACCCGCAAAGCCCCTGCCAGACGCAGAGGACGCATGCCGTCCTGCACTGCCTGACGGCGCAGAACGTCCATGGATGGAGCATCGTGAATCTGCTTCTTGAGGGCCTCGGTCACCATCAGCAGCTCGTACAGACCCATGCGGCCGCGGTAGCCTGTCATGCGGCAGTCCTCACAACCCATGGGTTTGTAGGGCTGGTAACTGCCGGTCAGCTTCCAGGGCCTGACCGACTCGGCCAGATCCTCGGGCTTTGCGTCTTCATCGCGCACCTTGCAGCTTGAGCACAGCGTACGCACCAGACGCTGGGCCAGCACACCCAGCAATGTGGCGTTGATCAGATACGAAGGCACGCCCAGCTCCATCAGGCGGCTGACGGCGCTGGGAGCATCGTTGGTATGCAGCGTGGAGAAAACCAGATGGCCGGTCAGTGCAGCCTGCACAGCCATCTCGGCAGTGGCCAGATCACGGATTTCGCCCACCATGATGATGTCCGGGTCCTGACGCATCAGCGCGCGCAGGCCTTCGGTGAAGCCGAAGTCGAGCTGGGGCTGAACCTGGGTCTGATTGAAGCTGGGCTCGATCATTTCGATGGGGTCTTCCACCGTGCTGACATTGACCTCCTCGGTCGCCACACGCTTGAGCGTGGAGTACAGCGTGGTGGTCTTGCCCGAGCCCGTGGGGCCGGTGACCAGGATGATGCCGTGCGGACGCTTGACCAGGTCTTCCCAACGCTGGGCGTCATGGGCACTGAATCCCAGCGCATCCAGGTTCTTGACCGTGTTCTCCGGATCGAAGATGCGCATCACCATCTTCTCTCCAAACGCCGTGGGCAAGGTGGACAAACGCATTTCCACCTCCTCGCCGCGCGGGTTGCGCGTCTTGATGCGACCGTCCAGCGGGCGGCGCTTTTCCACCACATCCATGCGCCCCAGCAGCTTGACGCGCGCCACCATGGCGTTCAGCACGCCCATGGGCATCTGGTAGACCGGATGCAGAACGCCATCGATGCGAAAGCGGATAACGCCCTGCTCGCGCCTGGGCTCCAGATGGATGTCGCTGGCGCGCTGGTCGAAGGCATACTGCCACAGCCAGTCCACCACGCGCACCACGCCCTGGTCGTTGGCGTCGAGTTGCTTGTTGCTCTTGCCCAGCTCCACCAACTGCTCGAAGCTCGCGCCGCCGCTCGCCCCGCCTGCCTTCTCGGCCGCACGCACGGACTTGGCCAGAGCAAAGAACTCGGCCGTATAGCGCTTGATGTCCTGCGGATTGGCCACCACGCAGCGCACGCTGCGCTGCGACTGCCGCTCGACCTCGCTGACCCAGTCCGTGATGAAGGGCTCGGCCGTGGCGATCACCACCTCCTTGGCCGTCACCTGCACGGGCAGCACCTTATGGCGCTCGGCATAGCTGGCGCTCATGACATCGCCAACGCGGCCCACATCCACGCGCAGCGGGTCGATGCGCAGATAGGCCAGGCCGCTGCGCTGGGCCAGGTACTGGGTCAGGGTTTCCAGATCCAGCGGCTGGCGCGTGCGCGCGCCGACGACGCCCACATTGGCCAGGCGCACCAGCGGCGGCTGCGCGCTTTCTGCGGCCGAGCAGCGCGCGACCGTGCGCTCGGCCTCCTGCGCCGTGATCACAGCGTCTTCCTGCAGCCACTGCACCAGCTTGCGCCAGTCCAGCGGACCCTGGTATTGAGCAGGCTTGATGGACTGGGGCAGAAGGGATTCAGTCAATGACATGGGCGGCAATGGCAACAAAACTGCCTTGACTGTACCGCCATCGGCCCATGCACCCGATCAGGACGGTGCATAAGAGACCGGTGAGGGCCTTTTATCCCCTTTGTCTGATGCAGCTCAGGCGTATTCGTCCAGCAGACCGCCCAGCCCGCCCTGACCCGGATTGCTGCGACTTCTGCTCTGCACCGCTTCCTCCTGCTTTGGCTGGACGGCTTCGGTGCCACGCTGAGCAGCCTGCTGGGCTTGCTGCGCCTGCTGATTCTGCAAGGCCTCGATCTGTGCCTGCAGCATCTGGATCTTGGTCTGCAGCAACTGCGCCCGCTGCTCCTTGGTCTTGGCATCAGCGTCGCTGTTGGCAACTTCTTTGAGTTCGTTGGTGGCATCCTTGATCTGCCTTTGCAGCTGCTGGATACGCGATGCCGCGCCGGCCCCCGAAGAGGCTGAGCCGGCAGAACTGGAGGAGATGGCACTGATCGTCATGACCATATCATCGGCAGAAAACCGCCGCCCTTAAGGCCGACACCATCAATTTACTCAGGCTTTGCAATCATTCGGCTGTACCCCGGCCGATTCGGACAACCTTGGCTTTAGCCGTCTTGCTGCCGGCCTCGGCATCACGGGCCGGCACGAACACCTTGGCCCAACGCGTGGTGTTCAGGTCCCAGCGGGCCTGCACCTGGTCACAGGCCAGATCCAGCTCAGCGCCCTGCAGAACACGTGGTGTGCGCTGTGCCAGCACCACGGTATTGCCTTCGCGTGTGGGGCGGAAGGCCCAGAGCGCGTCCTCGCCAAAGGCCTGGGCCATCTGGTCCAGGCTTTTGTCAAAGCTTGAGGAGCGGCCAAAGAGGTTGACGGTCATGATGCCGTCCTCGGTCAGAAGATTGCGGCAATCGGCATAGAACTCTGCGCTGTCGAGAACGGGAGCAGCCGCCTCATGGTCATAGAGGTCGACTGCCAGTGCGTCAACCGTGCCCTGCCATTCGGTCTTTTTGATCTCCTGGGCTGCATCGGCCAGCACCACCTGCAGCGTGCTGCTGTCGGGAGGCAGCTTGAACCAGCTTCGGCACACGGCCAGCACCTGAGGGTTGAGCTCGACGGCCGTGGTCTTCATGCGCAGCTTCTTGTGGCAGAACTTGGTGATGGCGGCAGCCCCCAGACCCAGTTGCATGGCGTGCATCCGGGGTACTTCGGCAGGCTCGGCAAACAGCAGCCAGCCCATCATGCGCTGCACATACTCCAGGTCGATATCAAAAGGGTCGCGAATGCGCATGGAGCCCTGCACCCAGGGCGTACCCAGATGCAGATAGCGGATATCGCCATCGTCGGAGACGCTGACTTCGGGCAGCTCCTGCACGCTGGTCACATTCTTGTCTTGCGCGGATTTGGCACCGCCACGGGTTTTACGGATCACGTTTCACACCAATCTTCAAAGCAGGCCATTGGCCGCTAGCGCATGGTGCCAGGCCTGCAGTTTTTTATCGAAAGACCAGCTGGCATTGGCCGGGCTGGTCGATGGCAGCTTGAGCGCCGTCAGCCCCAACGCCTCGGTTTGGCGGGCATGCTTGTAGCTCTCGCCGCCGTTGTGCAATGCCAGCTGCAGATCAGGACAGCGCTGGCGCAGCCCGGCAAAGTCGTTGACCTGGGCGCAGCGAATGGCGCTGTCCAGACTGCCCTCGCGCTCGCAGCTTGCATACACATCCCACAGGCCCAGGCCACGCTCCAGCAACCACTCACAGCGGCCCGCGTAGTCGGCGCGCGGCGGCTGCGGATGCCGGGGCCACAAGGCCTGCAGCAAAGGCCAGAACTGGTTTTGCGGATGGGCATAGTACTGCGCCAGCTGCAGCGATTTCAGGCCCGGGAAACTGCCCAGCACCAGTGCCCGCGTGCGCGCATCGGCCACCGCCGCCAGCCCCTGCCAGCGCGGGCCTGTCTCTGTCACGGTGGCAGAAGAATCCTCGGTCATGCCCTATTGTCGCCCAGCCATGCTTGGCATGGCCCTTGGGCTGATATTCGAAAAAATGAGCAACCGCCACTTGCCCTTCAACGGCCAGCTGCTGTTTTGCCTACAAGAATGCCGGCAGGCCTGAAAGCGCTGCGCGTGCATTGGCCGTGCTGGCCTGCGCCAGCTGCTCAATGCCCATGCCGCGCAGCCGCGCAATCTCCGCGGCAATGCGCGGCAGCTCGGCGGAGCTGTTGCGCCCCTGAGGCTGGCCGGCCGCGCGCTGCTCGGCCGTGGAGTAGAGCCAGTGCGGCGGAATATCGGGAGCATCGGTTTCCAGCACCAGCGCCTCCAGCGGCAGGCAGGCCGCCAGCTCGCGCAGCTTGAGCGCGCGCTCATAGGTGATGGCGCCGCCAAAGCCCAGCTTGAAGCCCAGATCGATAAAGGCCTGCGCCTGCTGGGCGCTGCCGTTGAAAGCATGAGCTATGCCACCCGCAACCCGGTGCTGGCGCAAGGTCTTGAGCAGACGATCGCTGCTCTTGCGCACATGCAGGATGACGGGTAGCTCGAACTCGCGTGCCAGCCGGATCTGCTGCTCGTAAAACCAGATCTGGCGCTGCTCGTCGAGTCCGGGGACAAAGAAGTCGAGTCCTATCTCGCCCACCGCCACCAGATGCGGGTCGCTGCGCTGCTGGCTCAGCAACTCGCGCAGGGCCGCGATATCGGAATCCTGCGCGCCGGGCGTGTAGAGCGGATGAATGCCCAGCGCATAGCTGTCGCCATGGCGATGGGCAAGCGCAATCACGTCCTGCCAGTGGCTGCGCTGCACGGCAGGAATAACCAGATGCGTAACGCCTGCAGCCTGCGCAGCAGCGCGCACGGCATCTCTGTCAGGTGCGAACTCGGGCGCATCCAGATGGCAATGGGTATCTATCCAGGTTGGCATCCACACATCATGCATCGGCTGGGCAGCTTGCGCAGTCCGGACTCGGCCAATGACACGTCAAGTGACTACAGACAGTTTCCAGTCTTGTCCTACGATTCACACATTGAAACAAATAAAACATTAAGCAACTTTACCCACTGCCCTGCGCTATCGGCCAAAGGAGCAAGTTATGACGGGACTTCTGCAAAGCAAGCTCTGGCAACGCCTGAGCCAAAGTCATCAGCGCGCCGATATGCAGGGCAAACTGGCCGCGCTGGATCAGGTGCAGGCCGTGATCGAGTTTGATCTGCAAGGTCACGTGCTGACGGCCAATGACAACTTTCTGCGCACCATGGGCTATAGCGCCGAGGAGATCATCGGCCAGCATCACCGCATGTTTGTAGACGAGGAGACCCGAGCCTCTGCCGAGTACTCCCAGTTCTGGCAGCGCCTGGCAGCAGGCCTGCATGACAGCGGACGCTACCGCCGCATCAACAGCCAGGGCGAGGATGTGTGGCTGCAGGCCAGCTACAACCCGATCTTCGACAGCCAGGGCCAGCCGCGCAAAGTCATCAAGTACGCAACCGACATCACCGAGCAGCAGCAGCATGAAGACGATGCCCGCGGCCAGCTCAAAGCCATTGCCAAAGTGCAGGCCATCATCGAGTTCGATCTGAACGGCAACATCCTCACAGCCAACGATCTGTTCCTGCAGACCATGGGCTACTCCCTCGCCGAAGTCGTGGGCAGACACCACAGCATGTTCGTCCAGCCGCACGAGCGCCAATCCCCGGCCTATCAGCATTTCTGGCACAAGCTGGCCCTGGGCCATCACGATGCCGGCCAGTATCTGCGCATAGGCAAAGCCGGCCGCCAGGTCTGGATCGAAGCCAGCTACAACCCCATACTCGACGCCGAAGGCCGACCCTTCAAGGTCGTCAAGTTCGCCACCAACATCACACGCCGCGTGACCGCAGCGCAAACCCTGCGCGCCACGGTGGAAGGCCTGACCGAAAGCGCCAACCATGCTCGCCAGGCCAACGAGCTGGCCCAGGAAGCCTGCAGCGTGGCCGAGGCCGGCGGCCGCACCGTACAGGATGTGGTGAGCACCATGGAATCGATCAGCGCCAGCTCGCGCAAGATCAGCGACATCATCGGCATGATGGACTCCATCGCCTTCCAGACCAATCTGCTGGCGCTCAACGCTGCAGTGGAAGCGGCCCGCGCCGGCGACCAGGGACGCGGCTTTGCCGTGGTGGCCAATGAGGTGCGCCAACTGGCCCAGCACAGCGCCGAAGCCGCCAAGGAGATCAAGCAGCTGATCCAGACCTCAGTCACCCAGGTCACCCAGGGGGTGAGCCAGGTGCGCGAAGCCGGCACCACCATGGCCGAGATCGTGAACTCCTCGCGCCAGGTCACACAGATCATGGGCGAGGTGGTGCAGACCTCGCTGGCCCAGTCCGCCAGGCTGCGCGAGGTCACCGACGATCTGACGGCGCAGGATGTTTCGGCCAACCATGGCTCGGTCAAGCCGCGCCCTGCCGTGCCGCTGCAGGCTTCGGCCCGAGAGCAGGCCACGATCGCCATCCGGAACGCGGCGGTCGGCGCTTATTGAAAAGGGAAAAGCGCCCCAGGCACTTCATGAAAAAGGCCCGGCGCTGCACAGGCAGCGACCGGGCCTTTGCCCGTCTGCAGGCAGTAGGTCAGGCCAGTTGCCCCTGCCCCAGCCTGACCATGCGATCGCAACGCGCCGCCAGGCCCTCGTCATGCGTGACCATCACAAAGGCCGTGCCATGGCTGCGCGCCAGCTCCAGCATCAGCGCAAACACCGTATCGGCCGTGCCGCGGTCCAGATTGCCCGTGGGCTCGTCGGCCAGCACACAGGCCGGACGCGTGACCAGGGCGCGCGCAATCGCCACGCGCTGACGCTCCCCGCCCGAGAGCTCGGCTGGGCGATGCGCCATGCGCTGGCCCAGACCCACGGCACGCAGCATCTCGGCCGCACGGTCCATGCAGTCCTCCCTGGCGTCGCGGCGAATGCGCAGCGGCATGGCCACGTTCTCCTGGGCCGAGAACTCGGCCAGCAGATGGTGGAACTGGTAGATGAAGCCCAGATGCCGGTTGCGCAGCGCGCCCTGCTTTTGCGCACTGAGCTGGTGCAGGGGCTGGCCCATGAGGCTGACGCTGCCGGTGGTGGGCGCATCAAGCCCGCCGAGCAAATGCAGCAAGGTGGACTTGCCCGAGCCCGAGGCGCCGACAATCGCCAGCGTCTCGCCCGCCTGAACCTGCAGATCCACTCCCTGCAGCACGGTCACATCCAGCTTGCCTTCGGCAAAGCGCTTGGTCAGGCCGCGTGCTTCCAGCACGCTCCGGTCCATCACAACATCATTCATAACGCAGTGCCTCCGCAGGGTTCACGCGGCTGGCACGCCAGCTGGGGTAGATCGTGGCCACAAAAGAAAGAATCAGGGAAATCACGGCAATCGGCACGATGTCCGTGGACTGCGGCTCGCTGGGCATCTTGCTGATCAGGTAGATGTCCTTGGGCAGGAAGTTGGCATGCAGCGCCTGCTCTATGGCCGGCACGATGACATCGATATTGAAGGCAATCGCCAGCCCCAGCGCCAGGCCGGCCAAGGTGCCGATGACGCCGACCATGGCGCCCTGCACCATGAAGATACCCATGATGGACGAGGGCGAGGCCCCCAGGGTGCGCAGGATGGCAATGTCGGCACGCTTGTCCTGCACGCTCATCACTAGGGTGGACACCAGATTGAAAGCCGCCACGGCCACGATCAGGGTCAGGATGATGAACATCATGCGTTTTTCAAGCTGCACGGCGGCAAACCAGGTCTTGTTCTGCTGCGTCCAGTCACGGATGAACAAGCGATCCGTCAAGGTGTCCGCCAGTTCATGCGCCACGCGCGGCGCCTCGTGCAGATCCTTGAGCTTGAGGCGAATGCCGGTCGGCCCTTCCAGGCGGAAGATGCGCTGCGCATCCTCGTAATGCATCATCACCAGCGCCGAGTCATATTCGTAGTGGCCGGAATCGAAGGTGCCGGCCACCGTCATCTGCTTCATGCGCGGCAGCACGCCGGCCGGAGTGACCTGTCCGCTGGGCGCGATCAGCGTGATCACATCGCCCTCGCTCACACCGAGACTGCGCGCCAGCTCGATGCCGAGCACCACCTTGAACTCGCCGGGCACCAGACGCTTGAGCACCTCGCCGCTGGTGGCCGCCAGATCGGTCACCTCGCCCTCACGCGCCGGATCGATACCGCGCACCAGGGCGCCTTTCATATCCTCGCCGCGCGCCAGCAATGCCTGAGCCGCCACAAAAGGCGCGGCCCCCACCACATCGGGGTTGGCTCTGGCCTCGCGCATGGTGCGCTCCACATCAGGCAAAGGTGCACCCTGCGGGGCGTAGATTTCCACATGGGAGACGACGCTGAGCATGCGATCACGCACTTCCTTCTGGAAGCCGTTCATCACGCTCAGCACAATGATCAGCGCCGCCACGCCCAGCGCAATGCCAAGCATGGAGACACCCGAGATAAAGGAGATGAAGCCATTGCGGCGTGTGGCGCGCCCTGCACGGGTATAGCGCCAGCCCACGGCCAGTTCGTAGGGAAATTGCATGTTGCCAGCATTGTGGCATTGCCGGTAATGCCCTGTCGGCGGCGCCAGCCTTATGCAATCTGACTGCCCGCCCCCTCTATCGGGGCGGCCTGCTGCGCCCTATGCGCGGCAGATCCGCGTATTGCTCCTGCTGCTCCAGCGTCACCGCATGGGACTGGAGCTTGGCCAGCAGACCGTCAAACAAGGCCAGCTCTTCATCGCTGAGGACAGACACGATGTCGGCATGAATCTTGACCATTTCGGGAAGGATCACACCGTACATGCGCCGTCCCTCATCGGTCAGATACATGGCCACGCGCCGGCGGTCTCCGTCCAGAGGTTTGCGCAGCACCCAGCCTTTTTCCTCCAGGCCACTGAGCGCCCGCGAGGTGCGCGCCCTGTCCAGTTGCACCTTCTGCGCCAGCTCGGATGACAGCAGACCCTCCTCCGTCGCCAGCGTCGCCATCACTCCCCATTCACGACGCGTGAGGCCGAAGCGGGCCTCGCACATGCGCATGGCCATGCCGCCCGCCACACCGAAGAAGCGGCTGATGCGAAACAGCAGCATCTGCTGAATGGAGGTGGGCTGTCGGGTATTCACGGGGATGAGTTGATTAGATCAATTGTGGAAGTCACTTCTACAGTGGGCATTCCCAATACAGAGACAAAAGGGAGTGCTGGGGATTTTCGCAAATGCCGGCTCTTCCCTCAGACAAGAGAGTGATTCCATGGCTCGCCTGACTGCACCCCGCCGCCTTCTCCAAACCAGCCTGGCTCTGCTGCTGGGCTGCTCCACCTTCGCCTCTATGGCCCAATCTGCCGATGGCGCCGCCGTCGCCGCCTGGCCTCACAAGCCAGTTCGGCTGATAGCAGCCTTCGCTCCCGGAGGGGCTGTGGACATACTGGCACGCGGTGTCGGAGAAGTGCTTCAGCGCGAAACCAAGCAGCCCTTCGTTGTTGAAAACCGTACCGGCGCTGGCGGCAATATAGGCGCCGATTACGTCGCCAAGGCTGCCGCCGACGGATACACCATGCTGATCGGCCTGGACACGAGCTTCACGGTCAACCCGCTGATCTACAAAAGCATGCCGTTCAAGAATGGCGACCTGCGTCCCGTCATGGTGTTCGCCTCGCAAGGCATGCTGATGGCTGTCAGCCCCAAAACCAATATCAAGACGCTGGAGCAGTTCATCGCCCGCGGCAATGACAAGGGCCTGACCCTGGGGTCCGCCGGCTATGGAACCCCCGGCCATCTTGCCTCCAGCATCCTGACCTACGCCACCGGGGCCAAGGTCAACCATGTGCCCTACAAAGGCAATGCACCTGCCACGCTGGCGATGCTCTCGGGCGAGGTGGACGGCGGCGTCATCAGCTCCACCGCCATGCTGCCCCATGTGAACACTGGAAAGATCACGGCGCTGGCCGTGACCACGGCCCAGCGCAACCCCTTGCTGCCGGAAGTCCCATCGGTGACCGAACTGGGACACAAGGAGCTGCAGCAGGAAGTGCTTTTCGCTGCCTGGGTACCCAGCAGCACACCTGAGCCGCTGGTGCAGAAAATCCAGGCACACCTCGAAAAGGCCATGAAGGACGGCACATTGCGTGAACGCATGCGTGTCAACGACATGGTCTACGAAGGGCTGACAGGCGATGCGGCCGTCAAGCGCATTCAAGCCCTGGCCGACCGCTACCGGGTACTGGCCCAGGCCACCGGCATGAAGATGGAATGAGCGCTTGCGCCAGCCATCAGCCCCATGACAACGACCCGTATTTCATGACTCGTCCCAACATCATCTTTATCGTCGCCGACGATCTCGGCTATGCCGATCTGGGCTGCTACGGCGGCCGCGATGCCGAGTTCGGTCCGGTATCCCCGGTGCTCGACCGCCTGGCCGCCAACGGCCTCAGGCTCACCCAGGGCTATGCCAATTCACCCGTGTGCTCGCCCACGCGTTTTGCCTTGGCCACGGCCCGCTATCAATACCGCTTGCGCGGTGCGGCCGAGGAGCCCATCAACAGCAAGACGCGCGGCACCCCGCTGGGCGCCAGGCTGGGTCTTCCGCCCGAGGTCCCCACCGTCGCCTCGCTGCTCAAGGGCGCGGGCTACCGCACGGCACTGATAGGCAAATGGCATCTGGGCTACCCTCCCCACTTCGGTCCGCTGCGCTCGGGCTATGAGGAATACTTCGGCCCCATGTCGGGCGGCGTGGACTACTTCACCCATCTGAGCAGCTCGGGACAGCACGATCTGTGGGTGGGCGAAGAGGAGCACCACGACGAAGGCTATCTGACCGACCTGCTATCCCTGCGCAGCGTGGACTTCGTCAACCGCATGAGCGAGGGCAACTCCCCCTTCTTCCTGAGCCTTCACTACACGGCGCCGCACTGGCCCTGGGAAACCCGTGATGACCGTGAGACTGCCAAGCAGTTGGGGGCTGGCATCACGCATCTGGCGGGAGGCAATATTCATCAGTACCGCCGCATGATTCATCACATGGATGAGGGCATAGGCTGGATCGTCGAAGCACTGCGCAAGAACGGCCAGCTCGACAACACGCTGATCGTCTTCACCAGCGACAACGGCGGCGAGCGCTTTTCGGACAGCTGGCCTCTCGTGGGCGGAAAGATGGACCTGACCGAAGGCGGCATCCGCGTGCCCTGGATCGCCCACTGGCCTGCCGTGATCGAGGCCCATCGCAGCAGCACCCAGCCATGCATGACCATGGACTGGTCGGCCACGGTGCTGGATGCAGCCGGTGTGAGCGCCGATCCCGACTACCCACTGGACGGCGTCTCCCTGCTGCCCGTGCTGCGCACCGACGGAGCGGAGTTTGCCCGGCCGCTGTACTGGCGCATGCTCTACCGCAACCAGCGCGCTCTGCGCGAAGGCGAATGGAAATACCTGCGCGTGGAGGACAACGAATACCTGTTCAATCTGGCACAGGACGAGCGCGAGCGTGCCAATCTGGCCGGACAGCAGCCAGAGCGCCTGCAAGCCATGCGCCAGCGCTGGGACGACTGGAATGCCGGCATGCCCGCCATCGCCGATGATGCGAGCTATAGCCTGGTCTACACCCTGAAAAATATGCCTGCGAGGTGACAAAGCCCCTCGCACCATGCCCAGGCGACGGCCATGCCCGACAATAGCGCCCATGTCTTTGACCGCGCCTTTGCTGCCTGCCGCCCAAGCCCTGGGCACAGGCGCCTCCGAAATCATTGTTGCCTATGCCAGCGGCCCTGCCGACATTCCCCAGGCATGGGACGGTTTGCAACTCCCTCACCTGCAGGCCTTGCTGGCAACGCTGACGCCGACCACGCTGGTGCAGGGCGACGAGATGGACTTCTCTCCTCCGCATGAGCGCGCCCTGGCCCGTGGCATGCAACTGCCCGATACACCAGGGCTGATTCCCTGGGCTGCGCTGGCGGCTGGAGACAGCAGCCAGGCCTGTGCCTTCATCACGCCCTGCCACTGGCATATCACGCCGGACCAGGTCCATCAGACCGACCCGACCGGCGCGCCGCTGGACGAAGACGAATCCCGCCAGTTGCTGGCGCTGATCGCACCCTGGTTCAGCGACGACGGCATCACGCTGGAATATCTGCGCGCCGACCTCTGGCTGGCACGCGGTGCGGCCTTCAAGGGCCTGGCCACCGCATCGATGGACCGTGCGCTGGGCCGCGACGTGCGCCCCTGGATGCCCGACCCGATTCAGGGAGCCATCATTCAGCGTCTGCAGACCGAGCTGCAGATGCTACTCTACACCCATGTCTTCAACGACCGACGTTGCGAACGCGGCCTGCCGCCCATCAACTCCTTCTGGGTGCATGGCACGGGAGACCTCGCCAGCCTGCCTGCGGCGAACTCCCGAACCGTGTGCGTGGATGATCTGCGCCACACTGCGCTGCAAGGCAATGTGCAAGGCTGGCAGAAGGTCTGGCAGGCACTGGACAGCAGCCTGATCGCCGAGCTGCAGCAGCGGGCTGCCCGCGGAGAACCGGTCAAGCTCACGCTCTGCGGCGAGCGCAATGCCGTGCAATGGCAAAGCCAGCCACGCGGCCTGATGGACAGGATAAAGAGTGTTTTTGCCACGAAACGCTTGCCTGATCTGCGGGGAATGCTATGAAGATAATCCCCAGATCCATCCCCAACGACAGTGTCTCTGTACTGCTGCAGGCCAAGATTCATCCCTTGCTGGCCCAGCTCTATGCGGCGCGAGGTGTCTGCTCGGCCGACGAGCTGGACGATGCGCCGGCCCGGCTGCTGCCGCCCTCGGGCCTGCGCGGCATCGATGCCGCCGTGCAACTGCTGGCCGATGCCATAGCCGCGCAAAAGCGCCTGTGCATCGTCGCCGACTATGACTGCGATGGCGCAACCGCCTGCGCCGTGGGCCTGCGCGGCCTGCGCATGCTGGGCGCGGCCCATGCCGACTACCTCGTGCCCGACCGCGTGGTCGACGGCTACGGCCTCACCGCCCCCATCTCGCGCCGCGTCAAGGAGACCGGAGCCGACATGCTGATCACCGTGGACAACGGCATTGCCAGCGTTGAAGGCGTGGCCGTGGCCAAGGAGCTGGGCATGTCGGTCGTCGTGACCGACCACCATCTGCCGGGCGACCACCTGCCGCCAGCCGATGCCATCGTCAACCCCAACCAGCCGGGCTGCGAGTTCGCCAGCAAGTCCATGGCCGGCGTGGGTGTCATGTTCTATGTGCTGCTGGCCCTGCGCACCGAGCTGCGCAACCGCGGCCGCTTTGACCGCCACAACCAGCCCCGTCTTGAACAGTTGCTGCCGCTGGTCGCCCTGGGCACGGTGGCCGATGTGGTCAAGCTTGACGCCAATAACCGCCGCCTGGTGGCACTGGGCCTCAAGCAGATTCGCAAAGGCAGCATGCAGCCCGGCATACGCGCGCTGTTCGAGGCATCGGGCCGCCGCTTTGACATGGCCTCCACCATCGACTTCGGCTTTGCCCTGGGCCCGCGCATCAACGCGGCCGGTCGTCTTGCCGACATGACCATAGGCATCGAGTGCCTGACCACGGAAGATGTCAGCCGCGCCGACAATCTGGCGCGCATGCTGGACAGCATCAACCGCGAGCGCCGCGAGATCGAGGTCAGCATGCGTGAGCACGCCCTGCTCATGGCCGAAGGCCTGTGCGAGGACGGAATGACACCGCCACCGGCCATCAGCGTGTTCGACCCCGACTTTCACGAAGGCGTGGTCGGCGTGGTGGCCTCGCGCATCAAGGACAAGCTGCACCGGCCCACGTTTGTGTTTGCAGCCAGCGGCGCCCCGGGCAAGGAGCATGAGCTCAAGGGCTCTGGCCGCTCCATTCCAGGCTTTCATCTGCGCGATGCGCTGGACCTTGTCAGCAAGCGCCACCCCGGTCTGATACTGCGGTTTGGCGGCCACGCCATGGCGGCAGGCTGCACCATCACGGAAGCGCACTTTGACGAGTTCGAAAAGGCTTTTGCCCAGGTCGCCAGGGAATGGCTGGATGCCGCCACGCTGACGCGCAGATTGGAGACCGACGGGCCGCTTTCGCCCCAGTGGCTGGACACCGGCCTGATCGAACAAATGCAGCTGGCCGTCTGGGGCCAGGGCTTTGCCGCGCCGACTTTCAGCGAAGAGCTGGAAATCACCTCGCAGCGCCTGGTCGGCGAAAAGCATCTGAAGCTGGAGCTGCTGCACCATGGCTCCAAGATCGACGGCATCTGGTTCAACCACACCGACCCGCTGCCCGCGCGTACCACCCTGGCCTATCGCCTGGACATCAACGAATGGCGCGGCGAGCGCAAGGTGCAGTTTCTCGTGGAAGCCGCGCAGGACTTCGAGGGCGGTGCCGGCAACATGGGCTTCTGATCACCGCCCCAGCCAGGGAAGCCGCCACCGGGAACGCGGCGGCTGTACTCTGCGCGCCGAGCCCGATACTTAGAACTGCTCCCAGCTCTCGTCATCTGCGGTGCTTGCGACCGACCGGGTCCTGGGCCTGGCCTCCGTCAGCCTGGGGAGGGCTGCGACAGGCTGAGCCACGGGCTTGATCGTCGCTGGCACTTTCGCAAGCGATATGGGCGTGGCCGCAAAAGCCTCGGTACCGCGTCCC
>NZ_AHIL01000028.1 GCF_000241525.1 Comamonas testosteroni ATCC 11996
GNGNGNGCTTTTTTTTATCGGCGGCGGCGGGATCAGCCGCGCGTCAGCACCACGCCGGGGTTCATGATGCCCTGCGGGTCCAGTGCCTGCTTGATGGCGCGCATCATCTGCAGGGCAACGGGAGACTGGTATTTTTCGAGCTTGTCGGTCTTGAGTGCACCCACGCCATGCTCGGCCGAGAACGAGCCGCCGAAGGCGTCCACGGCCTCATAGACCAGGTGGTTGACCAGGGCCTCCTTGTCGCGCAGAAAGGCCTTGCCGTCCTCGCCTTCGGGCACCTGCACGTTGTAGTGCAGATTGCCGTCGCCCAGATGGCCGAAGTTGACCAGCCGCACGCCGGGAATCTCGCGCTTGAGCACGGCGTCGGCATGCTCGACAAAAGCGGGAATGCGCGAGGCGGCGACCGAGATGTCGTGCTTGATGTTCAGGCCTTCCTCGGCCTGGGCCAGGGGAATGCTCTCGCGGATATGCCACAGGTCGTGGGCCTGGGTCAGGTTCTCCGCCACCACGGCGTTGACCACGCAGCCGTCTTCAAAGGCCAGCTCCAGCAGGTGCTCGAAGCGCAGGCGTGCATGCTGTTCGGACTCGCTGTCGCTGTTCTCCAGCAGCACGCAGTAGGGTGCTTCGTCGCCCATGTCGGCAAATGGCACGCGCAGCTGCGGCATGTGCTTGACGACCAGGCTCAGCGCAAACTGGCCCATGACTTCAAAGCCCGTCAGTCCCGCGCCCAGATGCTGGTGCGCCAGACCCAGCAGGCGCACGGCGGCCTCCATGGAGGGCACGGCGGCAAAGGCGGTGAGCTGGGCGGCCGGCTGCGGGAACAGCTTCATGGTGGCGGCGGTGATGATGCCCAGCGTGCCTTCGCTGCCGATGAACAGGTCGCGCAGGTCGTAGCCGGTGTTGTCCTTGCGCAGGCCTTTGAGGCCGTCCCAGATCTCGCCCTGGGGCGTCACCACTTCCAGGCCCAGGCACAGATCGCGAGTATTGCCATAGCGCACCACCTGTGTGCCGCCGGCGTTGGTGCCCAGATTGCCGCCTATCGTGCAGCTGCCTTCGGCGGCCAGCGACAGCGGAAACAGCAGGCCTTGCTGGTCAGCCAGATCCTGCAGGTTCTGCAAAATGCAGCCTGCTTCGACGGTGAAGGTCAGATTGTCCTTGTCGATGTGGCGCACGGCGTTCAGGCGCGTGAGGCTGAGCACGACCTGCTGGCCGCTATCGTCGGGGGTGGAGCCCACGGAAAGCCCGGTATTGCCGCCCTGGGGCACGATCTGCACGCCGGCTGCGGCGCAGGCCTTGACCACGCCGGCCACTTCGGCCGTGTTGCCGGGGCGCACCACGGCCAGGGACTTGCCGTGTACGCGCTTGCGCCAGTCCTGTTCGTAGGCGCTGAGGTCGCCATCGGTCAGCACATGGGTGGCGCCCACAATCTGGCGCAGGGATTCAAGCAAAGCGGTGGAAGTCATGGCAAGCAGGCCGCGGCAGGGGCGGCAGAGAGGGAGAACAGACGGAAATCCTAAGCCAGGCACAGCGCTACGGCAGGAAAACCATGAAGCCGCAAGCGTAGAGCATGGCAGACTACGGGACAATCGAAATAAATTGCTTGGTTATGCCAGTTTTTCCGAACAATATCAGCCTGCGCCAGCTGCGTGCCTTTGCCGAGGTGGCGCGCCACGGCGCGTTTGCCCCGGCAGCCCGCGAGCTGTGCCTGACGCAGTCGGCCCTGTCCGAATCCATTCGTCAGCTGGAAGAGGCCCTGGGCCTGCGGCTTTTTGACCGCACCACGCGAACCGTGGGGCTGACGGCCGCCGGTCAGGCCTTCTTGCTCGATGTGCGCCAGGCCTTCGAGACCCTTGAGCAGGGATTTCAGAACCTTGGCGATCTGGCCGCACTGCGCCGCGGCAAGGTGCGCATTGCTGCCGCTCCGTCGGTGCTGGCTGTGCTGCTGCTGCCGGTGCTACCGGCCTTGCGGGTCCGGCATCCGGGCATCGAGGTGGATCTGATCGAGGACAGCGCCGAAGGCATCGCCCAGCGCGTGCAGGCCGGCAGCGTGGATTTCGGCGTGGGTGCGGCGCACCCGGCCGGCGGCGATTTGCTGACCCAGCCGCTGATCAGCGATGCCATGGGGCTGGTGGCCAGGCTCGATGAGCCTCTGCTGCAGGCCGGGCGGCTGACGGCGGCCGATCTGGCCGATCTGGCTTTTGTGGGTCTGACCACCGACACCGCCATCAGCCAGTTGCTGGCATCGGAGCCGGGCATGCCGCAGAACCTGCTGCAGACACCACTGCGCCTGTCCAATCCGCAACTGCTGTTCGAGGCCGTGAGCCTGGGTCTGGGGGTCAGCATCGTTCCGGCGCTGACGGCGCGTCACCCTTCGCTGGGCCTGCAGGGCAATCTGGGCTTTCGCCTGCTGGACGAGCCGCGCATTCTGCGCCGCACGCTGCTGATTCAGCGTCCGCGCCGTGCGCTGTCACCGGCCGCGCAGCTGCTGTTCGATGCGCTGGCGGCGCAGGTGCGGACGCTGGCGCAGTTCGAAGGCATCACGCCTGATTGAGCCGGGCTGCCTTGACGGCACGCTGGCGCAGGCGCACATGGGCTGCGCAGGCGATGAAGAGCAGCACGCACAGCGCCACCTCTGCCAGCGCCAGCCAGCGGCTGGGCGCGGCATCGCTCCAGGCCCGCACCACGCCTTCGGTGAAGTACAGCCACACCAGCAGGCTGAGCCAGCGATAGGTGTACATGCGGCGCTTGAGCAGGCCAATCACGGCGAACGCCAGTGGCAGGGCCTTGAGAAACAGCCAGGTGCCGCCTTCGCGCAGCGGGGCCAGCCACAGCTCCCAGGCCACGCACAGCAGCATCAGAGCCAGCAGACTGCCCACGGCCAGCCAGCGCGTGGCGGCCACGTCGGAGCCTGGCTGCTGGATTGGTGAAGAAGTGTTTTTGGCGGCTTGGGGCGAGAGGGCGTCGGTCATAGCAGTGGCATCATATCGGTCATGCCAGCTCTGTTTGAATCCGGTCGTTTTGTTTTGCGTTCTGCGCTTGATGTTGCGCAGCACCCGTCCTCCTTTTGCGTTCGAGAAGGAGTGCCGTCATGAAGAAAAACGAGCGTGCCGGCTTCTGGGCCGCGCTGGAAGGCAAGACGCAGCAAGACAGGCCGGTGACGGCGGATCGGGACAGGCCGATGCAGCCGGCTTCGGTGGACGCGCCTGCAGCACCGCAGGCAGCCAGCGCAGGGCCGCTTGATCAGCGCCAGGAACCCAGCCTCGATGGTCCGGGCGTACCGCTGGAGCCGGTGTTCGACCCCATGCCCGATCTTGGCAACGATCTGGCTCGGCCCGAACCCGTGCCAGCTCCTGCCGCATCGCCTGCGGCGGCATTCAGCACGGCAGCTCAGGGTTGGACCAGCTATTGCACGCCGAATACGGCACCAGCCGAGGAACAGAAAGCGGTGCATGCTTGCGTTTCAGGAGTGACCGACAGTCCTGTCGACAGCTCGCAGCGCGTTGCCGAGAGCCCGCGCAGCAGCAAACTCGACAGAGCCAGGGCGCTGGCGGCCAGCTGCAAGGATCTGGCCGGGCGTATCCCCAAGCCCCAGATGCCCAGCCAGGAGGAGCTCAAGACGGCCTTGCGCCGCAGGAGCCGCCGTGCGCAGCAGCGCCTGCGTACCTTCCCCTGGCACAACACGGCCCAGGTGCTGCTGGCGCGCTTCAAGGAAGACCGTCTGGGTGTGACGGCCAGCAGTCTTACCTTCACATCGCTGCTGGCGCTGGTGCCGTTCTTTACCGTGGCTCTGGCCCTGTTCACGGCCTTCCCGATCTTTGGCAAGGCGCAGAAGGTGCTGGAGCGCTGGCTGATGGACAGCCTGATTCCCGAGACCATTGCGCGTCAGGTGCTGGGCTATCTCACGCAGTTTGCCTCCAAGGCCAGTCAGCTGGGCCTGGTCGGCTTCTCCATCCTGATGGTCACGGCCGTTGCGCTGATCCTGACCATCGACCGCACGCTCAACAACATCTGGCGCGTGCGCCAGCTCAGGCCGCTGGGCCAGCGGGTGCTGATCTACTGGGCCGCCATCACGCTGGGGCCGCTGCTGCTGGGCCTGAGCCTGGTGCTGTCGTCCTATGTGATGTCGGCATCCAAGGGCCTGGTCAACGCGCTGCCCGGCAGCCTGCGCTTTGTCTTTGATTCCATAGAGTTTGTGGTGCTGGCCGCCGGCATGGCCGGGCTCTACCACTATGTGCCCAACACGCCGGTGCGCTGGCGTCATGCGCTGGTGGGGGGCGTGTTTGTGGCCGTGTTCATGGAAGTGGCCAAGAAGGTACTGGGCCTCTATCTGTCATCCGTGCCTACCTACTCGGTGATCTACGGCGCGTTTGCCACACTTCCCATTTTGCTGATCTGGATGTATGTGGCCTGGAGCATTGTGCTGCTGGGGGCGTTGGTCACGGCCTATCTACCCACGGTGCTTGCCGGGGTGGAGCGGCTGACGGGACATCGGGGCTGGCAGTTCGAGCTGGCTGTCGAGGTGCTGCAATGCCTGGCCAAGGAGCGTGAGCTGCCGCACAAGGGCCTGTATGTGCACCAGCTTTCACGGCGCCTGCGCGTGGAGGCGTCCCAGATTCAGCCCGTGCTGCAGGCGCTGGCCAAGCTGGACTGGGTGGGGGCTGTACAGCCGCCTGATGCCTATGTGTCGCTTGAAAGCACCGAGCCGCGCTATGTACTGCTGGTAGATCCGCAGGCCACGCGGGTAGAGCCTCTGGTGCAGAGCCTGTTGCTTGAGCCGTCCGAGGCGGTGCGGCCGCTGTGGCAGCGTGCCCAGCTCGATGCCATGACCGTGGCAGAGCTGATTGCTGCCCCGGGCGGAGATATTCATAGAGTTTGATGGAAGTGAGCAGATATCTATGAATATCTGCACTGAAGGCCGGACAGCTGATGGCAAGCGTCGCATGGTCCATGGGCAGCCGATCCGCTGCCCGCAAAGCAGGCCAGCGCAAGCGCTTCAGAGACGGTGTGGCGCTACATCTTGATGCGACCCAGCAAGATGTCGCGCCACATCATCCAGTCGCCCAGAAAACTGTAGAGCGGTCGCTTGAAGCTGGCGGGCTTGTTTTTTTCAAAGCCGAAATGCCCGACCCAGGCGAAGGCATAGCCGCAGATCAGGCCTGCGAGCAAGTACCACCAATCGCCTGTCAAAAACAGCGCCAGCAAGAACACCAGCGACAGGCTGGTGCCGATGAAGTGCAGCCGCCTGCAGGTGAGGTTGCTGTGCTCGCCCAGGTAGAAGGGGTAGAACTCGGCAAAGCTCTTGAACTGACGCGGGTCCACGCTGGCCTTGGCAGCGCCGTCCGGTTCTGAGGTCGTGGTCTGTGACATGGCAAACCCCGGTGAAGGTGATGCTGTTTTTATACTGCCGACAGCATGGCCAGGCCAGCGGGTTAGCGAGTGCTGGCAAGTTGTGGCCGGAGGTCTTCGTCACCTGAACGACAGGCTATATACGGCAAGACTGCTCAAAATCTGCCAGATTCGCCATCTTTGCGGCCACTCCAGCTTCTGGCCGAGCTGCCATGAGCGCTCTCTTGCTAAGGTGGCAGCACATCTCATCGCCTTCAACCCAGATCCTGCCCATGTTTGACGACACCATGCCGCCTGTTGTGATCAGCTCCAGTGAAACCCGTGTTCAGACGCCCGACGGGCAGCTCCATGTCAAACGCTGGCAACCTCAGCGCGAGGCGGCCAGGGCGCCGCTGGTGCTGATGCACGACTCCCTGGGCAGCGTGGATCTGTGGCGCGAATTTCCCGCGCAACTGGCCGCGGCCACCGGGCGTGAAGTCATTGCCTATGACCGACTGGGTTTCGGCCATTCAGACCCCAATCCGCATCGGCTTCAACCCAGTTTTGTGGAGAGCGAGGTCGAGGCCGGCTTCACGCCGCTTCACCGGGCGCTGGGCCTGGGTGATTTCGTGATGCTGGGACACAGCGTGGGCGGCGGCATGGCGGCCATGGTGGCAGCGGCCTATGGAAGGCAATGCCAGGCGCTGATTACCGAATCGGCCCAGAGCTTTGTCGAAGACCGCACGCTGCAGGGCATCAGTGCGGCGCGCGACAACTTTGCCCAGCCCGGCCAGCTGGAGCGCCTTGCTCGCTACCATGGCGACAAGGCGGCCTGGGTGCTGTCGGCCTGGGTGGACACCTGGCTGAGCCCGCCTTTTGCGCATTACCGGCTGGATGCAGCCCTGAAGCAGGTGCATTGCCCGGTGCTGGCCATTCACGGCGAGCTCGATGAATTCGGCTCCCTGGTGCATCCCGAGAACATCTGCACCTGGGCGCAGGGCCCTTGCGAGGCGGAAATCATTGCCGGCGGCGGCCATGTGCCGCACCGCGAGCTGCCCGAGCGCATCAGCAGCCGCATCGCGGCTTTTCTGTCAAAAATCGCCTGACTCTGTTTGAGCCAGCCGCCCACGCGCGTAGTCGGCCAGATCGGCCGGGTAGTGGGGGCTGGCGCGCAAAGCGCTGTCATCCCAGCCGTAGAGCACGGCCAGGGCGGCCACCTCCAGCGCCCAGTAACCCGTGCCCAGCCACGGGCTGCCTTTTTTCTGCTGCTTGGGCGAGAGCTTGAGAAACTCCTGGTACTGGGTTTGCAGATAGGGCAGCAGCGGGTCAGGCAGGGCTTCGAGCTGTTCAAAAAATGGCTTCATGGCGCCGTAAGGGCGTTTGTGAAAAAGCTCCTCGCTGACCTGCTGCAGCTGCAGACCGCCTGCGCACAGATAATCCAGCAACTGGTCCGTATCGAAGGCCAGCACATGCTCATCAATCGCCGGTACGTCATCCTGCGCATCCAGCAGTGTGGCCAGTGACAGCAGGGTCACGGCAATAGCGTAGTCGTCAGTGCGTGTGTTGATGGGCGCAGCTACGCCGTAGTCCTCACCAGTTTCCTGCGCCATGCTGGCGCGCGCATGCTCGGCCACCGAGGCGGCATCAATCCACAGCGCGGCCACTTCCTGGTAGATGGGGCGCAGCACATCGCCGCCCAGGCCCAGATCGATGCCGTAGATCAGCAGCCAGCGCGCTTGCTCGCCCGCTTCCTTCCATTTCCAGTAGTTCTCCAGTGCGGCATGTGCCTTGAAATCCTGGGGAGCTCTGTAGCCATCGCTGCCGGCAAAGCGCTTGAGCGCGCTCAGTGCCTGCTTCCAGTCGGCTTTTTTGTCGCTCAGATTGAGGTTGCGCCGGGGCTGCAGACCATTCAGTGAAATCTTGGCCCATTCGGCGCAGGCGTCAGCCAGTTGGCCGTGGTGCTGGAAGGTTTGGCTCATGGCCCAAGCTTAATGGCTCATGCCGCCAGAAAATCCCGAATCGCAAACAGTGTCGCGTCCGGTGACTCCGTCATCTGGTTGTGGCCGTTGGGGATGATCTGAACCTTGGTGGTCTTGCCTGCGCCCTTGGCTGCATCGATCAGTCCCTTGGCTGCCTTGGGCGGGGTCATCTGGTCTTGCTCGCCCAGCACAAACAGAAGCGGGCAGCTGACCTGCGTCATGGCGGCTTCGCCACCTGCATAGCAGTCGCAGGCCTTGAAGCCAGCATGCAGCAGATTCGTGCCCGTGTTGCTGGCCAGCACGCGGCGGCCCAGTGCCATGCCGGCGCCAAATACCCAGCTGCCTGCACCATTGGGCGGTGCCAGCGTGGCGCGCGAGAAGGTGTTGACCATCTGTATGGCCTTCTCGGGCGTATTCAGCGCCGACTCCAGCAGCGCGGGCGAGACCTTCATGGGAAAGGCCGTGCCCACCAGGACCAGATGGCTGATGCGTTCCCGCAGTCTGGCCGCAGTCTCCATGGCAATCAGACTGCCCCAGCTATGGCCGATCAGCGCAGCTTGCTGCAGGTTTGCCGCATCCATCAGCGCGCCGATGAAGGTCGCAGCTTCTTCGACAGTTTGCGGGGCCTGGCCGCTGCTTTTGCAATGGCCGGGCAAATCGATGGCCAGGACGTTCCAGCCGTGATTGGCCATATAGCGGCTTTGCAGCGCCCAGACGCTGTGATCGCAGAGCACGCCGTGGATGAAAATGGCCGTGGGCTTGGCCGCGTCGAAAGCCTTGCCGCCGGTGTAGGCGTAGATGTCTGCGCCTTGCACATTGATTTGCATGTTTGTCTCCGGTTCTGTTCTTTGTGGTTCAGCAGTGTTCGCTCAGCCATTGCTGAGCCAGCTCGCGGATGTTGTCGCTGGCATCGTGTTCGGCGGCATGCTCAATCGCAGCTCGCTGCGCTGCGCTGGCTTTTTTCCAATACCGAAGGCCCAGCATGGCCTGATAGCGTACGCCTTCGTTGCTGTCGTGACTCAGGGCTTGTGCCAGTACAGGGGTGATGCGCCTGCCAGCGGCGGCACCAAGGCTTCGCTCTCCCATGATGCATGCAGCATGCACGCGCACCAGAGCGTGAACGGACTGCAGAGCGAAGAGGGCTTGCTCCAAATCCTCAACCCGAAGGCTGCAATAACCGGTTCCGGGTGATAGCTCTTCATTCAGCGCCCGGGTCAAGGTCGGGTGCTTGAGGTCGAGCGCTCGCTCCAGTGGCGCGTAGTCAAGGTGCAGAGCCGTGGTTCCAGGCTTGCTGTTCCAGGCGCGGTAGGGGTAGGCAATGCCTTGCGCGATTCTGTCCACAGGCACGGCCGTGTCGCCTATTTGCTGCTGCAGCCATTCCTGGTCGCCTAACGACCCCAAGGCACTGGCGCACCAGCCTCGCTCGCTTTCTTCCCTGGGACTGTGGACGGGGGCCTGAACCTGTTGACGCAGTGCAGTCAGTACCTGTTCGTCCCGGTAAGCGATCTGGGCCAGCAACATGGCCGCACGCCACTGTTTGCCAGGCCGAGTCAGCATGGGCAGCAGCGCATGAGCCACCTGGCTGTGATCCATGGCAAGCAGCGCAGTCTCGGCCTCTTCGCCCAGCAATTGCGCCTCTTTTCGGCTCAGTCCCAGCTCCGTGCACCCGACACCTTCCAGGCAGCTCAGGTGGTATTGCAGCTGTTGAGCGGGGGAGAGTGCGGCAACTCTGGCGCGTCTTTGCGCTTCCTGATCATGGCTGGGAAACAATGCAAGAAAGCGCGCCTGCCCCATGCTCTGGCGCGCCATGGCTTCGCATTCCTGCGTGTCTTCCACGTAGATCAGCACCGTAAACTCTGGAGTGAGCTGGCTGGCCCAGGGCGATTTTTGACAGGCTTTGGTCAGTTGCTTGCAGATGCGGATCAGTGCCTTGATCAGGTGCGCTTCGGTACGCAACCAGTGGGCAGGCGTGCTTTTATTGGCCTCGGCCAGCAAGGCCTGCTCCAGTTGCAGCAACTCCTGAGAGTCCGAGGTCGAATCCAGCTCTTCCCACTCCCAATCCGGCGGGTTCCAGCGCAGAGAGCCCAACTGGCCGGTGTCCAGGTCGAATTCGGACAAACGCCCTTGTGGCTCGGGGGCATTCACCATCTGTGAATAGGCCTGCTCGCTATTGGCAGATAGCGTGGGCAGGTAAATGGGGCCGTCCTCCTCACGGTACAGGCCGTTCAGTGCCAGTGCGTAGATGCTTTCCTGAGGGGTCGCGGCCAGGAACGCCTGAGCATCTTGCCAGTAGATGCTGAATAAAGTCTGTTCAAACTGCTTCCAGTCCAGCGATGCAGAAGTTGTGGCAACCATGTTTGTTCAGGTCTCTCAGGCTGCTTTCTCGGCCGCCTTCAGCGCGCGCTTGAGGTCGTCGATCAGATCGTCAGCATCTTCCAGGCCGATCGACAGGCGGATCGTGCCCTGGCCTATGCCGGCCTGGGCCAGAGCCTCGTCACTCATGCGGAAATGCGTGGTGCTGGCAGGGTGGATCACGAGAGAGCGGCAGTCGCCCACATTGGCCAGATGGCTGAAGACCTTCAGCGTTTCGATGAACTTCTTGCCCTGGTTGCGGTTGCCGGCAATGTCAAAGCTGAACACAGAGCCTGCGCCGCGCGGCAGCAGCTTCCTGGCCAAGGCGTGCGAGGGGTGGGTCTCCAGCATCGGGTGGCCCACGCGACTGACCAGCGGGTGGCTGGCGAGGAACTGCACCACTTTTTCGGTATTGCGCATATGGCGCTCCATGCGCAGCGGCAGGGTTTCGATGCCTTGCAGGATCAGCCAGGCGCTGTGCGGGCTCATGCAGGCGCCGAAGTCGCGCAGGCCTTCGCGGCGGGCGCGCAGCAGGAAAGCGCCGGTGGTGGACTCCTCGCTGAACACCATATTGTGAAAGCCGTCATAGGGCTGGGTCAGCTCGGGAAAGCGCCCCGATTTTTCCCAGTCGAAGCTGCCGCCATCGACGACGATGCCACCGATCACCGTGCCGTGGCCGGACAGGAACTTGGTGGCCGAGTGATAGACGATGTCCGCGCCATGCTCGAAAGGCTTGATCAGCCAGGGCGAGGTCAGCGTCGAGTCCACCAGCAGCGGCACGCCGGCTTCGTGGGCGATCTGGCTGACCGTGGGAATGTCCAGCACATCCAGGCCGGGGTTGCCCACGGTCTCGCCGAAGAACAGCTTGGTGTTGGGGCGCACGGCAGCCTTCCAGCCATCGATGTCGCCGGGCTTGACGAAGGTCGTCTCTATGCCGAAGCGCGCCAGCGTGTAGTGCAGCAGGTTCTGCGAGCCGCCATACAGGGCCGTGCTGGCCACGATATGGCTGCCCGCGCCCATCAGCGTGGCAATCGACAGGTGCAGCGCCGCCTGGCCGCTGGCCACGGCAATCGCGCCCACGCCGCCTTCCAGGGCCGAGACGCGTTGCTCGAGCACCGCGTTGGTGGGATTGGAGATGCGGCTGTAGACATGGCCGGGCCGCTCCAGATTGAACAGGCTGGCCGCGTGGTCGCTGGATTCGAAGACAAAGGACGTGGTCAGATGGATGGGTACGGCACGTGCGCCGGTGGCAGGGTCGGGCTGGGCGCCTGCATGCAGGCTCAGGGTGTCAAAGCCGGGGTCAGAGTAGCCGGGCATGTTGTGTCTCCATGGCTGGTTTTGATCGACGCAATGTGTGATCAAGCACGCAATCAAATATTGATTTGGTCGGATAGACGAATGAATATGTAGAAATTCATATGTTTCGTCATTGCTTTAGTTTTTCTCAATGCAAGCCATTGTGGGCTATATTTGTGCACGCACCTGCATTCTGTGTAAAGCGATGCCGCATGTGCTGACACATGCAGGACAAAAGCTGCCACAGCGTGCCAAACAGATTCGGAGAACAGCAATGAAAGTTAGTGACATCCTGCGCGTCAAAGGCAATACCCTGTACACGGTGTCGCCCGACGAAAGCCTGGCCGCGGCGGTGCAGGTGATGTCGGAAAAGGACATTGGCTCGCTGGTCGTGATGGATCACGGCGATGTGGTGGGCATGCTCACCTTCCGTGAAGTGATCCAGGGTTTTGTAAAGACCGGCGGCGTGGAGAACATCTCCGTGCGCGGCGCCATGGACGACGCGCCCATGACCTGCACCATGGAAACCGATATGGACGAGGTGCGCCGTATGATGCTGGATCGCCATGCGCGCTACATGCCGGTGATGGACAAGCGCATGCTGATGGGCGTGATCTCGCTGTACGACGTGGCCAAGGCCGTGGTGGACAGCCAGAACTTCGAGAACCGCATGCTCAAGGCCTATATCCGCGACTGGCCCGAAGGCGAGCGCCAGGGCGCTGAATAAGCCAGCTTTCAAGCCCGGCGTTTTGCTGCAGACCCCGCCGAGGCGGGGTTTTTCATGTCCAGTCTGATGTGTGCTGCAGGTGGCGCAGCGCTGCCTTATGGCTGTCGGTCAGTCAGCCGGTGCGGTCCCTGCGATACAGGCTACAGGCGCTGGCGGCTTTACCTTGTGCAGCCCCTTGAGCAGCAGGCCCACAAAGCACAGCAAGGCTATACCCAGGCCCACCACCATGCTGATCACGGCCTTGCCGTAGCCGCAGGCATATTGGCCCGCGCAGCGCGACGGTGCAAATTTGAAGAACACCAGACCGCCGATGCCGCCGATCATTGCGGACATCTGGGCCGAGGCCAGAATAAACGCAAGTTTGAGCATGGTGAAAAGACTTTAGGCAGTACAGCGTGCAGCCGTCAATCATCACTTCAACGATAATCGGCAGCCTATGAGCGGCAATACCTTCGGCACAATTTTCACGGTCACCAATTTTGGTGAGTCCCACGGCCCGGCCATTGGCTGTGTGATTGACGGCTGCCCCCCGGGCATGGCCTTGAGCGAGGCGGACATCCAGCATGATCTGGATCGTCGTCGCCCCGGCACCAGCAAGTTCGTCACGCAGCGCAACGAGCCCGATGCGGTGGAGATTCTCTCTGGCGTCTACGAAGGCAGGACCACGGGCACGCCGATTGCCCTGTTGATCCGCAACACCGATCAGCGCAGCAAGGATTACTCCAATATCGCGCAGAGCTTTCGTCCCGGTCATGCCGACTACGCCTACTTCCAGAAGTACGGTATCCGCGATCCGCGCGGTGGCGGCCGCTCCTCGGCACGCCTGACGGCGCCTACCGTGGCCGCGGGTGCCGTGGCCAAGAAATGGCTCAAGGAAAAGTTCGGCACCGAGTTCCGCGCCTGCATGACGCAGATCGGCGAGCTGCCCATCGGTTTCGAGAGCTGGGAGCATGTGCCGCACAACCCCTTTTTCGCGCCCGTGGCCGATGTGAGCCGCTTCGAGGAATACATGGAGCAACTGCGCAAGAGCGGCGATTCCTGCGGCGCGGCGCTGCGCGTGAACGCCAGCAATATGCCGGTTGGTCTGGGTCAGCCCCTGTATGACCGACTGGATGCCGACATCGCCTACGCGATGATGGGCCTGAACGCCGTCAAGGCCGTGGAGATCGGCGCAGGCTTTGACAGCGTGGCCCAGCGCGGCACTACGCATGGCGATTCGCTGAGCCCCGAGGGTTTCCGAAGCAATAACGCGGGCGGCATCGTGGGCGGCATCAGCACCGGCCAGGATCTGGAAGTGCGCATCGGCATCAAGCCCACCAGCTCCATCATCACGCCGCGTGAATCCATCGACGTGCACGGCCAGAGCACCGAAGTCATCACCAAGGGGCGCCACGACCCCTGCGTGGGCATTCGCGCAGCGCCGATCGCCGAGGCGCTGCTGGCGCTGGTGGTGATGGACCACGCGCTGCGCCACCGTGCGCAGAATGCCGATGTGGATTCCGGCCTGGCTCCGATTCCGGCCTCGGCCAGCTGACATCACCCAGACCGCTTTGTGCGTTAAAACCTCTGACTCAGGAGAGTCCGATGGTTGCAACTGACAAAAAACCGGATCAACGCCAGTCTCGCGCCCTGTCGCCAGGCTGGCGTTGTGCTTTTCACAAGATCTCTGCTCCCCTCTGCGCTGTGCTGCTCGCGCTGGGCTTGAGCGCATGCAGCGGTGGTGTGACAAGGCAGGCCAGCATGGAGATCACCGTGCTGGGTTTCAATGACCTGCACGGCCATCTGGAGCCGCCCGGACTGGCGGTGACGGCGCAGAATGCGCAGGGCCAGAACGTCGCCGTGCCCGCCGGCGGCGTGGCCTATATGGCCCGGGCCATCGCCCAGCGCCGTCAGGCCAGCCGCCATGTGGCGCTGGTCACGGCCGGAGACATGATCGGGGCTTCGCCCATGGTCTCGGCGCTGTTTCTCGATGAGCCGACGATAGAGGTGCTCAACCTCATGCGGGTGGACTTTGCGGCCACCGGCAATCATGAATACGACCAGGGCGTGGCCGAGCTGCTGCGCATGCAAAACGGTGGCTGCGAGAAGTTCACAAGCAAGCAGCCATGCCAGATCAGCCAGCCCTTCAAGGGGGCAGAGTTCCCGTTTCTCGCGGCCAATACGCTGCGCGGCGACGGCCGGCCGCTGTTTCCCGCGACCGGGCTGAAGTTCTTCGAGCAGGACGGTCTGCGCACAGGCGTGGGCTTTATCGGCATGACGCTCAGGAACACGCCGCATATGGTGCGCCCTAGCGGGGTCGAGGGGCTGACGTTTGCCGACGAGGCACAGACTGCGAATGCGCTGATTCCACAGCTGAGGGCGCAGGGCGCCGATGTGATCGTGCTGCTGATCCATGAGGGCGGGGCCACCACGTCCGGCCTGCAGGACGATAGCTGCAAAGGCCTCTCCGGCGCCATCGTGCCGATTCTGGAGCAGCTCTCCAGCGAGGTCGATGTGGTGATCTCCGGTCATACCCATCGCTCCTATATCTGCGATTACGCCAGGGTGAATGCCCGCAAGCCGTTTCTGTTGACCAGTGCCGGCCAGTACGGGACGCTGCTGACCGAAGTCAGACTGACGGTGGATGCGCGCACACGTCGCGTGATCCGCAAATCCGCGCACCAGAATATTGTGCAGGGCGAGGCCTATCGCAGCGCCAGCGGCATGGTGGGCCTGCAACCCGAATTCCCCGTCTTTGACGCCGATGCCCCCGTTGCGGCGCTGGTGGCGCGCTACAAGGCTGCGGCCCGGCCGCTGGCCGAGGCCGGAGCAGGGCGGCTGGCCGCAGCTGCCAGCCGCATGCCGCAAGCCAATGGCGAAAGCGTGATGGGGCGCATCGTGGCCGACTCCATACTCGCTGCCACGCGCGATGCCTCAGCGGGTGGGGCGCAACTGGCCTTTGTGAACCCCGGCGGCGTGCGCGCCGATCTGCTGCCTGCGGCCGACGGCAGTGTGACCTATGGACAGTTGTTCAGCGTTCAGCCGTTCGGCAATACGCTGATGGTGATGAGTCTGACGGGCGAGCAGATTCGCCAGGCACTGGAGCAGCAATTCGACAGCGGCAGCAACACCGTGAGTGCGCCGCGCATCCTGCAGGTGTCCGAGGGCTTCAGCTACCGCTTCGACCGCAGCCAGCCCGCAGGCCGGCGCGTGAGCGAGCTGCGCCTGAACGGCCGGCTGCTCGAGATGCCGCAGCGCTACCGCGTGGGACTGCAGAGCTATCTGGGCAGCGGCGGCGACAATTTCAGCACCTTCACGCAAGGTATCGATGTGGTGGGCGGCATGCTGGATCTGGATGCCCTGGCCGAGCATGTGCGCGAGCAAAGCCGCAGCGGCCCGATGGTGCTACCTTTAAAGGAGCGCATTATGCGCGTTTATTAAGGAAATCAGATAAGAAACGATCTGATTTCTTTTGAAATCATGCGCTAGATGCTCATGAATTAATAGTGTATGCCTGCCGTCAGGCGCGCAAAACAAAAGCCACCCGAGGGTGGCTTTTGGCATGGTACGGCAGGCAGGCCTATGGTTTTTTGGCGGCCTTGGCCTTGGGACTGCGAACCTCATCCATGATGTTCTTGAAGTCGTCCACATCCTCGAAGCTGCGGTAGACGCTGGCAAAGCGGATATAGCCGACCTTGTCCAGGCCCTTGAGCTCGTCCATCACCAGCTCGCCGAGGCGGCTGGAGTCGATTTCGCGCTGGCCCAGATTGAGCAGCCTGTCCTCGATGCGCTCTATGGCTGCATCGATGAGCTCGGTGCTCACGGGGCGCTTGCGCAGCGCGATCTGAAAAGAGCCTTGCAGCTTGGCGCGCTCATATTCGATGCGCCGGCCGTCTCTCTTGACCACGGTCGGAAAGCTGACCTCGGGGCGCTCATAGGTCGTGAAGCGTTTGTCGCAGCCGCCACAGCGGCGGCGGCGGCGGATGAAGCCCCCGTCCTCGGACTCGCGGGTTTCAACAACTTGCGTGTCCGGGTGGTTGCAGAAGGGGCACTTCATGACAGCTCAGCGCAGCAGGAATTACTTGCTGTAGACAGGGAACTTGGCGGTCAGTGCGGCCACCTTGGCGCGCACGGCAGCCAGATTGGCTTCGTCTTCGGGCTTGTCCAGCACATCGGCCACCAGATTGGCAGTGATGCGGGCTTCTTCCTCGCCGAAACCACGGGTGGTCATGGCAGGGGTGCCGATACGGATGCCGCTGGTCACGAAGGGCTTCTCGGGGTCGTTGGGGATGGCGTTCTTGTTCACGGTGATGTGAGCCAGACCCAGGGCCGCTTCGGCAGCCTTGCCAGTAATGCCCTTGGCGCGCAGGTCCACCAGCATCACGTGGCTTTCGGTGCGGCCGGAGACGATGCGCAGACCGCGCTCGGTCAGCGTTTCGGCAAACACCTTGGCGTTGTTCACGACCTGTTCCTGGTAGGCCTTGAACTCGGGAGTCAGGGCTTCCTTGAACGCCACGGCCTTGCCGGCGATGACATGCATCAGGGGGCCGCCTTGCAGGCCGGGGAAGATGGCGCTGTTGATGGCCTTCTCGTGCTCGGCCTTCATCAGGATCACGCCGCCACGGGGGCCGCGCAGGCTCTTGTGAGTGGTGGTTGTGACCACGTCGGCGTGGGGCACGGGGTTGGGGTACACGCCTGCAGCAATCAGACCGGCATAGTGGGCCATGTCCACCCAGAAGATGGCGCCGACTTCCTTGGCGATTTTTGCGAAGCGCTCGAAGTCGATGCGCAGGGCATAGGCGGAAGCGCCGGCCACGATGATGCGGGGCTTGTGCTCGCGGGCCAGCTCTTCGAGTTTGTCGTAGTCGATGGCTTCGTCGGCGTTCAGGCCATAGGAGACGGCCTTGAACCATTTGCCGGACATGTTCAGCGCCATGCCGTGGGTCAGGTGACCGCCTTCGGCCAGGCTCATGCCCAGAATGGTGTCGCCGGGCTTGGCAAAAGCCATCAGCACAGCCTGGTTGGCCTGAGAGCCGGAATTGGGTTGCACGTTGGCGGCTTCGGCGCCAAAGATCTGCTTGATGCGGTCAATGGCCAGCTGCTCGACCACGTCCACATGCTCGCAGCCACCGTAGTAGCGCTTGCCTGGGTAGCCTTCGGCGTACTTGTTGGTCAGCTGGGAGCCCTGGGCTTCCATCACGGCGGGCGAGCAGTAGTTCTCGCTGGCAATCAGCTCGATGTGCTCTTGCTGGCGATGGTTTTCAGCTTCAATAGCTGCAAACAGTTCGGGGTCGACTTTCGCGACGGTATCGGTGCGTTGAAACATGGCAGTCCTGTGAACTTAGAAATTCCCTTGAGGCCAAGGGCTGCCCAGGCGAACGGCTGAAACGCTTGCAGGCTGCAGTCGCTGCGACCCTGGGCGGTACGCTCCCCGGTGGTTCACAGACCTTGCAGTCTGCCGGATTCCACGTCAGCGGCAGAAAATTCTGCGCCTATCGCCAGTTGCGTACACCCGCTAGTGTAGCTGAGCCGGCATGGCTGCAGAGCCTATGCCCGTTTTTCCCGCTGGCCTTGATCGGGGCATAAAAAAAGCTGGCCGCAGCCAGCTTGAGAAATGCAGGGATCTGCCGCTTAGAGGTTGGAGTTGGCCAGTGCCACTTGCTGAGCGTGAGAGACCTTGGTGGCTTCGTCGGACTTGGCTGTCATCAGCGGGCTGGCCTGCAGACCCACGCCTTGGCGCAGGCGCTGGTGTTCGGCAAGCACCTTGGCCGCATAGCCGCCGTCCGAAGGAAGATTGGCTGCGCCCACGTAATATCGCAGGCCACCCTCGATGGAGCCGGCGCGGGCAATGCATTCCTTGAGCACCTTGACACCGACCTTGAGGTTGGTAACGGGGTCGAAGGCCGCGTGCTGGCCGCCAAAGCTTTCGTACTTGTCGGTGTGCACGGACGTCATCACCTGCATCAGGCCCTGGGCGCCGACCGAGCTTTGGGCAAACGGGTTGAAGCTCGACTCAATCGCCATGATGGCCAGAATCAGCGTCGGGTCCAGCTTGTTGGCCTTGCCCTGGGCATAGGCTTCGCTGACCAGGGCGGCAATCGGTTCGGGCGCCACCCGGTATTTTTTGCTGAGCCAGTAGGCGACAGCCGCCTGCTCCTTGGGCAGGTTCTTGGGGTTGACGGCCGTGGCGCGGTCGCTGGCGACGACGATGTTGGCGGAAGCAGGGGCTTCCTCCACTTCGGCGGCAGCCACAACGGTGCTGGCGGGCAGGCGTGTGTCGAGCCACTCGCGCAGTTCGGTGGCGCCGGCCAGACGCAGGTCCGGACGAGAGATCAAAATCAGGGCCGAAATGGCCACGGCCAAGCCCAGCAGGGCGAAACCGTTGTGAGTAAGAGCAAGAAAACCGTGGGCCGTCTTATGGCCCAACGTTCGCGCGGAGGCGATTAATTTTCCTGACGCTGGCATAGCTTGTCCTTTCTTGGCTATCGCCCGAGGTCGCACCGGATCAATCTCGCGGAGCAACCAGGACAACTGGCCGATGAGGTTTGCTGCGGGCCGATTAAAAGCGCCCCTTGGGGCGCCGATCGGTCTGCTCAGTCGTGAGGCAGCGGAAACAAAAAACGCTCATTTCGAGCGCTGGCGGATTCTAGAAGCGCCCTAAATATTCAGTCAACACTAACAAAAATACTTTTTAGATTTTAAAATTATATAAAAACTGTATGAATGTACAGTTTGCTCAAAAAATTACAGCAAAAAATCACGGATTCAAGAGGTGTATACGCTCACATCGTTTTATTTGTCATCAAGGCGAAATAAAGTGCAAAAAGCCTGGTAGCCCTACACGAGCACAGATATAGTGAATCTGCCTGCACGTTGCAGGTGCTTGCCAAAGGAAAGGAAAAGCAAACTCCGCCGAGGCCTTTGATTCCATGGGCTGTTGGCACTTGCTCTTTATCTTCGCTTGAGGCACAAAAGGGAGCAATCGTTGCTTCCAGCGGCAAGGACCACACCCTCCTTGAACCGCGAAAAACGGCCCGGTCTGGTACCGGCCGTAAAGCCCGGAAGTCGGTTTCGCCACTTCCGGGCTTTGTCATTTCCGGCGAGCCTTTTTCTGCGGTGCATTGTTTGCATTTTTTCGTGCTCATCTGCCTCTGGCGGGTATTTCGATAGCGCAAACTTCTCCCTGGAAACGCCTCTTGCCTCTATCTATATATAGAGCGCAATCTAGATACACCAGGGTGCGCTCAAGGTACAGTGGTGTTCCGGGCGCGTGGCGGATCCCGCCCCTGAGAGTCTTGGAAGGCTTTCAATCTCTGCATCAATAACAATTGCCCATGTCCTTGCTCACATCGAATCGCTGGCTTCGTCGGCTGATCTGGTCTGTTCTTGCTCTTTTGCTGTTATGGCTGCTGCTCTGGGCAGTAGTGCCTTGGGTCGCCAAGAGCCAGCTGGAAAAACGGGCTTCCGAGAAGCTGGGGCGCGGCGTCCATGTGGGCAAGATTGAGTTTGCGCCCTGGGCCATGTCCATCACCTTGCATGATCTGGTGATCGATAAAGCTATAAAGAAAGTAGCTGAAACTGCTGATGCAGAGGGGTCTGCGGCTCAGAAAGATCTGAAGTCTGCCGCCGAGCCACAGATACAGATCAAGCGCATCTTCATCAATGCCAGTGCACAGTCCTTGTTCAGACTCGCTCCTGTGCTGGATGCAATCGAGGTCGATGCGCCCGTGGTGCGCCTGACCCAGCATTCACTGGGCAAGCTTGATATTGACGACGTGATTGCCAGGCTCATGCAGCCCGATGACGAAGAGTCGTCCAAGCCCCTGAGCTTTGCGCTGTACAACATTGCATTGCGCGACGGCCGTATCGAGCTCAATGACGAGTTTGTGCAGCGCAGGCACGAGCTCAAGGACTTGCAGTTGAGCATTCCCTTCATCAGCAATCTGGCCTCCAAGCGCGAGATCAAGGTGCTGCCGCATCTGGCTTTCGATCTCAACGGCAGCAAGTTCGATACCTCGGGCGAGAGCACGCCGTTCACCGACACCCGCCAGACGGCGATGCAACTCAAATGGGAGCACATCGATCTGGCCCCTTATCTGGGCTATGTGCCTGCCAGCGTTCCCGTGCAGCCTATGTCTGGCGTGCTGGACACGGATCTGCAGATCAGCTTCGAGCAAAAAGACCAGCCTGTGGTCAGCATCAGCGGCAAGCTGGCCTTGAGCAATGTCGCGGTGCAAGACCGCCAGAGTGCGCCGCTGCTGAACTTTGAGGCGCTGGAAGTGCAACTGCGAAATGTTCAGCCTCTGCAGAACCAGATTGCGCTGGAGACTGTGCGCTGGGTCAAGCCCGAGATTCATGCCAGCCGCAATGCGCAGGGCGTGATCAACTGGCTGGGGTTGAATGCGCCGGCCGTCGCCCCCGCAGCGCCGCTTGAGAAGGCCGGGCCTGAGCCCGCCTCCGCCGAGGCCAGCACTCCGGCCCAGACAGATGCGAAGGCCGAAAAGCCTGGCAAGCCCCTGGTCGTCGGCGTGCAGCAGTTCGATATTGAAGGCGGTATCGTGCATTGGCAGGATGCCGCAACAGGTGCGGCACCTGCGGCGCTGACGCTGGCTCCTTTGGTGCTGCAGGCCAAGAATCTGGCTTGGCCCATGAATGCGCCTTTGCAACTGACGGCCACTGCAGGCCTGCAAACGGCTGAGCAGGCCCGGGCGGAAGGGGTGGCCAGGCTGATTGTGGACGGAGAAGCCACGGACAAGGCGGGCAAGCTCAATCTCAAGCTCGAGCAGATGCCGCTGCAATGGGTGCAGCCCTATATAGAGGCGCACTTCAAGCCGCAGCTCAGCGCCATGCTCAATACCGATGCCCGGATCTCCTGGGGTGAGGGCGGGGTAGTGGCAGAGGTGGCCGAGCTGACCGCCGACAAGCTGCAACTGCAGGACAAGCAGGCTCCCGTCAATATCGAGCAGATCAAGGTCAGCGGCGTTCAGGTCGATCTTGCGGCCCGGCAGGTGCAGGTGGAGGCCATTGCCGTGCAGAAGCCGCAGCTCGCGGCACTGCGTGACGCACAAGGGCACTGGATGTACGAGCGTTGGTTGCCCGTGGCAGCGCCTGCAGCCAAGCCGGCAACGCAGGGCAGCAAGGCGGAGCCGGGTAAGCCCTGGTCGGTCAAGCTGGCAGCGATTGCCGTGGATGGCGGTGCGCTGCAGTTTCGCGATGCAGCACCTGTGCAGGGCGGGAATGCGCGGCCTGTGCAGCTGGATGTGAGCGCCTTGCGCCTACGCTTGGGTGCTTTCGAGCCTCTGGCAGCCAAGGCTGCGCCGACTCCGCTGGAGGTCTCGGCTCAGTTCGCTGCCAGTCGGCGTGTGCAGGCTGGTCATATTCAGTTCAAGGGTCAGTTGGGGCTGACCCCTGTTTCGGCTCAGGGGCAGTTGCAGGCCCGTGGCGTGCCCTTGCATGCGCTGGAGCCGTATTTCGGTCACAAGCTCAATGTGGATCTGGTGCGTGCCGACGGCAACTTCCGGGGCAAGCTCAATTATCTGGCCCATGCCAAGGGGCCGCAGTTGGCGGTGTCGGGGGATGTGGAGCTCAACGACCTGCGCGTACGCTCCACGCTTGCGGCTCCTGTGCAGGAGGAGGTGGGCAAGCCCAGTACTGCCAAGGGCGCGCTGACGGCGGTGCTCAATGACTCCACGGCAGACCGTGCCAAGGCACTGGCTGCGCGCACAGGTCTGGGTCTGGGCGATGATTTGCTGGCCTGGAAAACACTGGTGGTGCGCGGTCTGGACCTGAATATGCAGCCGGCCCAGCCGCTGCGGGTGAGCGTGCGCGAAACCGCGCTGAGCGACTTTTTTGCGCGCGTCATCGTGCAGCGCAACGGCCGCATCAATCTTCAGGACATTGTGAAGACCGAAAAGTCCGAGCAGTCCGTCGCGCAGAACGAAGAGGCGAACGCCCAGGCGGCTGCCGGCGAGAAGCCCGAGCTCAGCAAGCCTGTTGCCGAGCCCGTAAAGCCCGAAGATGCCGGCCCCGCGCCCATCATCAAGGTCGGGCCCATTGTGCTGACGGGCGGCAAGGTGCAGTTCTCTGACTACTTCATTCAGCCCAACTACTCGGCCGATCTGAGTGAGCTGAACGGCCGTCTGAGCGCCTTTTCTTCGCAGGCTCCTGCAGGCCAGGTAGAGCCGCAAATGGCCGATCTTGAAATCAAGGGCAAGGCCCAGGGTACGGCGAAGCTCGATATCAGCGGCAAGGTCAACCCGCTGGCAAAGCCTCTGGCGCTGGATGTACGCGCTCAGATGAATGACCTGGAGCTGTCGCCGCTGTCTCCTTATTCCATCAAGTATGCGGGCTATGGCATAGAGCGCGGCAAGCTCTATATGGATGTGAACTACAAGGTGCAGCCTGATGGGCAGCTCACGGCATCGAACAAGCTGGTGCTGCGCCAACTGACCTTTGGCGACAAGGTGGAAGGCGCGCCCGCATCGCTGCCCGTCAAGCTGGCCGTGGCCCTGCTGTCCGATCGCAACGGCGTGATCGATCTCGATGTGCCTCTGAGCGGATCGCTCAACGACCCGCAGTTCCGTCTGGCGCCCATCATCTTCAAGGTGATCGGCAACATCATCATGAAGGCCGTGACCGCGCCGTTTGCGCTGCTGTCGGGAGCGTTCTCGGGGGGCGACGAGTCGGGTGCAGTCAGCTTTGCGCCGGGCAGTGCCAGGCTCGATGGCAAGGCCCGCGAGCAACTGGCCAAGATCGTCAAGGCACTCAACGACCGTCCCGCGCTCAAGATGACGGTGGTGGGGGAGTCGCGTGAGGCCGAAGACAAGGAGGCCTGGAAGACTGAAGAGCTGGATCGTCTGCTGCTGGCCCAAAAGCGCCGCAACGTGATTCGCGAAGGCAAGAGTGGCGACGAGGTGATGGAGTTCAGCGAAGCCGAGCGCCCAGCTCTGCTCAAGGCCGTTTACGGTCGTGCCGATATCAAAAAGCCCCGCAACATGGTCGGAATGGCCAAGGATTTGCCTGCCGACCAGATGACGGCGCTGCTGGTGGCCAGCATCAAGGTGCCTGACGATGCCATGCGCGAGCTGGCTCTGGCGCGCGGCGTGGCTGTGCGGGACTATCTGGCCACGCAACAGCTGCCGCTGGAGCGTCTGTTCCTTGGGGCTCCCAAGCTGGATGTGCAGGACAAGGACTGGACGCCACGTGCCCAGTTGAGCCTGTCTGCGCAGTGATGAAAGTGCTGCAAAACACCTTGCGATTTCGCATTTTTTGGCTTGCCTTTAAATAAAGGCGAAAATACCGGTTTGCCCAGGTGCTCATGTGCCTGGGCTTGCGCTTGGAAAGTCTGCCCTCATGTGGGTTGGCACTGGCCCGTTGCAGCGTTGACTGCGCTGGCTGCCAAGCATTTTCTGACCCTTACATGACATCTATTTCTCCTAGCAGCACCATGTCTGATGCATCTGAAGTGAACCCGGCCTCTGCCAAGAATACTGAGCAACATCCGCTGGATGCATTGACGGGTGGTGCTTTCTCCGCCGAGACGTCGGGTGATCGCGCCGCTCGCATTCGCGACTGGTTGGCGACTCAGCCCACGGTCGAGCAACTCCAGGACGTTCACAAGGAACTGAGCAAGGGCGACAAGAGTGCTGCCCGTGCCGTGCGCGAACGCCTTGACGAAATCCGTCGCACCGCGAATCAGGAAAAAATTTCCGTGGAATGGGCCGAGAAGGCTCAGGCACTGCTGGCTGCAGAGCCCTTTGATGCAGCAGCTGCAGCCGCCTGGCAGCGTGATGCGGCCAAGGCCGGTGCCGCGCTGTCGCGCGAGCCTCTGTCGCAGTTCAAGGCCCGACTGGGCGAGCGCGTGAAGGCTGTGGAAGACCTGCAGCATCGCACCCAGGTGCAGCGCGAAGTGGCGCTGCTGCTGGCGCAGCGCATCGAAGTGCTGTCCATCAAGTCCTGGAAGGATGCCAAGGCAGTGCTGGAGGCCCTGGGGGTCGATGTCGCGCGCTGGCAGGAGCAGGCCAAGGAGCTGACCGGCGACGCCAGCTGGAGCAGTGTGGACGGTCGTTTCCCTCCTCAGCTGGAAGCAGCCTCTGCGCAACTGGCGCTGGTTTGGGATGCTTTCCAGTCTGCACTGGCACAGACCGAGGCCGCTGCCGCCGACGAAGCAGCGCCGTTGCCCACGGTCCCTGTCTGGGCCGACGAAATCCGCGTGGCCCGTGGACTGCCTCCCGAAGCTGCTGCTGTGGAAGTGGCCAAGCCCGTTGCACCGCGCGCAGCTGCTGCCAGCCGTGGCAAGCCCACGCCCGAACAGGTGGAAGCCGCCAAGGCTGGCCTGGGTCAGTCTCTGCAGGCGCTGAAGGCTGAAACTGCAGCTGGCAACAGCAAAGCCGGCTCCGAAGCCGTGCAAGCCATGCGCGCAGCCATCAAGGCCCATGGCCGCTTTGTGGACGAGGCTCTGGTGAGCGAAGTGCATGAGGCTCTGTTGGCCGCCGGTGAAGCCGAGGGCTGGCAGCGCCATCTGGCCGAGAAACTGCGCGAAGACCTGGTGGCCAAGGCTGAAGCCTTGCTCAACCGTCCCGAAGGTCAGGCACTGGGTGGTCGCAAGATCCAGGAAACCCTGCGCAGTCTGCGCGAACAGTGGAAGCAGGCCGACCAGGGCGCCGTGGCCAATCATGCGCTGTGGAAGAAGTTTGATGAGGCCTGCAACGCGGCCTACAAGGTGGTGGAGTCCTGGCACGACAAGATTCGTCAGGACAGCACCCAGGCCAAGGCCCAGCGTCTGGCGCTGATCGAAGAAATCAAGGCTTGGGCCGCAGAGCATTCCGCGAGCCAGGACTGGAAGAACATGCTGCGCGCACTGCGCCAGTTTGGCGAACGCTGGCGCGAAAGCGGGCATATCGGCGAAAAGCTGTTTGCCGAACTGCAACCCCTGTTCAAGCAGGCCATGGCTGCTGCCGAAGCGCCCCTGCAGACGGCGCAGAAGGCTAGCCTGGAGCGTCGCCATGCCATGATCGACGAGGCTACGGCCCTGGGCGCGGCGCCTAGCCTGCGCATCGATGCCGTGAAGGCGCTGCAGCAGCGTTGGCAGGCTGAAGCCCAGGTGGTGCCGCTGGATCGCAAGCATGAGCAAAAGCTCTGGGATGCATTCCGCAAGCCGCTGGACGATGCCTTCAATCGCAAGAGCGTGGAGCGTGGTGGTCGCAGCCAGGCAGCGGTCGAGCTGTCCGAGCATGATCGCCGCGTGCTGGATGCATCCAAGGCGGTCGAGGCGGCCAATGCCAGCGGCGATGTGCAGAAGATTCATGCAGCGCTGGCCGAGCTCGAAGCAGCCATCAAGGCTCAGCCCGCCAAGTCTGATGAAAACCAGCCCCAGGCTCAGACAGAGCAAGCGTCTGACGCTGTTGAGGCGCAAGCGAGCGAAGCCGCTGCAGCGGCCAAGCCGGCACGCCCCGTGGTAGCCGTGCGTGGCGATGACCGCCCTGGCATGAGGAAGGAAGCTGCAGCAGCTGCTGGTGGTCGTCCTGGCGATCGCAAGGATGGCGGCCGTGGTCGTGATGCAGGGCGCGGTGAGCGCGGTGGTCGTGACAGTCGTGATGCTGGCCGTGGCCGTCGCGAGTTCACGCGCGAGGAGCGCGGACCGCGCCTGGCCGATCCGGCCTTCCGCGCCCAGCGTGATGCCGTGGAGCATGCCCAGGAAGCTCTGCGCAAGCTGGCGGCCCAGGCGCACGGCGAAGCGCTGACTCAGCTGCTCGGTGCCTGGCAGGCTCGTGATGCTGCGCAGCTGCCATCGGCTCAGCAACTGGGCAGCAAGGTGACGGCGCCTGTGCGCTCTTCCTGGTCCGGTGCTGTGGCTGCTGCGCCCAAGGGCAATGCTGCTGAGGCCCTGCTGCGCCTGGAAATGGCTGCCGATGTGCACACTCCGGCCGATCAGCTGGCAGCACGCCGTGCGCTGCAGTTGCAGATGCTGACCCGCCGCAACGATCCTTCGCCCCAGCAGACATGGGGTCAGGACGTGGCCACTGTGCTCGGTAGTGTCAGCGATGAGGCATCTGCCCGTCGCCTGCAGACCGCACTCAAGCAATTGCTGCGCAAGTAAGCGACATGTCGCCTCGATGGGAGGCGGTTGCTAAAGAAAAAGGGGAGCCGTTAGGCTCCCTTTTTCATATGTACTGCTGACTGTCGGGGGAGCATCAACAAAAAAGCCGCTGCATTTGCATGCAACGGCTTGTTGTGTTTGGTGCCCAGGAGAGGACTCGAACCTCCACGGAGTTACCCGCTAGTACCTGAAACTAGTGCGTCTACCAATTCCGCCACCTGGGCTTTCAGAGTGAGTCGAATTATATAGCGTTCAAAGTAGCTGCCAGACGAGTTGGGGCACTTTTTTGTGCAAGTTGTCGGCAGAGTTTTATGGGGCTTGAGCTATTTTCCTCGGCCCGCAGGATCGGGAGTGCGGCAGACGAAGGAGCCAGCTTGCGCCAGTGCCTCGCTCCTGGTGTATGTGGCTTAAAGGCACGGTGCAAAAACAAAAAAGCCGCTGCATTTGCATGCAACGGCTTGCCGTGTTTGGTGCCCAGGAGAGGACTCGAACCTCCACGGAGTTACCCGCTAGTACCTGAAACTAGTGCGTCTACCAATTCCGCCACCTGGGCATTTCAGAGTGAGCGAATTATATAG
>NZ_AHIL01000027.1 GCF_000241525.1 Comamonas testosteroni ATCC 11996
CATGGGCTTCAGGCCTGAAGCCCAGTCAGGGAACGCGCTGGTGGCTATTGCTTTTATGGAATTCAGGCGGAGAGCGGGGGCGCCGCCAGCAAGTCATGGGCTGCGAGCACGCGCAGGGTGTCGCGCCCCAGGCTCTTGCTGCGGGGCAGAAAGCGCACCCAGCTCAGTTTGTTGACGGTTCGCTCCAGTACCTGCCGGGCCTCGGCGGGAAGCTGCTGCACAAACTGCTGCCAGGCCTGTCGGGCCTGCTCCAGCGCACCTGCCTGCTGCAGAAACAGTGCCGTGGACTGGGCGTAGTTGAGCGCATCGCGCGCCATGCAGACAGCTTGCGGCAAATGGGCAGCAGGGTCGTCTTCAAAGTCGATGAAGCCTATGACCCCGTCGGCGCAGACCACCATATTGCGCGCCACGGCCTGGCTCAGCACCTCGCCGCGGGCATGTGCCTGCTGTATGGCCTCCAGGCCTCTTTGCCAGAGTTGCAGCGTGGCCTGTGCCCCTTGGGCAATCGCGTCTTCGATGGCATTGCTCAGCGATGGAGCCTCTTCGCCCGGGCGGCCCAGATGGCGCATCACAAAGGCCTGCTCGTGCGTGGCCAGCACTTGCGGCACGCGCAGGCCCTTGGCCATGAAACTGCGCAGGCGGCGCACCTCGGTTTGCAGGGACTCGGTCCCGCCGGGGTTGGGCACGGGCTGCAGCACGGCGGCCCTGAACAGCTTGGCCAGCGTGTTCAGCAGCCAGTAGTTGAGGGCCGGGTTGCCTTTGTTGGCGCGCTTGACCCAAAGGGTTTCATGCGCCAGTTCATAGCGCATGATGCTGTGAGGCTGGTTCAGATGCTCGCGCAGGAATGCCTGGTAATCGATGGCGTTCTGCGCAGAGGGCATCTGCTCTTGGGCGGAAATATCCTGAGATGGCACGGCTTGGGGTCTGTCGGGCGCGCGAAGCTCTGGCTTCTCAGGTCCAGATGCCGTTGCGCTGGGGAAAAGCCTGAGATTGTGCCGCGTTGTCGGCACTATCCGCAGCAGAGGGGCGCAATACGGGCTCGTGCAGCGGCTGAAAGCTCTGTGCCGTGGCCAGCGGCCAGTAGTTCTGGAAGACTTTGTGCTGGCGCTCCAGGTTCTTGAGCAGGCAGCCTGGCTCCACGCGCAGTATCAGGTTGGACAGCAGGCTGACCTGGGTGTCGTCCAGCCGGCGCACGATATGGTGGGCCGTGATTTCGTTGGGATGCCTGAGGCCGGCGGCCTGAACCAGCTCCTGCAGCGCATGCAAGGTGTTCTTGTGGAAGTTGGCCACGCGCGTGGCCTTGTCGGGCACGACCAGCGCCTGCTGGCGCACGGTGTCTTGTGTGGTGACGCCCGTGGGGCAGGTGCCGGTGTGGCAGCTCTGTGCCTGGATGCAGCCCAGCGCCATCATGAAGCCGCGCCCCGAATTGCACCAGTCGGCGCCCAGGGCCATCATGCGGGCAATGTCGAAGGCCGTGATGACCTTGCCGGCCGCGCCGATCTTGATGCGCTGGCGCAGGTTCGCTCCCAGCAGCGTGTTGTGCACCAGCAGCAGGCCTTCTTGCAGCGGCACGCCCACATGGTCGACAAACTCAACAGGCGCAGCGCCCGTGCCGCCTTCGGCACCGTCGACGACGATGAAGTCGGGCGTGATATTGGTTTCCAGCATGGCCTTGACCATGGCAAACCATTCCCAGGGGTGACCGACACAGAACTTGAAGCCCGTGGGCTTGCCGCCAGAAAGGCGGCGCAGCCTGGCAATGAACTGCATCAGCTCCACAGGGGTGGAGAATGCGCTGTGGCTTGAGGGCGAGATGCAGTCCACGCCAATGGGTATACCGCGCGCTGCTGCAATTTCGGGAGTGACCTTGGCTCCGGGAAGCATGCCGCCATGGCCGGGTTTGGCGCCCTGGCTGAGCTTGATCTCTATCATCTTGACCTGCGGATCGGTGGCGTTGGCGATGAATTTCTCTTCGCTGAACGTGCCGTCCGCATTGCGGCAGCCGAAGTAGCCAGAGGCCACCTCCCAGATCAGATCGCCGCCATGCATGCGGTGGTACTGGCTGATCGAGCCTTCGCCCGTGTCGTGGATGAAGCCGCCCATCTTCGCGCCCTGGTTCAGCGCCTGGATGGCATTGCCCGACAGCGCACCAAAGCTCATGGCCGAGATATTGAAGACGCTGGCGTGATAAGGGCGGGTGCAGGGGTCCACTCCTTCAGCTGGTTGCTCCTGCGTGCCGCCAATCCACAGGCGGAAGTCATGCGAGCTGAGCTTGGTGGGTTGCAGGGAGTGGTTGACCCACTCATAGCCCTGCTGACTGACGTCGAGCTGGGTGCCGAACGGCCGGTTGTCGACCTGGCCTTTGGCACGCTGATAGACTAGCGAGCGCTGGGCGCGCGAGAAAGGCTGGGCCTCGGTATCGCCTTCGATGAAGTACTGACGAATCTCGGGACGGATGAATTCGAAGATGAAACGCAAATGTCCCATGACGGGATAGTTGCGCAAAATGGCATGCTGCTTTTGCAGCAGATCCCAGATGCCCAGCAGCACCAACAGGCCTGAAGCGACCAGCCATCCAAGCCCCCTGTCTGCTGTCGTCAGCGTGTAGAGCGAGATGCCCAGCACGACCACCGAAATGGCTAGCGCGCTATAGCGCAGAGGCAGACTGTTGAAGAAGCGATGCACTGCAGATACTCCCATGGCAGGGTGTGTTGATGGTGGCCCGCTAAAATTCAGCCTGTACGGGAGCATCCTGCCCCCAGCTCCATCTCCCGGCCCTGCACTTCGATAGTGATGAAACGGTCCGGGCCATCATAAAAGCCTTTCCCTATGCAAGAACAAGCACCTAACTCCGCAGCAGAAGACGCGGTCCTCGCCGACATGCCTGAGGGCGCACTGAGCAACGATCAGCTCGAAGAGCTGGATGCGCTGCTCGATGAGCTGCGCACCCGTGGCGACGAAATCCCCCAGTGGGAATTCTGTGACGGTTTCCTGACCGCTCTGGTCTGCACGCGTCGCCCCATCGCCGCAGCCGAATACATGCCCATGTTGCTGGGCGATGGCGAAGCCCTGCAAGTGGCCGAAGGCCAGCCCCTGCCCAAGCTGGAAGTCTTCAAGGACGAGGCCCAGCAGGCACGTTTCATGGAGCTGTTCGAGCTGCGCCTGGCCGAAGTGCGCGAGCAGCTCGATGCCGACATCAAGTCCCTGGCCGACGACGCCGCCTTCCAGCCCGAAGCACTGGACACGCGTGGCGCCATCGCCATCCTGCCCGAAGCCGAGCAGGCCGAGTTGGCCGGCGAAGAAGTGCCCTCGTTCTCGCAAGTGTGGGCGTTGGGCTTCATGTTTGTGGTGGAGAACTGGGCCGACGAATGGGCGGCACCCCGCGACAAGGAAGCAGCCCAGTTGCTGGATGCGGCCATGGAGTTCATCGTCAACCTGACCGAAGACGACACCGATGAGCCGGCGCTGAATCTGTACGACGAAGCCGGCCCCGCCTCGACCAGCCAGGAACGTGTGGACGCCTTTGGCGAAGCCATCTGGGCCGTGTATGACCTGTACCGCCTGTGGAAGAGCATGGGCCCCCGCCAGGAAACCATCGTCAAGGGCGAGCAGCCCGGCCGCAATGACCCCTGCCCCTGCGGTAGCGGCAAGAAGTTCAAGAAGTGCCACGGGGCTTGACCAGAGCCACCGCCTGAGGCTCTTTGAGCTTCCCCGCCAAGGGGCGGCAGCACCACCAACGCCGGGCGGTCTTTGCCTGCTGCCTCCGCGTTGGGGATGGCGGCGTTGCAGAGTCCTCTATCAAGGCGTCTCGGTTGTCGGGAGGCTCAAACTAAAAAAGGCCGCGTGACATTTGCGTAGGCATTGCCGTTCAGTGTGGGTTAGTGAAATAGATGACGCATTTAGGTGAGCGCATACGCGCCCGGCGACAGGCGCTGGGTTTGAGCCAGGGGCGCTTGGCGCAGATGGCGGATGTCACTGCATCCGCCATCTCGCAGATCGAGTCGGGAGCCATTCGCACTCTCAAGAATGACACACTGGCAAGACTGGCCGTCGCGCTGCAGACCACGGCGCTGGAATTGATGGCAGGTCTGCATTCCGAGACCGCATCGCTACCCAGCGACGAGCAGCGCTTGCTCGACTGCTATAGAAAACTGCAGCCACCGCTGCAGGACATTGCTCTCAAACTGATTAAAGCCCTGCAGTGATTCTCGAATCACTTTGCTGAGCGATTCCTTTTGTTTCAGAAAGGCCTGCTATTTGCAGGCCTTTTTGTTTTTCATTCAAAACCAAGGGTTAACCCGATTATTGAATGTAGGATGAAATCTATTAATCTGTAGGAAATAAATGAAGATTGCGTAGATTGAACCGGAAGACATACGTGAGGGAAGAGTCAAGAAAACTGCAGACGCTTCTCTGTGTCTTGTGAAGTCTTTGTTTTCATTGGTATTTTTGATGGGAGAGTGCTTGCTTGCAAGGTGATTGAAATTGCCGACAACTATGCTGCATGGTTGTTGATAGCTATTTCAAATATTTCAAGATGTTTCTTGCTTCGTAAGATCAGTTCCGCGGTGGTCGAAAACAGCCACAGCGATCTACCAACCTGATTGTTGAAGGAGCTAGTCATGAAAGACCAAATCATCAAATTCTGGCGCGATGAAGAAGGTGCAACGGCGATTGAGTATGGGTTGATTGCGGGGCTGATTGCAGTAGGTCTGATCGTCTCCTTGGAGGGAGTTCGTAATGCAATCGGTAATCTTTTTACGCGAATCACCAACGTTTTAGGAACTGTTGCTGTCACCAATGGGGGGACTGGCTCTGGAGGTGGCTAACGTGTTAGTTGGCATGACATTTCTGCTGTGGCTTTGCATAGCCGCAGCAGGTGATGTTGTCTATAGAAAGTGTTTTAACTGGATTGTGCTTGCTGGTTTTTTATTAATAATAATCATATTGTTAACTAATTTTGAATACGATTTCATAAATATATCTGTAAAAGATAGATTGATAGGTGCAGGTTCGGCATTTTTTATTCTTTTGATTTTTTATTCAATAGGAATGATGGGTGCTGGCGATGTTAAATTTGCAACTGTTCTCGGTGTTTGGGTAGGCTGGAGTTTATTATTGTCTATATGGGCCTTGAGTTGCGTATTTGCGGTGGTTCATGGCCTAGTGGCGCGAAGCGATTTGAAGTATTTTTATGTTCCGGCAGTAAATTGGAGTGATAGTCACCAGGAGAATAGGAGAAGATTCATTCCTTATGTTACCTATCTATCGTTGGCGACGGTAGTTGTTCTGATGCTTAATAAATAGCAAGAAGAAAGGAGGGGGCATGCAATTAAAGCAACAGCAAGGTGCAGCCGCAATTGAATTTGCCATTCTCTTTCCCATCTTCTTTCTGATCTTCTACGCCATCATTACTTATGGCCTGATCTTTGCTGCACAGCAGACTCTGACTTTGGCTGCCGCCGAAGGGGCAAGAGCCGCTGTGCGCTATCCAGCACCGTCCTCTGGCAGTTCGGCGACTAAGGAGACGCAGCTGCTGAATCGTCTTGCTGCGGCCTGCGCTAGTGCGGCTATAGCGACTGATTGGCTTTCCCAAATCGGTGCAGGCCTTGGCTCTACGACCTGTGGCTCAGGTCTCAGCAATGCAGCGGGCTTGTATGCCACCTCTGGTCTGTGTGGTACCGGATCTGCGTCCTTCACAGCTAGCAGCAATACCAGCCAGGTGAACTGCGTGACTATGCAGGTGAACTACAACTATGCCTCTGCTCCGCTGATTCCGAAGCTGCTTGGACCTTTTCTGGGTCTACCCACTCCAAATCTGTTGCAGGGGAAGGCGGTCGCACAAATTAGCTTGATTGACTGAAAACGATAAAGCTTTGCTCTTTTAGACAAAGTAAGAAGAGGGGGATCTATGGTGAATGTCGCAAAGATCGCAGTCGGGGTTTTGCTGGCAATTGCATTGGCTTTGGGCGTTTATGGGTGGATGCTTGCCAGGACACCTCAAGCACCAGACCACCAGGCTCTGGCCTCCGCCCACGAGAGCAAGCCCAGTGCTGATGTGAACGTGGTGATGGCCGCACAGGCCATTCCTGCGGGTCAGACACTCAAGGCCGAGGATCTGCAACTCACTCAGCTGCCTTCCAAACCCGATGGCGCTTATAGCGAGATTGCGGCAGCCATTGGCTCTGTGCCTGCGGTGGACATCCCCAAAGGCGCCCCTGTGCTCAAAGGGCAGATGGTGACGGGCCTTGCCCTGAAGGTCGCAGAAGGTGAGCGCGCCGTCGCCGTCAAGGTGGACGAAAGCATTGGCGCCGGCAATCGCATACGCCCTGGGGACTTTGTCGATGTCTTCTTCGTACTGCGCCGCGATGGCAATGAAATCGACCAGAGCCAGGCACGCTTGCTGCTTTCGCGCAAGCGTGTGCTTGCCTATGGCGCTGCGTCAGTCGATGCACTGACCACGGCTGAAAAAACAGACGGCAAGCAGGCCAGTGGCCCTGACAACGCACGCACCGCAGTGCTTGCAGTACCTGTGGCAGAGGTGAGTCAATTGGCCTTGGGAGGCTCTAGCGGCAGCTTGGTACTAGCACTGCGCAATCCGACGGATATGACAGAGCCGGACATGGAAAAGTTTGCGCCGCTGCCCGGCGTGCTGACTGTGGCCATGCCCAAAGGCGCTGTTGTAGCGCCGCTGGAAGGTGCTGACGCAGCGCAGGCCGGTGTGGCCATGAGCAGCCTGGCTGGGTCTGCAGGCACTTCTGCAGCGCGCACGAGTGCTGCCAAGCCGATGACAGCTGGTGTTGCCAAGCCTGCAGTGCCGCGCACGCGTACTGCATCTGCAGACACCTCCCTGCCTGTTGAATTTGTACGTGGCGCCAACTCTCAAACCGTGCGGTACTGAGCTATGAATAACAAGATTTTCTGGATCTCGACCCGCACTGCGCCAATGAAGCCGCTGCATCTGCTCTGCGGCCTGTCCTTGAGTGCCGTCACTGTCCCGGCCCTTGCGCAGCAGGCCCCCAATGCAGGCGAAAGCAGAGCGCAGCAAGCAACAGCAGCCAGGGAAATCAAGCTGGTCATGGGGGCTCAGCATGAGCTGGATCTGCCTGGCGGTGTGGAGCGCATTGCAATCGGCGACGACACGATTGCGGCGGTGCATATCAAGCGTGCGGGCAAGGGTGCTGCCGCCAAGATCTTGTTGAGCCCGCTAAAGCCCGGCAGTACATCTTTCATGGTGTGGCCGCGCGGTGAAGCGCAGGCGCAGAGCTATATGCTCAATGTGCAACAGCGTGTGGACTTGCGCACAGCCAGGGCCTCCAGCCTGATAGAGCAGCAGTTTGCCGGTGAGCTGGCGAACGCGCAGTCGGCTGACAAGGCCAAGACCGTCGATCTCTCCAGCGTCCAGCTCAAGAGCAATGTGGTGCAGGTCGATGTCAAGGTGGTCGAGTTCAACAAGACCCAGATGAAGAAGGTGGGTCTCAACCTGTTCAGCACGTCCCCTAACAGCTCGGGCTTCAGCTTTGGCATTTTTGGACGCGGCTCTTATGGCACAAGCGGTGGGAGTTCCACGACGGGCGCAGCAGCGAATCCTTTGACTCAGGCCTTCAACTTGCTGATGCAATTCGATAAGGCCGGCATTGGGGTCAATATCGGCATGCTTGAAGGCAACAATCTGGCGCGGGTGCTGGCGGCTCCGACCCTGGTGGCTTTGTCCGGCCAAAGCGCCAATTTTCTGTCCGGCGGCGAAGTGCCGGTTCCCGTGCCTGCGGGCACGGGCATGGTGGCCATACAGTACAAGCCTTACGGCATTGGTTTGACGGTCTCTCCCACGGTGCTGTCCAACGATCGCATCGTGCTCAAGGTGGCGCCTGAGGCCAGCGAGCTGGACTATGCCAACACCATTGTTCTGAACAGCGCGACTGTTCCGTCCATAACCACTCGTCGTGCCGATACGACGGTGGAGCTGGGGGACGGAGAGAGTTTTGTGATTGGCGGACTGGTCAGCCGCAACACCACATCAGGTACCGACAAGGTTCCTTTGCTGGGCGACATCCCGATTCTGGGCGTGCTGTTCAAGCGCCAGGAGTTTCAGCAAAAGGAGAGCGAGCTGGCGATTGTGGTGACGCCGCGCCTTGTCAAGCCGCTGGCCCGCGATGTGAATGTGGAGCCGCTGCTGCCCGGGCGCACCGAGCAGCGTGATCCTGCGGTGTGGGGTCCATGGATGGCGGGAGGCCTGTCGTCCAGCGTGGCGCCCGGCTTCTCGCGCTGAGTGTCAGAGTAGAGACATGAATATGCGCATGGACTCATCCCAGCTCAATACCGCGCAGCCAGGGTCTGCGCGCAGCAATGTCCGCGTGGTGCTGGTGACGCAGTCGTCATCGCACGCTTTCTGGCTGGCGAGTGCTCTGGGCAGCGATGCGGAAGTGATACCGGTGGCTGGCGATCTGGCAACGCTTCACGCTGCGATTTCGGCGCCTGGGCTTGGCGTGGTGGTGGCGGATTTCTCGGCTCCCATGACGGAGGCTGCCATCGCCCTGGTCAGCGAGCTGCGTGCCGCATTCCCCGGTGTGGTGATCATGGGATCCGGCTCTGCAGCCGAGCCCGCTTCCATGCGTGCGGCCCTGCGCTGTGGCGTGGCCGAATTCATTGACTGGGATGCGACCGAAGGCGAGGCCAGTGCGGTGATCAGGCATCAGATGCATGCACGCACTCAGCTGCCTGCGGCTGTGGCGCTGGAGCCGGAAACCAAAGGCTTTTCCCTGCCTTTGCTGGGAGCGCGTGTCGGGATGGGGGTGACTACGCTGGCAACGCATCTGGCCGTGATGTTCCAGGAGATGCATGCCTATGACGTGCGAGGCGCCCAGAACAAAAAACAGCTTGCTCGGCCCTTTGGCGCAAGTCAGTTGCCGCAGGATGAGTCTGCGCATGCGGCATTGCTGGATCTGGGGTTGCCGGCGCGCGATGGCTTGCTGTATCTGGGCATCGCCGGTGACTTCAGCTTTGTGGACGCGGTTCAGAACACGCGCCGCCTGGACGCGACGCTGATCAACTCGGCCTTTGCCAAACACTCCACGGGCACGGTAACTCTGGCCTGGCCTTCCGATCTGGGCATGTTGCGCGAAGTCAGCCCTGCGGCTGCGGCGGGCGTAGTCAGCACGCTCAAGAGCCTGCTAGGGGTGCAGGTGATCGATCTGGGCGGCATGGTGCAGGCTGATTTTCTGGCGCCATTGCTGCGCGAGAGCGGGCTTGGCTGGGTAGTTTGTGACCAGTCACTGGGAGGCATTGTGTCTACGGCGCAGATGCTCAAGGAGCTCGATGCCAAGGGCGTCAATCGCGGCACGCTCAAGCTGGTGCTCAACCGCTTCAATGCACAAGCCGGGCTGCCCGCCAAAGAGGTCGCCCAGCGCCTTGGTCTGGAGCTGCTGCATGTGGTTCCGGACCGATCCACGGTTTTGCTGAATGCCGCCAGCTGCGGCCAGCTGTTGTCGCAGTCGCTGCGCGGTGACCCCTATGTGACTTGCGTCAGAAGCATGGCCAGAGCATTGCTCAGCGCAGCGGTTGCGGCCGACAAGGTCGCGGCGCCAGTGTCGGGCGTTCTGGGGCAATGGGCCAAGCGATTGAGGAGAGGCGAATGAGCATGGACATTGTTTTCGCCGAAAAAACCAGTCATTTTTCGGACTCCAAGCAACTGCTGCTGATCAAGAACGTCGCGCATGAGCATTTGCTGACGCGTGTGGAGGAACTGGGGGCAGTGTTTGCCAAGTGGTCAACCAGCCGTGTGCGCCAGTTTGTGCACCAGGAGCTGGAGCAGTTTGTGCGTCAGCAGCGCTTTCCCGTCAATGACGAGGAGGTGCAATGGATTGCGCAGGCACTGAACAAGGAGTTGTCGGGGCTGGGGCCGCTTGACGACTTGATGGCCGACCCGGAAGTGGAAGACATTCTGATCAACGGCTATCAGCGCGTATTCGTTTCGCGCAAGGGCATTTTGCAGCAGGAGGCCTTGCACTTCACCGACAACGCCCATGTGCTGCGCATCGTGCGCCGCATCATCTCCCCGCTGGGCCGCCGCCTTGATGAATCCACGCCCATGGTCGATGCACGCTTGCCGGACGGCGGCCGTATCAATGTGGTGATAGAGCCTTTGTCGCTGGACGGGCCGGCGGTTTCGATCCGCAAGTTTCGCAATGATCCGCTGCGGGTTCAGGATCTGGTCGACTTCGGCACCATGGACGAAGGCATGGCCCGCTTGCTGGAGCTGGCGGTGCGCGAACGCTGCAATATTCTCATCAGCGGCGGCACCAGTTGCGGCAAGACCTCCATGCTCAATGCGATTGCTGGCTTTATCCCCGGCAATGAGCGGGTGGTGACGATTGAGGACACGGCCGAGCTGACGCTGCCTCACCCTCATGTGGTGCGCATGGAAAGCCGTCCCGGTGGCTTTGAAGGCGCGGGAGTGGTTTCCATTCGAGATCTGCTGCGCAACAGCTTGCGCATGCGCCCGGATCGCATTGTGGTGGGCGAGGTGCGTGGCGCGGAAGTGCTGGAGATGCTCCAGGCCATGAACACCGGTCACGACGGCTCCATGGCCACCATCCATGCAAGCTCTCCGCGCGAGTGTCTGCACCGCATGGAGATGCTTGCCGGCTTTGCGGGCTTTCAGGGCAGCGAGGTCAGCCTGCGCCGCCAGATTGCCAATGCGCTCGATTTCATCGTGCAGATCAGCCGCCTGCCCAATGGCAAGCGGCGCATCACATCGATCACCGAAGTCACGGGCATCATCGACAGCGTGATTGCCACTCAGGAGCTCTATCGTCACGAGCTGCTGCCCCAGCCCGATGGTGAGGATCTGGAGCGCTGGACCACGCTGGGCATGGTGCCGCATACGCCCAAGCTGGCACGCTATCGCGCGGTGCTGCAGCACGCGGGAGGTAACGGCGCAAACCATGCGGGACTGCGTCATGGCTAGCAATGCTTTTTTACTCCTGAGCCTGGCGCTGCTGATTGCTGCAGCCGCCATGGCGCTGTGGATGTTTGTCAGCCGGCAGCAGAAGACGCATCGTATGACCAGGCATCTGGAGCAGAGCCTGGAGAAAAGCGCAGCAGCTGCGGCCGGGTTTGCGGCCAAGGATGCAGCGGCATCGGCTTTTGACGGCTCCGTGGCGGATGCTTTGCTGGGCAGTGAGAAAAAAACAGGATGGCCGGTTCCCGCCGCTTTGTTGGGGACGGCCAGTGCCGGACTTTTCTATGGCGGATTGGTCCTGATTGCTGCGATGTTTTTGGCCGTTGGCTTTGCTGCTGGCTGGCTGGCCGGTAGTGCAGCGCTGGTGGTGCTGGGAATTGGCTTCTTCTTTTTGCTTTACACGCGGGCACAGAAGTACCGCACCAGGCTCACGCAGCAGTTGCCCGGCTTTCTCGACAACACGGTGCGCCTGGTGACCATTGGCAACTCCGTTCAGGCGGCCTTTCAGATGGCTGCAGCCAGCACCAAAGACCCGTTGCAGTCGGTCATGGAAAAAGCCGCCAGTCTGGCCCGCGCGGGCATGGATCTGGAGAATGCGGTGGCCCATGTGGCCAGGCAGACAAGACTCGACGAGCTGCACTTGCTGGCAGCTATTTTGCGCATCAGCGTGCGTTATGGCGGCCGGGTCGACCTGCTGCTGGAGCGTGTGGCCAATTTCATGCGCGACCGCGAGCAGGCCGAGCAGGACTTGTCTGCCATGACGGCCGAAACGCGATTGTCGGCCTGGGTGCTGAGTCTGCTGCCGGTGGCCGTGTGCTGTCTGATCATTTCCTTCAATGCGAGCTATTTCCTGAGGATGTGGAATGACGCCAGTGGCCGCAACATCATCTGGGCAGCGGCTGCGTTGCAGGTCTTTGGTGTGCTGCTGCTCTACCGCATGGCCAAGCTCGATGAGGGGGCCGACTGATGGAGACATCCCGTCTTTTGCTGATGCTGAGCGTGGCATTTGTGGCCTTGGCGGCGCTGATTGGTGCGGCTTTGATTGCCTATGCACATCAGCGACGCGAACGCAGCAGTCAGGTGGTGCAGGATGCACTGAGCCGCAGCGGCGCGGTTGCGGCGAATGAGGCGGCGGCGCCTGCCAGGCCCGCAGATCTGCTGCGCTCGCTCAATGGCGATGGCGATCTGCCTGCACACTGGCTCAATACCTCGTTTGGCAAGGCGCTGGTGGCACAGGAAGACCGCATTTTGCTGAGCAAATGCGGCTGGGGATCGACTCGCGCGCAGCTGCAATACCTGATAGCGCGCTGCGTGGTCTCTGTATTGCTTGTGCTGCTTGCTGCCTTTGTTTTTTCGGGCAGCAAACAATTTCTGCTCTACCTGTTTGCTGCGTTCACCATAGGTTTTCTGCTTCCCAAATGGGTGTTGCGCAGCGTGGCGCGCCGCCGCAGGGCCAGCGTCGCCCGCGAGCTGCCTTTGCTCGTCGACTTGCTGGGCTTGCTGCAAGGCACGGGCTTGAGCCTGGATCAGACCCTGCAGGTGATTGGCTCTGACTTCGGCAATGTCATGCCCGTGCTCTCGCGAGAGATACAGCTGGCCAACCAGCAGTACAGCCGGGGCAGCACGCGCGAGCGTTCCTTTGGGCGCATGAGCGAGGTCTATCAGAACGACAACCTGGCCAATCTGACATCGCTGATGACTCAGATCGACAGATATGGTGGAGCCGTGCAGGAGCCGCTGCGCATTTTTGGCGAACGTCTGCGCGAGCAGCGCAAGGCCAAGATGAAGGAGTTGATAGGAAAGATCTCGGTCAAGATGACGGGCGTCATGGTGGTGACGCTGCTTCCTGCCCTGATCATCATTACAGCCGGACCGGGGTTTCTTGCCGTGATCCGGGCACTGGGAGGGATGACAAAATGAAAAAAGAAAGCCGATATCTGATGCTGCCATTGGCGGCTGCAACCATGGCTCTGCTGTCGGGCTGTTCCAGCATGGGCAATCTGCTGGGGCAGAACCAGTCCGTGCTGTCGCCCGCGGCCAAGGCCGCAGCAGACAGGCCGCTGGAGAAGGAGGCGGTGGTCGACACGCAGGACACCTACCTCTCTCTGGTCAAGCAGATGCAGTCCAAGTCGCTTTGGTATGCCTCCATCGCGCACCTGGATGCACTGGACAAGCAGTGGGGCGCTTCCAGCGATTCGAGGCTGTTGCGCGCCGATGCATTGCGTCAGGTGGGGCAGCTCAGTGCAGCCATCCCCATCTACCAGGGCCTGTTGGGCAGCGCCAAGGATGGTGCCGCACGCTACGGCCTGGGCCGTGTGGCCGCAGAGCAGGGCGACTTTCGCAGTGCCGCTCAGCAGATGGAGCAGGCGCGCATGAGCAATCCTGTGGATTCGCGCCTGTTGACCGATCTGGGCTATGCCTATCTGCGTGCGCGTGACCTGAATGCAGCGCGCATTCCCCTGATGCAGGCGGCGCAGCTCAACCCCGAGGATGCACAGGCCAACGTCAACCTGAGCCTGTTCATGATGGTCAGCGGCCAGAGCGCGCAGGCCGAGGAATTCATGCGCCAGCGCAAGCTGGATGCACAGACCCAGCAGCTGGTCAAGGAGCAGGCCGGGGAGTGGTTGAGGGATGCAAGTCTGGCCGCAGCAAAGCCTGCCGCGGCTGCGACCGGAAAGGTCGTCAACCTCTCTCGTCCGGAAGTGAAGACTGCACCTGAGGCCGTGGCCAGTTCCGGGAAATCCGCCGAAGTGCCGGAGCCTGCTGCAGTGCAGGAGGTACCCGCCGCAAAAAAGCCCGCACCGGAGCCTGAAGCCGCAAAGGCTCCGGTAGTGACAGTCAAGGCAGCGGACTCTGTGCCGTCTCGTTCCCATGTGACCCAGACCCTGTTGCCGCTGCCCGCAGCTCAGCCCATGGTGGCGCGGAGTGTGGAGCGGGCGCCCAGCGGTGGTCAGTGGATGGTCTCTGGCGGCAGCTTCGATGCAGGAAGGCCGCGTCACCCCGGTCAGGGGGCGAGCCAGCTGATGCCGGCGGCTGCGCAAACCTATGCCTACGTGCCGCCTGTGCCTGGGCAGGCAATGGATGCTCCTGATAATGTAGCAGCTACCGCTTCATTGGAAAGGATTTCAGAAGCAAAACAGTTTGAAATTACTGTCAATAAAGCGCAAATAGCTCCTTTATCAATAGCTAAAACTGCACTGCCGCTGGAGGCGGCCGTGGCGACGGCTTCTCAGTCCGCGAAGCAGGAGACGCCCAAACCTGAACAGCCTCTGCGCACCGAGGCGATGCCCGCCAAAGTGCAGCAGACGCGGCCAGCAACGGCTTTGCAAGCCGAGCCTGCACCGCAGTCCGTGATCCCGCGCCAGCCCGTGCGCCCGACAAGATCGGTGCCGGAGGCTGCCGTGGTGATGGCTGCGGCAAACCCTGTCGCAGTGCGTCAGAGCGGTGAATCCGGCGGCAAGCAGGCCGTGCAAGCCATGCTGCCGCAGCGCGCAGCGGCGGGCGGATTGTTTTTTGAGACACCCGATGAAGATGCCGGCAGCAAGCCTGCAGCTTCTGCCAAGACGGGTGCGCCCGAGCGTGCCTGGCCCTGAACCTTCAAGGAGTAGTCCCCATGAATACGCAGACAGCATCCATCCCATGGGCCCGCGCATTCACCCTGGCATTGATGGCACTGGGCATGGCCTCGGTCGCCTTGGCGCAGGCCAGCAGCAGTACCGACCTCACCACAGGCGTGACCAATATGAGTGCGCCCCGAAGTGCGGCAGCGATGCCCGCAGCAACTGCGCAGGCCGCAGTGACTCAGACTCCGGCTCCGGGCAATGCCTCCCTGACGCCACCGGCAAGCAATCGTGTGGGCGATGCCACCAGCCATCTGCTGGCGCTGCAGGCCGGCGGCCAGTACGCATCGCGCAATGCCTATCCCGTGACAAGCGATGTGGCCCAGCGCAGCTATCAGCGCTATCTGGAGAGCTTTACCCACAAGATCCCGGAGAGCGCTGAAACACAAGTGGGCAGCAAGACAGGTGGTAGCCGCTAAGCGGCCAGAGAGGTTCTCTGCATGCAGTCTTTTGCCAAAGGCCTGAGCCGTCTTCGCACTCGTCGCCAATCGGGCTCCGTGGCGATGCTGGGGGCGCTATGGCTGATGATTGCTGTGATCTGCCTGGCAACCATCGATATCGGCAATATGTTCTGGCAGAAGCGCGAGTTGCAGAAGATTGCTGATTTGGCGGCGTTGGGGGGGGCCGCGACCGTAGTTTCGGCCTGCCAGGACAATGCCCGCAGCAGTGCGCGGCAAAACGGGCTGAATGAAGCTGCGCTCGATGGCGATGCGCTTGTCGTGGAGTGCGGCAGCTGGAGTCCCCGGCGTGCGGGCGGTGCAACCGACTATTTCGTGGCTGGTGGTACGCCCTTCAATGCGAGCCGGGTCACTGTGACACGCGGCGTGCCGTACTTCTTCCTCCTGTCGGCCGGGCAGGCTCAGGGGCGGTTGGTGGTTGCCAGTGCCACCGCGGCGCGCAAGCCCCCTGCGGCGGCCTTGAGCGTTCGAAGCACGCTGCTGAGCGTAGACAGCAGTCAGTCGCCGTTGCTCGATGCGCTGTTCAGCGGTCTGCTGCAGTCGAGCGTGAAAATCGATGCCGTGGGTTGGCAGGGTTTGCTGGATACGCGGGTGAGCTTGCTGCAATTTCTTGATGCGCTGGCGGTCCAACTCAATGTGGCTGCCGGCGATTACGACGGGCTGCTCAAAGCCGATGCGCGTGTAGGCAGCGTGCTCACCGCCTTGCTGGGCGTGGTGCGACAGCAGCAGACGGCAGGAGTGGTCGTGGATGCGCTGCAAAAACTCGTGCAAGCCGCCGTCAGTGTGGGCGGAGTGCCATTGACGCTGGGCCAACTGTTGAAGCTGCAGACAGGTCTGCCGGCTTCGGCGCTGGACCTGGGGCTGCGCGCCTTTGATCTCGTGCAGGCAGTCGCGCAGTTAGGCAACGCCAACAGTGCGGCCGTGGCGGCGCTCGATCTGCCGCTGGGTCTGGTGGGCATCTCTGTCAAGCTCAAGGTGATAGAGCCGCCGCAGCTGTCTGCTATAGGCGATCCGTCTCTGGCCAAGCAAAATCCCACGGGCGAGCACGCCATTTTTGTGCGCACGGCACAGGTGCGCACGCTGATTTCGGCGGAAGTGCCGCTGGCCTCGGCCGTAACGGGCCTGGTCAATGGCGTGCTGGTGCTGCTGTCGCCTGTGTTGACGACCGTGAATCTATTGCTCGGAGGCATTCCTCCGAAATGGATGGATATCCAGGTGCTGCCACCGCCTGTGAGGTTGGACATAGCACTGGATGTGGGCAGCGGCAGCGCGAGGCTGACGGATTACTCTTGTCAGGCCGGCAACAAATGGCTGCACACCCGCAGCACCACGGCCGTCTCCAACCTGCGCATAGGGAGGATGGGCAATACGCCGGCAGATGCCGCGAAAGCGGCATTTTCCTCCAAGGTCTATCCCATAGTGCAGCCATTGGTCGTGGCCGACGTCGGTTGCCTCGGGTGCAATGGCGCCGGACGTACCCCGCTTTATTTCGGTGGGCTGGGCGCATCCGTGGACTCGCCCGTGGGCGAGAACATCGTCGATCCGCATGTCTTCGTAAATCCGCCGCGGCTTGAGCAGGCGCCGCTGTACCAGAGCGTGGCAGCAAAGAATATCGTCGGCAGCTTGGCTCCGACAGTCGGTCAAATCCAGCTGACGCGCATTCCCGCGACCGGCAGCCCCAACGGCCTTCTAACCGCCTTGCTAGGGACTGTGTTCGATCTGCTGGGTGGGCTGAGTGGCGCCGTTGCCGCTCTGATCGGTCAGGTGCTGTCGCCCTTGCTCGACCCACTGGTCAATGTGCTGCTGAAGGTATTGGGCATAGACCTGGCCACCACCGACGTGGGCGTGCAGCTCAATTGCGCTGCCGATGTTCAGTTGGTGTTCTAAGCCCGCTGGCTAGTCCGGCAGTCAGCATTCAGTTGCGTCAGCAGCCCCGCCAGGGCATGCCGAAGCGTTGCGGCCCGCACGGCGAAGCGGCCACCGGCGAACTGCTGCAGCTCGCTGATACTGCACCCATCCACATTCCAGCCGAACCAGACTGTGCCCACAGGCTTTTCGGCAGAGCCTCCGCTCGGGCCCGCAACCCCCGTCACGGCAATGCTGACCTGGGCGCGTGAATTGCGTATGGCGCCTTCGGCCATGGCGCGCACGACCTCCTCGCTGACGGCGCCGTGCTTGGCGATCAGCTCGGCAGGCACGCCCAGCATCTCGGTCTTGGCCTCGTTGGAGTAGGTCACGAAACCACGTTCGAACCATTGGCTGGAGCCTGCCAGATCGGTGCAGGCTGCAGCAATCATGCCGCCGGTGCAGCTTTCGGCGGTGGCCAGCATCCAGCCTTTTTCGGTCAGCCTGGCGGCCAGTTGCCGCACCAGTTCTTCGATGCCGCTTGCTTGTGTGCTCATCGTCTCCTCCATGGCTTGCGCGGTCAGAAGAAATGCCGCCAGAGGGCCACGACCAGTAGAGTGCAGAAGGCGGCTACCAGGTCATCCCACATGATTCCCCAGCCGCCGCGCGGGCCGAAGCCTTTGAACAGGCGATCGGCCCATTTGACGGGCTGGGGCTTGACGGCATCAAAAAAGCGGAACAGAGCGAAGCAGGTGAGCTGACCCCAGAAGCCCATGGGCATGCACAGCCACATAACAATCCACATGGCGACCACTTCGTCCCAGACGATATGGCCGGGGTCTGCCACGCGCATATGCTTTGCGGTGACGGTGCAGGCCCACCAGCCTACGGGAATGCTGGCGGCAATCAGCCAGCCGATCTGTGCCGGGCTCAGCCACAGTGCCAGCACCAGATAGGCCAGCCAGGCCCACAGGCTGCCCACCGTGCCGGGGGCGACGCGGGGCAGGCCGGAGCCAAAGCCCAGAGCAATCAGATGGGCCGGATGCTGCAGCATGAACTTCACGCTGGGGTGGGCGATTCCTGCCGCACTCATGCCGTGGCTTGCTTTGTTATTGATAGCTGCTTGCGCACTATCCGTATGCGCTGCGGCGCTATCTGATAGATCATCCGTCATGGCGTGATGATACGCGCTGCCTTACTGCAGGCCGGTGATGGGCTGGTTTTCGGGGAAGCGGATCTGGTGCGTGGCCTGGAACTGGGTCGTGCTGCGGGCGGCCAGATTCTGCTCCCAGGCAACCATGCCGTTTTGCGCATTCCAGCTGGTGGTGGCGGGCTGCGGGCTGTATTGCGACTGCACTTTGATCTGCTCATTGCGCGAAACAGGGGCCGAGTCCAGCACCTGCAGCGCGATGGGCTGGTTGTGGCGGTTTTCCACTGCGTAGTGGCGCACGATGCTGCGCTCGGTTTTGCTGCTGGCCCAGCCGCCGCTGCCGGTGTGGCTTTGCGCAGGCAGGCGGCGCACCACCACGTTTTCATCGCGACCAAAAGACAGTCCTTGCGCCAGCGCCTGGGCGTTGCCGAAGTCCAGTCTGCCGTTGCCAACCAGCGCCTCGTCCCGGAACAGAGCTACCGGGCCCGCCGGCCAGATGCCTGGCGGAGCCTGCAGCGTGGCAATCAGATAGGCCGCCTCTTCCATGGCCGGCGCGGTGCGGGTCAGTAAGCTGGTGGCCAGATTTTCCTGACCTAGCGACAGCGTGATGCGCTCGGCGCTGGAGGGCACGCTGATCTTGTACGGCACGATGAATTGCGTGCTGTAGGCCGTGTTGATGCTGGAGACATCGAGCACTGGCAAGTCCGGTGCCACTGCCTCTTCGCGCATCGCCCGGGCTCCGCTGCGCGCCATCATGGCGACGGGGGCCGGCGCCGGTACGGCGGGGGGCAGCGGCTGGGCGATATCCACCGTCCAGGGGCGTGGCATGACACCCTGGGTGCTGCGGCTGGGTTGGCCGGTGGACAGGCGCAGGCGCACATTGCTCCAGTCCTCGCCACTGGCCTGCACGACCAGGGCCTGGCGCTCCAGCTGCACCTGCTGCTTGGTGGTGTTCAACTGGGCGCGGTAGCTGGGCTGCCAGCTCGGCCCGCGCACCTGGTAGCTCAGGCGCACATTGGCCGCGCGTGCGCTGGCCAGCTGCACGCTGACTTTCATGACCTGAGACTGCTCGGAACCCGTGCGGTCGCGCTCCTGGCGCAAGGGCTGCAATTGCGCCAGCAGATCCTGCTTCTGGCGCTGAATCTGGTGGGCACGCAGGCTGTTGTCGCGGCTGGTCTGGCGCAGGACCTGGCTGGTGCCGGCAATCTGCGCGGGGCTGATTCTGGCTTCGTCACCAGGCTTGCTCATGCCCTGCAGAAAATCGCCCACCAGCCTGGCGGCGCCTTCTTCGGCCTCGATGTTCGCGAGCTGATCCTCAAGGCCGCGAATCTGCTGATCCAGCGGGCTGGTGCATTCCTTGGCAGCCATCTGCCTGGACTGCATCAGGGTCTTGATCTCACCCACGCGCACGCCTTCATCGCCGCTGATCTGCAGGCTCTGCGTATCCACGCTGGCGGGCAGGCATTCAAAGCTGAGCAGGCGGGTCTGGGCGTCGATGCGTGCCTCGCGCTGTACGGCGGCGATGCCGGGATAGAGCGTGACCTCGGTGATGGGCGCGCGATTGCCAGAGACACTGAGGCTGCTGGCGTCGGCCAGGGCGAGCCCGGGCAAAGCAGCTGCGACACAGACCATGGACACAGGCAGAAGACGGCTTGAACACATTGGCAGCTCTTGTGGGCAGTGGACAGGGACATGACTTACGCAAAACGGGTTCAGGCAAGACGACTGCCTCAGCAGGCAGGCCCTTGTTGCATTCCTGTTTGCGTAAGCCCCAAGGGCTTGAGCTTAACCCAGGCGGTTTCCTATCCCTGTCCTGGCGCCTCTTGCGTCCGGGCCGCGTTCATTGCGTTCATCCGCCGAAGTGGTCGAAGGACTTCCAGCGGTTTTGCAGCAGGGTGCCGTCCGCATCGATCACGCGCAGACCCGGCTCGGCATCGATGCGGCCTATGGGATGCACCGGCGTGCCGCTGGCAGAGCCTGCTGCCAGTACGTCGGCATGCCGGGCTGCGGGGGCGGTAAAGCACAGCTCGTAGTCGTCGCCGCCGGCCAGCGTGCATTGCTGCTGCAGCTTTGAATCGAATTGCCATGCATCGCTTTGCGGATAGGCGGCTGCAGCCATCAAGGGCGTGATGCAGCGACTGTCTACTGTGGCGCCGACACTGGACAGCTCCAGGATATGACCGAGGTCGCCGAGCAGGCCGTCGCTGACATCCAGCGCGCTGCTGGCAATGCCGCGCAGCGCCAGGCCCAGGGCCACGCGCGGCGTGGGGGCTTCAAGCCGCTGGCGGGCCTGCTGCAGCAACTCGGCAGGCAAGGGCGCATGGCCCAGCATGGCCTCCAGTGCCAGGCGTGCATCGCCCAGAGTGCCGCTGACCCAGATCTCATCGCCGGCCCTGGCGCCGCTGCGCAGCAAGGCCTGGCCGGCAGGGACTTCGCCAAATACGGTGATGCAGATATTGAGCGGGCCGCCCGTGGTGTCGCCGCCGATCAGCTCGCATTCATGGGCATCGGCCAGGGTGAGCAGGCCGGCCGCGAATTCGCTGATCCAGGCTTCGTCGGCACCGGGCAGGGACAGGGCCAGCGTGAATGCCAGAGGCCTGGCACCACTGGCGGCCAGATCACTGAGGTTGACGGCCAGAGCCTTGTGACCCAGCAGGCGCGGGTTCACATCGGCAAAGAAGTGGCGGCCCTCGACCAGCATGTCGCTGGAGATGGCCAGCTGCATGCCGGGGGCCGGGGCCAGCAGCGCGCAGTCATCGCCCACGCCCAGGGCGGCGCGACGCACAGGGCGCTGGAAGTAGCGGCGGATCAGATCGAATTCACCCATGAAGTCTCTGGCCGCCCGCGATGCTGCGGCCTGGTGGGCCGCTGGTCGGCGGCGGTTGATGGTCAAGGCCAGAAAAAGCTCAGCGGCCTGCGCCAGAAGCGCTGGCGTATAGCCTTGTAGATGCGCGAGCGGTCCACGCCGCTGACGTTGTGGGCACGCAGGGCGACGCGGAAAGCCAGGTAGAAGCTCACCCCCACATTCAGCGCCGCATTGAAGGGCAGCATGGCCACGGCCCACCACAGCAGATCGTCATGCAGCACCTCCCAGCCCAGCGATGCCACGGCCACGCCGATCTGGCCCGTGGACAGGGTGACGTGGCGTACTTCCAGTCCCAGGCCGAAGAAGGCCGCAAATGCAGGAACCAGGCCCAGCATGAAACCCAGCGAGATATTGGACGCCAGGCTGGAGACATTCTTGCGCAAAAAGCTTGCCCAGCGATCCGCGCGGCCCGTGCCCAGAAAGCGGGTGATGCGCGGGTTGTAGCGAATCACCGAATCGATGTTGCGCAGCACAAACCAGTTTTCCGCACCGCCGGCAATCAGGCTGCTGACAAACAGCAGCACGCCGGTAAAGGCGGCGAAGAGCACGGATGGCCCCAGCAGACTCAGCGAGTCCAGCACCTGGCGCGCATGCGGGGTGCTGAGCGCCTGGTGGCCGACAAGATAGGCATAGCCCAGCGACAGCAGCAACGCCCCTGGGAAGACGATGAGCACGTTGCCCAGAATGGCAGCCACCTGGGAGCGCACCAGATGAGCAACCTCATCGACGAACTCCTGGATGGAGCCATCACTTTGGATGTCCTTGAGCTTGGCGGCCATGGCAGGCGCCGTCATGGCAGGCTGCTTGGTGGCCACCGTGAAGTGCAGCATCTGGATCAGCACAAAGCTGATGGCGTAGTTGAAGCCCGCAGCCAGTCCCGACCAGAAGACGGACAGGCCCAGCGCATACAGCGCAAACTTGGCCAGCGTGGTGAAGGCCATCACAAAGCCGCCGCCCGCGGCCTTGGCCACCATCTTGCGGTATTCGCTGCCGTCGCGGGTGATGTAGTGCTCGCCGGTTTCGGCGCTGCGCTCGGCCACCTTGGCGGCCAGCAGCGATGAGTTGGTGGACATCAGCGCACGCACGCTTCGGCGCTCTATGCCCACGGCCACCAGGTTGGACAGCAGCTCGGACGTCTCGTAGGCGCGGTCTTCTGCCAGCAGGCAATCGAGCAGGCGGCGAATGCGCAGAATGCGCGCACGCACCTGGCGCAGGCGGAAGATCAGGCCGACGGAAATGCCTTCGGCCTCGACATAGGAGTACACCGACGATACGGCGGCGCGGCAGGCCTCGAGCCGTTCGCGCAGCTGGGCGGCTGCGGCGTCGCGCCTGTCGGTGGTGCGCAGCGGCAGCATGACCTCCACACGCAGGTTTTCCACATCGTGGATCAGCGCATGAAACGGCTTTTCCTCGCGTGCCTGCTCGCTCATGCGCAGACGCAGCTCCGGGGCAAAGCCTGTGGAGAGAATCTGTCCCGCGCAATAGGTGATGGCGTCAAGCAGGTTACGCTCCCAGAAGCTCACGCCTTCATCCTGCTGCTGCGGGGTCAGCAAGGTGGTAATGCGGGCCATGAGCTGGCTGTCCAGCGCATGCAGCCAGCGGGCGTCGAAACGCTCGGGAAAGACCAGCATGAACAGCTCGGAGGCATCCTCGGTCTCGGGCGTGCTGGGCAGCAGCTTGTAGCGCAGGCGCTCGGCCACTTCGCTCGCCATGGCGGTGCGCGGGGCAAAGCCGAAATCGGCCAGCAGGGCGGTGATGTCCACCGTTTCCATCAGCGTCTGGCTCCAGCGGCGCAGCCGGGCCAGCGCTTCGGGGTCGGCCTCAAAGGCCTCGACGATCTGTTTCACGCGCTGCACGGCGCCTTCGACAGAGGGTTCGGCTGCGCGTATCCACTCGGCCAGATGGATCAGCCACAGATGGCGTTGTGCAAGGCCTGCGTCGGGATCCAGGGACGCCAGCAGGCCGGGCAGGTCAAGAGTGCTTTTCTTCATGCAAATGTGGGGTGGCCGCCTTAGTGCAGAACGCGCTTCTCGGGCATGGGCATGGGGTCGCCGGACTCATTCATCTGCAGCACGAATAGCGGAATCTCGCACTCGAAGGTCTCGCCCTCGTGATTCACGCAGAGATAGCTTCCCCGCATGGTGCCCGTGGGCGTGCGCAGCTGGCAACCGCTGCTGTACTCGAAGGATTCACCGGGCTGCAGCAGCGGCTGTCGGCCCACCACGCCCAGGCCCTTGACCTCTTCGACATGGCCCAACTCGTTGGTGATGATCCAGTGCCGCGCAATCAGCTGCGCGGGCACCTCACCCGTGTTGGTGACGGTAATGGTGTAGGAAAACACATAGACGCCGGCGGCCGGGGCGGATTGCTCGGGCAGGTAGGCGGGCTGGACTTGGACCAGAAACTCATTCATCGGCATGAGCTAATGGTAACTGCGACAATTGCAATCCATGAGCCCCACCTACCGTATTGCCCCCTCCATCCTGTCAGCCGACTTCGCCCGTCTGGGTGAAGAAGTGCGTAATGTCATTGCAGCCGGCGCCGACTGGATCCACTTCGACGTGATGGACAACCATTACGTCCCCAATCTGACCTTCGGCCCCATGATCTGTCAGGCTTTGAAGCCCCATTCGGTCACACCCGACGGCAAGCCCGTGCCCATCGACGTGCATCTGATGGTGCAGCCCGTGGACGATCTCGCCACGGCTTTTGCCAAGGCAGGTGCGGACTACATCAGCTTTCACCCCGATGCGTCGCTGCATGTGCACCGCAGTGTTCAAAACATCAAGGCTCACGGCTGCAAGGCCGGTCTGGTGTTCAATCCCGCCGCGTCGCTGGAGGTGCTGGACTGGATGATCGAAGACATCGATCTGATCCTGCTGATGAGCGTGAACCCCGGCTTCGGCGGTCAAAGCTTTATTGATAGCACGCTGCGTAAGATCGAAAAGGCCCGCAAGTTGATCGATGCTTCTGGCAAAGACATTCGCCTGGAAGTGGACGGCGGCATCAAGGAAGCCAATATCCGTGCAGTGGCCGATGCCGGTGCCGACACTTTTGTGGCAGGCAGCGCCATCTTCGGCAAGCCCGATTACAAGGCTGTCATCGACACCATGCGCAAGAATCTGGCCTGACTCCCGCTTAAGGCGCTGCACAGAGGCGGCGAGGCCGCCCAGGCCTGGTTCCCAGCCCTGACTTCGGCTGCGCTCGATACACGAGCGCGGCTTTGGGAGTCGGGGGATGGATGTTTTAGTTTTTTGGCTGCAAGCCCAATATTGAAAAGCGCATGCAGCTACTGAATTGATAGTTGTATGAAGCTGAATCTGCCCGCTCCCGCCGCCGCTCTGGAACTGGATGCCGTCATGGTCGACCTCGACGGCACGATGGTGAACACGCTGGGCGACTTCGCCGAAGCGCTCAACCGCATGCTGGCCGATCTGCAATTGCCGGCTATCAAGCCGCAGATCATCGAGAACATGGTGGGCAAGGGCAGCGAGCATCTGATCCGCTCGGTGCTGGCCCATGTGGGGGCTGCGGATATCGACGTCCTGTATCCCCAGGCCTGGCAGCGTTACGAGCACCATTACCTGGCCATCAACGGCCAGTTCGCCGATGTCTACCCGGGCGTGGCCCAGGGTCTGCATGCCCTGCGCTCCCTGGGCCTGCGCATGGCCTGCCTGACCAACAAGCCCCTGTCCTTTGCCCAGCCCCTGCTGGCCGCCAAGGGGTTGGACGGCTTTTTCGACTGTGTGTTCGGTGGCGACTCCTTCGCGCGCAAAAAGCCCGACCCCATGCCCCTGGTCGAGACCTGCAAGGCTCTGGGCAGCGATCCCGCGCGCACGCTGATGGTGGGCGACTCCAGCAACGACGCCCAGGCTGCCCATGCAGCGGGCTGCCCCGTGGTGTTGATGACCTACGGCTACAACCACGGCCAGCCTATCACGGCGGTCAAGGCCAGGGCTCATCTGGATTCGCTGGCGCAGCTTGTTGCGTGATGCTGTGTTTTTGTCCGCATATCTGGCATGAAAGAGTGCGGATAAGCATATTTGCTAGAGTCGGTCGCTTTGTCTGAATCCATGCCGGCTCCTGCATCACTGTGCGGTCGGCAGAGAACAAAGGGGGACTCACGCCACATGCACGGACTGCACCTGACTGCCGACCTTTACCAATGCGCAGGCTGCGAGCGCTATATGCTCGATGCCGATGCCATCGCCGGGCTTTGCCGCGAACAGACTGCGGCCTCGGGACTGACCCTGGTGGATGACACCTGGGTGAAGTTTCCGCCCTATGAAGGCCAGCCCGGCGGGGTGACGGGTACGGTTCTGCTGGCGGAGTCTCATCTGGCCATACATACCTGGCCCGAGACGGGCAGTGTCACCATCGACGTCTATGTGTGCAATTTTTCGGCCGACAACTCGGGCAAGGCCCGCAGGCTGATGGAAGGCGTGATCGACGCTTTTGCGCCCCGAAAGGTGTTGCGCCAGCAATTGATGCGCGGCGACATCGGCATGGCGCAGTCGGCGGACCATGATGTGGACCCTGCACCCGGGCCCGAATCCGGCTGGGCCACGGAGCAGCTCACGCCCCATGCGCGCTTTGGTTACCGCGCCACGGCGCTGCAGACGCAGCAGACCCCGTATCAGAAGCTGGAGCTGCTGCAGACGCCGCAGTTCGGCAAGGTGCTGCGTCTGGATGATTGCTTCATGACCTCCGAGGGCGAGGAGTTTTTCTATCACGAGGCGCTGGTGCACCCGGCCGCCATGGCCCACCCCGCGCCGTGCAAGGCCCTGATTCTGGGAGGCGGCGATGGCGGAGCCGCCGAGGAGCTGCTCAAGCACCCGAGCATCGAGCGCGTGGTGCTGGCTGAGCTGGATGAGGCTGTGGTGCAGTTCTCGCGCCAGCATCTGCAGTCCGTGCATCGGGGCGCGCTCGACGATCCGCGTGTCGAGGTCTGTATAGGCGACGGTCTGGCCTTGATGGATGCAAGCGATGAGCGCTTCGATCTGGCACTCATGGATTTGACCGACCCTGACACGCCTGCCAGCGCCTTGTATGCACCTGACTCGCTGGCACGCATGAAGCGCGTGCTGGCGCCGGGCGGTGCGCTGGTGCTGCATCTGGGCAGCCCTGTCTTTCACGGTGCGCAGGTGGCGGAGCTGGTGCGCAGCCTGCATCAGCAGTTTGCCGTGGTGCGCTGCTACGGCCTCTACATTCCGCTTTACGGCGCTTACTGGGGGCTGGCCCTGGCCTCCGATGAGCTCGATCCGCTGGAGCTGAAGGCGCCGCAGCTGGCCGAACGCCTCAGGCAGCGCAAAGTGCGGGATCTGCAGTACTACAACGAGCAGGTGCACGGCGCGCTGTTTGCGCTGCCCAACTATTACCGCGAGCTGCTCAAGTGATTCATCCTGCCTCGCCCAGCAGCGCTTTCTTGAGCTGCTGATCGGCGGGCTTGGGGCCCAGCCAGATGCCCAGCAGGGCGTTGAAGAATTCGGGCTCCTTGAAGGCTTCGCCCTGTGGCTGGCCCTTGACGGTCACGATGGCGCCCTGGCCGGGAAGCCAGTCCACCATGAAGTTCTCGCCCGCGAGCAGCTTTTTGTGCTGGGTGAAGATTTCGCTCATGCGCATCACCCCCGGAATCAGCTTGGAGAAGGCGGCCCGCTCCATATTGTCTTCCATGCCGCGTGAGAACAGCTTGCCCAGCTCGGCCGAGTCGATATCGCGCAGCATGGTCACGCTGATGCGCTTGGGCCCGGGCAGGGCAGCGATTTCCTGCAGGCTGCGCGCCGGCTTTTCCAGGTACAGGCCGGCGGTATAGACCTTGAAAACGGCCTTGTAGCGGGTGCCTGCACCGTTGAGCTGCAGGGCCTGACCCTGCAACTGCAAGCTGGGTGCGTAGTTCACACCATGCAACTTGACGGGGTCAGTCGGACGCTCCTGAGCATGGGTGGCGAAGCTGGCAAGCGCAGCGGCCAGCAGCAAAGCCTGTGGCCAACGTAAGCTGGGCATGAATGTCTCCTCGTGTTGGTTGTTCCTGGCCTGCTCTGCAGGTGGCCTTGAATTGCGAACGGTCGTGCATATTTGTGTCTGCCAGATTTCGTCGCAATAAGGACTGTCCCCAGCATGGGGCTTTGAGATGGGTCTTTCCCTGGGTATCTGGACTGCGGAGAAATTCCGCAGTTCATGCGCTACACTGTCCGGCATCATGTTCATTCATCGCACGTTCAATGCAGGTTGTGGAGACCGGGGAGCCTGGCCCTGGCGTAAGCCTGCACATCTGAACTGCTGAAGCACCCGGCACGAGCCCGGCGTGCACCCCGCGGCCCCATGCATTGCATACTTCGGGCCAATTGGAATGAACCGGCGCATCCTCTCTTCAAACGCGTCATCTGCCCTGTAATCCATCCGTGCAGATGCACCATGCGCCATGACTCCCGGAGCTTCTCCCGTGATCACGGAACTGGAATTCAAATCGCTTGCGGCCCAAGGCTATAACCGCATCCCGCTGCTGATCGAGGCCTTTGCCGACCTCGAAACCCCGCTGTCTCTCTATCTCAAGCTGGCCCATGCCAATGGCGACGGCAAGTACAGCTTCTTGCTGGAATCCGTCGTCGGCGGCGAGCGCTTCGGCCGCTACAGCTTCATCGGCCTGCCGGCACGCAGCTTTGTGCGCGCCTCGGGCTTCGGTGCCCAGGCCAGGACCGAGGTTGTGACCGATGGCAAGGTGGTGGAGACTGCCGGCGGCAATCCGCTGGACTTCATCGCGGCCTATCAGCAGCGCTTCAAAGTGGCCGTCACGCCCGGCATGCCGCGTTTTTGCGGCGGTCTGGCCGGCTATTTCGGCTATGACGCCGTGCGCTACATCGAGAAAAAGCTTGAAGGCAGCTGCCCGCCCGACAGCCTGGGCACGCCCGACATCATGCTGCTGCAGTGCGAAGAGGTCGCCGTCATCGACAACCTCTCGGGCAAGCTCTACCTCATCGTCTACGCCAACCCCGGCGAGGCAGAGGCCTATACCCGCGCCAAGAAGCGCCTGCGCCAGCTCAAGGACCAGCTGCGCTATTCGGTCAGCGCGCCGCAGATTCGTGCCGGTGAAAGCTATCCCGCAGAGCGTAGCTTCGACAAGCAGGACTATCTGGATGCCGTGCAAAAGGCCAAGGAGCTGATTGCGGCGGGCGACTTCATGCAGGTGCAGGTGGGCCAGCGCATTCACAAGCGTTTCACGGCCTCGCCGCTGTCGCTTTACCGCGCGCTGCGCTCGCTCAACCCCAGCCCCTATATGTACTTCTACCATTTCGGAGATTTCCATGTGGTGGGAGCCAGCCCGGAGATCCTGGTGCGCCAGGAGCGCACGCCCGACGGCCAGAAGGTCACGATTCGACCCCTGGCCGGCACCCGTCCGCGCGGCAATACGGTGGAGGCCGACAAGGCCACCGAGCAGGAGCTGATCGCCGACCCCAAGGAGCGTGCCGAGCATGTGATGCTGATCGATCTGGCGCGCAACGATATCGGCCGCATTGCCAGGACCGGCAGCGTCAAGGTGACCGAAGCCTTTGCCGTGGAACGCTACAGCCATGTCATGCATATCGTGAGTAATGTGGAAGGCATCTTGCAGGACGGTATGGACAATATGGATGTCTTCAAGGCCACCTTCCCCGCCGGCACGCTGACGGGCGCGCCCAAGGTGCATGCCATGGAAGTCATCGATCGGCTCGAGCCCGGCAAGCGCGGCATCTACGGCGGTGCCTGCGGCTATCTGAGCTTTGCCGGCGACATGGATCTGGCAATTGCGATCCGTACCGGCGTCATCAAGGACAACGTGCTTTATGTGCAGGCCGCTGCCGGCGTGGTGGCCGACTCCGTGCCCGAGCTGGAGTGGAGAGAGACCGAGCACAAGGCCCGCGCCTTGCTGCGCGCCGCAGAACTGGTTGAGGAAGGTCTGGAATGAAAAACGACTACCCCCTGAGGCGCTGCGCACCTTCCCCCTTGAAGGGGGACGACGGCCTTTGCTGGGGCAGCCCACGCTGCGGGGCGGCCCTTGCTGGCCGTCTCCTGCAAGGCGCTGCAACAGCTTTGAGTGCAGTGACTGACCTGACACGCGATGGAGAAATGCAATGAATCGTTCCATTGAGAAGGTGCAGCACTGCACCACCATGGAAGATGTGCGCCGCAATGTGAATGCGCTCGACGATGTGCTGGTGCCGCTGCTGGTCACCCGCATCGGCTATATGCAGCAGGCAGCACGCATCAAGGAAGACGTGGGCCAGGTGCGCGATGAGGCGCGTATCGAAGCCATCGTCAGTCGCGTGCGTGAGCGCACGGCGCAGGAGGGCGGCCAGCCCGATGTGATGGAGACCGTCTATCGCGCGCTGATGGAAGCCTGCATCGACTACGAACACCAGGAATTTGCGCGTCTGCGTGAACCCAAGAAATCAGGGGAGTAAGACCATGAAACTGCTGATGGTCGATAACTACGACAGCTTTACTTACAACATCGTCCAGTACTTTGGCGAGCTGGGCGCGGAGGTGACCGTGGTGCGCAATGACGAAACCACGGTGGCCGAAGTCGAGGCGCTGATCGCGCGTGAAGGCATCGAGCGGCTGGTGATCTCGCCCGGCCCCTGCTCGCCCAACGAGGCGGGCATCTCGGTGGCGGCGATCAAGCATTTCGCAGGCAAGCTGCCGATTTTGGGCGTCTGCCTGGGTCACCAGAGCATTGGCGCGGCCTTTGGCGGCGACATCATCCGGGCGGGCCAGCAGATGCACGGCAAGACCAGCGTGATCAGCACCGACCAGAAGGGCGTGTTTGCCGACTTGCCCAGGCAGTTCACGGTCAACCGCTATCACTCCCTGGTCATAGACCGGAACACGCTGCCCGAATGCCTTGAAATCACGGCGACCAGCGAAGATGGTGAAATCCAGGGGGTGCGCCACCGCGAGCTGGCCATCGAGGGCGTGCAGTTCCACCCCGAGAGCATTCTGACCGAGCATGGCCATGCCATGTTGAAGAACTTCCTCGACCAGAAATAACTGTTGATTTATTGATAGCTGTCAGCGTATGTCACTGCTTGATTTCAGAATGAAAACAATAGGAAATCGATTGCTGATAAGCGGAGACAGCTATCAAAAACATAGAGAGATATTGCAATGATCACTCCCCAGGAAGCGCTGCAGCGAACCATCGAGCATCGTGAAATCTTCCATGACGAAATGCTGCACCTGATGCGCATGATCATGCGCGGCGAGCTCTCGCCCGTGATGACGGCCTCCATCATCACCGGCCTGCGCGTGAAGAAGGAAACCATTGGCGAGATCTCGGCTGCGGCCGAGGTGATGCGCGAGTTCTCCAACAAGGTGAACGTGCACGACAAGAGGAATCTGGTCGATATCGTCGGCACCGGCGGCGACGGCGCCAACACCTTCAACATCTCGACTTGCTCGACCTTTGTGATTGCGGCGGCGGGCGGCAAGGTCAGCAAGCATGGCGGGCGCAGCGTCAGCAGCAAGTCGGGCAGTGCCGATGCCATGGAGGCGCTGGGCGTCAACATCAACCTCAACGCCGCGCAGATCGCCGATTGCATACGCGATGTGGGCATCGGTTTCATGTTTGCGCCCAACCATCATCCGGCCATGAAGAACGTGGCCCCCGTGCGCAAGGAGCTGGGCGTGCGCACCATCTTCAACATCCTGGGCCCGCTCACCAACCCGGCATCCGCGCCCAATATCCTGATGGGGGTCTTCCATGAAGACCTGGTCGGCATCCAGGTGCGTGCCTTGCAGCGCCTGGGCGCCGAACATGCGCTGGTTGTCTACGGCCGCGACGGCCTGGATGAAATCAGCCTGGGCGCGGGCACGCTGGTCGGCGAGCTCAAGGACGGCGTGGTGCGCGAATACGAACTACACCCCGAGGACTTTGGCCTGCGCATGGCGGGCACGCGCTCGCTCAAGGTCGAGAATCCCGAGGAGTCCAAGGCCATGCTGATGGGCGTGCTGCAGGGTGAGCAAGGCCCGGCACGCGATATCGTCTGTCTCAACTCCGGCGCCGCCCTCTACGCCGCCAATGTGGCCGGCTCGATCGAAGAGGGGCTGGAGCGTGCGCAACAGGCCATCGACAGCGGCGCGGCACTGGCCAAGCTCCAGGAACTGGTGGCCTATTCGCAAAAGCTCGGCCAGGCAGCGGCATGAGCCTGCTGGATGCGCCCATCTGGAGCGATCCCGGCACCTGGATCGTGCTGGGCATCTCCCTGCTGTTCATCGTGGTGGGCATAGGCATGCACCGCATCATCGTGAAGGTCTTGCGCGGCCCGGCGGATGCCGCCACCAACAAGGAAAACCATGTCTGACATTCTCAAGAAAATCTGCGACGTCAAGGTCCAGGAAGTTGCTGCCGCCAAGAAGGCCGTGCCGTTTGCCGAGATGCGCCGCGATGCGCAAAGCCGTGTCTCCACGCGCGATTTCGTGGGCGCCATCCGTGCCAAGATCGCCAAGGGACAAGCCGGCGTGATCGCAGAAGTCAAGAAGGCCAGCCCCAGCAAGGGCGTGATCCGTCCCGACTTCGATCCTGCCGATATCGCCCAGAGCTATATGGTGGGGGACGGCAAGATCAGTGCTGCCTGCCTGTCGGTGCTGACTGATCGCCAGTTCTTCCAGGGGCAACCCGACTATCTCAAGCAGGCCCGCGCGAGCACGCTGCTGCCGGTGCTGCGCAAGGACTTCATGGTCGACCCCTATCAGATCTACGAATCGCGGGTGATGGGCGCCGATTGCGTGCTGCTGATCGCTGCCTGCCTGGACGATGCGCAGATGGCGGAGATGGAGCAGATTGCGCACAGCCTGGACATGGATGTGCTGGTGGAAGTGCATGACGGCCAGGAGTTGCAACGAGCACTCAAGCTCAAGACGCCGCTGGTGGGCATCAACAACCGCAATCTGCGCACATTCGAGGTCGATATTCAGACCACGATTGCCCTCAAGAAGGATGTGCCCGCCGATCGCCTGCTGGTGACTGAGTCCGGCATCCTGACCAGGGACGATGTGAAGACCATGCGTGAGGCGGGCATTGACGCCTTCCTGGTGGGCGAGGCATTCATGCGTGCCCGCGAGCCGGGCGAGGCCCTGGCCCAGTTGTTTCAATAAAGGGTTGGCCGGTGTGCAGGTTCAGCGCAGAACCTGCACATCGGCATCCAGAAAATAGCCGGCGCCACGCTTGGTCTTGAGCAGCATGGGCGCGCGGCTCGATGCTTCGACCTTGCGGCGCAAACGCAGCATCTGCACATCGATGGCACGGTCAAAGACATCATCTTCGGCCTGTGTCAGATCCATGATCTGTTCACGGCTCATGATTTGCCTGGGGCGCTTGAGCAGGGCCAGCAGCAGCGCGAACTCGCTCTTTGTGAGCCCCACCTCATGCCCGGCAGCGCTGATGAGGCTGCGCGAGCGCAGGCGCAGCTCCCAGTCGGCAAACTTGAAGCCCTGGGGATTCAGGCTGAAGGCGGAGCGGGCGCATGAAAAGAAGGCCTGCGCGGCAGAGGCTTGTGAGTGACTGGCAGAAGATGTGTGCATGAATAACTCCTTGTGAGCCTGAGCCGCCAGGTGGTCAGCTATGTTGGAGTCGATTCTTTGCAAATTGTCAGAATGTGTCACTCACTGAAATCAGGTATTTTGAGCCTCGAAATAGGTGAGAACCCTTGAGGAAATCATTCGAGGTGGGCGTGGAAGTTGAGAGAATCCACGCATGAACTTCACTAGCCAGAGCATGAGTGCCAACACCGCTGCGCCTACCCAGTTGATGAGTGCAGATCCGCAGGACTGGCCAGTCTCAACCGGCTGGCAAGCCGTTGTCGAGCCTTTCTTTGCTGGGAGCACGGGCCAGAAGCTGCTGCAGTTTTTGCAGCAAAGACTGGGTGCCGGCGCCGTGATCTTTCCCCCTGCCCCCTTGAGGGCCCTGGAGCTGACACCGCCAGAGGACGTGCGTGTCGTGATTCTCGGGCAGGACCCCTATCACGGCCGTGGGCAGGCCGAAGGGCTGGCATTCTCGGTTGCCCCCGGGGTGCGCGTTCCGCCCTCGCTGCAGAACATCTTCAAGGAAATGCAGCGCGAGCTGGGCACGCCGTTTCCGGCTTTTCCCCAGCCCGGCGGCAGCCTGGTGAGCTGGGCTCAGCATGGTGTGCTGCTGCTCAATACCAGCCTGACGGTGGAAGAAGGGCAAGCCGCAAGCCATGCCAAAAAAGGCTGGGAAGAGCTGACCGATGCCATCATCCGACATGTCGCCGAGCAGGGGCGGCCCACGGTCTTCATGCTCTGGGGCTCGCACGCCCAGTCCAAGCGTGTGTTCATTCCTCAGGATCGTGGTCATCTGGTGCTGATGAGCAACCACCCTTCACCACTATCGGCTCTGAGGCCTCCCGTGCCCTTTATCGGTAACGGACACTTCGGCAAGGCCCGGGAGTTCAAGCTCAGACAAGGCTATTGAGATGGCCGGATTGGGCTGTCTCAGCGCTTTTCCCTGATCCCCAGCCAGACCCCCATCAGGCCGCTGAGCGTCACCACCGCCATGCCGATCAGCGATGTGCTGTCGGGAAGCTGTCCGAAAAACAGCCAGCCCATCAGCATGGCAAAGCCGATCTGGCTGTAGAGGAAAGGCGCCACGGTTGCGGGCGTGGCGTGGGTGTATGCCTGCAGCAGCATCAGGTGGCCAATGCCGCTGCAAAGGCCCATCACAGCTGCCGCTGCGTAGATCTGCCACTGATCGATGGGCTGCCACACAAAGCCCATGAGAGGAGTGGTCAGCAGCAAGGGAAGCCAGGTCGAGTAGAGCTGGGTGGTCGGAGGCGAGTCCAGGCGCGACAGGCGACTTCCGAGGACCTGGTAGGTGGTGCCCGATATCAGCAGACCAACCGGCCACAGGGCGGCCAGGCCCAAGGACTGCCCGTCGTTTTCCGGCCGCACAATGGCAATCACTGCCAGCAGGCCGATCACCAGCAGCGACCAACGGGCAGGACTGACCTGCTCCTTGAAGAAGAGTGCCGATGCGACCACGATAAACAGCGGAGCCGCTGACCAGATGGCTGTGAAATTGGCCAAAGGCATGTTCTTTATGCAGAAAAAGGCGCAGACCGTAGTCAAAAGCCCTGAAGCTGCCCGCAGAAGCTGAAACCTCAAGTTCTGGGTTCTCAGTGCCGAAAAGCCGTGCCGAGGCAAAACCAGCACGCTGGTGACCATGGCCTGGGCCATGAAGCGCAGCCACAGCACCATGAGAGTCGGAAGCAGCGTGCCCGTGAATTTGGTGGCGCTATCCAGAACGGCAAACAGCGCACAGGCGAATATGGTGAGCAGAACACCGCGGATGGCAGACTGCGCTGACGGTGAAAGTGTGGGCGAGAGCCAGCGGGGGAGCATGTCCGTAGCGATTTGCGACAAGAGAATCGCAGAATTCTAGGTGCAGGAGGCTGCCTGAGTTGGTTGCGCCGCCCATAAAAATGCCCGCACTGTTAGGTGCGGGCATGGGATGGGTGGCGAAGGTTTACCAGGGCATGGCGTTACGAATACGCGCAATTTTTTCGGCCCGCTCGGTCGAAGACTCCTTGGCGGCACGCAGCGCTTGCCGGATGAACACAAAAAGCAGCAGGATGAAGCCGGAGCCCACAGCCGCACCAATGGCCAGCATGGATTTCTTGGGTTTGATAGCGCCTTCGGGCAGGGTCGGCATCTGGATCACATCGTCATTGTCCAGGCCGCCGAGGCGGCGCTCCATGTCCAGGATCCCCTTCTGGCGATTGCTGTTGGCGGTCAGCAGCTCGCCATAGAGGCGGCTGGTCGCTTCGCTGACACTTTTCCCGGAGGACAGATTGGCGGAGGTGTCATGCTCGAGCTTGAGGGACTCCTCCAGGCGCGTCTTTTCGGAGGCCAGTTGCACTTCCAGCTGCTTTTTTTCCATTCCGCGCGGCCTGCTCAGAGGAAACAAGGTGTCCAGCAGCGCCTGGTTGAGCTTTTGAGCCGCTTCAGGCGATTTGGCCTGCGTTGCAATATTCAGCAGCTTGTCCTGCTTGCCGACATTGACGGTGATGCGCTTGCTGAGTTTTTTATAGATTGCTTCGTTGGTCAGGCCATCGTCCAGGCCCGCAACGGGGGCAATCTGGTGCAGCACGTCTGCAGACATGGCCAAGCTTGCGGCCATGGGGGCGGTAAAGCTGGAGCCGGCACGCTCAACCTGAACCGATGAGCTGCTTTCGTAGGTCTTGGGAATCACAAAGCCAATTCCATAGGCAGCAATGCCCGCCAGTAGCGGGCCGAAAATCAGAATTTTCCAGTTTTCTGCGAGAGTTACCAACAGATCCAGCAGATCCAACTCTTCATCTTGTGGGGCTTGAGCTTCCATTGATTTTTATAAAATGAATAAGCATTTTGACAAAACAATGAAATCTACCACCAAGAAAAGATTGGACCCAGATTTTCTGTAACTCTATATGCCAGGGGCTGGGGTGGCGGGTCCAATGTGTTGCAGATCAGCGATGGCGCTCCAGCAGCATGGAGTCTCCATAGCTGAAGAAGCGGTAGTGCTGGGCAATCGCATGCTGATACATGCCCATGATGTGTTCATAGCCCGCGAAAGCGCTGACCAGCATCATCAGCGTGCTTTTGGGCAGATGGAAGTTGGTGATCAGCAAATCGACCACCTGGTATTGAAATCCCGGGGTGATGAAGATGCTGGTGTCGCCGCTGATATTGCCGTACTTGGCCCAGGACTCCAGAGTGCGCACCGTGGTGGTGCCCACGGCAATGATGCGGCCGCCGCGCTGGCGACAGCGCTCCATGGCGGCCAATGTGGGCAAGGGAATGTCGTACCACTCGCTGTGCATGGTGTGGTCGGCAAGGTTTTCGGTCTTGACGGGCTGGAAGGTGCCGGCACCTACATGCAGGGTGACGCTGGCGCGCTCCACGCCCTTGGCCTGCAGGGCGGCAAGCACGGTTTCGTCAAAGTGAAGGGCTGCGGTCGGTGCCGCGACCGCGCCAGGGTGGGCGGCGAACACAGTCTGGTAGCGCTCGCTGTCTTCCTTTTCATCCGGGTCGTGGTCGGCGTTTTGCTGGCGCTCGATATAGGGGGGCAGTGGCAGGTGGCCGAACTGCTCCAGCAACTCATAGGGCGACTCGCCCTGGTTGCCCTTGAAGGAAAGCTGGAATAGCGGCCCGTTCTCGTCCGGCCAGCGGCCCAGCAGCGTGGCTTCGAAACCGCCGTTTTTGAGGCCGCCGCAAAGATGGATCTTGGCTCCGGGCAAGGGCTTCTTGCTCACGCGCATATGGGCCACAACCTCGTTGTTCTGCAGCACGCGCTCGACCAGCAGTTCGATCTTGCCGCCGCTGGCCTTTTCACCAAAGACGCGTGCCTTGATGACCTTGGTGTCGTTGAAGACCAGCAGGTCGCCGGGCTGCAGCAGATCGGGCAGTTCGCGGAAGATGCGGTCGGTGGCAGGGAGGCTGCGGCCGTCAAGCAGGCGCGAGGCGCTGCGAACGGCGGTGGGATGCTGGGCAATCAGGGATTCGGGCAGGTCGAAGTCGAAATCGCTGAGTGTGAATTCACGGGAGCAGGAAGACATGCGGTGCTTGAGGGCCGTACGAGGCCCGTTCCAAGTTCAATCAAACAAGTGGTCGATTGTCGCAAATCGCCATTAGGGCTGTCGGCTTCAGGGCTGTGCGGCGGTGGCTGGATTCCAGAGTTCATTGAGATTCCTGAAGGGCCAGTCGGCAGGGTCTTCGCGCCCGACGATGCTGTCGTTGGCATGGGGGCAGGCCAGGTCGAGAATCTCGGGCGTGATGCGGCGCTGCTGGCTGAGGCAGTAAAAGCGCCGCACCTTCGGGGTCAGCAGACAGGTCGGCGAGACATCCAGCACCACGGCAAGATGCTGCGACTGCAGTCGCACCAGCGAGCCCAGCGGGTAGATGCCTACCGTCTGCACAAACTGCTCGAAGATGGCTTTGTCGAAATGATGGGGCGCCCATTGCGCCATGCGCTGCAGCGCAATCGCCGGGTGCCAGCCTTGCTTGTAGGGGCGATCCGAGGTGATGGCGTCATAGACGTCGCAGACGGCCGTCATGCGCGCCATCAGGCTGATGTCGTCCTGCTTCAGTCCGTCGGGATAGCCCGTGCCGTCGACTTTTTCGTGGTGATGCAGGCAGGCGTCGGTGACGGCATCGTCCAGCCCCTGAGGCCGCAGGAGTTCGTAGCCCCAGCGGGGGTGGGATTTCATGATGACCCATTCCTCGGCATCCAGCGGCCCGGGCTTGTTGAGAACTTCGATAGGCACTTTGCTCTTGCCGATGTCGTGCAGCAGGCCCGCGATACCGGCCAGATGCACCTGGTGTTCGTCCAGGCCCATGCGGAGCGCCAGCCCGATCATCAGGGCACACACCGCGATGCTGTGCATATAGGAGTAGCTGTCCGCAGTCTTCAGGCGCGCCAGGCTGATCAGGGCATGGGGGTTGCGCTTGATCGACTCGGCCATCTCGTCGACCAGCAGGCTTGAGGCAGGCAGGTCCAGCGGACGGCCCAGGCGAACGTCGTTGAACATGGTCTTGAGGACATCACGTGCCTGCCCAATGATCTGATGGGCCTGCTGCAACTCCACGCTGGTTCTGGTGAGCCGTGCTGGCGAGCACGGCACAGCTTCGTCGACTGGCGACTCGGAGACCTCTGCGGGCGTGATGTCGGGGGCGATGTCGGCCCCCCTGCCGGTGTCTATCCACACCTGGCGGATGGTGGTGGCAAGCAGACGTTCCAGGTCCCTGGGCTGATCGAGCAGGAGGCTGGCACGCAAAAAGGGATGCTCCATCCAAGAGCCGCAGAACTCGTGCACAAACATTCCCGGGCGAAGGTGCTCGACATCAACTCGCTTCAACATGAATTTCTACGGAAACACAAAGTAACAATTTGAGAATGGTAGCGATTTTGACGTTGTTGCGCTGGAGGCAGTTGTTTGCAAACCTGAATATGCTGTATATACATACATACATTGCTTTCCTGGTCGCGGGGAGTGTAGTCAAGGAGTCTCAGTTGTCTGTGTCAAAAAAGCCTGTTGCCGAGCCGAAGTCTGCTGTCAAGCGCGCTGGCACTCGCGCTGGGACTCGTGAAAAAAAGGCAGGCACGAATTTGGATGCCGCTGCCAAAAAGACCGTCAGTCCTGCACAGCAGGCCTTGCAGAAGATGGGGCTGACGCGCGATATCGATCTGGCTTTGCATCTGCCGCTGCGCTATGAGGACGAAACCCGCATCGTGCCGCTGAAGAACGCGCGCGATGGCGAGACGGTGCAGATCGAAGCCACGGTCACGCACAGCGAGGTGCAACTGCGTCCGCGGCGCATGCTCAAGGTCACCGTGGATGATGGCAGCAGCACCTGTCTGTTGACCTTCTTCAGTTTCTATCCGTCGCAGCAAAAGACCATGGCGCCGGGCGCGCGCCTGCGCATTCGCGGCGAGGTCAAGGGCGGCTTCTGGGGGCGTCAGATGATGCACCCCGCATTCCGGGTGGCGGGCGGAGAGTTGCCCACGGCGCTGACGCCTGTCTATCCCGCCACTGCCAGTCTCCCGCAGGCCTATCTGCGGCGGGCCATTGCCTCGGCGCTGCTGCGTGCCGATCTGTCCGAGACCTTGCCTCCGGGGCAGTCGCCTCCCATTGCGCAGTTCTATGGTCACGATGGGATTCAGCCCGCACATGACTTGCGCAATGCGCTCACTTTTTTGCATCATCCAACGCCCGATGTAGCGCTGGTCACGCTGGAGGATCATTCCCACCCGGCCTGGCAAAGGCTCAAGGCCGAAGAGCTGTTGGCTCAGCAACTGTCCCAGTACGAGGCCAAGCGCGAGCGTGCCCGCTTGCGCGCGCCCGTGCTCAGGCCGCAGGCCGGCATGGCGGATTTGACGCAGCAGTTTCTGGCGCAGCTGCCGTTTGGCCTGACGGGGGCGCAGCAGCGCGTGGTGGGCGAGATTCGGGCCGATATGGAGCGCCGCATTCCCATGCACCGTTTGCTGCAGGGCGATGTGGGCTCGGGCAAGACGGTGGTGGCGGCCTTGTCTGCCGTGGCCTGTATCGAGGCCGGCTGGCAGTGCGCCCTGATGGCACCCACCGAGATTCTGGCCGAGCAGCACTTCGGCAAGCTGGTCGGCTGGCTGGAGCCGATTCTGGCGCCGCTGGGCAAAAAGGTCGCCTGGCTGGCCGGTGCCCAGAAAAAGAAGGAGCGCGCCGCGATGCTGGCGCTGGTGGAAAGCGGCGAGGCGGCGCTGGTCGTGGGCACCCATGCCGTGATTCAGGAGCAGGTGCAGTTCAAGAACCTGGCCCTGGCCGTCATCGACGAGCAGCACCGCTTTGGCGTGGCCCAGCGCCTGGCGTTGCGGCAAAAGCTCGCAGCCACGGGCATGGAGCCGCATCTGCTGATGATGAGCGCCACGCCGATTCCGCGTACGCTTGCCATGAGCTATTACGCCGACCTTGATGTCTCCACCATCGACGAGCTGCCGCCAGGGCGCACACCCATCGTCACCAAGCTGATCTCGGACAGCCGCAAGGACGAGGTGATCGAGCGCATCGGTGCCCAGGTCGCCAGCGGGCGTCAGGTCTACTGGGTCTGTCCTCTGATCGAGGAAAGCGAAGCGCTGGATCTGTCGAATGCCACGGCCACCCATGAATATTTGAGTGAAATGCTGCCCGGTGTCATGGTGGGTCTGCTGCACTCGCGCATGCCCACGGCCGAGAAAAAGGCCGTGATGGAGCTGTTTTCTGCCGGCGTCATGGGGGTGCTGGTGTCCACCACGGTGATCGAGGTGGGAGTGGATGTGCCCAATGCCTCGCTGATGGTCATCGAACACTCGGAGCGTTTCGGGCTCTCGCAGCTGCACCAGCTGCGCGGCCGAGTGGGGCGCGGCGCTGCGGCCTCGGCCTGCGTACTGCTGTATTCGGTCAATGACAACGGGCGGCTGTCCGATACCGGCAAGGAGCGCCTGCGTGCCATGGCCGAGACCAATGACGGTTTCGAGATCGCGAGGCGGGATCTGGAAATTCGCGGCCCGGGAGAGTTTCTCGGTGCCCGGCAGTCTGGTGCTCCCATGTTGCGCTTTGCCGATCTGGAGCAGGATGTGCTGCTGCTGGACTGGGCGCGCGAGCTGGCACCGCTTATGCTTGAGCAGTTTCCTGTGCTGGCTGCACGCCATGTCAGCCGCTGGCTGGGTGGAAAGGCCGAGTATCTGAAGGCCTGAAATACCCAAACCTGCGTTCAAAGACGTAAAAAGTTACGTTTTTGCAGGAATATATGTAATCTTTTGCCTTGGCAATTTGTGATTGAATGCAAAAACAGGATGAATCAATGCTGTTATTGATGATCCCAATGACCCACTCTTTATGACTCTTACCGAATTGAAGTACATCGTGGCCGTTGCGCGGGAAAAGCACTTTGGCCGCGCCGCCGAAGCCTGCTATGTGTCCCAGCCTACGCTGTCCGTGGCGATCAAGAAGCTGGAGGAAGAGCTGGATGTCAAGATTTTCGAGCGCAGTGCCGGTGAAGTCTCGGTGACCTCGCTGGGCGAGGAGATCGTGCGCCAGGCGCAAAGCGTGCTGGAGCAGGCCAACGAGATCAAGGAAATCGCCAAGCGCGGCAAGGACCCGCTGTCCGGTGTTCTGACCCTGGGCGTGATCTACACCATAGGCCCCTATCTGCTCCCCGATCTGGTGCGCAACTCCATCAATATGACGCCGCAGATGCCGCTGATGCTGCAGGAGAACTTCACCGTCAAGCTGCTGGAGATGCTGCGCACGGGCGAGATCGACTGCGCCATCATGGCCGAGCCCTTCCCGGATACCGGTCTGGCACTGGCGCCGCTGTACGACGAGCCCTTCATGGCCGCCGTGCCCAGCACCCACCCGCTGGCGCAGAAGAAAAGCCTGTCCACCACGGATCTCAAGAACGAGACCATGCTGCTGCTGGGCGCGGGTCACTGCTTCCGCGATCATGTGCTTGAGGTCTGTCCCGAATTCGCGCGCTATGCCAGCAACTCCGAAGGCATTCGCCGCACGTTCGAGGGCTCGTCTCTCGAAACGATCAAGTACATGGTGGCCGCCGGCATGGGCGTGACCCTGGTGCCGCGCCTGTCCGTGCCCGAGGATGCGCTGGCTCCCATTGAGCGCCGTCGCCGCGCCGATGAGCCTCATATCCGCTATCTTCCGATTCATGAGGAAGACGGCATTGCGCCGCCCACTCGCCGTGTGGTGCTGGCCTGGCGGCGCAGCTTCACGCGCTACGAGGCGATTGCTGCACTGCGCAATGCCGTCTACGCCTGCCCGCTGCCAGGAGTGCAGCGCCTGTCGCAGTAAGCGTGGCTTCAGCGGCTCCAAGAGGGCGGGAGTCTGGATTCGTTAAACCTGAAAGGTGAGTGCATGACCAAGCAAGGCAAGGACAAATCGCAGAAACAGAAGTCGGACGCCGCGCCGCAGGTGCCCGCAGGCATCCACATAGGCATCAGCGACGAGGACCGCGCCGCCATCGCCAAGGGGCTGTCGGCGCTGCTGGCCGACACCTATACGCTGTACCTGACCACGCACAACTTCCACTGGAATGTCACGGGGCCCATGTTCAACACGCTGCACACCATGTTCATGGCGCAGTACACAGAGCTGTGGAATGCCGTTGATCCCGTGGCCGAGCGCATCCGTGCACTGGGCCATCATGCACCCGGCTCCTATGCCCAGTTCGGCAAGCTCACCAGCCTGCCCGATGCACCGGCGCAGCCGCCCAAGGCCCTGGAGATGGTGCGCATCCTGGTGCAGGGCCACGAGGCCGTGGCGCGCACGGCCCGCCAGCTGTTTCCCCGTGCCGACAAGGCCGGCGACGAGCCCACGGCCGACCTGCTGACCCAGCGCCTGGCTGTGCACGAGCAGACCGCCTGGATGCTGCGCTCCCTGCTCGAGGAGTGAGCCGCACCCAGGCCGTTGTTCTCGCGGACTCCCCAAGCCCTGACGGGCCCGCCTCCAGAGGCCCGTCAGGGCTTTTTCGCTTTTGCTCCTGAAAGGAATGCCTGTGTTTTCTGCGGCGACTCCCGTGGTCCTGCTGGCGCAGTGGGTGGATAGCCATGCCATCTGGGTGCTGCTGCTGTTGCTGCTGCTCGCGGCCGGCCTGCTGCGCTGGCGTGCCCAGGGCCGGGCCGCGTGGCTGTGGCAGGACCGCAGCGCGGATCTCAGGCCTGGGGGCAACTGGCTGCTGGTGGTGGCTGGGTTGGCTGGCGCTGCTCTGGCCCTGCTGGTCGTTGGCGTGCAGCAGTCCCAGTTCCTTCAGCCGCCTCAGGGGCTGATGGCCCTGGACCTGAAGCTGCAGAGCGCGGTGAGCGCAGGCCTGCCGCCCAGTCTGCAGCCCCTGGTGCGGGGCTGGACCATGCTCGGGGATTTGCGCGTCATGGGGCTGCTGAGCCTGGCCGTGGGTTTGTGGCTGCTGTGGCGACGCCAGGGCCTGCAACTGCTGAGCTGGCTGGTGGCCGTGGCCGGTACGGGACTGTGGGTGCGCTTCATCAAGGCGACCATGCAGCGCGCGCGTCCGCTGGATGGTCTGGTGCATGAGGCAGGCTTCAGCTTTCCCAGCGGTCACAGCGCAGGCACAGCCGCGATTTTCGGCATGCTGGCCTGGCTGGTCGCTCGCCGACTGCCGCCCGGCTGGCGGGCAGGGGTCTTTGCGGTGGCGGTTCTGCTGGCCCTGAGCACGGGCTTGAGCCGTGTGCTGCTGTCCGTGCACCATGCCAGCGATGTGCTGGCGGGTCTGTGCCTGGGTCTGGGCTGGACGGCTCTGGTGCTCTGGTTGACAGACCGTGTCGAGCATGGGGGCGGCGCCCTCAGGGCGGTGCAGGGCGAGGCACAATTGCCGCTGCGCTGACCGCGGCCTGGGGGCCCGGTCGTGATCTCCTGCCTTCCGGAACTCCTCTCATGTCCACCTCCATTCCTGCTTCGCCGCGCTCCAAGCTGTCGCTGTATCTGGATCTGATCCGCTTCAACCGCCCCGCAGGCTGGCTGGTGCTGGTCTGGCCCACGCTGGTGGCGCTGTGGGTGGCAGGCCAGGGCTTTCCGGGCTGGCATCTGCTGGTGGTCTTTGTGCTGGGCACGGTGCTGATGCGCAGCGCGGGCTGCACCATCAACGATATTGCCGACCGTGACTTCGACAGGCATGTGAAACGTACCACCCAGCGCCCCGTCACCAGCGGCCAGATCTCGGTCAGGGAAGCAGCCATGGTCGGCCTGGTGCTCACGCTGGTGGCCTTCGGCCTGGTGCTGTCCACCCGCTGGGAGGCCGTGGCATGGTCGGTGCCTGCCGTGCTGTTCACGATTCTCTACCCGTTCACCAAGCGCTTTTTTGCCATGCCTCAGGCTTTTCTGGGCATTGCCTTCAATTTCGGTATCGTGATTGCGTTTGCGGCGGTGACTGGTGAGGTCAGCGCCACGGCCTGGACGCTGTGGCTGGCCAATATGTTTCTGGTGCTGGCCTATGACACCGAATACGCCATGGTGGACCGCGATGACGATCTCAAGATCGGCATGAAGACTTCGGCCATCACACTGGGCCGTTTCGATGTCACGGCCATCATGTTGTTCTTTGGCCTGTGCTGGGGTCTGATCGCCTGGGTGCTGGCTCCCTATCAGCTGGGCTGGCCCTTCTGGCTGGGCATGGGCGTGGCGGCGGCCCAGATCGTCTGGCATTTCAGCCTGATCAAGGACCGCACGCGCGAAGGCTGTTTTGTCGCCTTCAGCAAGAGCCACTGGATTGGCGCTGCGATCTTTGCGGGCGTGGCGCTAGGGTTTGCGTTGAAATAGTCCTGTTTTAATAGCTGAAAGCGATTGACTGATAAGCGATAGAGACCTGAAAGATCAAATAAAAAAACGACCGAC
>NZ_AHIL01000026.1 GCF_000241525.1 Comamonas testosteroni ATCC 11996
GTCTCTCTCTCTCTCTCTCTCTCTCTCTCTCTCTGAATGATTTTGATGCAAAACGGCTTGCAACGACCGCCAGTTCTGAGATTTATCCAAAAAATTGATAGCAAACCACGATGGCAGCGACCACGCCGGCCAGCTCGGCCACCAGCGCGCAGGGCACGGCATGGCGCGCGCGCTGAATGCCCACGGCACCAAAGTACACGGCCAGCACGTAGAACGTGGTTTCGGTGCTGCCCTGAATCGTGGCTGCAGCCAGAGCTGCAAAACTGTCCACGCCCTGGCTTTGCATGGTCTCGATCAGCATGGCGCGCGCTGCGCTGCCGGAAAAGGGCTTGACCAGCGCCGTGGGCAGGGCATCGACAAAGCGGGCATCCATGCCCAGGACGTCCACCGTCCAGCGGATGGCCGACAGCGCATATTCCAGTGCCCCCGAGGCGCGAAACACACCCACGGCGCAAAGCATGGCGACCAGATAGGGCAGAAGGTTTCTGGCCACATCAAAGCCCTCCTTGGCCCCCTCGATAAAGCTGTCGTATACGGCCACCTTGCGCAATGCCCCCAGACCCACGAACAGCACGATCAGCGCAAATAGAGTGAGGTTACCCATGAGCGAGGAAAGCTGGGCCAGCGCCGCCGCGCTGAGCGTGGCCAGAAAGGCCATGAAGGCTGCCAGCGCCAGCCCCACGGGCAGCAGATAGGCCAGCACCACGGGACTGAACAGGGGCAGCCGCTGCACGAGTGCTACGCTGAACAGGCCCACCAGTGTGGAAGCGGACGTGGCCAGCAGAATCGGCAGGAAGACCAGCGTCGGATCGGCCGCACCCTGCTGCATGCGGTACATGAAGATGGTGACCGGCAGCAGCGTCAGTGACGAGGCATTGAGCACGAGAAACAGGATCTGCGCATTGGTCGCGGTGTCGGGCTTCGGGTTCAGCTCCTGCAGAGCGCGCATGGCCTTGAGGCCCATGGGCGTGGCCGCGTTGTCCAGCCCCAGCCCGTTGGCGGCAAAGTTCAGCGTGATCAGGCCCAGTGCGGGGTGACCGCGCGGTACCTCGGGCATGAGCTTGGCAAACAGCGGGCCCAGCATTTTTGCCAGCCATTCGACCACGCCCGCTTTTTCTGCAATGCGCAGAAAGCCCAGCCACAGCGTGAGCGTGCCAAACAACAGCACCATCACTTCGACGGACAGCCTGGCCATGGCAAACAGGGCCTGCACCATGGACGAGAACACATCTGCCTGACCGCCCAGTAGCCACTGCGCGAGCGCAGCTGCCGCTGCCACGAGAAAAAAACCGAGCCACAAGGCATTGAGCATATAAGCGCCTGTTTTGTACTGCAGCCGATTGTGGCGCGAAACCGGGGCAGCAATGGCACACTGTGGCACCTTGGTTGCCCGGGAGAGCATGACGGGCCCTCAGATGTTTTGAATCAGACAGGGACAGTGGACGGATGACAGCAAAGCAAGCTCTCTGGGAGCAGCCCTATGGCAAGGGGCTGGCTCTGTTGATGTGTCTGTTCGGTTTTCTTGGCCTGATGAGCGGATGGATGTTGCTGGAGGCCGATTTTTCAGACGGCTGGCGCAATGCCGCCAGGATCCAGTGGGCGCTGGTGCTGCAGGCCATGCTGGCGCTGAACTCGGCCATGTGCTTCACACTGGTGTGGCTGCTGTGGACGCGCAATCGCGCGGCTTTGCTGCTGGGCGTTCTGTACGTGGTGCTCGGCGTGGTCAGCCAGACTGGCATGTTCTGGTATGTCAGCAGGCTCGGCAGCCAGGTCGATATGCTGTCGCTGGGCCTGTGGCTGGGAGAGGCCATCTTCTGGTTCTGCATTGTGGGCTATCTCTACTGGCTCAGAAGCCGCGGCGTGCTGCGCTGATCCGAACTCAAGGCGTTGCCAGCACGCGCATCAATTGCCCATTGGATGAATCGGTGAGCAGGTACAGCAGGCCGTCCGGTCCCTGGCGCACATCGCGTACGCGCTGGCCCAGGCGCGGCAGCAGCACTTCGGTGGCGGTGACCTTGCCATCGGCAATCTGCAAGCGCTGCAGTTGCATGCCTTTGAGCGCACCCGTGATGAACGAGCCTTTCCAGGCCACGCCATAGCGCTCGCTGCTCAAATAGGCGAGTCCCGAAGTAGCGATGGACGGTACCCAGTAATGCAGGGGTTGTTCCATGCCCGTCTTTTCGGTGATGCCGGCACCGATCTTGCCGCCTCCATAGTTTTCGCCGTATGTGATGACGGGCCAGCCGTAATTCTTGCCCGGCTCGATGCGGTTGAGTTCATCGCCGCCCTGCGGGCCATGCTCTGTCATCCAGAGCTCGTCTCCTGGCCCCAGCGCCGCACCCTGGCTGTTGCGGTGGCCATAGCTCCAGATCTCGGCCAGCGCATCGGGCCTGCCCGCAAAGGGATTGTCGCCAGGCACGCTGCCATCCTTGTTGACGCGCACGATCTTGCCCAGATGGGTTTGCAGATTCTGGGCCTCCTGCAGGGCCTTGTAGCGCTCTCCGAGCGTCAGAAACAGCGAGCCGTCGGGTTTGCCGTTGACTTTGCGTTCCACGATGCGGCAGCCGAAGTGCAAGGCCGAATCGATCTTGGGACGCTGGCTGAACAGAATCTGCACGTTTTCCAGGGCGCTGGCGTCGGCCGAGAGCCGGGCTTTGGCCAGGGCCGTGCTGTTCTTGCCTCTGTCCGCACCTTGCCCCGGCTCCGAGAAGCAGAAATAGAGCTGGCGGTTGCTGGCAAAGTCGCTGTCCAGCACCAAGTCCAGCAGGCCGCCTTGCCCGGCGGCGGCGATGGCGGGAAGGCCTTTGAGAGGTGCGTTGAGCCTACCCCCGGCCTCCACGGTGCGCATGCGGCCGGGGCGCTCCGTGACCAGATAGCGTCCGTCCGGCAAAAAGGCCAGTGCCCAGGGGTGCTCCAGCCCCGTTGCCACGGTTTGCGTGCTCAGCTCGGCGGCCGCGAGGGTTTGCGAGCCGAGCAGGGCCAGCACACTGCAAGCGAGGGCGTGAATGGTGATGCGGTGCATTTTTTCCTCCTGGGTGGGCGGTCAACTGCTTGCTATTTGCCTGTATTTATGACCCGGACTTGATGCAGTTTGCCGACAAAAGATCGCGCGCAGGTGTATAAATCCGGCTTTTGCTCGCCGATGTTTTGGCGGGCGGCTTGCGTGTGCATAGCGCGGGTTTTGACAACATTCAACAAGGAACGCAGCCATGGGCGCGCAATGGAAAGCAAAGGGCAAGGCGCTGGTCGCCGATGCCAAGGGTAAGCTGTTTGGCAAGCTGGTCAAGGAAATCATGGTTGCAGCCCGTCTGGGCGGCGGCGACCCTGCTGCCAACTCGCGCCTGCGTATGGCGGTGGAAGCGGCCCGCAAGGCTTCCATGCCCAAGGACACGCTGGATCGCGCCATCAAGAAGGGCGCCGGCGTTGGTGCCGACGCCGTGAACTATTCCAGCGTGCTGTTTGAAGGCTATGCCCCTCATCGCGTGCCCGTGATGGTGGAATGTCTGACCGACAATCCCAATCGCACGGCTCCCAATATGCGTGTCTGCTTCCGCAAGGGCCAGATGAGCGCCGTGGCCTGGGATTTTGACCATGTGGGCATGATCGAAGGCGAGCCTGAAAACGGTGCCGACGTCGAAATGGCCGCCATCGAAGCCGGCGCGCAAGACTTCGAAGCTGGCGAAGAAGAAGGCACCACCCTGTTCATTACCGATATTGCCGATCTGGACGCAGTGAGCAAGGCTTTGCCCGCGCAAGGCATCAAGGTGCTGTCGGTCAAGCTGGGCTACAAGGCCAAGAACCCCATCAGCATGAGCAGCCTGTCTGCCGAGCAGCAGGAAGAAGTGCAGGAATTCCTGGCCGGTCTGGAAAACGACGACGATGTGCAGCATGTCTACGCAGGTCTGGTGGACTGAAGTCATCGCAGCACGGCAAAACGAGCGGCCCCGGGGTCGCTCTTTTTTTGCCCCGAGTCGACCCCAGCCAGCGGCCCGGCAGCCGCTTTCTATACTGCAAGCCTGCTGAACTGTCTTGTGGATCGACTTCATGGTTTTTTTACCTCGCATTCCCGCGCCTGTTTCCCTGACCGCTATGGCGGTGGCCTTGTTGCTGGCGGGCCCTGCGCCGCAGGCGGCCGAGCCTGAAAGGCTGACGGGGGTTGCGCGACAGGCGGACTCGCCTGCCGAACAGGATTCGCCTTTTTTCAGGCTGCGCCGTGCCGTAGTCGAGGCCGCGCAGGCCAAACGCTGGGACGATGCCATCGCCCAGGCGCGCAAGCTGCTGGACATGACGCTGCCACGCGGCAATCCTTACGAGCAGCTCGATGCATCGGGCTTGCTCTACGCCTTGCTCTATCAGCAAGGGCAGTACGCGCAGGCCGTGTTGCAGACCGACCAGATGATAGCTCTGGCCGCAGCCGACGGTTACGGCCCGGTCAGCGGTCAGATGCAGGCGCTGATACAGCGTGGTCTGACGGCCGCCATGATGGCTGGCGATCAGGGCGCACTGGCTCGTTATCTGCAGGCGCTCCAGCAGGAGTCCAAGGCCTTTGCTCCGCTGTGGCAGTGGAATACTGCAGACCAGCAACTGCACTACCAGGCCGCTCAGTTCAGCGTGCCGCTGGTGCAGGGGCGCTGGGTACTGGTCCAGCTGGAGCCGGCCAGGGATCGCAAAGAGGTCGCGAATCTGGAGTATGTCTACCTGAAGCCCGATGGCAGGCGCCTGCGGGTCCGCATGCGGCTCGGCTATGACGATGGTCTGAAAGACATGGACGCAGCAGCCAGGCAGAAGTCGTTGCAGCAGGAACGTGGCATTTTTGCCAGCGAGCAGACGCCAGAGCCTGGGCTGAGGCTGCCGGCCCTGCCGTTCGCCGATGCAGTGCAAAGCCAGCAGGCCAGCCGCGAGAAGAGAGAGGAGGGGAGGCCCGACATCCTGCATCTGGATTGGGGGCTGGTGCGCGGCAACTGGAAACTGAGCCTGCACGCCGAGCAAATGGACAGCGAGCGTGATAGCGCGCTGCTGCAGCTGCCCCAGCTGTGGCAGGCCATGCAATGGCCCAAAGCGCCCGAGCTGCCGCCAGAACTACCGCGCCAGGAGCGCGAGGTGAGTCATGCCTGGCGGGTCGATGAAGACTGGCCCAGGGCCGGGCAACTGGCCCGCGCGGCCCTGGCCGATGCCCAGTTCCCCGCCGAGCTGGCGCGCCTGAATACGGTGGCTGGCATCTCGGCCTTCAAGGCCGGTCAGCAAGCCGAGGCTGGCCGCTATCTGGATCGGGCTCTGCAGGCCTGGCCCTATGTCAGCTTGTTCAGGCTGGAGTCCGAGCTGGTGGACCAGGCTCAGCAATATGGGGCTGAGCTGGCGGCGCAGCAGGGCCGCGACGCCGATGCCGCTCGACTGATGCGCCAGTACCTGCGCAATGCGGGCGGGCTGCAGAACATCTGGGTGCAGGCCCAGGACCCACAGGTGGCCGACCTGGAAAATCGTCGCACCGGCATGGTGCTGCCCATGCGCGCAGCAGGCTTTCATCTGCAGGAGCCTAAGGATTCGCAGCGCATGATGTACCGCGATCTGATGACCGGGCAGCAACTGGGCTTGACCACTGGGCTGAAGATCCCCGAGTCCGACGAGGTGCAGGAAAAGCTGCTGCGCACCGCGCTGGAAAAGCAGTTCCGCTTGAAGGCGGGGAGCTTGAAGAAGCGCAACTTCACTGCACAGACGCGCTCCAGGGACCGACGGCCTGAAGGCCGTGAATGGACGTTTGAAGTGAGCCCGCAGGAGAGCAGGTCGGGCGCAGCTCCCGTCAAGCATGTCGTCTTCTGGATTGTCGACCAGGGCGAAAGCCGCGCCATCCTGCGCGCCTCGGTGGTGAGCTTGCGCGAGCAAACCCGGGCCGAGCAGCTGGCCCAGGCGCTGAGCTGGTAGCTCTTTAATTATCGATTCTTATTTGATAGCTGCTTCCGAAGGCTGGGCAAGGGATTGCTGCTGATTTCTATGAAATTCATCGGCAATCAGGGCTAGCCCCTGCCGGTAGCTGGTGACAGCAAACCCCGGAAATGCCTGCTTGAATTTGCTGGAGTCAAACAGATTGTCGTGGGCATAGCGGGGCAGTAGCTCTTGCAGCTCGGCCACGGGTTTGGAGATCAGGCCGGCTGCGCTCAGTGCCCAGCGGGGCAGCCTGTGATGGCGGCAAGAGCGGCCGAAGCTCTGGCTGGCCCAGTCGATCAGCTGCTTGTAGTTGGGGCGTGCATCGTCGCATGGCAGATGCCAGGTCTGCCCATAAGCATCGGGCGTGTTGCCCAGCAAGGCCAGAGCCCTGCTGGCATCGGGGGTCCAGATCAGGGTGCGCAGGCGGTCGTCTCGCACCGGGGCCAGCGGTGTCTTGCCGGCCTTGAGCCTGTCAATCACCAAGGTGTTGGTAATGCTCTGCGTCTGGGCCGGGCCGTAGAACTCGGGCGCCCGCGCTATCAGCACGGGAATCTCCCCGCGTGCCATCTCGGACAGCACCATCTCGGCCATGGCGGCGCGCACCCGGCCTTTGCGCCCCACGGGAGCGAATGCGGTCTGCTCGGTCTGCAGCTGCGCGTTCTGCGGATACATATAGGTGTTGTCGAAATAGACGAATGGGGTGCCTGCAGCGCGGCTGGCTGTCAGGGCGTTGTGCAGCATGCTTGGAAACTGCTGCTCCCAAAGCTGGGTATCGGGAGGCAGGCCTGCGGTGAAATACACCACGCTGCTGCCCTGAACGGCTCTGGCTGTTTGCTCGGCATCGAGCAGATCGGCGGCTTCGAGCAGATCCGTGTCATGTACCTTGCGCGGCCTGCGGCTCACCAGCTTGAGTTCATCGCTGTAGTTGCGCTTGAGTTCGCGCGCCAGCTCGGTGGCGATCTGCCCGTTGGCGCCCAATATGGTCTGCATTCCTGCTCCTTGATGGATAGCTTCACCAGCCTTGATGACTGGGAATGATGCAAGCGTAAGCTTGAAGCTTGGTTCAAGGTCAAGCGCAATTTGCGCAGGAATGACGGGTCCGCCCGCCCGGCCGGGAAGAGCACAGGCCTGGGCGAGGAATAGCGCTCAACACCAGCAGCTCCAATCAGGCAGTCATCGACTCACAGCTTTGCGCTCAGTTCAACTGCTGGATATGAACCAGTCGCAATGCCCTCTGGAATTCCTGAGCCATGGCAGAAAGTGCCTTGCCCCGTCGCGAGATCAAGCCGATGCTGCGAAGTACCTGCGGCTCTACCAATGGGATGCCGCAGAGATCGGTCCCGCTGATTGCATGCTGAGGGACTGCGCCCACGCCCACCCCGCGCCGAACCAGGCTTAGCAGGCTGGGGACATGTTGAACCTCGCATACCCAATGGGGTTGGGTGACGGTGTTTGACAGAGCCTGGTCGATGAGCAGTCGGTTCCTGCTGCCTTGTGCTTGAGTGACACAGTCTTGATGTGCCAGTTCACTCCAGCTGATGCTGCTGCGGGTGGCCAGAGGATGGTCTTTGCGGCAGGCCAGCACAAAAGACTCCGAAGCCAGTTCTTCGAAGTCGAGGTCAGGTTCGCTGGCTCCGAGATAGCCGATTCCGAAATCCACTTCCGAGCGCGCCACGGTCAGCAGGATGTCTGCAGCGGGTTGGTCCAGGATGCGCAGCCGAATGCGGGGGAACTGCTTCTTGATCTGATGGATGGCGCTCGCCACCACCGTATCCACGACAGAAGGGATGCAGGCAATGGTCACCAGACCGTGCAGCCGTTCGTTGAGTTCGGTCATCCCTATCAGCGAGGCCTCCAGTTCGGCCAGCACATGCTGGGCACGAGGCAGGAAAACACGTCCCATGGCATTGAGCTCCACTTTGCGAGTGGTGCGCTCCAGAAGCTTGAGCGACAGGGCTTGCTCCAGTTTTTCGACCCGTCTCGATAAGGCCGGTTGAGAGATGTGCAGCAACTCGGCTGCGCGCCTGAAACTGGCCAGCTCTGCCACAGCCACAAAGGCTTTGAGATCAGCAATGTCGAAATTCATTTGAAAAACGCATCAATGAGAAGATTTTTTGCAATTTACTGCATTAATTAAATCACTGATCATTTGCCCAGAACATAAGAAACGGAGACGAAATGCAAGGCTTGGGTGATTTCAGAAAAGCGTGGCTCGCCGCAGCCGCTGGATTGATGCTGGTGAACTCGGCAGCAGCTCAGGGAAAGTGGCCCGAGCGTCCCATCACGCTGGTTGTTCCTTTTGTGGCCGGTGGCGGTACAGACAGCATCGCACGTGACATTGCCAGCCAGTTGTCAAATCGCTTTGGCCAGCCAGTTGTCGTTGACAACAAGGGTGGGGCAGGTGGCTCCATAGGTGCGAACTTTGTGGCAAAAGCCAAGCCCGATGGCTACACGCTGCTGTTTGCGACATCCACTTTCGCGACGAACGCAGCCATTGATCCCAAGCTGCCCTACAAGCCGGAAAGTGACTTTGCTCCGGTGGCAATGATCGGTCGTGGGCCTCTGCTTCTGGTAACCAACAAGGCTTTGGGGGCGAAGTCGGTCGCGGATCTGCCAAAGATTGCCAAAACACGCGAAGGCGGCATCAATTACTGTTCAGCCGGCGCAGGCAGCATCAACCACCTGTCTGGCGAACTTTTCAGGCAGCAGGCGACGCTTCCAATGACGCATGTCCCCTTCAAAGGCAGCGGCCCTGCTGCGCTGGAACTGCTGGCAGGTCGTGTGGATGCATTCTTTGCCACGGTGCCGACCATTCTTCCGCACCTCAAGACCGGCAAGCTGGAGCTTCTGGCCGTCACCAGTGCTCAGCGCTCCAGCCTGTTTCCGCAGGTGCCCACCATGGCAGAAGCCGGAATCAAGGGCTATGACGTGACCACATGGTGGGGTGTGCTTGCACCCGCCGGGGTGTCACCAGAGATCGTGAATCAGCTCAATCAAGCCGTCAATGCAGCCGCCGCCGCTGAGCCAGTGCGCTCGCGTCTCAAGCATGAAGGCGCAACGCCTATTTCCCTGAGCCCGAAGGCCTTTGCCGCGGAACTTCACGATGAGCTGGGCAAGTGGAAAGCCGTGGCAAGCAAGCCTGGCATGGAGCTCTGAGCATGTTGCTATCCCACGACCCCTCAGGCCTGGTGTCGAGAAGACAGGTACTGGCTGCCATCTGTGCTGGCTCTGCAGCGGTGGCCGCGAGCATGGCAAGAGCGCAGCCAAGTTTTCCAGGACGTCCAGTCACTGTCGTCGTTCCGTATGCGCCAGGAGGACAGGGCGATGTATTCGCACGACTGATTTCCAACGATCTGGGCAAGGCACTTGGGCAATCCGTCATCGTTGACAACCGTCCTGGCGCCAGTGGAGCGCTGGGCACACGCATGGTGGTGCGCGCTCCTGCGGATGGACTGACATTGCTGCTGGGCCAGACCGGAGAAATCGCCATCAACGGTGCGGCCATGAAGAGCCCAGGCTATGACAGCCTGAAGGATTTGCAGGGCGTGGCCCTGGTTGGCGACTCTCCGCTGGTGCTGGCGGTTCCTGCCGGAGCACCATGGAAATCGCTGGACGACCTGATCGCCGCTGCCAAGGCAGCGCCAGGCGAGCTGGCATACGCTTCGTCCGGCACGGCAACACCGGGGCATCTGGCAGCAGCAGCCCTTGCAGAGGCCGCCAAAGTTCAGATGGTCCATATTCCCTACAAGGGGGCCGGCCAGGCGATCACCGACCTCATTGGAGCGCAGGTGCAGTTCTTCATGGCCAGCACGCCATCGATCCTGTCACATATCAAAGGCGGCAAGGTGCGCGCATTGGCGGTCACCGGTCTGGAGCCCATCGCAGCGCTGCCAGGCGTGCCCACGGTTGCAGAGAAATTTCCGGGCTTCGAATTCAGCCTCTGGGGTGGTTACTTCGCGCCCAGGCAGACGCCGGCGCCGGTGGTGCAACTGCTGTCGCAAAGAATCAACCAGATCGTGCAGCAGCCCGCGCTGAAGGCACGCTTCGAGGCAGAAGGCACTCTGGTCAAAAGCTATACGCCGCAGGAGGTTGATGCTTTTGTCCGCAAGGAAATCACCAAATACCGGCAACTGGTTCGAAGCACTTCCATATTGATTGATTAAGCGTTGAAAAAAGAGAGTTGAGTATGAAACTGGTTGTATTGCCCGGCGATGGAATCGGCCCGGAAACCATGGCCGCCACAGTGGAGGTGCTGGAGGCTGTATCTCATAAGTTTGATCTGAATCTGTCCCTGGACCACGATGTCGCCGGCCACGAGAGCCTGCGCAAATATGGTGCGACGGTCACGCCGGAACTGCTGGCCAAGGTAAAGGCTGCTGACGGCCTGATGCTCGGCCCCATGGCCACCTACGACTTCAAGGACGAAGCCAAGGGGGAGATCAACCCCTCCAAGTTCTTTCGCAAGGAGCTGGACTTGTTTGCCAACATCCGGCCGGCGCGAACCTGGGCTGGCGTGCCACACAAGGTGGATGATTTCGATCTGGTCGTGGTTCGTGAGAACACCGAAGGCTTCTACGCAGATCGCAACATTGCATCGGGCGGCAGCGAAATGCTGATCACGTCCGACGTGGTCGTCTCTCTTCGCCGGATCACCCGCGAATGCTGCGCACGCGTGGCGCGTTCGGCCTTCGAACTGGCCCAGCGCCGGCGCAAGCATGTCAGCATCGTCCACAAGGCCAATGTGCTCAAGTTGGGCGACGGCATGTTCATTGAAGAATGTCAGCGTGTCGCCAAGGATTTTCCAGAGGTCGAAGTCGATGAATTCATCGTCGACGCGATGATGGCCCATGTGGTGCGTGCGCCTCAACGCTTCGACGTCATCGTCACGACCAATATGTTCGGTGACATCCTCTCTGACCTGACGGCCGAGTTGTCCGGCAGTCTGGGCCTGGGAGGCTCCGTCAACGCTGGTCAGCAATACGCCATGGGACAAGCGGCTCATGGATCTGCGCCAGACATCGCAGGCCAGGACATCGCCAATCCGTTTTCGCTGATCTTGTCGGCCAGCCAGCTGCTGAACTGGTGCGGTCAGCGCAGCAATGACATGCGTTTTGTGCGGGCCAGCGAGGCCATCGTCACCTGTGCAGCCCAGGCTGTCGAGCATGGCGAGGCCACGCGCGATGTGGGCGGTCAGCTCGGTACGGCCGCTACAGGCCGCAAGCTGGCACAGCGTATCGCTTCGTTGACGCGGTGAAGCCATGCAAGGCGAAGTCATGGCGGTAGTTGACCGAAGTTCAAGGACGGGGGCAGAGCTCCCGGCTTTGCGCTGCGACACGCACACACATGTATTCGGGCCGCAGCAGCAATATTCCATGGATCCAATGCGGCACTACACACCGCATCAAGCATCGGTTCAGGCGCTGTGGCAACATTTGCAGGCCATCGGCATGCAGCGCGTGGTGCTGGTGCAGCCAAGCGTTTACGGGTTTGACAACCAGTGCCTGCTGGATGCCCTGGCCGAGCTCGGCGACCGTGCTCGTGGCGTGGCAGTAGCACCGCGCAAGGTCAGCGAGGCTCAGCTGCAGGTCTGGCATGAAGCAGGTGTGCGAGCAATCCGCGTGAACCTGCAAAGCTCGGGCAACGAAGACGTCGCCTCGGCTTGCAACGAACTCTCATACTGGAGCGAGCGCGTTTGCCATCTGGGCTGGAGTATCCAGCTATACATGGCTTACCCGGTGCTGCAAGCTGTGAGCACGCACCTGAGTCGGTTGCCGGGGTCTTTTGTCCTGGACCATTTCGCAATGGTGCCGTTCCCGGCAACAGCTTCTCAAGATGACGGATTGTTGCTTCGACTTGCTGAAAGTGGCCGGATATTTGTCAAGCTTTCCGCGCCTTATCGTCTGGCTGAAGCGCAATGGGCTTGCGCCTGGGCAAGGCATCTGGTGAGCCATGCTCCACAGGGAGTGCTGTGGGGCAGTGACTGGCCGCATACAGCCAGGGATGCTGACGTCTCCGCCTTGGAACCCAGCCAGTTCCGCACCGTGCCTACCCAGACCATCCAACAAGACCTATGTCGCTGGCTGAAGGATGAGGATGAGCAGCAACAGGTGCTGGTGAAAAATCCGGCGCGCCTGTTCGGCTGGGCTTCGGATTGAGTGCTCAATTGGGCTGGAAGTGTCCAGCAAACCGGGGAGCAACCGCTTGGCCGCTTCAAAGACAAAGCGGGGGAGTGTTTGCCAAGGGAGGAGGGCCGAGCGCGCCGCGGCACTTGTCCAAAACATGTCCAGCGCTACCGGTGAGATCCTACGAGGACATACACGCCCGGCATCTCAAGGCTGCCAATGGGCTCAGTCCCTTGGGCCCAAGTAGGCAGAGGCCATCAACCAGAGCCACTTGAGCTGCGGATCCCGCCAAACTTCAGTGCAGCGCGGTGCCCGAGGGGACGACGACACCGTACAAATCGGCAATGGTGGCCAGTGCGCTGTGGTGCAACTGCACTGCCTCCACCTCTGCCACGGCACTGCGCAAGGGGCGCGTGGCGCAGGCATCGGCCACGATGGTCGGTTGGTTGCCGCGTAGAAAGGCGCCCTCGGCCGTGAATGTCACGCACATATGGGTCATGAAGCCAATGATGATGAGTTGCTGGCGGCCTGCTGCGTCTACCAGCTCACCGAGATTGGTTCCCACAAAGCTGTTGGGGGCCTGCTTCACCACCACGGCTTCGCCAGTGATGGGGGCCACGCTGGCGTGAATCTGCCCGATGTCCTTCGTGATGTCGTAGGCAGAGCCCGCGCCGCCGTCATGCATCACATGAATGATCTTTGTTCCCGCTGCACGTGCGCGGGCAAGCAGGGCTGAGGCAGCTTCCAGCGCGGGCTTCCAGCCCGTGAGTTCCATCACGCCGCGCGTGTAGGTGTTCTGGTAGTCCACCAGCACCAAGGTAGCGTTGGCCAGGGTGGCAGGCGAGGCGTCGAGGGCGTTGAGTTCTCTCAGGGTCTTCGAGGGGGTCATGGTCCGGTTTTCTTATCAATGTTGAGCGATGAAGGAATGGTAGGAATGCAGGGCAATGTCTGCAATGTCATATAACATGCAGATTCAGACACTCTCTGCAGGCTGCACATGGAACGCCTCATCGTCATCGTTCTGTTCAACCAGGTGGATCTGCTGGACATGACCGGTCCCGCCGAAGTGTTCTCGCTACTCGAGCGCGAGATGGACCAGCCCACAGGCTATCGTGTAGTGCTGGCGGCTGAGACATTGGAGGCAGTGCAGACCTCTGCGGGTGTGCGCGTGCTGCCTGACATCACCTTTGCCCAGTTGGCGCGCAAGCGCATCGACACGCTGGTAGTGCCCGGTGCGGTGCAAAGGAATGCGGCGCGCGAACTGCGCGCCGTGGTCGACCCGCAGGTTGTGTCTTGGGTGAAGAAGCTGGCTGCCCGCACCCGACGCGTCACCTCCGTCTGCGTGGGCGCACATGTGCTCGCCGCGGCAGGGCTGCTGGATGGCAAGCGTGTCACCACGCACTGGTCCACCGCGCAGCAGCTGGCAGCAGAGTACCCAGCCGTTACCGTGGATGCCGAGCCGATCTTTATCCGCGAAGGCAATCTGTGGACGGGCGCGGGCCTGACAGCCTGTCTGGATCTGGCGTTGGCCCTGGTGGCTGACGACTTCGGCGAGGCAGCGGCACAGCGTGTGGCCCGGCAGCTCGTCATGTTCCTGAAGCGGCCCGGCGGGCAGAGCCAGTTCAGCGTAGCCATAGCCCAGCCCTCGACCACACGCCGCATGGACGCGCTACGCCACTACATAGCGCAGAACGTTGCTAGGCCCCTCACGCTGCCGCTCCTGGCCGAACGAATCCACGTCAGCGAGCGACAACTGGCCCGCCTGTTCAAGACCGAGTTGTGCACCACGCCTGCCGCGTACATAGAGTCCGTGCGCGTGGAGATGGCGCGCAACAGCCTTGAGACGTCTGATGAGTCTTTGGCGCGCATCGCCATCGCCTGCGGCCTGAGTACCACCGATACCCTGACTCGGGCGTTTCGCAGGCAACTGAACACCACACCTGCCGAATACCGCAGCCGATTTCGCACCCATGAATGAAGAGGCCGGCTGCAGAACTAGGCAACTCATGCGTAGCGACTGCTCAAACGGGCAGACCAGGATCACCAGTTCGCAGCTTGCAAGCGCTGCAGCCCAGATTGTCTTGCTCGCTTTGGTCCTCCAAACTTGCTGTTTGAAACGGACGGCGCAACTCAAAATTTCTGGGGTTACGCATCAGTAGGAAGGCGGTAATTCACTGAATCAAATATCTGTTTCTGACTGATAGGCGACCGTCTCAGAACGACCCTAAGCAGTCCCTCCTGAGTACGAAAAGGCCTTCGATTTGGCGACTGCTCGGCTTATCGAGGTGGGATGACGGCTGGACACCGCACCTGCAACTGCACAAAGGAACTGCCCGGATGTGTTCGTGGGTAGTTGAGAGGATCAATCACTTCACGGAGTCTCGTACAAATTGATTTCTGCGAAGCCTGAACCTGAACAGACGCGGCGTTGAACAGTCGTTGCACGCATAACGACACTTCAGAACGCTTCTCTTTTGTGCATCTGACGAACAAGGAAACTAGATCAAGCTGATCCGTGATGTCTGAGTATGTATCCAGCGCCACCACCGTGGAGTTGTCCTCATCAAACTCGAACACATAAAGATCGCCTTGGCCTGCGCGCATATTGTTTTCAAAGTATTTAATCACTAGAGGCAGCAAATCGATATTTGCCTCTAAAGCATCAAACAAGGCTTTGAGTTCGGGATGTTGGCAAACTGGAAGATCGTCGTCTTCCGGCCACACCGCGAGGTCCACCATTGAGACGCAAATTTCGAACTCGGTAGCAGGGACGAGCGTGTTCAAGGTGTTCAGCATGAAAAGGTTTGATTATCTTAAGCCAATGTGGCATGAGAATGCCCCATGGATTGAGCCACTTCAATGACTGCTACTGGCCGAACTCAGTCGGTCACGACCAGCAGACTGGTCAGCCGCTACCAGCACAGGCGGTCAATTCAACCGGAATACCTAGACCCCCTCAATTCCGCTCGTGGACTGCGAAAGCCGTTACGTACGGATGACAGCAGAAGGGCTGGAGCTGGTACAGCGCTGCCTGACAGAGATGGTTGTGCTAGATCTAGCATTTCGGAAAAAGTGTCATCGCTTAGGCACCAGCTATCAGTGCGCTGCCAGATGGCGACATCGTTGCGATCGATTGAGCCTTGATGAGGTCAACTGTGAACGCACGTTTGCCCGCTGGGATGAGCTCAGAGAGATAGGTGTAATCCATTTATCGCTAGGTCTTATCCGTTGCTAGCATGCTCCGAAGTCCAAGTAGGTGCAGATAAAAAATTAGCAGTGACGCACGAGGAGGCTACATGACTCAGGAGCGAGATATACCGAGCGCCGATGGTGAGCTGCTTGATCGTAGATGGCTGCTGCGGGCATTCGCAGGCGTCGGTGTTGCAGGTGTCTCGAGCTGCTGTTCTTTGAGGCCCTTCGCGACATCTCACATATCGGAGGCATTGCCGACAATCACTGCTACGCCGTTCAAGCCGACGGTTCGCAAGGCAGAAGGCGCTCCACAGTTGTGCATTGACGCTCACAGTCACTTCTTCAATGCTTCTGATGTTCCAGTCAAGGGGTATTTGGCGGGGGCGGTGGCTCACAGCATGATCGAACCTATCAGAAGTCTGCTACGAGCCTTAGCACCGTTTGCGGACCGGATGGCAGAACTAGCGCCCACGGCGGCAGAGGAATATGCAGAACTGATCACGGCCTTTGGCGCAACTGGAACGATCAAGAGCTCCAAGTCTCTTAACTTTTTGAGTCCTGCAAACATTGACGCAGACCAGTTGCGGCTATCCAAGGATTTCTACAAACTCGTTAGAGGTTCGGAGTTTGAGAAGCGCTACAACGCCATTAAGGCCGCACAAAGCTCTGATAACAAGAGCTTCCTGAACCCCTTCGAACGGAGTTCATTGAATGAGGCATCTCTTTTCATGGCCCTCAACCAAAGTGCTGGGCAAGGAAGCTCCAACGACAAATCAATGTCGACAGCACAAGTGAGAGCTCGCGAGGCAACGCCGTATGCAGATGGCATTCTTGCATTCGTTGGACACATGCTTTCCCCGCGATGGCGCAATTTACAGACGTATTCTCAGGCCTACAGCTCGGGGAAGGACGCATTTGGCATTGACTATGCGCTGGGTGCTCTTGTGGATTTCGATGGTTGGCTCGATTGCCCTCCAAGGTCCTCGCACGATGACCAAGTCAAGCTCCATCAGCTTCTGTGTAGCCTGTCTGGCGGCTACATGAAGCCTCTGGTGGCGTACAACCCTTGGAGCGATATTCGATCGAAGGGGGCATCGTTAGAGCGTGTTCGCGACGCTGTACAAAATCGCGGCTTCATAGGGGTGAAAATTTACCCTCCCAACGGGTTCAGAGCCATGGGTAACGTTGATCGACCAGGAGCTCCTTCAATTGGCCCTTCGTTCGAAGAGTTGGATAAGGTGCTGTTGAAGTTCTGGGAGACCTGCGCCGAACTTGAGGTCCCTGTGATGGCTCACACGAATGAGACCTGCGGTGTGGACGAGGACTTCGACAAGCTTGGCGGCCCTGATGGATGGGAAGCGCTGCTAAAGCGAACCTCTAATCCTCGAGTCAACTTTGCTCATTTTGGAGGCGACGACGAAGACAACGACTGGACGTCCAAGATGGCCCGCATGATGTCCTCGCCTGAGGGGCAGAATATGTACGGTGATATCGGCTATTGGAGCGATTTGCGCTGCCGTGATGAAAGCTCTTCATCTTGCAAGACCGCAAGAGATCGCTTAGCCGCCGCAGTCGCTACGCCTGGAGTCGGCAAGCGGATTCTCTACGGTACCGACTGGTTCATGATGTCCAAGGAGCGTGATTGGGCTAGATATCCCTTTGAAATGGCTAAAGCCACGAGAGGAATAGCTGGATTAAATCAGGATGATTTGTTTGGGAAGAATGCCGTCAGGTGCTTCTCTCGAGCGTTTAAAATCTGAATAACGCTTTGGGTTGCTGCCGGTCTCGTTGACGCCGATCTAAGCTTCTTGAGTTTGTTCGAGCTGTACGGGTCTGAGGTGCCCGAGCGTCGAATGGCGACGCGTCGGGTTGTATAAGCACTCGTTGTAATTGAACACGTTTGAGCGGGCCTAGTCTCGTTGCGAGCGCTGGTCTTAATTGACCATCATTCCGATACGCAATGACCGGCCTGCTTGTACTGACCACCGGCAATAAACGACCCAAAAGAGTCATCGGTTCGCTGGAAGAAATACCACTTTTTCAGATCTCTGCCACATTCGTGGGGCTTGAACCAATAATGGTTAGGTCACCTTCATAACAACCGAGGCTTATGGTGTCTCCACTCTGGTTCTTTGCACTCGCATTCTTTTTTGGATATTTGGCCTACGACGCATCTCAGTTCCGGCATTCGGTGAATCATCGAGTTTGGGCTGTCCCTCCCGCATCTGGCAGGGCCGTGGGTGCTGACCCCTTGTCAGTGCGAGAACAAGGGGCTGCCCGCTCCAACAAGTTCACTGGAGCTGAAGGCATTCCAGGATTGCACTGGGCCTTCTTGGTTATGGCCTTGGCATGTGCCGCTTCAGGCGCGTATTTTTTGATACTTGGTTGAAGCGGTCTCACTCGGAAAACCAGCGTCGACCTGAGCTCTAAGCCAGATTCAAACCATGACTTTTGACGATGGCCACAGGCCCCTTCTGGCCAGGAACGCAGGCTCTAGTCGACTCAGACCAGTCGCCAAGGTCAGTCGCTGATGTGAGTGGTGCTTAACACTGATCACTCTGAATTTAAAAATGAAAATATCTCTTCTTGCAATCTCAACGATTGCCTGCTGCAGCGTTGCGCAAGCTATGTCATTTTCAGAGGCTGTGCAAAAAATCCAGATTTTTGAGGTTGCTAGGCACAGCTCTGTGTACTGGGGGAAGCAAGGTGTATCTACTAAAAACGCCTATGACAACTGGGTGAAAACAAACAGCGGAAATCTTTTTTCTGGGGCGCTCAGAACGATTCAAACGGAGGCAGCTAAACATGCCACTACGGAAGACGATCAGATAGTAGCCAGTACGATCATCGTTAAAAAGATATCCGAGAGTGCGCAGGAGTACGTAGCAAAGAAAGGGATTGACTGTGCCAATTTCAGTTCAATCTTGCTGGAGTATTCGCACCTCTTGAAGTAATGACTAGTTAGATCGTTGCAAGCTACGGCTTCTACATGCAAAGCCTGCTGTTCTTGGGTGACTGCTTCTGGCCGAAAGAGACATACCAACTCAGTCTGGACAGGGCCCAGATCTGCCCTTTACTGAAACAGCGAAAATAGAGCGTAGATTGCCGTCAGAAACCAAGTGACTTTCTTCGCTGCTGCCGCGCTTTCGGACGTTATCGGGACCATTTCCACACGTCTCCACATCGCGACGTTAATGAGCAACGCGAGCACAGCCACGGCCGCGAGCCCGACAGGCATCGGGATGCTCAGCACAGCAGCAGCAACAGAGAGCCCAGCGACGGAGAGAAGCGTTCCCACCCAGATGCCATTTGATGTACTGGAGAGAGCGTGGCTTAAGGCTCCGCACTGCTCACATTTTGCTGGCCACCCTCGGGTTGACCATCGCTTTGCCATTTCCGAAATGCCCCGCACGTGGCAGGTGGGACAAAGCGTTTTCATCATGTTGAACGTCCGTTTCTGGCCGATCTGCGACTGTCGCCGACCAGCCCCTGAGCGGTCTTCTTGCATTTGCTACAAAGCCGCCGTTCATGCGCGGTTTTCAGGCAAGCCAGCACGCTTTGAAAGCTCTTCGATGAAACGATCACGCTCTTGTGGTGAAACCAACTGAAATGACCGGCCATAGACAATTTTGACGCGGCGTAGCGATAGCGCCGGTGCTGACAGAGGACTTGAACTCGTCTCGACCCTATGGATTTGCGTGTAAGGGATACGCTTCCTAATGACACCACATTGGATGAACAGGTGATCGCCCTTCAGGGTGTACCGGCATGGCACAGTCAGCGTCAGAACGATGACTAGACTCAAGATGCCGATGGCTGCAGCGGCGATGCTTCCCCCTGGCGATACACTGCGAAGGCTCCACGCTTGAACGAAGCACGACGCAATCGCAATCCCGACGAGTATCACCAGCCAAGCGTCGATGCGTGTCCGGAAAATGTGCTCGTTCTTGACTGTGCCACTTTCTGAAGAATTTGGTTGTTCTATTGTTTCCATGCTCACGAATCTATTGCTCTGCGGAGTATTTGCTTCTAACTGATTTTTACCGGAATGGCGTATGGCTGGTTGCGGCTGTCGCTGTTCAACCGATTGGAGCCGTTCTGTAAAACTTAGTACGGTTGTCCATTTTTTTGTTCAAAGGACCATTTTCCATCTGCATCCATAAGGGCAACCAAGTCGTCTTCTAGATAAATCACCGCATGACCGTCAATCCGGTTTCCAATTTCAATGTATGTGGCATCGGATTCAGAGAAATTTCGAAGGTGATACGCCTGACCGCCAGCCCTAAATCCAGCACGCATACCGGACTTAAATATGTGCTTCTGAGTACCTGTGTAGTGGGTAAATTCCCCTTCCAGTACGTAAATAAGATCGTCTTGCAGCGTGTGCTGGTGGTGAAGTGCAGAGATCGAGCCTGGGTGTATTGTCGTTAGTTTGACGCCAAAATGAGTGATTCCAAGTAAATATCCAATTGGCTGCTTATCACGTCCAGTCATTCTTTGTGCGAATATTTTCGGGTATTTCGAAGGCTTTGTCCTGAGTGGAACTGCGGCGGCCTCGATGAAATCCTGAGATTGATTCAATTCAGTTTCCTCCATGAGCACTCAGCGATTGACGAGATTCCAATTGACCAAAATGCCGTATCAGCTTTGACTGTGTCAATCGCCCATCAGTTGGCTGTCGCCAAAGGCCGCTACTGGCCAATCTGCGACTGTCTCGATACTACCTGCTCCCCAAAGAATACAGTCAAACCTGGCTCAAACTGATCCCATCGCAACGAACTCCCAGTGTGTGCTGGTCTGTGTGTGCCGGCGCGATGACTGCTCAGTGCCCCGGCAGCCCAAGGTGAATGCCATATTTGCGGCATCAAAAAGCGGCCTGCAATCCCCTTGCCCTTCATCTCTGCGGCTGTGCCCATCGTGTGGCTGGATTCAATTATTTTTTATTTTTAAGACTATTCTTATTTATTTTCTTGTTGGTAAGTTTGATCATATCGCTCTCCTGTTGATCAGCATTTTCTCTGTCGACGTTAATCATCCCGTAAGCAAGCTAGTTTTGCGGGCTGCGCGCCAAGAATGCTTCTGATCGACGGATTAATCGTTGGTGTTTTCAATTAATCGAAAGAGCGATATGCAATCTAAACTGCGCACTATATTGATCTGTATGGCGGGCGCCGGTCTTGGTGCCCAGGCTTATGCGGCCTCCACGAAGACCGGGGTGGTCAATATTACTGGCAAGGTCACTGATACCAGTTGTGTACTCGATTCCACGGCCACAACTGTCAGTGTGAAGCTGCCTCCTGTCGCTAAGGATTTGCTCTCTGCCGCGCAGAGCAAGACCGGTCGTGGTGGCTTTGCCTTGACGGTGAACGGCTGCTCCGACGGGGTGAAAGTCTCTGCTGCTTTCGTTCCAGACAGCAACGTCGATGCCCATGGCAACCTGAAAAACAGTGCTACCAATCCGGCTAGCAACGTACAGGTTCAGGTGCTCGATAAAGACCATCAGCCGATCAACATCAATACCGACAACGCCGACAGCCAGATGGCTCGTGGGGTGTCTGTAAGCGGCTCAACGCCAGTCACCCTGCAGTACTACGTGCAGTACTACTCGCAAGCGGGTGGCGCTGGCAACGGTGATGTAACAGCCACAGCGAACTACCAACTGACCTACGAGTAATCCGCTAAACCCGGGGCGCAAGTCCCGGGTAATCAAGAGAAACCAGCAATGTCCGTTTATTGGTTACGCGACGTGTTCAGCCGCGTACTGCTTTGCCTGTCCACCCTATCCGTCGCCCACGCCGGCGTATCGATCGATGGAACGCGAATCGTCTACCCCGCCAAGGAACGTGAAGTCACCGTCAAACTCACCAACAAGGGATCAGACCCCGTTTTGATGCAGATTTGGGTTGATCGCGGTGATACCCAAAGCAAACCGCAGGATGCAGACGCGCCCTTCCTGGCAACGCCACCCATCTTCAGGCTCGACCCGCTGAAAGGCCAGAGCGTGCGCCTGGCATTTACCGGCGAAACGCTGCCTCAGGATCGCGAGAGCCTGTTCTGGTTCAATGCGCTGGAGATCCCGCCGCTGCCGCAGGACTCCAGCGGGAACATGATGCAGATCGCTGTGCGGTCACGCCTGAAACTGTTCTATCGCCCGAGTGGCCTGTCGGGTGATCTGCCCAAGGCTATCGAGCAGGTGGTCTGGCAGGTACAGCGTCAAGGCGATGGCTATGTACTGCGTGGCGAAAATTCCAGCCCTTATCACCTGTCGTTCAGTGCGTTGTCGCTGGATCAGGGCGACCGTACCACGGATACCGGCGGCGGGATGATCATGCCGTTCAGCAGCCATGATTTCCCGCTGCCGGGCTACAGCGGTGGGATCGATGGGGGCAAGGTGCGTTTTCGCTGGATGAGCGACTTCGGTGCCGCCCCCGAGCGGACCGTCAGTCTGCACTGAGCCTCAAGGAGTTGGGGTGCGTCTGCTCATTTGTATATTTCGGCGTCGGTGCATGTTCATCGATGCTCGCTTGTCGCTACGTGACGCATTGCGGGCCGCTATCGTGAGTGCTGCTTTGACTGGAGGTATCAGTCAGGTGCTCGCGAAAACGGGAGCCCAGCAGGCGTCCTTCAATCCAGATTTTCTCCAGGGTCCAGCGAGCCACAGGGTGGATATCTCGCGTTTCGAACGCGGCAACCCGGTGGCGCCAGGTAACTATCAGCTGGATGTTTACGTGAATCAGAACGGGATCGGGCAGCAGGACGTCCTCGTGCAGGATGCTCAGGATGGCCGGGCATCACGCTACTGCTTCAAGCGCAATCAGCTGGCAAGCCTGGGACTGGATGCGGCGCGAGTGTCAGATGCAACGGAGCTGAATGCAGACTGTGTGGATGTCACTCAGCAACTGCCGGGTGCCCAAGCCGAGCTGGACCTGCCCACCCTGCGTCTGGATCTGACCATTCCGCAGGCATTTCTCAAGCTCCCCAGTCGCGGTTATGTCGATCCGCGTGCGTGGGATCGTGGCGTCACAGCCGGGTTTATCGACTACAACGCCAACGCCTATCGCAACGAGGGGCGCGGCCAGGAAAGTACCCAGCTCTACACCGGCCTCAATGTCGGACTGAACATCGGCGACTGGCGACTGCGCCACAACGGCAGTTACAGCCAAAGCAGTGGCAGCGGCCCAACGACCAGCCACTATGACGCGGTAAGCAGCTATGCGCAGCGGGACCTGACCGGCCTTAAGTCGCAGCTGACGCTGGGTGAGTACTACACGCCATCGGACCTCTTCGACAGTGTGCCGTACACCGGCGTACAACTGTCCTCGGATGATCGCATGCTGCCCGATTCGCAGCGCGGCTTCGCTCCAGCTATTCGCGGCACCGCCGAGAGCAACGCGCGGGTGACTGTACGTCAGGGCGGCACTGTGCTCTACGAAACCAGCGTAGCGCCTGGCCCTTTCGTCATCAACGATTTGTACAACACCGGCTACGCAGGCGACCTGAAAGTGACAGTGACCGAGGCCGATGGCCGCGTACGCAGCTTCACCGTGCCCTTCGCTTCGGTGGCCCAGTTGCTGCGACCGGGCACTTCACGCTACAGCATCACCGCTGGCAAGTACCGCGATGACGGGCTCAAGAACAAGCCACGCTTCGCCCAGGGCACTTACCAACGCGGCATCTCCAACAAGTGGACCGGCTACATCGGCGGCATCATCGCAGACCAATACCTGGCGGTGCAGGGCGGCATTGCGCTGAGTACATCGCTGGGAGCGTTCGCCTTTGATACCACCCACTCCCGTGCCTCGGGGTTGCAAGAGCGTGGTGGCTTGAGCAGTTCGGCAAGAGGCCTGGGTTCTCGCCTGAGTTACAGCAAGTTGCTGGAGAGCACGCGCACCAACTTCGCGGTGGCGGCGTATCGGTTCTCCAGCGAGGGTTACCTGAGCTTCGGCGATTTTGCCCGAGCCCGCGATCCCGGTGCTACGTCTGCACGTCGTCAGCGTAGCCGCTTCCAGCTGAACATCAATCAGCCCTTGGCCAAGGGCTACGGCAGCCTCTTTCTAAGCGGTTCCTTGCAAAGTTACTGGCAGGCTGGCCGGTCCAGTGACACGAGTTACCAGGCCGGCTACTCCAACAGTTATCGCTGGGGCAGCATGAGCTTGTCAGCCAGTCGCGTTGAGTCCAATCGCGGCAAGAAAATCACGCAGTACATGCTCACGCTGTCGTTTCCGCTGGGCCGCTCCAGCCGCGCCCCTTACCTGAGCAGCTCGAGCACCTATTCGGACAAGGGCGACCTGAATAGCCAACTGAACGTTTCCGGCGCGCTAGGCGAATTCAACCAGTTCAACTACGGCGTCTATGGTTCGCGCTCACGCGCAGATGGCAAAACCAGCAACTCGGGCGGCGGTAATGTGCAATACCGTGCGGCCAGCACCAATGTGTCTGGCAGCTACAGCGAGGGCGACGGCTATCGCCAGATAGGCCTGGGTTTGTCGGGCAGTGTGGTAGCGCATCCTCAGGGCATCACCTTCAGTCAGAGCCAGGGTGAAACGCGTGCCATCGTCGAAGCAAAGAACGCCAAGGGGGCACGGCTGCTCAACAACTACGGAGACCCATTGGGCGGTAGCGGTTACGGCGTAGTGGCCAGCCTGATGCCGTACCGGCAAAACGAAGTGGCGATCGACCCGAAGGGCATCGCCGACGATGTCGAGTTGCAACTCACTTCGCAGAGCGTTGCCCCGCGTTATGGCGCAGTGGTGATGCTGAGCTACCCAACCGTGACGGGCGAGCCCGTGTTGCTGACTCTGCACAACGAGCAGCGCCAAGCGCTGCCGTTGGGCGCAGAGGTGCTCGATGCGAAGGGCAACAGCTTGACGCTAGTGGGGCAAGGCAGTCGAGTCTTCTTCCGCGCCACCGAGCCACAGGGCCAACTGACTGTGCGTTGGGGTCAAAGCAGTGATCGCCAGTGCCTGGTGCGTTACAGCTTGCCATCGCTGGAGCACAAGCGCGAGTCACCTTTCATCAAGGCACAGGCGCTGTGCAGCAAACCATCCGGTGCGCCCCAGCCGCGTTCAGTTCACGAGGTGTCATCATGAGAATTTTTCTTCTACTCATTGCCCTGTTGTGGGGGCCTTCAGCGCTGGCGCAGGAGGGGTGTACTTTCGCGGGCAGTAGTCAAAAGGTGCAGGCTACGGTGGCCCTGCCATCAACCTTGAGCATCCCGCGTAACGCCCCCAACGGAACTCCGCTGTGGGACAGTGGCTGGAAGGGATTTTCTGGAGCCAACACTATCGATTGCAGTGCTGGCAGGGTCAGAGGCTCTCATGCTGGCGGCATCGGTGCGGCAGTTCCTGGTCATATCAGTAACGGCTTTTCCTCTGTATTCGCCACCAATGTGCCGGGCATCGGTGTTTCGGTGTTCTGGTGCAACCAGATGCTGGCCACTTGCAACCCCAACCCAGCCCTAATCACCCCGCTGCCTAGCCTGGCTTGGCCAGTGGAGGCAAGGAGGTACTTGTTGAATACCAACTGGCGAGTGCGCCTGATCAAGACCGATGACATTGATGTTTCTGCGGGAGTAGTCACTATTGGTGGGACTTCCGCAGTGAGTTACAACCATTTGGTTGTAACGACGCTCTCCCTCATCGGTAGCTCGCAAATCACCGGGCTAGGCTGCGAGGTGAATGCCGACAGCCGCTCTATCGACGTGCGCCTGCCGACTATCGCCAAGACTGATTTTGATGCCTCACCCATCCCACGGGCCAACGACAAGGCGAAAGCCTTCAATATCAACCTGCTCTGCGACAGTGGCGTGAAGGTCAGCTACCAGGTTGACGGCACGCAAACCTCCGCTGGCAGTAACGTTCTAGTCAATAGCAGTGGCAAGGATATGGCAAGCGGGGTGGGTGTCGCCCTTTTCAAGGGCGATCTGAGCAGCATCACTCAACTGCAGCTGGGCTCGAAATTTCTCCACACCACGACATCTTCCGGCAACACACCGGTCAAGATTCCGTTGACGGCACGTTATTTCCGTACTGCGGCAAGCCTTTCAGCGATGGGCTCGGGCCTCGTGTCGACTACCGCATTCTTCACCCTGTTCTACGAGTGATTTTTCTGCCAGTGCCGTGCGGTGAGTATTCGCATCAAGTCTGCCAGGCGTTCGCATAGAAAAATCACCACCGATTCGCTGCTCAACCCACCAGCGATTTGCATTCAATGCCGCCACTTATGCAGACTCCACAGAAGTTCGTCAGTGGGTACTGAGCTTCTTATTGCGGTTACTCCAGCAGCAATTTGCCCTCGCGCGCCACGATCTGGCCGTTGGCGATGACCAGTGAGCGAACGGGGCGGGCGGCTACGGCGTGGGCGGGCGTCTGGGCGGGCACTAGCACCAGATCGGCTCGGCTTCCGGGTGTGAGGCCATAGTCGGCAAAGCCACAGACTGCGGCACCTGCATGGGTGACGCAGTGCAGGGCTTGTTCCACTTCATCGTCGCGGCGCAAGTTGTAACGCATGCCAATGAACATGGCGCGTTCCAGCATGTCAGGGCGGCCATAGGGCGACCAGGTGTCGCGGATGCCGTCGTTGCCGCCGGCCATTGGCACGCCAGCGCGCTGGCAAGCGCCCAGTGGCGGCACGATGCGCGAAGGCGGCGCACTGGTGACCAGCGAGACTCCCAACTTGGCCATGCGTGCCAGCAGCGCGCTGCACTGGGCATCACTCACATCGCCCAGGCAGAAACCATGGCTGATAACCACCTTGTTTTGCAGGCCGTGGGCTTCGGTGCGGTCCAAAATCAGCTTGAGTGAGAAAGCTCCCATGTCACCGGGTTCGTGCAGGTGGATGTCGAGCGGCTTGTTATGGCGCTCGGCGATCTCGAACAGCACGTTCAGCGACTGAGCAGGGTCCAGGTCGATGGCGCAGGGGTCCAGACCGCCCAGCACGTCGGCCCCCATGGCCAGGGATTCATCTAGCAGCTGTGCCGTGCCTTTGCGCTGCAGCAGGCCCGATTGCGGGAAAGCCACCACCTGAATATCTTGCCAGGGCGCCATGTCCGCACGGGTCTGCAGCAGACCCGCCACATGCTGGATGCCAATTTCCGTATCCACGTCAGCGTGACTGCGGATGCGCGTGGTGCCTAACGCGAGAAACTCGCGTGCCATGCGCAGCGACTGGCTCGCACTGTCGTGCTGGGCTTGGGCGCGGTAGGCGCGCTCGTTGTTGATCTTGTCGACCAACTGGTTGCCCACCTCGTTGACGTACCAATCTTGGCCCCAGAGTGTTTTGTCCAGGTGGGTGTGGGATTCGATCAGGCCGGGCAGTAGCAACTGACCCAGGCCATCGATGCGCTCAGTGCCTTCGGGTGTGTTCAGAGAGGTGCCCATGGCCGCGATACAGCCGTGCTCGATTAACAGGTCGCAGGCTGGTTTGCCCATGGGGCGAACGTTCTGCAGTAAAAGGCTGGAAGTGCTCACGTTGAATGTTTCCTGTGGTGATGGAGCCTATCGCACAGCGCCGATTTCGGGCGTTGCGATCTGGCGCATCTTCTGGGCGTCTGTCAGGACCAGCTTGGCGAAATCAGCGGGCGTACCGCCCGATTGGCCAATGCATGCCTGGTCGAGCATTTTGATGACTTGGGGTTCGCGCCTCACTGCATTGATCTCGGTGTTCAGACGTGTCACCACAGTGTCCGCCACCCCCTTGGGGGCGAAGATGCCGGTCCATACGCCGAAGTCATAGTTGGGCAGGGCCTTGCTCGCCGACATGGCGGGGATGCCATTCAGGATTTCGCAGTTGGTCTTCGAGGTGGTGCCCAATGGCTTGACCTTGCCCTCTTTGAGGAAACCCAGCACCGAAGGCACCATGAAGTAGCCGTAGTCCACATTGCCGCCGATGATGTCGGTCAGCATGGGTACGGCGCCCTTGTAGGGGACGTGCTGTATCGACACCTTGGCCTGCTGGTTCAGCATTTCACCGGCAATGTGCAAGGCCGTGCCAATGCCGGAGGACGCGAAGGTGTCAGCACCAGCCTGGGTCTTGGCGCGCGCGAGCATGGCCTCGATCGAGGTGACTGGCACCTTGGGACCGGCGACCAGCACCATGGGCATGACACCTACCAGCGTGACCGGGCGCAGGTCCTTGGTGCCATCGTAGGCAATGGCGTTATTGAAGTGGCGGGCCAGCACGATTTCGCTGTTAGACGCCAGGATGATGGTGTTGCCGTCTGGTTTGGCTCGCACCACACGCTGGGTGGCGATGGTGCCGCCAGCGCCGGCCACGTTGTCCACAATCACCGGTACGCCCAGGCGGCGGGACAGCGGCTCGGCGATCGTGCGCGCCAGAGTGTCGGCGGATCCACCGGCCGTGAAGCCCACCACCAGGGAGATGGGGCGGTCAGGCCATGCGGCGTGGGCTAAAGCAGATGTACCAGCTAGCGACAAGGCCGCCAGGGCTTTGAGAGGAAAAGCGGGAAATTGCGCCATGGATAACTTTCTAGAGAACAGAAAAATGCCTCAGGCCGACAAGTGCCGAGCAGGCGACGAAGAACATCCACTGATGAGAGCGACGACGATGAAGAGCAGGGTGTCAAAGGCCAGGGCAACACTGCAGTAAACAGGTTTCATGGCATGTCTCTCGTACTTCCAGGGTTGGTCAAATAAAATGGTTAACCAAATTCTATATTTTGGTTGACCAAAATTTCAGATCTGACAAATATTCATGCAGGAATTGCGCGTAAACCCTGGTACTTGGCGGTGACTAGCCGCCTGACTTAAATGCAGGGCGCCCTTGCCGCTAAGATTTCACGCTTGTTGTCTTTGTGTTGTCCATGTCCGCTTCCTCCCGCCGCCTTGCTCCCAATGTCCCCAGCGAAGAGCCTGTAGCCGACGGCATAGGCAGCGTGGACGAGCGCGTCTATGAGGCAATCTCGCGGGCGCTGCTGAGCGGCAAGCTGCGGCCCGGCACGCCTTTGCGCGAGCGAGCGCTTGCCGAGGCGCTGGACTGCACCCGTGGTGCCGTACGTAAGGTGTTCGCGCGCTTAGGGGCTGAAAAGCGACTGATACTGGAGCACAACCGTGGTGCCTTTGTGCCCAACCCGACGGTTGAGGAAATGCGCAGCATCTACCGTGCACGGCGCATTGTCGAGGCCGGTCTGGTCACCAGCCTGTGCGGCCAGTTGAGCAGCGCGCAGACAGAGGTGCTGCAGCGCCATGTGCAGGCGGAACACCAGGCGCTGGAGGAAGGGCGCCGAGCAGACTCTATTCGGCTGGCCGGTGAGTTCCATCTGGTGCTGGCGCAAATGGCGGGCAGCGATGAGTTGCTGTCTTACATACAGCGCTTGGTGGCCACTACTGAGTTGTACAAAGCCTTGTTCGACAGCGTGGCTGCGACAGCATGTGCCCCTCGTGAGCACCAGGAGATCATCAACGCCTTGCTGGGCGGTGCACTCGATAAAGCGTTGGCCGTGGCCATGACCCACTTGGATGAGCTGGAGCAGCGGGTGATCGATGGTGCGGAGGTCGAGCGCGAGGTTGATTTGGTGGTCTTGCTGGCGGGTAGTTCAGGCACATCTGGGTACTAGCAGAGAAGAGTTCAGGCAAATCGTTGAGGTCTACAACGCAGGCATCAAGGTTACGAAAGTCTGTCTGGTATCGACATCAGCAGTCATTGAGCGGCCAAAACTTGATGACGGCTCTCAGCCTGGACCGACCGATCGCGGCCACCCCCTGAGCGACGGCCGGTAGCAGCCAGCCACCGAGGGCTGCTAGCGACCCAGAGGCGTCATTAGCCTCCTCGGATTCGCCTCCGTGGAACAGTTACTCACAACAGCGATGCGGGACTGGTGCAAGCACCTAATTCGAGGTACTTTCGCGGTTTGCTGCAATCAATGCGGTAGCAAACATCGAGAACTCCTTGTCAACAGCGCCTTCCGCATCAAGCGCAGCAAGTAGCGTTGCTCGAATAGTTTCGTTCGTTGTTCGATAGCAGGCATCTAGCGCATTCTGCAGGTGGGATAAACGTACAGCACGCTTCTCAATAAGCTCCGGACGGTTTAGGTCGGCGGTAGCGATAGTGATTGCACCACGTTCACTTCCTGCCTTATGCCACACGGACGGACCAAATGCGATAAGGTGGGCATTAGGATCTTCGCTGTAAGGATCAACCATTGGGCAAGTAGCATCGAATTGATCTTTTTTCGCGTTGTTGCAGCGCGCACAGCAATAGCCAAGATTGCTCCATTCGAACTCAAGCTCTGGGTACTTATCAGCCGCCTTTGGGCGGATGTGCTCGACATCTCCGAAATAGACATGTGAGACCTGGCTTTCGCAATACATACATTTGCCATGCGAAGCTCGCAGCAAAGCTTCTTTATTGTCAGGGTGCTTATAGTTTGTTTTCAGGGCTTCAGGATTCGGACATGCCGGGCGATAGAGGCGTCTCATTTTCGAGCCTCAGCGATCCTTCCCACTGCCTCAGGAAACAGACGAGAAAGTCCGGCATTACCAAGCTCAATACGTAATGCAGTCATCGACTCAGAAGTCGGGTCAAGTACCGAGTGCCTTTCAAGAATGCTGGAGAGCTTATCAACTGCCCACGGCGGCAAGGTCGTTGAAACACCGAGAACTTCATCCAGCACGTCGATTGCGTTCATAACCTCGGTTTTGAAGTCCAATAGATAGGAACGTACCTTCTTCGAATGGTCGTAGCGAAGAGCATAGACATTCGCATCTTCAACTGAGGTCACGATCAGCGGACTGTGAGTCGTGACGATGAATTTTGCATGCGGAAAGGCCGACAGTAGGCTCGGCAGCAACGTCCGCTGCATGCTCGGGTGTAGGTGGTTCTCAACTTCATCGATTACAACGGTAAATGGTGCTTTCTCGTCGGTGTCAAACATGAAGATTTGCCAGGCGATATCTATCAGCGCAGAGATTCCCCCAGAAGCGGTTTCAAGTAAGAACTCATCTGCCCCCCCATTACAGATGAACACGATCTCATAGTCTCTGACTTCAAGATCCTCGAAGCCAAGCGACTGCGGCAATATGAGTCTTAAAGCATCTCGGAACCCTTCAAAGTTCCTTATCTGCAGGGGGTCTGGTGGCATGATTGTCTTTGTCGGACTGCGCACACCGTAGCCATTGATCATCCACCCGAGCAGAGTATTCTTCATGAGGAAACTACTCGGCATATCGTTGTGATGTCCGGCGTGCTTACTCATTTGATTGTGCTGAATTTCATCGAAAGCGGTCTGTCGCTCCTTGCGAATGGTATTGATCTGACCTACGCGCCTATAAGAGAAGGTTTGACGATGAGATGGAATGTAGAAGAAGCGCGCTGGCTGCTGGTTGGAGATGGCCACTTGATACTGTGCTGTCTGTGCCTCCGGAACGATGAGTGTTGCCGTGGAGCCATTGCTGTATCTAAGTGCGCCGATTGAACGATCGCTACTTGTCTTCTGACTGGAGGATCTGAATAGGGAGAAGTACTTGAGAGCTTTGGTTATAAAGTCATTTTTCGGCGTGGCAAGCGACTGTTGATGCCATCCCCGGTGCCTCGCTAGCAGGGATAGGATTGTTGTCTTACCACTTCCGTTTGCTCCCGTGAGTATGGTTGCTCGTGGATGGAAGCTGATGTCTATCTCAGCGAACTGTTGCCAACTATGCAACTTCAGTTGTTCAAAATCCACGAAATTCTCCCTTGGTCTTTTTTCACTTCATGCAGGGCCTCAGTCTAGGCCGTCAATATGATAATGGCCCACAGGCTAGGTACAACCTTTATGGTAGATCGCAGATACCAACGTTGTTTGATTGCCGTCACTCTCGAACGGCTGCTAATGGCCGGTAGCAGCCAGCCACCGAGGGCTGCTAACGACCCATTGACGTCATCCGAGCTTTGTCGACGGATAGCTGGTGTGCAGCGCTTGCTGCCGCTCATGGTCGCAGGACGAACTACCGGCCATCGCCTCATGCCAGTATCGGAGTACCAAGAAAGTCGCTTCTTCAATGACTGTTTTCAGGTCAGCAGCAGCCCTTCGTTAACAGGCTGTTCTCTGGACGCTGGAAGTCCGCGATCATGACTCACGAATAAGTACTATCGACTCATCGCTGTCGATTGAACTGTTCCGCTCTGTGCCTGCTTTGCCACAGTTGCTCCTGCTTATTTCAGCGATGGGGCAAATATCGGACACTGCTGCGTAGTTGTCGTCCTGAGCATCAAAAAAATCGATCCGCAATGACTGGTCTAGGTTAGCAGCTCTCAATTTTATGTAGGCGACACATATAATCTGAATTAGTGAAAGTGTTGAACTATAAATGAAGATGCTAATAATCAACTATTAAATATCTGAATTTCTACGTTAGGTGGAAATTTCGAGTAGTAAATTCTCGAAATTTTTCATAGATCATGAGGTCGTTCAAGGCGCATAACGCATTGGAGAGAGAATCACATGCCATTCGGAGCGGGAGAAATTGTTCGGTTGGTTTTTTGGATGTTTTTGTCAGCATTGGCCCTGGCGCTGGTGTTAGTAGTTTCATTTGGGAGAACCGCCAGAACTAGAGTTCTTGGAATATCTTTCGTTCTCTGCTTATTTTCAGCATTAGTGGCGCTAGGCTACTATTTGCTTATTGCTAAGCCTAATCAAATCGCAGCAGAAGAAGCCAAGAGTCAAGGTAATACGGGTGCAAAAGAAAGAAAAGCAAGGTACGAAGCGGCTAAATCGCTGTTTAACGAGCGGTGTAAGATGGCTGGAGAGCAGATTTATAGGTCCGTTGACGACGTAGAAGGGGTTTTTTTGCTTAATGTGCGACCCGGCATTGATGAGCGAATTAAAAATGAACGAAATCCTCGATGGGCTGATGCAGGCTTACCGCAGCAGTATGGAGGCATTGAATACATTCGGTCTTTCATTGAATGGGAGCATCAGCAGCATCCGCCAGAACGAGGATATCTTAACGGCTGGCCTGTTGCTGATGATAAGTACAAAAAGCTCCCTGGTTATTCTTTTGTGGATGTTAAAGAAGATGGTGAGCAAATTTACCGCTATCACCTTGAGCCAATTCCGGGATCACCAGTTCTTCACAAGGAGAAACTGAATGATGCACCGGCCCGCTATGCCATTTCTTACCGAAGCCTTGCCGTCCCTCAGGACTGGGTGGCAGGAACCACCGTGACAGTCACGGACACAAAGGTCGATGAGATCATTGCAGAGAAGACATGGTATTCATTTGAGCCTGGTATGGGGAGCCTTGCTGGCCATCGAATTCCTTGGCAGTTTGCAGTGACTTGTCCAGAGCTTAATGGGGAGTCAAAGCGCTACCCCACGCGCATGTTTGTTGATCAAGTATTGAAACCAAAGAAGGGGGAATGAAATGGCTACAGAAATTGCAACCTATCTGAAATATGCTGATCTGCAGATGGCGGCGGAAGCCTTTCTGTTGCCAAAACCTCTGCACCGGGATTGACCTTTACGGGTGCTTTGACAATTGAGAGCTGCCGTTCAGGCTGTCTGGCGCGCAACAATGCAGCAGTTTTCCGGTTTGAGGCGTACAGCGGACGCCTGGCCAGATAGCTGGTCAACGTCTGGTATCGGCATCAGCGGTCATTGGAACCTAAAACACGAGCGGCAGCAGTCAGCCTGCAACCGACATTGGCATCGCTTAGCTGAAATTCCGCTTCTGGCCGGTAACAGCCTGCCGCCAAGGAATGCTCACGACCCGTTGCTGTCGTTCGCTGCGCCTTGATCAATGCCTGCAGTCTTTCATTGCGACATCAGCATCGGCGACTCCAAAGCCAGTATCTGCTACTGGACTGCCGCCGATTCAACTTCTTATGAGTTAAAGCCTCCTCAAAACCCCGGGGCGGTCCAGTGCAGGCTTTTCGCTGGGTCGATACATCAGTTCGAATCAGCCTCTGGGTAGTCCTGAGGGCGTCTTCGAAAATTCCCAATTTTCAGCGAGCGAGATTGTTACGACGATGGGTCCACTCAGTTCAAGTGGAGACAAAAATGCGATTCGAATTCCGTTCCATTGCCACACCGGCCCGACATGCAGTGCGTGCCTCGTTCATCGCTGCGACCCTGTCTGGCGCGCTGGCGATGGCGAACCCCTTGTCTTTTGACATGGCAACCACCCCAGAACAGCGATTTCAACTGGCCTTGGAAGCCCAGACTGCAGGTGACTACGCCCCTATGCTCACGTTGCTGCGCCAGGCGGCCCGCGATGGCGAGGCACAAGCGCAGGAAACACTGGCATGGGTGCTTCTGGCAGGCCCAACCCTGTACGGCGCTGCGGTAAAGGCAGATCGCTGCGAGGCAGCTCACTGGCTGCGGCAAGCTGCCGTAAAGGGTAGTCAAACGGCCAGAAGCCAGTTGAATTTTCTGAACCGCCTGCGAAATGCACCGAGTGGCCAGACGGCCTGCGCACCCGAGTGGAAGGGGTGATATGCGCAAGATCCCTTTTCAGATCGCAGCGTCATCTTCAAGTATGTGCCATATGCCCAACGCGACTGGGACACGGCACTGTGTGGCCGCTACTGGCTGCTACTGGCCGATCAACGACAGTCGAAGATCGGCCGGTAGCTTGCCTTCCAGGTTCACCCTTGCTTGACTTTGGCCTTGCTGGAACCTAAGGAGGAATGTACTGAGCTTGATCCTCGGAGTTCATTGACCACTCAAGCGCTTGCCAAATGACACCGCATAGGCCTGGGAGCGAAAGCGGAGCACCGGATCATTGGTGGGCGCAATGCCGTCGGCCATCACCATCGGATCAAAGTTGATCGGCTCGCACAAGCCTCCTTTCTGAGTCGAAGCGCTCGTGATCGTCAAGGTGCCGGCCTTGAACTCAGGTCGCTGTGCGGGCCATGATTGCGTGGGGTCGTCCTGGGGGTCACCCGGCTGCCCGACCGTCACCAGCATGTCCCAGCGAGCCGGTTTATTTGATGTGCTGCTAATCAATGCGGTTTCCAGAAAGTCCGTTCCAGCCGTCTTCAGCGCCTCGTTGCTTAGAGGCTTCTCTCCTTCCTGCGGTACGAAGCGCCAGCGCACCAGAGTCACCTTGTCCTGTGCATTGATGAACTTGAAGGTGTGAATGCCAAAGAATGCGCTGCGGGTGTAGCTGTCGGGAGGGTTGTGGCTGGCCAGGTATTGCGCCTGAGCCAGGCTGTCAGGATGGGAGGCCCTGAATGCTTTGAGCTTGTCCGGATCCGGTTTGCCGGTGGCTGGATCGGGGCGCTGAGCCTCGGTCAGGTCCAGAAACGTTCCGGGGTGGGCGGCGCCGAACATGGGGGTGTTCAACATGGACATCTGGTGCAACTGTCCCTTTGGGAGCTTGAATTGCAGGGCCATTCCACGCGCGCTTTGGGTAACATCTGGAACCTTGGGGTTTCCTCCTGCCAGCGAGAAGCGCGCAATCACCGGAACGGCTTGGCCGGAAAACAGTGCAGAGCGCGAGTATCTGGCGGCCTCGGCGGTAGCGGTGAATTCGCCCACCGCGCAGGTCCCCTTGATGTGATTGCGGCGCTCTCCCTGATGAACGCCAAAGGTCGCTTCCAGAGCCTGGACCACCCGCGGTGCCGTCACCTCCTGCTCGGCTGCCAGGGCGAAAACCGGCGACACCACCATGACAGAGCTCAGCGCGAGCTTCATTTTTCGGAGCTTCATTGTTTCTTCCTCTTGATGATCCAGGCTTGAGTTCTCAGGGCTTGGCGATGTGCCAGCTGTTGTTGAGCAATCCATCTCCCGTTCTGTCTCCGGGCTTGGCATCCTTGGCCCAGTAGTAGAGAGGACGGCCCTTGTAGGCCCATTGCTGATCACCGTTGTCGCGGACAACCAAGCTCCAGTCGCCGGTAGCCGTCGCCCCCGGGGCCACCGTCAGAGGCGGCCAGTTCGTGGCGCAGCCACCGTTGCATACGCTCTTGCCGGATCCGGCGGCGTCTTTGTCGAAGACATACAGCGTCATCTGGTTGGGGCCCACGAGCACGCCATTCATGGCAGAAGCGGGCGTCTGCGCCTGGGCGGCAGTTGTCACGGCACAGGCCGCCAGGAACACCGAGGTGAGGGTGGCGAAGGAAGCGAGACGGGTCATGGAGATCTCCTTGAGGTTGACCTGCTGTAAACAGTTCAAGGACGCTGTTTATTCCATTGAAAACTCTGCCCGTTCATCCTCCGAGGCTGTCCGGGCAGAAATCGCCCTGCGCAGTGCAGCGCAAGGCGATCCGCCCATTGATACCCGAATGGATCTGCGATTCCACTCCTTGAAGCACAGGCTTCGCCGGCCTCAACGACCGGTAGTGATGCAAGCGTGAGCTTGAAGTCAGGTTCAAGGTCAAGCGCGGATTGCGCGAGAATGGCGTACATGAAAATCGGAGAACTCGCCCAGCGCACAGGTCTTGCCGCATCGCGCATTCGTTTTTACGAGCGCATCGGCCTGCTGAGCGTTGCCCAGCGTCAGGCCAACGGCTATCGCAGCTATCCCGAAGAGGCGGTGCTGGCGCTCAGGCTGATTGCCACGGCGCAGCGGGCCGGCTTCAGCCTGCAGGAGCTGCGCCAGCTGCTGCCCGAGGATCTGGAGCATTGGCAGCATGACGAGTTGCTGGCCACGCTGCATCGCAAGCTGCAAAGCATCGATCTGATGCTGGCACAGCTGACGCAAAATCGTGCCGAACTGGGCGAGCTGATCGCCCAGATCGAGGCCAGACCCGAAGACATGGACTGCGCCGGCAACGCACGGCGTGTGCTGTCGCAAATGCGCTTGCTGGGGCGGGACGAGGAGGCGACAGGCTGGCCCGCTCAGCCCAGCAACTGAGCCACCTGCAGGGCAGTGGCCCGGGCCGACTGCGGGTTTTGCCCCGTCACCAGCCTGCCGTCCGTCACCACCTTGGAGACAAAGGGCAGCCGGGCTTTCTCATATTGGGCACCGCGCTGGCGCATCAGCGCTTCGGCGTTGTACGGCACTTTGCCAGCCACGCCGGCCAGCCTTTCCTCCAGCCAGGAAAAGCCTGTCAGCCTGCGTCCGGCGACCAGCAGCGAGCCATCGGACAGACGGGTTTCGAGCAGACCGCAATAGCCGTGGCAGACCGAGGCAACGACGCCACCGTGCTCATGGATGTCGCGCGTGATGCGCTGCAGCCCCAGCGAGGATGGAAAGTCCCACATCACGGCATGGCCGCCGGTGAAATAAATGGCATCAAAGTCTTGCGCGTCCACGGCATCAGGGGCGGCCGTGTTGGAGAGCAGGGCCATGCGCGCTGCATCCGCCAGCCATGCCCTGGCCGTGGCATCCCGGTTCGGCCATTTCAGCGAGCGCGGCTCCAGCGGCGAGTGGCCGCCCAGCGGGCTGACCAGGTGCTGCGCGTAACCCCGCTGGGCAAAGACTTCCCAGGCATGGCTGAGCTCTGACAGCCACAGGCCGGTAGGCTCGGCAGGGTCATCGTAATGGGCGACGTTGCTGACGACGTGAAGAATGCGACGGGGCATGGGGAGTCTCCTGTGGCTCCCAACTTAAGCTTGAAGTGCAGTTCAATGTCAAGCATGCAGTGTGCTCGAGGTATTCCTGTTTTGATAGCTTTAATCGATTTATGGGTAAGGGATTGGGTTGGTTTTTATTGATATTTCCCGAGCCGCGCTGCCAGCCATTCCGCTTTGTGATGGGGGCGGGCCCCAGCCTGGCTGCTGAGGTTTGCTTTATGCGTTAAGTTTCAAGCTGCTGTCCCTGAGCGTGTACATGCTTGGCGGACCTGAGTTTCTCGGATTTGTCTTGAAAGGTGCCCATGGTGCACAAGCGTTCTCTCGTAAAAGCCTTGGCAGTTGCCGCCCTGGTACCTGCCGCATTGCTGGCCCAGGCACAGGATCTGGCCGTGACCGTCGGCGTGACGGCCGGCCCCCACGCCCAGATTGCCGAAGTGGCCAAGCAGGTTGCAGCCAGGCAGGGCCTGAAGGTCAGGCTGGTGGAGTTTGGCGACTTCATCCAGCCCAATGCGGCGCTGTCCACCGGCGATCTCGACGCCAACATCTATCAGCACCAGCCCTTCCTCGATGCCCAGAACAAGGACCGTGGCTACAAGCTGGTGCCCGTGGCCAAGGCCGTGAACCAGCAAATGGGTGTGTACTCCAGAAAGGTCAGGAAGCTGGCTGATCTCAAGAGCGGCGCGCGCGTGGGCATTCCCAACGACCCCACCAATGGCTCGCGTGCTCTGATGGTGCTGGCCAAGCAGGGATTGATCACGCTCAAGGCCGATGCCGGTGCGCGCGCCTCGGTGCTGGACATCACGGCCAACCCCAGAAAGCTCAGGTTTGTCGAGCTCGAAGCCGCCCAGCTGGCCCGCGCCCTCGATGACCTGGACGCCGCGGCCGTCAACAGCAGCTATGCCGTGGCAGCCGGCCTGTCCCCCCAGGGCGACTCGCTGGCGCTGGAAGATGTGAACACGCCTTATGTGACCGTGCTCATCGTCACGCGCGCCGGCCATGAGAACAGCAAAGGCCTGCAGGCGTTTGTGAAGGCCTACCAGTCACCCGAGGTCAAGGCCTTTGTGGAAAAGACCTTCAAGGGTGCCTACACAACCGCATGGTGAGCGCATGAATCAGCCCTGGAATCAACTGGATGAGGCGCTGTTCGAGCGCGCCAAGACCTTGCTGGACGAGGAATGGCTGAGCCGTGACGCCGATCTGGCGCCGCTGCTGCCTGTGGTGCTGGAGCGCGGTGTGGGCCAGGATTGGCACAAGGCTGGCACTTTTCGCCACCATCTGGCAGGCGTGGCGCGCTCTCTGGCGCTGTGGCAGCAACCCAGGGACGTGCGCCTGCTGGGTCTGCTGCACAGCGTCTACGGCAATGCCTTTGTCGATCTGGTCAAGTTCGATGCCGGCAATGAGCGCGAGCAGCTCAAGCGTCTGATCGGCGAGCAGGCCGAGCATCTGGTCTATCTGTTCTGCACCATGAGCCGCACCCAGTTCGTGCAAAAGCTGCTGGCCGGCGATATCGCGGCGGACGGCAGCATGCAGCTGGAGCGCAACGGCCCCGAGCCGCGCGAGACCATCAGACTCACCGCCTATGAAGTGGCTGTATTCGCGATTGTCAGCATGGCCGACAGCATGGAGCAGTGGTTCAGCTGGCAGGAAGACATCTACTCGCGCTTCCCGGCCGTGGACCACAGTCGTCAGCAGGCCGTGCACTGGGCGGCGTCTTTGTGGCCCGGCCCCATGCGCCCGAGCAGCCGCATGCTCAGCCAGATCAGCGGCCTGGGCCAGGCGCTGCAGCATCCTGCACTCAAGACCCAGCTGCCGCTGCCGCCCGTTTTTGCGAATTGCAGCCAGCTGCTGAGCGCTGGCAACGAGGCAGCGGCCGTAGCGCTGTACTGGTCGGTGATTCAGCTCGATCAGCCGCTGGTCGATCTGGATGCAGCCACCGCCACGCTGGAGCAGGCTGTGAGCCTCAACCCCTGGGTGGGCGAGCCGCAGATGGTGCTGGCCCAGCTCTACCTCACGGCAGGGCGCAACGCCGAAGCGGCCGCCGCCGCCTGCGGAGCGCTGCAGTGCTTCAGCAGCTGGGGCAATGCCTGGGACAAGCGCGTGCAGTGGGACGCCTGGATGGCCTGGGCGCGCATTCTGCTGCAGTCGGCCGAGCAGGGCAGCTGGCCTGCTCGGCTGGACAAGCTCAACAATGTGGCGCTGAATCAGATCTGAACTGGATCTGAAATTGATAGCTGCCAGCGCTTGATGGATAAGCGCTGCAGGCTGTTTTGAGTATGAAAAAAAGCCCCAAGGCCTTGCGCCTGGGGCTTTTTGTTGGCAAGCAGCCGTGCTTACTTGGTGCCGAAGATACGGTCGCCCGCATCACCCAGGCCGGGCAGGATGTAGCCATGGCTGTCCAGCTCGCGGTCCACGGCGGCGGTGTAGATGTCCACATCGGGGTGGGCGGCCTGCATGGTCTTCACGCCTTCGGGGGCGGCCAGCAGGCACATGAACTTGATGGACTTGGGCGCGCTCTTGTCCTTGAGCTGCTGCACGGCAGCCACGGCCGAGTTGCCGGTGGCCAGCATGGGGTCGACGACGATCACGTCGCGCTCGCCCATGTTTTCGGGCATCTTGTAGTAGTACTCGACTGGCTTGAGGGTCTCGGGGTCGCGGAACAGGCCGATGTGACCGATGCGCGCGCCGGGCACCACGTTGAGCATGCCGTCCAGGAAGCCGTTGCCGGCACGCAGAATGGAAACCAGCGCCAGCTTCTTGCCGTCAATGACCTTGCCCATGGTCTTTTCCATGGGGGTTTCGATCTCGACATCCTGTAGCGGGAAGTCGCGTGTCAACTCATAGGCCATCAGCGTGGACAGCTCGCCCAGCATGCGGCGAAAGCTGTTGGTCGATGCTTCCTTGCGGCGCATCAGTGTCAGTTTGTGCTGGACCAGAGGGTGGTCGATCAAATGCAGAGTGCTCATGTTCTTGGTCTTTGTGGTGAAGGCAGGCAGGCCCGCTTGTGGCGGACTCGTGCTTGCAAAAAATGGGATCAGGCGGATGCGGGCAGGGCCGCAACGGACGCTATTTTCGCTGTCACTCGGACAGCAGGCTGGCAAAACGCTCTAAATCCACATTGCCGCCGCTGATCACAATGCCCACGCGCTTGCCCTTGAGCGGCAAACCGCCGTGTATGGCAGCTGCCAGAGACAGCGATCCCGTGGGTTCGACCACGATTTTCATGCGCTCGGCATAAAAGCGCATGGCCTGGACCAATTGCTCGTCGTTAACGGTAAGAACTTCGTTCACTCGCTGCTGGATGATGGCAAAGGTCAGATCGCCCGGCGCCTGGGTCTGGGCGCCGTCGGCAATGGTGCGCGGCGTATCGATCTTGACGATATGGCCGGCGCGCAGCGACTGCTGCACATCGTTGCCCGCTTCGGGCTCAACGCCGATTACCTTGCATTGCGGAGCCAGGGCGTTTGCGGCCAGCAGGCTGCCGGAGAGCAGACCGCCGCCGCCCAGGCAGACAAACAGATAGTCCAGATCCGGCACTTCCTCCAGCAATTCCTTGACCGCCGTGCCCTGACCGGCGATCACGTCGCGGTGGTTGTAAGGCGGGATCAGCGTCATGCCACGCTCGGTCGCCAGCTTGTGGGCGATGGCTTCGCGGTCTTCGGTGAAGCGGTTGTAGGTGACGACCTGGGCGCCATAGCCGCGCGTGGCCGCCATCTTGGAGGCCGGCGCATCCTCGGGCATGACGATCAGGGCGGGCATGTCCAGCAACTGGGCCGCCTGGGCAATGGCCTGGGCATGGTTGCCGGAGGAAAAGGCCAGGGCGCCGCCCTTGCGCTGCTCGGGTGTGAACTGGGCCAGAGCGTTATAGGCACCGCGAAACTTGAAAGCGCCTATGCGCTGCAGGTTCTCGCATTTGAAGAACAGGCGCGCGCCCAGCTGTTCGTCCATGGTGCGGCTGGTCAGCACCGGCGTGCGGTGGGCTACGCCCTGCAGGCGCTGGGCAGCGGCCACGACATCGTCATAAGTGGGCAGGGGGGCGGTGTTTGTGCTCATGGCAGGACAGGCTGAGGTGGTGACTGAGCCCATGATAACGGGGCATGCTCCACTCCAGCCCGAATCGCTGCGTTGTCGCTTGGCTACACGTCGATGGCGCCCAGCAGGCCATCGAGAAGATAGAGAAATACGAGCGGAAAAGGCATGCAGGCCTTTATTGAGAGGGGCTGGGGGGCTATTTAATCAGGAGCGATCACCTGCTTGGGGAAGTGCTGGTGCAAACGCCTGTAGCGGCTCCAGAGCAGGGAAGTCACCGGCGCGCTTGGCCTGCATGGCACTCACGGCCTCCATGACATGGCGGTTGCTCCAGATGCCGCTTTGCACCCAGCCCATTTGCTGCAGCGAGTCGCTCACGCTGTGGTCGCGCGCGTAGTTGATCACCTGCTTGCTGCCCCAGATGGCCACGGGCGGCTTGGCCGCAATCTCGCGCGCGCAGGCGAGAGCTGCTGTGACGGTGGCTTCGGGCGTGTCGTAGACGGCATTGACCAGACCGTGGCTGGCGGCCTCCTGCGCGGTCATGCGGCGGCCGGTGTAGGCCAGCTCCTTGACGATGCCCAGCGGCATCAGCTTGGGCAGGCGCTGCAGACTGCCCAGGTCGGCGGTCATGCCGATATTGATCTCCTGCACGCAGAAAAAGGATTCGGCGCTGGCATAGCGTATGCAGGCAGTGGCCACCAGATCCAGCCCTCCACCTACGCAGGCGCCCTGAATGGCGCAGATCACGGGCATGCGCAGGGCTTCGATCTTGTTGAAGGTGGACTGCAACTGGGCCAGGGTGTCGATGATGGCGGCGCGGCCCTCGGGCGTGCGGTCATTGGGCGCAAAGGCGGGGTCGGCAAAGGTATCGAGTGCCATGCCGGCGCAAAAATGCTTGCCCGTGCTGCTGATGACCAGCGCGCGCGACTGGCCGCTGCGCTGCAGTGTGTCCAGCACCAGGTCCAGCTCCTGCCAGAACCTGGGATTCAGAGTGTTGAAGGCATCGGGGCGGTTGAGCACCAGATGGGCAATATGGTCGACCAGGTCCAGGCGAAAGCTGCTCAGACCGGCGGTCAGCAAGGTGTCGTCAGAGGTATGGGGCATGCCGGCATGGTGTCTTGCTGCGTAGGCCGCGCCAGTCACACTTGCGACTGCAGACAGAAAAACCGGTCTGGGTCAAACCTGCGGTGCCAGTCGTTCCCTCCTGGGTGCAATGGAGCGGCTGGTAAAGAAGCTGGTGAAGAGGCAGATGCTGTGTTCCAGCAACTTCAACCAGGATCAGGCAGTCAGGGCCGGCGCTTTGTCTGCGGTATGGACCTTAAACACGGCCACCATGCCGGTCAGGCGCTGGGCCTGGTCGCTCAGAGAGACAGCGGCAGCCGTGGATTCCTCGACCAGGGCAGCATTTTGCTGCGTCATCTGGTCCAGATTGGTCACGGCCTGGTTGACCTGGCTGATGCCGTCATGCTGTTCCGTGGCCGAGGCACTGATCTCGCCAATCATGTCCGAGACCTTGCCGACGCTGCTGACGATTTCTTCCATCACGCGGCCTGCCTGGGAGACCTGGTCTGCGCCTTCCTGGGCGGCGTCCACGGAGGTGGTGATGAGCGCCTTGATCTCCTTGGCGGCCTCGGCACTGCGGTGGGCCAGGGCGCGCACTTCGCCGGCAACCACTGCAAAGCCTCGGCCCTGTTCGCCGGCGCGTGCAGCCTCGACCGCTGCGTTGAGTGCCAGGATATTGGTCTGGAAGGCGATGGAGTCGATCACGCCGATGATGTCGGAGATGCGGTGTGCGCTGTCGCTGATGCGTCCCATGCTGCTGACCACGGACTGCACCACATGGCCGCCGCGCTGAGCGACCTGTGCGGCATTGCCTGCCAGATGGTTGGCCTGGCGGGCGGTGTCCGAGGCCTGTGCGACGGTGGCGGTCAGCTGCTCCATGCTGGCTGCGGTTTCCTCGAGATTGGCGGCGGTCTGCTCTGTGCGTGCGGACAGGTCGTGGTTGCCAGTAGCGATTTCGGCCGAGGCGGTGCTGATGGAGTGCACGCTGGTGCGTACATCGCTCACCAGGCTGCGTAGCTGGGCTGCCATGGTCGAGACGGAGCTCAGCAGGCGGCCGAACTCGTCATGACGGTCGTTGCCGGCGGTTACCGTGAGATCGCCCTGTGCAATGGCCTGGGTCAGTTCCACGGCTTCATTCAGAGGCTGGGTGATGGAGCGGGTGAGGGCCAGCGCCAGGCCCAGGGCTGCGGTCAGCACCAGGGCCTGCACCACCCAGGACAGCCAGATCGCTTTTTGCTGGTCTTGCTGCAGCTGAAGGCTGGCGGCGTCGCGCTGCTGCTCCTGCAGCTTCACAAAGTCCTGCAGCGAATCGACATAGCGGCCGATGGCGCCCAGATATTGCAGGCGGATGAAGTCGCGCATGGCGTCGATATCGCCGCTCAGCTTGATCTCCCTTGCCTGCTTGTTCAGCGCCAGAACTTCGGCGCGCACGGCGGCGATCTTCTGCAGGGCTGCCTTGTCGGCATCGCTTTGAGCCAGTTTGATGACTTGCGCCTGCAGCGCCCCGTTGACGGCCACGCCTTCGCTGACGCGCTCGTCCATGCGCTGGGTCAGCGCTTCGTCGGTGGTCATGTTGCTGGTGAGCACGCGTTCGCCCGTGGTCTCGGTCGCACCTTTCCATTGAAGAGCGAGATTGATGCGATTGTCATAGTCGGTCAGGGTCTGCATGCCGGCCTGCAGGGCCTGGGTGGACGAGTGCTGGTTCCATAGCGAAACGGCCAGCATCATGGTCAGAAGCCCGCCCAAAGTGCACCACAGCTTGGTGGATACACGCCATTGATTGAATTGCATTGGCTGAAAATTTGCAAAAGCACTGCCCGACCGGAGCGAACTGGTGGTCTGCGGCAAGACCGGGCAGCGTGGTTAGCGTAGAGGAAAGAAGCGGCTGTGCCAGCAGGCAGCAGCACATGTCCAAGAGACTGGCGGTTGGCACCAGGGGATGGATTTATTATGTATCGACATAATGACTGCCGCCTTGAGCGCTTTCTGCGCGGCGGCCACAAAAAAGGCCTGCTGAAGCAGGCCCTTGGAGTGAATGAGCGCGTTGGAATCAGCGCTTCTTGTTGCCCAGAATGCCGCCCAGCACGCCGCGCAGAATCTCCTTGCCCAGGCTGTTGCCCACGGTACGTACCGTGGACTTGGCCATGGTCTGCACCAGGCCGTCGTGCTGGCCGCCGCGCGGGCCGGTGCGGCCGAACAGCAGCTCCTTGAGCCCGTCCATCATGGAGTCGGCGGCGCTGGCTTGCTGGGCCGCTCCGGCCGCAGCAGGTGCATCGCCTGGCTTGGCGGGCGTGGCGCTTGCCGTGCGGTCGCGCAATATCTCGAAGGCCGATTCGCGGTCCACGGCTTTCTCATAGACGCCGGCAACCAGGGAACCATCGATCAGCGCCTTGCGCTGCTCGGCCGTGATGGGGCCGAGCTGGCTGCCGGGCGGGATCACGAACACGCGCTCGGTCACGCTGGGGCGGCCTTTTTCGTCGAGGAAGCTGATCAGGGCTTCGCCCACAGCCAGCTCGGTGATGGCGGCGGCAATATCCAGGCCGGGATTGGGGCGCATGGTGGAGGCGGCCGAGGCCACGGCCTTCTGGTCGCGCGGGGTGAAGGCGCGCAGGGCGTGCTGCACGCGGTTGCCCAGCTGTCCGAGCACGCTGTCGGGAACGTCCAGCGGGTTCTGGGTGACGAAGTACACGCCCACGCCCTTGGAGCGAACCAGGCGCACGACCAGCTCGATGCGCTCGATCAGCACCTTGGGCGCATCGTTGAACAGCAGGTGGGCCTCGTCAAAGAAAAACACCAGCTTGGGCTTCTCGGGGTCGCCGATTTCCGGCAGCTGCTCGAACAGCTCGGACAGAAGCCAGAGCAAAAAGGTCGAGTACAGGCGCGGCGCATTCATCAGCTTGTCGGCCGCCAGCACGTTGATCACGCCCATGCCGTTGGCATCGGTCTGCATCAGATCGTTGATGTCGAGCATGGGCTCGCCGAAGAACTTGTCGCCGCCCTGGCTTTCAATGGTCAACAGGCCGCGCTGTATGGCTCCCACGCTGGCCGAGCTGATGTTGCCGTACTGGGTGGTGAACTGCTTGGCGTTGTCGCCCACAAAGTTGAGCATGGCGCGCAGATCCTTGAGATCCAGCAGCAGCATGCCGTTGTCGTCGGCAATCTTGAACACCAGATTGAGCACGCCCATCTGGGTCTCGTTCAGATTCAACATGCGGCCGATGAGCAGCGGGCCCATGTCCGAGATGGTGGCGCGCACCGGGTGGCCCTGTTCGCCGAATACATCCCACAGCGTTGTGGGGCAGGCCAGGGGCTGAGGCAGAGTCAGGCCGCGATCCTTGAGTGAGGCTGCCAGCTTGCCTTCGATCTTGCCGGCCTGGCTGATGCCGCTCAGGTCTCCTTTGACGTCGGCCATGAAGACCGGCACGCCGATTTGCGAGAAGCTTTCGGCCAGTTTTTGCAGCGTGACGGTCTTGCCGGTGCCGGTGGCGCCGGTGATCAGGCCATGCCGATTGGCCAGTCCGGGCAGCAGGACACATTCTGTGGCAGAGTGCTGGGCAATCAAAAGGGGTGAAGCCATTTCGGGTTTCCTCTGGGGGGGCATGCAGTCAAAAGTAAAATCGCTCCCGCTAGGTTAAATCAAATATCAAAGGATTCCCTGTGGCAGGACACAGCAAATGGGCCAACATCCAGCACCGCAAGGGTCGCCAGGATGAAAAACGTGGCCGCATCTGGACGCGCATCATTCGTGAAATCATGGTCGCAGCCCGTCAGGGTGGCGGCGATCTGAGTGCCAACCCGCGTCTGCGCCTGGCGGTGGACAAGGCCAAGGCCGCCAATATGCCGGCCGACAATATCAAGCGCAATATCGACAAGGCCACGGGCAACCTCGACGGCGTGACCTATGAGGAAATCCGTTACGAAGGCTATGGCATCGGCGGCGCGGCCATCATTGTGGACACAATGACGGACAATCGCGTACGTACGGTGGCCGATGTTCGCCATGCATTCAGCAAGTACGGTGGCAATATGGGCACCGAAGGCTCGGTGGCCTTCCAGTTCAAGCATGTGGGTCAGATCATGTTCGCCCCCGGCACGGACGAAGAAAAAGTCATGGAGATCGCTTTGGAGGCCGGTGCCGATGATGTGATCACCGATGACGAAGGTGGCATCGAGGTGCTGACGGCCCCCGGCGACTTTGAAGCCGTGCGTGATGCACTGCAGGCTGCCGGCTTTACCGCCGACATGGCCGAGGTGACCATGCGCCCCGAAAATACAATCGCTCTCGAAGGCGATGATGCAGCTCGCATGCAGAAGCTGCTGGACATGATTGAAGACTTGGATGACGTTCAGGACGTCTACCACAACGCAGAAATATGAAAATTCTTGTGATTGGCGGCGGTGGCCGTGAGCACGCTCTGGCGTGGAAGTTGGCCGAATCGCCCAAGGCGACCAAGGTCTATGTGGCTCCCGGTAACGGTGGCACTGCCCTGGCTGGCGGCAAGCTGGAGAACCTCAACATCACCGATGTGAAGGCTCTGCGCGAGTGGGCCCAGGCCGAAAAAATTGCCGTGACCGTGGTGGGGCCCGAGGCTCCGCTGGCGGCTGGCGTGGTCGATGAGTTTCGTGCCCACGGACTCAAGGTCTTCGGCCCGACCAAGACTGCAGCCCAGCTGGAGTCTTCCAAGGCCTTCTCCAAGGACTTCATGGCGCGCCACAGCATTCCCACGGCGCAATATGAAACCTTCACCGACGCCGTCGCGGCCCACGCCTATGTGGATCGCCTGGGCGCTCCCATCGTCATCAAGGCCGACGGCCTTGCTGCCGGCAAGGGAGTGGTGGTGGCCATGTCGCTGCAGGAAGCCCATGATGCCGTGGACTTCATGCTGGTGGACAACAAGTACGGTGTGCAGCACAACGAAGGCGGCGCACGCGTCGTGATCGAGGAGTTCCTCGAAGGCGAGGAAGCCAGCTTCATCGTGCTGTGCGACGGCAAGAACGTGCTGGCGCTGGCTACCAGCCAGGATCACAAGCGTCTGAAGGATGGCGACCAGGGCCCCAATACCGGCGGCATGGGCGCTTATTCGCCTGCTCCTGTGGTGACGGCCGATGTGCATGCCCGCGCCATGCGCGAGATCATCCTGCCCACCATCCGCGGCATGGAAAAAGACGGCGTGCCCTATACCGGCTTCCTGTACGCAGGTCTGATGATCGACAAGGTCGGCCATCTCAAGACGCTGGAATTCAACTGCCGCATGGGCGATCCGGAAACCCAGCCCATCATGATGCGTCTCAAGAGCGATCTGGTGGATGTCATGCTGGCAGCCTGCGAAGGCAAGCTCGATCAGCTGGAGTTGCAGTGGGACCGCCGTACCGCATTGGGCGTGGTCATGGCTGCTGCCGGCTATCCTGAAAACCCGCGCAAGGGCGATGTCATCACCGGCCTGCCTGCAGCAGCCGACGATGCCATGGTCTTCCATGCCGGCACCCAGCTGGGCGATGACGGCCAGCCTGTGACCAGCGGTGGTCGCGTGCTGTGCGTGACCGTGCTGGCCGACAGTGTCAAGCAGGCGCAGCAGAAGGTGTATGACGTGGCACGTGGCATCCATTTCGATGGTGCCCAGTATCGTCGCGACATCGGCTTCCGTGCCGTCAAGAAGGCCGACTGATGAACCAGACATCCTCATCTTCTGTGGCTGATCAGCTGCCTGCGGCCGAGGTGCGTGAGTACCTGGTGGGTCTGCAGAGCCGTATCACCGAGGCGCTGGAAGCGATCGAAGGCGAGGGTGGTGCGCGTTTTCTGGCAGACGCCTGGCACAAGGAACCGGGCGAAAAGCTGCAAGGCAACGGCGTCACCAAGATCATGGAGGGCGGGCGCGTGTTCGAGCGCGCAGGCTGCGGTTTCTCGCATGTGCGCGGGCCACAGCTGCCGCCTTCGGCCACACAGCACCGGCCTGAGCTGGCAGGGGCGCCGTTCGAGGCCATGGGCGTGTCGCTGGTGTTTCATCCGCGTAATCCCCTGGTGCCCACGGTGCACATGAATGTGCGCATGATCTCGGCCGGCCATGAGGGGCAGCCCAAGACCTGCTGGTTTGGCGGCGGCATGGATCTAACGCCGGTCTATGGCTTTGAAGAAGATGCCGTGCATTTCCATCAGACCTGCCGCGATGCGCTGGCACCATTTGGCGAGCCGCTCTACCCGCGCTTCAAGCAGTGGTGCGACGAGTATTTCTTCCTCAAGCATCGCAACGAGCAGCGCGGCATTGGCGGCATCTTCTTCGATGATTTCAGCGAACTGGGTCAGCAGCAGAGCTTTGCCATGCTGCGCTCGGTGGGCGATGCCTTTCTGAAGGCCTATCTGCCTATCGTGGAGCGCCGCAAGAATTTGCCTTACACCCAGCAGCAGGTGGACTTTCAGCGATACCGCCGTGGGCGCTATGTGGAGTTCAACCTGGTCTGGGACCGCGGCACGCATTTCGGGCTGCAGTCCGGCGGCCGTACCGAATCCATTTTGCTGTCCATGCCGCCTCATGCGGACTGGAGCTATCAGCGCGAGGATGCACCGGGTACCCCTGAGCGTGATTTGCTGGATAAATTCCTGATTCGCCGCGACTGGCTGTAATCAGTCTGTTTCCTTGCCGGCAGCGCATAAAGCCCTGTCAGCAAGGAAATTTTTAGAAAACTATAATTTCCATAGCTGGATGCGCGCTATCGACTGGCGCGTCAACCTTTTTCAATGCGTGAAGAGCACGGGTCTTAGGGGCCTGAACGCAGACGCTAACCCAGCCCTGATACGGGTGTGGCGCAGCACACGCTATATTGATCCCATCATTTACTGATTCCATCGCCTGATGACCACCTCCACCAAATCGGATTCCGCAGCCAAGCGCGACGTCACCAAACTCCAGCGAGCCATTGTTGACGGCCTCGAAGACGTCAAGGCCCACGACATCCAGGTGTTCAACACCGAAGCACTGTCGCCGCTGTTCGAGCGCGTGATCGTGGCCTCGGGTACTTCCAACCGCCAGACCAAGGCACTTGCCTCCAGCGTGCGCGAAGCCGTCAAGGAAGCAGGGTTTCCCGTGCCCCGCCAGGAAGGTGAGCAAAACGGCGAATGGATCATCGTGGACTGCGGCTCGGTGGTCTGCCACATCATGCAGCCGGCCATCCGCCAGTACTACCGCCTGGAAGAAATCTGGGGCGAGACACCGGTGCGCATGAAGATCGGTGCCGCCAAGCCCAAGCCCGCCGAAGTGGCCGCCAAGAAGCTGGCTGCCAAGCTGGCCGTGGAAAAGGCAGCTGCGGAAAACACCGTTGTCGAGAAAAAGCCTGCCGCCAAGAAGGCTGCGGCCAAGAAGCCCGCCACCAAGACGGCTGCCGGTGCCAAGCCTGCGGCAAAGAAGCCTGCTGCCAAGTCAGCCGCAGCCAAGACGGTCAAGACCGTGGTTGTCAAGCCCAGCACGCCCCGTACTGCCAAGCCGGTTGCGGCCAAACCCGCAGCCAAGCGTGCTCCCCGCGCCAAGGCCTAAATGAAGCTGACCATCGTGGCTGTAGGCCTGCATGTGCCCGACTGGGCGCAGACGGCCTACGACGATTACGCCAAGCGCTTTCCGCCCGAACTCAAGGTCGAACTCAAGGCCGTCAAGACCGAGCCGCGCGGCTCCAAGACGCTGGAGACCCTGTATGCGGCAGAGCGCAAGCGTATCGAAGCCGCCATCCCCAGGGGCACCCGCATCGTGGTGCTCGACGAGCGCGGCACCAATCTGACCACCAAGGCGCTGGCCCAGCGTCTCAAGGGCTGGCAGCTCGAGAGCGATGATGTGGCTTTGGTCATCGGCGGCCCCGACGGACTGGACCCCGAGTTCAAGGCCTCGGCACATGAGCGCATCCGTCTGTCCGACCTGACCTTGCCGCATGCCATGGTGCGCGTGCTGCTGATCGAGCAGCTCTACCGCGCCTGGTCGGTCAATGCCGGTCACCCCTACCACCGCGAATAAGCGCTTGTGATCGGACTCTGCGTGCAATTTCACGCAGTGCGTGATACTATGATTTTGATAGCCTTTTACGCTTTATATATGGGCGCTAGAGGCCATTTTTAATCAAGATCATGGCGCCATTTCTCTATCTTGCATCCCAAAGTCCCCGCCGTCGTCAGCTGCTGGAGCAGCTGGGCGTGGCGCATGAATTGCTGCTGCCCAATGCAGCGGGTGATATCGCCGAGGATGCCGAGGCCATAGAGGCCGATCTGGTCGGGGAAGACCCCCATGATTATGTGCAGCGCGTGACGGCCGGCAAGCTCGATGCAGCCGTGGCCCGCCATGCGCGGCGCGGTCTGCCGGCGGCCCCCATTCTGTGCTCCGACACCACCGTGGCACTGGGCAAGCAGATTCTGGGCAAGCCCACCGATGCCGAAGACGCGCGACGCATTCTGCGTCTGCTCTCCGGGGCCGAACATGAGGTGCTGACCGCTGTAGCGCTGCAAAGCGGCGGGCGGCGTCTGCAGGCCCTGTCGGTGTCCACCGTGCGCTTTGCGCCCATGACCGAGGCACAGATCGATGCCTATGTGCTCACGGGCGAGCCCATGGGCAAGGCCGGTGCCTATGGCATACAGGGCAGGGCGGCCGCGCATATTGAGCAGATCCGCGGCAGCTATTCGGCCATCATGGGCCTGCCCGTTTACGAAACTGCCGAGCTTTTGCGCGAGCTGGGCTGGCCGCTCTGAACCTTTGGCGCAATCGACACTCTGTTCTTGAGGCTTCCCCAAGGGAAGGTCTGCATGGCAGCTGTCTTGCGCCAGCCATGCGCGCGTCGCACACTGGGCGCAGCAAAAGCCAGGACATATAAAGAAAGAACGACTGTCAATGCAGCAAGATATTCTGATCAACTGGTCGCCGCAGGAGACGCGGGTGGCGATTGTCGAGAATGGCGCCGTGCAGGAGCTGCACATGGAGCGCCCTCTGGAGCGGGGACTCGTCGGCAACATCTATCTGGGTAAGGTCTCGCGCGTGCTGCCCGGCATGCAGTCCGCCTTCATCGATATCGGCCTGGAGCGTGCGGCCTTTTTGCATGTGGCCGATGTCTGGCAGCGTCAGGAAAGCGGCGAAGCCCCGATGTTCGCGCGCAAGGACCAGCCGCTGACACCCATCGAAAAGCAGGTGTTCGAAGGCCAGTCCATCATGGTGCAGGTCATCAAGGACCCCATAGGCACCAAGGGCGCGCGCCTGTCCACGCAGATCAGCATTGCAGGGCGCCTGTTGGTGTTTCTGCCCCAGGACGACCATATCGGCATCTCCCAGAAAATCCCTCAGAACGAGCGCGACGCCTTGCGGACCCGCCTGCAGGAGCTGGTCGGCACCAAGGAGGGGGGCGGTGGCGGCGGGTTCATTCTGCGCACCAATGGCGAGGAATCCAGCGATGCCGAGCTGGCCGATGACATCCGTTATCTGCGCAAGACCTGGGCGCGCATCAAGGATGCGGCGCAGAAGCTGCCCGTGATGTCGGTGCTGCATCAGGACCTGAACCTGCTGCAGCGTGTGCTGCGAGACCTGGTCGGTGAGAACACCCAGAGCATTCGCATCGATTCGCGCGAGCAGTTTGCGCTGCTCAAGAGCTTTGGCCAGGAATACATGCCGGCGGCAGTACCCAAGCTGGCGCTGTACAAGGGCGAGCGGCCGATTTTTGACCTCTACAACATCGACGAGGAAATCGCGCGTGCGCTGGGGCGGCGTGTGGATCTGAAGTCGGGCGGCTATCTGATCGTCGATCAGACCGAAGCCCTGACCACCATCGATGTGAACACGGGCGGCTATGTCGGTGCGCGCAATTTTGACGACACCATCTTCAAGACCAACCTGGAAGCGGCGCACGCCATTGCGCGTCAGTTGCGGCTGCGCAATCTGGGCGGCATCGTCATCGTGGACTTCATCGACATGGTGCGCGAGGAGCATCAGGGCGAGGTGCTCTCCGAATTCCGCCGCCAGCTGGCGCGCGACCGCGTCAAGACCATGGCTGGCGGCTTCTCGCAACTGGGCCTGGTGGAGATGACGCGCAAGCGTACGCGCGAGTCGCTGGCCCATATGCTGTGCGAGCCCTGTGAAGCCTGCTCCGGCAAGGGCAACGTCAAGACCGCGCGCAGCATCTGCTACGAGGTGCTGCGTGAAATCCTGCGCGAAGCGCGCCAGTTCAACCCGCATGAGTTCCGCATCGTGGCATCCCCCAAGGTGGTGGAGATGTTCCTCGACGAGGAAAGCCAGCATCTGGCCAGCCTCTCCGACTTCATCGGCAAGCCGATCTCCCTGCAGGCCGAGACTGCGATGGCGCAGGAGCAATATGACATTGTTCTGCTTTGAGTGAGGGGGCATTCAGTGTCATTTGATTTGGAAATCATTTTCCAAATTCAAACAATGCTCAAAAGAATTTGTTGCCCAATTTCTCCAAACTGATTTACTTGCATTTGGCATTTATAAGTAGAAGCAGTGTTGTGAGGTTGGCGACGTGTACCGATCAAATGGAAAATTCCTGCGAATCCAAATGACCACCAAGCCTGACTGAGGGCCTGTACATCCGCGTCATAATCCCGATGAAAAGCAATGAGGATGGCATGGACAAGAAGCAGCTTAGCGAAGCCGACATTTGTGCGAAATTCATCAGCCCGGCCGTGCTGAATGCTGGTTGGAGCGAGTTGGACCAGATCTACCGTGAGTACACCATTGCTCCGGGGCGTATTGTGGTCAGAGGGCAGAAGGCCCAGCGCAATCTTCAGTCGGTTTTGCGTGCAGATTACTTGCTATGCCATCAGTATGGTCAGCCTTTGGCCGTTATTGAGGCCAAAGACAACTGCCATACCGTCGGCGCGGGCATGCAACAAGCCGCTGAATATGCCGAGCGCATGGGGGTGCCTTTTGCATTTGCCAGCAACGGCGACGGCTTTGTATTCAGGGATGCCAGCTTGCTTTTCAACGGGCAGTTGTTGACCGACCTCCGAATGGACGAGTTCCCATCGCCTGGGCGGCTTTGGGCGCTATTTCAGCAATGGAAAGGCTGGTCAGCTGAACAGACCCGTGTGAATGGCTTCGCCTACCACCAAGGCGACAATGGCCGTGTGCCGCGCTACTACCAGTTGCACGCCATCAACCGCACTTTGGAGGCGGTAGCCGCAGGGCAAAACCGTGTGTTGCTTGTCATGGCCACTGGCACCGGCAAAACTTATACCGCCTTCCAGATCATCTGGCGCCTGCTCAAAAGCGGGGCCAAAAAACGGGTGTTGTTCCTCGCCGACCGAAACATCCTGGTGGACCAGACCATGGTGGGCGACTTCAAGCCCTTCAAGGGCGGCATGGCCAAGCTCAGCCCCAACGCCAAGGGCATTGAGCGTGTGGATGCCAATGGAGTCACCACAGTGGATGAGCTGGAGCTGGCAGTCACCAAAGGCAAGAAAAGCACAGGTGGCAAGCAAGTCAACAAAGCCTATGAGGTGTATCTGGGCCTGTACCAGGCCGTTACCGGCAAGAGCGGTGCGGATGATGTGTACAAACAGTTCAGTCCCGACTTTTTTGACCTCATCATCATTGATGAATGTCACCGTGGTAGCGCCAATGAAGATTCGGCCTGGCGCGAGATTCTGGACTACTTCAGCAGTGCTACCCAGGTGGGGCTGACGGCTACGCCCAAAGAAACCGAGGATGCCTCCAACATCCACTACTTTGGCGAGCCCGTCTACACCTACACCCTCAAGGAAGGCATAGAAGACGGCTTTCTGGCCCCGTACAAAGTCGTGCGCGTCGATCTGGATCGTGACACCTTTGGCTGGCGGCCCCCCAAGGGCATGCTGGACGACAACGGACACCCCATTGAAGACCGCATCTACAACGCGGCCGACATGAACCGCAACCTGGTGCTGGGCCTGCGCGACCGCGTGGTGGCGGGCAAAGTTACCGAATACCTCAAGGGCACAGACCGCAACGCCAAAACCATTGTCTTCTGCGAAGACGTGGACCACGCCCAGCGCATGACGGCCGCGCTGGCGCAGGCCAGCAAAGACATCTGCGCGACCCGCCACAAATATGTGATGCAGATCACTGGCGACAACGAGGTAGGCAAGCGCGAGCTGGACAACTTCATCGACCCTGACAGCCCAGACCCCGTGATTGCCGTCACCAGCAAGCTGATGAGCACTGGTGTGGATGCCCAGACCTGCAAGCTCGTGGTTCTGGATCAGAACATCAAGTCCATGACGCTGTTCAAGCAAATCATTGGGCGCGGCACGCGGTTGAACGAAGAGCATGGCAAGCAGTTCTTCACGATTTTGGATTTCAAGCGCGCGACGGAGCTGTTTGCCGACAAGGACTTTGACGGTGAGCCCGTGCAGATCTACCAGCCCACGGGTGATGACGATGTGGTGCCACCACCACCGCCGCCCGCGGACGATGAAAGCACCGTGATCGACGGCGACAGCTGGTTGCCAGACACGGATGGCGATGGCCAGGGTGACGGCAGCTCCGTGCCGGGCGGCAACACCAAGGACCCGGCAGGCGTCTATGGTGACGGGACTGGTGGCAGCGCTGGTGCGGCAGGCGGCACGGACAAGCCCCGCAAATACCAGATCGGCGGCCGCGTCACCGTGGCCATTGCCCGTGAGCGCGTGCAATACCTGGACGCCAACGGCAAGCTGGTGACAGAAAGCCTGCGCGACTTCACCCGCATCAACCTGGCCAAAAAATACGAATCGCTGGACGCCTTCATGCAGGCCTGGAGCAGCGCCGACCGCAAGCAGGCCTTGATCGAGGAACTGCAGCACCACGGCGTGCTGCTCGATGTGCTGACCGAAGAGTTGGCACAGGAAAAAGGCGACGGCAGCAGCCTGCAAGGGGCTGACCCGTTCGATGTGCTGCTGCACGTTGCCTATGACCAGCCCATACTCACCCGCAGTGAACGGGCCAGACGGGCCAGGAAGAAGCTGCACGACGATGGCATCTACTCCAAGTACGGTGAAACCGCCCGCAAGGTGCTGGACGCTTTGATCGACAAGTACGCAGACGAGGGCATTGCTGCCATTGAAAATACCGATGTACTCAAGGTCCAGCCCTTGAGCCAGATGGGCTCGCCAGTTGAGTTGATCAAGAGCTTTGGCGGCTCCAAGCTCAATTACCAGACTGCCATCGCCCATCTGGGCCAAGCCATCTATCAGCCAGGCCATCCATAAGCCTGCAAAATGTATAGCTGCCCACGCTTTTCTGAAAAGCGTGGGCAGCATTTTTTACACGACTTACGCAAATGGGTTCAGGCAAGGCGACTGCCTCGGGAGGCAGCCCTTGTTGCATTCTTGTTTGCGCAAGTCCCATTTTTGTTTAGATACCCAGAGTTCGCCGCATGTCCAATCTGTCATCCATCATCAAATCCATCCAAGATACCATGCGCCAGGACAGCGGGGTGGATGGAGATGCCCAGCGGCTGTCCCAACTGACCTGGCTGCTGTTTTTGAAGGTATTTGATGCCCTTGAAGAAGAGCTGGAGTTCACCAAAGACAACTACCAAAGCGCCATCCCCGAAGCACTGCGCTGGCGCAACTGGGCCGCTGACGAAGAAGGCATGACGGGCGAAGCCTTGCTGGACTTTGTGGACAACCAGCTCATCCCCACGCTCGCCAATCTGCCCGGCAGCATCGAACAAAACCCGCGCGCCTATGTGCTGCGCAGCGTGTTCGACGACACCTACAACTACATGAAAAGCGGCCACCTGCTGCGCCAGGTCATCAACAAGCTGGCCGTCATTGACTTCAACCGCCAGGCCGAGCGCCACCAGTTCAACGACCTGTACGAAAAGCTGCTCAAAGACCTGCAGGCCGCAGGCAATGCGGGCGAGTTCTACACGCCCCGCGCCGTCACCCAGTTCATGACCGATATCGTCAACCCCCAGCTGGGCGAAACCGTCATGGACCCTGCCACCGGCACCGGCGGCTTTTTGGTCTGCGCCATTGAGCATTTGCGCCAGCAAGCCCAGACGCCTGAGCAGCAGGCCCTGCTGCAAACCGCCGTGCGCGGCGTAGAGAAAAAGCCGCTGCCCCACAGCCTGTGTGTGACCAACCTCATGCTGCACGGCATTGAAGTGCCCAGCCAGATCAAAAACGACAACACCTTGAGCCGCCCGCTGCGCGACTACGGCCGGGCCGACCAGGTGGACGTCATCCTCACCAACCCGCCCTTTGGCGGAACGGAAGAGCCCGGTATTGAAGACGGTTTTCCCGCCGACCTGCGCAGCCGCGAAACGGCTGATTTGTTCATGATTCTCATCATGAAGCTGCTCAAGGACGGTGGCCGCGCCGCCGTGGTGCTGCCCGACGGCTTTTTGTTTGGCGAAGGCAGCAAAAGCCGTATCAAGGAAAAGCTGCTCACCGAGTGCAACTTGCACACCATCGTGCGCCTGCCCAATGGCGTGTTCAACCCCTACACCGGCATCAAGACCAATATCCTGTTTTTCACCAAGGGCCAGTCCACGCAAGACGTCTGGTACTACGAGCACCCATACCCCGTGGGCGTGAAAAACTACAACAAAACCAAGCCCATCCGCATCCAAGAGTTTGATGCCGAGAAAGCCTGGTGGGGCAGCGCTGCAGACGGCTACGCCAGCCGCGAAGGCAATGAGCAGGCATGGAAGGTGAGCATCGACACCTTGCGCGCCGCCAACTGGAACCTGGACCAGAAAAACCCCCATGTGGGCGAACAAGTCAGCCATGACCCGGACGAACTGCTGGCGCAATACACCCAGTTGCAGGCCGATGCGCAGGCACTGCGCAGCCAGTTGCAAGCCATGCTGGCTCAGTCTCTGGCCGGTGGCGGCCATGGCGCAGAAAACAATTGATAGCTGCTAGCGCTTGATAGATAAGGATTTCAAGGTCAAACCATGCTGAATACCAGTAATGACCAGCGCAAGCTGCTACCAAACTTTGATCAACTCTTCGCCACCACCGCCCAGGCCCCCGGCGGCGTGGCCCGCCTGCGCGAGCTGATCTTGACTCTGGCCGTGCAAGGCAAGCTGGTGCCGCAGGATGCGAATGATGAACCTGCGAGTGAGTTGCTGAAGAAAATTCGGGCGGAAAAAGACCGCTTGATTGCCGAAGGCAAGATTAAAAAGGACAAGCCGCTGGCGGAGATTGCGGAAGAGGAAAAATCATTTGAATTGCCTGTGGGGTGGCGGTGGGGGGAGATTTGGTGAAATTTCGATTAATCGAGATGGGGAGCGTATTCCTGTTGCATCCAGTGATCGTGAAAAAAAGGAAAAAATCTATGACTACTATGGCGCTTCTGGTGTTATAGATAAGATTGACAAATACTTGTTTGATAAAAAGCTCCTACTTATTGGCGAGGATGGAGCTAATTTAATAAATCGGTCTACGCCAATTGCATTCTTAGCGCATGGAAAGTATTGGGTTAACAATCATGCACATGTGATTGATGCTATTCAATCTGAGCTTTTAGATTATTATTGCTTATTTATCAATGCTATTTCTTTGGAACCCTATGTGACTGGAACAGCTCAGCCGAAAATGAATCAGGCAAAGCTAAATAGCATAGTAGTTCCACTCCCACCCCTCGCCGAACAATCCCGCATCGTCGCTCGTGTCGAAGAACTGATGCGCCTATGCGATGCGCTGGAGGAAAAAGGCCGGCTGGAACACAACCAGCACCAGCAACTATTGCAAGCCTTGCTGGATAGCCTTACCCAAACCCAAAGCGCGCAAGAACTGGCGCGCCACTGGCAGCGGCTGGCGCAGCACTTTGACCTGCTCATCGACCGCCCCGAAGCCGTGGACGCGCTGGAGCAAACCATCCTCCAACTCGCAGTGCGCGGCTTGTTGGTGGAGCAGGATGCGAGCGATGAGCCTGCGAGTGAGTTGCTGAAAAAAATTCGGGCGGAAAAGGATAGGTTGATTGCAGAGGGAAAGATTAAGAAAGATAAACCGCTGCCAGAAATCAGTGATGATAAAAAGCCATTTGACTTGCCATTGGGGTGGGTTTGGGTACGGGTCTCTGAAATATGCTCCACAGTTACAGATGGCGAGCATGCAACTCCTGAGCGGTGCATTGATGCTTCGCAAGTTCGATTAGTAACTGCAAAAAATGTGCGTAGCGAGTGTATGGACTTTGCAGTAACGGACTACGTGCCTAGAAATGTTGCTGAACAGTGCTGGAGACGTTGTAAGCCAGAAGTTGGCGATGTATTAATGGTTTCCGTTGGTGCAACTACAGGGCGACTCTGTGTTTTACGCGAAGACGTCGATATGGTTCTTGTTCGGAGTGTAACTTTGTTGCGCTCTGTCCAATTAGGCGTTGATGTTTCTTATTTCGCTCTGCATTTAATGTCAACTGACTCGCAGAAAGAAATATGGGCAAGTGTTAAACAAAGTGCTCAGCCATGCTTGTACTTGGCCAAGTCAGCAGCTTTGAAAATTGCACTTCCCCCCCTCGCCGAACAATCCCGCATCGTCGCCCGCGTCACCGAATTGCGCGCCCTGTGCCAGCAGTTGCGCGACAAGCTCACCCAAGCCCGCCACACCCAAACCCAGCTGGCGCAGACATGGGTAGAGCAGGCTGCGACCTGAAAGCGGTCTAGGGGGTCACGGCGGGTGCGGAGCCCATCGTGAATGCGTTTAAGCGCAGGCCGGTGCTGGCTTGGGCTGCTTGTATGTAAAAGATCTGATGTCTTTGTCTGTTGAAGTGGTAGAGCCTGCGCAGGCTGGAGGAGCACCTGCGTTTTCGCAATTCAGAAGAAAGAGCCACGATGGGAAGCATGAATGAGGGAGCAGGCATGGCAGCGATGCAGCCATTGCCTGAGGAAAAATCGTCACCGGCTAGCGCTGCGGTCTGCACGCTGCGAAATTGGCTGGGCGACCTGTCGCTGAATATTCCGCATTACCAGCGACCCTACAAATGGGGCTTGGCGCAGGTACAGCAGTTGCTGCGTGATATTGAGCTGCAGGCTCAGACGACCACACAGGACCAAGGGGCCAGCAGCTATCGCATGGGCACAGTGGTAGTGCATGTGGAGCAGGCTGAGGACCGCGAGGCGCAACCGCAGCGTGTGCTGCACCATATCGTGGACGGGCAGCAGCGCACGGTGACCTTGCTGCTGGTGCTGCATGCTTTGCGTGCAGAGGCCAAGTTGGTGCCAGAGGGGCAGCGCCCATCCTGGCAGCAGGAACTGCTGACGCTGAAGCTGTTTGAGCCCCAGTTTCCCAGCCCCTTGTCGCACCAGTTGGTGCAGGCCAACTACCAAGCGGTTGCTCGCCATATTCGGCAGGCGCAGTGGGGGCAGATGCAGGCTTCGTTCTTGCTGGAGCGCTGCGAGGTGGTGCGCGTAGAGCTTTACAGCCTGACGGAGGCGTTTCAGTTTTTTGATGCACAAAACGGGCGCGGCAAGGCGCTGTGTGTGCATGACTTGCTCAAAGCTTTTCATCTGCGGGCACTGCGCCCGGCGGAGCTAGCGCTGCGCGGTCATGCGGTACAGGCGTGGGAGAAGTGTTCGCAAGACGATCTGGAGCGGCTGTTTGCGCGCTTTTTGTTTCAGACCCGTCAGCGCAGCCGGGGGCTGGATGCGGAGTTTTTTGGCAAGCGGCATGTGGGCGTGTTCAAAGGCATCAGTCTGGAGAGCCATGCCGCTGCGCCCATGAGCCGTACCTGGCGCATGCTGGATGAGACGGTGCATTTGCTGGAGAGCCATACGGGAACGCGCGGTCGGGTCTGGCCTTGTCAGCTGGACGCACCAGTGGTCAACGGGCTGCGGTTTTTTGACTGGGTGCAGCATTACTGGGGCATGGGCTTTCACCTCAAGCAGGAAAAGGACCAGTTGCCGCCGTGGGCACAAAAGCTCCAGCAGCCGCTGGCTGGGGAAGCCCATGAAATTTTGCTGACGCTGGGCCGCTATGCGGGGCGCGAGCGCAAGGGCGACTCGCATGTACGGGCGGTGTTTGATGCCTTGCTGATGTATTACCTGGACAAGTTTGGCGAGCAAGGCTTGTCGCAGGCCGTGGAGCTGGCCTTTGTCTGGGCTTATGCGCGCTTGCTGAACCGGCGGGTGATGGTGGGCAGCATGGACAAGTTTGTGAACGAAAGCGGGGTCAACCCGTTTGCGGTTCTACGCGATGCAGTGACGTCGCAGGACTTTTTAGGCATGGCGTTGCCGGCTGCTTTTTACGGCAATAGCTACCAGGGCGGCGAGCAGTCGCGCCCCAAGGGCCTGGCGACATTGGAAGGCTGGATGCGCAAGCTGGGTTACTGGCAGCAGATCACCCAACAAGATGCCCAGAAGCAGGGCGCAGGAGAGAGTGCATGAGCGACAAGCAGAAGCCACAGCTGCTGACGGTGCAGCGGGTGTTGAGTGATGGGATTTATTCCATCCCGGTGTACCAGCGCAATTACGCTTGGGGCGTGAGAGAAATTGGCCAGCTGATTGCCGATGTGCGTGACTATGCCCAGCGCAATGCACAGAGTCAGGCGCATGACTACTACATAGGCACTTTGGTGGTGTATGAGCGATACACAGAGCAGAAGGCCTATTGGGAGGTAGTGGATGGCCAGCAGCGGCTGACGACGCTGAGTTTGCTGGTGTCCGTACTGCGCGCATTGCACCCGGAGCTGGCTGCCTCGATGCAGCGTATGCCATTGCAGTTTGAGTCGCGTGCGGCTTCCAGTCACGCGCTGCAGGCGGTGTTTTCTCAGCCATTGCACGCTGCTGCTTTGGCGTGGGAGGATGCGACAAAAGACAGTCCCGATGACGCCAGCGGCGCCAGCAGCATCTGGCAGGGGCGTGCAATCATCGAAAGCTTGCTGCGCGAAATACCAGGAGCTGAACGCAAGGCGTTCGCCACTTTCTTGCTGGAGCAAGTGCGACTGTTGCGGGTGGAGCTGCCGCCCCGTACCGATTTGAACCATTACTTTGAGGTAATGAATAACCGGGGGGAGCAACTGGCGAAGCACGAGGTGCTGAAAGCGCGCTTGCTGGGGACGCTGCAGCGGCAAGGCCAGCAGGCCGCGATGAAGGTGTTGCATGCGGTGTGGGATGCCAGCGCAGTGATGGATAGGTCGGTGCAGTCTGGGTTTGTGCCAGCTATGCGCAAGAGTTTGTTTGCTGCAGATGGCAGGCTGCTGCTTGTGAAAACCCCGCAGGAGTTGCTGAGGCGCTTTGAGGGGAGTGATGACAAGGCCGTAGTGCCCAAGTCGTTATCGCAGCTGATAGCGGCAGGTTCTTCTGCAGCGTGTGTAAGGCATCAAACCGACAAGCTTTTAGCGGCAGAGGAGGAAGATGACGAAAGCAAGGCTCAGTTTGGAGCGGTGATTAACTTCCCGAACTTCTTGCTGCAGGTATTAGCCATGATGCCGGGGGATGCACTGGCCAATACGCCCTTGGACGACAAGCATCTGCTGACGGCGTTTGAACCATTGCTGCGCGGCGATGCAGAGCAGATTCAGGAGTTTGCGTACAGGCTGCTGCGCTGCCGGTTTTTGCTGGACCAGCATGTCATCAAGAGCAGTGTGGAGAGCCAGAGCGATGACGAGCATTGGCAACTGCAGCGCTGCAAGTTCAGAAACGACAAAGCTGTGTTGCAGTGGGTCAATGCCTTTGAAGTCACTGAGCAGGACTACGGAGAGCGCCTGCGCATGTTGCAGGCCGCACTGCATGTGTCGTACATGCTGCCCACGCGCAAGCACTGGCTGCAAGGCGTGCTGCGCTGGCTGTTTCGGCAGGATGTGACCCAGGCGATTGAAGCGCAAGCATTTTTGCTGGCGCTGGAGGAGTTGACTAAGGCCTTTGTGTTGGAGGAGGGGAGCAGTGCGACTTATGAGGAAATAGTGCGCCGTGAGGATGGTTTTTTTGTTTCGCCACAGCCTGACTCTGGCTTGATGAAGACTTTGCCTAAAAAACTGGTGTATGGGCAAGCGCGCCTGATCGACTTCAATTTTCTGGATTACTTGCTGTGGTTGCAGGCCAACGGTAAGAACGAAACCAATGCAACGGAATGGCGTGAATTTGAATTCACGAGTACCCGCCGCTCTGTCGAGCACTTGCACCCGCAGACTGAGCTGTTTTCCGGCAATGCATGGGCAGACGAGCATCTGCACGCTTTCGGCAACTTGTGCCTTGTCAGCCATGCGATGAACTCACGCTTGAGCAATTCCGGGCCGGAAGACAAGTTCAAGCAGCTGATGAGCGAAAAGAAGAGTCAGAGCTTAAAGGCGCTTGCGATGCATTCAGTGTTTGCAGATCAGGGGCAGTGGTCGGCAGATTCGGCCATGTGTCAGCATGCCAAGCAAATGCTTGTGCTATTGCAGAACGCCTTGGTATCTGATGGATTGACTGTCTGCATGCCATCCTGATTGCGCAGCCGTAGCCCATGGCTTCACTTCCTGGGTTGCACAGATCGCTTATTCCACCCGAGGCGAGTATTTGCTCGCGTGAGCGATGGCCCCGGAGTCTGCCTGGCAACTGGCCCCGGTACGTTCTAGAGATTCAAAAAAATAGCGACTAGCGCTTTATCCATAAGCACCAGCCGCTATTTCCATGCATTTCACGATGGGGCGGGGCGTGGTCGCCCCGCCGTCAGGTGCACGATCAGAACAGATCCATGGGCAATGCCATCACGCTGGTGGCGCCGTTGATCACAGCATCGGCCTGGCCGGGCACGCGGGTCAGGATATGTTCGGCATAGAACTGTGCCGTGGCCAGCTTGGCCTGCATGAAGGCCGTATCCTGGCCCTTGGCCAGCAGCTCCTGCGCGGCCAGCACCGAGCGGCCCAGCTGCCAGCCGGCGACCAGGTTGCCGGTGAGCATCAGATAGGGGACGCTGCCCGCATAAGCGGCATTGGGGTCGGCCTTGGCCTTGGCCACGATGAAGTCCACCACCTGCACAAAGGCCTGGCGGGCCTGGGCCAGATTCCTGGCAACCGCCTTGGCCGTATCGGTGCCGCTGGCGATGAGGGTTGCTTCGGTCTTCTCGATCTGGGCGGCAATGGCCTTGGCGGTCTGGCCGCCATCACGCGCGGTCTTGCGGCCGACCAGGTCGTTGGCCTGGATGGCGGTCGTGCCTTCATAGATGGTCAGGATCTTGGCGTCGCGGTAGTACTGGGCGGCGCCGGTTTCCTCGATGAAGCCCATGCCGCCATGCACCTGCACGCCCAGGCTGGTGACTTCCAGGCTCATCTCGGTGCTGTAGCCCTTGACCAGGGGCACCATGAATTCATAGAAGGTCTGGTTGGCCTGGCGCACTTCGGCGTCCGGGTGGTGGTGGGCGGCATCGTACGCAGCGGCGGCGGCGGTTGCCATGGCGCGGCAGCCTTCGTTGCTGGCACGCATGGTCATCAGCATGCGGCGCACATCGGGGTGGTGGATGATGGTGGCGCTGGCCTTGACCGAGCCGTCGACGGGGCGGCTTTGCACGCGCTCCTTGGCGTAGGCCACGGCGTGCTGGTAGGCCCGCTCGGCCACGGCCAGGCCCTGCAGGCCTACGGCATAGCGGGCGGCGTTCATCATGATGAACATGTATTCGAGACCGCGGTTTTCCTCGCCCACGAGGTAGCCGATGGCTTCTCCGTTGTCGCCAAATTGCAGCACGGCCGTGGGCGAGGCCTTGATGCCCATCTTGTGCTCGATGCTGACGCAGTGCACATCGTTGCGCTTGCCCAAGGAGCCGTCCTGGTTCACGAGGAACTTGGGCACGACAAACAGGCTGATCCCCTTGACGCCTTCGGGAGCGCCGGCCACGCGGGCCAGCACCAGGTGGACGATGTTGTCCGCCATATCGTGCTCACCATAGGTGATGAAGATCTTGGTGCCGAAGACCTTGTAGCTGCCGTCGCCCTGAGGCTCGGCCCTGGTGCGCACCAGGGCCAGGTCGGAGCCGGCCTGAGGCTCGGTCAGGTTCATGGTGCCGGTCCACTCGCCGGTGACCAGCTTTTCCAGGTAGGTGGACTTGAGCTCGTCGCTGCCCGCAGTCAGCAGTGCCTCGATGGCGCCGTCGGTCAGCAGCGGGCACAGCGCAAAGCTCAGGTTGGCGCTGTTGAGCATCTCGATGCAGGCCGCGCCAATGGTCTTGGGCAGGCCCTGGCCGCCGAAGTCGGCAGGATGCTGCAGACCCTGCCAGCCGCCTTCGGCGTACTGCTTGAAGGCATCGGCGAAGCCGGGAGTCGTCGTGACCACACCATCCTTGAAGGAAGAGGGGTTGAGGTCGCCGGGAACATTCAGGGGAGCGACCACGCCTTCGCAAAGCTTGGCGCATTCTTCGAGAACGGCCTGTGCGGTTTCCAGCCCCGCATCTTCAAAGCCGGGAATCTGGGCGACCTGCTCGATCTGGGCCAGGTGCTCCATGTCGAACAGCATGTCTTTGATGGGCGCTTTGTAGGTCATCGTCTCTGTTTCCTTGAATACTGGCCCGGCTGGCTGCCAAGCCTGGGTTGTGCCTTGGATTGTTGGGGATGTTGCCTGCCACGGATGGCAGGGGCTTCCCTCGACTTCATGTCCGGTGCCTGGCAAGACTGTCAGGTCCTCGCATTGGTTTGACGTTTACGTAAACGGAATGATTCTAGGGGCTGTGACGGGCTTGCCGCAGTCGCAGACGCGCAATATGGTGGCCAACGCTTGCGGCAAGCTTTCAATCAAATAGAAACTTTGCAGTTAACTTTTTGTTCTAGGTATTTACCCGTGGTGTCGCGTAAAGACAAGAGAGCGGCGCTCTCGGGAAATGTCCTGGAGACGAACTCCCATAAATTCAATCCAGTCTGAACGGAGGAATACCAAGGATATGGCTTAAGTCATTGATTCGTATTGATTCTGTTCGAGGTGAGGCCGTGTGTCGTATCACCTTTCGATTGGTATCTGACTGGGAGTTTGTATGGCTAAAGTAATCCGTTATCACGAAGTTGGCGGCCCCGAGGTGTTGCGACAGGAAGAAATTGAAGTCGGCCAACCCGGTCCAGGTCAGGTCCGCCTCAAGCAAGGCGCTGTGGCCCTGAACTTTGCCGATACCTATTTCCGCTCCGGTCTGTATCCCGCTCCTTTGCCCGCGGGCGTGGGCAGTGAGGCTTGCGGCACGATCACGGCCGTGGGCGACGGCGTGACGGATTTCAAGGTCGGCGACCGCGTGACCTATACCGGCGCACTGAACACCATCGGCGCTTACGCCACGGAGCGCCTGATTTCTGCTGCCCCCCTGATACGTCTGCCTGACAACATCAGCTTTGAAACCGCAGCAGCCATCACCATGCGTGGACTGACGGCGGCTTATCTGATGCGCCGCATCTGGGACTTCAAGAAGGGCGACACCATCTTGCTGCATGCTGCAGCCGGTGGCGTGGGCCTGCTGGTGTCGCAGTGGGCAAAGCTGGAAGGCCTGAACGTGATCGGCACCGTCTCCAGCGATGCCAAGGCCGAAGTGGCCAAGGCCAACGGCTGTGTTCACACCATCAACTACAGCCATGAGGACGTGGCCAAGCGCGTGCGTGAGCTGACGGACGGCGTGGGTGTGAATGCCGTCTTCGACAGCGTGGGCAAGGACACTTTCGAGGGCTCGCTCAACAGCCTGAAGGTGCGTGGGCTGATGGTCTGTCTGGGTACGGCTTCGGGCTCCATTGCGCCGTTCAATCCGCAGATGCTGGCCGGCAAAGGCTCGCTCTTCCTGACGCGTCCTGCATCGGCGCATTACATCGCCGACCCTCTGGAGCGTGCAGAGCTGGCCAACGAGCTGTTCGCCCATGTGGCCGAAGGCCGTATCAAGGTGGACATCAGCAAGCGCTATGTGCTGGAAGATGCCGTGCAGGCTCACCGCGACCTGGAAGCCCGCAAGATCGTGGGATCGGCCATCTTCACGCTCTGAGATACCGAAGGCAGCACTTCGGTATGAAAAGGGCTGAGCCATTCAGCCCTTTTTGCATCAACCCCAGTGATTGCCCAAAGAAATAAATGCCATGACTCAAAGCTCTGCTGCAACGACATTGCAGGTCGACTTTTCGCTGGACCTGATTTGCCCCTGGTGCTGGATCGGTCTGCGCAATCTGCTGGCCGCCCGTGAGATGCTGCTGGCCAGATATCCCGACCAGCAGCTTGCAATCCATTGGCATGCAGACACTCTGCTGCCCCAGATCCCGGAGCATGGAGTGCCTTACCAGGCCTTCTATGAAGCCAGGCTGGGCGGCCCCAGGGCCGTGGAGGTTCGCCGTGCCCAGGTGCGCTCGGCGGCCCACGCGGCGGGCCTGCAGATCAATCATGCGCTGATTGAAACCTTCCCCAGCACGCGCCTGGTCTGTGCGTTGGTCAACTACGCCCAGACTCTGCTCGATGGCGAATCCATGATCCGCTTTGTGGAGTCCATCTTTGCCGCTTACTTTGTGCAGGGCCGCGATATCGGCTCGGTCATGGTGCTGCAGCAGCTGGCACATTCGGCGGCACTGGACTGGAACCCTTCCCGCTTTGATGCGCTGCGCTACCAAAGCGAGGCGGGCCATGCCGGTGGCGTGCCGCATATGGTGTTCAACCAGCGCCTGCAGGTGACGGGCGCTGTGGCGCCCGCAGAGCTGCTGCGCGCCATGGAGCATGCCCGTGTTGCCGACAGCATCTTCGCCTGATACCGCATTGTTGGCTGCCGGCGCCGTGCGGGATTTGCCGCCGGGCGGACGAAAGCTGGTCTTCACCCCTGGTGGCCAGAGCATCTTGCTGCTGAATGTCGAAGGCGAGTTCTATGCCTTGGAGAACAGTTGCCCGCATGCGGGTGCCTCCATGGCCGGCGGCAATTGCGATGCCCATGTGCTGAGCTGCCCCGCGCATGGACTCAGGTTCGATATCCGCAGCGGCAAGTGCACGGCATCGCCGCAGATGACGATTCCTCTCTACGAAGTTCTTGTCAGAGAGGGGCTGCTCTGGCTCAAACCACCTGTCAGCATCTGATTTGTAAAAGCAGAGCGCAATGAAAAAGGCCCGGAGGTTCTCTCTGCGGGCCTTTTCCTATGGCTTCATGAATTTTGTCCTCTGGACAGCAACCAGCAAGCGCCGGTTGCCATGGAATGGGCTCAGAAGGTGTGGCGAATGCCGATGTCAAAGCCCGAAGCATTGCCGCCTGCGACCGGAATCGGGCCTTGCAGCGCGCCCGTGGCCACCGGCAGGTTGATGCTGCCGCGGTTGTCCACATAGGCATAGGTGCCGTAGAGTGCGGTGCGTTTGGAGAGGTTGTGCACATAGCCCACGGCGTACTTGTTGGAGCTGCTGCCACTGTTGTCGTTGCGGTTCAGGCGCATGAAGCTCATGGGAATGTTGCCGTTGCCGACCTTCCAGATGGCACCCAGCTGCCAGTAGCGTACATGGTTGGCGTTGTCCAGACCTGCCAGGCGGTTGCCGGTGCGGTGATCGGCAGCCAGAACCATGAGGCGGTGGCCCTCCCAGAGGTAGGAGGCGGCGGCATTGATCTGCCTGTAATCGTCGGCGGCACGGTTCTTGGTGGTCGTGATGGCGACGGCTGCATCCCAGTTATCACCTCCATAACCCAGTCGTGCACCATAGACGCGGCCGTCCTGGCGATTGGGGCCGGCATCGTTTTTGCCGAATGCCGTCATCAATTGATAGAACAGGCCCTTGCAGCTGGAGCTGGAGCAGCCGGGCGAGAGGTAGCCAATGCTGTTCGACGCGCGAAATCCGGTCACCGTCGTGCCGTGCAGCACATGCAGGCTCATGCCCACGCCCAGGCGAAAGGGGTCGTAGTTGAACATGTTCCAGAAGGCGGGCACATAGTCGCGACCCAGACGTACCTCGCCCCATTGCTTGCTCTGCAGATAGACCAGGGACTTGCGGTTGAAGCTCAGGCCGTTGCCGCTGCCGGCCCCCGAAGGCTGGTTGTTGGTGTTGGAGGCCTGGCCGGTACCGTTGTCGGTATTGAGGCCCGCTTCCAGATCAAAGCCGGCGGCCAGGCCGCTGCCGAGATCTTCACGGCCCCGAAAGCCCAGGCGGCTGGCCTGATTGCCGCTGGAGGTCAGCATCTGACGCGAGCCTGCGCCCGCACCGCGGTAGTTGGATACGGCCATATCGACCACGCCGTAGACCTGCACAGACGATTGTGCCGAGGCCGCCAGCGGCGCCAGCGTGCATGCGAGAGCGCCCAGCGTATTGAAAGCCATTTTTCTTGTAGTCATTCATGTCTCCTTGAATTGTTGAAAAAGATGCCTGATGGCAAACCGACGAAAAACGCAGCAGGGCAAAGCCGGACCCGGACCCGGACCCGGGCCCGGGCATGGGGAAGGGTTGAAGGCGCAGGCAAGCCCCGGCTCGAATCCCGCAAAAGGGCTTGAGCCGGGTGCAGCCGCCCACGGTGCCAAGGGGGCACCGGGCAGAGGTCTTGAATCAGATAGGGAATGGAGCCGCTTGAGAGCAACGGCTCAAGGACCCGGGGCTCAGTTTTCGGGCTTGTAGCCTATGGACTTGAGCAGGGCTTCCTGCTTGCGGCTGGCCTCTTTGAGCTCGGCTGTCAGTTCTGCGGTGGTAAGGGGCTGGCCGGGCTCCATGCCCAGCGCAGCGAGCTGTTTGAGCACGGGCTCCTTGCGGAAATGTGCCAGCGCCACATCACGCAGTTTTTGCTGGATGGCGGCCGGGGTTTGCGGGTGGGACCACAGGGCGAACCAGCCTGGTTTGGACAACTGGGGGTAGCCGAGCTCCGTGAACGTCGGCACGTCGGGCAGGGCTTGCAGGCGGCTCGGGTAGACGGCGGCCAGTGCCTTGATCTTGCCGCTGCGAATCAGGGGCAGCGAAGTGGTGACGCCATCGAACATCACCGGGACATGGCCGCCCATGAGGTCCACCAGCGCAGGGGGCGAGCCCTTGTAGCCCACATGGCGCATATTGATCTTGGCCAACTGGCCCAGCAGCATGCCCGAGGTGTGACCCTTCAGGCCCGTGGCGTAGGAGGCAAAGTCCACGCCGTCGCGTTGCTGTCTGGCGTAGCTGATGAATTCGGGCAGGGTCTGGAACGGCAGATCCTTGTTGGCGACCATGACCAGACCGGTGCGTGTTAGCTGGGCCAGCGGAGTCAGGTCCTTGAACGGGTCGAAACTGACTTTCTGTGCCAGGGGCGCCTCGCTCAGTGCTCCGTCCTGAATCACCAAAAAGGTGTAGCCGCTTTTGCCATGGGACTTGAGGTCCTGGATGCCGATGGCCCCCGAGGCACCGGCCTTGGATTCCACGATCACTGGCTGCTTGAGCTCTTGCTGCATGCCCTCTGCCAGCAGACGGGCCAGGGTGTCGGCCGTGCCGCCAGCAGGCCCGGTGACGATCAGGCGTATGGGCCTGGTCGGCCAGTCTGCGCTTTGCTCGGCCTGCGCGGGTAATGCCAGGCTGGCGGCCACGGCCATGACGGCCAGGCCTAATTTGCGGCGCAGTGCGCTGGCTGTCGCGGCGCGAGAGTCTGCCGTGTCCACTGAATTGCGCGAGGCGGGTGTCGTTGCCTTCATTGCTTGTCTCCTTCAATGGGGAGGTCTGGCTCCCCATCAGCGCGCACCTTTTATATATTGTGGGTGGCTGCGCATTCATCGTGATGGTCGTCGGGCGGCTCAGGCCGTTGGCTCGGGCTGTCGGGCTTCGATCCGAGCCTGCAAATCCTCGATCAGCTGTTTTGCCTGCGGCCAGGGGCCATGGCCCGAGGCCGGGTTCAGGTGGCCCTGGGGGCCCAGCTCCACCAGCTCGCTCCCCCAGTCGCGCGCAAAGCCGCGCGCGCGCTCCAACTGGGTCAGCGGGTCGTTGCTGCTGGCCGCCAGCAGTGTGGGAAACGGCAGGCGCTGGCGTGGGATGGGCGTCCAGCCGTGGGCTGCCAGCACATCCTTGGAGGGGTAGCCGGCAGGCATCTGGGTTTCCACATCGGCGGGGGCCGCAAGCAAGGCTCCGAGAATGGGACGGGCCCGGCGCAGCGCCCAGTGCGCGACCATCATGCAGCCGGCGCTGTGCGCCACGATGATGACGGGGCCGTCGATGCTGTCCAGTGCACAGTCGATCGCGTCCAGGCGGGCCTGGCAGCTGAGCTTGTCCTGCTCCAGCGGCGGCACGGTGACGCAGGGGACGGACTGCGCAGTCAGCTCATTGGCCCGCAGAGTCTGCCAGTGCTCTTCGACATGGTCGCGCAGGCCGGGGATGATGAGAATCGTGTGGTTCAAGGTCATCTTCTGTCTCCTGACTCAGTCCGTGGGGCCGCCGATGATGGCCGTGCGTTCCATCTTGCGGTGGCAGGGCTGGTAGTCCATCACTGCGTAGTGCTGGGTGGAGCGGTTGTCCCAGAAGGCTACGCTGTTCCTGCTCCATTTGAAGCGCACCTGGTACTCGGGAATCATGGCCTGGCTGGTCAGGTAATTGAGCAGTTGCGAGGAGCCGGGCGATTTGTCCAGCCCGAAGCGCACATTGGCGGGGGTGTTGTAGTTGGTGAAATGGGTGGTGAAGCTGCTGTTGACGAACAGAATCTTCTCGCCGGTTTCAGGGTGGATGCGGACCACGGGGTGCTCGGCGTCGGGGTATTGGGCCTTGAGTGCCAGGCGTTTTTCGATAGGCATGACGGCACCAAAGCTGGCTTCGATGCTGTGGCGGGCGCGCAGGTGCTCGATCTTGACCTTGATGTCGGCTGGCAGGTTCTCATAGGCCATCACCATGTTCACCCACATGGTGTCGCCGCCTACGGGCGGGCACTCAACGCAGCGCAGCACGCAGCCCATGGGGGGCTGCTCGCGCCAGGTGGCGTCGGTGTGCCAGGAGTTCTCGTTGCGGTCCAGAGGGCTGTCGGGGGTCTTGTAGATCTGCACCAGGCCAGGGTGCTCGGGGTGGCTGCCCACCACCGGGTGGTCTTCCAGTTCGCCAAACTTGCGTGCAAACGCCACATGCTCGGCGCGTGTGATGTCCTGGTCGCGGAAAAAGATAACGCGGTGCCTGAGCAGCGCCTGGCGGATCTCGGCCATCAGGCCTTCGTCTTCGGCGGCCGCACCCAGATGAACGTTGGACAGCTCCGCACCGATGGAGCAGGTCAGAGGATTGACTTCCACAGAGCGGGTCAAAGAGCTGGAGCGGATAAGGGCAGGTGCTGCGCCAACCTCGTTTTTCATTGGGAAGTCTCCTTATAGAATCAATGTCGCCAGTGTGAAAACTCCCCCCGATCGGCGCTTGTCATTACATGACTGGTGCTTTGCAATTAGTGCCAAGTTAGTGAAACCCCATGGCCTCTCTCGTTCGCGCAGCCTGCTTGACCAATTACGCCGAAGTCGCACAGGCTTCGGGGCTGAATGGCACGCGCATGCTGCTCGATGCTGGTCTCAGCCCTGCGGTGCTCGACGAGCCGGATCTGATGATCCCGGTGGACAAGGTGGGGCGTTTGCTGCAGGCCTCGGCCACGCAGTCGGGCAATGAAAGCTTTGGTCTGTGCATGGCGCGCTCGCGCCTGCTGTCCAATATGGGACCGGTGGGTCTGCTGATTCGCGATCAGGCAACGCTGCGCGATTCGCTGAACCTGCTGGTGCGTCATCTGGCCCTGCTCAACGGCGCCATGACGCTTGAGCTCGATGAGCAGGCCGACACGGTGCTGATCCGTGAGCTGTTGCTGGCCGGCCGTGCCCATGAGCCTACGCGCCAGCGCGTGGAGCTGGCGCTGGGCGTGATGGTGCGCGCCATCCGGCAGCTCATCGGGCGTGACTGGCAGCCTCGCATGGTGTGTTTCGAGCACGCTGCGCCCAAGGACCTGAGCATGCATCACCTGATGTTCGGCCCGCGCGTGGAGTTCAATCAGGAGTTCAACTGCATTGTCTGCGCCAAGGCCGATCTCGATACGCGCAACGAGTTTGCCGACCCTGCCATGGTGCGCTATGCCCAGAAGCTGCTGGAGTCCGTGGCGCCCATGAGCGAGGAAGCGGTGCTGGACGATATGCGTCGCACCATCTTGCTGCTGTTGCCCAGCGGGCGCTGCAGCATTGAGAAGGTCAGCGAGCACCTGGGTGTGGTGCCACGCACCATTCAGCGCCGGCTGACGGAAAAGGGGCAGAGCTTTTCCTCACTGATGAACGATATCCGCAAGGAGCTGGCCGTGCGCTATGTGTTCGAGAGCAACCGCTCTCTGACCGAGGTGGCCGAGCTGCTGGGCTTTACGGCCCCCAGCAGTTTTTCGCGCTGGTATCAGAGCCAGTTTGGCTGCAGCGCCAAGGACAGCCGTGCCAAGGCGCAGACCGAAGGCACAGGCGGCGCATAAAAAAGCGGGCCGCAGGGGCCCGCCAAACACACTACCAAATTGCCGCCCTCGGGGTGAGGGCGGCTACGCCAGCGTCCTTCAGTTGCTGGCGATTCTGAGCTTGCTCAGAATTTTGCGGTTCTGCTCCACCGTGTTCAGCATCTTTTGTTGCAGCTCCGTCATCGTGCCGGGCTGGGGAGCGTCAAAGCCCTGGGTTTTGAGCTGTGCCTGGAACTTGGCCGATTGAGTCACCTTGTCCATTTCCTGGCGCACCTTCTGGATCAGGGCCGGGGGCGTGCTGCTGAGCACGAACAGTCCCACACTGGCATCGGGCAGTACAAAGTCGGGCATGTTCTGCTCGGCAAAGCTGGGCACGTCGGGCAAAAGGCGCGAGCGGTTGGGCGAGACCACGCCCAGGGCCTTGACCTTGCCGGCCTTGACCAGCGGGGCTGCATTGGTCACCACTTCAAAGGTCAGCTGCACCTGATTGCCGATCAGATCGACGATGGCAGGGGCCGAGCCTTTGTAGGGCACGGCAGTGATCTTGCCGCCGCTTTTCTTGCTCAGCAACGCGCCGAGCATGTCGGAGCGGGTGCCGGGGCTCAGGTTGGCGATATTGATCGGGCTGCTGCTCTTTTGCGCATAGTCCAGCACCTCCTGAATCCTGTTGGGCGGGAAGCTGTTGTTGGCCACCAGCATATGCACCATGGACGCCACATCCGAGACATAGGTGAAGGTCTTGTGCACATCGAAGGGCGTCTTGACGGTGAGCGGAAAGTCGGTCCAGATGCTGGAGGGCGCAATCATCAGCGTGTGCCAGTCGGCAGGTGCATTCATCACGGCGCGCTCGGCTATCACGGCCGATCCGCCGGGTTTGTTGTCGACGACCACGGGCTGGCCCAGATTGGTCTGCAGATGATCGGCCACCAGGCGCGCCACACCATCGGTGATGCCGCCTGGAGGCGCAGGAACGACGATGCGGATGGGTTTGACGGGCCAGGTGGGAGCCGGGGTCTGGGCCTGCGCAGCCGTGGCGGCCAGCAGGCCGATGCAAAGCACGGCGGCGCAGCAGCGCAGGTTTTGAGCCATGCTGCGCCTATGTTGCTTGCGTGATGGCGTGGCGGGTTCTGCGAAATTCACGGCGCTTGTCATGGAGGTCTCCTGTCGTTTTGTCATGGGGTCTGGCATTCGTCAAGCTGCCGATCTCGCCCTTGGCAGAGTGCAGATACGGCGCCGAATCGGCTGGCATGTCCTTGCGTTGAATGCAGCAATTCATGATGGAGGCCCGCAAGTTCGGTGACTTGGCGTTTCATGCCTGCGACTTCGCATTTGATGACTGCGGTACCCCGCACTTACCCGATGCGGGCGATGCCGTTCTCAGGCTGCGGCAGCTTGAGCCTGTGGCCCGCAAAGCTCTTGCCTGTCTCGCTTTCAGGCGTGGCTTGCCGGCCTTGTCGCGTTTGAGAAAGCGCGTGTCTTGAAATGCAAAGTGGCATCTCACATGGCATTTGATACTGGCCTCACGCATCGGCAATGGCCTGAAATCGGCTGATGCAGTTTGTCCAGACACTGATTTCTCGCACTCAAACCGGAGACAACAACCATGAACTTTCTCGACGGTCACCTGTATCCCGAAAACCAGCAGCCGCTGATCATCACTGCGGCTCCCTACGCTCCGGGCTGGATTCCCTCGGACTTCCCCGAGGACATCCCCATCACCATGGAAGAGCAGATCCAGAAGGCCGTGGACTGCTATGAGGCCGGTGCCACCGTGCTGCACCTGCATGTGCGTGAAGACGATGGCAAGGGCAGCAAGCGCCTGTCCAAGTTCAACGAGCTGATCGCCGGCGTGCGTGAGCGTGTGCCCGAGATGATCATCCAGGTCGGCGGCTCCATCAGCTTTGCGCCCGAAGGCCCGGATGGCCAGGCCAAGTGGCTCTCCGACGACACCCGCCACATGCTGGCCGAGCTGACTCCCGTGCCCGACCAGGTGACAGTGACCGTCAACACCACGCAGATGAACGTGACCGAGCATGCCGGCGAAGACGACTTCCGCGGTGTCTCGCGCGGCTTCCCGCATCTGCACAAGACCTACAAGGACATGATTGTTCCTTCGAACCCCAGCTTCGTCGAAGAACATATCCGCCGCCTGTCCGAAAAGGGCATCCAGAGCGCCTTCCAGGTCTACAACATCAACAGTTTCGAGACCATCGAGCGCATGATCCGCCGCGGCGTCTACAAGGGCCCGCTGGTCATGAACTGGGTCGCCATCAGCGGCGGCATGGACCAGGCCAATATCTACAACCTGGCCAATATGCTGCGCGCCGTGCCCGACAACGCCATCGTGACGGTGGAAAGCTCGGTGCTGAACGTGCTGCCCATCAACATGATCGGCATGGCCCTGGGGCTGCATGTGCGCTGCGGTATCGAAGACGTGCTGTGGAACCAGACCCGCACGGGCAAGATGAGCACCGTGGAGCAGATCAGGCAGCTGGTGCGCATTGCGGGCGAGTTCGGTCGCCCGATTGCCACGGCCCAGCAGGCCCGCGAGATCAAGCAGATTGGCGTGTTCTACGAAACCGCCGACGAAACCCTGGCCAGGAACGGCTTCGCGCCCAACCGCAGGGGCGCCAACCAGGGCTTTCTGCGAAAGCCCATGGACGCTGTGGCCTGAGTCTCAAAGCCCAGGTGGCTGGGATCGGCTCATCAGCCAAGGGCTAGCCGCTGTGCGTTTGTCACGCTTGCCTGGTGGATGCGTGGCCAGGCGCCTGGCCCCGCCGACTTCCCTGAGAAGTCGGCTTTTTTTATTTTTCTGGATTCAAGCCCGCAGATAAAGGTCTTCGCCGCGCACATTGCGCTCCTGCAGGATTTCTCCGGCCGCCAGCAGCTCGTCCAGATGCTGGGAGATGCTGCGCTTTTCGGCCCCCAGCACCCAGGGCGCATCAAAGCCTTGCGGGTAGAGCAGGCGCTGCTCCACCATCTGCGAGAGCGTCAGGGGCCGCTGCGCCAGCCATTCGAGAATGCGTGCACCGCGCTCGTCAATGACAGCAGCAAAGCGCCTGAGGTCTCGCAGAAACGTCTCGCGCTCGGTGTAGATGCCTTTGTGGTGAGAGGTCACCCAGATCCTGGCATCGATCTCGGGCAGCCGTTCCAGGCTGCGGCGAAAGTCCGCCAGACAGGAGCAGGCGTCGCCGTAATAGGGCCCGAAGCCCGTCAGGTCGATATCGCCGATAAAGGCAACACCCTCGGGCTCGATCAGCAGCACGCTGTGGCCCGTCGTATGGCCCGGCATATGAATGGCGCGAATCTGCGACTGGCCCAGCTTCCAGACGGCTCCATCTTCGTAGCCCCTGGCTTCGGGTCTGGGGGCGTAGAAGAATTCGCTCTCCAGCTTGCTGCGCATGATGTCGGCCTGCGCCGAATCGGCCCAGCCAAAGGTGGCAACCAGGCCCTCCCAGCTTTGCAAGGCCACCAGATCGCCCGCGTGAGCAAAGACCTGTGCATCTGGTAGGCGGTGCAGGCCGGCCATATGGTCCTCATGCACATGGCCCATCACCACCAGCTCGGCGGCATCGAACTCGGCCCCGATATGGTTGGCAACGATAGGCGTATCCAGCGCAGCCAGCGTATCACTGCCGCGAATCATGATCTGGTTGCCGTCCGGATACTTGCCACCCTTGGCGCCGCGAAACACCGTCACGCGGCCGAACTGGTGGCGCTGTATGTCTGTCTGGGCTGTGTCGATGAGATGCGTCATGGTCTGAGTGGAGGAAAGTGAAGCCGGCTTCTGCGAAGATTAAGACCTTGGATGTATTTGCGCTGTCACCACAGCGCTTTGAAAGACGAGTCGGAGATGACCCAACAAGACAAGCAGGCTCAGGAAAGCCATCTGATCGAGCACTCCATCAAAAGCGAGCTGGTGCACCAGGGCAGTTTTCTGCAGGTCAGGCTCGATACCGTGCGCCTGCCCCATGGTGGTCAGGCCACGCGCGAGTATGTGGTGCACCCCGGCGCCGTGGTGGTGATAGGCCTGCTCGACGATGGCCGCGTGCTGCTGGAGCGGCAGTTTCGCTACCCCGTGGGCCAGGTCATGACGGAGTTTCCCGCTGGCAAGCTCGACGCGGGCGAGCTGCCGCTGATCTGCGCCCAGCGCGAGCTGCTGGAGGAGACCGGCTACAGCGCGCGCGAATGGGCTTATGCCGGCCCCATGCATCTGGCGATCGGCTACTCCGACGAAGTCATTCACATCTTCTTTGCACGCGGCCTGACTGCGGGCGAGCGCCATCTCGATGCCGACGAGTTTCTCGATGTCTGCAGCATGACGCCTGCCGAGTTGCTGGACGGCGTGCGTAGCGGCCAGGTCACCGATGCCAAGACCTTGAGCTGTTGCCTGTGGCTGCAGAATGTGCAAAGCGGTGCCTGGTCCCTGGAGTGGAAACCGGCTTGATTTTTTGATAGCTGCTTGCGCACGTTCAATAAGGATTTCAGCTATAAAAATGCCTGAAATTCATGCGGGTCGGGCGCTGGTTGCTTCTTTTTCAGGATTGCCTGATGCCCATCAGTGTTTGTCGTCGGGTGGCGACAGGCGCTGCATGACCTTCCTATAAACTGCATGTCATGCACCATGGCGTACCACCTCTATTTGAAGGTTGCAGTCTGAATCGGTGTTCAGGAGTGTTTCATGGAATCGTCAGAGCTTGAGGATGACAGCGTTTTCGAGAGTGCGGCCGAGCTGTTCAAAGCCATGGCTGCACCCATGCGGCTGAAGATCATCAGCGCGCTGTGCAACGGAGAGAAAAACGTCTCCGAACTGCTGGCTTCCATAGACACGACCCAGCCCAATATGTCTCAGCACCTGAACACGCTGTATCAGTCCGGCATTCTGGGCCGCAGGCGCGAAGGGGTCAGCATCTACTACTTCATCGCCAACGAGAAGGTCGTCCATATGTGCCGCACCATCTGCGTGCAGATTGCCATCGAACAGAACTGATGGCTTGAGCCCCAAAAAAAGAAAAGGCGCACCAGGCGCCTTTTTTCATGCCCGCTTCGGGCTCAGGGCTTGAGATAGACAAAGCCCTCTTTGGCCTGCAGGCGTGCCACTTCGGCCACACCGGAGGGGACGACCGAGGCTTCCATCAGCAGGCTGGAGGCCTCGAGCTTGCGCGTTTGCAGCGTGTTGTTGCAGACCTTGAACTCCACGCCGCGCCCCACCAGTGCGCTGACCTGGCCGCTGAACTCGCGGCCCTTGCTGTCCTTGGCATTGTTCAGCAAAAAGTCTATGCCGGGCCCATGGGTGACCACCACGATCTTGTCGGTGGGCGAGGCGTTGAGTTCGTTATTGATATTGGCGAGTATGGCGGCCGCCGTTTCCACGCCGGTGTTGACGTGATAGACCACTTTCACATCCTGAGCGGCGGCAATCGCCGTACACAGGGCAAAGCTCAGGGCAACAAGTTGGCGCTTCATCGAAGGTCTCCTGTGGTGTCTGTAGGCATCAGGGAAGATGCTGCTGGTTAAATATTGCCACTTGCTTATATTAACGATGACGCAAACATTCAAAAATAGGGCAAGCGCTAGTGGCGACATGCATGCATGACGCGCTGCCCATGCAAGGGAGACAAAGCCATGACAAGCTGGGCAGGGGCTGCGCTGAGGAGCTTTGTTTGGGCAGCGATCGCAGCGACAGGGGCGGCGGCTGCGCATGATGCAGCACATGAGGAGGCTCCCGCGCTGAACGGTCCCGTGGCGGGCACTCCCGTTGCGGGCACTCCCGTGGCGGGCACCCCCGTGGCGGCCAGTGCCCCCGTGATGGAGCTGCAACAGGTGGCGGCCAATGTGTTTTTTGTGCAGGGCGTATCGGCGCTGGGCAGTGCGGCCAATCGCAACTTCATCTCCAATGCCGGCTTTGTCATCACCGCAGACAGCGTGGTCGTGATCGATGCGCTGGGCTCGCCTGCACTGGCCGAGGAGCTGGTGCAGAAAATCCGCACGCTGACGCCCAAGCCCATCAGCCATGTGCTGCTGACCCACTATCACGCCGACCACATCTATGGCCTGCAGGTGTTCGAGGCCTTGGGCGCAAAAATCGTGGCCCATGCCCAGGCACGTGAATACATCAACTCCGAGACCGCGCATCTGCGGCTCGAGGCTTCGCGCAAGGATCTGGCTCCCTGGGTCGACCAGGGCACGCGCCTGGTGCCGGCGAATCAATGGGTGTCGGGCGACAGCTCCACGCTGAAGGTGGGGGGCGTGGACTTTGTGCTGCAGCACATGGGGCCCTCGCATACGCCGGAGGATACGGCGATCTTCCTGCCGCAAAGCGGTGTGCTGTTCATTGGCGATGTGGTGTTTCGCAACCGCATTCCCTATGTAGGCCAGGCCGACAGCCGGCACTGGATTGCGGCGCTGGACGAGTTGCTCAAGCTGCCTGTGAAGGTCATGGTGCCGGGCCACGGCCCGGCCTCCGAGCAACCGCGCCGGGACATGCAGCTGACGCGTGACTATCTGCACTATCTGCGCGAGGCCATGGGCAAGGCCGCAGCCAATCTCGACCCGTTTGACGAGGCCTACCAGGCGACGGACTGGTCCAGGTTCTCGGTCTACCCGCTGTTCAAGGAAGCCAATCGCATGAATGCCTACAACACCTTTTTGCTGATGGAGCAGGAAAAGCCGTGACGGCCATGGCCCGCTTCTTTCATGCCCGCAGAAGACTGTGCTTGCAGCTGCTGTTGGCGGGCGCGGGCCCTGCGTGGGCGGCGCTCGATGCTTCGGAGCGCCTGCTGCCCACCAGCCAGAGCCTGCAGCATGACCTGGCCTTGGCGCTGGCTGGCAAGCAGCCGCTGGTGGTGATGGCAAGCCTGCATGGCTGCCCGTTCTGCAAGCTGGTGCGCGAGCACCATCTGCTGGCGCTGCAGCGCTCCGGAGCCTTGGTGACCCAGATTCATTTTCTGTCGCGTGAGGCTTTGCAGGACTGGGATGGCGTGGCGACCACGCATGGCGACATGGTCAGGCAACTGGGCATCGAGGTGGCGCCGACCGTGCTCTTCTATGGAGCCGCTCGCAAGGAGGTGGCCGAGCGTTTGAGCGGCAGCTCCATCCCCGACTTCTATGGCGCTTATCTGGATGAGCGCATGCAGACGGCCCGCGCGGCGGTGCAGGGGCGCTGAGCCTCGTTGTTCCTCTTCAGGAATAACGAGGGTTAGCGCGGGATTTTAAATTCGGCATCCTGGCTGATACTTTAAATAACAACATGCTTATATATAAATATAAGGAGACCAAGCGATGAAGACTGCATCCTGGCTGGGTGGCTTGACGGTGCTGCTGGGGCTGGCTGTTCCTGCACTGGCGCAGGCAGATCAGGCGCTGGCGCAGAAGAACGCCTGCATGGCCTGCCATGCGGCAGACAAGAAACTGGTAGGCCCGGCGTTCCAGGACGTGGCCAGGAAATATGCGGCCCAGGCCGATGCACAGGCCTATCTGGCCAAAAGCATCAAGGCCGGCGGCTCCGGCAAATGGGGGGCGGTGCCCATGCCCGCCCAGCCCGCACTCAGCGATGCCGACACCCAGACACTGGCGGCCTGGATTCTCAAGGGTTCCAAATGAAACAGGCGTGTTGTGCTTTCCCAGTAAGCGCCACCAGCGATCAAAGAGAGAGCTTATGCAAAGCCAGTTGACGGGCAAGGTGCGCAGGGCACCCGAGAATTTCGTGCGCTCAGGCGATGTCGGCACCGTGTTTGCCGAGGCCAGGGCAGGTCGGCGTGACTTCATTCGCGGGGCTTTCGCAGCTGCGGCAGCCGGCGCTGCAACTGTCCATGCGCAGGGCCGGGAGGCCGTGAGCGGCGAGGGAGATCCGAATATTCTGGAGCTGCCCGCGCACAGCAAGGGCCTGGGCCAGCCGGTGGTCACCGACGGCTACGGCAAGCCTTCCCGGTACGAGGCCAATGTGCAGCGCCGCCAGAGCCCGGGGCTGACCCAGACCAAGCAGGCTTCGGTATCGTTTGCGCCGCTGCAGTCGCTGTTCGGCATCGTCACGCCCAGCGGTCTGCATTTCGAGCGTCACCACCAGGGCTGGTGGGACATCGACCCCTCCAAGCACAGGCTGATGATCAATGGTCTGGTGAAGAATCCCAAGGTCTTCACCATGGACGAGATCATGCGTCTGCCTTCGGTGTCGCGTTTTCACTTCATCGAATGTGGCGCCAACACCGGCATGGAGTGGGGCAATGTGGCCGTGCCCACGGTGCAGTACACGCACGGCATGCTGTCGTGCAGCGAGTTCACGGGCGTGCCCCTGATCACCTTGCTGGAGATGGCCGGTGCCGATCTGAAAAAAGGCCGCTTCATCCTGGCCGAAGGGGCGGACGGCTCGTCGATGACGCGCACCATTCCCGTGGAGCTGATCACTTCGGGCGAGGTGCTGGTCGCCTACGGCCAGAACGGCGAGATGCTGAGGCCCGAGCAGGGCTATCCGCTGCGCCTGGTGGTGCCGGGCGTGCAGGGCGTGAGCTGGGTGAAATACCTGCGACGCATCGAAGTGGGCGACATGCCTTATGCGGCCAAGGACGAGGCCATCCACTATGTGGACCTGATGCCCGACGGGCAGCACCGCCAGTACTCGAGCATCCAGGAATGCAAGAGCGTGGTCACCACGCCGTCCGGCGGACAGATGCTGCTGGACAAGGGCTTCTACAACATCACGGGCCTGGCATGGTCGGGGCGCGGCAAGGTCAGGCGCGTGGATGTGAGTGTGGATGGCGGCCGCAACTGGCGCACGGCCCGGCTTGAAGGGCCGGTGATGGACAAGTGCCTGACGCGCTTTCATCTGGACTGGATCTGGAATGGCGAGGAATGCATCATCCAGAGCCGTGCCATGGATGAGACGGGCTATGTGCAGCCCAGCAACCAGCAGCTGCGTGCCGCGCGCGGCACACGCTCCATCTATCACAACAATTCCATCCAGTCCTGGGCGGTACGAGCCAACGGGGAGGTCGCCAATGTTCAGCTTGCGTAAACCGCTGGCACTGCTGGCGCTGATGCTGGTCATGGGCGTGGCTGCCGGGCCCGCTGCGGCGCAGGCCAAGTCTGCCGAAGACCGCTATCCCGGCGTGGGTCGCAATGCCACGGGCAAGGAGGTTCTGGCCTGGGATATCGATGTGCGCCCGGATTTCAAGGGGCTGCCTCCGGGCTCGGGGTCCGTGCAAAAAGGCATGGATGTGTGGGAGGCCAAGTGCGCGTCCTGCCACGGGGTGTTCGGCGAATCCAACGAGGTGTTCAGCCCGCTGATCGGCGGAACCACGGCCGAGGACATCAGGACCGGCCATGTGGCGCGGCTCAAGGACCCGGCCTTTCCGGGGCGCACGACCTTGATGAAGGTGGCCACGGTCTCGACGCTGTGGGATTACATCAACCGCGCCATGCCCTGGAATGCGCCCAAGTCGCTGTCCACCGAAGAGGTGTATGCCGTCACGGCCTATCTGCTCAACCTCGGCGGCGTGGTGCCCGAGAGTTTCACGCTCAGCGACAGCAATATCACCGAGGTGCAGAAGAAGCTGCCCAACCGTAACGGCATGACGACCCGGCATGCGCTGTGGCCCGGCAACGAGTTCGGCAAAGGCGCCAGGCCCGATGTGCTGGCCACTGCCTGCATGAGCAACTGCGGCCCCGCACCCACGCTGCGCTCGGCCTTGCCCGAGCATGCCAGCAACAACCACGGCAATCTGGCCCAGCAGAACCGGCTGGTCGGTGCCCAGCGCGGCATCGCCACCGATGGCGGCGCCAGCAAGGCCGCGCAGCCAGCGGCCGCCGGGCAATCGGCCAGTGCGGCGCCGACGGCCTTGCTGGAAAAGAACGCCTGCATGGCCTGCCATGGCATGGCGCAAAAACTCGTCGGCCCGGCCTTCAGCGACATTGCCGGCAAGCACGGCGGCCAGCCTGACTATCTGGCAAACAAGATCAGGGTCGGAGGCTCCGGCGTCTGGGGATCAACACCCATGCCGCCTCAGCCCAATCTCAGCGATGCTGATGCCAAGGTGATTGCCCAGTGGCTGGCGGCGGGCGCCAAGCCCTGATGCAGCTTGTGTCATGCGACAGTGAAGTGAATGAAAAGGAGACAACGATGAAACGTAGAGACGCCCTCAGGAACAGCGCGGCCGTGCTCGGCATGCTGATGGCAGCCGGCCTGCTGCCGCAGGCTGCGCAGGCGGCCTATAACAAGACCGCTTTCGACGCCAAGACTGTGGCCGATGTGCTCAAGGCCATGGGAGCTGCTGCGCCTGCCGAGAGCAAGGACGTGACGCTGACGGCGCCCGACATCGCCGAAAACGGGGCCGTCGTGCCCCTGGGCGCCGCGACCACGCTGCCCAATGTGAAGCAGATGCTGGTGCTGGTGGAAAAGAACCCCAACACGCTGGTGGCGGCCTTCACCGTCAACGAGGCGCTGGACGCCAACTTCCTGACCCGCGCCAAGCTGGGCCAGTCCTCGGATGTCTATGCCGTGGCCATCACCAATGACGGCAAGGCCTTCTATGCCAAGAAGGAAGTCAAGGTCACCCTCGGTGGCTGCGGCGGCTGATTGCAACGAATCATCTGAAACAGGAGAAGAACATGGCTGATCCAATGCGTATTCGTGCCCAGGCTGCAGGTGACAAGACCACCGTGCGCGTGCTGATGTCCCATGAGATGGAGACCGGCCAGCGCAAGGATGCGGAAGGCAAGACCGTGCCCGCCTGGTTTATCCAGGAGGTGACGGCCGCGCACAACGGCAAGCAGGTGCTCCAAGCTGAGTGGGGCCCCGCGGTTTCCAAGAACCCGTTTTTGCAGTTCGTGGTCAAGGGTGCCAAGGCGGGAGACAAGATCTCGGTGAGCTGGAAGGACAACAAGGGCGAGACCCGCACGGATGAGGCGACCGTGAGCTGAGCACGGCGCAGACAGCGGCTGGCCGCCGGCCAGCCTTCATCCCAGTCCAGAATCAATCAAAAAACAGAGAGCTGCCCCATGAGACATTCCTCCCCCAGTCAGATGGCTGCCGCCGTGCTGGCCCTGTGCATGTCCGCGCCGGTGCTGGCGCAAAAGTCCACGGCCGACGGCATTGCCGAGTACCGCGAGATGCTGCAGGACGGCAACCCCGCCGAGCTGTTCGAGATGAAGGGCGAGGAGCTGTGGAAGCAAAAGCGAGGCCCCCGCAAGGCGTCCCTGGAGCAGTGCGATCTGGGCAAGGGGCCGGGCGTGGTCAAGGGCGCATTTGTAGAGCTGCCGCGCTATTTTGCGGACACGGGCAGGGTGCAGGATCTGGAGTCGCGCCTGCTGACCTGCATGGACAGGCTGCAGGGGCTGGACGCGCAAAAGATTGCGGCAACACCGTTCGGCAAGGACGAGCAAAAGAACATGGAAGGGCTGGTGGCCTGGATTTCATCGCAGTCCAAAGGCATGAAGTTCAACCTGCCCCAGGGCCATGTGCAGGAAAGGCAGATGTACGAGGCGGGCAAGCGCATGTTCTATATGCGCGGCGGCCCGCATGACTTTGCCTGTGCCTCCTGCCATGGTGCGGATGGCAAGCGCATCCGCATGCAGGATCTGCCCAATCTGACCAGGAACCCCGGCGCAGCGGAAGGCTTTGGCGCCTGGCCCGCCTATCGCGTCTCATCGGGCGAGCTGTGGAGCATGCAGCGCCGCCTCAACGACTGCTTCCGTCAGCAGCGCTTTCCCTATCCCGGTTACGCCAGCGACGTGACGGTGGCGCTGGGGGTGTTCATGGGCGTCAACGGCAAGGGCGGGGCATCGACCGCACCGGCCATCAAGCGATAAGGAGGCCCTATGCGCAAGCAAAAATACATGCCGTACCTGGCCGTGGCCGCATCGTTGCTGGTGCTCGGCTGTGCCTCCGTCGACGGGGTGGCGGACATCGATGCCTTGACGGCCAAGATGGTGCAGACCTCTTTTCGCGATCAGGGCATCGCCAAGGTCGATCGCCTGCAGCAGGACGAATCGAATGCGGCCTGCAGCGCTGCCGATGCCTCCGGCAAGCCGCTGGCGCCTGAGCGTGCGCAAGCCATCGAAGCGGCCAATCTCAAGACCGTCAAATGGCCTCAGGATGGCAAGCTGCTCGGCGACTGGAAGGAGGGCGAAAAGATCGCCCAGAACGGCCGGGGCATGACCTGGAGCGACAAGGCTGGCAGCGCCAATGGCGGCAACTGCTACAACTGCCACCAGATCAGCAAGGAAGAAATCTCCTTTGGCACGCTGGGCCCCAGTCTCTACAACTATGGAAAGATTCGCGGCATCAAGGATCCGGGCAGCCCCGAATCCAGAGCCATCGTCGAGTACACCTGGGGCAAGATCTGGAACGCCAAGGCCTACAACGCCTGCTCGGGCATGCCGCGCTTCGGTCACTCCGGCATCCTCACCGAAGCGCAGACACGAGATCTTGTCGCCTTGCTTGTCGATCCTGCCTCTCCCGTCAACAAATAGCTTCCTCTGAGCGGCTATGCCGCTTGTCCCCTCTCTTGCGGTGCTTCGCAATTCGAGAGGGGATGACCCTTCGCTATGGAGTGCCCTGCCTGGCGTTTGCCATGCAATTGCGGCGCGCAGCATTACGGACACAACTGATGCAAATTCGGATCAGGCAGGGTAGAAATGCCCGTGCTTGCCTCCTTGCTTGCATAGGTACCAACGGATATCAGCATGAGTCTTTCCAAACGCGAATTTCTGCAAGTGCTGGCGGCAGCCAGTGTCTCGGGCATGGGCTTGCAGCGCTATGCCTACGCCGACCAGTCGCTGGCCGACAAGGCCTTGTATGAGGTGGCGCCGTTCGGCAATGTGTCCCTGCTGCATATGACGGACTGCCATGCTCAGCTCAATCCGGTGCACTTTCGCGAACCCAATGTCAATCTCGGTATCGCTGCGATGAAGAACCAGCGCCCGCATCTGGTGGGCGAGCATCTGCTGCGCTCCGTGGGCATCAAGCCCGGCACGGCTTCGGCCCATGCATTCAGCTATCTGGACTTCGAGGCGGCGGCCAGGCGCTACGGCAAGGTGGGCGGGTTTGCCCATCTGTCCACGCTGGTCAAGCGCATGCGCGCCTCGCGCCCGGGCGCGCTGCTGCTGGACGGCGGCGATACCTGGCAGGGCTCGGCCACTTCGCTGTGGACCAAGGCCCAGGACATGGTCGATGCCTGCAAGCTGCTGGGCGTGGACGTGATGACGGGCCACTGGGAGTTCACCTACGGCATGCAGCGCGTGCAGGAGATCATCGACAAGGACTTCGGCACGCAGACCGACTTTGTGGCGCAAAACGTCAAGACGGCCGATTTCGGCGATCCGGTGTTCAAGCCCTATGTGATCCGCGAGATCAACGGCGTGCCCGTGGCCATCATCGGCCAGGCCTTTCCGTACACGCCGATCGCCAACCCGCGCTATATGGTGGCGGACTGGAGCTTCGGCATCCAGGACGACCATCTACAGAAGATGGTGGACGAGGTGCGCGCCAAAGGGGCCAAGGTGGTGGTCGTGCTCTCGCACAACGGCATGGACGTGGACCTCAAGATGGCCAGCCGCGTGCGCGGTATCGACGCCATTTTGGGAGGGCACACACATGACGGCATGCCTGTGCCCACGCTGGTGCAGAACGCGGGCGGCAAGACCATCGTCACCAACGCGGGCTCGAACGGCAAGTTTCTCGGAGTGCTGGACTTCGATGTCAGGGACGGCCAGGTGCGCGGCTTCCAGTACCGGCTGCTGCCGGTGTTCGCCAGCATCCTGCCCGCCGATACCCAGATGCAGGCGCTGATCACCCGGGTGCGTGCACCCTATGAAAGCCGGCTGGGCGAAGTGCTGGCGCGCACCGACGGCACGCTGTATCGCCGTGGCAACTTCAACGGCACAGGCGACCAGTTGCTGCTGGACGCCATGATGGAGGTGCAGAATGCGCCGATTGCCTTCTCGCCGGGCTTTCGCTGGGGGACAACGCTGCTGGCCGGGCAGGACATCACGCGCGAATGGCTGATGGACATGACGGCCACCACCTATTCCTACGCCACCGTGACCGAGATGACGGGCGCCACGATCAAGACGGTGCTCGAAGACGTGGCCGACAATCTCTTCAATCCCGATCCGTACTACCAGCAGGGCGGCGACATGGTGCGCGTGGGCGGTCTGCAATACCAGTGCGACCCGGCGGCTGGCGCGGGCCGGCGCATCAGCGACATGCGCCTGAACGGCCAACTTCTGGAGGCGGACAAGAAATACAAGGTGGCCGGCTGGGCTCCCGTGGCCGAAGATGCCAAGAGCGCAGGCCACAAACAGATCTGGGAGCTGGTCGAGCCCTGGCTCAAGGACCGCAAGACGTTGGGGCCGCGCCGTCTCGACGAGCCCCGACTGATCAATGTCGGCGGCAATCAGGGGCTGGCCAAGGCCTGATGAAAGCCGATTGGAAAGACGCTTGGAAATCCGATTAAGGCACAGTTATCGTGCGGGCTGGGGTATATGCCATTGCTTTGAAGCCGGGCCGCGCCGTCCAATGCCCGCATGAGTCCTGCCGAGTTTGATTCCCTGACGGCCACCGTTCTGGTGGCCATTTTGTTGCTGGCCGCCGTACTGGGCTTTGTGATGCGCGAGACCCGCTTTTGCACCGTGGGCGCCATCAGCGATGTGGTCTATCTGCAGGACTGGGGGCGGGCGCGCCAGTGGTGCATGGCCATCGCCGTGAGCATGCTGGGCTTCACGGCGCTGGCGCTGTGCGGCCAGTTGCAAGTGGGCGATGCCCTTTATGCCAGCCGCCGCCTTCTGTGGCTGTCGGCCCTGGCGGGTGGGTTGCTGTTTGGCGCAGGCATGGTACTGGCATCGGGTTGCGGGGCCAGGAATCTGACCCGGCTGGGCAGCGGCAGCCTCAAGGCGCTCGTTGTGCTGCTGGTCATGGGCGTGGCCGCCTTTGCCACGCTCAAGGGGATTACCGCCGTGGCGCGGGTGCGCTGGCTGGACAGCGTGCATCTTGAATTCGCGGGCCAGGCCCTGCTGCCCGAGTGGCTGGCCGGCCAAATAGCCTGGCCCTTGACGCTGCTGCGCGGCGTGCTGGGCCTGGGTCTGGGGGGCTTGCTGTTGCTGCTGGCCTTCGATCCCCGGCCCGGCGCCGAGCGCAGCCGGGCCGTGCTGCTGGGCGGGCTGCTGGTGGGCCTGTGCGTGACGGCAGCCTGGTGGCTCAGCGGTTATCTGGCGCTGGTGGCCGAACACCCCCAGACGCTGGAGCAGGTCTATGCCGCGACCTATAGCGGCCGTATCGAGGCCTTCAGCTTTGTCACGCCAGTGGCGCACACGCTGGACTGGCTGATGTTCTTCAGCGATCGCAACAAGGTGCTGACCTGGGGCATTGCCTCGGTGGCTGGCGTGGTCCTGGGCAGCTTTGTCCATGCGCTGTGGCGCCGGGACTTTCAGTGGCAGGGCTTTGCCGACCGCCGGGACCTGGCCCGTCACTTGCTGGGCGGGCTGCTGATGGGCGTAGGCGGGGTGACGGCCATGGGCTGCACCGTGGGCCAGGGCATCAGTGCGATCTCCATGCTCAGCCTGGGCAGCTTTGTGGCGCTGGCCGGCATTGTGCTGGGGGCGGTGCTGATGCTGCGCCATCTGGCAGAGACGGCATGAGGCAAAGTAAATTTGATAGCTTCTTGCGCTTGCTGATAAACAGATTCAGCATGAAAACATGCTGAAAACGAGAAAAGGAGCGCGGTAGGCGCTCCTTTTTTATGGGCCGCAGCGTTTCAGAGCTTGCGCAGGCGCGCGGCTGCCTCGATCAGGGTTTCGTCCTTCTTGGCAAAGCAAAAGCGCACCACGCGCTGATCGAAGCCGTCGCCGTAGAAGGCCGACAGCGGAATCGCGGCCACGCCGACTTCCTTGACCAGCCACTGGCAGAACTCGGCCTCGTTGAGATCCGAGACCGAGGAGATGTCGGCACAGAGGAAATAAGTGCCGGCCGTGGGCAGCAGCTTCAGGCGCGAGCCCTGCAGGCCGCCGAGGAACAGATCGCGCTTGGCCTGGTAGAAGGCCGAAAGCTCCATATAGGGCGCGGGGTCCTGCATGTACTGCGCGAGACCCGCCTGCATGGGCGTGTTCACGGTAAACACATTGAACTGGTGCACCTTGCGGAATTCGGCGCTGAGAGCGGCGGGTGCGGCCACGGTGCCGACCTTCCAGCCCGTGACATGGTAGGTCTTGCCAAAGCTGGAGACGATGAAGGCACGCTCGGCCAGGCCCGGGTAGCGGGCGCTGCTCAGATGCTGGGCGCCGTCGAAGACCATGTGCTCGTAGACCTCGTCGCTGATCAGCAGCACATTGGTGGGTGCCAACAGCGCCTCTAGCTGGCGCATTTCCGCATCGGTCCAGATGGTGGCACTGGGGTTGTGCGGACTGTTGATGATCAGCAGACGCGTGCGCGGCGTGATGGCGGCCGCGATCCTGGCAAAGTCGGGGCGGAAGCTGCCGGGCGTCAGCGGCACCCGCACGGCCACGCCGCCGGCCATCTCGATATTGGGCACATAGCTGTCGTAGCAGGGGTCGAGCACGATGACTTCGTCGCCCGCATGCACGGTGGCCAGGATGGCGGTGAGAATGGCCTGGGTGGCGCCGGCAGTGATGGTGATCTCGCTGCCCGCGTCATAGCGGCGACCGTGCAGCGTTTCGATCTTGGCGGCCACGGCCTCGCGCAGCGCGGGCCAGCCCGTCATGGGCGGGTACTGGTTGTGACCGGCGCGCATGGCATCGTTGACAGCGTCAAGCAGCTTTGGGTCGCAGCCGAAGTCGGGGAAGCCCTGGCCCAGATTGACGGCCTTGTGCTCGGCGGCCAGCGCCGACATGACGGTGAAGATGGTGGTGCCCACATTGGGCAGCTTGCTGGGGAAATTGGGAGTCACGATAGTCTTGCAATGCATGGGCCGGGCGCACAGGCACCGGCCCTTGAGGCGGGCCGGATCAGAGCCCGAAGTCGTCCACGCTGCCGTTCATGGCGCGCATGATGAGGTCGCGCGAGAGTCGGTCGCTGAGCAGCTCGGCAAACCGGTAGACGAAGTTGCGCAGGTATGCGCCGCGCTTGATGGCCACGCGCGCCACGCTGGTGCCGAAGAGATGGCCGACAGGGCGCACCACCAGGTCGTTGACGGTGTCGTCGCGCATGGCCATCTCGGCCACGATGCCGATGCCCAGACCCAGACGCACATAGGTCTTGATCACGTCGGCATCGATGGCTTCCAGCACGATATGCGGATGCAGGCGGCGCATCTCGAAGGCATGGTCGATCTTGCCGCGTCCGGTAAAGGACGGGTGGTAGGTGATCAGGGCCTCCTGGGCGATGTCTTCCAGCGTGATGCGCTCTTTCTGCGCCAGCGGGTGGCCCGTGGGGATGACCAGCACGTGCTGCCATTCGTAGCAGGGCAGGGTCACCAGATCGGGGTAGTCGGCCAGCGATTCGGTGGCCATGCCGATCTCGGCGACTTCGTCGATCACCATGCGCGCGACTTCGGCAGGCGTGGCCTGGTGCAGGCTGATGGTGACCTTGGGGTAGAGCTCGCGCAGGCGTGCCACGGCGGGCGGCAGCACATAGCGGGCCTGGGTGTGGGTGGTGGCTATGCTCAGCGTGCCGCTGTCCTGGGCGCTGTACTGCTCGCCGATGCGCTTGAGATTACCCACCTCGCGCATGATCAGCTCGATGCTCTTGAGGACTTCCTGTCCCGGCTCGGTGATGCGCTTGAGACGCTTGCCGTGGCGCGCAAAGATATCGATGCCCAGCTCTTCCTCAAGCTCGATGATGGCTTTGGAGACTCCGGGCTGGGAGGTGTGCAGGGCCTTGGCCGCCTCGGTGAGGTTGAGATTGCGGCGGGCGGCTTCCTGAACGAAGCGGAATTGATGCAGGTTCATGACGGCATGGACTAAGAACTTGCATCATTATGCTTCAAATATCTAAAGAAGCTATTTTTTATTTGAAATCTGTATGTTTGAGAGCTTCGGTGCCGGCTGCCGCCTCTATCGCCAGCTGCGCCAGCAGGGACGTGACGCGAGGATTCTCGCCCGCTGCGGTCTGCAGATCGAACTGGCAGCCGGGATGCTGGCGGCGCAATTCGTCCAGCAGGCGCGGAATGTCTTCGCGTGCATGTTTGCCGGTACCGAGGAACAGCGGCAGCACGATCAGGTGTTTGACGCCTTGCGCAATCAGGCTCTGCGCGGCGGCAGGCAGATCCGGTGCGCAGGCATCCAGATAGGCGCACATGCAGGGCAGGCCGGGCTGCATTGCCTGTACCAGCTGATGCACGGCCTCTATGGGCTGGCGCCAGAGAGGGTCTCTGGAGCCATGGGCCAGCAGGATCAGACCGGCCCGGTCTGGAGAGTGGTTGGCTGCGTCATCCATGGCTAGCGCCTCAGTACCAGCCAGCCAAAGGCCGAGAGCGATAGCGCGGTGTAGAGCAGACCCGGCGCCGCGGCGGCCAGCCAGGGCCACCAGGATTGCAGAGTGCCGATATAGCCGAACACGTTGTTGAGCAGGAAGAAGCTGATGCCGGCCATCACCCCGCCAAATACATAGGCCGTGATACCGCCCGAGCGGAAATGCAGATAGGCAAAAGGCAGGGCGAGAACCACCATCACCAGGCAGCTCAACGGGTAGAAGACCTTGCGCCAGAACTCGATTTCGTACTTCTGCGCCGCCTGGCCGTTATCTTGCAGGTGACGTACGAACTGGAACAGTGCAATCGTGGTCATGCGATCGGGCTTGAGCAGCGCACCCGAGACCATGGCCGCAGTGACCTTGGTTGGCCAGTTCATGCTGGCTTCGCTGATTCGGCTGAGCTTGGTGACATCGCCATCCTGGGCCACCTTGCTGCCTTGCACGCCCTGCAGCGTCCACTGCTCTTCGTCTTCATCGACCTGTGCCGATTGGGCGCTGATCTGCGCAGCGATGCGGCCCTTGCTGTCGAACTCGAAGATGCGCACATTGACGAAGTCGCCAGGGCTCTTGACGGCGCCGACGTTGATGGCGACCGAGTGATCGCCTTGCTTTTCCTTGAGCCAGGCTCCGGTGGCGCCTCGGGAGATCTGGCCTTTGCTGACCACACGCAGTTTCTGGCTGAAGTTGTCGGCAGCAGGTGCAATATAGTCACCCACCAGCACGGTGAGCACTACAAAGCTCATCCCCAGTACCAGCAGCGTGCGCAGCGCCAGCCAGGGGCCCATGCCGCTGGTGCGCATGATGGTGAACTCCGAGCTCTGGGCGAACTTGGCCATCACGAAGATGGCGCCGATCAGCACGGCAATCGGCATCAGCTCGTAGAGGTGGCCCGGAATGGACAGGGCCACGAACAGCAGCGCGCGCGTGGCGGTGTAGCCGGCATTGCCGCTGCCCACCCAGCGCATTTCATCGACCAGATCAAAAAAGAAGAACAGCGCCAGAAAGGCCAGCGAGACATACAGGACGGCCTGTATGACCTCGCGATAGATCAGGTTGCGCAGAACTTTCATCGTGCGCTCTCCTGACGCTTGCCCGAGCGCAGCAGCAGATCGCGTGGCGACCAGCGGAAATGGCGCGCCGCCAGCACCAGCACGCTGAGCGTGAGGATGCTGCCGTGCAACAGGCCCAGAATGCCCCACATGCCTATCTTGTTGGCGCTGACCCAGCTCTCGCCCAGGGTCATGAGGTTGTAGTACACGATAAATGCGAAGAGGGCGATCATCAGGCTGCTGCTATTGCCCGCACGCGGGTTCACACTGGAGATGGCCAGGCCCAGAATGACAAAATTCAGCGCCGCAAAGGGCAGGCCCAGACGCCATGCGAGCACGGAGCGGGCGATCGGCTCGTCCTTGCCGATCAAGTCCTTGGTGGGCATGCTGCGCGCGGCCATTTCTTCGATGGTGACGGGGTTGTCATTGTCGACCTGCACACCGTATTCCTTGAATTCAGTGATACGTACCGAGCCGTCGTCGCTGCGCGTCTCCATGCGCTGGCCGTCCTCCAGAATCACCATGCGCTGGCCCTTGATGACGGCCAGATGCGCGCCCTTGGCGGAGGTCACGGACTCCTTGCCCGGGTCGCGCGAGACCACAAAGACGTTGCTGGCCGCCATGTCCGAGGGGGAGTCCTTGTCGACGAAGAACACGCGTGTGCCGCCCGCCGATTCCTGGAACTCGCCGGGTGCGATGCGATCCAAATCGCTGCGCTGCTGGAACTGGGTCTTGATCTGCTCGATTTGCTGGTAGGACCAGGGCAGCACGCCCAGGGCCAGCACGGCCGTGATGAGAATCACCGGCCAGGCAAAGCGCAGCAAGGGTTTGAGCAGACTGGCCAGGCCCTGGCCGGCAGCAAACCAGATGACCATCTCGCTGTCGCGATACATGCGCGACAGTGAGCCCACAATGGCGACAAACAGACTCAGGCCCAAAATGGTGGGGAGTTGTCCGAGCACGGTGAAACCCATGACCAGCATCACGTCGGAAGGGCTGACACTGCCCTTGTAAGCCTGACCCAGGGTGCGGATCAGCATCATGGTCATCACCACAGTGATCAGAACCACGGCCGTCGCGCCAAAGCTGCGGGCCAGCTCTTTGCGTATGGATGAATCGAATAACATTGGCTAAAAGGAAAACACCGATTATGAACTTTGAACTGAAGGCTCTGACCGCTGCCGCCGCAGCGCGTGAAAAATGTGATCTGTTGCTGGTGCTGGTGTCCGAGCAGGCAGCATCGGGCACATTCGGCAGCGACGCCATCGGAGCCATGGTGGCTCACGCGGTGAAACAGGGGGATTTTGCCCTGACTTGCGGCAAGCAATTGCCTTTGTACCAAGTGCCCGCCATTGCCGCACGCCGTGTGGTGCTGCTGGGCACTGGGGCCGGCTCGGCCAGGGATGTGCGCAATGCGCTGGCCGGCTGTGGCGCGGTGCTCAAGACCGACGGCATTGCCAAGGCTGTTGTGAGCTTTGCCTTTGATGCCGATGCCCAGGCTGTAGCGGCCGCCGTGCAGGCAGTGGCCGATGCGACCTACCTCTATACCCACACCAAATCCCAGGCCAAGCCCATTGCGCTGACCAAGCTCGTGCTGGGCGTATCGTCCAAGACGGCTGCGGTTACCGCTGCTTTCAATACTGCCGTGGCGCAGCAGGAAGGCGTGAACACGGCCCGCGAATGGGCCAACCGCCCGGCCAACCATGCAACGCCCACCTTGCTGGCCAATGCGGCCAAGAGCATTGCCAAGGCTGCACGCATGAGCTGCAAGATCCACGGCCCCGCTGAAGTGGCCAAGCTGGGCATGGGCGCCTTCATGGCAGTGGCACAGGGCTCGCGCGAGCCCCTGCGCTTCATTGAATTGCACTACAACGGTGCGGCCAAGAGCGTGGCCCCCATCGTGCTGGTGGGCAAGGGCATTACTTTTGACACCGGCGGCATCTCGCTCAAGCCAGCGGCCGAGATGGACGAGATGAAGTTCGACATGGGCGGCGCTGCCAGCGTGCTGGGCGTGTTCCAGGCACTGGCCAGGCTGCAGCCCGCCATCAACGTCGTGGGCCTGATCCCCGCCTGCGAGAACATGCCCGACGGCGCAGCCATCAAGCCTGGCGATGTGGTGACCAGCATGAGCGGCCAGACCATCGAGATTCTCAACACCGACGCCGAAGGCCGTCTGGTGCTGTGCGACGTGCTGCATTACGCGGCGCGCTTCAAGCCCTCTGCGCTGGTCGATATGGCCACGCTGACCGGTGCTTGCGTGATCGCCTTGGGCGGCTTGCGCAGCGGCCTGTTCTCGACCAGCGACGAGCTGGCAGCGGCCTTGCAGACTGCGGGCGACGCGGCACTCGATCCTTGCTGGCGCATGCCTCTGGACGAGGAGTACGCCGATGGGCTCAAGAGCAATTTTGCGGACATGGGCAACGTGGCAGGGCGCGCTGCGGGCGCTGTGACGGCCGCCAAGTTCCTGCAGAAATTTGTGGGCGATATTCCCTGGGCGCATCTGGATATCGCCGGTACTGCCTGGAAGAGCGGTGCTGCAAAGGGCGCCACCGGTCGCCCCGTGGGTCTGCTGGTGCAATATCTGCTGGGCCAGCAAGGCAAGGCAGCCCCTGCGCCCGCGACGGCCAAGACCTCGGCGTCGCGCAAGAGCGCTGCCAAGCCTGCGGCCTCGCGCCGCACGCGTGTGACTGCCAAGGCTTCGGCTTAAGAAAAGTCGGCAGAGGCGGCCTGGTTTCAGACCGCCTCTGCCGCCAAGAGTTGTGACAGAAATTGCCTTTCATTTCAATGCGCCAGACAAGCTGGGCTATGTGTGCCGATTCGCACGCAAGGCTCTGCGTCATGGTGCGCGCATCGTGGTTCTGGGAGATGGAGCTGCGCTGAGCCGGCTTTCGCCCCGTTTGTGGAGCGTCTCGGCCACGGATTTTCTTGCGCATGCTTGCGAGTCGGATGGTGCGCAGATGCTTGCTGCTTCTCCCGTCATCCTGACCGAACACCTGCAGGACTTGCCTCATTACGATGTGCTGGTCAACCTCACGCCGCAGGTGCCGTCGGGGTTTGAGCGCTTCGCTCGCGTGGTGGAAATCGTGTCTTCCGGCGATGAGATGGATCGCCAGGATGCGCGTGTCCGCTGGCGCGACTATGCTGCGCGTGGTTTTTCCATTGTCCGGCACGATCTGAATCTCAAGGGCTAGGTCATGAACTCCTCATCCAAAGTTCCGCCACGATTCGTCCCCACCCTGACCGAGGTGGTTCAGCCCGAAGCTTCCGCGCCCGAAGACGCTGCAGACAACGCTCAGTCGGCGCAGCCGGAGCAGTCTCAGGCAGCTGTGCAACAGGTGCCAGGTCCGCGAACGCTGGGAGACTGCGTCGTACCTCTGGCGCGGCCGTCGTTTCATACCTCATGGCTGGCGGACGGTCTCTACGGCCGCGGCAGGCCTGCAGGTATTCCACATCAGCTGCCCCCCTTGCCGGAATCCTTGCCGCCGCAGCAGTCATTTGCGCAAAGCATGGCTGGGGAGGTGGTGGAAGCAATAGCGGCCGGGCAGGTGGAGCCTGAGCCTGAGTCGGTAACTGCCGAACTCGTGGAGGCATTGCCGCTGGCAGACCAGGCGGAGCAGCCATCCATTACGGACGCTGGCCAAGCCCAGGATGAAGAGCTTCAGCCCGGGCCTGAGCCCTTCCATGAGGAAGCCGCCGAGCCGCTCGTCCAGGCACAGGATGTGGTGCAGGCCGTTGAACCCGAACCGGTCTTGGAGGCAGCGGGCCTGCAGCAGGCGCTGGATGCACACGGTGCCGTGGTGACCGAAGAGTATCTGGTCCACCGGCTGATGCAGCGGGTGGACCTTGTGCTGGAGCACAAGCTCAAGGAAGCAATAGCTCAGGTTGTGGAAGCACAGACCCGATCCATGGTGCTTCGCCTGCGTGAAGAAGTGGAGACCGTGGTGCGTCAGTCGGTCTATGAGGCTGTGGAGGCGGAGCTTGCGCAGCAGACCCGCCAGTAGTCGCCGAGCGCTGGCGGTTAGCGGTTCAAGCGCAGTGGGCCGCTGAAAACTTCAGGATTCAGAATATTGCTGGGCTGGCCGTTGGCAAAGTTCACCACGTTCTCGAACGCCGCACGGAAATACAGCTCATAGCTGTCCTGCTCCACGTAGCCGATATGGGGTGTGCAGATGCAGTTCTCCAGCCTGAGCAGGGCATGGCCTTGCAAGATCGGCTCGCTCTCGAATACATCGATCGCGGCCAGTCCCGGGCGGCCGCGGTTCAAGGCACATAGCAAGGCTTCGGGCTCCACCAGTTCGGCGCGCGAGGTGTTGACGAACAAGGCTGTCGGTTTCATGCGTGCCAGCTCCTGTGCCGTCACGATGCCCCGCGTCGCGTCGTTCAGACGCAGATGCAGCGACAGCACATCGCATTGTTCAAAAAAAGCTTCTTTGGACGGGGCACTCAGATATCCATCGGCCTCGGCCTTGCGACGCGAGGCTTCGCTGCCCCAGACACAGATCTGCATTCCAAAGGCCTTGCCATAGCCGGCCACCAGTTGCCCGATGCGGCCGTAGCCCCAGATGCCAAGCATGCGTCCGCGCAGCACGCTGCCCAGTCCGAAGTTGGGCGGCATGGAGGCAGCCTTGAGTCCGGACTGCTGCCATGCACCATGCTTGAGATTGGAGATGTACTGCGGCAGACGGCGCATGGCCGACATGATCAGCGACCAGGTCAGCTCCGCCGGAGCAATGGGAGAGCCCACGCCTTCTGCAACCGCCACACCACGTTCGGTGCAGGCCTGCACATCGATATGGGCGCCAGCCTTGCCCGTCTGGGCAATCAGCTTGAGCCGGGGCAGTTTATCGAGCAGCTGGCGCGAGATCTGGGTGCGCTCGCGAATCAGGACGATGACATCCGCGTCGCGCAGTCGAACCGAGAGCTGACCCACGCCCTTGATGGTGTTGGTATAGACCTTTGCGTTGAAGGCATCGAGCAGCTTGGCGCAATCGAGCTTGCGAACCGCGTCTTGATAATCGTCCAGGATAACGATGTTCACCACTGGAATCCTTAAATAAGTGGCTGAGTTTATTGAATGAAATTCAATGCGATCAAAGGCTTAGGATTGCTTCTGTGAAAACTTACGCCAAATCGACGCCACCAGATTCCCTACGCACACCCTACACACTCCAGAGCTTAGCGTAGGTTTGGCGCAGGTTTTGAAAGCTGCGCTGGCCCAAGGAATTTGCATGTATCTTGATGTCCATGCCGCAAAAGCTCTGTCCGATGGGAATGCCATTGTGATCCATGGCTGTCCTGGGTTGCGACTGAAGGCTGTTGTGTCAGCTAAAAGTTGTGTCTATAGGTGTAAGTCCCCGGTAGACGGGCGTAAGCGGCAGATCAAGTTCGGGACTTGGCCGATACCTGTTTCACTGATGTATCCAAACCCCTCCAAAGGAAGTGAGGGAAGCTGTTCCAGGTGACGTGATTCCCGGTGCGGATGGCATCTGTAACTGCCACAAATACGACGCCGAGAAGAAGCAATGGTTGTAGCCGTACGGCACTACGGCTCGAGGCCGTTGTTCAAGCAGATGCTGTGAGTGCGGAGAGGCTTTTTTGGCGCCGGTGTGCTCCGGCGGCTGCAGTCGAGACAACGAGGGCTTGCTCGCCCGGTCGTCAAGATCGCTAACCAGTCAGCGTTCCGCGCTGATTTGCCGAGGCTGAGGCAGGTCGTCTTGCCTCGCAAGGCGCTCAAGGACCTTTCGGAACAGGCCCGTCAGTTGAGCAGCGACTTCTTTGACGATGATTTTGGGAGCGATTGCCTCAGAGGTGCCTCTTTGATTCAGTCATAAAAAAATCCCGCTCAAAGACGAGACCGGGGGCGAGTGCTGCGGGTGCGGGTGGCCGCGAGTTGCTGCTTCTGGACGGACTCGTGACGATCCAAGGAAACCAATGTGTTTCGGAGGAGATTTGCAGGGTTCTCGGCACAATTGCTAACATTCGGGCGTTTATCAGTCCACTTAGCAAATGGACTCCACCTTCTGAGTCTCAGAACATGGGTCACCACAATTGCGTTGCCGCGTGAATGAGCTTTTCTGATCCGCCAATTCATGCCTAGCAATTTGCAGCTGTACTTGTTGGTCGCGCCGGTATGCATAGCGGCACTGGGCGCACTCATGGCTTTTTGCTGGCTTGCACAGCGCCGCTCAGTGTTTCTGCTCTCGACGGCTTGTGGGTTGACACTCACGGGGCTTGCCTTGGGTTGGCAATGCCTGACACCTCACGGACAACTGGTTCGGTGGGCTGTCTACACCGGGCCCATCTATCTGCTTGGTGCCTGGCTCTGCACCTGGGGCGTCGCTCAAAAGTTTTCCGTCTCCTCATATCCCAAGATCTCGGCCCTGGTATCGATCATCGTGGTTGCTGCTCTTTACGAGTACAGCATCGTGCAGGACAACATTGCTGCGCGAGTGCTCTGGCTGAACACAGGGCTTGGCATCATTCACTTCATACCGTTTCCTGCCATTGCTCTAAAAAAAGTCAGACGTGACGGGCTGGAGAAGCTGCTTTACCGGTCATATGGGGCCTTTGCGATCTATACAGTGCTCAGGCCCATCATGGTGCTGTTTCTGGGATTCACCGAGCTCCAGGACATGCTCAGCTCCATTTACTGGTTGGTCACCATGCTGGGCTCGCTATTGTTCAGCCTGGTGTTCTCGGGCCTCATGCTCATCGTTTCAATGAGGGATGCAATGGCCACTCTCAGAGACGAGCGCAATCACGACATGCTGACTGGCGTGTTGAATCGTCGCGGCTTCTGGGAGTTTGCAGACCCGCTGGCCCGGGATCGAAAAGCACAGCCGATTTCCATCGTGGTGGCGGATCTGGACCACTTCAAGCGGGTCAACGACAGCTGGGGGCACGAGTATGGCGACGGAGTTCTCAAGGCTGTCGCGGAAGTCATACAGGCAAGTGTCCGTGGTTCCGACCTGGTGGCTCGCTTTGGAGGCGAAGAATTTGTGCTGCTGTTGACCCATGCAGACATTGAGACTGCACAGTGTGTGGCGCAGCGTATTCGTGCAGGAGCGGTTGAGATCATTGCGCCGTTGCCCGATGGCCAGCGTGTGACCTTGAGCATGGGTATCGTGGTCAACACATTCGGCAGTGATCTGCGCGAAGCCGTAATGCGGGCTGACCAGCAACTCTACAAGGCCAAGGAGCTCGGGCGCGATCAGGTCGTCGTGCATGGACCAGGGGACGTTGCGGCAGTGGCGTGATGTGCCGGCTCCACTCAGTTCTTCTTGCTGAAGAGTGACGGCCTCTCGGCGGACTGCGCTGCGTCGCGCATGAATGGCGGCACGGACAGTACAAGCAAAAGAGCGGCCAGCGGAACCACGCAGATGAAGCCGATATGCTTGAAGCCCAGTGCACCGGTAATGCCGCCCAGCACAAACATCAAGATCAGCCCAGCGGACACCTTCATGCGGCGCCAGTCATGCCGAACCAGGGGCGACAGTTGCAGGCCGGCGTTGGCGTGGCGCTTCCAGAAAAACATCTTGCCCAGTTCCATTCCCAGATCCGTGAAATTGCCGGTCATGTGTGTGGTGCGAGTGCTGCCACCGGACGTCTTGGAACCCACGGCATTTTGCAAACCCATCATGAAGGACAGCAGCAGAACGGTCAGCGGCACTGCGAAGGGAGTGTTCCAGGTCAAGGTGACTGTGCCCATCAGGCCGAAGGCAATCAGCATGACGGCCTCCAGCATCAGCGGCAGGGCATAGACGCTGTACAGGTGGCGTTTGCGTCCCCAATTCACCAGCAACGCACAGACGGCCGCGCCAGTTGTAAAGGCGATGATGGCACCAAGCGCATTCAGCAGCAGCTTGGCGTTCTCAAGCACCAGGCCGTCAGCCAGCTGTGAGGCGAAACCCGTCATGTGCGAGGTATACATCCGCAGCACAAGAAAGCCGCCAGCGTTGACTGCGCCCGCGTTAAAGGCCAGCAGCAGACCCAGGGCGATATTGGTGGACGGCGTGCGATGCCGGTTGGTGAGATGGCGAAGTCTGCGCATCAAAGATTCCACTGACAAAAGTGCACCCATGACGGGGTGCATCAATGCTGACAAATTGGTTTGCCAGCGACCATGCAGGAATCATTGTGGGCCAACTTGGATACGTGAGCTGCCTGGTGCGTGATGGCAATGGCTTGCGAGTTCGCCGGCTTACATCAGCAAGGCCATGGGGTGGTCTGTCGGTATGGTGTGTTCAAAGCTGATGTCTGGGTAAGTGCGGCCTTCCACATGAATGCGGTCTCGGCCGGCATTCTTGGCGCTGTACAGCAACTGGTCGGCTTGCCTCAGTGCACCTTCAAGCTGGTCTGCATTGCTGATTGAAGTGATGCCAAAGCTCAGTGTCAGGGCTGGCCCGTTCGGCAATACTTCCTGGTCATTTCTCAACTCCAGGCCAATGCGCTTGGCGACTTGCTCGGCACCTTGCAAATCGATCTTGGTCAGCAGAACCATGAACTCTTCACCGCCGAAGCGTGCAACCAGATCATTGCTGCGCACATTGTGCTGCATCGCTCTGGCGACAAGCTGCAAGACTTGGTCACCTTTGTCATGCCCCCAGTTGTCGTTGATGCGTTTGAAGTGATCAATGTCGCTGGCCAGAAGCGCCATGGGATACAGGCGCTGGTCGCTCAGGCGATGCTGTGCGGCTTCCCTGAATGCGCGGCGATTCAGTATCTGGGTCAAAGCATCCAGGTCGCGTTCAGTGCGCAGTTGACGGACTGTGTCCCTGATGGTGACTGCACAGACTAAAACCGTGAAGAGCAAGGCAAAAAGCAAAATACTCATCAGCGTTGTCAGCCAATAGGTAGAGTTGGCATCCATGGCATCGCCGAGACCGTTATGTGCGAAAGCCGCGACCAGCGTCGGGCGCAGCATGGTAAAGACTGCATAAGACAGATAGGACCACAGCAAAGTCCTATCCAGCCAATCGTTGGTGAGACCTCGTTTGAGAACTGCTGGCACTGGCAGCAGGAGTATCAGTGCTACGCCTATGCCGAATGTGTGCAGTCGACCCGCCTGGTTCTGTGCCACGTTGGCGAAGTAGTAGAGCGAGGCCAGCGTTGCGGCACACAAGACAAGGGCTGCAAGCGGATATGTGGGTACACGCCGACGCTCTGAAAAGCTCTTGGAAAAACACCAAGCTCCCGCCAGAAACAGTGCGTTGACTAGAACCACATAGTGATTGAGGACTTCAAACTTCAGCACGCTGCGAATGCTGATGGACATTGCCGTTAGCAGGAAAGCGGCGCACAGCCAGAGCAAAAAGCGTTGCTTGGGCTGGGTCGCCCAGCACACTCCCAGCAGGCCGGCCAAGAAGAGCAGGGACAGAGATGGCATCAACACAAAGATGTGGTCGTTGCTCGTATGCATACACACAGCCCTTCTGCTAGTGATCACCAACAGATAGGCCAGACTGGCCATATCTCTAGTCAAATCTAAATGCCAAGGCGGCCATTAATGTGTCAGCCGCTCATCTTCCGGATCAGAAATTAACAACTTCTTGCGATTTCTGACAGTTCACTTTTCCTTTTTTGGAGGTGAAATAACTAAAAGTGACATTGGCTGACAGAGTGCTGCCAACATCGTCGGTGCCAACCCTTAGCCCATATGGATGAAGGAAACGAGGGATTGATGCGTATCAGGATTTTTGGCGGCTCAATTGAAAAAGGCGGCATTTGCTACATTGAGTCCATGAAAAAAGCACTTGGAACTACCAGCGCAGTACTTTCTGCACTTGCCATCAGCGGTTGCGCCCAGCCTCAGCCCGCTGCGCCTGTGATCGGTATGGCCAACCCCGCATCGGTGTACTGCGCCAAGCTGGGCGGCAAGACCCGCATCGAGAAGACCACAGCCGGAGAGCGCGGCATCTGCGTGCTGCCCAATGGCACGGAAATCGACGAGTGGGAGCTGTTCCGCCGCGACCACCCTGCAAAGTAACCGCGCCGTAGTCTTCACATCAGCGGGTTCAAGTGCTAGTGGGCGCCTGGTGCGCAGTGGATGACGCGGGCACCTACCTCGCTGAGGCCAAGGGAGCGGCATGTCCCATCGTGTCTGCGTGAATGGAAGGCAAACAAACTCACACGGCGCAGGCTGGGTGGGCGGGACCTGGACAGTTCAGCCGGCTTTACCAATGGGTAAGGCATTGGCTGTGCTCAAAACAGTCGGCACCGCGCCGTCCTGGGTCTGCGCAAAGAGGTCATGCCCTTCTTGGTGCAGCTGCATTCGATCTGCTAGCTGTATGCAAATCTGAAAAATCTGTGCGAACTTGTGGCGCTTTGGATGGGTAGCGTTGGCCCCCTGTATGTCGAAGCATGCTTTTTGCTGTCAGCCGTGGATTGGGCGGCGCAGGAGGTGCCGTGCCGCATGCAGCAATTGGTAACTGATAAGCGCTCCTGGCAATGCCATGCGAATGACATAGTGATAAGTTTTTTCATCTGTCCTTCGGCTCACCAGCTATACCTGAAGAATTCCTTGGGGGCTCGAGGTGCAGCTCTTATGAAGGAGAAAGTCATGGCCACTCCAGTCAGCGTTGAGAAGCTAGAAGTCAGGTCGCACAGCGAGCCCGATGAACTTCGTACACCTAGCAAAACTCGCGTGGAGCTCGTAAAGCTTCAGGGCTACACGATTGGGCGGTTCAACTTTGAGCCCGGATGGCGCTGGTCCGAATGCATCAAGCCCGTGGTGAAGACCGACTACTGCCAACTCTCGCATGTGGGACATGTCGTTTCGGGAAAGCTCACTGTTCAAATGCAGGACGGCTCTCAGAAAATGCTCAGCGCAGGGGAGTCCTACGCCATCCCACCCGGTCATGACGCCTGGGTTGAAGGGAATGAACCCTTTGTCGGTCTTGAGGTACTAAGCGCAGACGTCTACGCAAAACCTTCCGAATAATGCCCGCGCAAGTGCTTGCGGGCTTGCGACATAACAGATTGATGTGGCGGTGGTACATGCCGACCACTTGGCAAACAAAAAGCCTGTCAGGTTTGGAGCCTTGCGGGCTTTGTCTGCTTGGAGGGCGCTTCCGGGCTTCTGAATTGGTGATCCCGTTGCACTTGCCCTATCTGCATTTGAAAGTGCTCTGCTACTGATGGCATCGTCTAGATTGAACTAGCTATCTTGCGGGCTGCAGGGCTTGGCGGCAGATCAGGGCTTTTCGCGCAGGCACTGGACGGTGTGAGCGTCCAGCCATTCGGCGTGCATGCCCGGGCATGCGAATTCGTCGCGCACGGATTTGGTGAGGGTGGTGGGTTCGTCCGCCTGGGCGTTGGGGGTGGCAAGCCACAGTACGCCCATGAAGATGGCGGCGACGAGGATCAGGGATTCGATGATCTTTTCCATGATATTTCTCCGGTCTGGCGCTTGTCAGGAAAACGCCTGTAGCTATCAAAATCGATGAGGTTGACCGTTCACAGCGGCCAGGCTTGCGGGGTGGTGGCAATGACGACGGCCACGCCGATGAGGCAAACGATCCCCAGGAGAGTGAGGCTCCATTGCGCGGCGGTCAGTAGCCTTGTTCCAAGGCTGGGGCTATCAAGAGCAGGGCTGCGAGGAGCAGCGCGAGCAGGGCGGTGGGGATGTGTGGCCATTTCACAAGCCCCCCTTCTCGCGCAGGCGCTGCACGAGGTCTTCATCAACGGGTTGAGGAACGGTGCTGTACAGCATGGAATCTCCTTTTGGCGAGAGGCAGGTCCGCTGAATGGGCGGGGGCGAATAAAAAAGGCCAGCGCTCTTGCGAGCGGGCGAAACCAACGAAGGTATGAAGTGAATGCGCTTCGCGCTCTGGTGCAGCAAACTGTTGCTTTGAATTTTACTGTTATTTTCATCAGTGCTGTTCATTTGTACAGTAGTTTAATTTTGCCCTGTACAGCGCGTCAACAGACGTCGACCCCAGTGTTGCATGGCCGCACCGAGTGTCTGCCTGCAAAGAAAAAGCCCACCGGCGTTGGCGGGTGGGCTTATGCGTAAAGGCCGATGCCTTGCGGCGTGCCTGGGGAAGCGGAGGGAGGATAGAGAACCTCAGGCTCGGCAGAAAGCGATGGGTAACGTCACCATCTGGTGTGACCGCTCAGACCGCAGCTCACAGTTGGTGCACTACGCACGGCATCGTCAAAGCGTATTTCAGGCCTCGATCTTGAGCAATACCTTGTACCTGGAACAATCACACCAGATGGCCCCGCTTGACCCTGCGGGGAGAGGTCGCGCTTAAGGCCCGCGGGGCCGGGAGGCTACATTTGAAAATCTCCGCGCAAAAAAAAGCCGACCGCGAGGTGGGCTGAACTCCAATTGGTTGGCGGCCGGCGCTGACCGGCCTGCGGTTCTTCTTGAGTTTGGGCACTAGCGCATGTGTGGCTGCGTGCCAGGGCTAGACAAAGGGCACACCGTAGTGGTCATAGACACGGCGGCCGTAGTCGTCGGTGTATTCGGGCAAGGTGCCTCCCTTGTAGTGAGGGGCGTTTTCAAGCCGTTCCTTGGTGACGGAAACCACGTACCCGCCTTGGCTGGGTTCGTATTTGAGGCTATCCCACGGCAGTGGGTAGAGATCTGAGCCGATGCCCAGGAAACCACCAAACTGCATCACTGCATATCGAATCTTGCCAGTGAGCTTGTCGATCATCAGTGAGTCGATAGCTCCCAGCTTGTCGCCGTTGGGGTTGTAGACGTTGGTGCCGTTGACACGATCGGATGAGATGACAGGTGAGGCTAACTGCATTCCTGCTCCTTTCTTTGCGTGGTACAGAACAACGCTGGCAAGCTGGGCCAGCGCTGAGGCGCTCACTTTCACTGCTGGGGCGGTTTGTGCTGCTGCCCAGGCTGCTGTTGCTGAGCAGGGGTCTTCTGCTGTCCTGGGGTTTGCTGCTGCTGCTGGCCGGGCTGGCTGGTACTCTGGCCTGGTTGGCGTTGCCCAGGGTTTTGCTGTTGTTGCTGCTTGTCCTGTTGGCTGGGGCTGTGCTGCTGGTTCGCTTGTTGCGTCATTTCCTTCACTCCTTCAGGCTGGTGATCAGCAAACCGGGTTGGCTTGCTGTGGGTGCATGGTCGCCGAGCCATGGAAAACCCTTCTGTAGGAGAACGGGGCGCAAGCCTGAAAACTGTGAGTGAGCCGCCATTACGTAGCATTTGGTTTACGTTTGAGGCGGAACTCTCGATATTCCTCACAGTATTCATCAGGACACGCTGCAGGGTATGGTGGGTTCCGGGCCCATTCAGGGTTGCGGTTTCTGCCGCCCTGATGCGAGTCGTTCCAACCGCAGTACCCTAGATCGGGTCCACCGGCTGGCCTTATGCTTTGGTGGAGGGCGCTGCCGTGATTCCAGCCAGCCTTGCCGCCTTGCCCTTGTCCGCATTCGACAGGCACATTGGCTTTTCCCAGAGCTAGCTGTTTTGATAGCTTCCGGCGTTTGGTTGATAAGGGCTGGAGGCCTATTTGCCCCAGATTCCTGGGTGCGGAGAAAATCCCCAGCAGCAGCTGGTTGGCAGGGGTTTTTTCTGTTCAGGCCAGGCAGTTCAGGTCGTAGCCCACCATGAAGAGTGAAGCTTCCATGGCGCGCATGCGATCAGGCTGGCCTGAAAACAGGCTGGGGGTCTTGCGCAGGGTTTCGGCCATTACCCAGGCCAGCCGTACCTTGGCGCCAGCCCAGCGCTGGGGCGTGCTTTGGCTGGTGTAGAGCAGGGTGCCCGGCGACGGTGGCTGGTCAAAGAGGCAAGCCAGTTTGTGCTGGGGCTTCTGGCTGCCGCCGGCCAACGGGAAACTCAGCGTATCGGGCAGGGGGCGCGTGCCGCTACTGCGGCGCCAGAACTCCACCAGTGCAGCCGCTGCGGCGCTGACCCGCGAGTCATAGATGGGCAAGCCTTCGGCTGAATAAAAGGCGTGCACCTTGGTGAGCATGGAGTTCATGAGCTGCACTGTCGGAAAGCCGGTGCGCAGGCTGGCCGAGCCAAGCGCCATTTCCTGGTGGGTCCGGGCAATGTAGTGGCTGATGTTAGTGCCAAGGCCCACAAGAAAGGGCCGCGCGCCTTCCTTGGGGTTGCGCTCGCCGCCCCAGTCCAGCACATCGCTACAGGCGGCCAGGGTGGCTGTCGCATCGTTGGCCTGTACGGCAGCGCGCAGCTTGGCAGAAAGAGCGCTTGTCTTGATGCACGACTCGGCCCAGTCGCCCGTTGCGAGGCCAGTCGCTCGCCAGCGGTAGTGGCGAGGTACCAGATCGGCAAAACGGGTAGTGGCTGTCAAGCCCTTGGGTACGTAGCTGGAAGAGCGAATGTTCAACTGAACCTGTCGCTGGGGGAGTGTGGCTGCAAGCCAGTCGGTAAAGCCTATGACTTCGGGCTGTTGCAGAAATTCGGTGCGATTCATTGATGCCTCGTGGCCTGTCGGATTTCTTGTTTTGCTCAGTTGGTGCGGCTTTGACATTGTCGCCCGGCGCGGGCGGCTAAAGGCGGACTGCAGCAATGAGTGCGCACGCCCCAGGTTTACGCTGTGGTGGTGTTGCGAGCACTTTTTCAGGCTCAGACTCCTCATGCGGTTGAGGAGACTCCATGCGCTGAAACTAAGTGAGATCGCACACCAGTTAATCCAGCGCTACTGAGGCCTGACGCAACGCGGTTCGCCCGCAGTGATTGCTGTATGTGGCATTGCAGACCGCTGGTCTGCCGGGCCGGGTATTGTCTATCCGCTGGTGGTGATCAGAACCTGAGCGTCGCTCCGACGATCGGGCCGCTCTGGCTGAAGTCCAGTCGCTTGCCATTGTCACGGTAGTTCACGCTCAGGTGGCGGTAGCCTACGGACACAAAAATGTTTTCCTTGACCTGGTAGTTCACCGAGGCATGAACCTGCCAGGTGAACTTCGAGCCCACATCCAGCCCGCCCATATCGGCATACAGCAAGCTGGACCAGCGCGGCGCAATGTCGTAGCGCCAGCGTGCGGCGACCACCGGGTCGACGAACGAGGTGTTGGATTGCGCCGAACCCACCCCTGGCACATTCACTTCGGCCTTGATCTGCCACAGGCGCAGGCCGGCCATCAGGTCGAAGCTCGATTGAGGGCTCAGCATCCAGTTGTGCCCGCCCGTCATAGTCAGTGAGGTCTGACGAATCTTGGCCTTGGCACTCAGGCCCAGGGGCAGGGCGGCCTGGTCCGATGTGGCAGCGTAGCTGAAGTCGCCCTGCAGCACATAGCTGCCCTTGCGCGCCGTGCCATTCACAAATGCTGCAGCGTCCAGATTCTCCAGAATGTCCGAGAACGACTTGTTCACGGTCACGGTGGGCGCTCCCCTGAACGGGCGGACGCTGCCGTCCAGTCCCGTCATCCATACATAGGGCGTGAGCTGATAGCGCCATGCATCGGCCGCCGCCTTGTCCTGCGCCCAGGCCGGCGTGCCTGCCAGCAGTCCCACGGCCAGCGCCGCCGCTGCCATGCCCGCACTGGTGTTGATGTGCTGGATCATTTGTCTGCCTTACAGCGTGTTCTTGTACACCTTGCCGTCCTTCATGATCAGGCGCAGGTTCTGTTCCGGGTTGCTCAGAAAGTCCAGATTCACCGTCGGGTCGCCATCGGCCACCAGAAGATCGGCAAATGCGCCAGCGGCGATGCGGCCCAGCGGCTGGGGATAGGGGTTGCGCTCGCCCGACAGGGCCAGCAGTTCGCCGTTGGTGCCCGTGGCCTGCTTCAGCAGCGTCATGGGGTCGTAAAAGCGCGTCAGCTTGGCTAGTTGCTTGCCCTGTGTGACAGTGCCCTTGGGGCTGAACAGAATGTCCGTGCCCCAGCCCGTCTTGATGCCGTACTTCTGCGCCATCTCATAGGCGCGCACCGTGCCCTGGGCCACGCGCGACTGGCTCTCGCGCCGCACTGCATCCGTATAAGGGTTGGCGTCCTCGTCCTGTAGAAACGGCTGCAGGCTCCACCACACGCCTTCGTCGCGCATCATGCGCACGCTTTCCTCGTCGGCCAACTGGCCGTGTTCGATGCTCTTCACGCCTGCTTTGATGGCCCGCTTGATGCCTTTGGGCGTGTAAACATGCGACATCACATAGGTGTTCCAGTCTGCGGCGGCTTCCACGCCAGCACGCAGCTCCTTCTCGGTGAACTGGGTGCTGTCCAGCGGGTCGTACATCGATGCCACGCCGCCGCCAGCCAGCATCTTGATCTGCGAGGCACCCAGCATCAACTGCTCTCGCACGCGGCGCAGCACCTCGGTCTCGCCATCCGCAATCATGGCCACGCCGACTTGCTCCACCATGCTCAGCGACTCGTTCGCCGCACGCGGGATATCGCTGCGCAGGCGGAAGTCGCCATGGCCCGAAGTCTGAGAAATCATCGCCCCGCTGGGGTAGATGCGCGGGCCCGGCACCATGCCCTCGTCGATCGCGCGCTTGAGCGCAAAGGCCGGCCCGCCCGCATCGCGTACCGAGGTGAAGCCGCGCATCAGCGTGCGCTGCGCCTCTTGCGCGGCGGAGATATAGAGATAGCCCAGATCTGCCGTCATGGCCGTCATCTGCGGCACGGCCGCCAGCATGGTGTGCCAGTGCGTATCGATCATGCCCGGCATCACCAGCTTGCCCTGGCAATCGATCACCTGGGCGCCTTCCACCTTCTCGCCGGCAGAGGGCAGGGCAGCAATCACCTTGCCCTGGATCAGCACCTGCACGCCCTGGCGCACGGACTTGCCCGTGCCGTCAAACAGGCGCAGATTGGTCAGCAACACGGGGCGGTCGGCCTGCTTGGGCATGCCGCCGGCACCGGGCTCGGCCGCATGCAGGCCCACGAACGGCGCCATCATAGCGGCCACTCCGCCCACAAACATGCGGCGCGACATATCGGTCATTACCCGCTCATGCAGCAATTGGCACACCACGCTGCCGCAGGTGCAGGCTCTGGGGCGAATCGGGCCGGTCTTCCAGGCCAGGTCGCCGTCAGTAGCGATTGCGTTACTCATCTGCTCTCTCCCCTTGTGCTGAATGAACAAAGACGCCGCGGCAGGCGTGACAAATGGAACCGAAGATTCACAATTTGATGCACCGATGCTACACGACGATCGGCCCATGAAAAAGCGCCCCACCGCACGAGGGCGATGGGGCGTTGCTTGCATGATGAGAGCGGCCGGGTCGTGACTGCGCTGCAGCCGATCAGGCTTGAACCGGGCGGTGCACCAGAACCGGAATGCTGCTGTTGACCAGTACGCGCTGGGTCTCGCTGCCCAGCAAAATGCCGGCAATGCCCTTGCGGCCGTGTGATGCCATGCAGATCAGGTCGCAGTTACCCTCCTGCGCCTGCTTGATGATGGCCTGATTGATGGAGATATTCGTTACTCGCACCGTCTGGCAGGCCACGCCCTCGGTCTTGGCAATTTCCAGGGCTGCGTGCAATACCTGATCTGCTTCCTTCTGGGCGCTCTTGTCGAACTCGGCGGAGTTGTAGGCGATCAGCGCCTCTGCTCCGTAAATCATGGCTGCGTAATCCGGCATCACATACAGCACCGTCACCTGTGCGCCTTGTTCCCTCGCCAGCTGTATGCCCGCGCGCAGCGCGGCCTCAGAGAGCTTCGAGCCGTCCGTAGGAATCAAAATGTGCTTGAACATATCCAGCCTCCTTGCGCATTGGTGCGCGTCTTGTTGCCAAATCAATTCGACCTATCAGCAAACTCATACTCACACTCCAGGGCTGCTAATGCAACACCTTGAAATGAGTATTCAGACGGTTTCTTGATGGAAATCAAATCCATGAAGGTGCAGGTAAATGCTGCTTCAAGCCCTTATCCATAAAGCGTTAGAGGCTATCAAAAGCAGACTATTCGCGGCGCTGGGCGCGTTGAGTCAGGCATCGGCCGCGCCGATGATTCCAACGTCGGCAATGCGCCACGGCAGGTTGCCGAAGGAGGCCGGCATCAGGTCCGTCGCAATCGGCTGTGCATGGGTAGAAGGGCGGCGTAATTCAGTTTCGGCAGGTGGCTGCTGTGCGCTCATTGGTCGGCATCGCTCTGTATCAAAGGTCGTAAACGCACTGCGGTGCGCCCAGACAGCAGCCTTCGCGACCAGATTGAAGGCCTGCGCCATGCGCTGAGTGTCGGCAGCCTGCTGGGAATGGCCTTCATGCATTGAAAGGCATTCATACAGGCCAGTTTGAAGGCAAGCGCCTTCTTTCCCGCAAGGTCCATGGCCAGCATGCGTAAGGCCATTACGGACGATGCAGTAATCGGGGAGTGTGCGCCCTGTGGAACCAGTGAATTCGGCCGGGGCGTGGAGTCCTTTGATGGCGCCAATCAGATTTCAACTGCGGCCCTTGCCGTGGGGTTGGGAGTGGGCTCGCCAATCTTGTGCAAGGTGTTGCGGTCGGTGTGGGCAAAAGGCTCGCTCTGACCAGGGATGGTCAATGTGGTTTCCTGCTCGTACGACCAGGTGCCGTCCGAGTGCTTGGTGACGGTGATGGTATAGGCGTCGGTTCTGAAGGCGTGTTCCAGAAATGGGTTGCTGGAGATGCCGTTGACGGTGGAGCCGCGCTCTGCCCTGAGAGTGAAGCTGGTGGCGTCGGCCGTGGCCTTGCCCGTGGCCATGGCGGTCTGTCCGCGCGGGATGGTCAGGGTCTGGATGATGTTGCCGGTGGCAGGCTCCCACAGCCAGTAACCGACCTGGTCGTGAAAGGTTTCCGCATCGTCAGGCTTGACGATGCGTGTGTGGTAGCGCAGGCCGTAGAAGAGCTGTGGCCCGTTGGTTTGCGCGTCGATGGGCTGGCATTCCATGTGCTCGATAAAGGCCTGCTTTTCAGGCCCGTCAGCCTTGGGATTGATATCCAGGCCGCGCTTGCCGGTCCAGATGCCGGCCATGCCGGTCAGGGGGCCGAGGTTGGCCAGAGTATTCACATCGGGCGTGGGCTCGGTGTAGATGTCTTTGGGAAAGTTTTCCATATCGTGTAACGGGCTTTCACTTTGAATCTGTTGAAGCCAGTTTACAAGCCATGGACTGAGGGGCTCTTGACGGCAGTCAAGCTGTCAGGTGCTTTCTTCGGTGGTGAGCGTAAAGCGTGCACTTTCGCCGCGCTGGGCGGCTTCACGCGTGAGGAAGATCAGCACGCGATAGCTGGCACCACGCTCGATGCGGAAGGTGCAGATGTTGTTGTTGGCCGAGCCTTGGCATAGAGGCTGGGCAGAGCCGTCCTTGAAGACGTTCATCTGGCTGGACGGGTTGTTGGTGTTGAGCGTGACGGTCATGCGCTGGAAGGGCCGCGTTTCGAGCCCGTATTGCACGATACCGTTGCCCGTGATCTGGCCGCTGTAGGAGTTGGTGTAGCCGCCCGGGGTTGTAAAGGCGGCCTGTGCCATGGAGCTGCTGCTGAGATGTAGCGTCATGAGACTGAGCAGGGCAGCAGTTGCAAGCATCGGTTGGAAGCGGGTCATGCAACTCTCCTGAATGTGTTGGACAGGATGGCGCTCCTGGCGCAGCGGTGGGTGTCTATGCCGACAGCCAAGCCACCATCCCCCACCGCCGCACCCTAGCGGCAGGAGACATTGCGCCAACTGAATTTGCCGTCGTTAAAGAACTCTGTCCATACCGACATGATGGGAGCCTGACGGTAAGAGAACGTAATCTGGTTAGGGATCTTTGGTCCTAGTGCGGCAGGCTGTCCATCCTTGTCGAAGACCTTGACGATGTAGAGCGTGACGCCTCCGTCCTCGTCTGTGTGCAGGACTACCCGGTAGTCCTTGGTGAAGAGATCCCAGTCGAATTGCTTGGTCACATACGTGTGCAGACGGACAAAAGCGCGGTTCGCGTTTTTGGCGGCAGGATTAACTTTTCTCATGACGACACTCCCTGTTGCTCAACGACTTGCCGCAGGACCTGCGAGCTGACATTTCATTGCATTTGACTGATGTTGTATCAAGCGGATGTAAGGAAGTATGTAGGCACTTACAGATCGCGTTAATGGATAGACCAGATCTGATGTGTGAGCTTCTTTGAAGCGCTGAGGAGGTGCTTTGCCGGTGCCGCTGTCATCTTTTCTTGATGAAGTAGCCGTGCTAAGTAACTGAGTGAAAAGATAGATTTTTTTAATGAAATCTATCCTGAGCGGGCGTGGGTTTGAGCGAAGAAGTTGCCTGATGAAGGCAATCTTTAGATGGGTACATTGAGTTTCAGGATAACGATGTTCGAGGCTTGGGTCATTGAAAGGATGGCTGAATAGCTTGCCGGAATTCCAACAAGCAAGTCATCGGTAGGTGCTCCCGGGATACTTCGCAGAGTGGGGAGCGCTCTTGCGGGCAGCGCTGTTTTCGTACTGCTGCTTTCGAGTCTCATGCAGGTTGATCTGGGCCACATGGGGGAGCTCAATCATGAGCCATGCGCCGGCCTGCCCAGCCCCTCAATCTGTGAGGCCAGGGCAACCAAAGGCGCGGGGCGCAGAAGTCTGCGTGGTCGATGGAACCACTCCGAATGGCACCAGGTTGGCCTGCAAAGTACGCACAAAGAGCATCTGCATATAGCCAAATACTTTTTTGATGGGTGCTGTTTCGCCGAGATCACCGGAAGGTGTGGTGGCTGAGCAGCTGGCAAGCGTCCAAAAGCCAGCTTATCAAATCCTTGAGATATGCCACCTTGCAGGCTCAGGGTTCATCCTGGCTCTGGCCAGTCTCGCTCTGCCAGTGTCTCTCAGGCCAGTCATCAAGCAGTGTTAAACCCTGAACCTATTGGTGATGTAGATTTTGTTTCTGCTGCACTTTTCGGTAAATTGGGCGTAGGAAAATTCTGATTTTGATGTGCAAGTGGCGATCTAGCCCGGAGCCCTACTGAATTAAAAAAGCCCATGTCCCACCACCTGCAATACACTTTTGCCTCCCGTCTAGATGCCTGGATCAGGCATATGAAGCTGGCCAAGCCTTGCCATACGCAGCAGATGGCTTATGAGCTGGTGATCGACAGCTGGGTGCAAACCAATGCAGAGCTTGGTGCTTCGCAGGAATTTTTGAAGGCCTTGCGCCGGCGTCGGCTGTGCGAAGAGCATGGCTGGCGGGGGGTGAATACGAGCGTTGCACACTGGGATCTGGATGATGCACACACTGTGCGGATCTATCTGCACGAAGACGGCTCCATCGTCGTGCAGCAAATGGACTCGCAGAATCTCCAGATTCTGTTCACCTTGCCTGGGCATCGTGAGCGATTGGGAGAAGTATCGGAGCGATGTGCCTAGCAGCCAAAAAAATGCCCGCGCAAGGCGGGCAAGTTTCGGGGTCCTCTCGATCCGGTTCTGCAGCTCACACAGTCAATGCATTTGAATAGTTGGCTGAGGCGCTACTTTGGCCTCAATCGCCGTTTATCGCTCTTGCACTGTTGCTGACGCGTTTGAACGGTTGACAGGTTGCCCCATCGGGTGCGGCCAGCAACTCCTGATTGGCTGGCCTGCATATTGCAGCCATGACTTGCAAGTCGCTTGAGCCCATCTTGTATCGAGGCAAGCGTGCGACATGCAGGACTGCTATTCGATATTTCTGGCTCCTTAATGTTTGCCGGTGGAAGCGGGCCGGTGTACCAGCACCGGGACATGGCTGTGGGTCAGGACGCGCTGGGTTTCGCTGCCCAGCAAAATTCCGCCGATACCTTTGCGACCGTGTGAAGCCATGCAAATCAGGTCGCATTGCAATTCCTGCGCCTGCTTAACAATGGCTTGGTAAACAGAGGCGTGGGTGACCCGCACAAAGTTGCAGGGTACGCCTTCAGGTCTGGCAATCTGGTCAACGAACTGCAAAGCCGCATCTGCATCGCTGTTGGCACTTCGCTCGAACTCTGCGCTGTTGTAAGTCAACAGTGCGTCTGCGCCGTAGATGATGGCGCGGTAGTCGGGCATGACATAAAGGCCGGTCACCTTGGCGCCTTGCTCACGCGCAAGCAGAACGCCAGCACGCACGGCAGCCTCTGACAGTTTGGTGCCATCGGTGGGAATGAGCAGGTGCTTGAACATGTTCAGCCTCCTGATGCCGGAAGATGTGCCTGAGATTCAATTTATTCCAATATTTCGAGCCGCGCAATGCCTAGTTCTTGAATGCGGCACAGTTGTAGATAGGAGGTAAGACTCTGTAACGAGGGGCGGTCGCGTCGAGTTGTCTCATTCCTCGGGCGAAGAGGGAACGCGATTGAGGATTTCGCCAGTGGCCTCTATCTCGAACTGCTGTGGATTGAGCCAGTTGACCTCCTGGTGATCGGCAGTTTCAAAGTAAATGGAAGATGGACGTATGGAGACTCCATGCGGCATGTCGATCTCATCAAAACTCTGATAGACCAGAATCAGGCGCAGGTCTCCATTGGCGTCTTTGGCCTGTATGTGCTGCAAGAGCTTGCGGTAGGCACTCATAGGACGCCCTCGTTGACATGTGTATATGAATGTTTCCACTGTCGAAGAGGTGCCGCAATACCCTGATCCGGGTATCCGTTCTGACGGATATTCGCGCCTGACAAGGAGTTCTGCGGACTGCGAGGCTTGTGCGAAATGCGTTCCGGCTGACAGGCCCAGGCAGAACATTGGCAAAAAATTTACATGGCGATCCAGATCGTTCGGCGCAAATGCAGAGGGTCCGCACTGACGATATCGAGTTTTTCGCCTATGCACTGTGGGTAGAGTTGTCTGGCACCATATCTGCCAGCCGATGGATCAAGAGCGTTGAGATGGCTTTCTGTCGGATGCATATGGAAGCTTTGTTGCATCGCCTGCGGGCCTAGCGCGGGTCGGGCTCGGGGCCGCATCAATGCAGGCAGTCAAACCTCACTGTGCTTTCAGACTTGCGGGGCTGTTTGCTCATGGAGTGCCATACGCTCCAGCGCGGCGCAGACATCGGCCATGCGTCCGCAGATCAGCAGGCATTCGGGCTGCTTGCGTGGTTCTCGCTGCACGATTTTGAGAAGCCGTGGAGAGGCAGCTTGCATCGACTGGTCGGTTATTGGCGATTGCAGCTCTGGGATCGCGGCAAAGGCCTGAGGACGAAGCGTATTGCTGCCGAGGCGACTGCGGCCGCGGTTGGCGCGCATGACAGGGATGCCGATCTGCTTCGCCTTTGGACGATTGGTAGTGAAGGACACGTGCTCTGCAGCGGTTTCGCTTGTGTCATCGGAGCTGAAGTTCGGGTTGAGCGACAGCGTGGCATGCAGGCTCTTCATAGTCAGGCGTGTCAAAACCTGCAGTGATGTGGCGAATCCCATTTGGCAACTCCTTTTGATGACCTGGCGGCATGGATAAGGGCAGGATTGCATTCTTTCGGCAAAGCTCCGCCCAGGGCGAGGCTCAACGGCTTCGCGCCTACCACCTGGGCTTGAGAGGGGAAGAGGCTCGGTGCCTCCGCTGCATAGACGGAGGAGGGGTCGTCTGCCCGTTACATGAACATGCTGTTGCGGATAAGGCCTACAGCCAGGCCTTCGATGGCGAATGGTTCTTCAGGATCGACGTGAATGATCTTGTAGTCGGGGTTCTCGGGCAGCAGCTCGATACCCTGAGGAGTGCGCTTGAAGCGCTTGACGGTAACGTCATCACCGAGGCGGGCCACCACAATCTGGCCGTTGCGCGCTTCATGCGTAGCCTGTACCGCCAGCAGGTCGCCGTCCATGATGCCCGCATCACGCATGGACATGCCACGCACTTTGAGCAGGTAGTCGGGCTTGGCGGCAAACAGGCTGGGCTCGACCGAATAGCTTTGATCGATATGTTCCTGGGCCAAAATAGGCGAGCCGGCAGCGACGCGGCCGACCAGGGGAAGCACCAGCGGTGCCAGGGCCGTCAGCGGCAGCGCAAAGCTGGCGCCGCGTGCCGCATTGATGTTGCGCACGGTATCGGCGCGCAGGCGAATGCCGCGCGATGTGCCGCTGACCAGGTCTATGACGCCCTTGCGGGCCAGTGCCTGCAAATGCTCTTCTGCAGCATTGGCCGACTTGAAGCCAAAGGTACTGGCAATCTCGGCCCGGGTAGGGGGCGCACCCGTGCGAGCGATGGTGGACTGGATGAGGTCCAGAATCTGCTGCTGGCGGGGAGTGAGCTTGGGGTGGTCCATGGGCATTCCTTGATCGATCGATGATGAATACTGTGTGTTCATCCAGTACCTGTATTTTTAATCAGTTTGAAGAGGACTGCAAGTGGAACGTGACAAAAATATCGTCATCCTGGGCACGGGCGGCACGATTGCAGGTGTCGCCGAGCAGGCTGGCGCCAGCGTGGGCTATCGTGCGGCCCAACTGGGCGTGGCTCAGCTGTTGCAGGCCGTGCCGGACCTGGAGCGCGTTGCTGGTGCCTCTCTGCAGGCGGAGCAGCTGGCGCAGCTGGACAGCAAGGATATGGATCACGCGACCTGGCATGCACTGGCGCTGCGCTGTGCCGAGCTGCTCGCGCGAGATGATGTGAGCGGCATTGTCATCACCCACGGCACCGACACCCTGGAGGAAACCGCCTGGTTCCTGCAATGCGTTCTGCGCCCGGCAAAGCCCGTGGTGCTGACATGTGCCATGCGCCCGGCCACAGCCATCTCGGCCGACGGTCCGGGCAATCTGCGCGATGCCGTGGCCTGTGCGGCCGATACGCAGGCTGCTGGTCGCGGTGTGCTTGCCGTGGTGGCGGGCCGGGTGTTCAGCGCACGCCAGGTGCGCAAGGTGCATCCCTACCGTGTGGATGCCTTCGATGGCAGCGGCGCCGGTCCGCAGGGCTGGGTGGAAGAGGGGCTGCTGCGCTGGGCTACGGGCGGACTGCCTGGGGCTGCTGCGGCTGGCTCGCCTGCGATCGCTTTACCGCCCGCAGGTCAATGGCCCCAGGTGGAGCTGCTGCACAGTCATGCGGGCTGCAACAGTGCAGTGGCGCTGGCGGTGATGCAGGCCTGGCATGCGGCAGGCGTGCGTGCCGTGGTGGTGGTGGGCACGGGCAATGGGACGGTCCATCAGGCATTGGGGCCAGCCCTGGACTGGGCGCAGGCGCAGGGCATGGCTTTGCGCATCACGACCCGGTGCGAGGAGGGACAGGTGGTGCAGGCCGAGGGAGCGCTGGATGGCCGTGTGAGCAGCCTGCCGGCGGCCAAGGCCCGAATCAGCCTGATGCTGGAGCTGATGGGCTGGCCTCGCGCATTGGGTTGATGCTCTTATTATGAGAGCTTCTGGCCTTTATTGATACAGAGTATCTATGCTGTTTTGGTTTGAAATCCAATGAGTGTAGGCGCAGGCAGCTATGAATATTGATGGCTCCAACGCCATCCTCGGTACAGCTTTTTCGCACCGGACTGATGTCGGCCGGAAGGGCGGGAGCACGAGCTTCAAGAACAAAAAAGGCCGGTGAGGACACCGGCCTTTTTTGCCCAGAGATGCCTGGCCGCGAAAAGTCGGCAAGGCTCCATGAGCGAGTGATCAGGGCGATCAGGAAGCCAGAGCGGCCAGAGCGCGTTCGGTGATTTCTTCAACGCTACCTGTGCCGCTGATGGCGCGGTACTTGGGGGCCGCTGCTGCATCGGCCTTGGCCCAGTTGCTGTAGTAGTCCACCAGAGGACGTGTCTGGCTGCTGTAGACGTCCAGGCGCTTCTTGACGGTTTCTTCCTTGTCGTCTTCGCGCTGCACCAGGTCTTCACCGGTCACGTCGTCCTTGCCTTCCACCTTGGGAGGGTTGAACTTGACGTGGTAGGTGCGGCCAGAGGCAGGGTGGCTGCGGCGGCCGCTCATGCGTTCGATGATGGCGTCGAAGGGCACGTCGATTTCCAGCACATAGTCCAGTTTCACGCCGGCGGCCTTCATGGCGTCGGCCTGGGGGATGGTGCGGGGGAAGCCGTCAAACAGGAAACCCTTGGCACAGTCGGGCTGAGCAATGCGTTCCTTGACCAGGTTGATGATCAGATCGTCGCTGACCAGTTGGCCGGCGTCCATCACGGCCTTGGCTTGCAGACCCAGAGGGGTGCCAGCCTTGACGGCGGCGCGCAGCATGTCGCCCGTGGAGATTTGAGGGATACCGTACTTTTGGCAAATGAAGGCCGCCTGAGTGCCTTTGCCGGCGCCGGGTGCACCCAACAAAATCAGTTTCATGGAAATCCTTGAGGAGAGTAGAAATTCTTGCTGGCCCAGGCAGACGGGTGGTCGTCCGTAGTCCCCGGGCCGTATTTTTTCGCGGGCAAGGATAGCACGCACAAGACCAACACAGGCTTACACAATTCAGTCAAGGCTGTCACAAGTGCGGCCAATTGAAGGCATGGATCCGCTGCAAACGCGATTGCTGTAGTTGTAATCCAAGTGCCGAAACCGTTACATATGCTATTTGGACTATGCGGAAAGTATAGCGATCAGCGCTTTCCTGGACTGGCCCAGGGCCCTTTGGGCTGCTCTGGCCGGCGGGGCTGCTGCCGGCTTGATGCGGGAGCATCCCTGGAAGAAGACAGCCTGCGCACCGGTGTCGCCAAGGTGCGCAGGTCTTTTTCTCAAACAGCAAAAACAGCGCGCACGCGCTCAAGGTCTTCGGGCGTGTCGACGCCGGCACCCGGTGCATCGGGCGTGATATGCACGGCAATGCGGTGGCCGTGCCAGAGGGCGCGCAACTGCTCCAGCTGCTCCATGGCTTCGGTCGGCGCGGGTGCCAGTTGTGGGAACTCGCGCAGAAAACCGGCCTTGTAGCTATAGATGCCAATATGGCGCAGCGGTGTGAAACCTGTGTGACCGGCCTTGGGGGCCGCCGTCTGCCACCAGGCTTCATCGCCGTGGTCGCGCGAGAAAGGGATGGGCGCGCGGCTGAAATAGCTGGCCAGACCCTTGGCGCCACAGACCACCTTCACCACATTCGGGTTGCGGTAGTCCGTCAGACTCTCGATAGGATGAGCCGCCGTGCCCATGCTGGCTTCGGGGCGGGCCAGCAGCAGTTGTGCCACGGCTTCGATGAGCTTGGGGTCGATCAGCGGCTCGTCGCCTTGCACATTGACGACCACCTCGTCGCCGGACAGGCCCAGTTGCGCACAGGCTTCGGCCAGACGGTCGCTGCCGCTTGGATGATCCTTGCGCGTCAGAATGGCCTGGACGCCATGCTCTGCGCAGGCCGCCACAATGCTCTCGTCGTCGGCAGCCACCACGCAGCGGGCTGCGCCGGCCACAGCCGCGCGCTGGGCCACGCGCACCACCATCGGCAAGCCGGCAATATCGGCCAGCGGCTTGCCGGGCAGACGGGTCGAGGACAGACGGGCCGGGATCAGTACCGTATAGCTCATGACTTATTGCTTTTCTTCTTCCAGCTCGTCGTCGGACAGGGTGCGGGCTTCGTTTTCCAGCAGCACCGGGATGCCGTCGCGCACGGGGTAGGCCAGACGCGCGCTGTGGCTGATCAGCTCCTGATGCTCGCGGTCAAAGCGCAGCGGGCCCTTGGTGACGGGGCAGACCAGCAGTTCGAGAAGTTTGGCGTCCATGGGATATTCCTGCAAAACGGGATGAGGGCGCCAGCAGGGGGCTGGCGCTGTAAAAAAGGGGTGATCAGCCGAGGCCGATCCATAGGCTCAATGATAGTCAGGCTGGCTTGCCATCGCGGCGAATATTGGCGTTGGCCTTGGCCAGCTGCGCATCCAGCAGTTCCCAGAAGGCCTGCGGCAGCTGCAGCTTAAGTGGCACGGCCCAGGCTTCGGGATGCCTGCGCCAGAGCTTGACGGCGTCTTTTTCGGTGCAAATCAAGGGCTTGTCATTTCCCAGCTTGCGCGAGAAGCTCTCGAAATCATAGTGATCGGGCAAGGCCTGGGTCGCTGCCGGAGTGATTCCCTTGGCGGCCAGCATGGCAAAAAAGGACTCGGGGCGTGCCACGGCGGCCACAGCCTCCGGGCTCCGAGCGGCAAGGCTGTGCAGCGGGATGCTCTGGCCATGGCCGTTGCAGGCGGCGTCGGCCAGGCTGCGCTGCAGCGCGAATGCGGGGGAAGTGCCCAGCGGCCTGGGCGGCTGGCCGGCATGCAGTGTCGCCGTCACCGGGCGGGGCCAGGGCTCGCGCAACGGGCCTGCGGGCAGCAGAAAACCGTTTCCGACCCCTTCATCATTGAAGACGCACAACTCCACATCGCGTGCCAGGGCCAGATGTTGCAGGCCGTCGTCGCTCACGATCACATCGACCTGCGGGTAGCGTTGGCGAAGCGCTTGCGCCGCCTCCAGACGCCTGGAGGCGACAAAGACCGGTACGCCGGTGCTGCGGGCCAGCAGGGCTGGCTCGTCGCCGACTTCGCTGGCGGGGCTGTCCGGCAGGGCCTCGCGGCAATCCTGCCCGTTCTCGATCCTGCGGCCATAACCACGCGAGATGATGGCCGGCTGCCAGCCCCTGGCCTTGAGGTGGGCCACCACGGCCAGAGTCACGGGGGTCTTGCCTGCGCCGCCTGCAATCACGTTGCCGACGACGATGACTGGCAGACCCGTGCTTTGCTGGCGGCTGCGCATGCGCCTGGCGTTCCAGGCCTGCAGCACCCCATAGAGTAGCGATAGCGGCCACAGCAGCCAGGCACCCGCACCACGCTGGCGCCAGAGTGCGCGCAAGCCATGTTGCGAGGAGGATGCTTGGACGGTGTTTTGAGGCATAGGGGTTCGGATCATACGGGCGCGGCCGGAGTTCCTGCAGCCAACGGGCCTGCGTGATGGGCAAATACCTGTGCCCTGACCCCGGGAGCTTGGGGTCAAAAGCTGCCAAACAGACTGCCCAGCGCCACGATGACGGCAAGGGCAGCGACGGCAGGGACTATGGCCACCATGGCAATGTCCAGATAGGACTGGCGATGCGTGAGCCTGCAGATGCCCAGCAGAGTGATGACGGCGCCGTTGTGCGGCAAGGTGTCCAGTCCGCCCGTGGCGACGGCCGTGACGCGGTGCAGCAGCTGGGGCGACAGGCCTGCAGCCTCGCCCATCTGCAGCCAGGTGCTGCCCAGGGTCTGCAGAGCAATGCTCATGCCGCCCGAGGCCGAGCCGGTAATGCCGGCCAGAATGTTGATGGCGATCGACATCGAGATCAGTGGGTTGTCCGGGTAGATGTTGAGCACCGCATCGCGTATCAGCGTGAAGCCTGCCAGCGAGGCGATGACCGCACCATAACCGACCTGGGAGGCAGTGTTCAGCAGCGGCAGGGCCGAGGCGCTGGCGCCTTCGTCGAGCAGTTGCTTGAGCTGTGGCAGGCGGCTCCACCACAGGGCGACCAGCAGGCAGATTGCCGCGGTCAGGGCCGCAATCACGGCCCAGATGCCGCGCAGCGCCTCGATGCTGGTGGCGCCGAAACGGGCTTCGGCCAGATAGCGCGTGTCCAGACCTGCAAGCACATGCACCGATAAAAGGTAGTTCAGAGCGATCACCACGGCAACAGGCAGCAAGGCCTTGGCCAGCTCCAGGTGGCTGGGGGCGGCCTCTGCCGCTGGAGCAAGTTCGTCTGCCGGCTGCTGGGCTTCATCCTCGGCGGTAAAGCCTTCGCCTCTGGAGCGCGCCTGCGCGCTGCGGCAGTGCAGCCACCACAGGCCGAGCATCAGCATCACGGCTGCGGCGATCAGGCCCAGTCCCGGTGCGGCAAATGGTGTGGTGCCGAAATAGGGCATGGGAATCGCGTTCTGGATGGCCGGCGTGCCGGGCAGCGCCGTCATGGTGAAGGTAAAGGCTCCCAGCGCAATCGTGGCCGGCATGAGGCGGCGCGGGATGTCGGCACGCCTAAAAAGTGCCTGGGCGATGGGATATACCGCAAAGGCCACGACAAACAAGGAAACGCCGCCGTAGGTGAGAACGGCACAGGCCAGCACCACGGCGAGTATGGCGCGCCGCTCGCCCAGTGCTGCCGCAATGCCCTGGGCAATGATGTGAGCCGCCCCCGAGGCTTCCATGAGCTTGCCGAAGACCGCGCCCAGCAAGAACAGCGGAAAGTAGGCGATGACAAAGCCGCCAAGGCTGACCATGAAGATCTGGGTGTAGCTGGCCAGCATCAGCCACGGTGCACCGAAGGCTACAGCCAGCAAGGCTGTCAGTGGCGCCAGCAGCAGCACGCTGACGCCGCGATAGGCCAAAGTGATGAGTAGACCGAGTGAAAGAACGATGCCCAAAATGCTGATCACATGCACCTCCCTAAGCAAACCGTTCAGTCACGGCGTTCAAGTCAAAAGCAGCGCAGTCTGTGCCGCGCCAGCAGCCGCCTGCCGCAGAAGCTCGATTCTGCTCTGCTGCTGCGGCGCAGCTTCACCCCACAAGTGCTGCGCTGCAGGCCCATCGCGCAGCCTCATCGCGCAGCCTCATCGCGCAGCCTCATCGCGCAGCCTCATCGCGACACAGGTATGACTGCAGCCGGCCGGCTCGCGCCGCTCAGGTCCCGAAGGGTCGACTGCCCAGCGTTTCCACCACATGGTCCACAAAGCAGGTGATGCGCGCCGCCAGTGCGGTGTTTCGATAGTAGACCGCATTGATGGGCTGACAGATGTCCAGTGTGTGCTTGCTGAACAGCTGCACCAGATTTCCTTGCTCGCGGTCAGTGCGGGTCATGAAGTCCGACAGGCAGACGATGCCCAGGCCGGCCAGCGCCATTTGCCGCAATGTCTCGCCGCTGGAGGAGGCAATGTCCGGACGAATCCGCACGGCGTTGCTGTCGGCGTCGCGCAGCGGCCAGTCGTTGAGCGATTCGGGCTGGGTAAAGCCCAGCAGGCTGTGCTGCTTGAGCTGCTCCGGACTGGTGGGCATGCCGTGACGCTTGAGATAGGCTGGGCTGGCCAGCACGCGTATGCGGCTGATGCCTACAGGGCGGGCATGCAGGGTGGAGTCCTTGAGCGCGCCGATGCGAAATGCCACGTCGGTGCGTCTTTCGAGCAGGTCGATGATGCCTTCGTTGGAGTTCAGCTCCAGCTCCACCTCGGGGTAGCGTGCACGAAATCCAGCAATCAGCGGCACCAGCACATGCAGCATGAAGGGGGTGGCGGCATCGATACGCAACCTCCCCGCAGGATGCATGCGCCGAGCTGCCATCAACTCCTCCGCTTCGTCCACCGATGCCAGTATGGCCCGGGCATGCTGCAAGAAGGTGGCGCCTTCCTCGGTCAGCTCCAGGCGTCTGGTGGTGCGGCGCAGCAGCGTGGTCTGCAGCTTTTCTTCCAGGCGCCCCAGCGTGCGGCTGGTGGCCGAAATCGTCAGGCCCAGCAGCTCCGAAGCGGCCGTGATGGACCCCGTGTCCACGACGGCCACAAAAGCCTGAAGTTCGTCGAGCGTGGTCTTCATTGTTGAATTTGGTTCAAGAAAATTGAGGGGTGCCAAGCTTGATCTGCAAATGTCAACTGAATGCTCTGCCCCGGGGACTCGTCTGTGGCTGTGTTCGCCCTGGTCACCGGCGCATTACCGAATTCACCTCTATGGAGCGGCAGTTGGTGATTGCCGATGGCGTGCAAGCCAGCATTCCCGCTGCGGGCATGGCAGTCATGTCTGGTGCGAGGTGTTGCTATCAAAGATGATGAAGATTGGTCACAGTTGGCGCAATATTCTAGTTTTTATATTTGATTTTATTTCAAAAGAATTTATGGGGTACAGGGCTTAATCTACAAATATGGGTTGGGCAAACTTCAGGCATCGGAAAAAGCCAGGCCTGATGGCAGATATGCAAACTCAGGACTGGCTGTCGTCTTCAGTCTCATTCAGGAGCTATTTCATGAGTCATATTCCTTCCTTCGGCGTCGGTACCTTCCGCCTCTCCGGTCAGACCGTTATCGATTCGGTGCGCAATGCACTCGATGTGGGCTACCGCGCAGTCGACACGGCGCAGATCTATGGCAACGAAGCCGAAGTCGGCCAGGCCATAGTCGACAGCGGTGTGGCCCGCAGCGATCTGTTTGTGACCACCAAGATCTGGACCGACAACTACAGCCGCGCCAAGCTGATCCCCAGCCTGCAGGACAGCCTGAAAAAGCTGCGCACCGACTATGTGGACCTGACCCTGATCCACTGGCCTGCACCCGGCAACGGCGTCGAACTGGCGGAGTACATGGAAGCCCTGGCCGAAGCCAAGGCCCGGGGCCTGACCCGCCAGATCGGTATCTCCAACTTCAATGTCGAGCTGACCCGCCAGGCTATCGTCGCTGTGGGCCAGGGCGAGATTGCCACGAACCAGATCGAGCTGAGCCCCTATCTGCAAGGCCGCAAGCTGACGGCCTTCCTCAAGGAGCAGGGCATTCAGGTCACTTCCTACATGACCCTGGCCTACGGCAAGGTGCTCAAGGACCCGGTGCTGGCGCAGATAGCGGTCAAGCATCAGGCCACGGTGGCGCAGGTGGCGCTGGCCTGGGCGCTGCAGCTGGGTTATGCGGTGATTCCGTCGTCCACCAAGCGCGAGAACCTGGCCAGCAACCTGCTCGCGCGCGATCTGAAGCTGGATGCCGAGGACATGGTGCTGATCGCGGCGCTGGAGCGCAACGGGCGCGAAGTCAGCCCTGAGGGACTGGCTCCTGTCTGGGACTGACAACGGCACCGTCATGAGCGCTCAAGCCTGCTTGAGTGTGCGATCCTTGCGCAGCAAGCAGGAGAGGGCGCTCAGGCGGTGCTTGCGTTTTTTTCTGAGCCAGCGTCTTATTTCTTTCGCCTGATCCGGAGAAGGGATGAGGCGCGGGTTCTGCCTGACCAGGCTTTCGCTGACAGCAAAGTCATTCAGTTCGCCAAGCGGCTGCTGGATTTTCTGGAGTCGCTTGAGCAGGCGGCGATGGTCTGCGGGCAGCAGGGGCTCCAACAGCTCCAGCAGATAACGTGTTTTCTTGCCGGCTTTTCGGACATCGTGAAAGGCTTCAAGGTCTGGCTTGCCGGCGGTGATCGCCCGCTTGATGCGTCGACGCAGCTGTCTTGCTGATTGTGCAACCCTGACTTTTGCATGAGCTCGCCGCCGCGGCTGGCCGGACCCAGAGCCCAAGCTTGCCGAAGCTTGCGCCAGAGCTTCCTGCAAGCGAGCCTGTATGTGAGGGGGGGAAAGTATTTCCCGGCCGGCCTGCATAGCGGATTCGCGGGCGGCCGATATGGCAGCAATGCCGGCCGCGCTGCATTTGTCGTTACGCCTCAGCAGCTCGATCAGGATGTCGTAGTCGCGGACCATGCCTGCTGCGCAGGCTATCGATTTCAGGCTGCTGCGCTGCAGTGCATACTTTCTTGCCTCCATCAGAGGTCGGTAAAGCCACCACAGCGTCAGCAGGCTGCGCAATGTGACGCGCAACTGATGGATTCCCTCGACGGCAGGTGCTCTGGCAATGTCCCAGGCCTGTTCGACTGCAGAGTCGACAAGCGGGGATGCGATAGCTGAAAACGCCACTGCGGCGTCTGGTTTGCCTTTGCCCATATGAACTCCCGGGGCCGTTGTCATGAGGCTGCAACATGCGGTGACACGCGATGCGGTGCGGCACACGCCAGTGTTCGCCACAGTGTGCCATGTTCCGTGTCTCAGGCTGTATGGGGCTCGTTCCTGAATTGCGGCAGTTGTGCGTCCAGATCGGTCGCGGCTCGGATTGCGAAGGGCCTGAACATGCGCCTGAAGATCAGGCTATGGCAGATAGGCGACGAACACGGCCAAGCTCAAAGCCGGCTCCTCACAGATGTCATCCGGCCCGGCCTGACCCCACTCGGCATTGAGCCAGTCCTGGTTGACAATATCTGCGGCAATGGATGCAAGCTCCGCCCCAGGGTCGATGGCGCAGCCGAAAGGCAGCCGGCCATGCGCGGCAGATACAAGACTGAAGCGTAGCTGCCTGGTCTGTGCCTCATGCCAGCAATAGAAAAGCATGGGTACATTTCCACTCAATTGCTTTTGTCTGGCTACCAAGACCTGCCCGATGAAATCGGCAAGGGCTTCTGCGGTGATGCCCAGGGACTCCTCATCGTCCGGAGAAAAGCTCCATAGATTGGACGATGCTTCGTGGTTGATGTCGGTGGCATCGACGACGATCTCGTCATTGCGCGCCATGGATAGCCATCTGCTTAAATGTCGGCGAATCTTTCATGGGGTTTTTGGAGTGCGGAGCCGTAGCGGCTTGTTCGTGGGATATGTGTGATGGCGTTGTGCCGAAGAGGCGACTGATGAATACATCCAAGAAAGCCTGGTAGCCAGCCGCGGTGACGAGGACTAAGCTTGCTGCCTCTATCTCAGGAGTCTCTTATGCCACAGACCATTCGACTGCACCGTGTGATCAAAGCTCCGCCCGAACGCGTCTATAGGGCCTTCACGACCCCTGAGGCCATGGTCAAGTGGCTGCCTCCTCACGGTTTCGCGGCGCAGGTGCATGAATTTGACGCACGTGTGGGAGGCCGATACCGCATGAGCTTCATCAATTTTTCCGCCAACAGCAAAAACAGCTTTGGCGGTGAATTTCTGGAGTTGGTGCCGGGCCGGCGCATACGCCATACCGATCGATTCGAGGACGCCAATCTGCCCGGCGAAATGATCACCACCGTCGATCTGAAGGAGGTCTTTTGCGGCACCGAGTTGCATGTGGTGCAAGAAGGCGTTCCTGACATGATTCCCGAGCAGGCCTGCTATCTGGGTTGGCAGGAATCGCTGCAACTGCTGACTCTTTTGGTGGAGCCGACCATTCCTGACGGAGCGTGAAAACGACGCAGAGCGCGACATTGACGGGCTGAGGCCAATGCATGGCGTGATCCAGGTGCCGGCGGTCCAACAGAGGAGCAGAAACAAGAAAGCCCGCTTTGCAGCGGGCTTTCTTGTTTGCAAGCTCTGGTTTTGCTTGCGATGTTTGGTAGGCGCGATTGGACTCGAACCAACGACCCCCACCATGTCAAGGTGGTGCTCTAACCAGCTGAGCTACGCGCCTGTCGTCGATGGGATGAATTCTAGCAGCGGAAAAATGGTGGTTTGGGCAAAGTCGCGACTTTTTTGCGCCTGAGGCTAAATTTTTTCAAATCCGGCAAGCGGCTCAAGGCTTGGCGGGGCGCTGCTGATTCGCTACTAAACTTTGATGTGTTTTTCATCCATTGAATCGGCAACCCCATGACAAAAGCACAAGCAGGCATTCTGGCGTCTCTTCCTGAACAGGGGCGCTATGTTTTCTTCACTCTGGCCGGTGCAGGTGCAGATTTGCAGAACAGTCTGAAGAAATTGCAGACCAGTGTTGACGGTCAGCAGGTAGTGGCGGGTCTGGGCCTGCAGCTGCTGCAGCAACTGGACAAGAAACTGCCGCTGATGCACGAGTTCCCGCACCTCAAGGGCCCGCAGTTCGAAGCACCCAGCACACCTTATGCGCTGTGCCTGTGGCTGCGCGGCGATCAACGCGGTGAGCTGATCGGCCTGACGGCCAAGCTGACAAATTTGCTGGCGCCGGTCTTCAAGCTCGATCACATCGTGGATACCTTTGTGCACCAGCGCTCGGACAACGGCCATGGCCGCGACCTGACCGGCTATGAAGACGGCACCGAGAACCCCGAGGACGATGAGGCCGTGGCAGCCGGCATTGCGGCAGAACTGGGGACAGGTCTGGACGGCTGCAGCTACTGGGCTTTGCAGCAGTGGGAACATGACTACTCGGCCTTTGACGGCATGAGCACCACGGAGCAGGACCATGCCGTGGGTCGCCGTCGCAGCGACAACGAGGAGCTGGACGATGCCCCTGAGTCGGCCCATGTCAAGCGCACCGCGCAGGAGAGCTTTGAGCCGGAAGCCTTTGTTGTGCGACGCTCCATGCCCTGGTGGAGTGTCAGCCCGCAGGGCAGTGATCGCAGCGGCTTGATGTTCTCTGCCTTTGGCTGCAGCTTTGACGCTTTCGAGGCTCAAATGCGCCGCATGCTGGGCATGGATGACGACATCAGTGATGGACTGTTCCGCTTTTCCAAGCCGTTGACAGGCTGCTATTTCTGGTGCCCGCCGGTTTGCGGCGGCAAGCTGGATCTGACGGTGCTGGGTCTCCAGGCCTGAGAAATGGCCTGAGGGCAAAGAAAAACGGGCCATCTGGCCCGTTTTTTCATGTGGCGTCATCACCAAAAGGGAATGGCGATGGCCTCTTAGTTGGCCTTGCCTGCGCTGGCCGAGGTCTGGGTGGCAAACGTGATTTGCGACAGTCCTGCGTGGCGGGCCGCTTCCATGACGGTCACCACCGACTGGTGCGGGGAGTTGGCATCGGCACTGATGATGACCACGCTGTCATTGCCCGCTGTTGCTGCACCGGACAGGGCGGCAGCGACGGAGGAGACACTGCGGTCATCCACGCCTTGCTTGTTGACGGAGTAGCGGCCGTCGGCGGATACGCCGACGATGATTTCCTTGGGGCGATCGCGTTGCTGCTCGGTGTCGGCCACGGGCAAGGTCAGCTGCAGCTCGGTGAACTTGCTGTAGGTGGTGGAGAGCATCAAAAAGATCAGCACCACCAGCAACACGTCGATGAAGGCGATCAGATTGATCTCGGGCTCATCGCGGTGACGAGGACGGAAGTTCATGGTGGATGCGTTCCGCTTATTGCTTGGCAGGCTTGAGGCGACCCAGATGGCGCACGAACTGCTCGGACGCCAGTTCCATGCCCAGCAGATAGCCGTCTACACGGGCGCGGAAATAGCGCCAGAAGATCAGCGAAGGAATGGCCACCATCAGGCCGAATGCCGTGTTGTAGAGCGCAATCGATATGCCGTGGGCGAGCTGGGCGGGGTTGCCGGCGCCGGAGCTGGCTCCGGGCTGGGAGCCGAAGATCTCGATCATGCCGATCACCGTGCCCAACAGGCCCAGCAGAGGCGCGGCCGAGGCAATGGTGGCCAGGGCGCTCAAATACTTTTCCAGCTTGTGGGCGGCAGCGCGGCCCGCGCCTTCCATGGCCGATCGCAGCTCTTCCTCGCTGCTTTCGGGATGTGCCTGGCGGGTGCGAAGACCAGTGGCCAGAACCTCACCCAATACCGAGCTTTGGGCCAGTTGCTGGGTGGTTTCAGCGCTGGGCAGGTGCTTGGTGGAGACCGAAATCGCTTCATTGAGCAGATTGGTCGGCGCGACCTTGCTGGCTTTCAGCGAGGCAAAGCGCTCAAAAATCAGGGCCAGGGCCAAAATCGAGCAGGCAATCAAAGGCCAGATAGGCCATCCTGCGGCTTGTATGATCGACAGCAACGTTGCTCTCCCTCGTCGTTCAGAAATTGCAGCCGACGATTATGACCCACTGCCGTGCCGCCGCGACCCGTTTTTACAGGCCTCATGCAGCTGGCTTGAGCCAGCGCAGCAAGATCGTGAGGCAGCTCTTGAAGTGCGCGGAGCTTGGAGCGGCAGAGCCGGCACAAAGAGCTTGCGATTCTTTGCGAATGCTTTCGCGTATAGCACAAAAATCTGTGGATAACTTTGTGATCTAGTTGCTGTGCCGGGCAGCTATCTGCTTTGCTCTAAAGGCTTGTTACGAGTTTGACATCTGTGTGAAGCCTTATAAATTGTTTTAAATCAATAAGATGGATGATGTTCTTCATGTGCTGTTTAGGATTTTCCTGGCTTTGTCGCCAACAGGGCTGGACGCCGACATCTGTGGAGAATCCGGCTCGCGTAAGACCTCGCTGACACCGCATGAATTCACTGTTTGAACGTCCAAACCCAGCAGCCACGCCGCATGTGTGGGAAGTTGGCGCGCTATGCCACGCCATTGGCGATGCCTTGCAGGCGCGCTTCAATCCGGTGGCGGTGCGCGGAGAGCTCAGCGGCTTTTCGCGCGCTGCCAGCGGGCATTGCTATTTCAACCTCAAGGACGCGAGCGGGCAGATTCGCTGCGCCATGTTCCGTCGTTCGGCCGAGCAGGTCGGTTTCTCGCCGCGTGATGGCGAACTGGTCGAAGTCAGGGGGCGTCTAGGCGTCTACGAGCAGCGTGGCGATCTGCAACTGGTGGTGGAGAGCATGCAGCGAGCAGGGCAGGGAGCCCTGTTCGAGCAGTTTCTGCGCCTCAAGGCCCAACTGGAGTCCGAGGGGCTGTTCGACCCTGCGCGAAAGAGGCCGCTGCCGCCCTTGCCGCGTGGCATTGGCCTGGTCACTTCCCTGGGGGCGGCAGCCTTGCACGATGTGGTGACGGCGCTGCGTCGCCGCGTGCCGCATATCCCGGTGGTAATTGTTCCGGCCCTGGTACAGGGAGCCCAGGCGCCGCAGTCTCTTGTGCAGGCGCTATCAAAACTGTATTGCCTGGCGCAAGAGGGAAAAGAGGCAAGCGGCAACTTGCGTGTTGAATCTGCACGGCAGCCGGTGATAGACACCATCTTGCTGGTGCGCGGTGGCGGCTCGCTGGAAGACCTGTGGGCCTTCAACGACGAACAGCTGGCGCGCACCATTGTGCAAAGCCCGGTGCCGCTGATCAGCGGCGTGGGTCACGAAACCGACTTCACCATTGCCGATTTTTGCGCCGACCTGCGCGCGCCCACGCCCACGGCTGCGGCCGAGCTGGTAGCCCAGCCACGCGAGGTCTGGCTGGGGACTCTGGGCCTGATGCAGGATCGTCTGGACAATGCCGTGCAGCGTGTGCTGGATCGCCAAGCCCAACGCCTCGATATCGCGGCCCAGCGTCTGGGCCGGCCCAGCGAGCAACTGGCGCGCAACCAGCTGCAGCTCAGCCGTCAGGCGCAGCGCCTGCGTCATGCCATGCTATTGAAACTGCAGCGGCTTGCGCAGAACCAGCAAGCGCTACAGGTCAATTTCCCCAATATCTTCCAGCGCAATCTGGAGCAGCAAAAGCAAACGCTTGATCGTATCGACCTGCGCTTGCAACTGCTGGATCCGCGCTTGGTGCTGCAGCGCGGCTATGCCTTGCTGACGGATGAGCAGGGAAGGGCTGTGACCCAGGTCAGGCAAGCCGTTCCGGGGACGGCGTTGAAGGCTCAGTTGTCGGATGGGGCAGTGGATGTGGTGGTCACTCAGCCGCGTCTGCTTTGATGCTCGCCAGCCACAAGCTGGCCGCAAAACACCCGCACGCTAACCGGGTTCTTCATCAGAACTCTTTTGCAATCGGCGCAGGCAATGCAACAGGGTCCAGTGTTCATGCGCTGTAAGCCGTGAGCGCATGCTTTTGGCTGCGTGCGCAATAGTCCTGATGAGTGGCGCGCAGCCTCTCAGTTCTTTCTACAATGGTTCGGTTAGTGCAATACTTGACGTCTGTAGTACAGCAATGTGCCGGTCGGCACAGCGGTCACCGCTCAGACGCCTTGGCACTGGACGGCCCCCAAAAATTTCAACCACGAGGAAAACCATCATGGAACGCACTCTGCCCCCCCTGCCATACGCTATCGATGCACTGGCTCCGTTCGGTTACAGCCAGGAAACCCTGGAATTCCACCATGGCAAGCACCATAACGCCTATGTGGTGAACCTGAACAACCTGCAAAAGGGCACCGAATTCGAAAACATGGATCTGGAAGAAGTCGTCAAGAAGTCTTCCGGCGGCATCTACAACAACGCTGCCCAGATCTGGAACCACACTTTCTTCTGGAACTGCATGACCCCCAACGGCGGAGCAGAACCTACAGGTGCTCTGGCTGATGCCATCAATAAGAAGTGGGGCTCCTACGCCGAGTTCAAGAAGGCTTTCGTGGCTTCCGCTGCCGGCAACTTCGGTTCGGGCTGGACCTGGCTGGTGAAGAAGGCCGACGGTTCCGTGGACATCGTCAACATGGGCGCTGCCGGTACTCCCCTGACCACCGCCGACAAGGCGCTGCTGACTGTGGACGTGTGGGAACACGCCTACTACATCGACTACCGCAACCTGCGCCCCAAGTTTGTTGAAACATTCCTGGAAAAGCTGGTGAACTGGAAGTTCGCCGAAGCCAACTTCGCTGCCTGATCACGGCAATACGTCATCAGGTCTGTGGCTGCATGGCTCGGATCTGATCGTTGGCAAAAACCTCCGCAAGGAGGTTTTTTTTATGCCTGTCTGCTGAGAATGAGGATCTATAGGTCTCCAGTTTTGATGGGAAAGTGCAGGCGGCTATGTTTTTGATGACCTGTTGATGCATGGGAGAGACTGGTATGGAGGAGTGTGAAGGCCTGGGCAATCAGGCAGTTCCCGGGCTAATGGAGGCAGGCGCTCGCATGCCCGTGTACTTTCTCTGCCATGGCGCCGGCCCCTGGCCCTGGGTGCCCGAGATGCACGACTGGCATGCGCTGATGGCAGAGGGTTTGCGCAATATTCCGCTCCAACTGGCGCGCAGACCCAGGGCCGTGTTGCTGCTCTCCGCCCATTGGGAGGAGCCGGTTTTCACCGTACAGAGTGCCGCCCATCCTGGCATGCTGTATGACTACAGCGGCTTTCCGCCGCACACCTATGACCTGCATTACCGTGCTTCAGGATCGCCTGAGCTGGCAGGCCGGGTTCAACAGTTGCTGGCGCAGGCTGGGGAAGACGTGCGGGCAGACAAACAGCGCGGCTACGACCATGGCATGTTTGTGCCCATGGCGGTGATCTATCCGCAGGCCGATGTGCCCGTGCTTCAGCTCAGCCTGCGCAGCAATCTGAACGCCGCACAACATCTGGCCGTGGGACGTGCGCTGGCTCCGTTGCGTGACGAGGGAGTTCTCATCATTGGCAGCGGCTCCAGCTATCACAATATGCGTAGCTTCGGCCCCGTGGGGCGGGCGCCTTCCAAGCTGTTTGACGATTGGTTGGCCGAGACCCTGATGCAGATGACACCTGCCGCGCGAAGCCAGCGGCTGGCCGCTTGGGAGCGGGCCCCCGGCGCGCGCGTGGCGCATCCGCGGGAGGAGCATCTGCTGCCGTTGATGGTGGTGGTGGGGACGGCCGAGCAAGACCAGGCCCGCCGCATTTACTTTGAAGAGGCCTTCATGGGCTCGGCCACGCTGTCCAGCTACTGCCTTGAGGCCGGGGCGTAGCTCAGAGCTCCACTGATTCTTGCTCGTCCAGTGGGCCATTCAAAAATTCTTCCCTGTCATCGTCAATCGAGTCGGCGGACGCTTGAAGATAGGCTGAGAAGCTGGGGGCGATCCAGCAAATCTGGTCGGGGTCGTGCGCATAGGCAATGATCTGGCCGCGCTGTCCTTCAGGACCGGGATGATGATCGACCATTAGCACGATGTCGCCATAGAAGCTGGCAAACGGCTGCCAGCCGGCGTGCCACCAGCGCCCGCTCAGGCGAGGGTCCTGGGATGCGTGGCCGGCCAGATCCCACATGCGCTGGGCTCGATTTTCCATGCGGAGAGCCAGGGCCATGGCCTGCGGTGGCGTGAGAAGGTCCAGTGCATCCACAAAGCCCGGCCGCTGAAACAGGGGCTGAGTGCTGTCGGCGCTGCTGCCTGCAGTCAGGCGCCAGAATGCGGCCAGATCGGTATCCAGAGGCCCCAGCGCGGCTGCCAAAGCGGCCAGATCCTGTTCGCTGGCCGGCGGCATGGGGTGAAAGCGTAGCTGGAATGCGGCATACACAGCTTGCAAATGCGCAAGATATTGGTCAGGTGTCATGGCGGGAGGCGCGGTACTCGGAGGTAAGTGAATTGAACAGCGAAGTCAGCTTGACAGCGGATGTTGGGGAGCGACTGTTTGGGTACAAAGTGTGGATCTTTGGATTGTCAGCGCAGTAAATCCGCGGTCTTTGCCTCATGTCTGCACTCCTTGGACCAGAGGTGTCCATTGTGTTGCATTGACCAGTTGAATCCACAGGCGATAGTGATCTGCATAGCGCCACTGGCGTATTTGCTTTTTTTGCGTGATGCGTATTTGAAGCACTTCTTGTGTGCTTGGCCTTCAGTCTGATGTCGGAAACTATAAGGACGGCAGTTGCTTTTGGGTTTCGACCTTTGAATGTCATCTAAACAAAATAGATGCCCGACTCGACGCTTTCAAATTCGAGAACTTGCAACCTCGTATGGGGTCGGAAGTGATATTGTATTCAGCTATGAAATTACGAAGTGCAGAGTCAAAGGAGCAAGGCTTGCAATCGCCTGATTACTTTGATCGCTATAGATTATTATTTTCCGGCTGTTGTCATTGAATTTTTTAAAACAAGATTTCAGGTGTATATATGCACCGCATGATTCTACTGTCTTGAAAAATTATTGCTGATGAAAATACTTGTTTTCTTGTTATTGGGGGCGTACTTTCAAAGTAATGGATTATATTGAAAAGGAGGGGCTATCCCGTGATTGAGATTTTCTGAAATCTTCGGCCCATTTCTGGAAATCACTGGAAGGCATGGGTTTAGCGATATAGTAGCCTTGTGCAATATCACAGCCAAGCTCCTTGAGCAGATCCCAGTGCTCTTTGGTCTCCACACCTTCGGCAACTGTCTTCCGTCCGAGATCATGCATGAGATCAATGGTTGAGCGGACAATCGTGGCGGAATCACGATCGCGATGCATTGCAGAAACGAATGACTGGTCGATCTTGATATAATCTACTGGTAGTTTTTGTAGATAGCTCAATGAGGAGTACCCTGTTCCAAAATCGTCCACATAAAGAGGAATCCCAGCATCGCTCATCTCGCTCAGTGCTCGTAGAGCATATTCAGCATGCTCCATTACGGTGCTTTCCGTAATCTCAATCTCCAATAATCCTGTTGACACAGATCGTTCTGAATGCCATTGGCGATACTTGGCGAAAAGCTGTTCATCTCTGAAGTTTCGCGCGGAGAGATTGATTGCAATAGGAACAGCACAACCTTTTGCCTGCCAGCTCTGCAGTAGGTCAAGGGCAGCGACAATGACCCATTCCGTCAAAGGCTTGATCAAGCCTGTTTGCTCAGCCAAGTCGATGAACAATCCGGGAGGAATCAATCCTTTAAGCGGATGCATCCAGCGTACCAAGGCCTCTGCTCCACAGATTTGCCCGGAGGAAAAATCAACTTTGGGCTGTAAAAATAGTCGCAGCTGATTGCCTGCAATGGCTCGCCGAAGCTCCCCTGCCATGGTCAAGCGTCCTGCTTGATTTTTCTGATGCGAAGGATCAAATACGCACTGGCTCAATCCGCGGGCTTTGGCTTGATGGGTGGCCTTTCCCATTTGGCGCAGTAGCTCATCGGCAGTTGTGCCGTGTTCGGGAAATAAAGCGATGCCAACTCTTGCGCTGACATCCAATTCAATATCTGCGATCGGGAAAGGGCGGGAGATGGTTTTTTCCACCTCTTCGGCCAAAGCTACGGCAGAACCTCTATCCAAAGTAGGTGCTAATACTGCGAATTCGTCTCCGCGTAAACGCGCGATATGTGCGGAATCAGGAATACTATGTCTTAGTCGCTCTCCGAAGTCTCTGAGAATCTGGTCCCCATTAGAGAAACCTAGCACTTCGTTGATTTCTCGAAGACGTTCAATATTGAATTGCAAAGCTGCGATTGGTTCTGGGTGTGGGTAGCTTCCCTCAATTTTCGCCGTCAGAACTTCCCTGAATTCAATTGAATTGGGTAGTCCAGTCAAGGGATCATGGCGCAGCATATGATTCATCTCTGCTTGCACACGTTGTTGTTCTAAACGTGTTCGAAGAATGGAAATCCCAAAAGCCAGATCGTCCGCTGATTCAGTCAGCAATGCGATTTCATCTTCGCCGAACGCGTCTGGTTCGGTGTCATAAATGGAGAGTGCGCCAATGACTTCGCCCTCTACCAATAAAGGGCAAGATACGCCTGATTTCAGTTCACCAAGCTTGTCGTGCCATCGAGCATGGTTGAAATCCATGCGCATGTCGCCGACAAATTGAACCTTGCCGCTGCGAATTGCGCTAGACGTCAGACTTTGGCCCAGCTCCGTATCGGCTGCTATGAGTCCCAGGCTGCGAAGTGCTTCTATACCGCCTGGATAATTGCACTCGGCCATCGGGTGTAGTTGTTGATCTGGCTCGTCACCCGAATACCAGACAGCAGCCATGCCATAGCCTCCTGCAGCCACGATGGCTCGGCACATGTTTTCAAGCAGACTCTGTTCTTCACTGGCACGTAACATGGTGCGATTACCGGCGCTCAAGGTTCGCAGTCCGCGGCCAATGTGCTCTAACTCATGCACTCGTTGTTCAAGTTCCCCATTGAGCGTCTGGATACGTTCTTCATAGTGCTTGCGCTCGGTAATGTCTGTGCCCAATACGTAGTAGCCAGCAACCGTTCCATCGGCTTGATGTTTGGGAACATACTGAATGGTTTGCCAAACTCCTGGAAAGGGCTGCCAATCATATGTTTGCGGCTCTCCTGCGAGAACCTTGCCGATCAAGTCATTGGCAACAACATAGCGTTCCTCTCCGAGGATTTGTCTTACCGACTCACCCGTGATGTCTTCGCTGTCAGGTGCAAAGCACTGACGATACTGAGTGTTGACGTACTCGTAGTGCTGTTGTGCATTGACGTAGGCAATTAGCGCCGGAACGGCGCTGATGACGTTGTGCAAATGACTTTGAATCTCATGCCATTGCACGGTGCGTTGGTGTACGTCGGCTTCAAGTGACGCGTTTTGCTCACGGATGATCCGTTGTGCCTTTCGCTCCAGAGTAACGTCCCGAAAGACTAGTACAGCACCTCGCAGTTGACCCTTGGAATCGCGGATGGGGGCGGCGCTATCAGAGATTGGTCGCTCGGTGCCATCTCTGGCAATGATTGAGGTGTAATCGGCAAGTACCTGCACTTCCCCGGTGGCTAGCACCGTTGCCACAGGAATGTGAGCAGGCTCACGGGTCTGCTCATGGATGATATTGAATACTTCCTCGATAGAACGGCCTTGAGCTTCATTAATGCTCCAGCCTGTGAGCTGTTCGGCCACTGAATTCATGCGGGTGATTCGCCCTTCAGTGTCTGTTGCAAGTACTGCATCGCCGATCGAGTGCAAGGTAGTCACAAGGCTTTCTTCATTGTCAGCCAGAGCACGCTGACTGGCTTCGGTTTCGCGCAGTTGTCGTCTTATCAGAAGATAGGAGGAGCCCAACAGCAAGATAAGTGCTACAGCGACCAATGCTCCAGCCGTCACCAGCTTATGACGCGCTTGTTTGTGCTCTGCCTCTTCCAGGGCGAGTCGCAGGCGCGCCTCGGTATCCATCTCGCTCAGCAATTCATAGGTGCGCAAACGCGTGGCTGCAAGCGTAGTTGCGGCAGCAAATGCATTTGCTGCCTTCTGACCTTGGGTATTGCGCAATTTTTCAATTTGGCGTGCAGCTGCCATGCGCTGGTCAATGACTTTACGCAGCTCTGTCCAGCGACGTTGTTGATCTGGATTGTCGATCGTTAGCTGCCGTATTTTTTCCAGCGCAAGCTCTCTCTCAGCCATCGCTGCATTTCGCTCGGCAATATGCTCAGCATTACCTGTCAGACGGAAATTTTGAGTGGTTAGCTCAGATTGGAGAGAGTAGCCTCTGACGCGATCTATATTGTTGAGCAACTGGTGAGCATGTGTCACCATTTGGGCTGCTTTGGCAGCATCATTTGCGACTTCCCACGTCGATAGTGCCATCGCGATCACCACCAGCGCGGCTGCTCCAAATGCAGTGACAACCTTAGATTCGAAACTAGACCTCCGCACCATAGAACGCGCTCCTACGCTAGATGCAGGCCGCTACAAGCTATTTTTCACTTGCCGCGGGCCTAGGCTGACATCACCATCCATGCAAGGGCTCCAGACACTCCATATGGGAGGAATGTGCAGGGTCTCGTAAGCATGCAAGCTGAGGGATACAAGCTCAAATATACAAACTATATGCGCTTTGTTTCATTTGTTGTCATTGGTTCACATTGCGGAGGGCTGGAAATTTGCGAGATGTTGTGCGTTGGTTGGTCCTGAAGCGTCCGTTTGCCAGTTCGGCGTAGCAATGTGATATTCAGTATCCAGCAGATAAATAACATTCTTTTTCAGCGTCGTTGATACGATCAAGACGCATTACACGGATGCTGAATTCAAGTGGCTGCGAATTTTTACGATGAAGCGCTCAACAAGAGCTCGCTTTTTTCTTTTGAATTCTTGAGTCATATCAATTTGGAGAACGTTATAGAAACGCCCGGCTTTGAATGAAGACTGAGCAGTTTTCAGGAGTGGTGTTCGACTAGGGTTCGGCACACGAAAGCGAGCGAGGCTATCGCTGCATCCGGCTTCCTCCTGAGTGACTTGATTTTCTCGGGCTGGTCAAATGGCTTGAAGTTTCTGGACTTGTGCCGGAAGCCCTGCTTGGGCATGTGAGCAAGCCCCTTGTCGCAGCTCGCTGAATGTGGCCTCGCTCACGGCGTGGGTGTGAACCTATCAGCGGTATATCTGTGAATGACAGGCGACGCTTACACCGAGCAGCTTGCTTGGCACAGATGGATCGATACGGTAGGGCACAGTCTCAGGGAGGCCGAAGACTATGGCGTGTCGCTCGTGTAGGAGCAGTACTAACTGACGGCTGAAAAGCCCAAGGAAATCAAAGACAAGGCCGTCATCAGCATCAACGACCGGATTCTGCAATCCGGGCATGCTTCAAGGACTTTGAGGTGGAAGCCCTGCGGCAGGAGTGCGCGGTTGGCAGCGACGCGAATCAGCGCGAACGTGGCGAATTGGCGATTTACAACTGGGCCAAGAGTGAGGAGCCTCCGGGGCAGTGTTGAAAGAATCGCCAGTGGGCGAGCAAGACTGGTCGCTGCGGCAGTCGGGAGAAATAAAAAGTGGCCGCTAGGGCCACTTTCAAATCTCAAACTGAGAACGATCTTGATCTTTGATCCAATTCGGAGGCTTTCCTCGACCGGACCAAGTCTGGCCTGTGGCTGGGTCACGATATTTGGGGGCTACAGAGCCAGTCTCGCGCTTTTGTTTTTGCTTGGCGGCAGGGAAGACATCATCCTGTGTCAGCCCGAAAGCCTCGATCAAGCCTTTGATTTTTTGCACCGCGTCTGCGACTTCAGTCTTGCGGGCGGCAGCAATCTGCTGCTCAAGAGCCTCGCGTTGCGCCAACAAGTCCTTATAAGAATGTGTACTCATCTAAAAGAGGTCCTATGTAAAGTTATGAACCAGCACTAAAGGGATGCACCCATACATGAGATACGTCGTTTATGCAGTTGGTTCACTTTCAGTCGAAAGTGACCGCGTACATTGTGTCTTGGTTTGAGGTCCGTCAACTCCAAAAGCTCAGGCGCACACAAAAAATAAGATGAGCTTTAGAGACAAGCAGATACTGAAGCGTCTCGTATTGCACGACGTCTTATTCAAAGGTATGGAGCGATTGGCTAGGTGTGACCAGAAGCCATCCTATTGAGTGCTTGCAAAGCATTCGTTCGGCGCTCCCGGTAAGCCGATTTGAGCCGCTCAGTCAGAAGTGACCCATATGGCTTTGCAGGACTCCTTTTTTAGCAGAAGCCTACAGGGCAGCTAAAGGCCTGTTCTTGCCAGTGCTCCCAGTTGGAGGTCAACTGGTCAACGCATCCATCCAACGCATCCATCGTCAATGGAGACTGGTCGAAGGGTGATAAAACAACACATTCGAGTACGTGATCGCTTGCCAATTTGTCAGCCTTGGTGCCAAAGCCTGTGCTACTTTGTGCCAAAGGCCGCGCAACGCAACTCTCAAACGCAACTTGCATGGCGGTGGTGGTCTCTAAATGAATGCCTCAGTGCGACATTTTTACATGGCAGACAACCAGGGAAAAAAGCCTGTTCCCCTATGAAAACACCTTGCGAAAGTTGAGCTAAATCCTTGAGTCTTGTACAAGACTTGAAAAAATCGGCCTGGTTGCGCGTAGAATTTTGTATTGTGGGAACGCATTGCATCAAGAAAGTGTCGTCCCGCTGTGTCAGGCCCCATTGCGCAAGCCCGGGATGCAGGCCCAAGGCACCTTCCCCCCTTTTTTCACAACCTGAGACAAGAGATGAGTACGCAGCAACCCACCATCATCTACACCTTGACTGACGAGGCTCCCCGCCTGGCAACCAGCGCATTCCTGCCCGTGATCCGTGCTTTCGCAGCACCGGCCGGCATCAATGTGGAGACCAGCGATATCTCGCTGGCAGGCCGTATCTTGGGCGAGTTCCCCGACTTTTTGACCGAAGCCCAACGCGCTCCGAACAATCTGGCTGAACTGGGCAAGCTGACGCTGACGCCTGAAGCCAACATCATCAAGCTGCCCAATATCTCCGCATCCGTGGGCCAGCTGCAAGAAGCGATCAAGGAATTGCAGGGCAAGGGCTACGCCATCCCCGACTATCCTGAAACCGCCACGACCGATGCCGAAAAGGACATCAAGGCACGCTTCAACAGGTGCATCGGCTCTGCCGTGAACCCCGTGCTGCGCGAAGGCAACTCGGATCGCCGCGCGCCTGCTGCGGTCAAGAACTACGCCAAGAAGCACCCCCATTCCATGGGTGAGTGGAAGCAGTGGTCGCAGACCCATGTGTCGCACATGGAAGAGGGCGACTTCTACCACGGCGAAAAGTCCATGACGCTGGACAAGGCCCGCGAAGTGAAGATGGTGCTGGAGACCAAGTCCGGCAACAGCATCGTTCTGAAGGACAAGGTCAAGCTGCAGGCTGCAGAAGTGATCGATTCCATGTTCATGAGCAAGAAGGCCTTGTGCGCTTTCTATGAAAAGGAAATCGAAGACTGCCGCGAGTCGGGCATCCTGTTCTCGCTGCACGTGAAGGCCACCATGATGAAGGTGTCCCACCCCATCGTGTTCGGTCACTGCGTGAAGATCTTCTACAAGGAAGCCTTCGAAAAGCACGGCAAGCTGTTTGATCAGCTGGGCGTGAACGTGAACAACGGCATGGCCAATCTGTACGAGAAGATTGAGACCCTGCCTGCTTCGCAGCGCGAAGAAATCATCCGTGACCTGCACAAGTGCCAGGAGCACCGTCCGCGCCTGGCCATGGTCGATTCCGCCAAGGGCATCACCAACTTCCACTCGCCCAACGACGTGATCGTGGATGCTTCCATGCCTGCCATGATCCGCGTGGGCGGCAAGATGTGGGCCGCTGACGGCAAGCCTTACGACTGCAAGGCCGTGATGCCTGAGTCCACCTTTGCCCGCATCTACCAGGAAGTGATCAACTTCTGCAAGTGGCACGGCAACTTCGATCCCAAGACCATGGGCACCGTGCCCAACGTGGGTCTGATGGCGCAAAAGGCCGAAGAGTACGGCTCGCACGACAAGACGTTTGAGATCGCCGAAGACGGCGTGGCCAACATCGTGGACATCGCCACCGGCGAAGTGCTGCTGAGCCAGAACGTGGAAGCTGGCGACATCTGGCGCATGTGCCAGGTCAAGGATGCTCCTATCCGTGACTGGGTGAAGCTGGCGGTGACCCGTGCCCGCAACTCCGGCATGCCTGCCGTGTTCTGGCTGGACCCCTATCGTCCCCACGAAGCCGAGCTGATCAAGAAGGTGCAGACCTACTTGAAGGAATACGACACCAACGGCCTGGAAATCCACATCCTCTCGCAAGTGCGCGCCATGCGCTACACGCTGGAGCGCGTGGCCCGCGGTCTGGACACCATCTCGGTGACCGGCAATATTCTGCGTGACTATCTGACTGACCTGTTCCCGATTCTGGAGCTGGGCACCTCGGCCAAGATGCTGTCCATCGTGCCTCTGATGGCCGGTGGCGGCATGTACGAAACCGGTGCTGGTGGCTCCGCTCCCAAGCATGTGCAGCAGCTGGTGGAAGAAAACCACCTGCGCTGGGACTCGCTGGGTGAATTCCTGGCCCTGGCCGTCTCGTTCGAAGACCTGGGCATCAAGGAAAACAATGCCCGCGCCAAGCTGCTGGCCAAGACTCTGGACGAAGCCACCGGCAAGCTGCTGGACGAAGACAAGTCGCCTTCGCGCCGCACCGGCGAGCTGGACAACCGTGGTTCGCAGTTCTACATCGCTCTGTACTGGGCCCAGGCTCTGGCTGCTCAGACCGAAGATGCAGCACTGGCGGCCAAGTTCGCACCTCTGGCCAAGAGCCTGACCGAGAACGAAGCCAAGATCGTGGCCGAGATGAAGGAAGTGCAAGGCAAGGCTGCCGATATCGGTGGCTACTACATGCCCGACGTGGCCAAGCTGGACGCAGTGATGCGCCCCAGCGCCACCTTCAACGCCGCCATCGCGTCGGTGTAAGCCAGCTTGCTTCGCAGCGCGGGTAGCCCCGCCTGCGTGCAGGCAGTGCCCCATAAAAAGCCGGTGGACCTGAAAAGGTCACCGGCTTTTTTGTGTCCGGCCTCAGTAGTTGCTATATAAGTAGAAGCTGCCTGTGCATGATGTATAAGCACTGCAGCTTGATTTGATCCGAATTTATGAAAGGCGCTCCATGCCGCTGTATCAGTGTCCTTGCTGCGACTATTTCTCGCTGGATGACCGTGGCGAGTACAGCATCTGCAGCGTCTGCTTCTGGGAAGACAGTGGCTGGGATGTGGACTGCCCGGATGAATACTCCGGCCCCAACCATATGACGCTGCGCGAAGGTCGGCGCAACTTTCAGTACTTTGGTGCCTGCGATTACCGAATGCTCAAAAGCGTGCTCCCACCGGCAGCGCGCAACCACTATCGGCATGGACCGCGCGTTCTGAACAAGGTGGCATCAATCCGCGTGGGGCAGTGATTGCCGTGCATCGTCAACCCAGCGCAGAAATCGTATGCCTGGGTGCTGACGCAGCAGCGGATAGCGTTGGCGGTGGTAGCAGTTCCAGTAACTGGCAGCCTGCTGCTTGCAGGCAGTCACAAACTCGGGGTTTTCGGCAGCAAAACGCCCGTAGCTGTGTGGCGATAGCCTATGGGTCTGGGCTGTCAGATGCTCGGCAATTTCCAGCACATACTCGCCAGCCGCGCGCACCACAAACGGCCGCACCCAGGTGCAGTCGTGCTCCAGCAACTGGCGCAGACAGGTTTCGCGCACATGGCCGTTGGCGTGGCGGCTGCCCAGGCACAGGGCCAGTTGCTGTGCAGCGCCGCTGCTTTCTTGAATGCATTGCTGCAGCGCGCGTTCGTCGTAGTACACGCGGTAGGGTGCATGCAGCAATTCGCCATTGATGCTTGTCGTGAAGCCGGGGTAGGGCTCGAATGCCTGCGACTTGCCCAGTTTCTGCAGCAGCGCAGCGGCGGTATCGCTCAGCGCTTGCGGAAACTGGGGCCGGTAGAGCATGAAGGATGCTGACTCTGGCGGCGCTTAGCGATTGAAGGGCGCACCGCCCAGCTTGGTGCCGGCCTTGATCCCGCGCTTGGCAAACCAGCCCTGGTTCATCTCCAGCACATAGCGCACGGGCTTGGCCGAACAGTGGGAGTCCTCGCTCATGGGTTTCATGTCGGCCAGATTGACGATGGTGCCGTCATCGGCCACAAAGGCCGCGGTCAGCGGCAGGATGGTGTTGCGCATCCAGAAGCACTGCACGCCGGGTACTTCGAAGACAAAGAGCATGCCTTCCTGCTGCGGCATCTCTTTGCGGAACATGAGACCGATCTCGCGCTGCTGCGGCGTCATGGCCAGTTGGGTGTCGATGCGGTACATGCCGGCCGTCAGGTCGATGCGGCGCAGATTCGTCTGCGGCTGACCTTCGTCGCGGGCCATGGCCGGGTTGCCGAACAGGCCCAGCAGGGCGGTACAGGCCAGGGTCAGCAGCGCAGCGCGCCAGCCGGATTTGGGGATTGTCTTGGTGGGGAGGTTCTTCATGAGCCTTGCATGCCAAACAGGAAGTCGGAAGTCACAAGCCTATAGCAATCCGCGTGGGTTGCGGTGCAAATTGCTGTCGCAAATAGGCGGTCGGAGCCGGCCTGCAAAATGCAAAGCCTGCAGAACTTTCCGTTCGGCAGGCTTGGGCGTGAGTCAGGTCCGGCGTACAGAGGCTTGGAGTGCCGGTATCGCCTCACCCGCTTTCAGCGCGCGATCAGGCTGGCTTGTGCATCTTTTTGCTGCTGTGCTGCATATGATGCTTTTTGGCAGGTTTTGCCTTCATATGCTTGACGGTGGGTGCCGCTGCTGCTGCGGCAGGTGTGGCGGGGGTGGCAGGCTGCGCCGGCGCGGCGGCTTGGGCAAAAGCACCAGCAGCGAACGAACCAGCAATCAGGACAGCGAGTAGTTTTTTCATATATGCCAATTTCCTAAAGATGCGGCAATGCCAGGTTTCAGATTGAAGTGAGGAGCAGCCCATCTGTCCCCCACGCCCTCTCAACGGCAGATCTGTGCCGCCGTTGACAGGTTTTTATGCTGTATTTCTTAAAATTTGCTTAGAGCAAGGTGCCAAAATCGGGGGCAATGAATTAGCACCAAAAAGGTGCGCCACCGCGCAGTATTCAAGACTAGGAGATTCCACAACATGAGCACGTCCCAGCACATCCAGGTTCCGCCGCAGGGGGAGAAGATCAGCGTCAACGCGGACAAGACGCTGAATGTTCCGAGCCAACCCATCATTCCCTTCATTGAGGGCGATGGTGTCGGTGTCGATGTGACGCCGGTGATGCGCAAGGTGGCTGACGCTGCCGTGGCCAAGGTCTACGGCAGCCAGCGCAAGATTGCCTGGATGGAGGTGTACGCGGGTGAGAAGGCCACGCGCATCTACGGCCCCGATGTCTGGCTGCCCGAGGAGACCGTGGCTGCCGTGCGTGACTATGCGGTGTCCATCAAGGGTCCGCTGACCACGCCCGTGGGCGGCGGCATCCGCTCGCTGAACGTGGCACTGCGCCAGGAACTGGACCTGTATGTCTGCCTGCGTCCCGTGCAGTACTTCAAGGGCGTGCCTTCGCCGCTCAAGGAGCCCGAGAAGACAAATATGGTGATCTTCCGCGAGAACTCGGAGGACATCTACGCGGGCATCGAATACGCGGCCGGCAGCGAGAAGGCGAAAAAGCTCATCGACTTCCTGGCCAAGGAAATGGGCGCCAACAAGATCCGCTTTCCCGAAACCTCGGGCATCGGCATCAAGCCCGTCTCGCGCGAGGGCACGGAGCGCCTGGTGCGCAAGGCCATCCAGTACGCCATCGACAACAACAAGCCCAGCGTGACCCTGGTTCACAAGGGCAACATCATGAAGTACACGGAAGGCGCCTTCCGTGACTGGGGCTACGCGCTGGCGCAGCGCGAGTTCGGGGCCGAGCTGATCGACGGCGGCCCATGGTGCCGCATCAAGCACCCGAAGACGGGCAAGGACATCATCATCAAGGACTCGATCACTGATGCCTTCTTGCAGCAGATTCTGATGCGCCCGGCCGAATATTCGGTGGTGGCCACGCTCAACCTCAACGGCGACTACATCTCGGATGCGCTGGCTGCGCAGGTGGGCGGGATCGGCATTGCTCCCGGCGCCAATCTGTCGGAGAGCATTGCCTGCTTCGAAGCCACCCACGGCACGGCGCCGCGCTATGCAGGCAAGGACTATGTGAACCCTGGCTCCATGATTCTGTGCGCCGAGATGATGCTGCGCCACATGGGCTGGCGCGAGGCTGCAGACCTGATCGTCGAGTCGCTGGAAAAAGCCATCCAGAGCAAGCATGTGACCTACGACTTTGCCCGCCTGATGGACGGAGCGACTCAGGTTTCCTGCTCGGGCTTCGGGGATGTGGTGATCTCGATGATGGACTGAGCTGCGCTGCCTGGTCGGCAATTGCAGGAGTTGCCGGAACTGCCATCTCAGCGGCCGCACCGTCTCCACGGTGCGGCTTTTTTCTGTGCCCCTGACCTGGCGCTTGTAGTCCTGAGGCTGGCGTGCAAACCCTCGAAAGTATGTCGATGTGTATCGGCGTTAAAGCGTGCAATACACAAATGGCAATTAATTTCAGGTGAGGCTATGGCTCCTTCATCCAATGACGGGCGCTGGTACTGGCTTGCAGTGGCGTTGCTGATGCTGCTGATGGGTCTGTACATGACCATAGGCGGTGGTGTGCTGCTGGGCAAGGGAGGCAGCTGGTACTTTGTGCTGATGGGGCTGGCGCTGCTGGCATCGGCGGCATTGCTGCTTGCGCGGCGCAGGGCTGGCGCCCATCTCTATGCGCTGGCCTTTGTGCTGACCCTGGTCTGGGCCTGGTGGGATGCGGGCTGGGAGTTCTGGCCGCTGGTTTCGCGCCTGATGGTGTTTGCCGTGCTGGGTCTGCTGGTGGCCCTGGGCTACGCACAGCTTGAGGCGGGCAAGCTGGTCATGAACGACTATGGCCGTCTGGGCGCCGCAGTGTCGGTAGTGGTGCTGGGCCTGGGCATCGTCGCAACAGCCGTCAGTGCCTTCTCGCCCAAGGGCGTGATTGCCCCCGAGGTCACCGAGGTGCCTTCGGTCGGCTCCATGGAGCTCAAGCCTTCGGATTGGACGGATTGGGGGCAGGGTCCCGCAGGCCAGCGTTTTGCGGCCCTCGAGCAGATCAGCCGAAACAATGTCGACAAGCTGGCCGTGGCCTGGACGGCACGCACCGGCGATGTTCCGCAAAGCACGGGCTCGGGCGCCGAAGACCAGAACACGCCGCAGCAGATCGGAGACCGCCTGTATGTCTGCACGGCCTATGGCAAGGTGCTGGCGCTGGATGTGGATACGGGCGAGGAGAAATGGAAATTCGACCCCGAGGCCAAGTCGCCCAACTGGCAGCGCTGCAGAGGTCTGGGTTACTTCGATGGCAACGAGGCCGCAATCAAGGCCTCGGGCGCCCTCGGCAAGCCCGGAGATGCAGTATCAGGCTGCAGGCGTCGTCTGTTTCTGCCCACCATCGATGCGCGCCTGATTGCGCTGGACCCCGATTCGGGCAAGCCATGCACCGACTTCGGCAAGGACGGTGTGGTGGATCTGACCGAGGGCATGGGCGAGGTCAAGCAGGGCTGGTATCAGCAGACCTCGGCGCCGCTGGTGGCCGAGAACCTGGTGATCGTGGGCGGCCGCGTGGCCGACAATTTCTCGACCGACGAGCCCTCGGGCGTGGTGCGCGCCTTTGATGTGCACAGCGGTAAGCTGGTCTGGGCCTGGGACCCGGGCAATGCAGACATCACCGGGCAGCCGCCGCAGGGGCAGACCTATACGCGCAACTCGCCCAATGTCTGGGGCGGCATGTCCTATGACGCCAGACTGGGTCTGGCCTATCTGGGCACGGGCAATGCGACGCCGGACTTCTATGCGGCCCAGCGCACTGCGGAGATGGAGAAGAACAGCTCCGCCATCGTGGCCATGGACATCAGGACCGGCAAGCCGCGCTGGCTCTACCAGACCGTGCACCACGATCTGTGGGACTTCGACATTCCGTCCCAGCCCGCTCTGGTCGATGTAACCAACGCCCAGGGCGGGGTGGACCCCGCGCTGCTGCAGGTGACCAAGCAGGGCATGATCTTCATGCTCAACCGCGAGAGTGGCGAGCCCCTGGCAGAGGTGCAGGAGTTGCCCGTGCCGCAAGGCCATGTGCCCGGCGAGCGCTATGCGCCGACCCAGCCGCATTCCACGGGCATGCCCAATATCGGCAACCAGACCCTGAAGGAGTCCGATATGTGGGGGGCCACGCCCTTCGATCAGCTGCTGTGCCGCATAGCCTTCAAGGACATGCAGCATCAAGGCGTGTTCACGCCGCCGGGCATGGGGCCGACGCTGCAGTTTCCGGGCTCGCTGGGCGGCATGAACTGGGGCAGCGTCTCCATAGACCCGATCACCCAGACCATGTTCGTCAACGATATGCGTCTGGGTCTGGCGAACTACATGATTGCGCGCGCCGATATGAAGCCCGGCGCCAGCGGCATCGAGATGGGGGCCGTGCCCCAGGAGGGCACGCCGTTTGGCGCCATGCGTCAGCGCTTTCTGTCGCCGCTGGGCATTCCCTGTCAGAAGCCGCCCTTTGGCTCCATGACGGCCGTGGATCTGAAATCGCGCCAGATCAAATGGCAGGTACCCGTGGGCACGGTGCGTGACACAGGTCCTCTGGGCATTCCCATGTGGCTGCCAATTCCCATCGGCATGCCCACGCTGGGGCCTTCCATGGTCACGAAGTCGGGGCTGGTGTTCTTCGCGGGCACGCAGGACTTCTATCTGCGCGCCTTCGACAGCGCCAACGGCAAGGAGATCTGGCGCTCGCGCCTTCCCGTGGGCAGCCAGGGCGGGCCCATGAGCTATGTCTCGCCCAGAACCGGCAGGCAGTATGTGGTGATCACCGCAGGCGGCGCACGCCAGTCGCCCAGGCGCGGCGACTATGTGATCGCCTATGCCCTGCCGCAATAGCGAAGGCAAGAGCGAAGGCAAGAGCGACAGGGTGCGCAGCCGCCGGTAGAAGGATGCAGAAAGGATAGCTGCTTGCGCTTGATAGATAAGAAACTCAGATTGAATAATGTCTGAGTTCTTTGAATATCAAGCGCTATAAGCTATGAATAAGAGAGTGGCTACAGCGCAAACCATGCCGCTCAGCGCGGTGGCAGCTCGCAGCCGTCGGGGCCGCAACTGGGATCGCCACTGGTGTCGGTGTCGCCAGCCTGCTGCTGATTGAGCTCGGCAATCTGCTCGGCCCAGGCGGCCAGTTGCCGCTTCCAGCCGTCGACATCGCCCAGCCATTCGCCGATCTCGATGCGCTGCACGGCGCGCTGGCCGGTCTGCTCGGGGTGGTCGAACTCCAGCGCCAGGGTAGGGAAGCCCTGGCCCTGCACCATGCCCAGCCATTCGCGGCTTTCGGCGATATGCTTTTGCGTGGCCGCGCCGCTTTGCTCGGCGTAGGCCGCGTCATAGGCCGCGCTGTCCAGACCGATGCCGGCCGCCAGCTCGCGCAGCACGGCGGGCTCGCTGATGCGGCGGCCCTCCACGTAATGGGCTTTCTGCTCGGCAGCCAGCATCTCCAGACCCTTGCCGGCCAGCGCTTCGGCGGCCAGCAGGGCCGTGGTCGGGGGCTCGGAGTCCAGCGGCGCGCCAATGTCATTGAGCAGGCCGTTGAGATAGGCATCGCCAAAGGGCTGGCCCGTCATCTCGGCAATGCGCTGGTCGCTGGGCATGACCTTGTCACGCCAGTCCGCAGTGATGGTGCGCGTGTGGGCTCCGGTCAGCATGCCGCCGGCATGCCATTGAACCTCGATGCCGGGCACCTCGCGCGCGGCCTTGACCAGCGGCGCGGCGGCATAGCACCAGCCGCACAGGGGATCGAAAATATAGTGCAGCACCAGGGCGGGCAGCTTGGATGTGTTCATGGTTGGGCGGCCTTGCAGGCCGATAGATTTGCAAACAAGCTTCAATGTAAGCGCGGTAGTGGCGCTGGCGCCGTAATGGCCGGGTATGACCTTGGCGCCGGTCTTGGCAAAATGGCTGCATTGTCCTCAGCTTGTTTGCCTGCCCATGCGCCTGAATGTCACGCCGCCGCCCCAGTCCTCGCCAGAGTCCGAGCCTTCCCCGCAATCCGTGGCACGGCGCAGCACCATGCTGTTTCTGCTGTTCTGGCTGGTGGTCATGGCCGCGATGTATCTGGCCATGCAGCATTTCCTCAAGCCGGCCCAGGCCAAGGTCCTGGCCGATGGCACGCTGCGCATAGAGCGCGGCATGGACGGGCACTTCCGCGTCAAGGGCTATGTCAACGATCAGCCCGTCACCTTTTTAGTCGATACCGGGGCCACCTCGGTCAGTGTGACCGATGCGCTGGCCGAGCGTGCCGGGCTGGAAGGCGGCGAGAAAGTACGTTTTCGCACGGCCAACGGCGAACGTGACGGCCGCATCGTCACGGCCGACGAGGTCCGCATCGCCAGCCTGCGTGTGCGCGATGTGCGCGTGGGCACGGGCTATACGGGCGACGACAGCGAAGACGCCTTGCTGGGCCAGAACTTTCTGCGCTTTTTCGATGTGCAGATGAGCGGCGACGAAATGCTGCTGCGCCCGCGCAAGTGAGTAGCGCCAGAGCCTGATTCGGTCTCGGCCCGGGTGTGCCGGGTTTTGGCTGCCGGCGCTGAAGCAGTCCGCCACATCTGCGAAAATGCAGCACACAGGGAATGACCGCTGCGGGCAAGCTTGCCGCAGCCGTTGTGCGTATCGAGGCTCGATCCACGCCCATGCTTCGTGGCCTGCCGGGCTCCATCGTTGGATGAGGCGGCAGGTTTTTCATGTTGCCGAGCCTCAAGTCGAATCGCAGCCTCATCGCGATTGCCGCTTCACGCCCGAGCACACGCCATTTGCCCGGCGGCCATGCAGGCCGCCAGGCGCAGCCATGGATAGTCTGCCGTGTCCCACCGCCAGCCCGTTCGCGTTCCTGAACGCCACCAGTTCGATGCCTTGATCGATGCCCGCTCGCCCGCCGAGTTCGAGCTCGACCATATTCCGGGCTCCATCAACTGCCCCGTGCTGAGCAATGCCGAGCGTGCCGAGATCGGCACCATCTACAAGCAGGTCAGCCCTTTTGAGGCCAAGCGTCTGGGGGCGGCCTATGTGTCGGCCAATCTGGCACGCCATCTGCGCGAAACCTTTGCCGACAAGCCTGCCAACTGGAAGCCCCTGGTCTATTGCTGGCGCGGCGGCTTGCGCAGCGGCTCCATGGTGACCTGGCTGCGTCTGGTCGGTTGGGATGCACAGCAACTGGCCGGTGGCTACAAGGCGTTTCGCGGTCATGTGATTGCGCAGCTTGAAAGCCTGGTGCCGCAGCTGCAGATGCGCGTGCTGTGCGGCGCCACCGGCTCGGCCAAGACCCGCGTGCTGCATGCGCTGGCCCAAAGAGGCGAGCAGGTGCTCGACCTGGAGGGCTATGCCAGCCACAAGGGCTCCTTGCTGGGCGGCCTGCCCGGCATCGAGCAACCCAGCCAGAAACGTTTCGAGACCCTGATTGCCGAGCAGCTGGAGAGCTTCGATCTTTCGCGTCCCGTCTATCTGGAAGGAGAGAGCGCCAAGATCGGCCGCGTCGGCCTGCCGCTGGTACTGGTGCAGCATCTGCACAAGGCTGCGGTCATCGAGGTGCGTGCAACAGAGGCCGCACGCCTTTCCTATCTGCTGCGCGACTATGCCTACCTGGGCGACGATCCCGAAGTGCTGGCCACCAAGCTGGGCTGGCTCAAGGAGCTGCAGGGCAAGGAGACCGTGAGCCGCTGGCAGCAATGGGCGCGGGAAGGGGAGCTGCCTGCGCTGTTCGAGGAGCTGATGGCGCGCCACTACGACCCGCACTACGAGCGCTCCCAGTCGAATCACTTCGAGCAATGGCCCCGGCGCCAGATTCTGGAGACAGACCAGCTCTCGGACGAGGCCATTGCTGGCCTGGCGCAGCAGATCATTGCGATGCAGGCGCGCTGAGCCAAGCCGCTTGTGCAAACCTGCCAGCTGAAATGGGCCGATGCGGTGTGGACTAGTCCAGCTTCATCACCATCAGCACCTCGTCGAAATACTCGCCGTCCACATACAGGGCCGCAGGCTCCAGCCCATATTCGCGAAAGCCTGCCTGCTCATACAAGCGTAGTGCGTTGCCGTTGCCGGCGTTGCAGCCCAGCATCAGCTGTCGCAAGTTCAGCGCTCTGCCGTGCGCAACAGCAGTCTTCAGCAGGCGGCAGGCCAGGCCCTGGCCTCGGGCCGGTGCAGCCACATACATGGCAAAGAGATGGCCTTTGTGCGCGGTCTTCTCTCCCTGATCGCGATACAGGCCCAGGGTGGCGAAGAGTCTGCCGTCTGCGTCAAAGCCTCCCCACATGGCCTGACCCTGGGCGCCGCTGAAGCGGCTCAGCAGCTGCGTATCGCCGAGTGCCTGCTCGGTTGCGGGCGTGGCACCGAAGGCGGCGGGGCATTCGGTCAGGGCCTGCAGGCGCAGGGCGCGATAGTTGCAAAGGTCGGACTCGTTCAGCTGGCGTATGTCATATTGCATGGACCGAGTTTAGACATGCTCGGCAAAAATGGGCACCAGCGACAGCAGCAGCAGACCGGCCATCACGCCGTTGAACATGCGCAGTGCCTGTGGAGTGCGCAGTGCGCGCCCCACGGTGCTGCCGAACAGGGTCCAGACGCTGATGCTGGGATAGTTGACCAGGCCCAGCACCAGGGCCGACAGCACCAGGTTGACGAAAAAACCTTCGCGCGGCGTGTAGGTCGCGACCACGCCCACGGCCATGATCCAGGCCTTGGGGTTGACCCACTGGAAAGCGGCGGCCTGCCAGAAGCTGAACGGGCGGCTGCCCGACTGGCCCTGGTCCACGCCGCCGGCACGGGCGATTTTCCATGCCAGCCAGATCAGATAGGCCGCGCCCACATATTTGAGCAGGGTGTAGATGCGGGGCTCGGCCTCGAACAGCTTGCCCAGGCCCGCGCCGATCAGCAGCACCATGAGGACCACGCCCAGACAGATGCCCAGCATATGCGGCACGCTGCGGCGGTAGCCGAAAGTGGCCCCCGAGGCCGTCAGCATCACATTGTTGGGGCCGGGCGTGACGGAGCTGACAAAGGCAAACATGGCCAGAGGCAGAATGAAGGCAGAGGATTCAGGCAGAAATGACATGGCGAACCTTGGGGCTGCATAAGCGTTGTGCCTCTATACTAAAAGCTTGAATCAGTACACTGTCAGTACACTTTTGCAGGCCAGTTGATGAGCTGGCCTGCTCTAATTGACCTGACACTTTGAGAAAGCACTTCATGCTGGATCCACAGATCGACGGCGGAGCCACGACCCCGGCAGCCTTGCCCGTGGCCGGGACGGGATCCATGGGCTGGCAACCCATGCGCTCCAGTGCGGTGGGACTGGTGGATCAGCTGGTCGAGCATTTCGGCGGGCTGATCCGCAACCATGGCCTGCGTGTGGGCGTGCGCCTGCCTTCGGTGCGGGCGCTGGCGGAAAACGCCGGTGTCAGCCGCGACACCGTGGTCCAGGCCTACGACAAGCTGGCGGCCCAGGGTCTGCTGCAGTCGCGGCGCGGCAGCGGTTTTTATGTGGCGGCCCAGCGCCGCGTGATGGAGCCTGCCGCGGTGGCTGGCGCCTCGGCGCAGCCGGCAGACTTCGACACCGCTTATCTGCTGCGCGGGATTTTTCGCGACGACAGCGCGGGCACCGGGGGCGCGGGCTGCCTGCCTTCGAGCTGGATGGATCAGGGCCTGATCACCGGTGCCATGCGCGCCATCACCCGTAACAATGTGCGGGCCGAGCAGAGCTTTCTCAGCTATGGCCATCCCCAGGGCTTTCTGCCGCTGCGCCAGCAGATAGCCTCGAATCTGCAGGCCCAGGAGGTGCCGGCCCATCCCGAGGCCAATCTCATGACGGTGGGCGGAGTGACCCATGGCCTGGATCTGGTCGTGCGCTGCTTTCTCAAGCCCGGCGATACCGTGCTGGTCGAAGATCCGGCCTGGTTTTTGATCTTCGGGCGACTCAAATACATGGGCGTGAACGTCGTCGGCGTGCCGCGCCTGCCCGGCGGGCCCGATGTGGCGGCCCTGGCATCGCTGGCACAGAGCCACAAACCCAAGCTCTTCATCCTCAACACGGCGGTGCACAACCCCACGGGGCTGAGTCTGTCTGCCGGCGTGGCCCACGAGGTGCTGCGCATTGCCGAGCGCCATGATTTCCTGCTGGTCGAGGATGACACCTATTCCGAATTCCTGGGCGCCATGCCGCTGCGGCTGGCGGCCATGGACAGATTGCAGCGCGTGATTCTGGTGGGGGGCTATTCCAAGACCTTGTCGGGCGGCCTGCGCGTGGGCTATATCGCGACCAAGCCCGAGTATGTGCACCGGCTCACCGACATGAAGCTGCTGGCGGGCCTGACCTCTTCGCTGCCGGCAGAGCAGATCGTGCACCATATTCTGGCCGACGGATCCTTTCGCAAGCATGTGGACCGGCTGCGCGAGCGGGTGGACAGGGCGCGCGGGCGCTGTCTGCGCAGGCTCGAAGCGCTGGGCTGCCATGCGGAGTACGAACCCGTGGCCGGCACCTTTGCCTGGGTGGACTGCGGAGTGGACACCGAGGTGCTGGCGCGTCAGGCGGCGCTGAGCAATCTGCTGCTTGCGCCGGGTCTGCTGTTCTCGCCGCAGCAGGCAACCAGCAGCAAGCTGCGCGTGCCCGTGGCGATGGCCGACCAGACCGAGCCATGGAAGGTGCTGGAGCAGATCCTCAGGCAACTGCGCAAATAGAGTCCTGACCCGTGTGCGGGATCGGGCTTTGTTCACGATTGATAACAATCGCGCGCCTCTGGCGTGACTGACCCAGCAGCATCTGCTGTTATGTTTGTAGCATGACAGCAGCACGAGCTTTGCCCCTTGCCGCCGCAGGCCACTGCACGCGCGATCCCCTGCGCGGTCACCCGCGTATGGGGCGGTGGCTGCTGTCAGGGCTGGTGCTGTGCGCCCTGGCCGCTTGTTCCAGCGCTCCCACGAATCATGGCGAAGTGAAGGGTGAGGACTTTCACTCGCGCGAGCTGCTGCAGTCCGACAGCAACCGCATGGCGACGCTGGCCATGAAGGAGAACCTGGAGAGCCTGTTTCTCATCATGGACAAGCTCTACCGCCGCAACCCCACCGAATGGAAAAAGACCGCCTCCAGCCGCGAAGCGGCCATGACCTATGTGCGCATTGCCGTCATGGAGCGCCAGCCCTGGCATGAGCTGCAGGACAAGCGCGATGTGGCAGCGCTGTCCCTGGCCTTGCAGCCCGAGTTTGCGGGGGACCGGGTCGCGGCCTTTGTTCATGCCGCAGCCGATATGCTGATCACCGCGCATGGCGGGCGCACCAGCTTCACGCTGATCGATGGGCTGGACCCGCAGCATGTCTTCAATGCAGCGCGCAATCTGGAGATCGCCAACTGGATTCTCAACTCGCGCAAGGCGCCCGGTGGAAAGCCCTTGCTGCTATCGAATCAGATAGCAGAAGAAGGGCGTAACCTGAGCTTCGAGCGCGAGATGGGCAAGATCATCGGCCGGCTGGATCTGGTGGCGGATTACACCACCGAGCGCTACCGGCGCTCCGTCATCGGCTATGCGCAGGGATTGCTTGCCGGCCCGTTCATGCAGTTTTTGCCTGTTCGATAGAAGTTCTTCAAACCTCACAGAGCACGATGGTGGCAATCGCGGACGAGTCTTCCATGGCACGCACGGCATGGGGCATATTGGCTGGCAGATGCATGAGTTGCTTGGGCCCCAGTTCATGCACGGTCTGGCCGATGAGAACTTCGAGTCGACCCTCCAGGCATTGCAGGCTGACGCTGCCAGGCACGCGATGCGGCGGCAGCGACTGGCCCGAGCGCAGCACGACGCGAATGACTTCCAGATCTTCCGCCTTGAAGAGCACGCTCGAGTGAGCGGCTGAAAGCCTGGCTCCGTAAGGAGCGACATCCAGAGCTTGGTGGGTGGGCGTGGAGTGGATATGGTCCATGACAGCACCTGAGCGAAAGCGGTAATAAGGCATTCTCCCCCGAGTGGGGCCCAAGTTCAATCACCGTTTTGTGACAGCGCTGTAGGGCATCAGGCCTTATCACCTCATTTCGTTGCTCATCAGCGCTGTTTGGCGCGTATCGCTGAGGTCCGGGTACGACTGACAGCTGTCATGCCAGGTGCCGCAGACTCTCGGCAGGCATGGGGCTGAAGCCCGCTGTCGCGAACTCTGCAGCCCAGCGTTTCAGCAGGATCGAATAAGCGTTCAGGAAGAACTGTCGAGGAGCCTGAATCTGCCAGGTTGCGGGCAGGTAGAAGCAGTCGTCATGGCTGTCTTGCAGCGGGGCTGCAAAGTCGTATTGCAGGCATTGCAAGGCGGCTTGCAATGACCGGGTCAGCATCACTTTATGTGCAGTGCTCCATGAGGCCTGCTCACAGCAAGGAAAGAAATAGCGATCGAGCAGCCGCAGCAATTGCTGGGAATCATTGGGGTCATAGGTAGCGAGTTCCCGACCCAGAGACTCTTCCCGATCATAGATATCGAAGGGCGCCAGCAAAAGAGACGGGTCGGCATGGAACTCAATGTCGCTGCCGGGGTGCTTGAGAGGCTCGGCCATGGTCAGAAGAATACAGAGGAACAAGGCGACAGTCTGCCATTGGGCGGCGCTTCAAACGCCGTATCCGCTCCAGCTATTTGCTCAAACTGAATGCCTTGTGCCAGCACCAACTCGCGTGAGTAGTTGATGGCGTTGCCCGTGCGGCAAATGTATTGCTTCCAGACGTCGGAGCCGCTCTCGCTGTCGCAGCCGGTCTCCTTTTCGCCGCCAAAAGCTCTGCCGATTCGACGCCTCAGGGCCTTGCCAGCGCGGGCCGATGCCACCACCTCAAGGGCAAAAGGGCTGGGGGCGCAGGTACAAATCCAGCTCATTTCGCCGTGCAGAGGGGTGACGCATCAGGCGCAGCGGCTGGGAATGTCTAGCCGGACCTAAGGATTCGGAAATCGAATCGTTCATGTGGTTTAAACAATTGGACTTGAATGATTGAACGCTTCAGCATGCACAGCAGGCACCGGTTACAGGTGCCGCAGCCTGAACAAGGAGACAAGCATGAACAAGCGATTCTTACTGCGCGCCTGTGCGAGAGCAGGCCTGGCAGCTGCCGTGGGCATGGGCCTTGCGGGGACGGTGCTGGCTCAGGAGAGCTATCCCGCAGCCCCCATCACGCTGGTGGTGCCGTTTGCTGCGGGCAGCGGCACCGATGCGGTGGCCCGAGTGGTGGCCAACAAGCTGGGCGAGCGGCTCAAGCAGCCCGTGGTGGTGGACAACCGGGCCGGGGCCAATGCCCAGATTGCGGCCGCGCATGTGGTCAAGGCCAAGCCGGACGGCTATACGCTGTTCATGACCACCAACACCTCGCATTCGGCCAACCCATGGCTGGTCAAGGGCCTCAAGTACGACCCCATCAAGGACTTCACGCCTGTGGCGCGCGTGGGCGAGCTGCCGTTTGCGCTGGTGGTCCATCCCTCGGTGCCTGCAAAGACTGTGACAGAGCTGATTGCCTATGCCAAGTCGCATCCGGACAAGCTCTCCTACGGCACGCCCAACAGCACCTCGCTGGTGGCTTCGGAAACCTTCAAATACATCACGGGTACGCAGATCACCGGCGTGCCCTACAAGTCCAGCCCGCAGGCATTGACGGATGTGATGGGCAACCAGATCCAGATGTATGTGGCCGACCTGGGTTCGGCCTGGGGCACGCTCAAGACCGAGCGCGTGCGCACGCTGGCCGTGACGGCGGCCAAGGGGTCGCAGCTGCTGCCCAATGTGCCCGCCATCGGCAAGACGCTGCCGGGCTTCGATATCACTTCGTGGAACGGCATCTTCGGCCCGGCCGGCATGCCCAAGGCCATAGCCGAGCGCATCAATAGCGAGCTGCAGCTCATCCTCAAGGACAAGGCCGTGCAGGAGCAACTGGCCCAGGTCGGCTTCGAGGTCTGGCCCACGGCCACGCCCGACGAGTTCGCGCTCTATGTGAAGGAGCAGCTCGCCAAATGGGGGCAACTGGTCAAGCAGGCCGGCATCGAGGCGCAGTGATATGACGAGCATGCACAGCGATAGCCGTCAGGCTGTGGGTACTTCAGCCGGACCCTTGGCAGGCGTCAGGATTGTGGACATGACTTCGGTGATCATGGGGCCGTTTGCCACGCAGATTCTGGCCGCTCTGGGTGCTGACGTGATCAAGGTGGAGTCGCCCGAGGGCGACAACATGCGCCATGTAGGCCCCATGCGCAATCCCGGCATGGGCCCCATTTTTCTGCAGGCCAACCAGGGCAAGCGCTCCGTGGTGCTGGATCTCAAGCAGGCAGCCGCGCGCCAGGCGCTGCTGCTGCTGCTGGCCGATGCCGATGTCTTCATCAGCAATGTGCGGTCCCAGGCCATGGCCCGGCTGGGACTGGACTGGCAGACGCTGGAGCAAAGCCATCCGCACCTGATCCATGTGAGCTGCTGCGGCTTCGATCAGACCGGTCCCTATGCGGCCAAGCCGGCTTACGACGACCTGATACAGGGGGCGACCGGCGTGCCTTGGCTGGCCCAGCAATACGGCGGCGGCGAGCCGTCCTATGCGCCCATGACGCTGGGTGACCGGGTCACGGGCCTGCATGCGGTCTATGCGGTCACGGCTGCGCTGTATGCGCGAGAGAAGAGCGGCCAGGGGCAGGCGGTGGTCGTGCCCATGTTCGAGGCCATGACGCAGTTCATCCTGGGCGACCACATGGCCGGGCTGAGCTTCGAGCCGCAGCTGGGCGACGCCGGCTATGCGCGGCTGCTGACACGCCATCGCAAGCCCTACCGCACCAGCGACGGCCATCTGTGCGTGCTGATCTACAACGACAAGCACTGGCACAGCTTTTTCAACGCCATAGGGCAGGGCGAGCGCATGCATGAACCCATGTTTGCCACCCACGGCCAGCGCGCAGCGAATATCGATGCCGTCTATGCCGAGGTGGCGAGCCTGATGCGCGAGCGCAGCACGGCCGAGTGGCGTGCGCTGCTCGATGCGGCCGACGTGCCGAATATGCCCATGGCCTCGCCCGAGGACCTGCTGGCCGATCCGCACCATGCGGCCACGGGCTTTGTGCGCGAGATCGAGCACCCCAGCGAGGGGCGGCTGCGCACCACGGCCAATCCCACGCAGTGGAGCGCAACGCCCCCGGATCGTCAGGCCAGCGCTGCGCCGCAGCTGGGCCAGCACACGCTGCAGGTGCTGCGCGAAGCGGGTCTGGGCGAGGCACAGATCGCCGCACTGCAGGCCAGCGGTGCCTGCATGCAGGCTTCCTCATCCAACGACCAAGGAGAGACAGACATATGCCCCGCTATCTGATCCGCGAGCAGGACGTACAGGGATACAGCCCTGCCAACCACCACGGCACGGTGAACCGGCGCCTCGTCAGCCAGGCCAATGTCGGCGCCCAGCACATGGAGGTGGTGCTCGGAACGCTGGAAAAAGGCGGCGGTGCGCTGCCGCATGCCCACCCGGGCATGGAGCAGGCCTGCTATCTGCTGGACGGCACGGCCGAGGTGGAGGTGCAAAGTCAGGGCCAGACCGAGCGCTTTGCCATGCAGGCGGGCGATACCTGCTTTTTCCCCGAGGACTGCATGCATGTGTTTCGCGTCACCAGCGACACGCCCGTGCGTCTGCTGGTCATCTACAGCCCACCCTATGGCGAGAACCCGGCGCGCGTGCGCCGGCCTGATTGATTAAAACAATAGCTGATGGCGCTTGTAGAACGGGCGTTTGAGGCAGATTTCATTGAGATTCAACCGATAGAGAGAAGCCGCCATGGATTTTTTATGGAGCGCCGAGCAGGAACAGATCCGGGACGCCGTGCAGCGGGCCTGCGCGCCTTTCGATGATGACTACTGGCTGAAGAAGGACAGGGACGGCGGCTTTCCGCACGACTTCCACCAGGCCCTGGCCGAAGCCGGCTGGCTGGGCATTGCCATGCCCGAAGAGTTCGGCGGCGCAGGTCTGGGCATCACCGAGGCGGCGCTGATGATGCACACCATCTCGGCCACGGGGGCGGGCCTGTCAGGCGCATCGGCCGTGCACATGAATATCTTCGGTCTGCACCCGGCCGTGGTCTTCGGCACGGACGAGCAAAGACAGCGCTGGCTGCCGCCGCTGATCGCGGGCCGGGACAAGGCCTGCTTCGGCGTGACCGAGCCCAATGCCGGGCTCAACACCCTCAAGCTGCAGACCCGTGCCGTGCGTGAAGGCGATGTCTATGTGGTGCATGGGCAGAAGGTCTTCATCTCCACGGCCCAGGTGGCCAACAAGATATTGCTGCTGGCGCGCACTAGGCCCGTGGAAGAGTGCCAGGGCACCGAAGGCCTGTCGCTGTTCTATACCGACCTGGACCGCAGCCGCATCGCCGTGACCGAGATCGAGAAGATGGGCCGCAAATGCGTGGACACCAACCAGCTCTTCATCGACGGGCTGCGCATCCCGGTGCAGGACCGCATCGGCGAGGAGGGCAAGGGCTTTTCGTATATCCTGCACGGCCTCAACCCCGAGCGCATTCTGATTGCGGCCGAAGCCGTGGGCCTGGGCCGTGCTGCCTTGGCGCGCGCCACCCAGTATGCGAACGAACGCGTGGTCTTCGACCGGCCCATAGGCCAGAACCAGGGCGTGCAGCACCCGCTGGCCCAGGCCTGGATGGGACTGGAGGCCGCACACCTGATGGTGCAGAAGGCCGCCTTTCTCTATGACAAGGGCCTGCCATGCGGTGCCGAGGCCAATGCCGCCAAGTACCTGGCTGCCGAAGCCTGCGCCAAGGCCTGCGAGACCGCCATCTTCACGCACGGCGGCATGGGCTATGCCAAGGAATTCCATGTGGAGCGCTATATGCGCGAGTCGTGGATTCCGCGCCTAGCACCCGTGAGCCCGCAGCTCATCATGTGCTTTATTGCCGAGAAGGTTCTGGGCTTGCCCAAGTCGTATTGACGGGCCAAGGTGCAGGGGATGGAGGGTCGAGTCAATGACCTGATTGACCTTTCTTCGCCAAGGTCAGAGGGCGGGTCTCGGCCCGCCAGCCGCCTTACTTTCTGGCAACAGAAAGTGAGTCGCCCGCCGCGGCGAAATCTCGGCGTGGCCGGCAAGGCCTCTGTCGCCCGCGACCAAGTCATGCTGTTTTGATAGCTGCTTGCGTTTGCTGTAATTGGGTTAGAGGGTGATTTTGCTTGGATTTTTGCTTCGGCAACATGCCGGATCTTTAGACAGAGGGCTAGGCGCCCCCGGCGGGTCTCGGTCCGCCATGCCGACCTGCTTTTCTTGCTTCGCCAAGAAAAGTAGGTAAAAGAAGGCGACCCCGCTGCCCCCGTCCCTGCGGCTTCGCCTGCGGGCAGCGTTGGCACAAGGGGCGAGACCAACAACCGGCTTCGTCGCAACTCATGCAGGCCGCCCGTATCTACCCGTGTGTCTGCGCCTGCGGCACGCGGTTCGGGATGCGGGCAACGCTGCCGCAGGACAGCGTTGCATCGTGAACTGACTTGCCGCCGTCTGTCTGAGCGAAGCGGCGTGCCGCACAGCGAGTTGGGCGGCACCGCAGTCTGAATGGCGTGACGCAGGTTTGCCCGTAGCGAAGCGCAGGGACGCGGACGGTAGGGCTGTGTTCTTTGCTTACTTTCTTGCACAAGCAAGAAAGTGAGTCGCCCGCCGGGGCGAAATCCCGGCGTGGCCGGCAAGGCCTCTGTCGCTGGCGACAAATCTGATAACTGTTTTTGATAGCTGCTTGCGCATGCTGTGAAAGGGCTAGAGGCTGATTTGAATTGAATTCTCTGTTGCAGCTACTCGACTGCAGGAGATGGCGAGCGAGACACATGACCCACCGAGGCGAAATCTCGGCTTCCAGCTGCATGGGGTATGGTCTTGGCCAAACTTAGCGAAACATGATGAAAACCCATTTGCTGCGTTACTTTGTGGTTCTGGCCGAGGAGTTGCACTTCGGCCGGGCCGCCCAGCGCCTGTGCATCACCCAGCCGCCGCTGAGCATGGCGCTCAAGACACTGGAGCAGGATCTGGGCACGGTACTCATGGAGCGCGACGCCAAGAACGTGAAACTCACGCCCGCAGGGGAGGCTTTTTTGCACGAGGCTCGCAAGGTGCTGGCCCAGCTGCAGCATGCGGCCGAGGTGGTGCGCGGCGTGGCCCAGGGCTTGCAGGGGCGGCTGGACATCGGCATTACGGGGTCCATGGTCTACCGGCAGGTGCCAGGGTTCTGCCGGGCCTTTCGTGCCGAGCGCCCGCTGGTCGAGCTATGCCTGCACGAGATGTCCACGCGTGACCAGCTGCAGGCCATTGCCAGCGGGCAGATCGACTGCGGCTTTCTCAACATCGGCACGCCTCAGGACGATATACGCACGCTGTCCATAGGCGAGGAGCCTTTTGTCTGCTGCCTGCCCAGCGAGCATGCGCTGGCCCAGCGCGGCGAAATCGATCTGCGCGAACTGGCCCAGGACACTTTTGTCATGTTTGCGCGCGAGGTGGCTCCTGCCAACTACGACAACGTCATCGCCTGTCTGCAGCAGGCAGGCATCCATCCCCATACTCGCCATGCCGCGCGCCAGTGGCTGACCGTCATGGCACTGGTCTCGGCCGGGCAGGGCGTGGCCCTGGTGCCGGCCTGCATGCAGACCGTGGGCATGAACGGCGTGCACTTTGCGGCGCTGCGCGGCAGCCGGGTGACTACGCCAGCCGTGCTGGCCTGGCGGCCACAGGGCATGCCGGCCGTGCTCGAGGCCTTTGTTGCCAGCGTGCAGAACCTGGTGGAAGCTGGGCAGCCATGACTCTTGAATGGAGTCCGCTAACCCCGGAATCCGCGTTGCATGGCCTCGCTGGCAGTCACGGGCTGCGGTATCTGTGGTTCACCCGAATTGGATGCCCTGGGCCAGCGGCAGCTCGCGCGAATAGTTGATGGTGTTGGTCGTGCGGCGCATGTACTGCTTCCAGGCGTCCGAGCCGCTTTCGCGGTCGCCACCGGTCTCCTTTTCGCCGCCAAAGGCGCCGCCGATCTCGGCACCGCTGGGCCCGATATTGACATTGGCCATACCGCAGTCCGAGCCGGCCGCGCTCAAGAACAGCTCCACTTCGCGCAGATCGTTGGAGAAGATGCATGAGGACAGGCCCTGAGGCACATCGTTGTTAAGCGCAATGGCCTGCTCCAGCTCGTCGTAGCTCAGCACATAGAGCAGCGGGGCAAAGGTCTCGTGCCGCACGATGCTGGTCTGGGCCGGCATGTCCACAATGGCCGGAGCCACATAGAAGCCCTGGGGGAACTGCTGCTCCAGCTGGCGCTGGCCGCCCGTCAGCAAATGACCGCCGTCTTTAAGCGCCTGACTCAGCGAGTGCTGCAGTGCCTCGAAAGATGCCTGGTTGATCAGGGGGCCGACCAGGGTATCCGGCTGCAGCGGGTTGCCGATGCGCAGGCTGCGGTAGGCCGGCAGCAGCCTGTCCAGCAGCGGCTGTTTGACATCGCGGTGCACGATCAGGCGTCTCAGCGAGGTGCAGCGCTGGCCGGCTGTGCCCACGGCGCTGAAGACAATGGCGCGCACAGCCAGATCCAGATCGGCAGCCGGCGTGACCACCATGGCGTTGTTTCCGCCCAGCTCCAGAATGCGCTTGCCAAAACGCGCCGCCACCTTGGGGCCCACGGTGCGGCCCATGCGGCTCGACCCCGTGGCCGATACCAGCGCAATCCGGGGGCTGTCCACCAGGGCCTCGGCGACAGCTGCGCCGCCCAGCACGATCTGCGCCAGACCTGCCGGAGCCCGGTCGCCAAACCGGGCAATGGCCCGCTCCAGCGCCTTGAAGGTGGCCAGGCCCGATAGCGGCGCCTTGTCGGAAGGCTTGAAGATCACCGGGTTGCCGCAGACCAGGGCAACCGCCGCGTTCCACGCGAAGACGGCGCTGGGAAAGTTGAAGGCCGTGATGACGGCCACCGGCCCCAGCGGGTGGTATTGCTCCATGATGCGGTGGCCGGGGCGCTCGGAAACAATGGTCTTGCCATGCAGCTGGCGCGACAGGCCCAGCGCAAACTCGCAGATGTCCACGCCTTCCTGCACCTCGCCCAGGCCTTCCTGAGCTATCTTGCCGACCTCGCAGGAAATCACATGGCCTATATCGGCCTTGGCGCTGCGCAGCTCCTCGCCCCAGAGCCGCACCAGCTCGCCGCGCACTGGGGCGGGCACCAGGCGCCACTGCTTGAAAGCCTGCACCGCATGGTCGATGACTGGCGGCACCTGGGCACCGGGCAGGGCGGCCAGGCTGGCCAGTTCCGTGCCGTCGATGGGCGAGTGCACAGTGATGTCCTTGCCTTCAAGGGCCTGCAGCGCTATGCCGCAGCGGCTCAGCACGGTCTGGAAGTCGGCAGCGGAGATGGCAGTCATGGCATTCCCTCCTGATGGGTGTGAGATACAGGCATCAGCCGAGCAGGCCGTCGAAGTAGGAGGCCACGCGGGTGTTCGAGAGTGCGGCCAGCGTGCATTGCTCCTGGCGCACAAAGCCCTGCTGCGGCAACTGGCCCGTGGCGAACAGCTCCACGGCGGCCAGCATGCCTGCAGAGGTCGTCAGCTCTATGGCCGTGCGCTGTCTGCCGCGCAGCGGCGCACCGAAGATGCGGGTGCCGCGCATCAGCTGCTCGAGCCGGCCCGCGCGCATGCCGCTGGCCATGGCGGCAATCACCACCATGTCTTCACGGCTGTGGGGCACCGCGCCTTCGAGCACCTGGCGCAGCAGATCGCGGCGCTCTATCAGGCGCAGGCCGTGCAGCAGCAAATGCATGGCGTCGCGATGGCCGGGGTGGCGTATGGTCTTGTAGTTGAGGTTGCGCACGCGGCCCTGCAGCGTCTCGCACAGCGTACCCAGACCACCCGAGGTATTGAAGGCCTCGAAGTTCTCGCCGTCCAGAATCAGCTGTTCGACCCCCTCCAGCGGGGGCACCAGCATGGGCTGGCCGTTGACGATGGTGTTGCAGGGCTTGCAGTACTCGTTGATGACGCCGTCCACGCTCCAGGTGAAGTGGTAGCGCAGCGCATTCGTCGCATGACGCGTGAGCGCGCCCACGCGCAGCTGCAGGTCGAACAGCTCGTCGAACTGCTGGGCCAGATGTCCGCCCAGCATGCCGATCAGGCCCGGTGCCAGTCCGCATTGCGGCATCAGCACCGAGCGCGCCTGCAATGCCATGTCCTGTATGGCACGCATGGCAGCTACATCCTCGGTCAGGTCGAAGTAGTGCACGCCCTGCAGCGCCGCAGCCCGGGCCACGCGCTCGGCACAGAAGAAAGGCAGGGCATTGATGACGACAGAGTGCTGCTGCAGTGCGCGGGTCAGCTCCGCATCGTCGTCTATGTCCAGCTGCAGGGGGCGGATCTGCGGGTCGCTGCCGGGCGGGGGCTGCATATCGGCCAGCGTGACGGTGGCTTCATGCAGCTCGGCAACCATGTCGGCGATCGTTGAGCCGATCTTGCCGGCGCCGAGGATGAGAATGTTCTGTCCAGTCAGCTTCATCATGGAGAACTCCTTGAGAGCAACGCAGCGATCACTTCCTCTGGGGCCATCTTAACACAGGGCGGCGATTTGCACCACCGTGGCAAGCGTCAGCAGGAGTCGATTTGCGTGGGCAGACAAGGAGTCTTCAGCAGGAGCCGTCCGCTTCAGAAAGAATGGCTGTCAGCGCTTGCTGGAGTCAGAGCTGACAGGCCTCAAGCCCGGAGGCCAGCTGTGATACCCGCTGCAGCAGAGCGGGGTCAGCTGGCCGGCGACCGGGTCTGGTGCTTAGTGGCTGTGCAGCACGATGGTGATCAGGGCCGAGGAGTCGTGCTCGGCCTCGACCTCATGCATGGTTTGGGCGGGCAGAAACAGCAACTGCCCCGCGCTCAATGTCTGGCGGCTTGCGCCCTGGATGACGGCGAGCTGCCCCTCCAGACATTGAATCGTCAGTTCGCCCTGCACCTGATGCGCAGGCAGGCGCTTGCCTGCCATCAACACCAGGCGGATCACTTCCAGGGTGTCGGACTTGAACAGTGCAGCGGTCTTCTGGTTGCCCAGCGAGGTGCCGTAGGGCTGCACTTCGACGGGAACCCCGGGTTGGGCGTGGGGCAGAGCCATGGCTTCAGGCCTTTTTCTGCAGCATCTTGATGACGCTGGAAAAGTCTTCGCTGCCGTGACCGGCCAGGCTGTGCGCGGCATAGATGGAGCGCGCCATGCCGCCCAGCGGCGTGCTGGCGCGGTTGGCTGTGGCGTTGTCCTGCGCCAGGCCCAGATCCTTGAGCATCAGGTCCGTGCCAAAGCCGCCTGCATAGCCCTTGCTGGCCGGTGCGTTCTCATGCACGCCGGGGAAGGGGTTGTATTTTTCCAGGGCCCAGTTGCCGCCCGAGCTGCGGCGCATGATTTCGGACAGCACCTTGGGGTCCAGGCCGTTGGCCACGCCCAGGGCGATTGCTTCGCTGGTGCCCACCATCAGAATGCCCAGCAGCATGTTGTTGCAGATCTTGGCCGTCTGACCCGCGCCGACGCCGCCCGCGTGGAAGATATTGGCCCCCATTTTTTCGAGCAATGGCTGGGCGCGTGCCAACTGCGCGTCGCTGCCGCCCACCATGAAGGTCAGCGTGCCGGCAATTGCACCGCCGGTGCCGCCCGAAACCGGGGCGTCGATGAAGTCGATGCCCGCTGCCTGGGCCGCCTTGGCCACCTTCTGGCTGGTGGCCGCGGCGATGGTGGAGCTGTCGATGACCAGCGTGCCCTTGGCGATGTGCGCGAGCAGACCGGCCGCACCGTCGCGGCCCAGGAACAGGCTCTCCACATGCTGGCTGGCGGGCAGCATGGTGATGACGGCTTCGGCGCCTTGCACGGCTTCCTGGGCACTGGAGGCCGCCTGTGCGCCGGCGGACACGACCTTGGCGATGGCCTCCTGACTCAGGTCGAAGGCTTTGACACTGTGGCCGGCCTTTGCCAGATTGACGGCCATGGGGGCACCCATATTGCCCAGACCGATGAAAGCGATTTGCATGTCTGTCTCCTTGCTGTTGTTGAATTGATAGCGTCTGGCGCTTTATCCGTAAGCGATTGATTGGCTTTTCGCTTAATTCTTGAAAATGGCACCCTTGTCAGCGAGCAGGCTGCGCAAGATGCTGCGGTGGCAATGCGCCTCGTCGTCGCAGTAGCAACCCAGAGAAAAGGCGGAGCTGTGCGACAAGGCTGCGAGCAGTCCCAGGGTGCGATCGGCGGCGGGCTCGGCCAGTTGCTTGCGGAACTGCTTTTCAAACTGCTTCCAGAGCTTGTCGGCCTGTGTCTCCTGGCCGGCCGTGCGCAGCTTGATGGCCTCCAGGGCCTGCTGCATCAGCTCCTGCTCGGGCGAGAGCTCGGGATACCAGCAGTCGTAGTAGTTGCGGCTTGCGAACTCGGCCTTGGGCACGCCTCGCGGCGGTCTGCGCACCGTACCTATGCGCAGGCCCTCGTCGGGGGCGCGTTCGCTGCCTAGCTGGACTATGCGTATGGCCATGAGGTCAGTCCTTTGTGCTTATTCGCTGTCGAAAATAGGGTGCTTGCGAGGGGCGTCGGCATCAGCCGGTTTCGGGGCAGCCCTGGTGCGCCTGCGCCCGCTGCCGGTGCCTTGACCGGCAGGGCTTTGTCCATCGCCCGGCTTCTTGCCATCGGTCTTGCTGCTGACCTTGTTGCCGGTCTTGCGTTTTGGCGTGGCCTTTGCCAGCGGATTGAAGGCCAGGGCTTCGCTGATCCAGTGCTGCCACTGTTCACGCCTGGCGTAGGCCGTGGGGCCGACGAGAAAGTAGCCGTCCATCAGTCCGCGCGAGGACAGTGGGCGCACGCCCGGCATCTCTGCAATCTGCGCATGGCTGGCGGGGGGCAGGCGCACCAGCAACTCGTCGTTCTCCACGCCCAGGCACATCTTGCCGTCGACCATGAACACATGGCAGCCGAACATGGTTTTCTCCTGCACATCAACGCCAACGACGTTCTCGGCCAGCGCTTCGCGCACTGCGTCAATCAGCTGCAGGGTTTCGGGGGCGAGAGGGCGGCGGGGCATGTTTACACGCGCTCCATAGGTCTATGCGGCGCTGCCGGTAATTGCACGTTCACGCTATCGCCCGCTTGCACAGTGCCGCCTTGCAGCACCACGGCCATGACGCCGGTTTTGCGTACCCACTGGCCGTCGGCGGTTTTGTCCAGCATGGCGGCAAGCAGGCCTTTTTGATAGTTGTCAATTTGTACGCAAGGATTGCGCAGACCAGTCAATTGCAAAACCGGCCCTTGGGCAAAATTTAGCTGGGTGTCTACGGGCAGGCTGATCAGGGCGTACCAATCGAGGCCAGCCGTATCGGTGAGCGTGATGTTCTCGCCCAACTGCCCTGCTTGCACTTGGAAGCCGAGCGTAGCCAAGTGCGCAAACAGGTTGGCGCTGATCAGGTGCACTTGGCGCAGGTTCGGCTGATCGGGATTGGCTTTGACGCGGGAACGGTGCTGAACCTTGGCGCCGTAATGCGCGTCCCCCACCACGCCCAAGCCCGATTGCAGCGCGATAGTGGGCACTGCTTGTTTGCTGAAGCGGTGATTGCTGTCCTGGTGGACGGCCTGGACGGTGGTGGTCAGTGTTTCAGGCATGTAGGTCGTCTTAACGAATCACTTCAGGAGCATCGCCCTCCAGCATGCGCCTGGCAATGATGACGCGCATGATTTCGTTCGTGCCTTCCAGAATCTGGTGCACGCGGGCGTCGCGCATCAGGCGCTCCAGCGGGTATTCGCGGATATAGCCATAGCCGCCATGCAGCTGCAGGGCCTCGTTGCAGACCATGAAGCCGGCATCGGTGGCAAAACGCTTGGCCATGGCGCAGTAGGTCGATGCGTCGCGCGCGCCGGCATCCAGCTTGGACGCAGCCAGGCGCACCATCTGGCGTGCTGCGACCAGCTCGGTTGCCATGTCGGCGAGCTTGAACTGCAGGGCCTGGAAGCTCGCAATGGCCTTGCCGAACTGCTTGCGCTCCTGCATATAGCTTTGTGCCTGGGTCAGTGCCCCCTGGGCCGCGCCCACCGAGCAGGTGGCGATATTGATGCGCCCGCCGTCCAGGCCCTTCATGGCGATCTTGAAGCCTTCGCCTTCGCGGCCCAGCAGGTTGTGCGCGGGAATGCGCACATTGTCGAAGCTGATGACGCGTGTGGGCTGGCTGTTCCAGCCCATCTTCTCTTCCTTTTTGCCATAGCTCACGCCGGCCGCATCGGCAGGCACGGCAAAGGCCGAGATACCGGAAGCCCCGGAGCCGGCATCGCCGGTTCTTGCCATCAGCACCAGCACATCGGTGCTGCCCGCGCCGCTGATGAAGGCCTTGCTGCCGTTGACGATGTACTCGTTGCCGACCAGCTCGGCCCGGGTCTTGAGTGAGGCAGCGTCCGAGCCTGCGCCGGGCTCGGTCAGGCAGTAGCTGGCCAGCTTGCTGCCGCTGGTGAGCTGCTCGCCCCATTCGGTGCGCACGGCATCGGTGGCCCAGGTGCCCAGCATCCAGGTCGCCATATTGTGGATGGTGATGAAGGCCGTGGTCGATGGATCGACGGCCGCCATTTCTTCGAATACCAGCGTTGCATCAAGTCGTGGCAGGGCCAGGCCGCCGATGCTCTCTGGAGCGTAGAGACCGCAGAAGCCCAGCTCGCCGGCCTTGGCAATCGCCTCGCGCGGGAAGATGTGCTCGCGGTCCCACTCGGCCGCATGCGGCGCCAGCTCGGCCTGCGCAAAAGCACGGGCGGTATCGGCAAAAGCGCGTTGATCTTCGCTGAGTTCAAAGTCCATTTCATGTCTCCTTTTTGTTCTATTCGTCTTCTGGCCCCCGACGGCTTTGCCGCTCAGTCCGGCGGCCCCTGGTGCAGCCAGCGCTTGAGCACCGCATCGCGGGCCGTGATCTGCTGCACCAGACAGCCGTGGTAGCGGCTGGGCCAGTCGGGCTGCGCTTCAAAGGCCTTCGTGGCCTGCTTGCACTGGGTGATGCGATGGCGGCTCCATTCGCCTTGCTCCTTGCGCAGGGCGGGGCGCTCATGGGCCGATAGCGCACGCATCACATCGCCATAGAGAATCTGGTGGTCGGTGTCGGCTTGCTGGAAGTCCTTGATGGCGCAGGCATTGGTCTGGGCCGTGGTGCCGCCGGGCACGCAGTCGGCTCCGGCCTGGGCCAGGGCGTGCTGGCTCAAGCTTGCTGCAATCAGAAGAGCTGCAAGCGATTTGGTGTCGATGGTCGCAGGCCGCGGTTGCCTGATTTTCTGAATGCGGATCGTCATGCCCGCATCATCGCAGTCCGTGGTGGCCTGCAGGCGCAATCGGTGTGAGGTGAGCCTGTTCATGGCTGTTTTGCACCTTGAGCCTGTTTCGCCAGCGGAGACCAGTTGTTCTTGAAGTCCTTGACCCGGCTCAGGGCCATGCCGATGCGGCAGGCGGCCATGTCTTCGGCTTCATGGACATAGCCATTGGGCTGGCAGCGCCGGTCGCGCTGCCGTGTCCAGTCGTCCTGCTCGGTTTGCAGGGCCTGGGCGCTGGCTTGCGGCAACTGGCGCTGCAGGTACAGGTAGAGCACCTGCATGCCCCGTTCCAGGATCTGGGCCTGTTGCTCAAGGCAGGCAAGAGACAGTGGCTGATCTGAGGGGCAGTGCAACGGGGCTGGTTCGTTGTCCTGGGCCGAGGCCACAGGCAGATGGGCAATCAGCAGGCTGCCGGCCGCCAGGGCGCACAGACGGGCCAGCCGCCGTGCAGGGCTGTGAAATGTGTTTGCGGCTGGGCGCAGGGGGAAGGAGCGTGACAATTCTTGAACGTACATGCCTGCCATCATCGGCAAAGCCGCACAGCGCAGCCCGGGCCTGACAAGAGGCAGGGCTGCACTGTCGGGTTTCATGGCCGGTTTACTTGAGGCTGATGGTGGTGTTCACGCCGTGGCTGGTGGTGCTGTCGTCGAACCAGCGTGCCGTGATGGTCTTGGTCTGGGTGTAGAACATGACCACCTGCTTGCCGTAGGGCCCCAGGTCACCCAGCTTGGAGGCACGGCTGCCCGTGAACGAGAACAGCGGCACGGGCACGGGGATGGGCACATTGATGCCGACCTGACCCACATCGATCTCTTCCTGGAACTTGCGCGCGGCCGCACCCGATTGGGTGAAGATGGCCGTGCCGTTGCCATTGGGGTTGGCGTTGATGAACTCGATGGCCTGATCGATGTCCTCGGCTGCGACCAGGCACAGCACGGGGCCGAAGACTTCCTGCTCGTAGATGCTCATGCCGGGCTTGACGCCGCTGAAGATGGTGGGGCCGACAAAATTGCCCTTGGCATAGCCGGCCACCTCGGGTTTGCGGCCATCGAGCTCCAGCGTGGCGCCGTCGGCCAGACCGCGCTCGATCAGGCCCTCGACACGCGATAGGGCCGCGCAGCTCACGAGCGGACCGACATCGGTGCCGGGCTCGGTGCCGCCATTGACCTTGAGGGTCTTGGACTTGGCCACCAGGTCGGGAATCCAGTTGCGGGCCTCTCCCACCAGAACGGCCACGGAGACCGCCATGCAGCGCTGGCCGGCCGCACCGAAGGCCGCGCCCAGCAGGGCGTTGAGTGACTGCTCCTTGTTGGCGTCGGGCATGACGATGGCGTGGTTCTTGGCGCCCATCATGCATTGAACGCGCTTGCCGTTGAGGCTGGCGCGGTTGTAGACATGGGTGCCGACCTTGGTCGAGCCCACAAAGCTGATGGCCTTGATATCGGGGTGGTCGCAGATGGCGTTGACCACGTCCTCGCCGCCGTGGATGACGTTGAGCACGCCAGGGGGCACGCCGGCTTCCAGTGCCAGCTCGGCCAGACGCATGGTGACGATGGGGTCCTGCTCGGAAGGCTTGAGGATGAAGGTATTGCCTGTGGCGATCGCCATGGGGAACATCCACAGCGGAATCATGGCCGGGAAGTTGAAGGGCGTGATGCCTGCACACACGCCCAGCGGCTGGTTCAGCGTATAGGTATCGACACCGTTGGCCACATTGTTGGCCAGCTCGCCCAGCTGCAGATTGCCGATGCTGGCCGCGTGCTCCACGACTTCCAGGCCGCGGAAGACATCGCCTTCGGCGTCGGGCAGGGTCTTGCCCTGTTCGGCCGTCAGCAGGGCGGCCAGTTCCTTCATGTTCTCGCGGATGAGCTGCTGCAGCTTCAGAAAGATGCGGGCGCGCGCGCCGATGGGCGTCTTTTTCCAGGTCTTGAACGCCTGCTTGGCATTGGCCACAGCGGCGTTGACCTCGTCGGGCGTGGCGAACGGAACGCGCGCCAGCACTTCCTGCGTCGCAGGGTTGACCACATCGCGCCACTGGGTGGTTTTGGATTCGACCATCTGCCCGTTGATGAGCAGCTTGACCGTGGGCGCCAGAACCTTGGCGGAAGTCGGTGCGTTCATGAGGTGTCTCCGTTGGTGAATTCGTTCCTCATGGTATGTGTGCGGATTTGCCGTAGCAATAGCAAACACTGCACATAGGGTGTGCAAATGTGCACAAGTGGATGCTATGTCTGCCAGTGCCTTGGAGCTTGTCGTGCACGCATGGCTGCAGTACCTGCGGCGGCAAAATGCAAAAGGGCCCACTCGGGCCCTTTTGCCGTTCTCAGGTGCTCTCAGAGCTCGCTGAACATCTCGTCAAAGGCTTCGCTCGCGAAGTCATTGCGCCAGGCCTTGTCCTTGTCCTTGGGCACCATGCCCAGGGAAAGTACGCCCTCGTAGTTGTAGCTGGCGGGGGCTGAGTATGCAGCTTGCAGCTTCTTGAGTTCGCCCTGTACCTGGTCCAGGCTGAGCTTGTTGCGCACCATGCGTTGAATGCCCTCGGCCCAGGTCTCGGGGGTCTTGACCAGCTGGCAGGTGAACTTCACCTCGGTATTGAGCACGCCATGCTTGTCGAGCTTGGGCTTGGTGGCCGATACAGTCTTGCACTGCGATTGCTGACGCGCCTTTTGCACCGTGCTCATCAGGCTTTCCACGGGCGCACGCAGGGCGTTGCGCTGCGCCTCGGGGAACAGAGGCAGGGCCACGTCGGTGACTTCACGCGGGAAGTCCTTGTCGGCTTGCTTGAGTTCGGCGGCGTTGGCGTAGTCCGCGCTGCGGCCCGAGCGCAGGCGGTCCGGGCGCAGGTAGTCATTGAGCTGGCTGATGGCTTGCTCGTCGTGATTGACCAGAGTGCGGATGTATAGCTCGGCAGCAGCAATGGGCGAAGGGGGCTCGGCTGCCTGCGAAGCTGCGGCCAGCGGAAGCAGCAGAAAAGCGATGGCAGTCTTGATGGAATTGTTCATCTTTTTATAACGATTTGAAGGGGCTGAATCACGTGGAGTCACGTGAAAACAGCAAGGAGCCCTGGCAGACAGACGGCGCTGCGGCTTGGGCGGGAAGCTGCCGCATAGCCCTGACGCTTATCAGCGGGGGCTCATGGCATGCGGGCGTTCTAGAGGTGGGATGGAAATCCGCAGAAACGCCTCGCAATAAGTGTAACCCCGGGTCACGGTCGTTTTTGCACGCCTTGGCAGCTCCGCTGTCTTCGTGCAACGCCTCTTGATCTGGATCGCAGAGGGGCGTCGCGCCAATGAAAAAAGCCCCGGGCAGCCTGTGCTGACGGGGCTTTGACGGCTGCAGGCGCATGCCTGTGCCGTGATCTTTTTGATGGCCGAAGGCGGCTCTCAATCCAGGCTGATCTGTGCTTTTTCAATCAGCAGCTTGTATTGCTCGGACTTCTTTTTGGCGAATTGCTGCATCTCGGGCACGGTGAAGCTCATGGGCTGGAAGGCGAAGGTAGAGAACTTCTCTTTGACCTGCGGGTCCTGCAGCACGGCCACCACATCGCTGCGGATCTTGTCGCGCACGGCGGCGTCCACGCCCTTGGGGCTGAGCAGGGAGACAAAGGAGTTCACATCCAGCTCGGCAGGGCCGCCGGCTTCGGCGACCGTCGGCACGTCGGGCATTTGCGCAATGCGCTTGGGTGCGGCCACGGCCAGATAGCGGATCTTGCCGCTTTTGTAGATGCCCTGGCTGGAGGGCAGGCTGGCAAAGCTCCAGGTCGGGTCGCCATTGGCGACCGAGGTGAACAGCTGGCTGACCTCGCGGTAAGGCACATGTGTCATCTTGCTGCCGGTCAGATAGTCCAGCCATTCTCCGCCCAGGTGGCCGGGGCTGCCCACGCCCCAGGAGCCGTAGCTGATCTTGCCGGGTTCGGCCTTGGCGGACTTGATCAGATCGCCCATGTTCTTCCAGGGCGAGTTCGTGGGTACGGCGACAAAGAAAGGAGTCAGGAACAGTGGCGCAACGGGATCGAAGTGGCTCAGCGTGTTGAAGTTCTTGTTCTTGTAGAGATAGGGCAGGGCCGAGATATGTTCGCTGTCCAGCTGCAGCAGGGTATAGCCGTCGGGCTTGGCACGGCGCGCGTACTCGATGGCGACAAATCCGCCGCCACCGGGGCGGTTGTCCACGGTCACGCCCTGCCTCCAGCGCTGGGCCAGCTTTTCGCCCACGATGCGCAGCACGGCATCGGGGCCGCTGCCCACGGCAAAGGCCGTGACCACGGTCACGGGACGGTTGGGATAGCTGGAGGCATCACCCTGGGCCAGCGCCTGGCTGGCTGCGACCAGCAGCGCGGCTGCGGAAACTATTGTTTTAATAGCTGTTCTCTTGGGTATGTATTGGCTTTGGTGCTGATTTTGCTCGTATTTCACAGTTTGTCTCCGGTGGATATTTTTTAGGGACTGCAGAGCGTTGGTGGGCAGCCGCGTCTGGGCGCGGCCGCACGGGAAGGGTCTATTGCGGAGCGTCGGGCTGGGCCAGAGGTGCTGCCTGGGCAAAGGCGGGCAGGGCGCTGCATGCTGCATCAACGGCGCCGATCAGCGGCCAGCGGGCCAGATCCACGCCAAAGCGGCGTGCGCTCTCGACCTGCGGAATCAGATAGACATCGGCAAGGCTTGGTGCATGGCCAAAGCAGAAGTGCCCGCGTGTGTCGTCCTGTGCCAGCAAGGCTTCAATGGCGTCGAAGCCGGCCGTGATCCAGGTGGCGCACCAGGCGTTGATGGCGGCCTCGTCGGCGCCGAACTGCTGGCGCAGGGTTTGCAGGATGCGGCGGTTGTTGATGGGGTGCACATCACAGCCCACGATGGCCGCCATGGCGCGCACATGGGCGCGGGCCTCGGGGTCGGCCGGCAGCAGTGCAGGCGTGGGGTAGCGCTCTTCCAGCCATTCGATGATGGCCGGCGACTGGATCAGCGTCTCTCCGCTGTCCAGCGTCAGCGCGGGCACCAGGCCTTGCGGGTTGATGCGCTTGAATGGCGCCTCGGCCTGCTCGTCCACGCGCAGATCGACAGGGAGATAGTCGGGCGTGAGGCCCTTGAGATTGAGGGCGATGCGCAGACGGTGTGAGGTGCCGCTGCGAAAAAAACTATAGAGCTTCATGGTCTGCGCGCCTTACTCGGGTTGGCCCACACACAGGGCAATGTCGCCAACGCCTTCCACGCGGCCTGTGATCCGGTCGCCGGGCAGCACGGCACCCACGCCCTCGGGTGTGCCTGTGTAGATCAGATCACCGGGTTGCAGGTGATAGAACAGGGACAGGTCGGCAATGATTTCGCGGATGTTCCAGATCAGCTTGTTCACATCGGACTGCTGTTTGACCTGACCGTTGACGCTCAGCTCGATGAGGCCGGACTCGATCACCTGGCCGGCCATGGGCACGATGTAGCTGGCGACGGAGGACTGCTCCACATCCTTGCCCAGATCCCAAGGGCGGCCCTTGTCGCGTGCCACCAGTTGCAGGTCGCGGCGCGTCATGTCGAGGCCGCAGGCATAGCCGTAGATATGTTCATGGGCCTGGCTGGCAGGAATGCGAAAGCCCGGTTTGCCGATGGCCACGACCAGCTCCATCTCGAAGTGGTAGTTGCTGGTTTCGGGGGGGTAGGTCACGGTGGCACCCGATTCGGTCAGCGTCTGCGGGGCCTTGGTGAAATAGAAGGGGCGCTCTGTGCTTTTGTCCACGGGGCGGCCCATCTCCAGCGCATGGGCGTGGTAGTTGCGGCCCACGAAGAACAGGCGATTGACGGGCAGGCGTTGCTCGCTGCCGCGCACGGGCAGAGATTTCACGGAGGGCGGGGCCCAGAGATAGTTGTCGTTGTAGTTGGCTTGGGTCATATGTGATTTCTGATGGGTATCGGTGACTAGGGTGACTGGGTGCTTGAAAAGACGCGTTCTATGTGTGAGACAGCCAGCAAGGGCCTGGGCGGTGCCTCCGCCCCGCAGCAAAGGCTGTCGTTCCCCTTGAGGGAGAAGACGCGAAGCGGCTCAGGGGGTCTCCACCCTGTACGCGTGGACGGCCTCGAAAATCGGCGTGTCGGCAAAGCGGAACAGATCCAGCTGCGGTTGGTCGGCATCGCATTGCGCGCTGAACAGCTGCCAGGAAGGCACGACAAACATGTCGCCGCGCCGCACCTGCCACTGGCGCTCGCCTACGGTCACCGTGCCCTGGCCGTCGAAGACCTGGAAGACGGCAGAGCCCACTTCGCGCTTAGGCAGGGTGCTGGCGCCGCGGGTCACGCGGTGCATTTCGCAGCGAATGGTGGGCAGCACATCGCGGCCATTGCAGGGATTGGTGTAGCGCACGGCGGCATGGCCGGGGCTGACCGTGGCGGCGCAGCCTTCGGCTTCCAGCGCCAGTTGCTCGGTCAGCGCGCGGTCGGTGTCCACCCAGCGGTAGGCCAGCAAAGGCGTGCTCGGGCTGTCCTGCAGATGAGCGACAGGGCGCAATCCGGGGTGAGCCCAGAGGCGCTCGGAGCGCGAGAACTCGGGCGTGGCACGCTCCTGAGGATCCAGATGCAGGCGGCCATGTTCGAAGAACTGGGATTCGGTGTAGTAGGCAAACGGAATATCCAGCCCGTCTATCCAGGCCATGGGCTGGCTGGCCGCATTGTGGTGGGCGTGCCAGTTCCAGCCGCCCTGAGGCAGAAAATCGCCGCGCGACATGCGGATCGAGTCGCCGTTGACCACGGTCCAAACGCCTTCGCCTTCGACCACAAAGCGGAAGGCATGCTGGGTGTGACGGTGCTCGGGCGCATCTTCGCCGGGCATCAGGTACTGGATGGCAGCCCATAGCGTGGGCGTGGCAAACGGGCGCCCACCCAGCGCCGGATTGGCCAGGGCAATCGCGCGGCGCTCGCCGCCCCGGCCCACGGGGACGATGCGGCCGGCTTCATCTGCGAGTTTGAGCAGATTGTCCCAGCGCCACAGATGCGCGGCGGCCTGGCTTTTGGGATGGGCAGGCATCAGGCCGCCGATTTCCGTCCACAGCGGCACCAGCATTTCCTGCTCGAAACCCCGGTACAGCTGCGCAAGTGCTGCTGTGGGTTCGGGTTGGCCGGGGGCGTCGCGGGCCGTGAGCTTGACCGGTGAAGGCTGGGCTTGCGCAAGGCTCATGGTTGTCTCTTTCCTTGGTATTAGCTTGGCAGTGCGTTGCTGCCTTGCGTCTGGTTCTGACGGCCTTGAGATGGGCCAGGAGGGGCTGTGAATCAAATAAACAGCACACTGATGATTAGCATAATGTTGATCTGTGTCAGCGATGATTGGGTTAAACCCGGTAGCAGGCTTAGCGCGAATCGGGGCGGCAGTCGTGCGAATATCGGGGTCTTTCAGTCATGGCCCTTCAACTGCCGCGCGGCAGGGCGGGCCCGGCGTCGGCCCTCAAGACATGCAATACCAACCCGCAGAACTAGAAAACTATCCCGGCTATCACATCCGCAGGCTGCAGCAGATCGCCGTGGCCGTGTTCATGGAAGAAACCGAGGAATTTGGCGTGACGCCCGTGCAGTACGCGGCCCTGTCGGCCGTGCTGCGCCAGCCGGGCATCGACCAGCGCACGCTGGCACGCAATATCGGTTTTGACACTTCCACCATCGGCAGCGTGATCGACCGACTGGAAGCACGCGGCCTGATGGCTCGCAACGCCAGCCCTGCGGACCGACGCGTGCGTTTGCTGAGCCTGACCGAAGAGGGGCGCGATCTGCTGGTCGCTGCCGAGCCTTCGGTGCTGCGCGCCCAGCGCCGCATGCTGGAGCCTCTTGCCGACGACAAACGGGCACAGTTCATGGAAATGCTGTCGCTGCTGATCCATGAGAACGACGAGTTCGCGCGAGCCCCGAGTGCGGTGGCCCAGCGCAGTGCCGAGCGCAAGCGCAGTGCTGCCGTCAAGGCGGTCAAGGGCCTCACGGGCAAGGTGCAGGGCAGCGTGAACGACTGAACCACGAACCGCGACCGCAAGGAAAGACATTGGACTGGGACCATCTGCGTTTTTTTGGTGAGCTGGCGCGCAGCGGCAGCATGGCGGCGGCTGCACGGCGCATGGGGGTCGAGCACACCACGGTGTCGCGGCGCATTCAGGCGCTGGAAAAGCAGCTAGGTGCCGTACTGTTCGCACGCGAAGGCGGGCAGTGGCGGCTGACCGAGGCCGGGCGCCAGTTGCAGGAAGTGACCAACACCATGCAAAGCGCGGTGGACGGGCTGGAGCGAGGCCCCCTGGCGCATGCAGCGACCGCCGAGGGGCTGGCCGGGCTGGTGCGGGTGGGGGCAACCGAAGGCTTTGGCACGCAGATGCTGGCCTCCGAGCTCGCCAGGCTCACGCTGCGCTATCCGCTACTCAGCGTGGATCTGCTGGCGCTGCCGCGCATGCTCCATCTGTCCAGCCGCGAGGCCGATATCGTCATCTCGCTGGAGCGGCCCAAACGCGGCTCGGTTGTTGTCACCAAGCTGACCGACTACCGGCTCTATCTGTACGGTCAGCGTGAATATCTGGCGCGAAAGCCATTGGTGGCAAGAACCGAGGATCTGCGCCATCACAGCTTTGTGCACTATGTGGACGATCTGCTGTTCACTCGCGAGCTGCAGTTGCTGGATACCTTGCACCGGCCTGAGCGTTTTGCGCTGCGCAGCACCAGCATCACCGCGCAATACGAGGCCGTGCGTGCCGGCGCCGGTCTGGCCGTGCTGCCGGCATTTGTGGCCGACAAGGATCCGATACTGAGTCGCGTGCTGCCCGAGCAGGCGTGCTTTACGCGCACCTTCTGGATGAGCATGCCGGTGGAGTCGCGCCAGATTCCGCGCATTGCCACGACCTGGAGCTTTCTGCGCGATGCCGTGCAAGGCATGCAGAAGCTGCTGTTGCCGGATGCATGATTTTTGATGGCGTCCTGCTCTGTATGGGGCGGTCCGACTTCTGATTTGACCCTGCATCCATGCGCTGCAGGGAGGCTGATCTGCGCTGCCAGACCAAGTTGGGCGCTAGTCAAGAAAAGCGCTGAGCGCCGATGGACGCAGCCGCCACCGCCTTGATAGCTTGATAGCAGTGCAGATTGCATGCATATACTGCTCCGTCCGGAGGACTCGGAGCCTGCGGCCAGTCCAGGCCCGACGGGTATCGGCCGCGCGCAGCGCGATGACCAAAGCGTATGGCTGCCTGTCTCCTTGCGCCGATTTTTAAGAAAGCAAAGCATGATCGTCACAACCACTCCCTCCGTCGAAGGCAAGCGCATCACCCGTTATTGCGGTGTGGTGGCGGGTGAGGCCATTCTGGGTGCCAATGTGTTCAAGGACTTCTTTGCCGGTATCCGTGACATTGTGGGCGGGCGTTCTGGAACCTACGAGCGCGAGCTGCAAAGAGCGCGTGAAATTGCCCTCAAGGAACTGGAGCAGCGCGCTGCCGAGGCAGGAGCCAATGCAGTGGTCGGTGTGGACCTCGATTTCGAGGTGCTGGGCCAGGGCAACGGCATGCTCATGGTCTCGGCCAGCGGCACGGCCGTCGTCGTGGAATAGGCAGCCAGAGCCCGAGTTGGCTTGACGCCAGGAAGGCGGCAGACCTGTTCCATGTGCAATTGCACATTTTTGGGCTACTTCGAAATTTATAGCGAAAAGTCGTTGTAGAATTCGTTCCATCGTAGGGGAGTCGCCAAGCTGGTTAAGGCACTGGATTTTGATTCCAGCATGCGAAGGTTCGAATCCTTCCTCCCCTGCCAAAAAACCAAAACCCTGCTCATTGCAATGAGCAGGGTTTTTTGTTTGCGTGCTTGGGAGGCATGCAAGCGAGCCCAACGCTTTCAGTCATGCGCGATCGGGGCATTCAGGTAGCGCTATCGCGCAGCCAGCCTTGCTGGACGGCACAAGGCGCAGTTGTCGGAATTGGGAGGCTGTTTGCACTCTGGTGGGTTCAGGCGTTACCGAAAGCGACGCACCAGGTCGAATGATGCATAAGGGTAAGTACTTGCCTTTCACAGATATTTGCGACAAACCAGCCAAACTTACCGAGTGTTTTCGCCGTATCGTCGGCGGCATCAATGGGCGCGGGAAAACAACCATTAGACTCCTCGCTCTTTTGTGTCGCTGTTACTCGGTGAGCGCACTTGGGTCCTTGTGAATGAGCTTGACCGCTCGCCCACAGCAGAGATCTGGTTTTGGCCGGAGTCACCCTGGAGTACTGCAGTGCGCCCTTGCCATGGTCACAAGCGCAGGCAAGTGCAGATATGTTGAATATCTTGCCTGATTGAAACAAATGTATACAGATTTGCCATCTGAAAAGACAAGCGCACTACCAGGCTGGGTTAGCTGACACAATGATTGACTGTTGGGTGTAGCTGAGGTTTGCTCCACATTCGGGCGAGGGCGAGCAGCAACAGCAGTCGCTCGGCGCAATGCATGGCTGCAGGTGGTGGCAGAGAGTTCTTGGGGTTTGTGTTTAACGCAGCGTTTGCGTAAGTGCACGGCAAGATTTGGATAGACAAGGTATGGAATATCGACTGGATGAAACGGACCGCCAGCTGCTGCGCCTGCTGCAGACCAACGCGCGAGCCTCGACCGCGCATTTGGCTCGGCAGATGAATCTGGCTCGGACCACGGTGGTCGCTCGCATCGCCAAGCTGGAGCAGGAAGGCGTGATCGCCGGCTATGGCGTTCGCCTTGGCTCGCGCATGGAGCAATCTGCCGTGCGTGCCTACTGCGGTATCCGTGTTCAGCCCAAGACGGCAACTTCGGTGATGCAGGCGCTTAACCGCTTCACCGAGGTGGAAGAGGTGTCGGCCGTCAGCGGGCAGTACGACTACATGGTGTTTGTGCGCTGCGAGAGCAATGAGAAACTGGATGCGCTGCTTGATCGTATCGGCCTGATCGACGGCATTCAGCAGACCTATACCTCGGTGGTGCTGAGCCGCAAGATCGACCGCCGCACCACGGCCGAGGTCGTGGGCGAGGCTTAGACACCCCGAACCACCATCTGACGCTCACATGCAAAACGCCCGGTTTGCGCCGGGCGTTCTGCATTCTGTTTTGGAAGGAGAGCAGGGCTGCGCTCCTTCTCGACGGCCCGACGCGCTCAGTCCACAAAGACCTTGGGCGCGCCTGTCTGCATGCGGCCAATCACTGCAGCGTCGCCAAATCCGCTGTCGGCAAAGACCTTGAGTACTTGCTGGACAGCATCCGCCGCACAGGAAACAAGCAGGCCGCCAGAGGTCTGAGGGTCGGTCAACAGTGCTTTCTGAGCGTCTGTCACGGTTGATGCCAACTGGATGTGCTCACCATAGGATGCCCAGTTGCGCCCCGATGCGCCCGTGAAAATGCCTTGCTCTGCAAGCGCCTGAACGCCGGGCAGCACGGGCAGCTTGGCGCTTTCAATGCGTGCACTGAGCTGGGCACCACGGGCCAGTTCCAGGCCGTGGCCCAGCAGGCCAAAACCGGTCACGTCGGTCAGCGCGTGCACGCCCTCGAGCTTGGCAAGCTCGGCGCCGGGGCGGTTGAGCTTGGTGGTTGCATCCACCATGGCGCGATAACCTGCATCATCGAGCAGATTCTTCTTGAGCGCCGCCGAGAGAATGCCCACTCCCAGCGGCTTGCCCAGAATCAGCACATCGCCGTCCCTGGCATCGGCATTGCGCTTCATCTGCTTGGGGTTGACGATGCCGATGCCGACCAGGCCGTAAATGGGCTCGACCGAATCGATCGAGTGGCCGCCCGCCAGTGGAATGCCTGCATCGCGGCAGACCGATTCGCCGCCCTCCAGAATCTTGGCAATCACATCGTGCGGCAGCACATTGATGGGCATGCCTACAATGGCCAGCGCCATCAGCGGCGTGCCACCCATGGCGTAGATATCGGACAGCGCGTTGGTGGCGGCAATGCGGCCAAAGTCATAGGGGTCGTCGACGATGGGCATGAAAAAGTCCGTCGTCGCCACAATGGCCTGCTCGTCATTGATCCTGTAGACGGCCGCGTCGTCTGCAGTTTCTGTGCCTACCAGCAGGTCGGGGAAAAACTGCTTGGGCAGATTGCTTTTGGCCAGCAACTCCGACAGCACGCCGGGTGCGATCTTGCAGCCACAGCCGCCGCCGTGGGACAGAGAGGTCAGGCGCGGGGTTATGGGGGAGGAAGTACTGGTGGATGTGGTGGAGTTCATGGCTGTAGGTTAACTTGCAGTCACCGCAGTGCTGCACTGTTCATCCCTAGTTAGGGCTAGAGCGCAGGTGTTTTGAAATCCTGCTTGGCAGGAATCCATTATCGGCCTCGATAAACAAGCACGGGCTGCGGTGTGTGATCTGGCGATGGCTGGTCTGGATTGTGGTGATCCAGCTTTGCTGTCGATTCTGGTCAGCCGAAAGCAGCTCTGGCGCGTTAAGGACTGAAGCGTTTCCGGGTTGAAGCGCGATCTCGCCGGCCCACGGTGATCTATATCGAGCATGGAGACATATGTCCAATCGCACTTCACTCACCCGCAGCCTGGCAGCCTTGGCGCTGGTTTGCGCAGCGGGTGCCGCCCAGGCACAGGCCTATATCAGCGGCTCCATCTCAGGGCAGCTGGCACCTGGGGTTTACGGTCAGGTCAATATCGGTAATGCACCGCCGCAACTGCTGTATGCCCAGCCGATGTGGGGCGGCCCGGTAGTGCCGCAGGTGCAGCCCATCTATATGTGGGTGCCGCCCGGCCATTCGCGCAACTGGCGCCGCTACTGCGGCCGCTACCATGCCTGCGGTCAGCCGGTCTATTTCCTGCGCAATCCGCCACCTCATTGGCGTGCCGCCCCGCCGCCGCCCCACCATTACGAGCGACGCGACTGGCATGACGACCGCCGGGACCATAGGGGCTGGGATAGAGACGATCGCCGCGATCGACGCGACTGGGACAGGCATGATCGCGATGACCGGGGGCGCGGCCATGGTCATGGGAATGGGCGTGGGCATGGACGCCATGACGACTGAATTAGGGGTTAACCACTAAATCCACTGTTGCTTATGCACAGCAACGAAGGCTGAATGCTATTAAAAAAATAGCAATCAGCCTTTTCTTTTTGTTGACTACATGCTTTGTTTGTAGGTATTTATACGTGTTATGAGTGGGTGCTTTGCTATGCCTTTTTGGCATAGCTGCTAGCGGAGGGCTTGCCTAGTGGGAGGGCGCAGGGCTACCGACAATAGTCCCATTCGTTTTGACTAGATGGTTGCCCTGATGCAAGCCCACCTTGTCGAGCGTCCTGTCCTGGCGGTGCGGCTTGGCCGCAACGCGACGGGAGTGGCTCGAAAGGCCTCAAAGGCCGGGACGCGGCATTCGGGATTGCGGGGCAGCCATGGCATCCACTTCAGGAGTCTTCCGGCATGAGCGCAGCACTCAAAGGCATTTCTTCCATGGCAACCCGTCAGGTCCTTGCAGATCTGGTCGCAGCCTGGCAGGCCCAAGGCGGCGAGCCAGTGCAGATCGAATCCGTGGGTGGTGTGGATGCTGCGCAGCGCGTGCAGTCCGGTGAGGAAGCCTTTGATGTGGTCTTCCTGGCCTCCAACGCCATCGACAAGCTGCAGGCCGCCGGCCGAGTGGTTGAGGGCAGCAAGGTGGATCTGGTGCTCTCCAGCACCGCCGTGGCCGTGCCTGCCGCTGCGGCCCAGCCCGATATCGGCTCGGAAGAGGCTGTGCGCGCTGCCGTGCTGGCAGCGCCCAGCATTGGTTACTCCACCGGCCCCAGTGGTGTGGCGCTGCAAAAGCTGTTCGAGCGCTGGGGCATTGCCGACGAGATCAAGTCTCGCATCGTGCAGGCCCGGCCCGGCGTTCCCGTGGGCTCCATGATTGCTTCGGGCGAAGTGGCGCTGGGCTTTCAGCAACTGAGCGAGCTGATCCATGTTGAAGGCATTCGCATCGTGGGCGGCCTGCCTGCCGCGATTGCCATCGACACCGTGTTTTCGGCCGGCGTTGTGACGGGCTCGGCCCATGCGGATGCCGTGCAGCGTCTGCTGGCCTTCATGGCTTCGCCTGAAGCCGAAGCGGCCAAGCGCCGCCAGGGCATGGAGCCCGCTTGAATTGATTCGTGTCCAGGCGGGGGCCTGGCACTGACACCCCATCCAGCAAAAGGGCAGTCATAGCCCTTTCGTGACGGACGTACCAGATGCCTTTGAGGCTTTGGCGCCAGCCGCGAGACAGGAGATAGAGGCGACAAAGAGAGGCAACTGAGATACCAAATATGACTTCGCAAACTAGCAAACAGAACACCGACCCGACGGTCGTCAATGTGCAGACCGTGCTCAACGAGAGCCCGTTTTCACGCTTTCAGTGGGGGATCTTCTTCCTCTGCTTTTTGATCGTTCTGCTCGACGGTTTTGATACCGCCGCCATCGGCTTCATCGCACCTTCGCTGCTTGGCGAATGGGGCATCGACAAGTCCCATCTGGGGCCGGTGCTGAGCGCGGCCCTGTTCGGCCTGGCGTTCGGCGCTCTGGGCGCGGGTCCGCTGGCAGACCGCGTGGGCCGCAAGACCGTGCTGATCATCGCGGCGGTGGTGATGGGCGGTGCATCGATTGCTTCCGGCCTGGTGCACGACCTGCAGGCTCTGACCATCTGGCGCTTCATCACCGGCCTGGGTCTTGGCGCTGCCATGCCCAACGCCATCACGCTGATGAACGAATACTGCCCTGACAGCAAGCGTTCCTTCATCACCAACTGCATGTTCTGCGGCTTCCCCATCGGCTCGGCCTTTGGCGGCTTTATCGCCGCCTGGATGATTCCGCATTTCGGCTGGCGCAGCCTGCTGATCGTGGGTGGCGTGGTGCCCCTGATCCTGGCCGTGCTGATGATCGTGATGCTGCCCGAGTCGGTGCGCTTCATGGTGCTCAAGAACTATCCGGCAGACCGCGTGCGCAAGGTGATGGTGCGCATCGCCGCCGGCACGCGCAATGCTGCGCGCTTCGTTTTGAACGACAGCAGCGCTGCTGCCGCCCAGGCACAGCAGGGTCCTCAGGGCCTGCGCCTGGTGTTCTCGCAGAAATATCTGGTCGGCACGCTGGCCCTGTGGGTGACGTATTTCATGGGCCTGGTGATCGTCTACGGCCTGGTCAACTGGATGCCTGTGCTGTTCAAGGAAGCGGGCGTGCCCTCCAGCCAGGCAGCCGTGATTGCCGCACTGTTCCAGCTCGGCGGCGTGGGCGCGATCTTTGTCGGCCTGCTGATGGACCGCTGGAATGCCAATCTGATCATCGCGACGGGATACTTCCTGACCAGCCTGGGCGTGGCCTTCATCGGCCAGGTGCTGGGCGGCGGCGTGGGCATGCTGGTGGCTTCGGTCTTCATTGCCGGTTTGCTGATGAATGCGGCACAGTCGTCCATGCAGGCCCTGGCTGCCGAGTACTACCCCACGGAATGCCGCGCCAGCGGTGTGTCCTGGATGCTGGGCATCGGCCGCTTTGGCGGCATTGCAGGCTCCTTCCTCGTGGCCGAGCTGTCGCGCCGTCACCTGGAGCTGCCGCAGGTCTTCATGGTGGTTGCCATTCCTGGTGTCATCGCTGCGCTGGCGCTGCTGGTCAAGAACCGCTATGCCGGAGGCGCACCGCGCACCTCCATGCTGGGCCTGGGCGGCGCGCACTGAACTTTTTGATAGACAAATTATTTTGAACGGAGCTTGAAGATGATCATTGACGTACACGGTCACTACACCACGGCGCCAGCGGCCCTGGGCGCATGGCGCGATCTGCAGATCGCCGGCCTCAAGGACCCGAGCAAGACCCCGTCGGTGGCCGATCTGAAGATCAGCGACGATGAAATCCGCGAGACCATCGAGACCAACCAGCTGCGCCTGATGAAGGAGCGTGGTTCCGATCTGACCATCTTCAGCCCCCGTGCCTCGTTCATGGCGCACCACATCGGTGACTTCCAGACCTCCAGCACCTGGGCCGCCATCTGCAACGAGCTGTGCTTCCGCGTCAGCGAGCTGTTCCCCGACCACTTCATTCCCGCCGCCATGCTGCCCCAGTCGCCCGGCGTGGACCCTGCAACCTGCATCCCAGAGCTGGTCAAGTGCGTGGAGCAGTACGGCAACGTTGGCATCAACCTGAACCCCGATCCTTCGGGAGGCCACTGGACTTCGCCCCCGCTGTCCGACAAGAGCTGGTACCCCATCTACGAAAAGATGGTGGAGTACGACATCCCCGCGATGATCCACGTCTCCACCAGCTGCAACAGCTGCTTCCACACCACGGGCAGCCACTATCTGAATGCCGACACCACGGCCTTCATGCAGTGCCTGACTTCGGATCTGTTCAAGGACTTCCCGACCCTGAAGTTCCTGATCCCCCATGGCGGCGGCGCCGTGCCTTATCACTGGGGCCGCTTCCGCGGTCTGGCGCAGGAGATGAAGAAGCCGCTGCTGGAAGAGCATCTGCTGAACAACATCTACTTCGACACCTGCGTCTACCACCAGCCCGGCATCAACCTGCTGACGGAAGTGATTCCGACCAAGAACATCCTGTTCGCCAGCGAAATGATCGGCGCCGTGCGCGGCATCGATCCGCAGACCGGTCACTACTACGACGACACCAAGCGCTACATCGAAGCCACGCAGAACCTGACGGCCGATGAAAAGCACGCCGTCTACGAAGGCAATGCCCGCCGCGTGTTCACCCGCCTGGACAAGGCGCTGAAGGCCAAGGGTCTGTAAATTCTCAAAAAAGGGAGCGGCTACCGCAGGTAATGAAACGTTTTCAGTATGAAAACTATTCAAATCTGATGTATAGCATGCGATAGAAGCTCACTTTTTTGATTCAATCACGTCAAAGCAAAGAGGTATTTCCATGTATGAACTGGGAGTTGTCTACCGCAATATCCAGCGCGCCGACCGCGCTGCTGCTGACGGCCTGGCCGCCCTGGGCTCTGCCACCGTGCACGAGGCCATGGGCCGCGTCGGTCTGCTCAAGCCCTATATGCGCCCCATCTATGCCGGCAAGCAGGTCTCTGGCACCGCCGTCACGGTGCTGCTGCAGCCCGGCGACAACTGGATGATGCATGTGGCTGCCGAGCAGATTCAGCCCGGCGACATCGTGGTCGCTGCCGTCACCGCCGAGTGCTCCGACGGCTACTTCGGCGACCTGCTGGCCACGAGCTTTCAGGCGCGCGGCGCACGCGCCCTGATCATCGATGCCGGCGTGCGCGACGTGAAGACGCTGCAGGAGATGGACTTCCCGGTCTGGAGCAAGGCGATCTCTTCCAAAGGCACGATCAAGGCCACCCTGGGCTCGGTCAACATCCCCATCGTCTGCGCCGGCATGCTGGTCACGCCCGGTGACGTGATCGTGGCCGACGACGACGGCGTGGTCTGCGTGCCCGCCGCGCGTGCCGTGGAAGTGCTGGCCGCCGCCCAGAAGCGCGAAAGCTTTGAAGGCGAAAAGCGCGCCAAGCTGGCCTCGGGCGTCCTCGGCCTGGATATGTACAAGATGCGCGAGCCCCTGGAAAAGGCCGGCCTCAAGTACATCGACTAATCGGAACATCGGTCCTCAAAAATCATTACAACAGGAGCAACCGCATGTTCTCTTCCTTCAAATCTTCCGTGAACCTCTCGCGCCGTCACTGTCTCGCCGCTGCGGCCAGTCTGGCTGGCGCCAGCGCCCTGGGCCTGGGTACTGCCGGCAATGCGCTGGCGCAGGCTGTCAAGGCCGCCGCCGGGAACAAGGGCACGCAGCTGGTGCTGCTGGGCACCAAGGGCGGCCCGCGCGTGGGCGGCGAGCGCTCCAACCCTGCCAGCGTGCTGCTGATCGACGGCGAGCCGTTTGTCGTCGATTGCGCCTATGGCGTGGCGGCCCAGCTGGTCAAGGCCGGCATTGCGCTGCCGCGTCTGAGCAAGGTGTTCATCACCCATATGCATTCGGACCACAACCTGGAATACGGCCCCTTGCTGTATTCGGCCTGGGCTGCCGGCCTGCGCAACCAGATCGATGTCTGGGGGCCGCCGACGCTGGATGCGATGACCAAGGCCTTCATGGAGTCCATGAAGTTCGACATCGATATCCGCATCCCCGACGAGAGCAAGCCCGATCTGCGCAAGATGGTGAACACGCACGAGTTTTCCAAGCCCGGCGTGATTCTGGAGAACGACAAGGTCAAGGTGACGGCGGTGCGCAATATTCACCCGCCCATTGCGGACTCGTTTGCGCTGCGCTTCGACACCAAGGACCGCTCGGTCGTCTTCTCGGGCGACACGACCTACTGCCCGGCCGTGGCCGAGCTGGCCAAGGGCGCCGATGTGCTGGTGCACGAGGTGATCTATGTGCCCGCCGTGGACGCCATGGTCAAGCGCGTACCCAATGCCGCCACGCTCAAGGAGCATCTGCTGGCATGTCACACCACCTCGGTGGATGTGGGCCGCATCGCTGCGGCCGCCGGCGTCAAGAAGCTGGTGCTCTCGCACATCGTGCCGGGCGACGACCCCAGCATCACCGACGAAATGCTGCTGTCCGATGTGCGCCAGCATTTCAAAGGCGATGCCGTGGTGGGCAAGGATTTGATGGTGATCTGATCACTTTTTCAAGATAAGGACTGGATTGATATGAGCCAATTTGAAAAGACCCCCGGCTGGCTGGACTGGTATGCCAACCCCAGCAAGCCCCAGTTCAAGCTGCCTGCCGGCGCTGTGGATGCGCACTGCCATGTGTTCGGCCCCGGTAACGAGTTCCCCTTTGCCCCCGAGCGCAAGTACACCCCCTGCGACGCCAGCAAGGCCCAGCTGTATGCACTGCGCGACCATCTGGGTTTTGCACGCAATGTGGTGGTGCAGGCCACCTGCCACGGTGCGGACAACCGCGCCATGGTCGATGCCTGCAAGTCCTCGGGCGGCAAGGCCCGTGGCGTGGCCACGGTCAAGCGCTCCATCAGCGATGCCGAGCTGCAGGAGTTACATGACGCCGGCGTGCGCGGCGTGCGCTTCAACTTCGTCAAGCGCCTGGTGGACTTCACGCCCAAGGACGAGCTGATGGAGATCGCGGGCCGCATCGCCAAGCTGGGCTGGCATGTGGTGATCTATTTCGAAGCCGTGGATCTGCCCGAGCTGTGGGACTTCTTCACCGCGCTGCCCACCACCGTGGTGGTCGACCACATGGGTCGCCCCGACGTCACCAAGGGCGTGGACAGCGAAGAGTTCGCCCTGTTCCTGAAGTTCATGCGCGAGCACCAGAACGTGTGGAGCAAGGTGTCCTGCCCCGAGCGCCTGTCCGTCACCGGCCCCAAGGCCCTGGATGGCGAGCAGAACGCCTACCAGGACGTGGTGCCTTTCGCGCGCCGCGTGGTCGAGGAGTTCCCCGATCGCGTGCTCTGGGGCACGGACTGGCCGCACCCCAACCTGAAGGACCACATGCCCGACGACGGCCTGCTGGTGGACTTCATTCCCCATATTGCTCCCACAGCAGAGCTGCAGCAAAAGCTGCTGGTGGACAACCCCATGCGTCTGTACTGGCCCGAAGAGGTCTGACGGAGTTCCGGCGACACATACACCCGGAAACAGGCCGCAGCCTTGTCGCATGGGCTGCGCCATCCGTAAACGAGGAGAATTTATGGCTTTGGAAAAACCGTATCTGGACGTGCCCGGCACCATCATTTTCGATGCCGAGCAGTCCCGCAAGGGCTACTGGCTCAACCAGTTCTGCATGAGCCTGATGAAGGCCGAGAACCGCGAGCGCTTCCGCGCCAACGAGCGTGCCTATCTCGATGAGTGGGCGATGACCGAAGAGCAGAAGCAGGCCGTGCTGGCGCGCGACCTGAACTGGTGCATGCGCACCGGCGGCAATATCTACTTCCTGGCCAAGATCGGCGCCACCGACGGCAAGAGCTTCCAGCAGATGGCCGGCTCCATGACCGGCATGACCGAAGAAGAGTACCGCGCCATGATGATGGGCGGCGGTCGCTCGGCCGAAGGCAATCGCTACGTGGGCGAGGACGGTGATGCGCAGGCACACCATCAACCCCAGGGCAGCGCAGGCAACCAGAACAAGGAAGGCAACTAAGACATGGCACGCATCACCGCATCCGTTTTCACCTCGCATGTGCCTGCCATCGGCGCTGCCATGGACATGGGCAAGACCCAGGAAGCCTACTGGGCTCCCCTGTTCAAGGGCTATGACTTCTCGCGCCAGTGGATGAAGGACAACAAGCCCGACGTGGTCTTCCTGGTCTACAACGACCACGCCACGGCCTTCAGCCTGGACTGCATTCCCACCTTTGCCATCGGCACGGCTGCCGAGTTCCAGCCCGCCGACGAAGGCTGGGGCCCGCGTCCCGTGCCCAAGGTGGTCGGCCATCCCGATCTGGCCAGCCACATCGCCCAGTCCGTGATCCAGCAGGACTTCGATCTGACCATCGTCAACAAGATGGACGTGGACCACGGCCTCACGGTGCCGCTGTCGCTGATGTGCGGCGAGCAGGACCCCAAGACCGGCTCCTGGCCCTGCCCGGTGATCCCCTTCGCTGTGAACGTGGTGCAGTACCCCGTGCCCACCGGCCAGCGCTGCTTCAACCTGGGCCGCGCCATCCGCAAGGCCGTGGAGAGCTACGACCAGGACATCAACGTGCATATCTGGGGCACGGGCGGCATGAGCCACCAGTTGCAGGGCGCGCGCGCGGGCCTGATCAACAAGGAATGGGACAACCAGTTCCTGGACCTGCTGATCGAGAACCCGCACGGACTGGCCCAGATGCCGCATATCGACTATGTGCGCGAAGCCGGCTCGGAAGGCATTGAGCTGGTGATGTGGCTGATTGCGCGCGGCGCCATGTCCGATGTGGACGGCCCCGCACCGCTGCCCAAGGTGGCGCACCGCTTCTACCATGTGCCCGCATCGAACACCGCGGTGGGCCATCTGATCCTCGAGAATCAGTGAACGTTTCACCACGTTCGCTGCTTCGCGTATTCACTGCCCCCTGTGGGGGGCTTCGCCTCCTTGAGGCGGCTCTACGGAGACCCAAATCATGAGCAAGACCATCAAAGTAGCGCTGGCTGGCGCGGGTGCCTTCGGCATCAAGCACCTGGACGGCATCAAGAACATCGACGGCGTGGAAGTCGTCTCCCTGGTCGGTCGCCGCTTTGACCAGACCAAGGAAGTGGCCGACAAATACGGCATCAAGCATGTGGCAACCGATCTGGCCGAAAGCCTGGCGCTGCCCGAAGTCGATGCCGTGATCCTGTGCACGCCCACGCAGATGCACGCCGAGCAGGCCATTGCCTGCATGAAGGCCGGCAAGCATGTGCAGGTCGAGATTCCTCTGGCCGATGCCCTGAAGGACGCGCAGGAAGTGGCCGAGCTGCAAAAGCAGACCGGTCTGGTGGCCATGGTGGGTCACACCCGCCGCTTCAACCCCAGCCACCAGTGGGTGCACAAGAAGATTGAGGCCGGCGAGTTCAACATCCAGCAGATGGATGTGCAAACCTACTTCTTCCGCCGTACCAATATGAATGCGCTGGGCCAGGCCCGCAGCTGGACCGACCACCTGCTGTGGCACCATGCCGCCCACACCGTGGATCTGTTTGCCTACCAGGCCGGCAGCCCCATCGTCAAGGCCAACGCCGTGCAAGGCCCCATCCACAAGGATCTGGGCATCGCCATGGACATGAGCATCCAGCTCAAGGCCGCCAACGGCGCGATCTGCACGCTGAGCCTGTCGTTCAACAACGATGGTCCTCTGGGTACCTTCTTCCGCTACATCGGCGATACCGGCACCTATCTGGCCCGCTACGACGACCTGTACACCGGCAAGGACGAAAAGATCGACGTCTCCCAGGTCGATGTCTCAATGAACGGCATCGAGCTGCAGGACCGCGAATTCTTCGCCGCCATCCGCGAAGGCCGTGAACCCAACTCCAGCGTGCAGCTGGTGTTCAACTGCTACAAGGTTCTGCACGACCTGGAGCAGCAGCTGAGCGCGGATTGATCAGCGCGGACTGATTGCCTGGCGCCTCTCCGCACGAAAGCCCCCGCAGCCTGTGGCTGCGGGGGCTTGTTTCATTGCGCAAAGTCTCTGTCGCGGGAGATCGTGATCAGGCTCTTGCCTGCCCGAATCCAGGCCCTATACCCTATGCCGAGGTTATGCCTCCCAAGAACCATGGCGCAGCTGACGGGGGGATTGGCCAAACCAGCGCTGGCACGCTCGGGTGAGCACGGCCTGGTCTGAATACCCCAGCAATTGCGCGATATGGCCCAGGCTCAGCTCGGGCTGTGCCAGCAATTGGGCCGCCCAGGTCTTGCGCGCGGTATCGCGCAGCTCTTCAAAGGCTGCGCCTTCCGCTTGCAGGCGCCGCTGCAGGGTGCGCGGGTGCTGGCTCAGGGCGCGTGCCGCCGAGGGCAGGTCGGCCATGCCCATGCGAACCAGATTGGCCAGCGCGCTGCACACCTGGTCCGTCACACTGGTATTCCTGCCTGGCGCGGCTCCCAACAGGAAACGTTCGACAAACTGCTGCAGCAGCCGATTGTGGCGAGGCATGGGCTGACGCCAGGCCAGCGGGTCGATGGCAATGCCGTCAAAGCTGGAGCCAAAGCGCGGCAACTGCCCCAGGTGCCGTCGGTATTGCGCGCTGCTGCCCACGGGGGCGTGGCGCAGATGGATGGCCGCGGGGCGCAGCGCGCCTTCGGACAGCACATGGATCAGGCGGCACATATAGGCCACGCAGATTTCCGTGCCCTGGGGCATGGGGGCGTGGGAGGGCAGGCGTGACAGCACTTCCACGCATTCCAGCCCCTCGTCAGGCGCCATGAAGGTTCTGTAGCTCAGGGTGGGGTTGTGGAAGTGGACGTACTTTCCACCCTGCATCATGCCCTCACGCACGGTGGGCGCGGACTGTATGACCAGCCCCAGCAGGCCCAGGGTTTCGACACCTTGCTGCGCGCACAGGCGCAGCCCGAAATCGTGCACGCCCAGCACGCAGGCGGCTTCCTCTATGACCAGGGCCACGGCGTGGCTGGGCAGGTAGCGCTCGGGGTCGGCCAGATCTTCCGGCACCAGGCCGCATGCGCGCAGGATGGCGGCGGGGTCGCCGCCCTGTGCGCGCACCAGGTCTTCAAAGCCCGCGAGCGAGGCGGCGCGGACACTGGTCATAACGGCGGAATCAGCGTGTTTGGCAGGCATCGGGGTATGTACTGCATGTCGTTCAACATCAAAATCCTGTCGCGCAAACACAAGTTTTGCCAGAGGGCTAGACCTAGCATGGCTGCGTGACAGACACGATTGACGCAAGTCGGGCCCAGGCTGGAGCTTCACCTCAAGGCCGTGATCCCTGCTCATTCCTGTCGGCTCACGCCCCAGCAGATAAGCAGGAGACACCCGGTATGGCACAGCATTTCGACTCTCTCATCATCGGCGCCGGTATTTCCGGCATTGGTGCGGCCCGTCATCTGCGCGAGCAGTTCGCGGACCGCAGCCTGGCCATCCTCGAAGCCATGGAGGGCTTTGGCGGCACCTGGTGGACGCACCGTTACCCGGGGGCGCGCTCGGACAGCGACCTGTTCACCTATGGCTATGGCTTCAAGCCCTGGACAGGCAATGCCATCGCCACGGCGGACGAGATTCGCCACTACCTGGCCGAGACCATTGAGGAGAGCGATCTGGCCCCGCTGATCCGCTACGGCCACAAGGTGCAATCGGCCCGCTGGTCCTCTGAAGACAGGCTCTGGACATTGGAAGTCACCCAAAGCGGCTCGGACGAGGTGCAGACCTTCACCACCGGCTTCCTCTGGGTCTGCGCCGGCTACTACGACCACGGCCAGGGCTATACGCCCGAGTGGCCTACGCTCAAGGACTTCAAGGGCCAGGTCATTCACCCGCAGCACTGGCCGCAGGACCTGGATTACGCGGGCAAGCGCATCGTGGTCATAGGCTCGGGCGCCACGGCGGCCACGCTGATCCCCAGCCTGGCGCCGGATGCGGGCCATGTGACCATGCTGCAGCGCTCGCCCACCTTTTTCCTGCCCGCGTCCGAGCATCCGCTGGTGCCGCTGCTCAAGCCTTTGAACCTGCCCGAGGACTGGTACCACGAGATCATGCGCCGCGCCTTCATCGCGCGCACCGACGAGATCGTGCAGACCTCGAGGCAACACCCCGAAGCGATGCGCGCCTTCCTGCTTGGCGAGATCCGGTCGCACCTGCCCGAGGGCTTTGACATCGACAGGCACTTCAACCCCGGCTACCGCCCCTGGCAGCAGCGCATTGCCGTGGTGCCCAACGGCGACTTCTTCCAGGCCATGCGAGAGGGCAAGGCCTCGGTGGTGACGGACACCATAGAGAACTTCGACGCCAGCGGCATCCAGCTGACCGGCGGCGGGCATCTGGACGCCGACATCATCGTTACTGCCACGGGCTTCAATCTCAAGCTTTTCGGCGGCATTGCGTTCAGCGTGGATGGCGCGCCGGTGGATTTTCGCGAGCGCATCTCCTACCGGGGCGTGATGATCGAGGGCGTGCCCAATATGGCCTACACCCAGGGCTACTTCCGCTCCAGCTGGACGCTGCGCTGCGACTTGGTGTGCGACTGGGTGTGCCGCCTGCTTGCCCATATGCACGAGCAAGGCCATGCCGAGGTGCGGCCCACCGTGGCTGCAGCCGATGCCGGCATGCAGCGCCTGTCATGGATAGAGGCCGACAACTTCAACGCCGGCTATGTGCTGCGTGCGCAGGATGCCATGTTCGGCCAGGGCGACCGCCAGCCCTGGAGGCACGACCTGGAGTACGCAGAAGAGCGCGTGGTTCTGTCCTCCGCATCGCTGCAGGACGATGCCTTGGCCTATCGCTAGGTCCACCCCCGTATCCGTTCCCTCACTCTTTATAACGACAGGAGATTTCACCCATGGCTCTCGATCCACATCTGGCCGGCGTCCTGCAGCAACTGGCCGCTGCCAACAGGAAAGCCACCGCAGACGGCACGCCCGAAGAAGGCCGTGCCGGCTATCTGGCGCTGACCCGTGGCTCGCTCACACCGCAGCAGATCGTGCCCGTGGCCAGCGTTCAGGACATCACCGTGCCCGGCGGCGCGGGCCCTGTGGCCGCGCGCATCTATCGGCCCGAAGGCGCTGGGCCTTTTCCCACCGTGGCCTATTTCCATGGCGGAGGCTATGTCATCGGCAACCTGGACACGCATGACAATATGTGCCGCGAGATCTGCCGTGGCGCGCGGGCCGTGGTGGTGTCGGTGGACTATCGGCTTGCCCCCGAGCATCCCTTCCCCGCAGGCATAGAGGACGCCGTGGCTGCCGCCAGATGGGTGGTCGCCAATGCGCATGAGCTGGGGGGCAGCGCCACCGTGGCCGTGGCCGGCGACAGCGCTGGCGGCAACTTCTGCGCCGTGGTGACGCAGCAGCTGCGCGATGCGGGCATTGCCCTGGCTGCGCAATTCCTCATCTACCCTGCGGTAGACCATGCCGCCGCCCAGTACGCCAGCGCCGAGGAGAACGCCAAGGGCTATTTCCTGGAAGCCGAGACCATGGCCTGGTTCTACAACCATTACGCCGGCACCTGCCCCGATGCGCTGGATCCGCGCCTGGCGCCGCTGCAGGCCAGGAGTCTGACGAACCTGCCACCCGCCGTGATCGTGAATGCCGAGTTCGATCCGCTGCGTGATCAGGGCGTGGCCTATGCCCAGGCGCTGCGTGCTGCGGGCGGGCAGGCCGAGCTGATTGAAGGTGCGGGAATGATCCACGGCTTCTTCGACATGGGCCGCTGGTCGCCCGGCGCGCAGGCTGTCATCACGCACAGCATCGAGCGCTTTGCCGCGCTGCTCGATACAAGAGCTCACTGAGGAGGCCCGCGATGACCCATGTGAATCACCTCACCGTCCTCGGTTCGGGCGTGCTGGGCGGTCAGATTGCCTGGCACAGCGCATTCAGGGGCAAAACCGTTGCCGTCTACGACATCTCGGAAGATGCGCTGGAGCGCTGCCGCGCCGCACAGGCGCACTACGCAGCCATCTATCTGACGGAACTCGGGGCGAGCGAAGCCGACATCGAGGCCACGCGCCAGCGCCTGAGTTTTGGCACAGACATGGCCCGGGCCGTGGCCAAGGCCGATCTGGTCATCGAGGCCGTGCCGGAGATCCCGGATGTCAAGACCGGTGTCTACCAGCAGATGGCGCCGCTGCTTCAGGCCCACACCGTGGTCGCCACCAATTCGTCCACCTTCTTGCCCAGCGATTTCGCGGCGGCCACGGGCCGGCCCGAAAAGTTCTGTGCGCTGCACTACGCCAACTACATCTGGTCGGCCAATGTCGTGGAAATCATGCCGCACGCGGCGACGGCCCGGGCCACGCTGGAGACCGTCACCCGCTTCGGCCTCGAGACCGGCATGGTGCCGATTCCCATCGCCGTGGAGCACAACGGTTATGTCATCAACACCTGGTTCCCCGCACTGCTCAAGGCGGCCCAGACGCTGGTGACCAACGGCATCGCCACGCCCGAGGATGTGGACCGCACTTTCCTGATTGCCAACCGCGGTGCCCGCATGGGGCCGTTCGGCATGATGGATATCGTCGGCATGAAGACTTGCTACGACGTGTCCTCCTACTGGGGCCGGCTGCAGGGCGATGCGCAGCAGCTGGCCAATGCCGAATACGTCAAGACCCAGTTGATGGACAAGGGCCGTACCGGCATGCTGGCGGGCAAGGGCTATTACGACTACCCGAATCCGGCTTATGCAGCAGCGGACTTTCTCGCGGTGCCAGCGCTGTCGCAGCTATCCGGCATCGTCGACCGCTGTACTTCAGGAGCCTGAGCCCTTGGTGCACCTATACGGCGACGGCGCATGCGGCCCTGCCCGTGCGCCTGTGCCTGTGTCTGTGCCTGTGTCTGTGCCTGTGTCTGTGCCTGTGTCTGTGCCTGTTGCGGCAGTGAGGCAGTGCCGGGCAGGCACCTGACGAGCACGGATTTTGATGCGGACTTTATTTTGGCTTGGCATCGGCCATCGACGAACCGGAATGCGGCTGCTGGAATAATATTGCTCCAGCTTGTATAGCGGCCTGCGCCCGCGCTTGGTTCGGTTGAAGGCCTTTGGATGCATAAGGAAAGTTAATGGAAAACCGCAAAATCGGCCCATTCAGCGTCGCCAATGTCGCGCTGGGCTGCATGAACTTCTGCCATGCCTACGGCAACCCCGTCTCTACCGAGCAGTCGCACGCCGTGCTGCATGCGGCTCTGGATGCGGGCGTGACGCTGTTCGACACCGCCGCACTCTATGGCTTTGGCGCCAGCGAATCGCTGATCGGCCCTGTGCTCAAGCCCCATCGCAACCACATCACCCTGGCCAGCAAATGCGGCATGGCCGGCGTGCGCGGCGAAGACGGCGTGATGCGCCGCGTCATCGACGGTCGTCCCAAAACCCTGCGCCAGAACTGCGAAGACAGTCTCAAGCGTCTGGGCACCGATGTGATCGATCTCTACTATCTGCATCGCTGGGATAAGAGCGTGCCCATCGAAGAGTCGGTGGGCGAGATGGCGCGCCTGAAGGAAGAGGGCAAGGTTCGCGCCCTGGGCCTGTCGGAAGTGGGAGCCGATGCGCTGCGCCGCGCGCACAAGGAGCACCCGATTGCCGCGCTGCAAAGCGAATATTCGCTGTGGTCGCGCAATGCAGAACTAGGCACGCTTGCCGCCTGCAAGGAACTGGGCATTGCCTATGTGGCCTTCAGCCCCATGGGCCGCGCCTTCTTCAGCGGCAAGTTGCAGCAGGTGGACAACCTGGTCAAGGGCGATATCCGCGCCACCATGCCGCGCTTTGCCGGCGAGGCCTATGCGCAGAATCTGCGCCTGCTGGCGCCCATGCAGGCCGTGGCGGACAAGGCCGGCTGCACGCTGGCCGAGCTAGCCATCGCCTGGGTGCTGCACCAGGGCGAGCATGTGATTGCCTTGCCCGGCACCACCAGCGTGGAGCATCTGCACGAAGACATTCGCGGTGGCCGCGTCCATCTCGACGCCGAGCTGCTGGCCGAGCTCGATGACATCTTCAAGCCCGAAGCCATTGCCGGCGACCGCTATGCGCTGCAAGGCCAGGGCGAGGTCGATACCGAGAAATACGCGTTTGAAAAGCGCCCAGGCTAGTGCCTTTGCGGACGCCCGGTCAGGGACGCCCGGTCAGGGGCGGTCTGCGGCGTTGCCTGGCCGGCCGCGCGAATCCTCGCAATAGCACGGCTATTGCTGCGGTATCGCGCCCGGGGGGGCCGCCCCCTAGCATCCCATCCCGCGAAGGCCCTAGCGCGGAGGGGAGCGTAAACAGGTTCTGGTTTGCTTCAGGTTTGGGGCAGGGCGTGCAGTGGAATGTCCCTGTCCTGCGCCAGCTGCATCAGCTCAGCGCAGCTGCGCACGGCCAGAAACCGGGCCACGCCCTGATGAATTTCGGGCTTGCGCATATCGGTGGGGTGGCTGAATAGCAGGTCTGCCGCTTCGCACAGGCGCTGTGCAAAGTGGGGCTCCAGCGCGGCCACGGCCACGATGCCGTCGGCACAGGGATAGATGCGGTAGCCCGCATGGGCGCCGCCGACATCGCCCGCGGGCTGGGTCAGGCCCCAGTGCCAGGGCAGGGCCAGCCATTGCGCGGCCTGGGCCAGACCGACCTCGCGCACTATGCCGTGCCCGCTGCGGCTGCTGACAAGCACGGCCTGGAGCACGGCTTCGCTGGCCATCAGCGCCCCCGCCATATCGGCAAACAGGCTGGGGGGCAGGGCGGTGCTGTGCACGAGGCCCGCTTCGGCCTGATAGGTGAGGTCGTGGCCGGGGACATCGGCCAGCTCGCCCGCGCTGCCGACCACGCGCACCAGCGACAGCCTGGGGTAGCGCTGCTGCAGGGCTTCCCAGCCCAGGCCCAGCTTGCTCAGGGCCGAGGGACGGAACGAGGTCAGCAGCACATCGGTTTGCGCCAGTTGCTCATGCAGACTGGCCTGGCCTTCGGCGGTCTTGAGATCGGCCTGCAGGGTTTGCACCTTGTCATGCATCTGCGCGTAGGCATCGGGGCAGTAGAGGCCCATGGGGTCGGCGCTGCGGCCTGAGCCAGGGGCCAGAGGCTCGAGCTTGCGGCAATCGGCTCCCATGCTGGCGCAGCGCCACAGGGCGGCGGGGCCGGGCAGGTTCAGAGCCAGGCTGAGTATGCGAATTCCTTGCAGGGGCTGAATGGCGGTGCTGGGCATGAGTGGGCGTATTCCTTGTCTGGACTTGTGCAAGCCAGGGTGGCATCAGGATGGCTTGCTTGAAGCGAAGCCCTTGCCTGAGCCTGTTTGACGTGAGTGGTGCTTGTTCAACTGCTTGTGCAACTGCTGTTGTAGTGCAAGCCGGGCCCTGACCCTGGCACTTTCAGGACAGTCTGTTGCGCTGGCGATGCTTTCAGGTGCTGTTGCGCTGTGGCAAGCTTGCGCTATCTGCAAAAAATGCCCCTGGGGGGCGTGTTCGATTGACCGAGATGCGTAGACGTACGCTTTTGTCCCTGGGCGCAGCCTCCGTGCTGGCCGCCGGCGGGGGCTGGAAGGCTTTTTCCATGAACTCCACTTCTTCTTCCCTGTTGCCCGAGCAGCTGCTGCAGCAGCTCAAGCCTTCGCCGCGCATGCCGGTGATGTTTCTCGGCCACGGCAGCCCCATGAATGTGATCGAGGACACGCACTGGCGCCAGAGCTGGAAGGCGCTGGGCCAGGAGCTGATGGCCAAAGGCATTGCGCCGCAGCTGATTCTCTGCGTCTCGGCCCACTGGCTGACCGAGTCCGACTGGGCGCTGACCGGCATGGCCCAGCCGCGCACGATTCATGACTTCGGCGGCTTTCCGCAAGAGCTGTTCGATCAGCAATATCCGGCGCCCGGTGCGCCCGAGGTGGCCAGACAGCTGGCGGCCGAGCTGCATTCGCCACTGGACGGGTCAGCCCTGCTGGTGGACCAGAAATGGGGTTTTGACCACGGCACCTGGTCGGTGCTGCTGCCCATGTTCCCCGAGGCCAGCATTCCCGTCATGCAGCTGAGCATGCCCTATGGGCTGGCGCCCGAAAAGCATTTCGAGATGGGCCGCCAGCTGCGTGCGCTGCGCGAGCGCGGCGTGCTGATCGTGGGCAGCGGCAATGTCGTGCACAACCTGCGCGCCATGCAGCGCGGTGCCAGCGACAACCAGGCCTATGATTGGACGATCCAGTTCGACACCGAAGTGCAGCAGCGCCTGGACAGCGGCAATCTGGCTGATCTCAGTACCTTCCTGGACTGGGGTCCGCAGGCCCGTCTGGCCCATCCCACCCACGACCACTATCTGCCCCTGCTGTATGCGGCAGGTGCTGTGCAGGAGGGTGAAGCGCCGCGCGTGTTCAACACGGCCTACCAGTATGCGGCGCTGTCCATGCTCTCGGCTATCTGGGGATTGAGCGCATGATAAATATTTTGATAGCTTACTGCGTTTGATGTGCAACGTTTTCAGATGCTTTTCTATCTGAAAACAATATGGGTAAAGCGCTAGCAGCTATCAAATATTGAACGGACCCTGAGGTAGGCACCGAAGCCGTCACCGAAGCAGCCATAAAAAAAGAGCAACGGATTGAAACTCCGTTGCTCTTTTGCTTTCAGGGACCAGGCCCCGAATCGTGAGCTTAGATCACGGCGGCGATGGCCTTGCAGACATAGTCGATGTTCTTGCTGTTCAGCGCAGCCACGCACATGCGGCCGGTGTCGGTGCCGTACACGCCGAACTCGGAGCGCAGGCGCACCATCTGGTCCTTGGACAGGCCGGAGTACGAGAACATGCCGATCTGGGTGGTGATGAAGGACATATCCTGGGTCACGCCGGCAGCCTTCAGACCGTCGACCAGCTTCTGGCGCATGGCCTTGATGCGCACGCGCATCTCGCCCAGTTCCTTTTCCCACAGAGCGTGCAACTCGGGGTTGTTCAGCACGGCTGCCACGACGGCGCCGCCATGGGTGGGAGGGTTGGAGTAGTTGGTGCGGATGACGATCTTCAGCTGCGACAGCACGCGAGCGGCTTCGTCCTTGTCGGAGGCCACCACGGACAGGGCGCCCACGCGCTCGCCGTACAGGCTGAAGCTCTTGGAGAAGGAGGTCGACACGAAGATGTTCAGGCCGGCGGCCACGAACTTGCCGATCACGGCGCCGTCTTCGGCGATACCGTGGCCAAAGCCCTGGTAGGCCATGTCCAGGAAGGCGACCAGGCCCTTGGCCTTGACGACGGCAATCACTTCATCCCACTGAGCGGCAGTGATGTCGTAGCCGGTGGGGTTGTGGCAGCAGGCGTGCAGTACGACCACGGTGCCGGCAGCGGCAGCGTTCAGGTCGGCCAGCATGCCGGCGAAGTCGATGGAGCGGGTCGCTGCATCGTAGTAAGCATAGGTGCCGACTTCAAAACCAGCGTTGGTGAAGATGGCCTTGTGGTTTTCCCAGCTGGGGTTGGAGATCAGGACCTTGGCGTTGGGGTTGAGCTTCTTGAGGAAGTCGGCGCCGATCTTCAGGCCGCCGGTGCCGCCGATGGCCTGCACGGTGGCCACGCGGCCGGACTTGACCACGTCGGACTCGGCTCCGAACACCAGGGCCTTGACGCCGTTGTCATAGGCGGCGATACCGTCGATGGGCAGATAGCCGCGGGCGGTAGGCTTTTCCATCATGGCCTTCTCGGCGGCCTGCACGCACTCCAGCAGGGGCAGCTTGCCGTTGTCGTCGAAGTACACGCCCACGCCCAGGTTCACTTTGTTGGGGTTGGAGTCAGCGTTGAATTGCTCGTTCAGACCCAGGATGGGGTCGCGGGGGGCCATTTCGACGGCGGTAAACAGAGACATGAAAAAATCCTTGAGGGATGGAAATAAGTCAGGTCACCCCCAGCTACTGCTCCGAGCGCGTTAGACGGGCAGGGCATTGCCTGGTGCTCGAAAAAACGCATCAGCCTAGGTTAGGCTTGAGGGTTGGGCTGCCATTCTACTCCGCGCTTACCCTATGCGTCATGGACATGAGATCATGCAAGAACAAAATATGAATGCCGAGCCGCAAGGCCGTTTCGTGCAATACCCGGACTCGCCGTTCGAGCTGTTCCAGCCCTATCCACCGGCGGGCGATCAGCCTGCGGCCATCGAAAAACTGGTCGAAGGCGTCAATGACGGCGAGTCCTTCCAGACGCTGCTGGGTGTGACTGGCTCGGGCAAGACCTTCACCATGGCCAACGTGATCGCGCGTCTGGGCAAGCCGGCCATCGTGTTTGCGCCCAACAAGACGCTGGCGGCACAGCTGTACTCGGAGTTCAGGGAGTTTTTCCCGAAAAACGCGGTCGAGTACTTCGTCAGCTACTACGACTACTACCAGCCAGAAGCCTATGTGCCCCAGCGCGACCTGTTCATCGAAAAGGACAGCGCCATCAACGAGCACATCGAGCAGATGCGCCTGTCCTGCACCAAAAGCATCATGGAGCGCCGTGATGTGGTGATCGTGGCCACCGTCTCGGCCATCTACGGCATCGGCGAGCCCGAGAGCTACCACCGCATGATCATGACGCTGCGCGCGGGCGACACGCTCAACCAGCGCGACGCGATCGCGCAGCTGATCCGCATGCAGTACCAGCGCAACGACCAGGATTTCTCGCGCGGCACCTTCCGCGTACGCGGCGACACCATCGACGTGTTCCCGGCCGAACATTCGGAGCTGGCCGTGCGCATCGAGCTGTTCGACGACGAGGTGGAGACCCTGCAACTGTTCGATCCGCTCACGGGCCGGGTGCGCCAGAACATCCCGCGCTTCACCATCTATCCCAGCAGCCACTATGTGACGCCGCGCGACAAGGTGCTGGCGGCCGTGGAGACCATCAAGGAAGAGCTGGCCGAGCGCCTCAAGCAGCTCGTGGGCATGGGCAAGCTGGTCGAGGCGCAGCGGCTGGAGCAGCGCACGCGTTTCGATCTGGAAATGCTCAGCGAAGTGGGGCACTGCAAGGGTATCGAGAACTACACCCGCCATCTCTCGGCCTCCCAGCCCGGCGATCCGCCCAGCACACTGACCGACTATCTGCCGCGCGACTCCATCATGTTCCTTGACGAGAGCCATCAGATGATCGGTCAGCTCAACGCCATGTACAACGGCGACCGGGCGCGCAAGACCACGCTGGTGGAATATGGCTTTCGCCTGCCGTCGGCGCTGGACAATCGCCCGCTCAAGTTCGAAGAGTTCGAGCAGCGCATGCGCCAGGTGGTCTTCGTCTCGGCCACGCCCGCCGAATACGAAAAGACCCATGCGGGGCAGGTGGTGGAGCAGGTGGTGCGTCCCACCGGCCTGGTCGACCCCGAGATCGAAGTGCGGCCGGCCATTCACCAGGTCGACGATGTGCTGCAGGAGATCCGCCAGCGCGTGGAGCTGGAGGAGCGCGTGCTCATCACCACGCTGACCAAGCGCATGGCCGAGCAACTGACCGAATACCTGACCGACAACGGCGTGAAGGTGCGCTATCTGCACTCCGACGTGGACACGGTGGAGCGTGTGGAAATCATCCGTGACCTGCGTCTCGGTGCCTTCGATGTACTGGTCGGCATCAACCTGCTGCGCGAAGGCCTGGATATTCCTGAGGTCTCGCTGGTGGCGATTCTGGACGCCGACAAGGAAGGTTTTCTGCGTGCCGAGCGCAGCCTGATCCAGACCATCGGTCGCGCGGCGCGCAACGTCAACGGCAAGGCGATCCTGTACGCGGACCGCATCACCGAGTCCATGAAGAAAGCCATCGGCGAAACCGAAAGACGCCGCGAAAAGCAGATGGCTTTCAATGAAGCCAACGGAATCGTGCCCAAGCAGATTGTCAAGAGGGTGAAAGACCTGATTGATGGTGTCTACAGCGAAAAGAGCGGCAAAGAGGCCGAACGCCTGCAGGAGCAGGCACTACAACAGGCACGTGTCGAGGATATGTCGGAGAAAGACATTGCCAAGGAGATCAAGCGTCTGGAGAAGCAAATGCTCGAGCACGCCAGGAACCTGGAATTCGAGCAGGCAGCGCGTGTGCGGGACCAGCTCTCGCTGCTCAAGCAGCAATTGTTCGGTGCGGCGCCGTAGGAATATTTCTTCGCATTCCTCAGGGTTATTACGTGAGTGCACGCTGTTACCCGACAAAATTGATGGGGAATGTGATATACTCACGTCAAACACTCAACAACAAACTTCCCTCACAGAAGGGCTCTGAACCTAATCACAGGACGGAGTAAGGGCGGAGACTGTGCTCGTCTAGGTACTGTGACCAGGCGTGCGTTTCTGTAACGAACAATCCTGACTGAAGGAGCTCGTATGCGTCTTACGACCAAAGGCCGCTTTGCGGTCACCGCGATGATCGACCTGGCACTGCGCCAGAACAATGGCCCTGTGACGCTGGCTGCCATCAGCCAGCGTCAGCAGATTTCGCTGTCCTATCTGGAACAGTTGTTTGGCAAGCTGCGTCGCCACGAACTGGTGGAATCCACCCGTGGCCCCGGCGGCGGCTACACCCTGGCCCGCAAGGCGACAGACATCACCGTGGCTGACATCATCGTCTCGGTGGATGAACCCATTGATGCGACCCAGTGCGGTGGCAAGGAAAACTGTCTGGGCGAAGCCGGCCGCTGCATGACCCATGAGCTGTGGGCTGCACTGAATCAGCGCATGGTGGAATTCCTGGACTCCGTCACTTTGCAAAAGCTGGTGGACGAGCAACTGGCCAAGGGCATCCAGATCGAGGACAAGCCCGTGGTGCGCCGCGCCATCTCCACAGCACCCGTGGTCAAGCCCATCCGTGTGAACGCACCGAACTCGGTGTTCGCCCTGGGTAACGCCTTCGCAAAATCCTGATCCGGGGCCGCTCGAGCAGCGCTCGGGCGGCAACCAGATCGGCATGAAGCCCGACTCCGATAGTCAGGGCCTGGATGCATGCATGGCTGTGCGGCATGTTTCTTCGCCCTGATGGCACCACAAGGTGCATCGATTCCTCACGATTTGTCAGCCAAAAACAAGACGAGCCAGTCATGGACATGACCCCGCACTTTCCCATTTATCTCGACTACGGTGCAACCACTCCGGTGGACCCCCGCGTGGCGGACGCCATGATTCCCTGGCTGCGTGAACATTTTGGCAATGCCGCATCGCGCAGCCACGCCTGGGGCTGGGAAGCCGAAGAAGCCGTCGAGAAGGCCCGCAAGCAGGTCGCCGATCTGATTGGCGCCGACCCGCGCGAAATCGTCTGGACCAGCGGTGCAACCGAGTCCGACAACCTGGCCATCAAGGGTGCAGCGCATTTCTACCAAGGCAAGGGCAAGCACCTGATCACCGTGAAGACCGAGCACAAGGCTGTGCTGGACACCATGCGTGAGCTGGAGCGCCAGGGCTTTGAAGTCAGCTATCTGGACGTGCAGGAAAACGGTCTGCTGGATATCGAGGTGTTCAAGGCGGCGATCCGCCCCGACACCATCCTCGCGAGCGTGATGGCTGTGAACAACGAGATCGGTGTGGTTCAGGATCTGAACACCATCGGCGCTCTGTGCCGTGAGAAGGGCATCATCTTCCACGTCGACGCCGCTCAGGCTTCGGGCAAGATGGATCTGGACATGCAGACCATGCCCATCGACCTGATGAGCCTGGCTTCGCACAAGACCTACGGCCCCAAGGGCATCGGTGCGCTGTACGTACGCCGCAAGCCGCGCGTGCGCCTGGAAGCGCAGATGCACGGTGGCGGCCATGAGCGCGGCATGCGTTCCGGCACGCTGGCAACCCACCAGATCGTGGGCATGGGCGAAGCCTTCCGCATTGCCAAGGAAGAGATGGCCAAGGACATGGAGCACGCCCGTGCACTGCGCAAGCGTCTGCTCGATGGTCTGAAGGATCTGGAGCAGGTGTTCGTGAACGGCGATATGGACAACGGTGTTCCCCATTACCTGAACATGAGCTTCAACTTCGTCGAAGGCGAGTCGCTGATCATGGGTATCAAGGGTCTGGCCGTGTCCTCGGGTTCCGCCTGCACATCCGCCAGCCTGGAGCCGAGCTATGTGCTGCGTGCCCTGGGCCGCAGCGACGAGCTGGCACACAGCTCTTTGCGCATGACCTTTGGTCGCTTCACGACGGAAGAGGAGATCGACTACGCGATCAAGTCGATCCGCGAAAACGTGCTGAAGCTGCGCGAGCTGAGCCCGCTGTGGGAGATGTACAAAGACGGCATCGACCTCAGCACTATTCAATGGGCTGCACACTAAGCACAGATTACAAAGAGTTCAAGAGGTAGACACCATGGCTTACTCCGAAAAAGTTGTTGACCACTACGAAAACCCCCGCAACGTTGGCTCGTTCGACAAGAGCGATGACTCCGTGGGCACGGGTATGGTGGGCGCGCCCGCCTGTGGCGACGTGATGAAGCTGCAGATCAAGGTCAATCCCGCCACCGGCGTGATCGAGGATGCACGTTTCAAAACCTATGGCTGCGGCTCTGCCATCGCCTCGTCTTCGCTGGTGACCGAATGGGTCAAGGGCAAGACGCTGGATGAGGCTGCGGCCCTGAAGAACAGCCAGATCGCCGAAGAGCTGGCGCTGCCCCCGGTCAAGGTTCACTGCTCCATCCTGGCTGAAGACGCCATCAAGGCAGCCGTGAACGATTACCGCGCAAAGCGCACTGCAACGGAAGCCTGAGGCCATGGCCATCTCAATGACCGAGGCGGCTGCCCGTCATGTGAACCGCTATCTTTCACGTCGCGGCAAGGGGATTGGCGTGCGCCTCGGCGTGAAGACCACTGGCTGCTCCGGTCTGGCTTACAAGCTGGAGTATGTGGACGAGGTTCAGCCCGATGACGTGGTGTTCGAAGACCACGGAATCAAGGTGCTGATTGACCCCAAGAGCCTGGCCTATATCGACGGCACGGAACTGGATTTCGTGCGCGAGGGCCTGAACGAAGGCTTCAAGTTTCATAACCCCAACGAGCGTGATCGCTGCGGTTGTGGTGAGAGCTTCAGAATTTGATTTTCCCCTGAGTCGCTTCGCGCCTTCCCCCAAGGGGACGACACCCTCGCTGCGAGGCGGCTCTTGCTCGGTGTCCCTGGCGCGTGTAGCGCCCAAGCATAAGAATGGAACCGCCTCAGCGCTGCTGCAGGCGGTTTTTTAATGCCATGAATCTGCAATCTGACGACTTTGAATTGTTTGGCCTGCCGCGCAAGTTTGCGCAGGAGCGCAGCCAGATCGACACACGCTGGAAAGAGCTGCAGCGCGAAGCACATCCGGACCGCTTTGCCGCCCAGGGCGCTGCCGCGCAGCGCGTGGCCATGCAATGGTCGGTACGTATCAACGAGGCCTATCAGCGTCTCAAGGACCCGCTCAAGCGCGCGGCCTATCTGTGCGAGCTGGCTGGAGCGCCGGTGCGGGCAGAAGACAACACGGCCATGCCAGCGGCATTTCTGATGCAGCAGATGGAGTGGCGCGAAGCGCTGGAAGACGCTGTCAACGAGCAGGAGCTCGATGCACTTGAGGGCGAGATGCTCGCAGCCAAAAAGCAGATGCTTGGCGAATGCGGTCGTTTGCTGGACGAGGCTGGCGACGCCGCAGCTGCCGTGCAGCAGGTGAGAGCCCTCATGTTTGTTGCGCGATTTGCGCAAGATGTGGATCGCCGTCGCGATCAACTGGGACAATAAGACCCAGAGCAACGCTTTGTGCCGCTGGCGCATGGCGTATCCATCTTGAGCGGGCCAGCCACGCTGGCCTCTGACGTTTCAAAAGAAGAATTTCATGGCGCTTTTGCAGATTTCCGAGCCCGGCCAATCCCCCGATCCCCATCAGCGACGCATTGCCGTGGGCATAGACCTGGGCACCACGCACTCTCTGGTTGCCGCTGTGCGCAACGGCGTGGCCGAATGCCTGCCCGACGATCAGGGGCGTGTGCTGCTGCCTTCGGTAGTGCGCTACATGGAAATGGGCCGCCGACAGATCGGCTTTGATGCCAAGGCCGCGCAGGCGCAGGATGCTGCCAACACTATCAGCTCGGCCAAGCGCTTCATGGGGCGAAGCCTGGCTGATATCGAATCGCCCGAGAAGCTGCCTTATCGCTTCAAGACCGATGACAGCAGCGTCATCTCCGTCGAAACCGTGGACGGCGCCAAGACGGCCGTGGAAATCAGTGCCGAAATTCTGGCGACCCTGCGTTTCCGCGCCGAAGACACGTTTGACGACGATCTCTATGGTGCAGTCATCACCGTGCCTGCGTACTTTGACGATGCTCAGCGCCAGGCCACCAAGGATGCAGCCAAGCTGGCCGGTATCAATCTGCTGCGCCTGATCAACGAGCCCACTGCGGCAGCCATTGCCTACGGTCTGGATAACGCAGCAGAGGGCGTCTACGCCGTCTACGATCTGGGTGGCGGCACCTTCGATATCTCGGTGCTGCGTCTTGCACATGGCGTGTTTGAAGTGATTGCCACTGGCGGCGACTCGGCACTGGGCGGCGACGACTACGATGACGCGCTGGCAGCCTGGGTGGCGGAAAAAACCGGCACGCAGCTGGAGTCTGCAGCAGACAAGACCGCCTGGCGTATTGCCGCGCGCCATTGCAAGCAGGCCCTGACTGAATCAGAAGTTGTAGCGTTTACCGCTGATATTTCCTCGGGTTCAGTATCTTTTGATGTCAAGCGTGAGGAGTTCATTGCGCTGACTGCTCACTTGACCAGCAAGAGCCTTGCGGCCGTGCGCCGCGCGCTCAAGGATGCAGACCTGGGCCGCGATGAGGTGCAGGGCGTCGTCATGGTCGGCGGCTCCACCCGCATGCCCCAGATTCGCCAGGCCGTGGCCGACTTTTTCGGCAGCGAGCCGCTGACCAATCTCAACCCCGACGAAGTGGTGGCTCTGGGTGCTGCCATTCAGGCCAATCAACTGGCCGGCAACAATACCGCAGGCGACTTGCTGTTGCTGGACGTGATCCCGCTGTCACTGGGCGTGGAAACCATGGGCGGCCTGTCCGAGCGCATCATCACGCGCAACGAGACCATTCCCACGGCCCGCGCGCAGGACTTCACGACCTACAAGGACGGCCAGACCGCGCTGGCCATTCATGTGGTGCAAGGTGAGCGCGACCTGGTGGCCGACTGCCGCAGCCTGGCGCGTTTCGAGCTGCGCGGCATTCCGCCCATGGCCGCCGGTGCGGCGCGCATCCGCGTGACCTTCACTGTGGATGCCGACGGCCTGCTGTCCGTCAGCGCCAAGGAGCAACTCAGCGGCGTCGAAGCCCATATCAACGTCAAGCCTTCGTACGGCCTCTCCGACGACCAGATCGCCCAGATGCTGCAGGACGGCTTTGCCACGGCCCAGGAGGACATGAAGGCCCGCGCCCTGGTCGAGGCCCGCGTGGATGCCGATCGCATGCTGCTGGCCACGCAAAGCGCGCTGGATGTGGATGGCGATGTGCTCGGCGCCGAACAGCGTGAGAGCATTGATGCCCTGATGGCCGCGTTGCGCGCGGCCGTCGCCAGCGATGATCCTGCCGTCGTGGAAGGCGCGACTCAGGCCCTGGCCAAGGGAACAGAGTCGTTTGCGGCCGAACGCATGAATCGCAGCATCCAGCAGGCGCTGGCTGGCAAGAGTGTCAACACCATTTAATTCATAAACAGAACAATGCCCATCATCAAAATTCTTCCTCACGCCGAGTACTGCCCCAACGGAACGGAAATCGAAGCGCCTGTCGGCACCTCGATCTGCGAAGCCATGCTGGACAACGGTATCAATATCGAGCATGCCTGTGATATGAGCTGCGCCTGCACGACCTGCCATGTCATCGTCAAGGAGGGCTTCAACTCCCTGAACGAGGCGGAGGAAGAGGAAGAAGACCTGCTGGACAAGGCCTGGGGTCTGCAGCCTCAGTCGCGCCTGTCCTGCCAGGCGATTCTGGCGCGCGAGAATGTGACGGTGGAGATCCCCAAGTACTCCATCAATCACGCCAAGGAAAATCACTGAGCACCCCCTGAGGCGCTTTGCGCCTTCCCCCCTCTCTCTACGCGCTTCGCACTAGGGGAGGAGGACGACACCCCTAGCGCGGTGGCGCTTCCTCGGTGTCCTGGCTTTGGTGCGCGCTTGTTTTAGAAATTGTTGGGCGATGTGAGCGCCGCAGGTAATTGGGAGAAATTGAATGTCGCGTCAAATTGTTCTGGATACGGAAACCACGGGTCTGTCTCCCATTGACGGCGACCGCCTGATCGAGCTGGGCTGCGTGGAGCTGGTCAACCGCAAGCTCACCGGCAACAATCTGCACCTGTACTTCAATGCGGGTCGCGACAGCCACCCCGATGCCTTGCGTGTGCATGGCATCACCACGGAGTTCCTCAAGGACAAGCCGCGCTTCGAGCAGAAGATCGACGAGATCTGGGAGTATCTGCAAGGGGCCGAGCTCATCATCCACAATGCGCCGTTCGACCTGGGCTTTCTGAACAACGAGCTCAAGCTGGCCAAGCGCCCGCCACTCAAGCAGTGCGTGGGCGGAGTCCTCGACACCCTGGTCATGGCCAAGGAGATGTATCCGGGCAAGCGCAACTCGCTGGACTCGCTGTGCGATCGTCTGGGTGTCGACAATTCCAACCGTACGCTTCACGGCGCCTTGCTTGATGCGGAGCTGCTGGCGGATGTCTACATCAATCTGACGCGCGGGCAGGATGCCTTGCTCATGACAGAGGAGCCTGCAGATGCCCCGGCGGCCGGGACGATGATCGTTGCGTCGGTGGACCTGAGCAGCTTCAAGCTGCCGGTGCTGCGTGCCAACGAGCAGGAGCAGTCGGCTCACGACGATGTGCTCAAGCAGATGGATAAATCCAGCGGCGGCAAGACCGCTTGGCGTAACTTTGAAAATGTGAGCGCCAATCCCTGATACAATAACGCTTATCGGGTGATTAGCTCAGCGGTAGAGCACTGCCTTCACACGGCAGGGGTCACATGTTCGATCCATGTATCACCCACCAGATATCAAACCCTCTTGAGTCAATGATTCAAGAGGGTTTTTTGTTTTGGGAATGCGAATTGCATTCATCCCGTTGATACATGTCGAGCTGATCCAGACTGCGGTGTTCGGGCTCGTGCGCGAGCCGTTGGGACTCGGCGGGCGCCATGTGCTCAAGAGCATGACTCCGTGGCAGAGCGTCTGCTCGGCCTCTGCAGCTTGCGCAGGACCAGGCAGTCAGTTGCCGGTGATGCGGCGCACGGCTGCGAAATACCAGGCATCGGGCAGGCAGCGCAGCAGACGCATCCAGCGGGTGAAGCGTCGCGGAAAATTCATCTCGAAACGTCCCTGGGCCCAGCCTTGCAGCATATGCTGGGCAGCCTCGTCCGCATCAATCAGGGCGGGCATGCTGAATTGGTTCTGCGCCGTCAGCGGTGTATCGACAAAGCCGGGGTTGATGATGGATACACCCAGGCCCCGGTCGTGCAGGTCCAGATAGAGGTTTTCGGCCAGGTTGTTAAGTGCCGCCTTGGTTGGGCCGTAGGCAAGGGACATCGGCAGCCCGCGATAGCCGGCCACCGAGCCGACCAGTGCCAGATGGCCTTGCCCCGCCGCAAGCAGCATCGGGAGCACGGCATCGAGCAAATGCAGGGCGCCGCCATAGTTCACGGCCAGGTGGCGCTGCATCTCGGACAGGTCGAACTCCGTGGCGCGCTGGGGCTTGTAGCGGCCTGCGCAATAGAGAATCAGGTCGGGAGCCTTGCCGCAATGAACCTGCACGTCCCGGGCCGCTGCAGTCAGGGCAGCGGCGTCGGTCACGTCCAGCGGCAGGGCCAGACAGCCGTCGTGGCTGCGCACGAAATCCTGCAGGGCGTCGCCCTGGCGCGCAGAGACGATCAACCTGGCTCCCTGCCTGTGCAGCGCGTCGGCCGTGGCCCGACCTATGCCCGAGGAGGCTCCCAGAATCCAGGCCGAGCGACCCTGCCAGTCGCGCAGTGGCGGGTTCAGCCGTGCACAGAGCAGCGACATGATCTTCACTCCTTGACGATGGCAAGTGTCACATCGCCCAGATGCAGGCCAAGCTTGCTCATGGCGGTGCGGTTGAGCAGGGTGCGTCCGTCGATCAGGAACATCCAGTCATCCATGCTGACATTCCAGACTCTTCCATTCACGGGCAGGGCCAGCACATAGCTCCAGTGGATGGCATTGCCAGCGCTTAGGCCCTGGGCTTCGCCCACCACGTCGTCGGCGCGGCCGCTGTAGCGCCCGTCGCCCAGGTGGCGGAGATGCCAGATGCGCTGCTGCGTGCTGCCGTCGCTGTAGACGAAGTGCTCGTTCAGCGTGCCCTCGTCGCCCTTCCAGCTCCCTGTCATGCGCACTGTGAAGCGCTTGACCACCTTGCCCGAGCGGTCCGTGAACATGCCGTGCGCCGTCAGCGGCCCGTTGAAGTACTGGCGCAGGTCCAGTTGCGGCTGCTCCCTGGCATAGTCCTGCACGGAAGGCCCGGCGCAGCCCGCAAGGCTCAGCGCCAATGCCGCGCCCAGGCAGGCACGCCGCAGTGGCGAAAACGATGTGGAACGGATGATGTGGCTCATATGTGCCTCCAGGAAGAATGCAGACGCTCGGCGCGCCAGAGCAGGGTCGCTGCTGCGAGCTTGAGCAGGCAGGGCAGGCCGCCATAGGCCCAGGCCAGCGCCTGCAAGCCTGCGGGCTCGCTGGCACCGCTGCGGTAGCCGGCTGCCGACAGCAGCGGCAGGGCCAGGCCCGCCGCCAGGGCCAGGTTGAGCTTGGTGGCGCAGGTCCACCAGCCCAGGTAGCGGCCTTCGCTGCGGCCGCCTTCGCCGGATTCGTGAATCACGCCTGTGAGCAATGCACCCGGCAGGGCCAGATCCGCGCCCAGGGCCAGACCGCTGGCCAAGCAGATCACGGCAAAAGCCATTCCGTCGCCTTCGCCCAGCCAGGGCGTGAAGCCGAAGGCCAGCACGCTGGCAAGCATGCCGGCCCGCCAGCTGGGTGCCAGACCCCAGCGTGCAACGGCTTTTACCCACAGCGGCAGGCCCAGGGCCGCAGCGCCGAAGAAGCAAAGCAGCAGTACCGGCTGCAGTTCCGAGGCCTGCAGCCGGTCTGCCACAAAGAAAGGCAGCAGGGTGGCGGGAATGGCGGCAGCCACCCCGTTGATCATGAAGATGGCCAGCAGCCGCCTGAAGCCTGCATTGGCCCATGGCGAGCTGGCAGGCCCGGTCACGGACTGCGGTTGTTGTTGTGGAACCGGAGTCTTGAGCCGCAACAGGCCGATCAGGCCCAGTGCCAGGCCCAGGGCGAGAAATCCTGTGGTCGCATCCAGTCCCAGCCAGGCCGGCAGCATGCTGGCCAGCAGCACGCCCGTCAGGCTGGCTCCTTCGCGCCAGGCTGTGACACGCGCACGCCAGGCGGGCTCACCGCCCCAGCGCGTGCCCCAGGCCTGGTGGAGGATGACGAGCACGCTATAGGCCAGCGTACACACCAGCAGGCTGCAGGCAAGCCAGCCCAGCAGGCCCATCTTGTTCTGCGTATCGAAAGGCGGATGCCAGAGGGCGCCGAAGCCCAGCGCCATCAGCAGGCCGGCCAGGATCGCCGCACTGGCGGTGCAAACCACGCCTTGGCGCAGAAGGCGGTCGACCCAGCGGCCGATGGCCGGGTCGAGCAGGGCGTCGAAGGCCCGTGTGGCCAGCAGCACGGCGCCCAGTCCCGCCAGCGGAGCGCCCGCCACGCTGGCGTAGTGGTAGGGCAGGTTCACATACAGTGGCAGGGAGGCGAAGGCCAGCGGAGCGGCCAGAGCGCCATAGGCCAGGCCTGTGCGCCAAGGCAGGTGGTGGGCGGTGGCCGTATGTGAAACCATGAGATGCTCCGCTGGCGCTCAGCCCAGGCCCAGCAGCGAACTGCGCATGGCAGGGGCCGAAGTCTGCGGCGACAGCCAGATACCGAAGAACAGGCGTGCATACTCAGCGTCGCGCAGCTGCGCGGTCTGGCGACCGTTATGGAAGAAGCGCACCTCGCCCTGGCCGTCGTTCAGACCCAGCAGTCTGTCCTGGGCCTGCACGTCGGGGAAGGCCAGTTTCATCAGCTCCAGCCATTGCCGGGCCTGCTCCTCGGTGAAGCTGCCCACCCTGCGCATTTCGGCGATGGAGCGCTCGGCAATGGCCATGCCTTCGAGCTTGCGGTCATAGACCAGCTCCAGCGCAAACGGGTGTCGGGCGTAGTCTTCGGCGGGGAAACCGGGGCCGGCCCACAGCCTTGCCTCGTAGACACGCAGACCGAAAAAGCGCAGCACGCCTTTGCCGACCAGGCGTCCGGCAGGCAGCGTGCTGCGCAGTTCGATGGGGAGATCTGCTGTCGGGGTCGTGGCGTGGGTCAGGTTTGACATGGCGGTCAGTGAAGGGGCAAGAGCGCAGGCAGCGCCCCAGGCCAAGGCCTGGCGGCGGTGCGCGCGGGGTTGAGGGGCAGTCATGGCAGTGGCCTGCGCAGGGTGAACTGGACGACATCGGTGTTGCCGGTGTCGAAGGCCGCTTCGCAATAGGCAAGGTAGAAGCGCCAGATGCGCACAAAGCGCTCGTCAAAGCCCAGGGAGCGAACGGCGTCGAGCTGGTGCTCGAAGGACTGGCGCCAGCGGCGCAGCGTTTCCGCATAGTCGCGGCCGAAGGCCAGGTGATGCTCGACCATCAGGCCGGCACGCCGTGCTTCCTGCTCAAAGGCGGAAATGCTGGGCAGCAGCCCGCCGGGGAAGATGTACTGCTGTATGAAGTCTGTGGAGCGAAGATAGCGAGAGAACAGGTCTTCGCGCAGTGTGATGGTCTGTATGCAGGCCAGGCCTCCGGGCTTGAGGCAGTCGCGCAGTGTCTGGAAGTAGCCGCGCCAGTATTCGCGGCCCACGGCCTCGAACATCTCGATGGATACGATGGCATCGAAGGGCTGGCGGGCATGCAGGGCGGGCAGGTCGCGGTAGTCCTGGTAGTGCAGCTCCACGGCATCGCTCAGGCCAGATTGCTGCATGCGCAGTTGTCCCCAGGTCAACTGCTCGCGCGACAGCGTCACGCCCTTGACCCGGGCTCCGAATTCGCGGGCTGCGGTCTCTGCCAGGCCACCCCAGCCGCAGCCTATCTCCAGCAGGCGCTGGCCGTGCTGTAGCCGCACCTCGTTCAGCGTGCGTCTGAGCTTGGCCTGCTGGGCTGCCTGCAGGTCGGCTTGTTGCAGCGATTCGCCCGTGCGGCCCTCGAACCAGGCTGCGCTATAGCTCATGCCGGGGTCCAGCCACATCCGGTAGAAGTCATTGCCCAGGTCGTAATGGGCATGAATGTTTCTGGCGCTGCCGGCCCGCGTATTGCGTTGCAGCAGGTGACGCAGGCGGTAGCCCAACCTGCCCCACCAGCTGCCGTAGACCAGGCTTTGCACATGGTCGCGGTTGGACATGCACAGCCGCAGCAGCGCAGCCAGGTCGGGGCTGTCCCATTCACCTGCGATATAGCCCTCGGCCAGACCGATATCGCCCGACTTCAGGGTGCGTTCCAGTGCCTGCCAGTCATGCAGCACGCAATGTGCGTCGGCGAGGCCGGATGCACAGCGAAGCTGGGGCAGGTGCAGCAAGTGACCGTCGGGCTGCTCCAGGTCCAGCTGCCCGCGGGGCAGACGTTCGAGCAGGTTCAGCACACGGCGTGCCCGCGCAGGCGTGCGGCGCGGTGTGGCGGCGGCGGCGGGGCTCAGCAAGGGGGCGGCGGTGGTGTTCATCGTGTGACGAAGCGCTCGGGCTTGGTGGGTTTGCCATGGAAAGGCAGGCGCTTGGCCCAGAGGCGCAGCGCCTGCCAGTGGATGCGGGCGATGACGCCCAGCGTCATCAAGGGAGTGCCGAAGAAGGCGCGGCGCACGTTGGTCGCATCCAGCGGATGCAGCGTGCCGCCCACGCTGGTCTGCAGCAGCGGGCCGTCTTGGTCATGCAGATCCACGCGCGCCAGGGTGCGTTTCTCGCTGCGCTCGAAGCGGAAGCGGTACTCGCCCCGCACCTCGCAGAACGGCGAGACATGGAACTGCTTGCGTGCCATCTGCTCGCTGCCAAAGGCCAGATCAGGGCCGGCCAGCAGATACGCATGGCGCTCGCCAAAAGTGTTGTTGACTTCCGCCAGCACGGCGGCCAGCGAGCCATCGCTGCGGTGGGCATACCAGAAGCTCACGGGCTTGAACACATAGCCCAGCACGCGCGGGAAGGTGTGCAGCCAGACTTCGCCGTCGGCATCGTCAATGCCTTCGCTGTGCAGCAGTTGCTCGAACCAGTCCAGGGCATCGGCTCCGCCCTCGCCGTGGTCGCTGTCGTGAAAGCTGATCCAGCCGAGCCGGTTGCGCCGCAGCGCGGTATCGGGCTGCATGCGCAAGCTGCGCAGTGGCAGCATGAGGAAGTAGCCCGAATATCGGAAGGCATGCTCGACGGGCCGCAGACGTCGATGCCAGACATGGCCGAAGCCGATGAGGGGCCGGGCGTTCATGCTGCCCCCCTGATGGCAGGGCTGACGGGCAGCCTGGGCAAGACGTGCAGCAGGCCATCGGCCGCGTCGAGCCCCGAACGCAGACCATCTTCGTGAAAGCCGTAGCCACACCAGGCTCCGCAGAACCAGGTCCGGCGCTGGCTTTGCAGAGCCGTGACCTGGCCCTGGGCCTCGATGGCAGCCAGGTCGAAGACCGGATGGCTGTATGCAATGCGCGCGTGAACCTTGCTCTCGTCGATGGGACGCACCGGATTCAAGGAGACCATCACGGGCTGCTGCCACGGCAGAGGCTGCAGGCGGTTGATCAGATAGTGCAGGCAGACGCCTGCCCGGTTGCGCCCCGCGTCGGCCGCGCGTTCGTAGTTCCAGGCCGCCCAGGCTGCCTCGCGGCTGGGCAGCACGCTGGCATCTGTGTGCAGCACGGCCTGATTGGGCTGGTAGCGTATGGAACCCAGCACGCTGCGCTCCTGCGGCGTGGCGTCGAGACCCAGCAGGCGCAGGGCCTGATCGCTATGGCAGGCCAGCACCACGGCGTCGAACTGCTCCGTGCCATGTGCCATCTGCAGCAACACGCCATGTTCCACGCGGCGCAGGCCCAGCACGGGCGCGTTCAGACGGGCTTCGTGGCGGCCATCGTGCTGCAGTGCGGCCAGCATGCGCCGCACATACTGGCGCGAGCCGCCCTGCACGGTGTACCACTGGGGTCGGTCGGAGACCTGGATCAGGCCATGGTTGTGACAAAAGCGGATCAGCGTGGCCACAGGAAAGCGCAGCATCTGATCCGTCGGGCAGGACCAGATGCAACCCATCATAGGCAGCAGGTAGTCCTGCCGGAAGGCGGTGCCGAAGCCGTGCTCATCCAGAAAGACCTCGATGGAGCTGCGCAGGCCGGCCTCGTCGCCTTCCCGGGCGATGCGTGTGGCCAGACGATTGAAGCGCAGGATCTCGGCCAGCATTTTCAGAAAACGGGGGCGCAGCAGGTTGCTGCGTTGAGCGAAGACTGCTCCCAGCGAGCTGCCGCTCCACTCGAGGCCGGCACGTCCGTCGGTCAGGGGCACCTGTACCGAAAACGACATCTCGGCGGCCGCCGTCGGCACCTGCAGGTCTTCGAACAGCTGCGTCAAAAGCGGGTAGGTGCGGTGGTTGAAGACCAGAAAGCCCGTGTCCACGCCCTGGCTCACGCCATTCAGCGTCATATCGACGGTGTTGGCATGCCCGCCGAAATGGTGGCCCGCTTCCAGCAATGTCACGCGATGCTGGCCAGGCGCGCCTGCCAGGCGCCGGGCAGCGGCCAGACCCGCAACCCCAGACCCTATGACTGCAATGCGATGCATGGGAATGCCTTTCCTGGTTTATCAGTCCGTTTGCACCAGGAAGGTCAAATCGTGAACTGATGAGTTCAAACTATAAACCAAACATTTCCACTTTGCACTATCTAGTATGGGGTGTGGCCTATCAGGTCTAAAATAAGCCCATGACAAGCCGCTCCTCCATCAAACAGCAGATACAGCGCGTGCGTGAGCAGGCCATCGTGGTGGCCGTCAACCGGTTGCTGGCCACCAAGGGCTATGACGCCATGACGGTGGACGAGGTCGCTGCCGAAGCTGGCATGGCCAAGGCCAGTCTCTACAAGCTGTTCACCTCCAAGGAGGAACTGGCGGGAGCCGCCATGGTCGGTGTGCTGGATCGTGCCCTGGCTTTCGTGGACGGCCTGCGCGACGAAGCAAACCAGGCGGCCGAGGCAGGTGCTCCCATGCGCCCGCTGGATCAGCTCAAGGCCGTGACGCGCTGGGCCATGCAGACACAGCTGGAGGGCGAGATGCCTTCGCTGCCGGCACAGAACTCCAATCTCAGCGCCTCTTTGCAAACCAACGATGCCTACATGGACCGGCTGATTGCCCTGAGCAACCGGCTGAGCATCTGGATCACCGAAGCCCAGACCAGCGGCCAGTTGCATGCTGCGCTGCCCCCCGAACTGGTGCTGTATACCCTGTTCGCACGGGCTTGCGATCCTGTCGTGGCCCTGCTCAAGGAGTCGGGGCAGTACACGCATGCGCAGATCATCGACTGGGTGACAAGCACCACGTTTGACGGGCTGGCGGTGGCGCGCTGAGAAGTCGGCACCCGCAGATGCGCCAGCACCTGGCGCTGCCCTGGCAAGGCTCGCTGTGACTTGCGGAAGTCTGCCGCAGGCTCAGGATTGCATGATCACCGGCCCGCCCTTGCTCAAGGCTCGCTGGTATGCCGCACGCTCGTGCATGCGCTGGCGATAGGCGATCAGATGGGGCCAGGCGTTCTCGTTTTCGCTGCGCACCAGAGCCGCTTCAACGGCAAAGCTCATCTGGAAGTCGGCCATGCTCAGATGCTCGCCGGCAAACCAGCGATGTTCTGCCAAATGCGCTTCCATAAAGGCCAGCGCTGTCTGCACATTGGGCGCAACGAGTCTTTGCTGCACCCGCTTGCACAGGGCGCGCGCGATGGGACGCACGAAAAATGGCATGGGCTGGCGCGGGATGGTGTCGAAAACCAGTTTCATCACCAGCCAGTTCATCAGCGAACCTTCGGCATAGTGCATCCAGAAGCGGCACTCACGATGTTCTTGAGTGCCGCGCAGAGGCTCAAGGTGCGAAAGCTCCGAAGGCGCCTGATGGCCGTAACGCTCAACCAGATACTCGATGATCGCGCCGGATTCGGCGACAACAATGTCTGAATCGGTAATCACCGGCGATTTGCCCAGAGGATGCACGCGCTTGAGCTCCGGTGGCGCCAGGCGGCTCGCGGGATCGCGCTGGTAGCGACGCAGTTCGTAAGGAACACCGAGCTCCTCAAGCAGCCAGAGTATGCGCTGCGAGCGCGAAGTTTCAAGGTGGTGAACGGTGAGCATGGAGCGTTTTCCTGGAAGCGGAACCTGCATTGCGCAGCCAGCGCATCAAGATTCCAAGCAATGGCAGTTTCTCGTAGAGTTCTTCAGCTGCATCCCAGTAATCGCGATGCTGGCAGACAAGACCTTGCGCATCAAAGCGCAGCAGGCTGGCACCACGAATGCATTGCTCGGAACCGGGCCGCCAGCGTCGCAGGCGAAAGCGAAATTCCCAGGCCAGAAAGGCCTGTCTCTCCTGTATCAGCCGCTCGGTGACGACAAAACGCGGCTCTTGCAGCGTGTCGAACATATGGGCGAATATGCCGGCGATTGCGGTCACGCCGCGCACTTCATTGAACGGATCCTTGAAGTGCGCATCGCTTGCGTAATAGCTGTCAAGTTGCTGCAGATGGCCAGGGGCCAGTTGTTCGTACAGCTGGACAAGCCGCTCCACTGCGGCACCCGTATCGGTTGAGGAGGAGGGGCTTTGCTGCATGCATCAAATTGTAGGCAAACTGCCCCGCATCCCCGTGGCTGCTACGCCACGGCTGTCCTTCAGACCAGGCTTGTCAGGCTTCCAGTGTCGGACTGCTACGAGTGCGTTTTCTTGGTCAGCACCGGTTCGCTCCGGTAGCGGTCTGGGAAGAGGCGCTTGAGGTTGCTCACCTTGGGCAGATCATTGAAGACTATATAGGGGTGACGCGGGTTATCGGTCATGAAATCCTGGTGGTAGAGCTCGGCTGGATAGAAGCTTGCCCTGCCCTCAAGGCGGGTGACGATGGGCTTCGGATACAGGTGTGCCGCGTCAAGCTGCGCGACATAGGCCTGTGCTGTCTTGAGCTGGCCGGGGCTGGTCGCAAAAATGGCCGAGCGGTATTGCGTACCGGTGTCCGGGCCCTGCCGGTTGAGCTGGGTGGGATCATGAACCACAGAGAAAAATATCTGCAGCAGCTGTCCATAGCTCACCAGGGACGGATCGAAGGTAACTTCTACCGATTCAGCATGTCCGGTATTGCCGCGGCTGACCAGCTCATAGGAGGCAGTGGCTGCTGTGCCTCCGCTATAGCCCGAGACGGCGCGCTGCACGCCTTTGACATGCTGGAATACGCCCTGTACTCCCCAGAAGCAGCCGCCGGCAAAGATGGCGCGCTGCGGTGTGGGACCAGTGGCCGGCGTGTCGATGGCAGGGGCCGGGATGCGGACAGCCTCGTCGGCAGAGAAGGCCGTTGATTGCCACAGCAGTCCGCTGCCCAGCAAAACGATGCCGCCAGTCAGGGTCTGGAGCATGCCGCGCCGGTTTGAGATGGCACCCAGTGTGATACGTGTTTTCATGATGGTCATCCAAAGGTGAAGGCATAGGCGGAAACGCCGCTGTCAAGAAACTCGATGCTGAAGGTCCGCTCGACAACGGTACCGGACTGGCGCACCAACTGATAGAGACGTTGCCCGGTGACGGTGCCGCTGCCGTCGGCTGCCACGTCCACACCGTGGGCATCGCCGGGAGGTTTGCCGTCGACGCTGACCTTGAAACGCACCGGTTTGCCATCGGGGGCGGGGCTCAGCACCAGGTGCAGATCGCGCGCCTTGAACTGGTAGACGATGCGACCCGAAGGACCGGCCAGCGAAGCGCTTTCCGGCCCCACCATCCATTGACCGCCCAGGCCCCAGGCGTTCAGCCTGGGCTCTTTCGGCTCCAGATACGTGGTCGTCCTGCCGTGCACGGCTTTGGGGGTGGAGGCGAAGTTCTCGGCGCGCTCGTAGCCCAGATAGGTTTCGGGCGAGGCGACCTCATCCATGCTGGCGGCCAGTTGTACGCCCCCTGCATCCACTTGTGTCAGGCCCATGGCCGAACGGGTGCTGCCCGCTTCTTTGAGAAGCTGCTGTATCACCCGTTCAGACTCTGCATAGCCGCCCTCGCCGAAGTGGTGGTGGCGGATGCGTCCCGTGGCATCGATGAAGTAATGAGCAGGCCAGTACTGGTTGCGGAAGGCGCGCCAGATCGCATATTGGTTGTCCACGGCCACCGGATAGCTGATGCCCAGGTCTTTCATGGCCTTGCTCACGTTGCCGATGTCGCGCTCAAAGGCGAACTCTGGGGCGTGCACACCGATCACGATCAGACCTTGATCACGGTATTTTTCGGCCCAGGCCTTCACATAGGGAAGGGTGCGCAGGCAGTTGATGCAGGAGTAGGTCCAGAAATCCACCAGCACCACTTTGCCTCTTAGGTCCTGCTCGCCCAGAGGCTTGGAGTTGAGCCATTGGGTGGCACCGTCCAGGGGCGGAGCGATGCCCTCATCGGGCAGGGCTTGGGCTGTGCTGGACGGCCCGCTCATGCGCATTGCAGCTCCCGCGGCCATCATGGCAGTCCCGTCAGCAGGTGCAGGGGATGGTGCCTGCATCATCATGCCCGGGTTGCCACGCATGGCCAACTGGTCGTCGCTCTGCGGCTGGTTCAGGTGCTCGACCAGTTTCTGCTCCAGGCTGCCGGTGGATGCCGTTGACAGTCGGGCCAGCACGCCGGTGTCGATTCCCAGGGCAACGCCTGCGAGCATGGCCGCACCGAGGCCGCGACGCACCCATTCACCGGCACCCAGCGAACGCTTGAGCGCGGCAAATACCCGACCCCCCAGGAGCAAAGCTGCAGCCATGGAGGTCGCTGCCCCGGCGGCATAGGCCAGCAGCAGCAAGCTTGAGGTCGTGTTGGCGCCCTGCAGGGCAGCGCCGGTCAGTATCAGTCCCAGAATGGGCCCGGCGCATGGAGCCCATAGCAGCCCTGTCGCGATTCCCAGCAACACGGAGGAGGCCATCTTCGGTGTACCGTCTTGCTGCACCGACTCGGACAGGCGCGATCCGGCAGTCACCAATGGACGCGTCAGCCGCTCCGACAGATGCGGCAGCAACAGGGTCAGCCCGAAAACGGCTACCAGCGCCAGAGCCAGCCAGCGGCCATATTGATTGGCAGCCACCACCCAGCCGCCGCCTACGGCTGCAAGAGAGGCAACGACCGCAAAGGTCAGCGCCATGCCAGCCAGCAATGGCAGGCCGTTGCGCACAAAGGGCTGATTCGCGCGAGAGAACACGAAGGGCAGCACGGGCAGGATGCAGGGGCTGACGATGGTCAGCACACCACCCAGATAGGCAAGGACGATCAGCAACATGGCTTGTTTCTCCTCAAGCAGGCTTTGGCGCGAAAGTCAGTGCAAGACCGTTCATGCAGTAGCGCAGACCTGTGGGGGGCGGCCCGTCCTCGAAGACGTGCCCAAGGTGACCGCCGCAGCGCCGGCAGTGTGCTTCGACACGCACCATGCCGTAGCTACGGTCCTTGCGGGTGGCCACGGCGTTGTCCAGAGGCTTCCAGAAACTGGGCCAGCCGGTGCCGCTGTCGAACTTGGTAGTGGAGGCAAACAAGGGCAGGGAGCAGCCGGCGCAGGAAAAGATGCCTGGGCGATGCTCCTTGTTGAGCGGGCTGCTGCCAGGAGGCTCCGTGGCCTCCTGGCGCAGCACTGCATATTGCTGGGGGCTGAGCCGGGCGCGCCACTGGGCGTCGGTGTAGCTGATTTCGATGGACTCGCTTGCTGCGGTGGCGCTGCGGTGGAATATTCCGGTGGAGAGCGCAGCTGCGGAGGCTGCTGCGCTCAGCAGCATGTGGCGTCGGGTGGTCATGGCATCGGCTTTCTGGGTTCGATGACATTGAGCTTATGGAGTGGCGATCCCGAAGTCCTCACGCAAAGTTAAAAAAAACGTGATAACTACAGGCGAGCAGTTTGAGCACAATGTGAAACCACGTTGCGGTGCTCCACAGTGCTGCATCAACCGTCCCTGCCGGAGACCTGACTACTCATGACTATCGCCCGTCGCATTCTGCTGGTCGAGGACGACGCCCATATCGCCGATCTGCTTTCGCTTCACCTTCGGGACGAGGGGTTGGAGGTCATGCATTGCGCCCGCGGCGACGACGGGCTGGCGCAGCTGGAGCGCGGCGGCTGGGATGCGCTGGTACTGGACCTGATGCTGCCTGGGGTGGACGGCCTGGAGATCTGCAGACGTGCGCGCGCCATGACGCGCTACACGCCGATCATCATCATCAGCGCCCGCTCCAGCGAGGTGCATCGCATTCTGGGACTGGAGATCGGCGCTGACGACTATCTGGCCAAGCCGTTTTCCGTTCTGGAACTCGTGGCACGGGTGAAGGCCCTGCTGCGCCGGGTCGACGCGCTGGCCCAGAGCGCGCGCCTGGAGTCGGGCAGCCTGTCGGTCAACGGGCTGGTTATGGATCCGGTCGCCAGGGATGCCAGCCTGAACGGCCGCCGTCTCGATCTCACGCCCCGTGAGTTCGATCTTCTGTATTTCTTTGCTCGCCAGTCCGGCAAGGTGTTTTCGCGCATGGACCTGCTCAATGCGGTCTGGGGCTATCAGCACGAGGGTTACGAGCACACCGTCAACACCCATATCAACCGGCTTCGTGCCAAGGTGGAAGTCAATCCGGCACAGCCGACGCGAATCCTCACGGTTTGGGGGCGCGGCTACAAGTTCGCTGAAACTGGAGAGGGCGAATGAACCTGACTCTGACCCAGCGGCTGGCGATCGTGTTTGCCGTGTTGCTTCTGGTCTGCAGCGGCACCTCGGCCTGGCTGCAGCTTCGCTCCAACCGCATGCATGAACTGGAGGTGGTGCAAGCCTTGTCCCGGGACGTCGCCGAGAGCATTGCTCGCGATGCCCAACTGACCGATGCGAATGGCTTGATGCCTAACGCGGTGCGAAACCTTTTCAACCAGCTGATGATGGTGAACCCGAGTGTGGAGGTCTATCTGCTGGAGCCCGACGGTCGCATTGCCGGCCATGCGGCACCCGAGGGGCGTTTGCGTCGCGACCGGGTCGATCTTGAGCCGGTGCATCGATTTATCGATGGACAGATGCTGCCCATTTTGGGCGATGATCCGCGCAGCCGCGATGGCCGCAAGGTCTTCAGTGCTGCCCCTTTGAGTGTGAACGGGCGGCAGGTCGGCTTCATCTATGTGGTGCTGCTTGGTGAGGCTCATGATCTTCTTGCTGCCAGAGGCTCGGCAGATGCAGTGTTGAAGACGGCACTGCTGTCGATTGGCATGGTCGGACTGCTCTGTCTCGCTGCGGGCCTTGTTGCCTTCACCTTGATCACGCGTCCCCTGCGGCGTCTGACCGAGTCGGTTCGGCAGTTTGACATGCATGGCGTTCCTCCCGAGATGCCGGAACGCTCCCCGGATGTGGCTGATCACAGCCGTGACGAGATTGCAGTGCTGGATGCTGCCTATCGGCAGATGGTGCTGCGCATCAGCGAGCAATGGGAAGCTCTCACGCGGCAGGATCAGGAGCGCCGGGAATTGATCGCGAATATTTCCCATGATCTGCGCACACCGCTGTCATCCTTGCATGGGTATCTGGAGACCTTGTTGCTCAAGGATGCAAGCCTGGAGCCTGCAGAGCGAAGGCGCTACCTTGGCATTGCGCTCGACCAGAGTCGAAGGGTGGGGGCCCTGTCCCAAAGCCTGTTCGAACTGGCCAGGCTGGAATACGGTTTTGTGCAACCGGAGCTCGAATCATTCTTCCTGGCTGATCTGGTGCAGGACGTTTTCCAGAAGTTCGAGCTTGCAGCTGAGTCGCGCCACATTGCCTTGCAGGCGGATCTGGCTCCTCGACTTCCGGCAGTTCGTGCAGATCTGGGAATGATAGAGCGCGTTCTGAGCAATCTGCTGGATAACGCCTTGCGCTATACCCCTGAAGGCGGGGCGATCAGAATAGCCATAAGAGCAGTGGGCCAAGAGCAGGAGGTGACGATCAGTGACTCCGGCCCAGGCATCCCGCCAGAGTTGCGTGAAGGTCTGTTCAGGCGTCCGTTTACCGTAGGTGGTGCCCGCCGCGACGGTGGCCTGGGCTTGAGAATCGTGCACCAGATGCTGGAGCTGCATGGAGTCTCCATTCATCTTGTCGATGGTGACGGGCAGGGCACCGCGTTCCGGTTTTCATTGCCACGGACTCCAGCTTAGTGTCGACAAAGAGCACCGTCACATTCCCTCATTTGGCAGTTTGAGTAAGTAGTGAGGGTCGAGTCTCGGCTCCTCCACCGCCTTGAGTCTTGCATCACTGCCTGGCAGCGTCTTGGGCGCAGCAGGCTGGCACAGAGTCGTAGGCAGTCTTATGTCTTATATCTAAGTGAAAACCCCAGTTGCGCACTCCAATGAAAAACCACGACCTGCTGGCAGGCAAGCTGCTTGCCTGATACAGATAGTTGCCAGCGCAACTATTATCAAATTGTTAAGGCGGCATGGGCCGGCTTGAAAAAGGCTCTGGCTCTGCGTAGGAGTGCCCGCTTTGCGGGCAATTTCTTTGGGCGCTTGCTTCTTCCAGCCTGACCCGAAACCCACCGCTGATTCAAAAAAAACCTGAACACTCGTTCATTGCGCAACTGGCTGCGCATGGCCGAGGTTCACACGATGTAGGAATCGCACAATGTCCAACTTTTCCCCACCAAGCCGCAGATCATTTCTGTTCGCCTCCGGTGCTGGCGTCGCACTGGCTGGAACGGCCGTGGCAATGCATGCCAACTCCAAAGAGCCTGCGCTCAAACTGGATGCATACAAGCCCGAGTACTTCAATGCGGACGAGTGGGCCTTTGTGCTGGCGGCAACAGCCCGCCTGATCCCGTCCGAAGGGGATGGACCTGGAGCGATCGAAGCTCATGTGCCGGTGTTCATCGATCGCCAGCTCAAGGGCTACTACGGCAATGCCGAGATCTGGTACATGGAAGGCCCGCACGACCCGGCCGCCACGCCCGACCGAGGTTGGCAATCGCCTCTGAACCCTGCGCAGCTCTATCGCAAGGCCATTCCCGCCTTCAATGCGGCTTGCACGGAGCGCTTTGGCAAGGAATTCAAAAGCCTAGCCGCAGAGCAGCAGGACGAAGCTCTGACCGCGCTGCAAAAGGGCGAAATCAAGCTGGACCCTGAACTGAGTCTTTTCTTTGCCACCTTGCTGGCCAATACCAAGGAAGGCTATTTTGCCGACCCTGTACATGGCGGCAACCACGGCATGCAGTCCTGGAAATACATCGGCTTCCCGGGCGCTCGAGCGAGCTATATGGAGTGGGTGGACCAACACAACAAGAAGTACCCGCTGGGACCAGTTTCCATCAAGGGCGAAAGGGCTTGAGTCATGGCACGCATTGAAAAGAAAAAAGACGTGGTCATCGTTGGCCTGGGCTGGACGGGCTCCATCGCCGGCATGGAACTGGCCGCTGAGGGCCTGGAAATCGTGGCGCTGGAGCGCGGCGGTGACCAGAACACGGTGCCCGAATTCAAGTACCCCAATCAGATCGACGAGCTGACCTATGGCGTGCGCCTGAAGAATATGCAGCATCCCCGTCAGGCGACCGTGACGGTACGCCGCGACGACAGCGAAATCGCTTTGCCTTACCGTTCGATGGGCTCCTTCCTGCCAGCGAATGGCGTTGGCGGTGCCGGCACGCACTGGAATGGTTTGCTGTGGCGCCCTCAGCCCGAAGAAATCAAGCTGCGCAGCTATGTGAAGGAAAAATGGGGTGAGTCCATCATTCCGGAAGGCATGAACCTGATGGATTACCCCGTCAGTTACGACGAGTTGGAGCCCTTCTTTACCCGGTTTGACGAAGTGGCCGGTGTATCGGGCAAGGCTGGCAATATCAAGGGCCAGATCCAGGCCGGCGGCAATCCATTCGAAGGCTGGCGCTCGAAAGAGTACCCCATGCCCGCTCTGCCATCGACCTACGACGCGAGCAAGTTCGAAGCCTGTGCCAGGAGCATGGGCCTGCATCCCTTCCCTGCACCTGCCGGCATTGCGTCCACGTCCTACGTGAACCCCTACGGCATGCAGATGGCTCCCTGCAACTTCTGCGGCTTCTGCGAGCGTTTTGGTTGCTACCAGTATTCCAAGTCCTCGCCCCAGACGGCGGTGCTGGATGCGCTCAAGCGCAAGAAGAATTTCTCCTATCGCACGCACTGCGAAGTGCTGCGTGTGGAGAGCTCGGAAGACGGCAAGACCGCAACCGGGGTGACCTACTTCGACTCCAACACGAACGAGGAAGTGTTCCAGCCCGCTGACCTGGTGATTCTGTCGTCCTATCAGCTCAACAACGTGCACCTGCTGCTGGTCTCCGGCATCGGCAAACCTTACGACCCCAAGACCAACACCGGGGTTACAGGCAAGAACTACGCCTACCAGATGAATGGTGGCGTGACCCTGTTCTTCAAGGAAGAGAACTTCAATCCCTTCATCGGGCACGGCTCCAACGGCATGTGTATCGACGACTACGGCATCAACCAGAACGACTTCGGCAAGCTGGGCTTCATTGGTGGCGCTTACTGGCGCGTGGGCACCATGAATGGTCAACCCATCCGTTCCATGCCGCTGCCCAAGGGCACGCCGGGCTGGGGCGCAGGCTGGAAGAAGGGCATTGGCGAGTGGTATGGCCATTCCATGTCGATCGGCACGCACGGCTCGCACATGTCCTACCGCAACAACCATCTGGATCTGGACCCCACCTACAAGGACCCACATGGTCGTCCCTTGATGCGCATGACCTTCAACTGGCAGGACAACGACATCCGGATGACGCAGTACCAGAAGATCAAGGCCGAGGAGGTGGGCAACGCCTTGAAACCGGATCTGCTGCAGTCGGGTTTCAAAAATATCGGTGCCAAGTTCGACGTGCGTCCCTACCAGACCACGCACAACACCGGTGGTCACATCATGTCTGACAAGCCCACGGACGGCGTGGTCAATCGCTACTGCCAGGCCTGGGACAAGCACAACGTGTTCGTCTTCGGTGCTGGCAACTTCGTGCAGAACACTCAGTACAACCCTACCGGCATGGTCGGCGGCCTGGCGTACTGGACGCTGCATGCGATTCGCACCATGTATCTGAAAAACCCACGTCCGCTGGTCTGAGGAGAGCAAGACATGAAGAAAATCCTCAGCATTCTGATTGCGCTGATCGTTCTGGGCGCACTGGCGGCGCTGGCGCTGATCTATGTGCCTTTCAAGCCGACACCGGCGAATGAAGCGCTGGCTGCCGACTGGAAGGCCGAAGCCGGTCGTGGCGAATATGTCATGCGCGCCAGTGACTGCATGGCCTGTCACACCGCCAAGGGTGGCGAGCCCATGGCCGGCGGTCGCGGCATTGACAGCCCCATGGGCACCATCTGGTCTTCCAACATCACGCCGGACAAGGAAACCGGTATCGGCAACTGGACTCTGGAGCAATTCCGTGCCGCAATGGTGGACGGCATCGGAGGTCACGGCCAACAGCTGTACCCGGCCATGCCCTACGAGAACTATCGCTTCATGAAGGAAAGCGATATTCGTGCGCTGTTCGACTACCTCCAGACCGAGGTGAAGCCCGTCAGGAACGAGGTACAGGCCACCAGCCTGAGCTTCCCGTTCAATATGCGCTTCGGCATCCGTGCCTGGAACTGGCTTGCGCTGTCGGGTGATTCCGACTTCAAGCCCATGGCTGGTGACGATCAGCAGATTCGCGGTCAGTACCTGGTCGAAGGCGCCGGTCACTGCGCAGCCTGCCACAGCCCTCGCACTGCCTTCATGGCGCAGAACGGCACCCGCCTGTCCGACTCGAGCTTCCTTACCGGCGGCATGGTGGACGACTGGTCTGCTCCTGCGCTGCGCGGCAAGGACTCGCGTGTTCAGAAATGGACGACCGAGCAGGTGGCATCCTATCTGGCAACCGGCCGTAACGCCCATGCGGTTGCCAATGGCGAGATGGCGCTGGTGGTCGAGCACTCCATGCAGTACATGACCGACGCGGACCTGAATGCCATGGCCAGGTTCCTCAAGACCATGGATGGCCCTGCCGCAGATGCAGCCCCAGAAAAAGTGGCCATGCCGGGCCCTCGCAGCACTGCGGTTGCCAAGGCGGATGGAGCCGGCGAGGCCACGGCCAAACTGCTGAAGTCCGCTGCTCCCGACATGCCTTTGGGTGCTCGCCTGTATCTCGACAACTGCGCAGCCTGCCACTTTGTCAGCGGCAAGGGCGCTCCCGAGATCTTCCCCGAGCTGCAAGGCAATGCCATGGTGCTGGGCAAGGATGCCAGCCCGCTGGTGTCGGTGATTCTCAAGGGCGCTTCCTCGCCCGCTACGGATCGCCGTCCCATGCATCTGGTGATGCAGGGCTACGCCGACCGCCTTACCGACGGCGAGGTGGCTGCACTGGCCACCTTCCTGCGCAAGGGCTGGGGCAACCAGGCTTCGGATGTGAGCGAAAGCCAGGTCAGCAAGGTGCGCCAGCATGTGCAGGCCGATGCTGCTCCGCTGCGAGCCCAGTAAATAGCACGAAGTAAATAGCGCGAACGGCCGCCAGGTGTCTTGCGCACCAGGCGGATGCCCGAAAGCCCAGCCCGATGGAAGTCCGGCTGGGTTTTTTCATGCAGCTGCTCATGGTCGAGGCGATGGAGCCGTCCAAAAATCAACAGGCCGCATCACTGTGCTTGAGTGATGCGGCCTGTTGCGTGTGCGTGCTGCGGATCAACCAACCGGATGCTGACGGTAAACGGCGCGGTATGTTGAATGGCTTTGCTGCGTCGGTAAACGTGCTTCCATGGACTCAAGTGTGCATGTTGCACTGCAGAAAATGTTGCTTCAAATTCTGCAAATATGGTGCTGCTACAGAAAAATTTTCTGTTCTTGATTATTTGACGGTAAATTCCAGGATATGGATACCTTGGATAAAAAGATTCTTGCTGCATTGCAGGCTAACGCGCGCGCCAGTCTGCAAGACATCGGCGCAGCCGTGGGTCTGAGTGCATCACCATGCTGGGCACGCATCAAGAAGATGGAAGAGGCCGGCGTGATCGAGGGCTATACCGTGCGTCTGAACCCGCAGGCGCTGGGGTTGGCCGATTCGGTTTTGGTCATGGTCACGCTGGACAGCCACTCGGACAACACGCTGGAAAAGTTCGGCGAGGTGCTGGCCACTATTCCCGAAGTCGTGGAAGCGCATCTGGTTTCAGGCGAGTACGACTATCTGCTGCGTATCGTCGTCAAGGACACGCGCGATTACGAGCGCCTGCTGCGCGAGAAGCTCTACAAGATCAAGGGCATACGCCATAGCCAGTCCAGCTTTGTGCTGCGCACGCTGAAAAAAGCCGATCTGCCTCTGGGCGTGTGAAGCGGCATCGCCCTGCGCGGTGCGATCAGTCGCTGCGCGTAGCCGTCTCAACGCATGGCGCGGCGCAAGGCCGCGCTGCTCCAGTCCACGGCGATGCTCAGCAAGAGCATGGCCATGATCACGGTGCTGGCCTGGGCATAGTGGAACAGCGAAAGCTCGAAGTACAGCAGCTGGCCCAGCCCGCCTGCTCCCACAAAGCCCAGAATCGCCGCCATGCGGATATTCATCTCCCAGCGGTACAGCGTGTAAGCCAGCAGCTGCGGCGCAGCGCCAGGAAGGGTGCCATAGCAAAATGCCAGAAAGCGATTGCTGCCGCTGAGCTTGAGCGCATTCGCGGGAGCTGCCGGAGCATTTTGCAAGGCCTCGGCAAACAGGCGGCCCAGCACGCCGGTGGTATGCAGTGCCAGGGCCAGCGCACCTGCAAACGGGCCAAGGCCTACGGCCAGCGCAGTGATCGTGGCCCAGACCAGCTCGGGCACGGAGCGCAGCACATTGAGCAGCACATTCCATGGCGCACGCCAGCGCGGCAGGGCCAGCAGCAGGCCCGCGATCGCGGCCAGCAAGGTGCCGACGATGGAGATGGCCAGAGTCTCCCAGATGCCTTGCAGCACCTTGAGCAGCCAGGGCTGGCTCAGATCGGGCGGAAAAAAGCCACGCACGAAGTCGCCCATGCTGGCGGCCGCATCTGCCGTGAACAGCGCCGAGAAATCAATATTCAGAAGCCGCAGGCTGGCCCATAGCGCCGCGCAGGCAGTCAGCACAAATGTGCCGGTTCGCCAGCCGAAGGGCAGTGCGCGCGCGGCAGGCGCGGCGTCGAGTGCGCGACGCAACCACCAGGAGAGCAGATCGGCCGCAGCCACCAGCAGCATGAAGGCCAGCAAAATGCTGGCGGCTTCGCCGCCGTTGAGCATCTTCATGGCCTGGTCCATGAGCTGGCCCAGGCCTCCCGCACCGACAAAGCCCATGACCACCGAGGCACGGATCGCGCATTCCCAGCGGTAGACGGTGTAGGACGTCAGCTCTTTGGCCGCCTGCGGCAGCAGGCCGTAGAGCAGGGCCTGGATGCGGCCGGCACCGCAGGCGCGCAAGGCGCGGGCCGGTGCCGGATCGGCGGATTCGAGAATTTCGGCATAGACCTTGGCCAGCATGCCGCCATAGGTCAGGCCCAGGGCCAGCACACCGGCTGCGGGGCCCAGACCGAAGACGCGCACAAACACCAGAGCCCAGACCAGTTCGGGAATGCCGCGCAGGATGGTGAGCACGCTGCGAGCGATGGGGTTGAGCGTGACCTTCTCGCGCGCCGCGCCCGTGGACAGATAGGCCATGGGAACGGCAATCGCAAAGGCAAGCGCCATGCCGGCCGTGGCGATGGCCAGGGTCTCCAGCGTGGCTTGACCCAGATAGGCCAGGAACTCTCCACTGGTATCGGGCGGCAGAAACTGCGCGAGAAAGCCGCCGATGACTTTGAGATTGTCGGCATCGAAAAGCGGCTTGAGCGAAAAGCCCGAGGTCTGCAGCATGGGCCAGAGCACGACCAGGGTCAGGATCAGGCCGCTCAGGCGACCGCGAGCGGAGGGGTCGCGGCGCAATGGCCGCGCGGGCTCGGCCATTTCTACCGGCATGCGTTCACCTGGATGGGAGCTGGCGCGGTGCTGGCGGGATCGCGCTGAGCCAGGCGGTTGTGCAGCGTGGGCAGATCGGCCGCTCTGCCATCGGCATGTGCATAGAGCGCTTGCAACTGGGCTTCGCTGACCTGCGCGGCAGGCAGGTCAAAGGCCAGGCGGCCATTGCGCACGCCGACGATGCGGGAAAAGTTGGCCAGCGCCAGATCGACGGCATGCAGGCTGGCTACCAGCGTGGCCTTGCGCGCGGCAGCTTCCTGCACCAGCAATTGCACCGTGGCCTGCGAGAGCGCAGGATCCAGGGCCGAGACTGGCTCATCGGCCAGAATCAGGCCGGCTTGCTGGTAGAGCACGCGGGCAATGCCCACGCGCTGCAACTGGCCGCCGGAGAGCTGGTCGCAGCGTGCAAAAAGCTTGTCGTCAAGCTGCACGCGAGCCAGGGCTTCGCGCGCGCCCGCAATATCCTGCGGATAGGCCAGCGATGCCAGCGCCTTCCACAGCGGCCACTGGCCCAGCTTGCCGGCCAGCACGGCCGTGACCACACGTTGACGCAGCGGAATGGGCGCGGCCTGGTGCACGGTGCCGATGCGGCTGCGCAAAGCCTTGAGTTCGCGGGCGGAGGATTGCGCAGACGTGGTCCGGCCAAGCACCTGCATGCGACCTGTCGTGGGCAGGTAGGCTGTGCCTATGGTGCTGAGCAGCGAAGTCTTGCCGGCGCCCGAGGGGCCGATGAGCGCAATGCTCTCGCCCTGGATGGCGGACAAGGAGATATGGGACAGGGCGGTAAAGCCGTTGCTGTGGGTCAGGCCCACATCGTCCAGCATGAAGCTCATGAGACGAATACTCTGAAAACAATAGCTGCCAACGCTTGATACATAAGCGCTGGCAGTCAAAAAAGCTGAATTTCTTACTTCAGCAGACCGGCGGACTTGGCGGCAGCTTCGATGCCGTCGTAGTTCTTGGAGTCGGTGGCGATGAACTTGGAGGCGCGCTGCAGGTCCATGATGGCCTTGTGCTCTGGCTTGCTGGGGTCCAGTGCCAGGAAGGCGGCGGTCAGCTTCTTGACGATGGCTGGATCCAGGTCGCCGCGCACCGTCCAGTTGTAGTCAAAGTAGGTGGGCGTCGTGGCGAACACGCGCACCTTGCTCGTGTCCACCTTCTTGGACTCGACCAGCTTGTCCCATACCGAAGTGTTGAGCACGCCGGCCTCGGCCTTGCCTGCGGCCACAAAGGCCACGGTGGCGTCATGCGCGCCCGAGTAGGCCACGGTCTTGAAGTCTTTTTCGGGATTCAGGCCGTCCTGCTGCAGGAAGAAGCGCGGCATCAGGCTGCCCGAAGTGGAGGAGGGGGCGCCGAAGGCAAAGGTCTTGCCCTTGAGATCGGCCAACGTCTTGATGGCGGGGTCGGCCGTGATGAACTTGCTGGTGAAGACCGCATCTTCGGCCCGCTGCACGATGGGGATGGCCGTGCCGTTGGTGCGGATCTTGGCTTGCACATAGGTGAAACCGCCCAGCCAGGCCAGATCCAGCTTGCGGGTGGCCAGGGACTCGACCACGGCCGCGTAGTCGGATACGGGGGTGAACACCACTTTCATGCCGGTGGCCTGGGAGAGGTATTCGCCCAGGGGCTTGAACTTGCGCTGCAGCTCGGTCGGTGCCTCGTCGGGAATGGCCGAGACGCGCAGCACCGCAGGGGTGTCTGCATGCGCGGCGGACAGGAGGGAGGAGGAGGCGAGAGCTGCCACGGCCAAGCCGCGCAGCGCCTGGCGGCGAGCGAAAGAGTGCTTCATTAAGTGCTCCGTTCAAAAAGCCACCGCCGTCCGGATACACGGCGGTTTAGTAGGTCGCAAGCGTCTGGCTTGCGGCGAATGGGAACCCATAGGCGGTACACCGACCGCTGGCGCTTATTGTTACGTAACTGAGAAACCCTCGGCGCAGTCTTTGCTTGATTTGAATAGCAAAAAGCCCCGTGGGGACGGGGCTTGGCATGAAAGCGACTGCTTGTCTGCAGGTTTCAATATTGCAGATTGAGCTGGTAGATGGCCGTGGTTCCGCTGACCTCGTTGCCTACCATCAGCAGGGGCTTGCCGTTGGGCGACTTGGTTGCGGAAATGAAGTGCAGGCCTTCGGGGCCCAGATCGCCCACATCGCTGAGTGCGGTGCCTGCCAGCGCGGACTTGCTGTCAAAGCTGGCCGTCCAGTTCCCGCGAGTGTTCAGATAGTCGATCTGCTTGGGTGCCTTGGGGTCGGTGATGTCGAACACCAGAATGCCGCCCATGCGCTCCAGGCCCACAAAGACAAAGGTCTTGGTGCCGATCTGGCCCACGGTCAGGCCTTCGGGCTCGGGGCCCTTGGCACTGCTGCGCGCATCGAGCCTGGCCGTTTCGTCATGACCGGTGTTGAAGTAGGTGGCGCAGGCAATGTCACGTCTGGCGCCCAGCTTGCATTCGGGGCTGGCGATGAATTTTTCGATGGCCGAGCCAGAGTCCCAGACCTGCTTGCCCTTGGCATCCCAGATGGAGATGGAGCGGCCACCATAGGCGTATAGCCTGTCATAGGTCAGATAACCCTTGCCGTCCTTGACGGGGTTGCCGCTGCTGTCGGTCTGGTAGCCCATGGTCCAGGTGACCTTGAGGCGGCCCAGTTTGTCATCGTCACGGCAGGTCTTTGGGTCTGTGCCGACCGCGCCGCACCAGGCAAAGTTGCTGGCATTCAGATAGGCACCGTTGGCCAGCTGAGCCAGATGGGCGGGCAGATCGTCGCCCGCGCGGCGCAGAAAGCCGTCCTTGTGCACCAGGTGCTTGATGCGCCACTCTTCCACAAAGCCCTTGGTCACATCGCCTGCCGCAGCCGGGGTGCCGGCCGTCTTGTCAGCGGCTGTGCCGAAATAGCTCTTGTTGCCTTCACCCCAGGCACGTGCATCGCCTTCGTTGGCCGTGACCAGATAGGTTGCACCGTCGGCGGCCTTGTAGGCGGCGATGGAGTCCGGCTGGAACATGCCGAAGACGTTGGGGGCCTGGGTGATGTTGATGACCGGGCTCTTGCCGTCGCTGTCGGCGAAGTCAAGCTCGTTGCCGTCTGCGCCATGGTCCTTGTAGCCCAGCGCCACCACATCGGTCACGGTGGCGCTGGCAATGTCCACAATCGCCAGCGCATTGTTTTCCTGCAGTGTCACCCAGGCCGTCTTGCCGTCGGGGGCCACGGCAATGTATTCGGGCTCGAGGTCGTTGGCCACGGCAGCCGTGCCCTGGCCGTCTGCGGTCGGGCCGAAGATGCGCACGCCCTTGGCCAGCAACTGCGCCTTCTGGCTGTTGAAGGCCTTGAAGTCGGCAGTGCGCGCCACGGGCTTGGCGGGCGTGCTCACATCGATCACGCTGATCGAGCCTTCGGGGTCGATCTGGTAGTCATCGCTGGGCTCGCCCTCGTTGGCGACCAGAATGGTCTTGCCGTCGGGGGTGAAGGTCAGCATATCGGGCAGGGCGCCTACGGGCACTTCGGCGATCACGCCGAGCTTGTCGGCGTCATAGATGACGACCATGCCCCGGTCCGTCTTGACCGATGCCTGCACGGCCACGGCCACCAGGCCGCCATGCACGGCCACGCTGTTGATGGAGGCCCCCGCACCCAGTGAGAGCTTGGTGGCATCGAGGCTGGCGAGCATGCGCGGGGCAGCGGGGTTGCTCATGTCCAGCACGTCGAGCGCACCCTTTTGGGCGTTGACCACAAAGCCGCGCTTGGTGACCGGATCGAAAGCCGTAATTTCAGCGGCGCTCTGCAAAAAGATGCCCGACTGATAGCTGCCGATCTTCTCAAGCAGGAGCGAGACAGGCGTCTTCTCGGGCTCGGGTGCTGGCGCCGGGACCTCGGGAACCGGAGCAGGCGCTGGTGGGGTGTTATTCGTGTTGTTGTCACCGCCACCACAGGCGGCCAGGGCAGCGGCTGCGATCAGGGAAATCAGAAGAGGTTGGCGCAAGGTCTGTGCAGATGTCATTGAGAGTTTGGCAGGTGCAGGAAGAAAACTATGATTTGTAACCAGCCTCTGTTTCATCTCTGTGAAACTGTTTCGTGTTCTTTGCGCAACAAGTTTTGGTCAAGCGCTTGGTAGTTAGGCTTGCCAGCAAATACACTCGTCAGCCTTGCTCCACCTGCTCTATTTGCTCTCATTTTCGAGGTGCACCATGTCCCGCCGTATTCGTTTGAGTTAAACGACTTCGTCACACGCTGATCCTTCTCGCGTGTGCGCTGCGGTGTGGAACTCTCGCTCTGTGAAGGGCGGCAATCTTCCTGCTTGGCGTCTCTGGTCTGAATTGCATTCAGGCTCCAAGCTTCTCCCACTCTCTGAACTCCAGGCCGGCCCTTTGCTTGGCGGCTTGGGTTCTGTCTTTTGCCGATGGCAGCGCAGAGCGGCGCTGCCCATGTCCTTGATTTGTCTGCCGCGCCTTGTTTGCGCGTGGCTTATTCCCTTTTAGGAAAGCACAACATGACTTCACCACATCTATTCAATCTGGAGATCCTCAAATATCCGCGCACGCCGCATCTGCGTGGCTCGCGGCTGCAGGTCGGCGATCAGGCCGATGCCGTGCCTTATGAAGCGCTGGCCGGCCGCCATATCGTGGTCGAGGAAAAGCTGGACGGCGCCAATGCGGCGCTGAGCTTTGGTGCTGACGGCAGCTTGCTGCTGCAGTCGCGCGGCCACTATCTGCAAGCTGATCAGATGGGCGGGCGCGAGCGCCAGTTCAACGCCTACAAGCAATGGGCCCGAGCCCATGAAGGCGCGCTGATGGCGCTGCTGGACGAGCGCTATGTCATGTATGGCGAGTGGCTGTATGCCAAGCACTCGCTGTACTACGACGCCTTGCCGCACTGGTTTTGCGAGTTCGACATCTGGGACCGCGTGGCGCAGCAGTTTCTGGACACGCCGCAGCGTCATGCGCTGCTGTCCGGTGTGCCCGTGGTGTCCGTGCCCGTGCTCTACGCCGGTATCTCACCGAGGCGCATGCAGGATTTGCTGGCATTGCTGGCACCTTCCCTGGGGCGCAGCGCTCGCTGGAAGGCGGTGTTCGAGGATCAGGTGCAAAGACAGAAGCTGGATCTGCCGCTGGCCTGGCGCCAGACCGACAGATCCGAACTGGCCGAAGGTCTGTATATCAAGGTCGAGGAGAACGGTCAGACCGTGGAGCGCTACAAGTTCGTGCGCTCCGACTTCGTGCAGGTGATCCTGGAGTCCGGCTCGCACCACAGCGAGCGACCCATTGTCGCCAACGGTCTGCGCACAGGCGTCGATATCTTTGCCAATGCGATTCAAAAAAGCTGGTAAGCCATTACCAGTAATCGCTGATAGCTATCAAAACCGTAGTTTTGTGATGAAGCTGCGGTGAAAGGAGAACTTATGTGGAGCTGGAAACAGATGGCGGCCCTGGTGCCGCATTCCGCTCACGACACGGTGGACTGGGCGGCCTGCCTGGAGGCTTTTCCGCAACTTGAGCTGGCCAAGACTACGCCGCAAGACCCGATCTACCATGCAGAAGGCGATGTCTGGACACATACGCAGATGGTGGTGACCGAACTGCTACAGGACGGTGACTATGCAGGGCTCACCAACGACGAGCGCGAGACGGTCTTTCTGGCCGCGCTGCTGCACGATGTCGCCAAGTGCTCGACCACGCAGATAGCCGACGACGGCCGTATCTCGCAGCCTGGCCATTCGCGCCGTGGGGCGCTGGATGCACGGCTCATGCTCTGGGAGGCGGGCGCGCCCGTGGCCCGGCGCGAGGCGATCTGTCGGCTGATTGCCGTGCATCAAGTACCGTTTTTTGCCTTTGCCGATTCGCGCCGAGGCGTCTCGCCCGAGTTCATGGTCAGGGAGCTGTCCTGGCAGGTCGACCTGCATTTGCTGGTGCTGCTGGCCCGTGCCGATATTCGCGGTCGCATCTGCCCCGATGTGGGCAATGTGCTGGTGAATATCGAGCTGTTCAGGGAGCTGGCGCTGGAAGAGGGCTGTTTGCGCAAGCCGCGCAGCTTTGCTTCGGCCGAAACGGCAGTGCGCTATTTCCGCGGTGCCGAGCTGCACCCGGACTACGCCTTGCACGAAGAGCCGGGCTCGCGCGTCATCGTCATGTGCGGTCTGCCCGCATCGGGCAAGAACCACTGGGTTGCCCAGCATCATGCGGGTCTGCCCGTGGTGTCGTTTGACGATGCGCGCACTGAGCTGGGCCTGCGTCATGGCGAGAACGAGGGCGCTGCTGCCCATCGAGCCGTGGACAAGGCCAAGAGCCTGTTGCGAGCCAAGGCTGCCTTCGTCTGGAATGCCACGCATCTGTCCAGGCAGATGCGCGGCAAGACTCTGGACCTGTGCCTGGCCTATGGTGCACAGGTGGAGCTGGTGCATCTGGAGGCTGCCAGATCCACCTTGCTGGCGCGCAACAGCAAGCGCGACACCACACTCGGCAATGCCGCATTGCTGAGCATGTTGCACAGATGGGAGGTGCCCTTGCCGACCGAGGCGCATGGGCTGCAACTACTGGTCAACGAGTAGTTCAAGCCAAGACAAAAAGGGCCTGGAAATTTCCAGGCCCTTTTTGTCGCGAGATGGCGTGTTCAAGGCTGCTGCATGGCTTGCGGGTAGCCCTTGGGATTGAAGCGTGTCACCAGCAGGCAGACCAGCGCTGCTACACCGGCCTGATAGAGCCAGCCCGTCATCCAGTCGCCGCTGATCTGGTGCAGCTGCGCCATGATCAGAGGGGCTATCGCTGCGAGAATGAAGCCGCCGCCCTGCATCAGCGAGTTGAGGGCACCGGCTTGTGTGGGCGAGGGCAGATGGTCCAGCGCCACCAGCATGAAGAGGGAAAAGCAGCCGCCCAGACCCAGCCCCAGCACGATGGCATTGAGCGTGGGCACGGCATCGGGCCAGAGCCCGAGGCCGGCAAAGCCGATGATCTGCAGCAGCAAGGCCAGCATGAGCCAGGAGCGGCGGTCCAGGCTGCGGCGTGCCAAGGCGGGCATGGCCAGCGCCGATGCGGCCTGCGCAATCGACAAAATGGCCAGCAGCGAGCCGCTTTGCGTGGCCGTCCAGCCATGGGTTTGATAGAACGGAGCGAGCCAGGCGACAGTGGAGCCATAACCGCCGTTCATCAGGCCGAAGCTGATCAGCAGCAGCCAGGTACGGCTGCGGCGCAGCAGCCAGCCGGTGTCGCTATCGGCTTGTACCAGCGGCGTGGAGGGTGCAGGTGCAACGGGCTCGCGCATCAGGGTCAGCGCATGCCAGGCCAGCGGCAATGCCAGCAGCACCGGAATGGCCCAGATGGCCAGCGAAGCCTGCCAGCTCAGACCCAGCTGCATGGCCACGGGCGAGAGCTGGGCGCTGAGTGCACCGCCGCCCATGAGCGCCGCCGAATACAGGCCCATCATGGGCGCCACATTGTGGGGGGACTGGCGCTTGATGAGCCCCGGCAGAATGCTTTGTGCCAGCGCCACGCCCGCGCCGCACAGGCCGGCCGTGACAATCAGCAGACTGCCAGTGGCGGCACCTGCAGGCGTCAGGCGCAGGGCGCAGCCCAGCGTAATCAGCAGCAGCGAGGCGCAGATGGCGGCGCGCGCGCCCCAGCGTCGCAATGCCGTGGGAGCGAGCCAGCCACCAATGCCCATCAGCGCCATGGGCAGCAGCGTGAGCCAGGAAAAGCTGCGCAAATCCATGCCCGTGGCCTGCTGTATGGTCGGTGCCAAGGGGCCCGGGGCCGTCAGAAAGGGACGTAGATTGATGGTGACCAGTATCACCACGGCCAGCCACAGCAATGGCGGCACGCGGTGTGTTCGGGAAGATGTCGATGTCATGAAGCTCGGGGGCTGGCTGCGCTGCAGCGCGCTGGTGCGCGCGCCGCTCGTCCTGGGCAGCCCGGTTTGTTGTTATGGTTTTGGCGGCAACGAGGATCAGGCGGCGGGCCAGGCCTCGTCCCCATAGAGCTGGGCTGCACGGATGCCGGTGTCGATGCGGGTGATGGGCAGCGGCGGCGGCGTCAGCGACAGGCGCAGGCGCTGGTAGGTCCCCTCGCTGGACAAGCCATAAGGCGCGGCGTCTTGGTTGTCGAAGGCGAAAAACACCTGTTCGGCGCCATTCATGACCAGGGCCGCCAGGCACATGGGGCAGGGGTGGCCGCTGGCATAAATGGACAGGCCCGCCAGGCTGGGGTTGGCGCGCCGTTGCGTGCCCGCGCGTATGGCCTGCATTTCGGCATGGGTGCTGGGGTCGTGGCTGGCAATGATCTCGTTGACGCCGGTGGCGACGACTTCATGTCCCTGGGCGAGCACGGCGCCGAACGGGCGGCCGCCGTTGAGGCGGTTGGCATGGGCCAGGTCCACGGCCAGGCGCATCAGTTGTTGTGGGGTGGCGGAAGTTAGGCTCATGACGATGGAAACTATGGCGGCAGGCGCCGGATGCTTGAGGCATCAGCGTCGCAGCTCTTGTGTTGGAAAAGAGGGGCGGCGCGGCGCCCGGCGCCGTGCAGCGTACACCTGCAGGGCCATGCCGCTACCTGTCTGGAAAGCAAAGCTTATTTGCTCTGAGGGCGTTGGCCGCCTATTAGTTCCGCCCAGGCCGAGCAGGCGAGCTCGACCTGCTGGCGTGCCGCAGGGCTGGCAGCCAGCATGCGCGCAAAGCCGTGAACCATGGCCGGAGCCCGTAAAAGCTGCAGCGGTGCGCCCAGTGCCTGGGCCTCATGAGCAAAGGCTTCGGCCTCGTCGCGCAGAATATCGTGGCTGGCCGTCATCAAAAGCGTGGGCGGCAAAGCGGCGATGGCTGCGCTGCTGCAGCCCGGTGTCAGCCATTGCGCGGCCTGGCCCTCGGGTCTGCCCAGTTCCTGCCAATAGCGCTGCATGGCGGCGGGCGTAAGCCCGAAGCCTGTGGCAAAGTGCCGCATGCTGTCATTGTCCTGATCGGGCTCAAGCGGCGGGTAGAGCAGCAGCAGGCCTGCAATGCGGGCCGCATCGGTGGGTTGCTGAATCTGGCGCACCGCCGCTGCCAATGCCAGATGGGCGCCAGCGCTATCGCCTCCGAGCAGGACCTTGTCGGCCGCAAAATGCAGCAGCCCGCGCATATCGCTCAGCCACTGCAGCACGGCCATCACATCGTCCAGCGGCGCGGGAAAGCGGCTCTCCGGCGTGCGGCGGTAATGTACGGACAGCACCACATGGCCGGTGAACTGGGCCAGATGCTCGCACAGGTCGTCATGGGTGTTGAGATCGCCCACCATCCAGCCGCCGCCATGCAGCCAGACAAGCGTTCGGCCGCTGCCCGCGCCTTGTTTGCGATAGCTGCGCACGCAGATCTCACGGCCTTCGGCCGCCACGAAATGCTCGGCCCTGGAAATGCCGGGCAGGGCGGAGCGAATCAGCCCGGCCTGCAACTCGCTGAGCAGGCGCCGGCGTTGTACATAGTCGAGCTGCGGGGTCGGCGTCTCCGTATCGAGCCGGGCAAAGCGCTGCAGCGTGCGTGCCAAAGCCGGGTCCACGGGCTGCAGAGGCAGGCTGCGGCCCTGATCTGTGCCCTCGCTCATGGCTGCTGGTCCGCAGCCAGCGCAGGAGCACGATAGACCATGACCTTGAGGCTGCGCTCCTCGTCCACATCGGCAAATACGGCCGGGTTGGCCAGGCGCTCGACGAACTGCAGCTCGGGTGCGATTTCCGCCATCTGCTCGCGCAGGAAGTCGGTGCCGAGTTCGGGTGCGTTCAGGCACAGCAGGACCTGGCCGCCCGGCACCAGCAGATCGGGCAGGCGGCGCATCAGGCGCGCATAGTCCTTGGTGGCGATGAAGCTGCCTTTCTGGTAGCTGGGCGGGTCCACGACGATCAGGTCGTACGGTCCGCTGCGGTTGATCTTGCCCCAGCTGCTGAAAATATCGTGGGCGGCGAAGCTGGCGCCCGCCTTGACTCCGTTGAGCTGATGGTTGTGCTGGCCCGTGGCCAGAGCGCCCTTGCTCATGTCCATATTGAGAACCTGGCCCGCACCAGCCAGCTTGGCCACGACCGAGAACGCGCAGGTATAGGCAAACAGATTGAGCACCTTCATGCGCGCGGGCCGCTCATGGGCCAGCACCTGTCGGCGCACCCAGTCGCGGCCGGCGGCCATGTCGAGGAACAGGCCGTGGTTCTGCCCGCGTGCGATATGGATCAGATAGCGGGCGCCGTTCTCTGTGACCACATGCGGCTCGGGCAGCTCGCCGGCCATGACGCGGGTGTCGACCTTGCCGCCGCTTTCGCGGCTCTGGAAGGCCCAGGTCAGGGGCAGCCCGGCCGGGGCGATCTGCTGCCAGCGCTGCTCCAGCGCCTGACCGATCTGGCTCAGCTGGGCTTCCTCCATGGGAGCAAAGCTGGTCAGCACGATGACGGGCGCAAAGGCATCCAGCGAGATCTGCTCGCAGCCCGGATACCGCCCGCCGCGACCATGAAAGATGCGCTGGGCATCGGTAGGAAAAGGCATCTGGGCAATGGCGTCGAGCAGGGCTTGCATGGAGAGAAAACAGTCACACGGTCAAACAAGCCGCCAGTGTAGGCATTGCAGCGAGCTCCTGTGGCCAGGGCGGCACATGTCCCTTGCAATGCTTGGCGGCGTGGGCCGGCGTTGACGGCCTCGGGCCTCGCGCCGCCCGCATCTGTTCACTCAGTGGTAGATGCGCCGCACATCGAAGAAACAGCTTTCGGTGCCGCCAATGCCTTGCAGGCCAGCTTCGGCAGCGGCGCGGGCGGCTTTCATCCAGCGCTGGAAGGTGAGCTTGGCGTCGTCGGTGATTTCTTCGGGCGGGGTGTCCTCCAGGCTCTGCACCAGAGACAGTGCTTCGCCGACCTGTTCCTCCCCACCAAGCTGGCGGGCCAGTACGCGGGCATAGCGTGCCTCGGCTTGATGGCGTTTGTCCTCGGGCAGCTCGGGGTAGTCGCAAAGAGAGACGGTGAAATGGGCTTCTTGCATGTCCGTATATCCACAGTGTTTTGACTGTGTAAATATACAGTAATAAGCTGTTTTTACATCCAGTATTTTAAAAATTTTTGCGTGAGTACAAAGACGGCGTTTTGTAGACTGTGTGGATGAATCACGCTGCTTCGCTGCCTTTTCCCGGTCATGCCTTGTTTGTCACGCGCATTGGTGCATGCGGGCTGGCCTGGAATGCCAGTGCCATCTGTGCGGTGCAACTGCCCGAGGCCAGCTGGGGCGAGACCCGGGAGCGCATGCTGCGGGGCCTGACCAAACGCCATGCGCTGCAGCCGCAGCGCGGGCCTGCAGTCTATGGCGCCGTGACCTCCATCTCCGCTGCTCCGGGCTTTGCCGTGCAGGCCATGGCCGGGGTGCAGTGTCTGCTGGAAGGCGTGAACTTGCAGAGCGAGCAGGGCTGGGTCCAACCCTGCGCAGAGGCTGCGGCTGTTGGCGTGCTGGGCGATATGCGGCAGGCCTTCGCGCAGGAGTCGGGCGACGGCCTGCCCGATCTGCAGCAGATTGCACTCGATGAATTTGCCGTCCCTGCATTTCATTGCCGGGTCTATGCCTTCACGCGCGCGCTGGCACCGGGCCGGACCAGCACCTATGGAGAAGTTGCCGCAGCGCTGGGCGAGCCTGGTGCTGCGCGCGCCGTGGGCCAGGCGCTGGGAGCCAATCCGTTTGCGCCGATTGTTCCTTGTCACAGGGTACTGGCCGCTGGGCGGTCGCCGGGCGGGTTTTCGGGCGGACAGGGCGCTTTGACCAAGCTGCGCATGCTGGAGATAGAGGGCGGGGCCTGGGGCGGCACGCTGTCGCTGTTTGCCGATTGAAGGCGCTTGACACAATTTTCACTGGTTCGGCACAAGGCCTGGCCACAGCTTTCGTGCTGTCGGCAACTGCGTGCCCGCTCCCACAGCCGTGACCTGTGGGTCCTGAAAACGGCTGCCGCGATGGGCCTGCCACCTGCGGGACAGGGCCGACACGCAGGTGACAACACAGGGCCTGAGGCCCCCGCACAATTCACGCAGCTTTTGACGGGCAGGCCTTGCAAGGCGCTGCGGACCCGGTTTGAACCTAGATAACAAACAGGAGACATGAGAATGACACGTACGGTGCAGCAACTTTTCGATCTCTCGGGCAAGACGGCCCTGGTGACCGGTGGCTCGCGTGGCCTGGGTCTGCAGATGGCGCATGCGCTGGGAGAGGCGGGTGCGAAGATTTTGCTGAGCTCGCGCAAGGCCAAGGATCTGGAAGAGGCCGCAGCCGAGCTCAAGGCCGCTGGCATAGAGGCCGACTGGATTGCCGCCGACTGCTCGGACGAGGCTGACATCACCCGTCTGGCCAAGGAGGCCGTGCAGCGCCTCGGCCATGTGGACATTCTGATCAACAATGCCGGAGCCAGCTGGGGCGCCCCGGCCGAGGACCACCCGACGGCGGCCTGGGACAAGGTGATGAACCTGAATGTGCGCGGCTATTTTCTGCTGAGCCAGCAGATCGCCCGCCTGTCCATGCTGGAGCGCAAGAGCGGCCGCATCATCAATCTGGCGTCGATCGCCGGTCTGGGCGGCAATCCCACGGGCATGAAGACCATTGCCTACAACACCTCCAAGGGCGCGGTGATCAATTTCACGCGCGCGCTGGCCGGCGAGTGGGGCGAGCACGGCATCACCGTCAACGCCATCTGCCCGGGCTTTTTCAAGACCAAGATGGCAGCCGTGCTGATCGAGACGCTGGGCGAGGACGAAATGCGCTCTCATGCCCCGCTGCGTCGCCTGGGTGACGATGAGGATCTCAAGGGCCTGACGCTGCTTTATGCCAGCGACGCCGGCAAGCACATCACCGGCCAGTGGATGGCCGTGGATGGTGGCGTGAGCGCTCTGGTCGGTGGTTGATGGTGGCGGATGAAGGGTGAGTCATGTTTTTTGTGCGGCGCAGCATTCTGAGACTGTCCGCCGCGCTTACATTCACGGTTCAGCTGCTGCGGTCTGCGGCGCATCACTCTTCTGAAAGGTTTCGCGGTGTTGTCATTTGGTCCTGAAATTCCCTTTGTGCATGAGCTGGGCTTCACCCTCCACAAGATGGAGGGGGGTGAGTCCGAGCTGCACTTCACACCGCGTCCCGAACATCTGAATTCCTTTGGCGTCACCCATGGCGGAGCCTCGATGACGCTGATGGATGTGACTATGGCAGTGGCTGCGCGCAGCGTGGATTTCGATCAGGGTGTGGTCACCATCGAGATGAAAACCTCGTTCATGCAGGCTGCCAATGGCCCGCTGGTGGGCAAGGGCGTGCTGCTGCATCGCACGGGCACCATGGCTTTTACCGAAGGCCGCATCTACGATGCACAGGGCCGACTCTGCGTACATGCCACGGGCACCTTCAAGTACATGAAGCGCAAGCCCAAGGCGGACGGCGAGTTGCAAGCTCTTGCCACAGACTGAGGTCGATGGGCTGCTACTGTTTGATGAGCTGGTAGCGCTTATTCAGTCTGTTTTTTAGGTGAAAAAGGCTGTCAAGTCCTTTGAGATAAGGCGCTGATAGCTATCAAATTGAAGTTCGAACAGGAGACAGATATGACGGTCAATCAGCAGATCCTTCTGGACAACCGCCCCCAGGGTGAGGCAGTGGAGAGCAATTTCAAGCTGGTGCAGTCGCCGCTGCCCACGGTGGGCGAGGGCCAGGTGCTGGTGCGTCACCACTATCTGAGCCTGGACCCCTATATGCGCGGCCGCATGAACGACTCCAAGAGCTATGCCCAGCCCCAGCCACTGGGCGAGGTCATGCAGGGCGGCACGGTGGGCGAGGTTGTCGAGAGCCGCCACCCCAAGTTCAAGGCCGGCGACAAGGTGGTCGGCATGGGCGGCTGGCAGGAGTACTCGCTGCTCGACCCCAGCGTGCCCGGCGCGCTGCGCAAGGTCGACACCACCCATGTGCCGCTGTCCTACTACCTGGGTGCGGTGGGCATGCCGGGCGTGACGGCCTGGTACGGCCTGGTCAAGATCATCAACCCCAAGGCTGGCGAAACCGTGGTCGTCAGCGCCGCGACCGGTGCCGTGGGCAGCGCCTTTGTGGCGCTGGCCAAGGCGCGCGGCTGCCGCGTGGTGGGGATTGCGGGCGGTGCCGAGAAATGCCGCTACGCCGTGCATGAGCTGGGCTTTGATGCCTGTATCGACTACCGCGAGCACCCCGATACCAAGACCATGGCCAAGGCCTTGAAGGACGCCTGCCCCAACGGCATCGACGGCTATTTCGAGAACGTGGGCGGCTATATCTTCGACGCCGTGCTGCTGCGCACCAATGCCTTTGCGCGTGTGGCCCTGTGCGGAATGATTGCCGGCTATGACGGCCAGCCCCTGCCGCTGGCCAACCCGGCGCTGCTGCTGGTCAACCGCATCAAGCTCGAAGGCTTTATCGTCAGCGAGCACATGGAAGTCTGGGGCGAGGCCCTGACCGAGCTGGGCGGCCTGGTGGCAGCCGGCAAGCTCAAGCCGCGCGAGACGATTTCCCAAGGTCTGGCCTCGGCGCCCGGTGCGTTTCTGGGTCTGCTCAAGGGCAAGAACTTCGGCAAGCAGCTGGTGAAGCTGATTTAACCCCCCTGAGGCTGAAAAAAATCACCCCCTGAGGCGCTTTGCGCCTTCCCCCTCTCTCGCTTCGCTGGAGGGGGACGATGCCTTCGCCGGGGCGGCCCCGCCGCGAGGCGGCTCTTGCTTGGCATCTCTGATCTGGAGTGCGCCAGTTGCAGGCGCTATTTCCATTTTAAAAATATCCGGAGACAAGAATGATCACGAATTTCGCGGGAAAGACGGCGGTTCTGACGGGTGCGGGCTCGGGCTTCGGGCTGGAGTGCGCGCGCATTGGAGCTGCCAGAGGCATGAATCTGGTGCTGGTCGATGTGCAGCAGGAGGCGCTGGACAAGGCCGAGGCCGAGCTCAAGGCCGCCGGTGCCAAGGTGCTGGCGCGCAGGGTCGATGTGTCGGATGCGGCGCAGATGGAACGACTGGCTGCCGAGGTCAAGGAGACCTTTGGCGCGCCCCACTTTATCTTCAACAACGCGGGCGTCGGTGCTGGCGGCCTGGTCTGGGAAAACACGGTGGCCGACTGGCAATGGGTGCTGGGCGTCAATGTCTGGGGCGTGATCCATGGCGTGCGCCTGTTCACACCCATGATGCTGGAAGCCGCCAAGGCCGATCCCGCCTATGAAGGCCATATCGTCAACACCGCCAGCATGGCCGGTCTGCTGGCGCCGCCGAACATGGGTATCTACAACGTCAGCAAGCATGCGGTGGTCTCGCTGACCGAGACGCTGTACCAGGACCTGGCCCTGGTCTCGGACCAGGTCAGTGCCAGTCTGCTCTGCCCCTTCTTCGTGCCCACGGGCATAGGTCACAGCGAGCGCAACCGTCCCCAGGGCCTGGAGGCCCAGCCTTTGACGGCCAGCCAGAAGATAGGCCAGGCCATGACCGACAAGGCCGTTGGCTCGGGCAAGGTTACGGCGACCGAGGTGGCGCAGAAGGTTTTCGATGCGATTGCGTCGGGTCAGTTCTATATCTACAGCCACCCGCAGGCCCTGGGCTCGGTGCAGGTGCGACTGGAGGATGTGGTGCAGGGCCGCAACCCGACGGATCCGTTCGCGCACAAGCCCGAACTGGGCGAGAGCCTCAAGGCGGCGCTGCGCGCAGGCTGAGCGTGAGGGAGTTGAAAAAGCCTTGCCGCAGCGGCAAGGCTTTTTTCATGGCGTGGTCGAAGTCTGGGGGCCGAGCTCGGCCTCGGTGGCCGGGCGCACCAGGCGCAGCAGCAGGGCATTGCCCTTGCCCATATCGGGCACAGCCTGTAGCGTCTCGGTGTTGACTGCCCAGGCCTGCTGGGCCGAGAGACCGGAGATGCTGCTGGATTTGTCCACCTGGGCGTAGTTGTAGGTGTTCAGGCGCTGGGCATTCACGGCGGCCGTGCCCGTCCAGTGCCAGTCGCGCGGCGCATTGGGAAAGAGTTCCGGGTTCAGACCCTGGGGCTTGCTGCTGCGGTCCAGCAGGCGCTTGAGCTCATTGACGCGCGGCAGCCGCCAGCGCAGGTTTTCGGCCTTGCTGCGTTCTGCGGCATGGGTTGCGGCCTGCTTGTAGCTGAAGACCTCGGCCTGGCCGCTGCAGGTCTTGCCATTCCAGCTCATGCCCTCGGCGCAGCGGGGCCATGCCAGCTTGGCGCGCGTGTCTATCACCATGTTTCCATCCGGTGAAGGCACAAAGGCTGGGGCCGCTGCGGCGGGCTGCGCGCTGGCCGACTGAGACAGACATAGCGCAGCGAGTGCGCTCAGGAGTGAAAAGGGCAGACGTGGGGAGGAGCTTGCAGCAATCACGGCGAGAGCAGGTAAGGGTAGTTGAGCCCATTGTGCTTGTCGTCCAGGTGGTCATGGCCTGGATGACCGGGCCTAAAGCCTCGTAATTGGCGGCTTAGGCACAGGCGGTGACTGGTTGTCTGGCGTGAGCCTGCACCGTCATGCAGGAAACCGGCGCCTGCTCAGCACATAAATCAAGTTACCACGACAATCACACCCCTATGCAAGCTTCTGTTTCCCTGCGCCTGGTTCTGATTCTCGGCCTGTTGTCGGCCATAGGGCCTTTCGCCATCGATATGTATCTGCCGGCCTTGCCGCAGATCGGCGCCAGCCTGGATGCCCAGGTCGGTGCCGTGCAAGCCAGCCTGACCGCGTTCTTTCTCTCCATCGGTGTGGGCCAGCTGCTCTACGGCCCGGTCTCCGACATGCTGGGTCGCAAGCCGCCGCTGTACTTTGGCCTGACGGTGTTTGCCGTCGCCAGCGTGGGATGTGCGCTGGCGCCCAATATCGAGACCCTGGTGGCGTTTCGCTTTGTGCAGGGTCTGGGCGCTGCGGCCTGCATGGCCGTGCCGCGTGCTGTGGTGCGCGATCTGCATACCGGCCACGCAGCCGCACGAATGATGTCGCTGCTGATGCTGGTCTTCAGCGTCTCGCCGATTCTGGCGCCGCTGGCCGGCAGTGGCGTGATTGCCCTGGCCGGCTGGCGTGCCGTGTTCTGGGTCGTGGCCGTCGCAGCCGTGCTGGGCCTGATCGCCACCTGGCGAGGCGTGGAAGAGACCCGCACCGCCGAAGCGCGGCTGGACAGCAGCCTGGGCGGTGCACTCAAGGCCTATCTGATCCTGTTGCGGGACTGGCATTACCTGGGCCTGGTGTTCATCGGCGGCTGCGCCATGGCGGGCTTTTTTGTCTACCTGGCGGGCTCGCCGTTTGTGCTCATCAACTACTACGGCCTCTCGTCCACGCAGTACAGCATGGCGTTCGCGCTCAACTCCATCGCCTTCATCGGTGCGGCGCAGCTGACGGGTCGGCTGGGTCAGCGCTTTGGCCTGGTCAATGTGGTCAAGGCCGCAGCTTCTGCCTCGGGCGTGACCATGGCTGCATTGCTGGTCTATTACCTGCTGGGCGGCGAGCAGTTGACGGTGCTGATCGTGCTTTACTTCATTGCCAGCGCCTTCATGGGACTGGTGATTCCCACGACCTCGGTGCTGGCCCTGGAAGAGCATGGCGAGATTGCCGGCACGGCCTCTGCCTTGCTGGGAACGCTGCAGATGCTGAGCGGAGCGGCAGCCATGCAGATCGTGGGGCATTTTTCCAATGGCAAGCCCCTGCCCATGGTGGTGGGCATGGCGACCGGAGCCCTGGTGGGCGTGGCGCTGACCTGGATCACGCTGGGCCGTGTACACCGAGTCGCCCATGACTGAGAGCACTGCCCAGACTCCTGTCGCCTATGACGGCCTGCCTGACGGTGCGCGTGGCCGCGCCATGCTGGTCATCATTCTGGGACTGACACTGTCGGTGCTGGACAGCAGCATCGTCAATCTGGCCTTGCCCGCCATTGCGCGCGAGCTGCAGGCCAGCTCGGCCCTGACGCTATGGGTGGTCAACGCCTATCAGCTTGCCGGCCTGGTGCTGCTGCTGCCGCTGGCGGCCCTGGGCGAGCGCCTGGGTTACCGGCGCATCTATCTGCTGGGCATGACGGTGTTTGTCATTGCATCGGTGGCGGCCACGCTGGCCAGCTCGCTGGGCTCGCTGATTGCAGCGCGCGTGTTTCAAGGCATGGGTGCGGCCGGCATCATGAGCGTGAACGCGGCTCTGGTGCGCTTGACCTATCCACGTGCCATGCTGGGACGCGGCATGGCCATCAACTCGCTGGTGGTGGCGACCTCGTCCATGGCGGGGCCTTCGGTGGCCGCCGCCATTCTGTCTGTCGCCAGCTGGCCCTGGCTGTTTGCCATCAATGTGCCGCTGGGCTTGATGACCTTGTGGATGGGGCGCAAGGCGCTGCCGTCCAACCCCGTTGTGCGCAAGGATGGCGAGCCGATAGCGGCGCTTGACGTATTGCTCAATATTCTGATGTTCACTCTGCTTTTTCTGGGTGGTGAGCAATTGGGCGTGCGCATGGGGCAGGATCAGGGCGCTGCGGGTAGCCCGCTGATGCCTTCGGGCTGGTGGCTGCTGGGCGCCGGGCTGGTGGTTGGATATGTCTATCTGCGCCGTCAGTGGCACAAGGCAGCTCCTTTGTTTCCGGTCGATCTGATGCGCATTCCCGTGTTCCGGCTGTCGATGTGCGGCTCGGTCTCAGCCTTCTGCGCGCAGATGCTGTCCTATCTGGCCCTGCCGTTCTTGCTCTTGGAGGCGCGCGGTCTGTCACCCATGGAGGCCGGCATGCTGATCACGGCCTGGCCGCTGGCCACCGTGCTGACGGCGCCGGTGGCCGGGCGCCTGATCGGCAAGTATCCTGACGGACTGCTGGGCGGCATCGGCATGGCCATGTTTGCCTGCGGACTGTGGCTGCTGGCGGCCATGCCCATCGATGTCGCGCACTGGGATATGGTCTGGCGCATGCTGCTGGCGGGCAGCGGCTTCGCGCTCTACCAGTCGCCCAACAATCACACCATCGTCACTTCGGCCCCCATGTCGCGCAGCGGTGCAGCGGGCGGCATGCTGAGTTCTGCCCGCATGACCGGACAGACGCTGGGTGCCGTGGTGCTGGCCACCATCTTTGCCATCTCGGGCGGGCATGGCGGCAATGCTGAACTGCTGGCGCTGGCTGTAGCCGGTTGTTTTGCGGCGCTGGCTGGAGTTTTCAGCATCTTGCGCGTACGCCCGGGCAAGCCGCAGCACTGATTTGGCAGCAAAAGCGGCTTCTGTCCTGATATTGAGAGCGCAGCCAGTTGCCGATTCAGGCGTTTTGCGGGTGCTGGCTCTAGTCCGTTATGACGAGGAGCCTCGCTGCCAAGGTTTTCTACAGTGGTGTCTCAAGCCAGCGGGTGCTGCGACGCTGCATGCCCGCATGACAGGACAATGGCAAGCGGGTGATTGCCGGCATGTCATTGCGCATTTGGCTGCTTTACATTTTATTAATATTGTCGGCGCACAATGTTGACAAGTTCTTTAGTTCAGACCGCTCCACGTATGAAGATTGACCAGCCCGCTTCGCTGAGCCCGCGCCGAGAGGCGCATTTTTCTTGCCTGCCCAGTGCAAGCCGGCAAGGTCATCGCCAGCAGCGCTGGACACTGGCTGTGGGCGCCATGCTGATTGCTGCTGCACTGGTGGGCTGCTCCAAGCCCGAGGCAGAGCAAAAAGGCCCGCTCAAGTCCGAGCCCAAGGTCGGCGTGGTTACCCTGCAGTCGCAAAGTCAGCAGCTGGATGCCAGCCTGCCGGGGCGCACCCGTGCCTTCATGACTGCCGAAGTACGTCCCCAGGTCTCGGGCATCATTCAGCAGCGTTTGTTCACTGAAGGTGCTCTGGTCAAACAAGGCCAGCAGCTCTACCAGATCGATGCGGCATCGCTGAAGGCTGCCGAGGCCAGCGCAGCGGCTGCTGTGGCCAAGGCCGAAGCCAGCCAGCGCACGCTGGCTGCAACGGCACGGCGCAATGCCGAGCTGGTCAAGATCGATGCGATCAGCAAGCAGGCGTTTGACGAAAGCCAGGCGGCGGCGGCCCAGTCCGCATCGGATGTGGCCGTGGCTAAGGCCAATCTGGAAACCGCACGCATCAATCTCAAGTACAGCCGGATCGAAGCACCGATCGGCGGTCGCATAGCGCTGTCTGCCGTCACGCCTGGTGCGCTGGTCACGGCCAATCAGGCCACGGCGCTCACCACCATCGTGAGGCTGGACCCCATGTATGTGGACTTCACCCAGTCCAGCACCGATCTGATGCAGCTCAAGCGTGATCTGGATTCCGGCCGCTACCAGAAGGTCGAAGGCAACAAGATTCCCGTGCGCATCCAGCTCGACGACGGCAGCGACTACCCGCATCAGGGCAAGCTGGCTTTTGCGGGCGTGATCGTCAACGACACGACCGGCACACTGACCTTGCGTGCCGAGGTGCCCAATCCCGACGGCATGCTCATGCCCGGCATGTATGTGAAGGCCTTGCTGCCGACGGCTCTGGCCCCCGATGCATTGCTGGTGCCGCAACAGTCGGTGACCCGCGATCTGACCGGGCGTGCCAATGTCATGGTCGTCAAGGACGGCGATGTGGTTGAAAAGCGCGATGTGGAGCTGGACCGTGCCGTGGGTGCTTTCTGGTTGCTCAAGACGGGCCTGAAAGCAGGCGAGCGTGTGATGGTGGATGGCTTTCAGCGCATCAAGCCCGGCGACAAGGTTCAGACCGTGGAAGTGGATCTGAAGGCCAAGGCCGAGCGCAAGAGCCAGCGGGGCGAGCCGCCCGTGCAGGCCGCTGCCGATGCCCCTGCCAAGAAGTAAGCAAGGCAGGCGACACACATGGCTCAGTTCTTCATCAATCGGCCCATCTTTGCGTGGGTCATCGCCATCATCATCATGCTGGCCGGGGCTTTGTCGATCAAGCTGCTGCCGCTGGAGCAGTACCCCGAGATCGCTCCTCCCCGGGTGACCATCGGCGCCCAGTACACGGGCGCTTCGGCGGAGACGGTCGAAAACTCGGTGACGCAGATCATCGAGCAGCAGATCAAGGGCATCGACAACATGCTCTATATGAGCTCGACCAGCAATGCGTCGGGTCAAGCGCGTATCACGTTGACCTTTGCTCCGGGCACCAATGTCGACGTGGCGCAGGTGCAGGTGCAAAACAAGATTCAGGGCGCGGTCAACCGCCTGCCGGACGCTGTGAAGACGCGTGGCGTCTTCATCAACAAGGGCGGCCAGGATTTTCTCGTCACCTACAGTTTCTATGCACCCGATGAGGACGTGACCGCCGTGGACATCGGCGACTACATCAACAGCAATCTGGTGGACATCATCGGGCGCATCGAGGGCGTGGGTGACATCAACGTCTTCGGCACGCCCTATGCGATGCGCATCTGGATGGACCCGGCCAAGATGGAGAAGTACGGGCTGATTCCCTCCGATCTGAGCAGCGCGCTCAACGCGCAGAATGCCCAGGTCTCTGCAGGCCAGCTGGGGGCTCTGCCTGCGGTGCAGAACCAGCAGCTGAACGCGACCATCACGGCGCGCACCAAGCTCAAGACAGTAGAGCAGTTCGAGAACATCGTGCTCAAGTCCTCGAATGACGGCTCTGTCGTCACCATCAAGGATGTGGCCCGGGTGGAACTGGGGGCCGACAATCTGTCCATTCAGGCCAAGCTCAACGGCATGCCCGGTGCGGGCATGGGCATCATCCTGGCCGACGGTGCCAACGCCATGGCGGTGTCGGATGCAGTGGCGGCCAAGCTGGCCGAGCTCAAGCCCTTCTTTCCCAACCAGATCGACTACTTCGTGAGCTCGGACTCCACGCCCTTTGTGCGGGCCTCGATCAGCGAAGTGGTGCATGCGCTGGGCGAGGCCATGGTGCTGGTGGTGATCGTAATGTTCGTGTTCCTGCAGAACTTCCGAGCCACGCTGATCCCCGCCATTGCCGTGCCGGTGGTGCTGCTGGGTACCTTCGGCGTGCTGTCCGTCGCGGGCTTCTCCATCAATACCCTGACCATGTTCGCCATGGTGCTGGCCATCGGTCTGCTGGTGGACGATGCCATCGTGGTGGTCGAGAACGTGGAGCGGGTGATGCACGAGACGGGCAAGTCTCCCAAGGAGGCGACGCGCCAGTCCATGAGGGAAATCACGCCCGCACTGGTCGGTATCGGGGTCACGCTGTCGGCGGTGTTCGTGCCCATGGCCTTCTTTGGCGGCTCGACGGGTGTGATCTACCGCCAGTTCTCCATCACCATTGTTGCGGCCATGGCGCTGTCCGTGTTTGTGGCCCTGACGCTGACACCGGCGCTTTGCGCAACGCTTCTCAAGGCCCCGGATCGCAGCCATGGCGATGGCCATGAGCGTCCCATACGCTCCGGGGTGCTGGGCATCAACGACCGTTTCTTCCGCTGGTTCAACCGCAATTTCGATGCTTCGGCCAATCGTTATCAGAGCACCGTGGCTTTCAGCCTGGGCCGGGCCAAGCGCATGATGCTGATCTTCCTGGCCGTTCTGGCCGCGGTCTGGTTGCTGATGGCCAAGTTGCCCACCTCGTTCCTGCCGGACGAGGATCAGGGCTTTGTCTATGTCAATGTGAATCTGCCTTCCGGCGCTTCGGACGCCCGTCTGCAGGAAGTGCTGGACCAGGTGCGCGAGTATCTGGCCAAGCAGCCGGATGTGATCAGCTTCAACCAGGTTTCGGGCCTCAACGGCGACCAGAGCTCGGCGCGCGGCTTCATTCGTCTGAAGCCTTGGAGCATGCGTCCGCTGCCCTCGCAGTCGGCGGCGGCCATTGCAAACAAGGCGACCAAGGATCTGGCCGGCATCCGTGATGCGCGCGTGCAGGTGGTGTTGCCGCCCGCAGTGCGCGGCCTGGGTTCGAGCTCGGGCTACAACTTCATGATCAAGGACATCAATGGTGTGGGCCATGAAGCGCTGCTCGCCGCGCGGGATCAGGTGCTTGGCGAAATGCGTGCCAACAATCTGCTGACGGCTGTGCGCACCACCAATCTGGAAGACGCCAGCGAGCTGCGCGTGGATGTGGATGACCGCAAGGCTGCCGCTCTGGGGCTGGCGTACACCGACATCAACAGCGTGCTCTCCAGCGCCATGGGCGGCACCTATGTGAACGACTTCCTGAACAACGGTCGCGTCAAGCGTGTCTACATCATGGGCGATGCGCAGTACCGCATGCTGCCCGGCGATATTGCCAAATGGACGGTGCGCAACAACAAGGGCGAGATGGTGCCGTTTGGCGCGTTCTCCAAAACCTACTGGGCCTATGGTTCGCCCCAGCTGCTGCGCTATAACGGCAGCCCGGCCTATGAGTTTGAAGGCCGTGCCGCAGCGGGCATCAGCTCGGGTACTGCGATGGAGACGGTGGAAGACATCCTGAAGAAGCTGCCCAACGGCATTTCCTACGAATGGACCGGAGCTTCTCTGCAGGAGCGCCAGTCAGGTGCGCAGGCGCCCATGCTGTATGCCATCTCGATTCTGTTCGTCTTCCTGTGCCTGGCCGCACTCTATGAAAGCTGGACGGTGCCGCTGTCGGTGATGCTGGCCGTGCCGCTGGGCGTGGTGGGGGCACTGCTGGCGACCTATACACGTGGCTTGACCAACGACGTGTATTTCCAGGTCGGTCTGCTCACCACCGTGGGTCTTGCGGCAAAGAACGCGATCCTGATCGTGGAGTTTGCGGTGCAGCTGCAGGAGCAGGGCAAGAAGCTGTTCGACGCAACGGTGGAAGCCGTGCGTCTGCGTCTGCGTCCCATCCTGATGACTTCTCTGGCCTTTGGTTTCGGTGTGATTCCGCTGGCCATCGGCACCGGCGCTGGTGCCGGTGGTCGCAATGCCATCGGCACGGCCGTACTGGGCGGCATGGTGGCATCGACGGTGCTGGGTATCTTCCTCGTGCCGGTGTTCTTCCTGCTGGTGCGCAGCTGGTTCAAGAGCCGCTCGCGCAGCGATGCGGCGGCTGACGTCAACAAGGAGAGCGCGGCATGAGGCGCCCGAGCATGAAATTTTCGGCCATGGCGGCCGCCGCAGTGACGGCCTTGCTGGCGGGCTGCAACCTGGCTCCGGCCTATAGAACGCCTGATCTGCCCGTGCCCGAGACTGTCTCCGGCAACGCCGTGCCGGCTCAGGCAAGCGAGGCAGCGCTGCAACAGGCCCAGGCGCTGCAATGGTTGCAGTCGCCGCAGCTGCGCGAGGTGGTGGCGCTGGCGCTGAGCAACAATCGCGATCTGCGCGTCGCGCTGGAAAACATCGAGAAGGCGCGCGCCCAGTACGGCATCACCAGAGCCGACCTGCTGCCGGGCATCACGGCCCAGGCGCAGAGCAATCGCACGCGCACCGCGGGGGATCTGACGACGGCAGGGCGCTCCAGTGTCGCTGAGCAATACACGGCTCAGCTGGGCTTTGCCAGCTATGAGCTGGATCTGTGGGGGCGCATCCGCAATCTGAGCGAAGCCTCGCTGCAGCAGTTTCTGCAAAGCCAGGACAACCGGCGCAATGTGCAGATCGGTCTGGTGGCTGATGTCGCCAATGCCTGGCTGACGCTGGCGGCCGATCAGGCACGCCTGCAACTGGCCAGGGACACGCTGGACAGCCGCATCAAGGCTTTCGAGCTGACGCGGCGCATGCATGAGCTGGGCTCGACCTCCGGCCTGGTGTTGGCCCAGAACCAGACCACGGTCGATACGGCACGCGGCGATGTGGCCAGCTATACCTCCCAGGTCGACAGGGACCGCAATGCCCTGCAGCTGTTGGTAGGCGGTCCGGTGCCTACGCAGCTGCTGCCCAACGCCCAGACCCTGACGGGTGCGGCAGACACGGCGGCTCTCAAGCTCGTGCCCGTACCCTTGCCCTCATCGGTGCTGCTCAAGCGCCCGGATGTGCAGGCTGCGGAGCGCAATCTGCAGGCCATGAATGCCAATATCGGCGCAGCCAGAGCGGCGCTGTTTCCCAGCATCACGCTCACCGGCAGTGTCGGTACCGGCAGCAACGAGCTGGACCGCCTGTTCGGCAACAACAACAGCACCTGGAGTTTCATCCCTCTGGTCAAGCTGCCGATTTTTGATGGCGGCCGCAACCGCGCCAATGTACAGGTGGCCGAAAGCAATCAGCGCATTGCGCTGAGTCAGTACGAGAAGTCCGTGCAGACAGCCTTCAAGGAGGTGGCGGATGTGCTGGCTGACCGAGCCCAGTGGGGTGAGCGGCTGGCCGCCCAGACCAGCATGGTGGCCAATACGCAAAAAGCCTTTGATTTGTCGAATGCTCGCTTCAAGGCCGGCGTGGACAACTATCTGACGGTGCTGGATGCGCAGCGCAGCCTCTATACCGCACAGCAGACCTTGATAGGCCTGCGCCTGTCGGAACAACTCAACCGCGTGACCTTGTGGAAGGCTCTGGGCGGTGAAGAGGCCGCACTGCAGGGTTGATGGGCGAACTCGCTCGATGAACAAAGCCGCAGTCCGAAAGGTTGCGGCTTTGTTTTTGATAGCTACTGGCGCTTTACCAGTAAGCGATTGGACCGGATTTCATTGAAATTCTGGCGCGCCAATACTCAAGGCATCTTGAACAGCAGGGTCACCTGGAGCCGGAACAGGGTTCCGGCATTCATGGGCACTTCGGGATGGATGACGGTGTTGTTCATCATGGCCAGCCACAGCGGTGCAAGCAGCAATTCCGGGTGCTGCACCAGCTCAGGAGCCTTGAGTTCGCCACGTTTGGCAGCCAACTGTGCGAGCCGGGTGAAATGCTCGAGCAAGGCATCGTGAACGTAACGACGATACATCTGCGCCAGCAGCGGAAACTCCAGGCCTTCGGCGACGACCAGCCTGGCCGTGGCAGAGCGGCCGCTGCTGTCTATGACCTCCGCAGCGGCGCCCACGGTGCGCAGCAGATATTCGCCCACCGATTCATGCTCGTGCATGGGGCTGGACTGCAAGGCCACGGCGGCCGAGGCGATATGTGTCTGGATGACAGCTTCGAACAGGGCTTCCTTGCTGTCGAAATAGCGAAACAGCGTGACCTTTGACAGTCCCGCGCGCTGTGCCACCGAAGCCGTGGTGCCACGCGCATAGCCGTGTTCCAGAAATTCTGCAAACGCAGCCGCCACGATGGAGCGGCGCGTGGCCTGAGTCTTTTGCGGACTGGGGCCGCGTGGCGTGCGCTTGGGACGTGCGGTGTCTGGTTCAATCATGGACGCAAGAGCTGGTGAAGTCGCAGACTATGCCTGCTTGGGGGCGTGCATCGGAGAAAAGCATGCGCGCGCAATGATGGCACATTTATACAACCCGATTCGAAGGCTCCATTCTTGCCTTTGTATGGAGCCTGTCCTGCCCGGAATGATGCGGGCAAACCCTTGTTTTTCTAAAAAATGCCCAAGGCCAGTCCCGTGGCCAGTGATTGCCCCAATGTTTCGCAGCGCTGCAAATCGTCGGCCGATATCTGCTTGGGGGCGAGTATGGCCTCCGGCGTCTGAGCATGGGTGCAGATGATGAGCGGTTCTGCCACGGCCTTCAGGCGCCAGCCGGTGGCAATGCGTTCCATCTGCCTTGCTGCGTTATGACCGTCGCTGCCGGCGCAGACCAAGCTGGCATAGGGGCGGCCCTGTATCCGGTCGAGCACGCCGTAATAGCTTCGATCGAAGAAGTCCTTCATCAGACCGCTGATGGCGGCCAGATTCTCCGGCGTGGCAAACAGATAGCCCTGAGCTTGCAGCAGGTCTTGCGGGCCGGCCTGGGAGGCATGCAGCACGCGGACCTCGACGGATTCCTCCTGTCGGGCGCCAGTGCTGGCCGCTTCAACCATCTGGAGTGTGCCGCCAGTCAGTGAGTGGTAGACGATCAGCAGAGTCGTGCGTTGTGACATGGTTGTTTTATTGCCGGTGGGCAAACCACAGGCGCTTGCACGCGGGAATAACCGGGTAGGGCACTGTGGTTCTGCTTGATTGTGGCTAAAAAGATACGAGTTGTCGTGGTTTGTGATGCGGCCTGAATAGGACTAAGCTCCGACAAATATTGACATTTGTCAATTTTGCGACCTGAGGTTGCTCTTGATTTTGCAGCGCTTTGTATTGGATATACAAGCTTGTGCCTATGATTTGATCTAAATCTAGACGCAATCATGCCAAGCCTTTCAGGGTAATCACTTGGTGTGAATGTTCTTTGGATGTAGGTTTGCTCCTACAAACTATGTCGCTCCTCATGTTGGCTCATGGTGCTGCAGCCTTTGCTGCAAGGCGCCACTGCCGACTGGAGCCACCTCGCAACTCAGGATTCTTGTGTTTTTTGCATGTCGCAATTCGCAACTCAGCCAGTGATGAAAGTGCGTAAACCTTGGTTGGCGCTGCTGGCATTGGGTTTTGGAGTTTCCTGTGGCGGTTTGGGGGGCTGGATGCTCCATCAACGCCAGGAGTCGCGCATGCAACAGCGCTTGCAGCTCAGTGCCGATATGGCGACGCGAGCTCTGGAGCAGCGCCTGGGCAGCTATGACCGTCTGCTCGTCAAGCTCGCTGAGCAAATGGCCAGCAATGCGGATGCGGGGCAGCAGGTTTTTGCGCAGCATGCCCATGCTCTGCTCAGTCAGGATAGTCTGGTGGGGCTGCAGGCCCTGAGTCTGACCCGTGCGGTGGCTGCGGAGCAGCACACCGATCTTGTGCGTGATTCCCAGGCCTTCGAGGTTTCCTACGTCTGGCCAATGATAGGCAACGAGGCATTGGCGGGAAGCAATGCGCGTCAGCCGGCGGCGGCATTTCATTCCTTGATGCAGGCATGGAGCTCTCGCCAGATGTCGATGTCGGCTCCATTTCGCTTTCTGCAACTTCCCGATAGCCCCAAGGGCGTGGTGTTGCGGGCTCCGTTGTGGGCTGCAGCAGAGGAGGGGGGCGCCGCCGCTATCGGGAAATTTTCCGAAAAGCCGCTGGGAACGCTCAATGCACAGATCCGTCTGGGCGAATTTGCGAGGGGGCTGGTTCCGGCCAACCTCTACCCTCAGGTGGCCTTCAAGCTGGTGGATCTCAGCCCAGCCGACCCATCGTCAAAGGCAGGAGGGGACCACAAGAGGCTGACCGCGCCGCTGTCTATGCTTGCCGGCGGTTCGGAGATTTTGTTCACTGGCTCACTGTGGGCGGAGGCGGAAACCCATCCTGAATTTGCCTTGATCAAGCCGCTGGAGCGGCAGATACAGGTGTATGACCGCATCTGGTCACTGCAGTTCAAGCCCGCGCTCAGCTCTCAGAGAAGGCATGAGAGGAATCTGCCCTGGCTGGTATTGGGCCTGGGCCTGCTGGCGGGGCTGGTGCTGGCTGCCTTGGTCTCGGGCTGGTGGCAAAGCCGCTGGAGCTGGAGCCGGCGCCTCAAGTTCAGTGCCCAGGCAAGGCAGGAGAGTGATGCGCGCTTTCACGCCATGTGCGAGCAGGCTGCCATGGGAGTGCTCGAGCTTGATGTCGCCACGCGCAGCGTACTCAAGGTCAACCAGCATTTCTGTCGGTTGCTGGGCTATGAGGCCCAGGAGATTCGCAGGCGCAACGTGCTGGAGCTGGTCATGCCCGAAGACCAGGCGCACTGTGCGCAACTGCTTGAAGGACTGGACCTGCAGCAGTTCCTGCACAACGCGGGCGAGTTCTGTCTGCGTTCCAAGGAGGGGGCGCCAGTCTGGGTTGAACTCAATGCATTTCTGACCGGACGTCATGAATCGCGGCGCCTGCAGGTGCTGGTGCAGGACATCAGCGGGCGCAAGCGCCTCGAGCAGATGGAGCGTCTGGGTCATCAGCAGTTGCGCAATCTCATGCAAAGACTTCCGGTGGGTCTGGTCATGGAGGATCTGGATGGGCGTCTGGTCTACTGGAACGAAGAGTTTCTGCGTCTGGCCGGCCATGGGGGCAAGCCCAGCGTATCAACCCAGCAATGGTGGGAGCGCATGTTCCCTGATGCTGCTGAGCGCGAGCGAGTCATCCAGCGCTGGGAAGTCGCCACGGCTCAGGCCCGCCGGACGTTGCAGCTGCGCCAATCCGAGCGTGTCGACGATGTGCAGGCTCAGTGGGACGAGCTGGCCACCGAGGCGTCGGCCTGCACGGTGTCTGCGCAGACATTGATGCTCAGGGGGGTAGACGGTCTGCGCCGCCCAGTTGCGGTCAGTGCCGTGCTGCAAGCCGAGGGGTGCTTGATGGTGCTGCAGGATCAGAGCCAGCGTATGGCGGCCGAGCAGGAGGTCCGCCGTCTGGCCTTCTACGATGCCTTGACTGGCCTGCCCAACCGGCGCCTGCTGGCTGATCGGCTGCAACAGGCTCTGGCCGTGGCTCAACGCCAGGCCCATTTTGGTGGTGTGGTGCTGCTGGATATCGATAATTTCAAAGCCTTCAACGAGACCTATGGTCTGGATCAGGGTGATTTGCTGCTGCAGTCGATGAGTCAGCGCATCCGTGGTCTGCTTCCTTCAGGGGCCACGATTGCTCGTCAGGGCGGTGATGATTTTGTACTTTTGATAGATGACCTTGGCAGCGATTCCGTGGCGGCTGCCGCCAGGCTGGAGCAGCAGGCCGACCAGTGGCTGAGCCGATTACGTGAGCCCATAGAAATCGGCGGTATTCCGCGCTCCATCACCGTCAGCATGGGCCTGAGCCTGTTTGGCGAGGCAGAACTGACGGGTGAAGAGGTACAGCGCCGCGCTGAAATGGCCATGTACCAGGCCAAGAGCCAGGGGCGCAATGTCAGTTGCTTCTTTGACCCCCAACTGCAATCGGCGCTGCAGGAGCGCCGTACGCTTGAGCAGGACATGCGTGCCGGTCTGCAGGCCGGTGAGTTCGAGCTGTTCTATCAACCTCAGGTGGAGATGGGCAAGGTGATCGGCGCCGAAGGTCTGCTGCGCTGGAAGCATCCTGAAAAAGGCTTCGTCCCCCCTGCGCACTTCATTCCGCTGGCTGAGGAAACAGGCGTCATACTGCCCCTGGGCGACTGGGTGCTGCAGGCCGCCTGCCAACAACTGGCGAAATGGGCCAAGCACCCCCGTTATGCGCAACTGGTGCTCTCGGTCAACGTCAGTCCCAAGCAGTTCCATCAGGGCGGATTTGTCGAACAGGTGCTCAAGGCGCTGGCCGAGCATGGGGCCGATGCGCGTCGGCTCAAGCTGGAGTTGACCGAAGGCATGCTGGTCTCCGATGTGGACGACACCATCGCCAAGATGATGCGTCTGAAGTCCTACGGCATCGGATTTTCGCTGGACGACTTTGGTACCGGCTACTCCTCGCTGTCCTATCTGAAACGGCTGCCGCTCGATCAGCTCAAGATCGACCGCAGCTTTGTGCGTGACGTACTGACCGATCCCAATGACGCAGCCATTGCCCGCACCATTGTGGCTCTGGCCAAGAGCCTGAGCCTGCATGTGATCGCCGAAGGCGTGGAGACCCAGGCCCAGTGCCGTTTTCTCGAAGGCATACGCTGCTATGCGTGGCAGGGGTATCTGATGAGCCCGCCCGTGCCGGTCAGCGAGTTCGAGAGCCTGGTCACCAATGGCAATGTGCCGGGATCTCCGACGCCGGCTCTCAGTCCGGTGTCCATGCGCTGAGGCGGTTCATGCTCTCTACAATGCCCGCATTTCGCTGTGTGAGAGATTGAATTGCCTGAAATCAAGACCCTGCTGTTATTTGTCCTGACCGCCGTGGCGGAGATTGTGGGCTGCTACCTGCCCTGGCTCTGGCTCAAGCAGGGCGCCAGCGCCTGGCTGCTGCTGCCTGCTGCGGTCAGCCTGGCCTTGTTTGTCTGGCTGCTGACTTTGCATCCCTCGGCCTCTGGTCGTATCTACGCGGCCTACGGCGGCATCTACATCAGCGTGGCGCTTCTGTGGCTGTGGCTGGTGGATGGCATCAAACCCAGCGCCTGGGATATGGCAGGGGTGGCCGTCTGTCTGCTGGGGGCGGGCCTGATTGCTTTTCAGCCTCGCACCTGAGGCGCCCGCTGCTCTCTTATTCGATCAAAATCGGCCCAATCCCTTACCGATCCTGCGCAGGCAGCTATGGTTTGCGTGTATGCAGCAATCTTGGCTGATGAGGGGGCAGGCCGCGTTATGATTCCCGTCTGTTGACGGTTGCTAGCAAGAACAGGGCTTTTTCAAGTTTTGCGTTTGTGCAACCGCTTTTGCCGTTTTCCTTTCCCAATCACAAGCCTTTGCTGGCCAGCCTCTAGACCGACACCGACACCGTGCGCCTGAATTCCATCAAGCTCTCCGGCTTCAAATCCTTTGCCGAGCCCACCAATTTCATTCTGCCGGGGCAGATGGTCGGCGTGGTGGGGCCCAACGGTTGCGGCAAGTCCAACATCATGGATGCGGTGCGCTGGGTGCTGGGGGAGAGCAAGGCCAGCGAGTTGCGTGGCGAGTCCATGCAGGACGTGATCTTCAATGGCACCACGCATCGCAAGCCGTCCAGCCGTGCCAGTGTGGAGCTGACCTTCGACAACAGCGACCACCGTGCGGGCGGTCAGTGGGGACAGTTTGGAGAGATCGCCGTCAAGCGCGTGCTCACGCGCGAGGGCAACAGCAGCTACTTCATCAACAACCAGCCCGTGCGTCGTCGCGACGTTCAGGACGTGTTTCTGGGCACGGGTCTGGGACCGCGTGCCTATGCCATCATCGGCCAGGGCACGATCAGCCGCATTATCGAGTCGCGCCCCGAAGAGCTGCGTCTGTTCCTCGAAGAAGCGGCCGGGGTTTCCAAGTACAAGGAGCGTCGTCGTGAGACGGAAAACCGCCTCTCGGCCACGACCGAGAACCTCACCCGTGTGGAAGACATTCTGCGCGAGCTCAATGCCAATCTGGACAAGCTGGAAAAGCAGGCCGAAGTTGCGGCCAAGTACAACGGCCTGAACGCCCAGGTCACGCTCAAGCAGCATCAACTGTGGTTCATGAAGCGGGCCGATGCCGAGGCCGAGCAGGACCGCGTGCGCATTGAAGGCCTCAAGGTCGTCAACGAGCTCGAAGAGCGCATGGCCGATATCCGCAACAACGAGAGCGGACTCGAGACCCTGCGTCAGTCGCACTACGACGCCAGCGATCAGGTCAATCAGGCGCAGAGCAAGCTCTACGAAGCCACGGCCGAGGTCGGCAAGCTGGAGGCTGAAATCCGCTATGTGGTCGAAGGCCGCCAGCGTGTGCAACTGCGTCTGCAGCAACTGGCCGAGCAACTGCTGCTGTGGAGCAGCCGCAGCGAAGAGGCCCAGGGCGAGATCGAGAACATCGAAGGTGCGGGCATGGATGCCGAAGAGCAGGCCGAGATGCTGGCTGCCCAGCTCGAGGAGCAAAGCACCCGCCTGCCCGATCTGGAAGATTCTCTGCATAAGGCGCAGAAAGCCGATGCAGACCAGCGCAACTCGGTGGTGCAGGTGCAGCAGCAGATTCAGGTGCTGGCCGCCGAGCAGCGCAGCCTCGATGAGCAGCGTCGCCAGTTTGAAACCCGTTATGAACGTTTGCGTGCCGACCGCAATGCACTGGAAACGCCGGACGAAGCGCGCCTGAACAATTTGCAGGCACAACTGGCCGAGGCGCAGGAGCTGGCCGAGATGGCCGATGCCGTCCTCAATGAGTTGCAGGACAGCGTGCCGCAACTCGACGAGGATAGGCGCGCACGCCAGCAGGCCGTGAATGCCGAAAACAGTCGTCACGCCGATCTGTCTGCGCGGCTGGATGCGCTCAAGGCCTTGCAGGAAAAGGTCAAGACCGATGGCAAGCTTCAGCCCTGGCTGGCCAAGCATGGGTTGGACGGCATGCAAGGTCTGTGGAGCCGCATAGCCATCGAGTCGGGCTGGGAAAATGCGCTGGAAGCCGCACTGCGCGAACGTCTGGGGGCACTGGAAGTCGGGCGCCTCGACATGGTGCGCGGTTTTCTGGGCTCGGGGGGGCTGGACGCTCCGCCGGCCCGGCTGGCCTTCTTCAGCCAGGCTCAGGCAGCCGGTGCCCCGTCAGCTGCGCGCTTTGCGCGTCTCAGCGATCTGCTCAAGATCAATGACGCCGGTCTGCGCGCCGTGCTGGTGGACTGGCTGACGGGCTGCTATACCGCGCCCACGCTCGACGAGGCCCTGGCCAAGCGTGCCGATCTGCAGGCCGGCGAGACCATTTATGTGCCCACCGGCCATGCGGTGACGGCCCACAGCGTGACTTTTTATGCGCAGGACTCCGAACAATCTGGGTTGCTGGCGCGGGCGCAGGAAATCGAGCACCTGGAAAAGGAAGTCCGCGCCCAGGCGCTGATCGCTGATGAATCGCGTTCGGCTTTGGTGCGCGCCGAAAGCGCTTATGCAGATGCCTCGCAGCGGCTGGTGTCTGCACGTCGCGAAGCCAGCGAGTCGCAAAGTCGCTCCCATGAGCTGCAGGTCGAGACCTTGCGCCTGTCTCAGCTGGCCGAGCAGGCGCGGGCACGCAACGCGCAAATTTCGGCGGATCTGTCCGAAGTCGAAACCCAGCTCTCCGATATCGAAGAGCGCAAGGTCGCCGCCGAGGCACGCTTTGAAGAGCTGGACATGCAACTGGCCGACAGCCAGGAGCGTCATGCCCAGCTGGGAGATCGCGTGCTGGAGGCCGAGCGCCGCCTGAACGAATCGCGCGAGCAGTTGCGCAGCCTGGAGCGTCAGGCCCAGGAGGCAACCTTCTCGCAGCGCACTCTGCACGCGCGTCGCGCCGAGTTGTCGCGCACCATCGAAACCGCCAGCCAGCAGGCCAAGTCCCTGGCCGAGGAGCAGCAGCGCGCTCAGGACGAACTGGCAAGACTGTCTGATGCCGCGGCGCAGGGTGGTCTGCAGGATGCACTGGATCTGAAGATGCAGCGCGAAAAAGAGGTTGCCGAACGCCGCAGCGAATATGAGGATCTGACCAACAAGCTGCGTGCCAGCGACGAGCGCCGCCAGAGCCTGGAAAAGGCACTGGACCCGCTGCGTCAGCGCATCACAGAATTTCAGCTCAAGGAGCAGGCCGCGCGTCTGGGTCTGGAGCAGTACAGCAACCTGCTGACCGAAGCAGAGGCTGATCTGGCGGCGGTGGCTCAGTCGATCGCCGAAGGCAATGTGCGCATGCACGGCCTGCAAGGTGAAATCGACCGTCTGCACCGCGAAATCCAGGCCTTGGGGGCCGTGAATCTGGCCGCGCTGGATGAATTGACCCTGGCGCGTGAGCGAAAGACCTTCCTCGATGCGCAGATGGATGATCTGACCAAGGCCATGAATACCCTGGAAGAGGCGATCCGCAAGATCGATGCCGAAACGCGGGATCTGCTGACCGGCACCTTCGATATCGTCAATCGTCACTTCGGCCGCATGTTCCCCGAGCTGTTCGGTGGCGGTCAGGCCAAGCTGGTGATCACTGGCGACGAAATCCTTGATGCCGGCGTGCAGGTGATTGCCCAGCCGCCCGGCAAGAAGAACCAGACCATTCACCTGCTCTCGGGCGGCGAAAAGGCGCTGACCGCGATTGCGCTGGTGTTTGCCATCTTCCAGCTCAACCCAGCGCCATTCTGTCTGCTGGACGAGGTGGATGCGCCGCTGGACGATGCCAATACCGAACGTTATGCCAAGCTGGTTTACAGCATGAGCAAGGGAACCCAGTTCCTGTTCATCAGTCACAACAAGATTGCCATGGAGATGGCCGAACAGCTGATTGGTGTGACCATGCAGGAGCAGGGCGTTTCACGAATTGTTGCGGTGGATATGGAGTCCGCCCTCTCCATGGCTGAGCTATCCTGAGCCCGGTCATCCCCTATTGAAGAACCGTTTTCTCACATGAGTAACTTGCAAATCAGTCTGGCCGTCATGGGAGTGGTGCTGTTGGCGCTGATCGTTGCCTACAACTCCTGGACTGCGCGCCGCAATGCGCCCAAGCGGGCCGAGCCTGAGGAGGAAAGCGCAGATCCTCAGCGTCTCGAGCCCGGAATGAACACCGTCGGTCATGGTGCGGACCTGACCAAATACCAGCATGAGCCCGTGCTCGGGGACTTCGGCAAGGCCATTCCCGGTACCGAGCCCCTGCAGATGCCCGAATCCGCAGGTCGCTTTGCCGAAGCCGATGCCGAGCTGGCCCGCCTGGTAGCACGCGAAGCCCATGAGGAAGCGCAGCGCCAGGAAGCCCTGGCTGCCGCCCAGCACAAAGCCGAGGAGACTGAGGCTGCGCATGCTGTGCAAGAGGTGACTGCTCAGCGCACGGAGCCAGCCATTGCTGCCGTGACCGAGCAGGCCGCGCAAGCAGTGGAGCCCGTGCTGACGGACGCTCCTCTGGCTGCTTCGATTCCTCCCGCCTCGTCAGTGGAGCGGCGCGGCCATCTGGATGCGCTGATCGATGCGATCGCTCCGATTACCGTGGCCCAGATTGTTCCTGGTGAAGTGGCCTTGCAGGCCCAGCCCAGCACCCGCCGTGCCGGCAACAAGCCCTTTGCCATTGAAGGCATGAACCAGGACAGCAAGCAGTGGGAGCCGTTGCAGACCGGCCAGCGCTATCTGGGCTTTCAGGCCGGTGTTCAACTGGCCAACCGTACCGGTGCACTCAACGAGATCGAGTTTTCGGAGTTCGTCACCAAGGTGCAGCGCTTCGCCGATGCGCTGGGCGCCATGGTCGACGTGCCCAATATGCTCAATGAGGTCTCGCGGGCACGCGAGCTCGATCAGTTCGCCAGCGAGCACGATGCGCAGCTGAGCTTTATGCTGCGTGCGCGTCAGGCATCCTGGAGTGCCGGTTATGTGCAGCAGAATGCGCAGCGCCTGGGCTTTGTCATCACGCCCATGCCGGGCCGCATGGTGCTTGCCTCTCCCATCCAGGGCCTGCCGCCGGTGCTGGTGCTGAACTACGACCCTCAGGCCGCCATGGGCGACGATCTGGATCAGTCCGTCGTGCGCGAATTCCTGCTCAGCCTGGATGTGGCCCAGGTGCCGAGAGGGCAGCAGCCGTTTGCGCGCCTGCGCCAGGTGGCGGAGCAGCTGTGCCAGACCATGGACGGAGTGCTCTGCGACCAGAATGGCTATCTGCTGCCGGTCTCGGCGCTGGACCCGATTCAGCATGACCTGGAGCTGCTCTACGACAAGCTCGACAGTGCAGAGCTGTCGGCAGGATCACTTCTCGCCAGAAGGCTTTTCAGCTAAAACAAACAGGGCCAACGATGTTGGCCTTTTTTATCCCAGACCGTGAATTTCCAGCGGGCAGAGCATGACCGAGAATTTAGACCTTTTTTCCGCTGAACCCCAGGGCCAGAAGCCGTCGGCAGCCATCAATGCAGGGGTGCCTGAAAGCGTGATGAGCAAGGCTGCGGCATTGCGTGGCCAACTCCATCAATGGGCACATGAGTACTACGTGCTTGATGCGCCCACGGTGCCCGACGGGGAATATGACCGCGTCTATCAGCAACTGGAAGCACTGGAAGGGGCTTACCCCGCACTCGTTACGCCGGACTCTCCCACGCAGCGTGTGGTTGGTGCTGTTCTGGACGGTTTGACTCCGGTTCGCCATGCCGTACCCATGCTGAGCATCCAGACAGAGACCGATAACGAGGCCACGGGTGCGATTGCCTTCGACCAGCGTGTGCGCAAGGAACTGGGGCTGGATGAATCCGCTGCTGCCATCGAATATGTGGCCGAGCCCAAGTTCGATGGCCTGGCCATGAATCTGCGTTATGAAAACGGCCGCCTGGTGCAAGCCACCACACGCGGAGATGGTGAGGTGGGGGAAGACGTCACGCACAATATCCGTACCATTCGCCAGATTCCACTGTCCCTGTCCGCAGGCCGCGATGTGCCGCCCGTGGTGGAGGTGCGCGGCGAAGTGCATATGGCCAAGGCCGATCTGGACAGGCTCAATGCGCGTCAGCAGGCCGCAGGTGCTAAGACCTTTGCCAATCCGCGCAATGCGGCTGCCGGATCGGTCCGTCAGCTCGACTCGAGTATCGCGGCTCAGCGCCCGCTGTCGTTCTTCGCCTATGGTCTGGGTGAGATCACGCCGCCGCAGCAGGGCGGGCCGGACTTCGGCACGCATTACGCCATGCTGCAGACACTGAAATCCTGGGGCTTTCCGGTTGCACCGCAAGTCAGTATTGCGCGGGGTGCTTCTGAACTGGTTGCGTTTCACGAACGCATCGGTGCCGAGCGCGCCAATCTGCCCTATGAAATCGACGGCGTGGTCTACAAGGTCAACAGCCTGGCCCTGCAGCGTCAACTGGGCTTCAAGTCGCGCGAGCCGCGCTGGGCCGTGGCGCACAAATATCCAGCGCAGGAGATGCCTACGTTGATGGAAGCCATCGATGTGCAGGTGGGACGCACGGGCAAGCTGACGCCCGTGGCGCGCCTGGCTCCTGTGCAGGTGGGCGGTGTGGTGGTGACCAATGCCACGCTGTCCAATCTGTTCGACATCCGCAAGAAGGGCGTGCGCGTGGGCGATCAGGTCATCGTGCGCCGTGCGGGCGATGTGATTCCCGAGGTGGTGGGGCGGGTGCCGGGCGAGCGGCCTGCTTATGTGCCCAACTTCCGCATGCCCAAGAGCTGTCCCATCTGCGGCAGCGAGGTGGTGCGTGAAAAAGGCGAGGCCAATCACCGCTGCACGGGCGGCCTGTTCTGTGGCGCGCAGCGCAAGGAAGCAATCCTGCACTTTGCTCACCGCCGTGCCATGGACATCGAAGGTCTGGGCGACAAGTTGGTCGATCAGCTCGTGGATGCCCAGGTGGTGCGAGTGCTGCCTGACCTTTACAGGCTGGGCTTGAGCTCGCTGGCAGCGCTGGATCGCATGGCCGAGAAATCGGCTCAGAACGTGCTGGCGGCCCTGGAGAAATCCAAGAGCACCACGCTGCAGCGCTTTCTGTTTGGTCTGGGCATTCGCAATGTAGGTGAGTCCACGGCCAGGGATCTGGCCAAGCATTTCGGCAAGCTCGACGCCATCATGGACGCCAGCGTGGAGGAGTTGCTGCAGGTCAAGGATGTCGGGCCGGTGGTGGCCGACAGCATTCACACCTTTTTTGCCCAACCCCATAACCGCGAGGTGGTGGAGCAACTGCGCGCCTGCGGTGTGCACTGGGACGAAGGCGAGCCGGCCGAGAAGGCGCCTCAGATTCTGGCCGGCATGACCGTGGTGCTGACCGGCACCTTGCCCACGCTGGGCCGCGACGCCGCCAAGGATATGCTGGAGGCGGCGGGTGCCAAGGTCTCGGGTTCGGTCAGCAAAAAGACCAGCTATGTAGTCGCAGGGGCGGAGGCGGGCAGCAAGCTGGCCAAGGCCGAGGAGCTGGGCGTGCCCGTGCTGGACGAGGCTGGCATGCTGGCACTGCTAAGGGGCGAGCAGCCCGGTTGAGTCGACTTTAGAAGCAGCAAGGAGGGCGACATGAACAAATTGCGACGCAAACCCGTTGTGGGCCTGGCCCTGGGCAGTGGCTCCGCAAGAGGCTGGGCGCATTTTGGCGTGCTGCGCGCGCTGCGCGAGGCAGGTGTCAGCCCCGACATCATCTGCGGCACCTCCATTGGCTCATTGGTCGGTGCAACCTATGCGGCTGGCGAAATGGATGCCTTCGAGAGTTGGGTACTGGGCCTGGGCAAGCGCAAGGTCTTCGGCTTCATGGATTTCAATCTGGGCGGCGGATTGCTCAAGGGCGAGAAGATCATCGAATTCTGGCGCGAGAATTTCGTCCAGGAAACCGTGGAGCAACTGGGAACGCCGTTCGGCTGCGTTGCCACCGATCTGCAGACTGGTGCCGAGGTCTGGCTGCGCAAGGGCTCGATTGCCGAGGCCGTGCGCGCGTCCATCGCCTTGCCCGGCCTGTTCACTCCGGTGATGCGGGAAGGGCGGCTACTGGTCGATGGCGGTCTGGTCAACCCGGTGCCGGTGTCGCTGGCGCGCGCCATGGGCGCTGACATCGTCATCGCCGTCGATTTGAATGCCGACATCATGCGCAGGCATATGAAGCCCGTGGACATGAGCGAGAGCGAGCTCAATCTGCATGCCCGCGAGCTCAGGGTCTCGCAACTGCATCTGGAAGAGGAGGAGCCCCCGGTACCTCTGGGTCAGATTCCCGAAGCTCTGGCGGCGAATGGCTCGCCGCTCGGCTGGACGGGGGCCTGGAAGCGCAGCATGACCAGCGTGAAGACATTGTCCTCGTCCGTCATGCGCAGGGGCCGCAAGGGGGAGGGGGATGCCGAGGACGATGCTTCTGTGCCTGTACCCTCGCTGGTCAATGTGGTCATGGCCAGTGTCAACATCATGCAGATGCGCATCACCCGCAGCCGCATGGCGGGTGACCCGGCCGAGGTGCTGATTGCTCCGCGCCTCTCGCATGTCGGGCTGATGGACTTCTACCGCGGGCGCGAATCCATCGATGAGGGCTATGTAGCAACCCAGCTGGCGTTGCCTGCGCTCAAGGACTGGGGTCTTTAGCCCGGGGCGCGCGGGGCTATGGAGTGCCGAGGATGCAGCCTGCTCAGCTGCGTATATAGGTCCAGCCATCCTGCTGCATGCGGGCGATGGCTTCGACGGCGCCCATGGGCAGTACCTGAATATTGTCCGGTGCGCTGATGCCGGCGTTCCTGAGCGTGTTGGGGCACAGCAGCACATGTGCCAGAGCCGGTCCCATGTCGTCCGGCTGCTCCAGTACGGCTTGCACGGCCTGGGCGTTGACGACAATCCAGACCTCCAGCTCGGGGTTGGCAGTTTTCAGGTTCTTGAAGTTGCCGCGTGCGCGGAGCAGCGCTTGCGTGCTGGGGGCATGCAGCACGATGCGGGTGTCGGGGTGCAGAGTGGGCAGCAGGGTGTTCCAGTCAGGTCGGCTCATGGTATTTGGGCAGATTTGCTATTGCAATGATAGCTGCTTGCAGATTCTGTGTAAGGGCTATACGACGGTTTGAATCCTAACGTGCTGGCGACTTGGCGGGAGCTTTGTCCATCAACTCGTCCAGCAGCCCGGGCGGCATGCCGGTGCGGATCTGCACCAGTCCCTGGGCATTCTTCCAGATCGTCGCGGGTGTGGCCCCTAGGCCTGCACTGCTCATCAGCGCGGCGTTGTTGGCCAGTGCATCGCGGGCCGACAGGGGGATGCGCTGCAGCGGTGCAATACCCAGGGCATCGGGATTCTTGCCATGAGCGTCGGCATAGGCCATGGCGTGGCTGGCAAGAGCTTGCTCGGGTGCCTTGGAGGCCAGAATGGCGGCGGCCTTGCCTTCGCTGCTGGGGCGCAGCATGCCCACCAGAATATGGCGTAACTGCAACTGGCCAGCTTGCACCAGTGGCCTGGCATCGCGCCAGAGCTGGTTGCAATAGGGGCAGTTGGGGTCGGTGAACACATAGGCGATGCGGGCGGCATCGGGCCTGCCGTCGCCAATCCAGTGTGTACGCTCCAGATCGGTCCAGAACCCCTGACCCATGGGCTTTTGCACGGCATTGTGCAAGGCTTTGGCGTTGACATCCTTGCCCTGGGCATCAATGACGGTGCCAATCACCCAGTGCTTGCCGTCAGGCATGCGGTAGATAGGGATGGGCTGCTGGTCGCGGTAGGCGGCCCAGGCCTTGAGGCCGCCGGAGCTCTGCATGGGACCCACGATCTGCAGGCCTTGCTCGGCGAGAAACTGTGCTGAGGGCAGTTCGCTGTTTGCCGCACTGCTTGCGGCAGCGCTGCTGGCGGCAATCACGTCGCGGGTATAGGCCACGGCCACCACGGTGGCTGCGGCTGCAGCGAAGATGGGGAGCGTCAGAGCCGCCAATTGGCGTGACAGGGGTTGTAAACGTGGCACGATAAACCTTTGTCCATCTTGAGTCATGGGGCCTGCGTTGGAGGCGCAATGATGCGCAACTGCTCGCTCAGGCTGGCGCGGGAGAGCTCCCCCGTACGGGTGGAGCGCAGGCGTCCGTTTGCGTCATAGAAATAGGTGGATGGCAAGGAGCGTTGCTGCCAGTGCTGACCGGCAAGCTGCTCGGGGTCCAGGAGCACCTGGGCCGGGGGTAGAGGCATGGACTGCAGATAGCGCAGGACTGCAGCGGCGTCTTCACCCTGGTTGATCCAGATGAAGCGCACGCCTGGATGGTCTTTTTGCGCTTGGGCCAATACCGGCATCTCGCGCTTGCAGGGCGGGCACCAACTGGCCCAGAGATTGATGACCAGCGGTTGACCGCCGTAGCTGCGCAGATCCGTGGGCTGAGCGGCAGCGTTGACCAGCGTCAAAGAGGGGAGTGAGGATGTAGGAGGCTCAACCCAATTTCGCAGTGCGTAGGCTGCCATCAGAATGAAGGCGCCCACACCCAGGGACTGCAGTACGCCACGTTTCAAGGTCACATGGCTGCGGCAGCTCCAGGCTGCCCAGAAAGCCGCCACCAGCAGTCCGGCCCAGAGGTTCCAGCCGCCGTCGCGAATATCCAGAATCTGCAGCGCGTTGGCGGGGGATACGCTCACTGGTGCCCAGTACTCGGGCCACCATTGCACGACGTAGGCCGCGCGCGCTGCCACCATTCCAGCAAGCGTGGAGTGAAGCAGCAGAGCCTCTACAGGCTGATCGCTTTGCCGCTGCTTGAGCCGCGCCCACCACTGGCTGGCAAGCAACGCCAGAAAAGCGGCAAGAGCCATGGTGGGCAGAGCGAGAGGGCCTATCCGCACGCTGGGGGGCAAGGCCAGTGCCTGCAACAAACCGGGCTGAGTTGTTTGCGTGTTGTCTTCGCTCAGGGCTGGAGTCGGGGCATCCGCATTCCTGTCCGTGCCTGCTTGAGCGGCGCTGATGCTTTGCTGCTGTACCGGGTAGCAGATGCCTATCTCGGCACAGCCCTGCCATTGCAACTCCAGTGGCCATTGCGCCGACCGTTCAGGCAGCGCAGCCTCAATGCGCAACTCCTGATGAAAGACCTGCACACGGCCAAAAAAGGCATCGCTCAGGGTCCGACCTTCAGGAATCTGCAGCGGTATCGGCTGCCCCTGAGCATCGAGCAGGCGCAACTGGTCGCGGTAGAGATAGTGACCAGGGGCAATGTTCCAATGCAGCTCCAGCAGGCGGCGGCCATCAGCCTCTGTTTTGATGGCGCTTTGCTCGGGGTGTACCAGCTCGAACGCCTGTTCCGCACTCAGGACTTCGGGTTGCGCAGCGGGCTCGTCGGCATTCAGGCTGGGTAGGGTCAGCGGCTGTGCCCCGGCAGTCATCCCCGTCAGCAGGACTGAAAGCACAACGAGGGCTGCGGCAGAGCGAAGAGACATGAATGGTGGCGGCTGAATGTCTTGGATGAGGCAGCCCTGCATCTTGGGTGCAAGGGATTAAGCAGGGGTTAACGCTGCGAAAAGATAAATCTGCGATGCTCGGCCGATTCGGATAAACAAGGCGCGTAACGGGTACTCACATCTCCGGATGTGATGGTGCGGGTGGCGGTTGCGCAGTGAAAAAATGCATGTGCTGTTAGTGGAAGATAACGCTTTGGTCGCCAGCGGGGTGAAGGCGGGCCTGCAGCTACAGGGCTTTGGCGTGGACGTGGTGGGTTGTGCGAGCCAGGCTGATGCGGCGCTCAAGTCCTCCCACTTCGATGTATGTGTGCTGGATCTGGGTCTGCCCGATGAGGACGGTCTGCATCTGCTGGCGCGGTGGCGCCGTCAGGGGCTGGAGCTGCCGGTGCTGGTGCTGACCGCACGTGATGCAGTGGACCAGCGCATTGAAGGCTTGCAGACCGGGGCTGACGACTATCTGGTCAAGCCCTTCGATCTGCACGAGCTGGCGGCGCGACTGCATGCGCTGCTGCGACGGGCGGCGGGACGTACTGTGGACTGGATTGTGCTGGGCGATGTCAAAGTGGATCTGGCCGCCGGCCAGGCCATACGGGAGGGCAGCATCGTGGACCTGTCGCGTCGTGAATGGGCGTTGCTGCGCGCGCTGCTGCAGTCGCCGGGGCGAGTGCTGAGCCTGGAGCAACTGCGCGACAGCCTCTATGGCTACAGCCTTGATGTGGAGAGCAACGCGGTCAATGTACATGTGCACCATCTGCGTCGCAAGCTGGGCTCGGATATGGTGGAGACCGTGCGTGGTGTGGGTTTCAGATTAGGGCGCGTGCAGGGAGGCCGTTGCTGATGCGCAGTCTGCGGGTCCGTTTGCTGGTCTGGCTGTGTCTGGCGCTGTGCACGTTGTGGGGCGGTGTGGCCGCCTGGATGTTTGCCGACATGAGGCATGAGCTGCGTTCCGTGCTCGACGACCGACTGATTGCATCGGCCCGCATGGTGGCGGGCATTGTCCACCAGTTCAAGCCGCACAACACCAGTCCCGAGGACTGGGGGCCCATGCTCAATGTGGTGGCGCGTGATGGTGTGGCTTGCGAGGTCAGCATGATTCGCAGCGAAGTGCATACCGCGCCTACGCATGATGCTATGGATCCGGATGCAAGTGCTGTGTCGGACCAGGCGAGCGGCAAGGCGGCTCGACCGGCACTGATTCCGGCATCTCCGCTGGATGCACCGCGCACCAAAACTGCAAAGACCGGCCGCGCCGGGGATTCCGCAGATACGGTTCCCGAGCGGGCGACCGAGCCTACCGATTCTCAGGTACTGGCTCGCACTGCGGGTGCGCCCAGCTTCCAGGGGCCGCTGCCGCTGGGCTTCTCGAGCATCACCAAAGGCGGCAAGCCCTGGCGTACCTATGTGCTTGAGGAGCATGGTGTGCGCATTGCCACGGCCGACCGTATCGATGTGCGCGAGGGACTGATCCATGGTTTCGCCTACACCATCATCCTGCCCTTTGTGCTGGCGCTGCTGGCCAGCATGGTGTTGATGTGGTGGGGAGTGACGCGCGGCCTGCGCCCCCTTGAGTCGCTGCGCCAGGAGTTGAGCGAGCGTCCGCCCGGGGATGATTCGCCCGTGGCGCAAGGCAGGCAGGTCAAGGAGCTGGCACCATTGGTGCAGACCATCAATCACCTGCTGCAGCGCGTGCATAGAGCCATTGAGCGCGAGCGTCGCTGGAGCGACGATGCCGCCCATGAGCTGCGCACTCCGCTGACTGCCGTCAAAACGCATGTGCAGGTGGCGCAGATGGCGGTGGCCAATGCGGGGTCTCAGATGGTGGCTTTGAGAGATCAGCTCGGCGCCGGAAAAGCGGATGCTGCGCCCAGGCCGATTTCGGAGACTGCGCAGTGGCAGATGACCCGGCAGGCGCTGGAGCAGGCGGGGGAGGGCGTGGAGCATTTGCAGCACACGCTTGAGCAATTGCTGCTCTTGGCCAGGCTGGATTGTCAGCCGGTGAGCGAAGATGCAGGAGGCTCTCGTGCCATGGCCTGCGGTAGCGAACCCGCCTGTGCCTGGGAGGCTCTGGAAAAGGCCTGGGGATTGGCTGCCACTGCCATTCCTTCGGGCTCGCTGCGCCTGCGCTGGTTGCCTCAGCAAGCCCTGAACGACATCAGGCTGCAGGACTTGCGTGTGGCCGTACCTCAGCCTCTGCTGGTGTCTGCATTGCGCAATCTGATGGAAAACGCCTTGCGCTATGGGCAGCAGGCAGGTGGCGAGCCGGGCGACTCTGCGGTACTGCTCGGCTTGCGCCATGTTGCGCAGCTGGCGCAGTTCGGCTGCGACAAGCCTCAGACGATGCCTGTCAATCCTGCCGGTTATGTGGAGTTCACGGTGGTCGACCATGGGCCAGGGCTGAGCAGCGAGGACTGTGCTGTGGCGACCCAGCGCTTCTGGCGCAAGCAGCATCAGGCTCATGGCAGCGGCCTGGGATTGGCGATTGTGCAGCGCATTGCACACTGCAGCGACGGTGAGCTGGAGCTGCTGCCCTTGGCCAAGTGGCAGCAGCATAAGGGCTATGCATGCGAACAGGTGCACAACGGCCTGGCGCCAGAAGCGACGACAGGGCTGGTGGTGCGTTTATGCCTGCCGGTGAAGCCCTGTGCTGCGCCGCCTGATTAGTCAGCTTGGGGGCCAATTGTTTGCAGCATTAATTGGCTCTTAATCTTCTATAAGTATCTTTGGGCAATGTGCTTGCTGTCATTGGGCTGCTTTGGCTCGTGACATTCCAGGCCAGACGTCGGCGTTCAGCACACGCCTGATGTGCGGCAGATCTGAGCCGCCTAAACCTCCATTCCCAAGATGAATCGCTTGAACACAAAGACTCTGCCCCGGTCGTGGGTGGCTGTCGGCATTTCCATGCTGATGGCGACCAGCGCCTGGGCGCAAGAACCTGCTGCCGCCAAGGCTGCATTGAACGGCAATGCCGCTGCCGGTGCAAAGATCGCTCAGTCCGGCTCGGCCGGCGGTGCGGCTGCCTGCGTCACCTGCCATGGTGCCAAGGGCGAGGGCCAGCCTGGCTTCCCCGCACTGGCGGGCCAGCACGCCGGTTACCTTGAGCGTCAGCTGAACCAGCTGGCGGCTGGTGCTCGTCAGTCCGCTGTCATGGCTCCCATGGCCAAGGCCTTGAGCGAGCAGGAGCGCGCCGATGTGGCCGCCTATTACGCCAGCCTGCAACTGCCCATCAAGAGAGTGCGCGGTGCATTGCCCGGCAAGAGCGACGATGGCGGTGCCTGGCTGGTCGAGCGCGGCCGCTGGGCCGACGGCATTCCTGCCTGTGCGCAGTGCCATGGCCCAGGCGGAGTAGGCGTGGGCAAGGACTTTCCGGCCATCGGCCATCTGACAGCCGACTATATGCAAAGTCAGATCGATGCCTGGAACAAGGGGCAGCGCGAGGCCGGCCCACTGGGTCTGATGGGGGCTGTGGCCAAGAAGCTCACGGCCGATGACGTCAAGGCCGTTGCAGCGTACTACCAGCGCCTGCACAACCCCGCTGCTGCAGCAGCAACCGCCAAGCCTTAAGAGTTCGGGAGTTGACAATGTCGGACAAACAACAAACTGCTTCCAAAAGCTCCAATCTCGCTGAATACACCGTGGTGGCCTGCCTGTTCGCAGGTCTGGGCGGCGCGCTCTGGTATGGCATGAGCATCAGCAGTCCCAAGAAGGCCGAGGAACCAGCCAAGGTGGCTGCGCCTGCTGCGGAAGCCAAGGCCGTGACAGTGGCTGCCAAGCCCGGCGAATTCACACCTCCCGGCGTCAGCGACTACCCGGAAGGCCCCATGGGCGAGTGGGTGCGTCGTGGCGAAGCGATCTTCACACGCACGCCGGTCAATGCCGTGGGCTTTTCGGGCAATCCGCTGAGCTGCACCAATTGCCACCTCGACGCTGGTCGCTTGAAGGGCGCAGCACCCATGTGGGGGGCCTACCCCATGTACCCGGCCTATCGCAAGAAGACCGACCATGTGGACACTTTTGCCGAGCGCGTGCGCGGCTGCTTCATGTACTCCATGAACGGCAAGGCACCGGACGACGGTCATGACATTCTGGTGGCGTTGGAGTCCTATGCCTACTGGATGGCACAGAAGGCCCCCACGGGCGAGAAGCTGCCCGGTGCAGGTTTCAAGAAGGCGGGCAAGCCTGAAGAGACTCCCACCTATGAAGCCGGTGCCAAGGTTTATGAAGCCAAGTGCGCGCTATGTCACGCTGCAGACGGCAAAGGACAGTTTGTCGGCGACGTGGCCGTGTTCCCGCCGCTGTGGGGCAAGGACTCCTATAACTGGGGCGCCGGCATGCATGACATCGACAAGGCGGCCAACTTCATCAAGAACAACATGCCCTACGGCAATGCAACGCTGAGCGATCAAGAAGCCTGGGATGTGGCAACCTTCATCAACAGCCAGGAGCGTGGCCAGGACCCGCGCTTCAACGGCAATCTGCAGGCCACGGCTGAAAAGCACCATGGCAAATACTCCATGTATGGCAAGGAAGTAAACGGCAAGCTGCTCAAGGGTCTGTAAATGGACGCTTGATCAGGTCTGCTGGATGCAGGCTCAAGGCCAGCCCTGTAGTCTGGGCTGGCCTTTTTTGTGATCGGGGTGGCCAGACTGTGTGTCCAGCTAGGCAGCCGTTGAGCCATCGACGGTACGTTGCGCTCTGGTCACGGAGCCCAGGGTTTGGCAGGGCTGCACAAGATCCATTGAATCCGCACTCAAGCGTAGATTCGGAAAGCACGGGAAGATCACTTTCCGACAGACGTAGAAAAGCCCGGCGAGCCGGGCTTTTGCAATGGCAGGGCTTGAAAGATCAGGCCATGAACAGGTAGTGATCCACGAGCAGGGCGAGAAACAGCAGGCTCAGGTGAAGCAGTGAAAAACGGAAGGTGCGGCGCGACAGCTCGTCCGAGTAATTGCGGTACAGGGCTACGGCATAGGCGATGAAGCCAGCGCCAAGAACGACAGCCGCGAACAGATACAGCCAGCTGCTCATGCCGTACATGAAGGGCAGCAGACCGGCCGCAAACAGCACAACGGTGTAGAGCAGAATCTGCAGGCGCGTGTATTCGCTGCCATGGGTCACGGGTAGCATGGGCAGGCCGGATTGGCGGTAGTCCTCCACGCGGTACAGGGCCAGGGCCCAGAAGTGGGGCGGAGTCCAGAGGAAGATGATGAGGAACAGAATCAGCGCCTCGGGGCCGACATTGCCTGTCATGGCGGCCCAGCCCAGCACGGGCGGCATGGCGCCAGAGGCTCCGCCGATCACGATGTTCTGTGGCGTGGCGGGCTTGAGAACCACGGTGTAGATCACCGCATAGCCGACAAAGGTAGCCAGCGTCAGCCACATCGTCAGCGCATTGGTCCAGACCAGCAAAATCGTGGCGCCAATCATGCAGAGAATGGCCGAGAAGGCCAGTGCCTGCTGACTGGAGAGTTCACCGCGCGCCGTGGGGCGCCAGGATGTGCGCTTCATCTTGGCATCGATATGACGCTCCACCAGGCAGTTGAAGGCCGCAGCGGCGGCCGCTACCAGCCAGATGCCGACGCAGGCAACGCCCATATGTATCCACTGATTGGCTGTGGGCCAACCAGGAACGGCCAGCACCATGCCGATAAGGGCGCAGAACACGATGAGCTGCACCACGCGCGGCTTGGTCAGTGCATAGAACTGGCTGATTCGCGAGGTGTTATTCAACAAGGCTTCACTTTGACTCATGCAATCACTCTTTTACGCTATGCCTCAGGTGGGGCGGCGCGCCATTTCGGGCCCGGGGGCGGCGACGGCATTTGCGCGCGTCACGGCCAGACTCCAGACCACAATCGTTACCAGGGCCGCGGCTCCACCGGTGTGAAGCACGGCCGCAACCAGGGGCCAGTCCAACACCACGTTGGACAGACCCGTCAAAACTTGCAGCACCGCAAAAAATCCCAGCAGCCGGCGCTGCTTGGCCAATGCAGGAGCATGGCGCAATGCCCACCACAGACCCGCCAGTGCCAGAACCACCACATAGGCCGCCATACGGTGGGTGTAGTGAATGGCGGTCAGCGCTTCGAAGCTGATGTGGCTGCCGTCCTTGAGCATGCCCAGAGGGCGCCAGATCTGCAGCGCTTCGGCAAAATTCATGGCTGGCCACCAGCTACCCTGACAGCCGGGGAAGGTCGTGCAGGCCAGCACGGCGTAATTGGTGCTGACCCAGCCGCCCAGGCTGACCTGGACGATGAGCAGCGCCAGGCAAAGCCACAGCACGATGCGCAAGCGTCTGGCGATCAGGGCTGGAGAGCGGCCAGCTTGCTGCTGGCTCAGGCCCGATGCGGGAATGGCGAGCAATGCCAGCAAGCCGGTACCGCCCAGCAGGTGCAGCGTGACGATGGCTGGAAACAGTTTCATGGTGACTGTCAGCGCCCCAAAAGCGCCTTGTATGCAGACCCATACCAGAGCCAGAGTCGGCCACCAGGGGTTGGCAGCGCCTCTGAAAGAGGTGTGTTGACCCGTTTGCCTGGCTGCACGTGCCTGCTTCCAGCTCATGACTGTCATGGCAATAATGAGCACGCCGACCGTGGTCGCCAGATAGCGGTGAATCATTTCCACCCAGGCCTTGCCATGGGTGACCGGGCCGGTCGGCATGGAAGCTTGCGCCTCGGAGATCTGGGCATGCGCTGCGATAGGGCTGGCCGTGCCATAGCAGCCAGGCCAGTCAGGGCAGCCCAGGCCCGAGTCTGTCAGACGTGTGAAGGCGCCGAATAGAACCAGATCGAAGGTCAGGAACAATGTCAGCACGCATAGCGCCTGCAGACGTTTGCTGGGGCCGGTGCCCCGACTGCGCCACCAGACCCAGCACAAGGGCCCCAGGGCCAGCACCAGACCGAAAGCCATCAGCTCCAGTGCAGGAGCCAGGTCGTATAGCTGCTGCTCTGTCATGCCGTAACTCCGCAGACTGGCTTCCATCGTCCAGCCGCCTGTGCTTCAGACAGGGCACGGCGGTCAGCGGGCAAGAAAAAATCGCAGAAGCAAAGCGGCATGATTCGGCAGGGGCGTTCAGTACTTGGCCAGTATTTACAGAAATTATTGAAGATCTTGGTCAAGCGCAAAAACGAGAGGAACCTGCTTGGTCATCATGAGACTTGCGTGCTCCAGGACCAGGACTTTGCTCGACGCTTGGAGCAGCAGTTGAATGCAGGCTCTTTGATCCCGCACAATTTTACCCATGTGATTTGAGGCTAAGCAGTCGTGACCGGAGTGTCCCTAACAAAGAGGAAGAAAGGCTTGTCCTCAAAACCCTGCCTTCGGGGAAACTCCGAGGCAAAAAATTGCCAAAATGCTCCGATTTTGAACCGAGGCTACATAGCCTTGATGTACGATAGCCCCAGCTCGCAGCCTGGAACTGTGAGCCTGTCAAAGACAGCTGCAGTCGCGGCTTCGTCGCAGACGCGGGCGTCGTTCAATGGTAGGACTCTTGCTTCCCAAGCAAATAACGTGGGTTCGATTCCCATCGCCCGCTCCAGATTTACCCTTCTAGAACAAAGACTTGTCACGATCTTTGTTTTTTCGGGGGAGTTCGTGGGGAGTTTTGTCCGATAAAGGACTCCAGCTTCGCCTGCTCTATATCCCCCTGACCGTCGTCCAGCCACTTGGAATAGACGTTCAAAAACATCTCCACCGAATGCCCCATCTGCTTGGCTGCATAGGCCGGCGTGGCACCTGCCATAAGCAGCATCGTCGCATAGGTGTGGCGCATGTGGTTGGGCGGGCGGTACCGAATGCCCAGCGCCTTGAGCATCGGCACCCAAAAAGGGTTGCGAAACCGCTTGTCGTCTGCCCAGGGCTCGCCATGCGTCGGGTCGGCGAAGATCGTTTGTGAATCTTTGGGCGCGGCCTGGCTCATGACGTCGCCGGCCAGGCTGCCGAGTTGCGCCCTCGGGGTCTGTTCCTTCTGCCTTTCCAGCGCATCCAGGGCCCGGCTGTTCAGGCTGACCAGGCGGGCCTTGTTGGTCTTGGTCTGCTTGCGCAGGCCCTTGACGACCGCTTCGTGGATCAGCACCTGCTTCTTGTTCCAGTCGATGCTGTGCCAGCGCAGGGCCACCATCTCGCTGGTGCGCAGACCTGAGAAGAATCGGAATGCGATCAGATTGCTGGCAGCATTGGGCATCACCGCCGCAGGTTTGGGCGGCTTGATCGCCGCTATCCGCTGGTGGTGACCGCGCTTACTCTTTGACCACAGGCCTGTGCACCAGCACCGGAATGTGGCTGTTCACCAGCACGCGCTGGGTTTCGCTGCCCAGCAAAATGCCGGCAATGCCCTTGCGGCCGTGCGATGCCATGCAGATCAGGTCGCAGTGGCTGTCCTCGGCCTGTCGGATGATGGCCTTGTGCACCGATGCATTCATGGCTCGCGCAGTCTTGCAATCCACCCCCTCGGCCCTGGCAATGTTCTGCACCTCTTGCAACACCCTGTCGGCCGTTTTCTCGGCGTCCTTGTTCAGGTCGTTGGTGTTGTAAGTCATCATCGCCTCGCCGGTATACATCAAGGCGGCATAGTCCGGCATCACATACAGCACCGTCACCTGGGAGTCTTGCTCCTTGGCCAGCTGCATGCCCGCGCGCAGCGCGGCTTCCGAGAGTTTCGAGCCGTCCGTAGGAATCAGAATGTGCTTGAACATTTTCAGCCTCCTTGCGCGCCAGCGCATGTGCGATTGCCAATCAACTCTAACTTAACGATTGCCATAATCAATACTCACACTCCGGGGCAGCGATTGCAACACCTGGCGTCAATATTCAAGCCTTCGCTGCTTGTGCTTCTTGCCGCATATCGGTGGCTGCGGCGCGACAGGGCGCAAGGTAGGCGCCAGGGTTGGGTAGCATGCTGACGATGTCTTCATCCTTCGGATGACAAGGAAGTCCCATGCTCAACACGGATACCGTTGCGAAGAGGCTGTTTGGAGCCTCCGCAGATACCTTGGACGAAAGAGCGCTCAAGGTCGCCCAGCACATTGCCCGGCGCAAACACATCTCGCGCAATGTGGATGAGGAGCTGGATCAAACGCCGCCCACCTTCGGCCAGCGCGCAGCTGATGCTGTCGCCACCTTTGGCGGCTCCTGGGCCTTTGTGCTCCTGTTCTGCGCAACGATGGTGGCCTGGGTCGGCCTCAACTCCCTGCTGCTATGGGCACGCGGCTCCACGTTCGACCCGTATCCCTACATTCTGCTGAACCTGTTTCTGTCCATGCTGGCAGCCATCCAGGCGCCCATCATTCTCATGTCGCAGAACCGCCAGGCAGACAAGGACCGCATCCGCGGCGAGCACGACTACGAAGTCAACCTCAAGGCCGAGCTGGAGATCATGCTGCTGCACGAAAAAATCGACGAGCTGCAAAAAACGCAGTGGAGCGAGCTCATCACCATCCAGAGCGAGCAACTGCAACTGCTGCGCCGGTTGGCGGACGGGCATCGGCCCATCTAGCCACGCAGGCATTGTGCGTGGTGCTCTCGCATCCGCAGTGCAGATCGCCATCAACGGCTAGGGCGGTAGTACGATTCGCCAATAGCAACTTGGAGAGGGTATGGGCAAATCGACGTATCGCGCATTGGTGATTGCTTCGCTGGGCATCCCATTATTCGGAATGCTGGTGGAATATGGCTTTGATCTCGTGCCCCATGAGCTAACCGACCTTTCCCAGAGCCTTCTGATGCAGTCAGAGGTCGGCCCCACGGACTGGATCTTCTTGCTGGCGCTTTCGGTGCTCGTGGTGCTCGGCCTCATTTCCTTTTACGGGCTGCTGTGGTTCAGAGCATGGGCACCTCGGTTTACCCTGTGGTCTTCTGTTGCGACCGCAGTCGTCGCATGTTTCAGCCCGCCGATTGTGCTGTCCGGCCTGGGGAACGCGACATCGGGCTTGGGCTTTGCGCTGTTTGGCGCAGTGCTTGCATTGCCGTACTACGCACCCGAGGTGCGAGAGATGTTCTGGCCCTCCAAGCCAGAGGCCTGAACAAAAGCCCCTGTCAGGGGCTTTTTGCATGGCAAAGCGCTTTCGACTATCAAAGCGGACTATCTACGTTATGCGCGGCATGCTTCAACAGCGGCGTGCATTGTGCCGGTGCGCATGTATTCATTTTGCAAAGCGCTTGATGCAGCTGGTGACGACGCCCCATATCTCCAGCGTCTGTCCTTCCGGCGGCACAACGTCGGGGTAGGTGGGGGCGCCTGCCTTGAGCTTGCAGGTGTCGCCATCGCCGTCCAGCACTCTGATGACGAGTTCGCGCTCGACAACCGCCACGACGATGCTCCCATCACGAGCGCGCAACTCCCTGTCCACCACGACGATATCGCCGTCATCGATGCCGTGTTCCTGCATGGACGGGCCGGTCACGCGCAGCAGGAACGTGGCCTTGGGGTGCGTGACCAGCAGGTCTGTAATATCCAGCCGCTTGCCTGCAAAGTCATTGGCGGGCGAGCCTGTGCGCGCGCTGCGATCAGCCAGCGGCAAAGTAACCGGGGAAGCGATCAGTTGGACGGGCATACAACTCATGAGACGATGACTGTGCATACGTACAGTGTAGCGGTTGATGCAACTCAGGTGTTGTGAACCCACGTTGATGTCGCATGCTTTCCACGCGATATTGCGCCCGGTTCTGTGCGAAGCCGGGGTCCAATGTTGTGTTGCATATGCTGCGCCGAAGGCTGGCCAGCCCACAGTGGCGACTGTGGCTGGTGGCCATTAAGCGGGCATTAGCGGGCACTAGAAAATGACTAGCCGCATGCATTGCAGATGCATAACGGCATTATCGGAATTACTGCGCTACGCGGCAGCTAGAGCAGCCAAGTGTATATCCGCCGCCCCTTGAGTGCTGACTGCATTCACATGGTCAAAGTAGTCGTACCAGCCGCTGGCTTTGATGCCCGCCAGCAGGGCGTCACGAGCGGCCTGGTCAGGAAAGCGCCAAATGCCAAGGAATTTATGCGCGGATCCTTGGTCGATGTTGGAGTCCGTTTCTGCCAGAGAGAGGACTTCGACACCGAGGCTGGAGAGTTGATTTAAGGCGAGTCCGATGCCGCCGAGAAAGTGTTGCCTTTGTTCGGCGGGCAGTGCGAGCCAAGCCGAATTGGGGGTGTAGAGCTCTACGAGGTAATGAGACATGGTTCCACTTTCACTTGAGATTGCGCAGTGCGCGTTGACATATACGTTGTGTGGCGGCGGCTTGGGAGCTTTGAAGCCATTGGGCACAGATGTCACGTACCCAGGTTGACTGGTCCTTGGCGGCATCATTGAGCCAGTTGGCGACCGAGTCCTGCACGTAGACCGAAGGGTCGCTCTTCAGAGCTGAGAGCAACGGCAGCGCTTGTTCAGGCGAGCGTTTGAGCTGTGAGATATGCGTGCTCCACACACCGCGGGGACGCAAAACCTCGCACGCGAATCGTCGGACACGCTCAGAAGGATCTTGTGTCCATGGCATCAGCTGTGCGATAGCCGCAGCTAGGTCTTGCACCAGGTGCGGCCGCATCGCCATCCAAGCCCATTCACGCACACCAAAATGGGCGTCGTCTGCCAGCGGGCGCATTGCGGCCAGCCGTACACCGAGATCTAGGTGAGGCTGAGCACCGACTATGAAACACGCCCAGCCGCGTGCCATATCGGCGCGGTGCGTTTGGCACTGTGCAATGCCTTCAGTACCCAGGGCCTCCAGCAAGACTGCGCCGATACGGGCCATGCGTTTGAGCACGCCCAGCTGGCAGGCTTCATCGATCGTGTTCAGGGTGTGAGCCGTAAGTGCCGGAAGGAGTGTTCGTGCCAGTACGGCCTGGTCGACTGCCAGGCATTCAGCCAGCGTTGCACATTCCAACTCTCCGCGCGATAGTGCATGCAGAACGTCCCGAGGAATGTCAGCGGTGCGCGTCGCGCCTTTGCGGACTTGATCTCTCATGATTCAACGTCCGATTTAGGGCCTCGTACTTTCTCCAGCAGCGCTGCTAGCTGCTTTCGTTCAGGTACAGACAGGTTGCCAAACAGGCCTGCAATCCACCGGCCATGCTGGTCGATAACGGTACTGGCGATCTGTTTTCCTTTTGAGGTGAGCCGAATGCAAAGTGCCCGGCGGTCTTCGGCGTTGGCCTGACGCTCAATCAGGCCTTCGCGCTCCAGTCCGTCTAGCAGGCCGGTCACCGTGGCTCGGGTGACCCCAGCCTGTTCGGCCAGCGCGTTGGGTGCGAGTCCGTCAGGCGCCACATCGAGAAGGAACAACAGCACAAAGCGCCCCTCAGACAAACCATGAGGGGCCAGCAAAGCAGCACAGTCGCGGTCGATGTTTGCAGCCATCGACAGCACTTGAAAACACAGCTGAATGCCATCCACATCGGGAAGCTTGCGTCGTTGCGCTTCTTCAATTAGCGCCTGGTACTTTTGTTCAAGCTTCATTAGTTAGCCAAAATATAATATGGTGGCTAATTATATGGGCAAATTCACTTCGTGAGTAGCAGGCACCTGTGCGGGCCGAGGCCCGCGCCTTCATCCCGGTCAGTTGGTGGCAAAGCAGTACATCAACCCGGCGCTGCCGCTTTGCTGGAGTTGCTCAACGCTGCAGCCGCGTGTGCCGTGCGATGAGTTCCACGAGGCATTGGCCACAGGGGCGGGGTTGGTGCCCTTGTGGTCGTGGTGGCCCACGATGGCGGAGCCGTCATCGCTCTTGGTCCAGTTGCCGCAGGTGGTGTCTTTACCGGGCTCGGGCACGGCCAGGGTGCCGTCAGGGCGCGAGCCGGTGAGGATGTCGTGGCGGTTGACTTCATCTCCGAAGCCCGAGACGACTTCGCCCTTTTCGGTCAGCGAGGTGTCTTTGCCGACCTTGGCATTGGCGCTGTGCAGGTCGGCCACGCTGGTGGCAATGACCACGCCCTTGGCGTTGCGCCACGGCCCGTTGCCGATGCGATCGCGCGCATTGACGGCCGGTTGTCCGTTCAGGGCAGCATTGCTCAGGTAGGCGTGCCAGGTCTTGTTGCCTGCGCCAACGCTTGCGGCCAGCGACTGGCAGTAGCGGTCGGCCCCGGCCAGCCCGCCCAGGTCGCCGCCCTTGCCGGGGTTGGTGCTGGTGATGAAGAAGCTCATGGGGTTGCCGCCCGACGACCCCATGGCGCCGCAACCCACAATCAGTGCGGCAGCCGCAAGGGCGGTGCTGGCGGAAAGAACCAAACGACGGGACATGGCAGGCTCCTGAGCAATGGTGGAGCACGCAGGCTAACGCAATGGGGTGTCAGCGGCAATATGAGCTGTTGTGTGAGCTGGGCCCGGCGCAGTGGCCCTTGCACAGATAGACGGGGCCGCCTGAATGGCCGCTGTGCAGGGTGGCGGTTTTGTCTTCACCGCCTTTGTGTACCTCTTGAGGGTAGGTGCTGCAGCGGTCAATGGGCGGCGTTGCACTGCCACCGACCTTCAACAAGACGCACGGTTTTAGCGTTCAGACGCGGCAGCATGACGTAGCGGAGAGGGCATGGAGTCAGGGCCTCGTTGGGAGGGGAGGGGGACTCCAGTGTCAGTCGGTCTTTCACAGACTGCTCATGCTTTCTACTCGATTGATGCGTATCAGGAAGGCGCACTCACTTGGGGCTTTCTTCTTCAAAAAATCACTGATTTCAATGATTTTTTGTACACAATTTTCCTTTAAGCTCGCAATGTAAGTAATTGTCAATTTAGAAACGAATTGGTTGAGACAGCAGGAGCTGCAAGTGCGGCTGCGCAGGTCTGCCGCAGCCTACCTCTCTCGGAATTGACGCACTTCACTATCAATTAGACGAGAGGTAAGGCCCGTGAATCAGGTCCATCGTGTGGTATTTAACGCCGTGACAGGCGTGTGGCAAGCCGTCAGCGAAATCGCCAAAGGCCGTGTGAAAAGTAGCCGTTCTTCTGTGGCGCTTGGCGGTGTTGCGGGGGTTGTTCTAGCCGGTGCGCTGGGTAGCGGATCGGCTTTGGCTGCAATTGAGCAAGAGTTCTATTGGGACCCTGCTCAGATTGGCATTCCTCCGGGATCGGGCGGTAGCGGTGTGTGGGATAACTCCAATCCTATCTGGACCGATGGTTTTGGTACCACTTCATGGTTCGGCCCTGCTGTTGCAGTCTTTCAAGGTGCAGCAGGTATTGTTAACGTGGGCAATCCTAATCCTACAGGCGTCGTGGGGCTGAAGTTCGTCACCAATGGCTATTTGCTGAATGGGGGCACCATTCAACTGATGAATGGCAGCAGTGGTGCCTTTGATGTCAGTGTCGAACCCAACGTCACTGCTACGGTCAATACATCGCTTACGGGCATTAGCCACCTTCGCAAGCTCGGGTCTGGCACTCTTGTGCTGAATGGCGGGAATTCCTATACACAAGGAACCTCGCTGGCTGCCGGGACACTGGTGGTCGGCAACAATGCCGCGCTGGGTGCTGGTGCATTGACTGCGCTGGCGGGAACAACGCTAGATGCCAGCACCACCGTGGCGCTAAGCAACGCTGTCGCCCTCAACGGCAACCTGAACATCGCCGGCAACGCAAACCTGACCCTCGGTGGTGTGCTCAACGGAGCCGGTGGCAGCCTTGTGAAGAACGGCGCGGCCAATCTGATCCTCAACGGCAGCAACACCTACAGCGGCGGTACCACCCTCAACGCTGGTACCCTGACCGTTGGCAATGCTGGCGCGCTGGGCAGCGGCGATCTGACAGTCGCCGGCGCCGCGACCCTGGACAACAATACCAGCGTGGCGCTGGCCAACAATGTGGTGCTCAACGCCGACCTAGGCATCGGCGGCAGCAATGCGCTGACCCTGGGCGGCGTAGTCAGCGGCGCCAGCCAGCTGATCAAGAACGGCACGGCCAACCTGACCCTCAACGGCAGCAACACCTACGGCGGCGGCACCACCCTCAACGCCGGCAGTCTGACCGTTGGCAATGCTGGCGCGCTGGGCAGCGGCGATCTGGCGGTGAATGGGGCGAGCACGCTCAACAGCAGCGCCAACGTGACGCTGAGCAACGCGATTGCGCTCAACACCAACCTCACGGCGGGCGGTGCCAATGCGCTGACCCTCGGCGGCGTGATCAGCGGCTACGGTAGCCTGATCAAGGTCGGTAGCTCGAGCCTGACCCTCAACGGCAGCAACAACTACGACGGCACCACCGCGTTGAACACCGGCACGCTGATCGTCGGTAGCAACATGGCATTGGGCCGCGGTGTGCTGAACGCCAACGGCGGCACCACACTGGATGCGGGTGCGGCAGTGTCGCTGACCAACAACGTCAACCTGGGCGGCAACCTGACCGTCGCTGGCAGCAATGCCCTGGCCCTCAACGGTACGGTAGGCGGCATCGGCGGGCTGATCAAGAACGGCGCCGCCGACCTGACCCTCAACGGCACCAACACCTACTTCGGCAACACCGCGCTCAACGCTGGCAAGCTGATCATCGGCAGCAATATGGCGCTGAGTAGCGGCGCCCTCAACGCAGCGGCCGGAACGACGCTGGATACCAACACCAGCGTCAGCTTGGGCAACACAGTGAACCTGGCCGGCGCCCTGAACATCGGCGGCACCGCAAACCTGACCCTGGGCGGGGCGGTGAACGGCGTCGGCAGCCTGGTGAAGAACGGCACGGCCAACCTGACCCTAGCCGGCAACAACACCTATGTCGGCGGCACAACCCTGAATGCCGGGACCCTGACCATCGGCAGCAATTCAGCGCTGGGCAGCGGTGCGTTGACCGTCTCCGGGGCCGCGACCCTGGACAACAGCTCGGCGCTGGTCAACCTGAACAACGCGGTCACCCTCAACGCCGCCCTGACCGTCGCCGGTTCGCAGAACCTAGCCCTGGGCGGAGTGATCAGCGGCACGGGCTCGCTGGTCAAGAACGGCACGGCCAACCTGACCCTCAACGGCATCAACACCTACCAGGGCGGCACCACCCTCAATGCCGGCACGCTGACCCTCGGCACTCCGGCGGCGCTGGGCAGCGGCGCGCTCACCGTCAGCGGGGCGGCGACGCTGGACAACAGCTCGGCCCTGGTGCTGGGCAACGACATCACCCTGAACGCAGGGCTGACCGTGGCTGGCAACAACAGCCTGGTGCTCAGTGGCGTGGTCAGCGGCGCTGGCAACCTCACCAAGAGCGGCCTCGACGACCTGACGCTGATGGGCACCAACACCTTCACCGGTGCGCTGAACATTCTCGCCGGCAGTGTCTCGACCCTGAGCAGCGGCGCGCTGGGCAACACCTCCGGCGCGGCCATCAGCGCCGGGGCCAGCCTCAACCTGGGCAGCGACGCGAGCATGGGCGGGCTGAGCGGCAGCGGCAGCGTGCAGGTCGGCGCCGGCAGCACCCTGACCGTGGGCGGGGTGAGCACCACCAGCACCTTCGACGGCGGCATCAGCGGCAGCGGCGGCCTGACCAAGGTCGGCACCGGCACCCTGAACCTCACCGGGATCAGCGGCCTGACCGGCAACACGCTGGTGAGCGGCGGCACCCTGAACCTCAGCGGCTCGCTGGGCAGCGCTCAGGTGGATGTCGGCAGCGGCGCGACCTTCACCGGCAACGGCACGGTGGTCGGCCAGCTGAACGTCGCCAACGGCGGACACCTGGCGCTGTCTTCGGGCAACCAGCTGTCGGCGAGTGGCTTGACCCTCGGCGCCAGCAGCAACCTCAACGCGGCCTTGGCCGCGCCGTCGACCACCTCGCTGATCGACGTCGGCGGCAACCTGACCCTGAACGGCAACCTCAACGTCACCGACGCCGGCGGTTTCGGCGTCGGCGTGTACCGCCTGATCAACTACACAGGCAGCCTGACGAACCTGGGCCTGGACGTGGCCAGCGTGCCGGTCGGCTTCGGCCTCGGCGACCTGGTGGTGCAGACCTCGGTCGGCAACCAGGTGAACCTGCTGGTGTCGGCGCCGAACGCCAACATCCGCTTCTGGGACGGCAGCAACACCGTCGCCGATGGTACGGTGGACGGCGGCAGCGGTACCTGGAACAACGCGGGAACCAACTGGACCAGCGTCAACGGAACCCTGAACCAGATCTGGGCCGGCGATTTTGCCGTGTTCCAGGGCACCGCCGGCACCGTGACGGTGGACGGCACGCAACTGTTCACCGGCCTGCAGTTCACCACCGATGGCTACAGCCTAGTCAACGGCACGGCGGGGCAACTGACCGCCGTCAACGGCACCGGAGGCACCACGGCGGTGCGGGTCGACCCGGGCGTGACCGCCACGATCGGCGTGAACATTGACGGCACCGGCACCCTGGCCAAGCTGGACAGCGGCACTCTGGTGCTCAATGGCGCCAACACCTACAGCGGCGGCACGCTACTCAATGGTGGCAAGATTGTCGTTGGCAACAACACCGCGCTGGGAAGTGGCGACCTCAGCACCGGCGCGAACACCAGTCTCGATGCCAGCGGCGGGGGCGTCACTCTGGCCAATGCCGTGCATCTAGGTGGCACGCTTAACGTGCCAGGCAGCGCCAATCTCACCCTCAATGGCGTGCTTGATGGCGTTGGAGGTCTAAACAAGTCGGGTGCCTCAACCTTGACCTTGACCGGCGCCAACAACTATTTAGGGGGTACCACCCTCAATGGCGGCACCCTGCAGGTCGGCAGCAACAACGCGCTTGGGCAGGGCGCCCTGACCGTCGCTGGTGCCTCGACCCTCAGCAGCTCCGGCAATGTCACCCTGGCCAATAACGTTACCCTCAACGCCGGCCTCACTGTCGATGGCGGCAACGACCTGACGCTCAACGGTGTGATCAACGGTACTGCTGGTTTGACCAAGAGCGGCAGTGGCAACCTGACCATCAATGGCAACAACGGCTACCAGGGCGGCACCCAGCTCAACGCCGGCCGACTGACCTTGGGTAGTAGTGGCGCCTTGGGCACAGGAACGCTTGCGGTTACGGCCGACGCCACTCTCGCCAACATCTCGCCGATGGCCCTGGGCAATACCATCGCTCTGAGCAATAGCGCCAATCTGACCGTCGAAACAGCCAACGCACTGATCCTCAGCGGCGATCTTGGTGGCAACGGCAACCTGATCAAGACCGGCGTGGACGATCTCACCCTGGTCGGGGTCAAGACATTTACCGGCAATGTCGATATTCAGGCTGGTTCGCTCACCACACTTGGCAGCGGTGTGTTGGCAAACGTCGGAACCCTCAATGTTGGCTCCAGCGGCCAGTTAAATCTCAATGGCAACGCCAGCCTGGGCAGCCTGACCGGCAGCGGCCAAGTTGATGTTGGTATTGGCAGCGTCCTGAGCCTTGGCAGCAACAACTTCAACAGCACCTTCGTCGGTAGCCTCAATGGCCTGGGCGGGCTGACCAAGGTCGGCAGCGGCACCCTGACCCTGACCGGCAACAGCAACCTGGCCGACAACACCCTGGTCAACGCCGGCACCTTGAAGGTTGACGGCACCTTGGGCAGCAACCTGCTGACGGTGGCCAGCGGTGCGACCCTTACCGGCAGCGGCAATGCCAATGCCACGGTGGTCATCGGCAACGGTGGCCAACTGGCGGGGCAGAGCGGCAGCACCCTGGGTCTCGGCAGCCTGGTGCTCAATAGCGGCTCGATCGTCAATGCGGGCCTGGGCGCTCCGTCTACCGGCGGCACGGCCCTGTTTAGCGTTGGTGGCAATCTGACCCTCGACGGCACGCTTAATGTCAGCAACATCGGTGGCTTTGGCAACGGTGTGTACCGGATCTTCAACTACAGCGGTGGGCTCACCGACAACGGTCTGGACTTCGGCAGCCTGCCGCTGGGCGTGGCCCTTGGCGATGTGAGCCTGCAGACAGCCCTGGCGAATCAGGTCAACTTGCTGGTCAGCTCTGCGGGACTGGGTCTCCAATTCTGGAACGGTAGTCAGACTGTTCCTACAGGCCAGATTGAAGGTGGCGCAGGTGTATGGAATGCTAGCAACTCCAACTGGAGCGATGCTAACGGCATGCTCAGCGCCACGTGGGGCAATAACTTTGCAGTGTTCCAGGGCACAGGAGGTGACGTCACTGTCGAAGGAAGTCATACCGTCAATGGAATGCAGTTCGTCAGCAATGGCTATCGTCTGCTGGCGGGCACTGGTGGCGAGCTCAACCTTGTCAATGACACTGGTGGGAATACCAATCTGCGCGTCGACCCAGGCGCGACCGCCATCCTCGACGTTGGTCTGACCGGCAGCGGCAAGCTCAACAAGCTTGACACCGGAACCCTGGTGCTTAACGGCAGCAATACCTATACCGGTGGCACCGTCCTCAGCGGCGGCACCTTGGTTGCTGGAAACAACAATGCTCTAGGTAGCGGAATGTTGGAAACCGCTGCTGGTGTAACGCTTGACAGCAACACCGCTGTGAAATTGAGCAACGCCATCAGCCTGGGCGGTCCGTTGAATATTGCGGGTAGCAATAATCTGGAGCTGGCTGGAGTGATCAATGGTGCTGGCGGTCTGGTCAAGAATGGCAGTGCGGCCCTTACTTTGAGCGGAAGTAACGGCTACAACGGCACCACCACCATCAACGCTGGCACGCTGCAAGTCGGCAATGGTGGCACCAGCGGCAATCTGGGCACCGGCGCTGTGACCAATAATGGCTCTCTGGTTTTCAACCGCAGCGATGCCACGACCGTCTCCAACAATATCAGCGGCACCGGTAGCCTCGTTCATGTCGGCACGGGCATCACCACCCTGACCGGCAGCAACAGCTATACCGGCGGCACTTTTGTGCAAGCGGGTACGTTGAAGATCGGCACTCTCTCCTCGCTGGTGCAAGGCACGCTCTATCAAGTGAGCTCGGGCGCCACGCTGGATCTCAACGGCTATGCACTCAAGACCGGTGGCATCTCTGGCACGGGGCACGTCGCCTTGGGCTCGCAAGGCCTGACGGTGAACACCGCTGCGGGGGCCGTTTCCGAGTTCGACGGCAAGATGGATGGCACGGGTGAGCTGATCAAGCAAGGCGACGGCACGCTGTCGCTGAACACCGCCAACAGCTTCAGCGGCGGTGTCAGCCACAAGGGTGGCAATATCAACCTCGGCAACGAGAAGGGTCTGGGTAGCGGCACGCTGTCCATGGACGATGACACGAAGATTACCTTGATCGCCAACGGCATGACCATTGCCAACAACCTGCACATGACCGGCAACAACGATCCCATCGTTGACACCGGCAGCAACAACGGAACTTGGACCGGTGCCATCACCGGAGCGGGCTTCCTGACCAAGCAAGGCACTGGCACGCTGACGATGACCAGCACCGGCAATACCTACACAGGCGCCACCGATGTCGCCCAGGGTACCTTGCAAGCAGGCGCTGCCAACACCTTCAGCAGCACCTCGGCCCACACTGTGGCCAGCGGCGCTGTGCTGGATCTGGCGGGCTACAACCAGACCCTGGCCAGCCTGAACAACAGCGGCACCGTCAAGCTCAGCAGCAACAGCGGTGCAGCACCGGGCACGGTGCTGAAGGTTACCGGCGCTTATGTGGGCAACAACGGCAACCTGGGCCTGTCCACTGTGCTGGGTGCGGACGGCAGCGCCACCGACAAGCTGCTGCTGTCCGGCGCCTCGGCCGTGGCCAGCGGTAGCACCACGGTGCACATCACCAATGCCGGCGGTCTGGGCGCTCAGACTACGGGCAACGGTATTGGGATCATCGGTACGGAGAACGGAGCCAGCCTGCAGCCGGGCAGCTTCACCCTGGCTGGCGGTCATGTGGATGCCGGTGCCTATGAGTACCGCCTGACGCAAAACACCCAGGGTGCGGCTCTGCATTCGACCACTACTGCTCCCACAACGCCCACGACACCGACCACGGCCTACCGTGCCGAAGTGCCGCTGCTGTCGGCCCTGCCGGCACAGCTGCGCCAGGCCGACATGGCCATGCTGGGGGATCTGCGCAAGCGCATGGGCGATGAAGGCGCACAAGCCACGACCAGCTCCGACACAGGCGCCAGCCGCCGAGTGTGGGGCCGTATTCTGCGCACCGATCCCAAGATCAGCCAGCAAGGCACCGTCAGCCCCGAGAGCAGCGGTCACCTGACCGGCTTCCAGGCAGGTCTGGATCTGTATGCCGACCAGAGCATCAAGGCCGGCATCTATGTCGGTCAGCTTGAAGGCGACATGAGCGTCAAGGGCTTTGCCAGCGGCGTGGATCGCAAATACGTCGGCTTCAACAACCTGCGCACCCGCTACCTGGGTGTGTACGGCACCTGGCAAGATCAGTCTGGCCTGTATGCCGATGCCGTGCTGCAAGGCGCTGACTACCGCAGCGACCTGCGCACCGCCGGCGACACAGCCCAGGCCCGCACCAAGGGCAGCGGCTGGCTGGCTTCTCTGGAAATGGGCAAGGCCTTTGCTGTGACCTCCAACTGGCAGATCGAGCCTCAGGCGCAGATCATCTACCGCAAGCTGAGCATCGACGACACAGCGCTGAGCCTGGCCACGGTCAAGAACAAGGCCGACGATGACTGGACCGTGCGCCTGGGTGCCCGCATCAAGGGTAACTTTGCGACCGGCGCCGGCGTGCTGCAGCCCTATGGCCGCATCAACGTCTACAAGGCGAGCAACACCACCGACATCGCCAGCTTTGCGGCGCCGGGCGGCACCACCGACATCAAGGCCAAGGGCGGCTATACCGCGACCGAGATGGCTGCCGGTGCGAGCCTGCAGATCAACCCGCGCACCAGTGTTTATGGTGAGTTGGGCAAGCTGTGGGCCAATGGCGGCGACAGCCGGGTCAAGAGCGGGGTGCAGGCCTCCATTGGCGTAAAGGTGCAGTGGTAAGCACGAGTGCGTAGCTTTCCTGCAAAGGAGGCTACATAACAAAACTGAGGCCCATAGTCATAATGACTATGGGCCTCTTTTTATATTGTCACTATGAGAAGTAAAGCTGACGCTGGAGGTCTGAGTTGCCGACGGCCAGGCAGAGTAGGGTAGCTGTGACGCATGGAAGCGTCAGGGGAGTTTTCTGGGGAGTTTAGGGGGCGCGGCGAGAATTGAAATGATGTCGCTCAGAGGGAGAAACACTTGGTGTCACCCCCTTAAACCCCGGCCTGATCGGTTCGATTCCCATCGCATAGGCACCAATGCTGCAGACCTTGCAGGTTGGACCGCATCTAAAGACTGCTGCTGACCAGTCCGCTGATGGGGATTGGTTTAGACGAGGCGCGAAGCCGCAGGTGGCAAAGAAGTATGACAAGGCGAAGCAACGACGTATCAAGGGTCGTGTTAATGGCCCCTGGCGAATGCGTTGCATTGGTTGGTTGGATCCAGGCAGACTTTGACTGGTATTTCGCGGTGCTCCATGTAAATCGCGGCAATCAATTTCGCGGCTTTTCGATTAGCAATCGGTTGATGGCCCCCAATTCTCTTTTCTGGGCCAAGGCCTCAATACTCGATTGGTTGCTGCGAACTAAAAGAAAAATTGCTGCAAAGGAAAAAGCCAAGGCGATCGCGAAGGCGGCAGCGGCTTCGTTGATGACGGTTTAAGGTACCAAAAGCCACAGCAAGCCAAGTGTTGTGGTCAAGAAGACTGTGAAAATTGCTGCCAGAAGAATTTGACTTTGTTTTTCCCCCGTCAGCCTTTTACGCCGTGAAGAACTTGAAAAATAGGCCTGGTGATAGAAGCACAAAAAACAGGCCGAAGTCAGAAGGCTATCCAGCGTCCGCAGCACCAGCTCAATAAATTGCTTCAAGCGCAGCCATAGAGCCAGAGGTCCGAGCAGGCTTGTACAAGGAGTACACAAGAATTGAGCTTGAGATGAAAGAACTGGAGTGAGATATAAAAAGAGCGAGAAGTTGGGCAGCTTCCTCATTGGTGACGCATGCGATGCCTGAAACAGGAGTCACCTGCCGTGCAGCGCTGGGCTAACACGTTGGCGAGCAAGGTTCAGCGAATACTGTCGCTGAACGTTAAGCCGCCATCCAGGGGCTGTCGACTACTTGAGAGTGATCGCAACGGCTGCACACCAAACCATGCGAAAGCTGACAAGCTTGTACCAAAGCGTGTGGATCAGGCCATATTTGCGGACCAACTGCGAACTTGCTTTCGTGATTTGATCTTCCAGCCATCCTTTGTGCGCTCAAGGCTGTCTTCATACCAGAGGCCGCTCACAGAAGTGGCTTCTTTGCCTTCAGGCGTCTTGCCTGTCATGGGGACGATGGCTGCAGATCGAGCGGTGGCGCTATTTCCTGCCAGATCAATTTTGACGGTAGAGACTGTGTGCTGTGTCGAGGGCAGGCTGCCAAGGATTGGCGCAAAAAACGCTTGCAGCTCGGCAGGAGAGCCTTTGGGGCCACCAAGAGCGGTGAAGTCCAAAATCGCATCAGGAAGAAATATCGCTTGAAACGAGTGCCAATCCTTTTCATCTAAGGCATGACAGTAACGTGCCAGGAGTTCATTGATTTCTACCTTGTCCGAGATGTCCTGAAGTGTCATTGCTGGCTCCGTTTGGAAGTCATGATTTGAACCAATCAGGACAATACGAGCATTAGCTGGCTGGACATCGTCTGTATCGACTATCGCGCATGTAGCGATGCTGTTCGAGGAGCACCTCAGCCTTCGCTTTTGATTGCCCTCGGAGGCAGAGCGCGACCCTGAGCGGACATTCTCTGAGTAGGCCGGGTGCCGATGTTCTGTCGAAACCCAGATCGGTCTGGACGGATGTGCTGGAAGGGCGCGTTGCGCAAGTCTCGGCAATGAGAACTTGCCAACGAAACGGCGCGACTTCGATCAGTCAAAGCTCAATGGAATTCAGGAATCCATGGCTGATGTCTTCTATTATTGGTCCAGCCTCTGGAGTTTATTTCCATAAACATGTATTCCTCTGAACGCCTGAAAGGCATAGATGTCTTCGTATCTGTGGTGGACGCCGGTAGTTTCACCGCTGCCTCGGAACGCCTGAACCTGACCAACTCCGCCGTGGGCAAGGCGGTTGCACGTCTGGAGTCACGCCTGGGCGTGCGGCTGTTTGAGCGGACCACCCGTCGCCTTTCGTTGACCGATGCGGGGCAGGCCTTTCACCGGACCTGCCAGCGTGTCCTTGGCGAACTGGAGGAGGCCGAGCATGTACTGAAAGCCGAAGACACGGTGCCAGTGGGCAAGCTGCGCATCGACCTTCCTGCAACATATGGCCGCATGTGTGTAATGCCTGTGCTCTTCGACTTCATGAAAGTCTATCCCGGCGTGCAGCCGGAGATTTCCTTCACAGATCGATTTGTGGACCTTGTGGAAGATGGGGTGGATGTCGCGGTGCGCATTGGCGGCGGCGAGACCTGGCCGGCTCCCATCGGATATCGCTTTCTCGGCAGGGAGCGGCGCATCTTCTGCTGCGCACCGAGCTACCTGGAAAAGGTTGGCGAGATTGAGGATGATGTGGAGTCGCTGGACCGCTTGGATTCCGTGCTCTACCGGCGCCCCAACGGCACACCCAGCCCATGGCTGATTCAGTGCAGGGATGCACCCATCGAACACTACAGCCCTGCAGCGAGATTGGAGGTGGGCAGCGCTGAATCCTGGGTGGAAGCCGTGAGCCAAGGATTCGGGGTAGCCCAGATTTCAACTTGGCTCATTGGCGAGCGCTTGGCCAAGAGCGAACTGGTGGAAGTATTGCCCTCCTTGGCGGTGAATGGCCTGCCTCTGTATCTCCAATGGCAGCGCAGCCGGCAATTGCTGCCCAAGGTAGACGCATTACTCAGCCATCTAGGAGCCAGGCTGCGTGTCTGATTATGGAATTTTTGGATGAAGTCAATGGAATTTGCATCCAACATAAGAATGTTGGGAGTTAATAAGCTCTGGGTTTGAAAATCCCCTTGCTGAAAATGTCCTCTTCGTCTAACACCGCCTGTCAGGGTCCAGGAAATGCCGCGCAGGCTGGCACCGCATCCATGTATATCCTGGCGATTGCGGCGTTCGTGATCGTCACGACCGAGTTCTTGATGGTCGGCCTGCTGCCGGCACTTGCTCGCGATCTGTCGATTTCCATCGCTACGGCAGGCCAACTGGTCACCTTGTTCGCAATCGTGGTGATGTTCTTCGGGCCGCCCCTGACGGCATGGCTGGCACACGTAGAGCGCAAACGTTTGTTCATGGCGATTTTGGCTCTCTTCGCCGTGTCCAACGCCGTGGCCGCACTGGCCCCGAACTTCTGGGTCCTGGCCGTTGCCCGCATCATTCCTGCGCTTGCGTTGCCGGTGTTCTGGGGGACGGCCAGCGAGACAGCAGCTCAGCTGGCCGGGGTCGAGCGCGCAGGCAAGGCCGTTTCCACGGTCTACCTCGGGATTTCCGCGGCCATGCTGCTGGGGATTCCCTTGGGCACGGTCGCAGGCGACGCCATGGGCTGGCGCGGCGCTTTCTGGGTGCTCGCGATCATGTCCTTGTTGATTGCCGTCCTCTTGCACTGCTTCATGCCTGCCATGGTCGCAGGCCAACGGGTCGGGCTTGCACAGCAGGTGCGTATCCTCCGCGATCCGGCCTTTGTGGCCAACGTGCTGCTGTCGGTCGCGGTGTTCACGGCCATGTTTACGGGGTACACCTACCTGGCAGAGCTGCTGGAGAAGGTTGCGCATGTGCCTTCGGTGCATGTGGGCTGGTGGCTGATGGGTTTCGGCGCCGTCGGCCTTCTCGGAAACCGGCTGGGCGGAATATGGGTAGACCGCAAGCCGCTGGCAACCACCGCACTGTTCAGCGTCGTGCTGGCTATTGGTATGCTGGCTACGGTACTGATGGCAGCGCAACCGGCAGGGTTGGCCCTCGCGTTGGGCGTGTGGGGCATTGCGAACACGGCGCTGTATCCCATCTGCCAGATCCGGGTCATGAAGTCAGCACCACATGCCCAGGCTCTGGCCGGAACCATTAACGTCTCGGCTGCCAACGGAGGTATCGCGCTGGGTGCGCTGCTAGGTGGGGCAAGCATCACCTGGTGGGATGCCGGCAGTGTTGCCGTTGCAGGAGCTGTTTGTGCAGCAGTTGCTGCCGTTGCCGCAGCAGGTATCAGTCGATGGCTGGGAAAGCGCTGAAGATGGCGTTTCGTGTGACTTGCTCAGGTAGGTGAACGTCCGTGGCGAAAACCGATTGCGGCTGTCGCAGCTCAGCCCATTGCAGTCATACAACTGGCGATAGGACTTCTATATGACAGAGCGTCTACAGCCATCGAGTCGCTGAATATATGCTCTTGTCCGTCGTCATTTCTTCAGGTACAGATGCTATGAAAATCAGTGCTCGCAATGTCTTGCAAGGCAAGGTTATCTCGATTGTCACGGGCCCGGTCAGCACGGAATTGACACTAGAAGTTGCCCCTGGTGTGAGAGTCACGTCCTCTATCACCTCAACGTCGGCCCAGTCCCTGGGATTGACGGAGGGCGACAATGCGTATGCCGTCATTAAGGCGTCGTCGGTGATGGTTGCTGTGGATTGAACAGTTCTGCTGTCTAAGCAAAAAGGCTCCTGTAGGAGCCTTTCTGATCCAGCCAGTTCAGATCGATTGCATGCGCTAAGCTGAAAACTTCTTTCGCGAGTACAACGATCTCCAGACCGGCGCAGCGGATCGAACGGCGAGGTCTGCGCAGACAGCCTGCAGGCATCAGGCGCCGGACAAGGGATCGCTGCGCTTCTGGATCCCGGGCGTTTGAGGTCCAATCAAGTCAGGTGGTCTTCCACAATCAACCAGCCCATGCTGCCAACACCATCATTGATGATGTCCAAGTGGTTGCCGCCCTCGTACACACGAATGTTTTGACCAACGAAGGCTTTGGGTGCAACGCGCTCAATATTGGACAGAACCAGTCTTATTTGCTCGCCAATCTCAGAAAGCGACTTTTGAGAGTAGTCGATGTCGATAGCCTCGGCCAGCAGTCCATAGACAACTCTCTTTTTCCCCTCTTCAGGGAAAGAGAGCACCTTTGTATGCAAGAGCTCTGCATTCGAAAATTTGCGACCAGTGAGCTTTTCAAAAACTTCAATGCTTGGCAAAGTTCCCTCCTAGCGCAGCGTGACTCAATGTAACCAGCATAGTCGAGCGCATTGAAGAGATGCAAGCACCAAGAGCGCGTAGTTACGCTTACTTCATTAATGAAACCAGGACTGCAAACGACCCAGACCAGTCGCTGGAAAGCGTTTGTCAATCGTCCTCGGGTGCCTGATCCTGCCCGTGAAAGGCTTCCCATGCTGCTGCTTCCAGTTCACCGCCATCAGAGATGAGATTGCCGTCCTCATCATGAAGCGTATACGTTTGTTGCTCGCCTCCAATGCTCGCGGCGCCATCGAGTCCCAGCAGCAATGTATACATGGTGTCTCTCAGCACAGAATCCAGAATTGCTCGAAGTTGCTCGTGCTGCTTGGGCGTAAGTCCTAGAGCCTCGATCCTCGCTGCGACCTCCGACTCTTCATGAGCATTCATGAAAGACAAAAGAAGTTCTGATTTGAGGTTGACCCAGTTTTCAACAAATTGTTTGGAGTCCATCGTCATATACCAGGATGAAATGATCAAAAAACCGCTATTGGCCGATTGAATCCCCGCCCATCGCAGTCATCGGCAGCGTCTAGGATGCTGAAGAAAAATTACGGCAAAAATCGCGACTGGTGGCAACTCACTGCTCGCCAGCACTCTGTTTGCAGCTGTTCATTACAGCAAGCCTGAGCCAGGTCAACGCAGGGTCATTGTGCTTTCGCGTGTGCCAGGCTTGCTGGTATGCCATTTTCGGTAGTTGCAATTGGCGTGGAGGCGCAAACTGCCGCAGATTCTTGAATGAGCGCAGCGGGCCTACAGCACGACGGGCAATCGTCAGAACCAGATCGGTACCTGGCAGCAATTCAACCGCAGCGCTCCAGTGTGGCAAGGCCACCGCAATCCTCCTTTTGAGTCCCTTGGCGGCGAGTGCGCGCTCGATCTCGTCGTTCGCATCCGGCCTCAATGCCAGCATGACATGAGGGCGCGTCAGCCATTCCTCTAACGACAGTCCTCCTTTTTCCGGACTGACGGCCTTGTCTGCGAGACAGATGAAATCCTCTTCGAACAGTGTTTCGACCTGGATGTCTTGTGCAAGATCGGGAAAGATCCCCAGAGCCAGGTCCAATTCACCATCGGCTAGCTGTACCAGCATGGCATCCCGGCTGGCCTGACTGATGGCGAAGTCAAAGCCGGGCGCATGTTTGCGGACGTATCGCATCAGGTCCGGAAGTACCAGACGAGCCGCATAGTCGGACAGTGACAGCCTGAATCGTCGCTGCGCCTGCAGTGGATCGAACTGAGGTGTTCCCAGCAGAGTATTGAGGCTGCCCAAAGCCTCCGAGAGTGGTTGCAGCAGCGCATTGCCTCGGGCTGTCACCTCCAGCTTTCCCTGCTTGCGCACCAGCAATGGGTCATTGAAATGCTCGCGCAGCTGAGCTAGCGAATGACTCACTGCCGGTTGGCTCTTGTGCAGGCGCATGGCAGCCCTGGTCACGTGCTTCTCGGTCAGCAACGCGTGAAGTGTCAGCAGCAGATTGAGGTCGATACGACGCAGATCATCCATGTGAAGAATAGTACATGTGCATATAAACGATTTCCATAATTAATCCGTATGCGAGACCATTCAAACATTGCTTGTAGACGTTTGAAGGAGTGGCAGATATGAACAGCAAGATGGCATTGATGACGGTCGCCTCACTGGGCATGGCCTTGCTGGCGGGGGCCATCCTGCCTTTTCAGGCCGCAGCAAATGCCAACGTAGGCCGTGCTCTTGGTCACCCTTTCTGGGGGGCTGCCACATCGCTGGTGATCAGCCTGGCCGTGATGGTGCCCATGCTGATTCTGGTCAAAGCCCCCATGCCGAATTTCAGCAATGCGTTTCACGGTCCCTGGTGGTTGTGGATCGGCGGTGTCCTGGGGGCTGTTTACGTCGCCAGTGCTGCAGCCCTGATACCCAAACTGGGTGCCGGCGGATTTCTGGTCGCCGTGGTCGCAGGGCAGATGGTCGTGGCGGTCTTGATCGATCACTTCGGTGTCATGGGGCTGGAGCCAAAGCCCATCAACGTCATGCGTGTGCTGGGTGTGCTCCTGATTCTTGGCGGGGTGTTCCTGATCCAGGGAGCGGGAGCAGCCAGGCCTGCCGCCACAGCGATCCCCGTCACCTCCAGCGTGGGCTTGGCGTGAGCACAAAAATAGTGATTGACCCACTGGCGCGGCACCAGTGCGCTGAACACTTCTGGAAAGGAAATGGAAATCAGCGCCTCACGCCGAAATGCTCAATGCGAGCCCTTGGGTGGACATTGACGGCCCCATGTCGTAACTGCTTGACAAGATCAAGCACGCACGGGCCTTCCGATCGAAAAAATGTCCCTGACGCTCGCCGAATGTTTGGGGTTCCATCACACCAAGTGCATACGATTAGAAGTATGCATGCCTGGAGCAGGAGATCGCGATGAGCAAATTCAGTATTCAGCACATTGATCACATCGTGTTGCGCGTCACCGACCTGGAGCACAGCATCCGCTTATACCAAGTGGTCCTGGGCTGTACCTTGGTGAAGCGCCGCGAGGATCTGGGTATGGTTCACCTGCGAGCTGGTGCATCCATGATTGACCTGGTGGATGTTGAGGGCCCTTTAGGCCGTGCGGGGGGCGCTGCGGCCACAAGCGAGCGCAGAAACGTCGATCATTTTTGCCTGCGTATCGAGCCATTTGATGAGCAAGCCATCCTCTTGCACCTGGCTGGCCACGGTCTCGAGGCAGATAGGGCGGTGCGACGCTTTGGCGCTGACGGCATGGGCCTGTCCATCTACTGCAAAGACCCGGACGGCAATCAGCTTGAACTTAAAGGGCCTGCGAGCGCCGATTGACAGCTCAGGCGGCAGTCGGAACTCCCGGAGTGCTCGCTATGTCCGATCTGGCTGACCGAAAGACAGCCTTTGGCTGTGGATTCAAGCGATTGCGGCTGCCGCTGTCTGCCCCGCAAGAGACGCTCTCCCTTGCGACAAGTCGACACAGTCACTGTCCCTGCCACCTCAAGATGGGTTCGTTTGACCTTTAAACTAGCCGCATGAATCGACGTAGTCTGGTCTTATCCGCCCTGGCCGCAGGGTTTGCTCAAGTGACGGCAGCTGGCCCCCAGCTTCAAGAAATGACAGAGTGGTCTCGGTTTTTCACAGAAGCCGATGCGCAAGGCAGCATCGTTGTTCTCGATGCACGTGATAACTCAGAAATTACCCACGTCTACAACGTGTCGCGTTCCAGTCAGCGTTACTCGCCAGCCTCTACCTTCAAGATTCCGCACAGCCTGTTTGCGCTTGATGCAGGGCTGCTGCGTGACGAATTTCAGCTCATTCAATGGGATGGTGTGAAACGGCCTGTGGCGGCGTGGAACGTGGACCAGAATCTGCGCTCCGCGATGAGGAACTCCACCGTCTGGGTGTATGAGCGCTTCGCCAAGGAACTCGGCGATGCACGCGAGAGCGCCTATATGCGCAAGATTGGGTACGGCAATGCGGTCGCCACTGGCGACAAGCCATTCTGGGTTGAGGGCGACCTCGCCATCTCATCCTTCGAGCAGATTGCTTTCTTGCAACGGCTTTACCGCAATCAACTGCCTTTCCAGGTCGAGCACCAGCGGCTTGTGAAGGACGTGATGGTCAATGAAGCGGGGCCTGACTGGATACTGCGTGCAAAAACGGGCTGGACCGGAAAAATCGGCTGGTGGGTGGGCTGGGTAGAGTGGCCCAGCGGCCCCGTCTTCTTCGCCTTGAACATGGACACGCCCAACAGACTTGCCGACCTTGCCAAACGGCAAAGCATCACACGCAATATTCTGCGCTCCATTAAGGCGCTACCCACTTCAGCATAGATCTGAACCGGGTGCAGAAGCCGGCAGGGCTGTGTCTTGAAGAGCTCTTGCGGCCGGTTCCTGCCTTCCGTTTGCATGTTCCAAAGGGATACTTGAGATGTGAGCCGACATTGATAGTCAGGCGACGATCTCTCCGTTGCGGATCGCCACGCGAATGGCCTGCGCCGTCGTGGCAACGCCCAGGCGCTTGCGGATGCGGCGCAGGTGGTTTTCCACAGTGCGTTCGGACAGGCCGAGGGTTGCGGCAATCTCCGTCTGCCGCCGGCCGGCGGCCGTCCACGCAAGCACCTCGCGTTCGCGATCAGACAGGGTGCTGAGCTCCTCTTGTGGGGGCAGTTCCAGCAATCTGCGCGCTGTGCGGAATGCGGTTTGGGCGATCAACTCTAGCGCCAGCCGGGCCTGCGGCGAGGCATCAATGCGCTCGCCGCCCAGGCTCATCGCGCCTTCCAGCCCCAGGAGGCCGAATACAGGCACTTGCAGACCGTGGATACCCGGGCCCTGCGGCGCGCGGACGACGCTGTAACGCTCGCCCTGAGCGCCGTTCGTCTTGGTCCAGAAGAAGGGCTGGTTCGTCTCCAGGATATGGCGCGTTACGGGGCAACGCCGCACGTAGGTTTCAGCATCGACAGGCGCGCCCGTGCCGAACCAGTCGCCCTCGATCCAGTAGATGCGCTCCACCGCATCGTCCCGAGCGCTGGAGGCCGAGAACAGCACAAAGCGGTCGTACCCTAGCGGCGCGCCGACAGCACGCACCGTATCTTTGATTGCGGCAAGGCTGCGGGCGCCCTCGATGGCGAGGGATCCCTGGAATGCCGCCTGCGCGATTGCGGTGCTCATCTCAGGCCGTGACTTCCTTGAGCAAGGTTTCGGCCGCGAGCTTGCCAAGCGCATTGCCAGCCAGAGGGCTGTCGCCGGTGATCAGCTGGCGGTCCCGGTTCACGGCACCCGAGATGCCGTCGTTGACGATCTCGAAACCCAGAGCCTTGAGCCTTTCGCCGAACTTCCAGGTCAGGTGACCCGGCATGTAGCCGATGGCCGGGGTCTGTGCATCGAGTGAGTCAGGGAAGGCGCAGATCTTGTAGCCTCGGTAGATATCGCTGTCGCCAACCGCGAGGAAGGCCGCAGGGCCGTGGCACAGGGAGATGACAAACCGGTTGTTGGCCGCCGCCCATTCCAGCACCTCGCCTACATCATGGCTGCCGGGGATGCCGATCAGCGCGCCATGCCCGCCAGGGACGAAGATGGCGGCGTACTGCTCCAGTCCTCGCTCAAGCACCGTAGACAGGCGCAGCGGCTCCTTGAATTGGGAGTGGTACTTGTTGAAGAAGCCCTTGACCGTCTCATCTTCCGAAGGCATTGCCCAGAACTCGAACTTGACAGGATTTCCCGACACCGTTGCCACATCGAACGCGAATCCCGCCTTGTCCAAGTGGTACATGGGCAGCAGCGTCTCGACCGGGTGGTTGCCGGTGGAGAAGAAGCTGCCGTTATCGGTCAGCAAGTAACGTTCGTCTGCGCCGATCATCAGGATCTTCTTGCTGCCTTGATAGGTTTTTGCGTAGTCGGCCCCGCTCAGGTCGGACTTGGGCGACGTGAACTGGCTGAGCGAGTAGGGGGAGGGAAAGAACGCATTGAGTTCGGCCGGATCGGGCTGCGGTTGCTTGTCGGGAGTCGATGGTTCAGCCATGGGGCACCTCTGGGATAGTTTGCGGAGTGCACAACAATGCGGCGGCAAGAAACCTGAGGCAATGAGGGATTTCCGTCAACGCGGGTCAGGCGAAGCCGGAGTTTTACTCCCGGTCTGTTTCAGGCTCGCACAGAACCAAAGTCGGAAGCCGAAACCTGGAGTCGCTCCGCCAATTTGCGTGTCTCAGTGGCTTCCCTGGCGATCCACGATCAGTGCAATGTGGTGTCCAGTCAGGTAGAGCGCTATTTCCGGCGCATCGAACTTCACCGTGGCGGAGCCCAGAGGCACGTCGTCTTCATTCGCGATACGGCTTGCCACAAAATAGGACGGCGTCTTGTTCAGCCGGGCGATACCGAACGAATGGTCATTGCCGCCACGCAATGCATCGATCAGATAGGGACGGCCAGAGTAGATCATGCCCACGATGCTGTCAGGCTCGTCCTAGTTGCTGGCCGTTACCGTGTCGTCCGACATATTGTTCATGAAGATACGGGCATAGCGCAGATCGCTGCAGAGTTCATGCATGAAGTCGCCGACTTTGTGCACCAGCGAATCCTGCGTGAATTGCGCTGCGCGCTGCTGGCGCGTGAGCATGGACAGACTCGGCGGATCTTAGCGATACCGGGTGGTCAGCTGGATCACCGAGCCCTGGCGCGCCACCATATTGGTCACACTCAGCATTTCCGTGAACAGCCGGTCCATGATGCGAGCCGTCGTCTTGGCTTCGTATTCGGCGCTGGCCGTCAAGCGGTCCAGCTCTGCACCCACGACTCGCTTGGACATCCACCACCCCGGACCAGCCACCAAGGTCAGCCACGCAACGGCCATTCCCAGCGTCGCCATGCGCACGGTGGATCGCATTGACTGCTTGCGCTGAGCTTGCTGCGGTAATGCCTTGCCCACGTACTCTCCCCAGGCCGTTTTGAACGCATGGTAACAAGTACGTCTGGAGCGAAAAGTCATCAGGGAAGCCGATGCCGCGGCCGGAGGAGTCCTCTCCTGTGCATGGCCGCAGGTATGCGGCTAAACTAAGTCTGTATCAGTCGGAGTTATGCGATGAGTTTTTTGAGCGCAGGTGTCGAATATGGCTTGCACTGCATGCTGTACTTGGTTCACTCCGCCGAGCATGGCGTTGCGGAGGCCAGCACCCGTGACCTTGCAGATATGCAGGGCGTACCAGCGGAGTACGTCGCCAAGCTCTTTACCAAGCTGGGGCATGCTGGACTCGTACGTGCGGCAGAAGGGGTTCGCGGTGGCTTCTCCCTGGCGCGGCCAGCTGAGAAAATTACGGTGAAAGACGTCGTGGAGGCAATTGATGGCGTGAAGCCGGTGTTCGATTGCCGGGAGGTACGAGAGCGCTGTGCTGTTTTTGGCGAAGTCGCTCCCGCATGGGCCACACGTGGCACTTGTTCCATCCATGCAGTGATGGAGGGAGCAGAGAAGGCCATGCGCGACGAACTCGACCGGCACACGCTTGCGGACCTCGCAAGCCGAACCAGGTCCAAAGCGCCAGCGAGCCACGAAGCCAAAGTCATCGAATGGTTTGGTGCACGCTCGGCGGCTCGGCGCTCGACCTCTTAGTTTGGGATGTGAACGGATATCGGGACACGGTCCTCATGTAGAAGAGGCGCGAGGTCTCTTCCATCGATTGTCCTGTTTGGAGTTGCCAACACACCCCTTGATACCGCGTCGCTTTGCCTTGTCGTACTTCTGTACTACCTGTGGCTTCGCGCCTCGTCTCAACCGCAAACCTTCGGTATGCCGGGGCGTGTCAGCCGTTCTCAGGCGACGACTATTCGCAGGGGGTCAGCCGACTCCAATGCTTCGGCACGATTCGCCGATGGGGGATAGATCCATTCGGTGTTGATTTTCTGCTTGAGCGCCTTTGCCTCCGCTCCAACCAGCTTGACCGAGCGCTCCCATCCTTCGGTATAGACCGCTCCCCAGGGGCCGAGGTCAAGGCAGGTCACATACTTTGGCTGACTATAAGGAATCGGAGCCAGCCCAAGCAGATCGGCGGCAACGTTGTGTCCAGCAGAGCGGCCGAGATTCATTGCATGCTGGCACGACATCATGGCTACATGGCCTTGATCGTCAGTCGCGGCGTAGGCGACATCTCCCGTTGCATAGATGGTTGGCACCGCCTTCACGCGCAAATCATGGTCAACGTGCAATCGACCGTATGCGTCCCGCTCTCCCGGGATTTGCAATGTGAGTTCATTCGCCCGGGCGCCTGCTGTCCACACGACCGTGCTTGCATCGATGCGCTGACCGGCCGATGTGACCAATCCATGCTCATCGATAGCGGTCACACCAGCACCCAGAACCGCAGTTACGCCGAGTTCTGCGAGCGCCTGTTCGATCACCGGCCGCGGGCCCGGCCCGAGGTCGGGTCCAATGTCGCTGTTGCGTTCGACAATCACGACATTCACTGCTGCGCTTTCGCCCAGGGCCGCACGTAGCCGGGCAGGCATCTCTGCAGCAGTCTCGATTCCGGTAAAGCCGCCCCCGACAACGACAAGGGTACGCCTAGCTTCTGTGTCGGGCTGGCTGCGAAGGCTCTGAATGTGCGCTTCAAGAGCCGCCGCTTCATCCACCTGATCCACGCTGAAGGCGTATCTGGTGAGCCCCGGAATATCGGGTCGGAAGAGCTTGCTCCCGGCTGCAAGCACCAGGCGGTCATAGGACAGCTGAGCATCCTGGCCCTGCGCCTTGACGACAACTTGCTGCTGCTGCACGTCAATTTTTTCGACGCTTCCTTGCATGAACCTCACGCCGACGGCATCAAGCAACTCAGTTAGCTTGACCCGCATGGTGTTTGGGGCTTCCTCGTACAAGCGAGGTCGAACATGTAGCTCAGGCTGGGGGGCCACAAGCACAACTTCAATATCGGAACGCTTTTGCATGTCCAGGGCGCGCGCCGCAGCAAGGGCGCTCCACATGCCAGCAAAGCCTGCACCAACAATCACGATGCGTTGAGTATTCACAGATTCACCTTCATCCCACGTATCACGGCATGCTCGGTTGGCCTGTTGGCTCACCGAGGTCCGGTAGGAGTATCGACAACTGGCGCGCAGGAGACCGCCTTGGCTCGGCAGACTGGAAGTCGCCGGTCGAACACATAACTCCGACAATCATAGTCGTAGTTATGTGAGAGCACATCAAATGGAAGATTCCCGGCCAAAGATTGAGGATTTCAGCTGTTGCAATAGAGATGCAAAGGACGCCGCGAGTGAAGGGCGCACGAGTGATCGCCGGTGTGCCTGGTGCGGGTTGACCTTGCTCCCTGCAAAGTGGATTTCTTCACCCTGTTCAAGAAACGACAAAGGGACAAGCAATGGCAGCAAGTCGGTGCGTAGCACACGCTTGAAATTCAAGCCACCAGACGCATGCCAGGTCCGTGGTGGGCAATCGCAACCGGTGGTCGTAGCGATTCAGGGCATTCCAAGGCCAGCCAGAGCGGTGAGGGCGCTTACAAAGCCGGATTAGTCGATGGTTGAAGCGGCTGGATGCGACCGCATTGAGGGAGCTCCCGAAGGGGAGCCGTTTTTCCCGAGTACTTAAACCACCGCAGCGCTGAACGGCTCGGGCCTTCTCGCCAGCAGATGAGACAGCCTTTGAAGGCCCGTCTGCAAGCGTCTGCGGTCCTTGATGCTGCCCAACGAGATACGAATGGCATTGACGGAGTCGCTGCTGGCGGCACTAGTTGTGAATGCCTCCGCCGGCGTGACTGCGATACCCTCGCTGCCGGCTGCACGCGCAAGCTGTGAGGAGCTCCAATACCCTGGCAACTCGAGCCATACATGAAGGCCGTCTCCAGTGCCGCTGTACCTCCCCGCAAGAATATCCCTGGCCATCCAGTGGCGCAGACGCGCCTCCTTACGTACGCCTTCCATCAACGCGGCAGCCGAGCCGTCGAGGATCCACTGTGTGGCCAGTGCGGCCGTCAGAGGTGCGACCATCAGCGCAAATGACCTGAGCGCGACCAGAAAACGTTCACGTTCATACTGGTCACGTATGAGCACGAAGGCGACACGCAAGCCGGGCGTCAGGCACTTCGACAGGGTCGAGATGTAGGACACCTGTTCCGGGGCAAACGTGGCAATAGGTGGTGGCGGTGCATCGGCAAGCAGCCAGTAGGGGTCATCTTCGACGATGCGTACAGTGCAGCGCTTGGCGATTTTGGCGAGCTCCTTGCGCCGGCGCTCCGGAATGGTGATGGCGGTCGGGTTCTGCAATGTAGGGTTGAGGTAGACCAGCCGAGGCTGGTGCTGATGGCAGGCTTGCTCCAGCATCTCGGGCACCATCCCGTGCTGATCCGCTTCCACCGCAACGATGCGTCGGCCGAACTGGGTCGCAGCAGTACGCAGGCCCGGATAACTTGCTGGCTCTGTCATTATCACATCGCCAGGCTTCGTCAGCGCCAAGATCAATGCGGCAATTGCTGCTTGCGCGCCCGGACAGACAACAACCTGCGCTGAATCCAGGGATCCAAACATCGGCTCCAGCCATCTGGCTCCTGCCTTACGGTCGGAGTCGCTTCCTCCGCCCAGGTGGTAAGTCATCAGCAATGTGGTGTCTGCCCCCATCATTACCTGAGAAAGGCCTTGTTTCAGCAGGTCGTCGAAGTCCACGCCAGCGGGTGGGGGCGGTGTGTTCATGCTCAGGTCGAGGACCGAGGTCAGCTCAACTTTCGGTGCCGCGACATAGGTACCTCGCGCGCCGCGGCCCTCCAGCAGATGGCGGCGTCTGGCTTCGTCGTATGCGCGCGTGACCGTCGTCAGGTCGAGGTTCAGCTGTGCTGCCAGCTGGCGCTGCGGAGGCAGACGATCACCCGGTTTGAGCGATCCGTCTGCCATTGCCGCCTGCAAGGCATCCGCAATCTGCAAGAAGCGCGGCCCGCCATGCACGGCCAATCGCGGCAGCCAAACTGGCAAACTGTCATCTTGTATGGTTTTCATACGCAGACATTTTGTCTCAATGTATGGAAATTGCTTTTAAGTAATATGCCTCAGAGCGTGTGGCGATCCCATTCTTGTATGGCAATCGCCGACGTTTTCGCCTCTCTCCTTCGGGAGGCGGTGTTCCTCACGATAGACAGTGTCAAGTCATAGCTGGAAAATCTCAAAATGATCGATTGGGTCCCTGTACTCTTTGTTACGTTCAAGGTTCTCATCTTCGGTGCGTGCATGTTCTTCGCCATCAAGTGGCATTACGACCAAGGAAAGAAGGGCATGGACAGGCGCGCGTTGCTGCGCACGGGAAGCAAGGTCGCTGCCGCCTTCATGCTGGCGCTGCTGTGTGTGCTGCTGTTCACCTTCGGCCTTGCCAAGATGCTCGGTATGGACTTGAGCCTCCCATGACTGCAAAGGCTGGTCGGCCGATATTCAGTCATGCAATGAACCTTGCACTCATCGCACGACCGTAACTTGTTGCCTTATCGACGGTGGCAATCTGCTTTGCGTCGCTGTTGCAGACTACCTTTGGCTCCAGGCATTCGGTAGATCACTTGCTTCGGATGACGAGGTCGCTCAATGCTCCACCGTCAGACTGGCCCTGCTTTTCCGGGCCAGCTCGACAAAAGCCAAAGCAGCGGGCGAGAGCTTGTCAAAGCTCAGCGCGGCCAACGCGATTTTCCGGCGACAACGGGGCTTTAACTGGCGGTAGACAACACCTGCCGGGGGCTCGGGCAGAGCCAGGCGTGCGGCAATGGTGACTGCCTCGCCTTGCGCTACAAAGCCCATCATTGAAGTGAGCTGCTCAAACCTGAACAGGGTTCTGGGTGCGGCGCCCTGGCTGGCCAAAAATGCATCGATATGGGGGCCCGAGCCTGCGCTGGTGCGGATAAAGGGCTGTCCATGAAAGCTCATGGCGCCAATGGCTGATTGGGACGCCAGGGGGTGCGCAGCGGGCAGCACCGCCACCAGCTCGTCTTCGGCCAGGGGCAGGGTATCGAAGCGCTCGTCGGGCAAGGCGACGAAGCCCAGTTCCACGCGCCGTTCCAGCAACCACTGAACGACAGTGCTGTCTACGGCCTCCTCAATGTGCACCTCGACCAGGGGGTGCTTCTGCTGAAAGCGTGCCAGGAGGCTCGGCAGCAGACGCAGCGACGAGGTGGCGCCAAAAGATGCAATGCGCAAGTTGCCCCGGGCAATGCCATGCTCCGCGTCGGCTTCCTGCTGCAATGCCTCTTTTTGCTGAAGGATGTCATTGGCGCGGCTCAGTAGCCTGACGCCCACTTCGGTCAGTGTTGCCGCAGCCCCTTCGCGCTTGAAAAGCGTGACGCCCAGTTCTGTCTCCAACTGCTTGATGGCATGGCTGACGCCGCTCTGGGAAATACCGAGCACACCCGCTGCGCGCGAGAAGCTGCCGACCCGGGCGAGTGCTGCAAAGACTTCGAGTTGCGTGAATGTCATGAGCTTTTACTCATTCGACGATGAATTCTGATTATCAGATAGTAACGTCTCATGAACACATTACGAACCTCCACCCATCTGGGATTGATTGGCATGGCTGTCCTGTGGGGCGCTTCCTGGCCCTGGGGACGCATTGTCGCGCAAGCCATGCCTCCATTGGCTGCGGCCAGCCTGCGCTTCTTTCTGGCCGGGCTCCTGCTGGTGCTGTGGCTGTACCGCAGCGGGCGCATGGGTGCATTGCGTGTCCTGGGGCCTCGCCAATGGGCGGGCCTGGCCTGTGCTTCTGCCGTAGGTGTGCTGGGCTACTCCGTGTTCTTCTTACAGGCACTCAAGACCGTGCCTGCGGGTAAGGCGGCCATGGTGGTGGCGCTCAACCCGGTTCTGACCATGCTGTTCGCAGCGCTGCTGTTTCGTGAACGCGTGAACGCCATCATGTGCCTGGGTTTGGGGCTGGCCGTAACGGGCGCCCTGTATGCGCTGAGTGGCGGCGCTTTGGGGGATCTGGTGTCTTCCTCGTCCGGCGTGGGTGAGTGGCTGCTGCTTGGCTGCGCCGCATGCTGGGTTGCCTATACCCTGATAGGGCGCATCGTTCTGATCCGCGTGGATGCGCTGACCACGACGACGGCGACCGCACTCATTGGCGCTGCTCTGCTTCTTATGGCCAGCATTGCTCTGGAGGGCTCGTCCGCCTGGACTGGCCTGGCAAAAGCACCTGCCATCGCCTGGTACAGCGTTGTGGCCCTGGCCCTGGGCGCTACGGCATTGGCTTACGCCTGGTACTTGAAGGGCGTCCAGGAGCTGGGTGCTGGCGTCGCAGCCGCGTATATGTCCCTGGTGCCGTTGTTTGGCATGCTGCTGTCCAGCTTCTGGCTGGGAGAGCCCGTTACCAGCTCGCTGCTGGGAGGCGGCGCTACGGCCATCTTCGGCATGTTGTTGATGAATATCGGGCGCATACGACTGGAGAGAACCTCTCACTCGGCGACTGCCTGATCCGGGTCGAGTGCTGCTTCTTTCGGCCAGGAGCAGACCTCGACTGATATATTCAAATGCAACAACACTTGAGAAACCATCATGCCTGGCTTTGAGAATTGGCTTGCTTTCGGCCTTGTTTCCCTTGGAATGGTCCTCACTCCAGGACCAAACATGGTTTACTTGATTTCCCGATCGATATGCCAGGGGCGTGTCGCCGGGCTTATCTCCTTGGGGGGAGTTGCTCTCGGTTTCGTGTTCTACATGATGTGCGCGGCACTGGGCATTACGGCGATCGTCATGGCGGTGCCGTATGCCTACGATGCGTTGCGCATTGGCGGAGCTCTGTACTTGATCTATCTGGCATGGCAAGCCGTCAAGCCGGGCGGTCGCTCTCCGTTTGAGGTCAGGAACCTTCCGCAGGACGGCCCAAAGAAGCTGTTCCTGATGGGTTTCCTGACCAATCTTCTCAACCCGAAGATCGCCGTGATGTATCTGTCACTGCTGCCTCAGTTCATCAGCCCTGAACACGGCAGTGTGCTCTCTCAATCCCTGATTCTGGGCTTCACCCAGATTGTGATCAGCGTCAGTGTGAACGCCGCGATTGCCATGCTTGCAGGCTCGATAGCAGTATTTCTTTCCGCCCGTCCGAAATGGATCATGGTCCAGCGATGGCTGATGGGAACAGTCCTCGCCAGCTTGGCCGTTCGTATGTTGACCGAAACAAGGAAATAGCACCTTGCCGAACTGCCTTGGGACGTATTGCGACAGTCATAGATGGACCATTTGCGGCCCTTCACACATCTCAGAGGCGTTCACCGAGAGATGACGCCATCGCCGAACGTTACACGCCTTGCCCTTGGGGCGGCTGGTACGACCCGGCAGACCCAAGGTATGCGGTTGGGACGAGGCGCGAAGCCACAGACAGTACAGAAGTACGACAAAGTGAACGACGTATCAAGGGCGGTGTTGGCGGCTCTTGGATGCGGCAGCACGCTGTCACCAGCACATTGCGCGGATCGCCGTAGACGCCTGTGCCATAAGAGCCCAGGCCCGGCATATAGGTCTTGTCGAACAGGTTGTTCACATTGACCGACATCGACCAGTGTTTGTCCATCTCGTAACGTGCCATCAGTCCCACCACGGCATAGGAAGGCTGGGGGGCGCGCCAGTACGGAGCGCTGGGCTGCTGGTAATACGTTTCGGTTTGCCTGGTGACATTGCCACCCACGGTCCAGCGCGACCAGTCACCTTGGAGGCGGTAGGTGGTGCCTAGCTTGAGCAGGTCACCATCGCTTAGTTGGTGAAATTGAAATTCCTTTGCATAGAGCGAAAGTAACGTGGCGCTAATTTATCGCATTACAGCCTGCTGATTTATCGCGCCGCGCTTCACACGATGGGGCACTACGTTTGCATCATGGCGCTCATTGCGCGCAGTGAAATCGCCATAGGAGCGTTGCCGCCCGCTGTAGGCCAGAAGCTGTCCTGAGCCGGCAATAAATTTTCAGGATACGCGAACGAATTGCTGCTCGGTCACTGTGCTTCCCCACTGCGCCCCTTGCTCCTCCTTCTGCAGCTTGAAGCCAAAAGACTCATACAGCTTGCGAGCTGCGTCCAACCCCCTGAATGTCCACAGATGGACTTCACGGAACCCACGTATATCGCAGAATGTCATCGCCTCTGTCATCAACAGCCTGCCGACACCGCTACCGCGACAGCCATCGTCCAAGATGAACCATCGCAGATGGGCCCTGTTGTCCCCCAGGTCCTGCCCGTCTATCGCGAGCGAACCAACAATTCGGTCATTGAGCAGAGCGGTCCACACCCTATTGCATGGCTCGTTCAACCGTCCGGCGAACTCAGCCGCTCCGCTTGCAACCTGGCTCTCGAAAAACTGCCCGAAATTGGAGTGCTTCGAGTAGAACGCCGCATGCATTTCGGCAATGCGTCCAACCAGTCCGGGGCGATATCCTGCGCTGACAGTGATTGGGCTTTGCTGTTTTTCTGCCATATTCAAGCGGTGGGCTTTAAGCGCTCCTGCATATGCAGACAAGCCCTGTGCAACCGCTTGTTGCTGGGAGCGATTGAGGTGCTGAAACGCACTTTGCACCTGCATCTGGCCATAGGAGTGAATCTGCCTGACTGTGCTGTGCCCCTGGGCAGTCAACTGCAATAGCTTGAAACGGCCGTCATCGACAGCAGCCACTTCCTTGATCTCTCCTGCTGCAACCAGCTTCGCAAGCATTCGGCTGACGCTTGACTTCTCCAGCCCCAAAAGCTGCACAAGTTGAACTGAGGTCATGTCTTCATGGGCGTCGATTTCAAGCAATGCATGCACAGCCGATGCCGAGTAATCAGTTGTGGCCAGTGTCGGCTGCATGAAGCCGAGCTCTCTTACCAGGGTGCGGGAGTCGGCTCGAATCGAGTCAATTTCAGACATGGTGTTGGTCATTTGTGCCCTCAAGCAATCAATATCGGTTGCAATATACAACTATATAGTTGTAATGAGCAACTGATTTGTGCTGCAGCCTATCCTGGGTAGATGGCTGCCCATGGGCAGATACAGCACGCCAGCCATTCCATCGCGGAATGTCAGTCAAGGCGCCCATGTTGATTTCCTCGTAAAACTGACTGCCGGAGGGCTAGTGGGTCACTTCTGGGCGGATATCAACCGCCTGGCAGAGGTTGCAGAGCGTCTTAGCCGTAGCGTCAAGACAGTCAGTTCGCAGAATATGACCGCGATGCGCAAGCTCAAGGCGAAGTTCAATCAGGAGCTGATGGCGTTTTGCCAGAATAGTGGCGTGTTTTAGCAATGAGATGAGATCGCTTGCCATGGTGCCCGCCAACCGGTTATGAGGTGGGTTCGACTCTGGGTACTGTTCCTGCACCGGCCCCGGATCTCTGTCCACGACAAAACGCCTTCAGTAGGCCTTCATAAGCTCTTCATGAGTCCTTTTTCAGAGTGTGCGGAGAGCTTTCCAATGAAGGTCTCCTGCGCTGCACGCTCAATTCACGCTTCTCTAGCAAAGGCTGGTCGGTTCAGACCGCCATCGCATCAACACCTGCGTGCCTCCACCATAGCGGGGTTGGATGTGAAGGTCGCCGCCGATGTTTCGCATGCGATGAAACATGTTGATGACGCCTTGCCCGGACTTGCCGGGGTTGTTGAGCACAGCTCGAAGATCGAAGCCCTTGCCGTTGTCTTCTATGCTCAGATACCAGTCCCAGCCGAAGCTCTGCAGATCGCCTTGTTGATAGGGCTCCAGGGTCAGCCACATCTCGGTTGCATGGGCGTGCTCTATGGCGTTGCTTATGCCGGCCTGAACGATGGCCAGGATTTCATGCGCAACGCGGTCTCTGGGAAGCGGCAGCGTTGTCTGCTGGCCGACCCCGAGCTCAGGGTCGGTCAACTGCCAGTGCAGTACAAGGCCTTTTCTTTGAAGCGCGGGCTCCAGCCGGTAACGCAATCGCGCCAGGCGCATGGCCAGGTTGTCGGATTGCGCATCCATGGAGTCGACGATCAGGCGCAGGTCCAGCAGCGATTGCTCAAGGACTTTTCTGGCAGGGCCATCTTCAACCGAGGACTGTGAGTTCATCAGGTTCAAGGCCTCTACCAACTGGCTGCCCAGGGTGTCGTGCAGGTCTGACGCGATGCGCTTGCGCTCTTCCTGGACTTCTTTTGAGGGTTGGGCACTGACGCGCAGCCTGGCCTTGATGAGACGATAGATTCGAGGAGTGTAGTGAAGCGAGATAAGCAATCCGCTCAAAGCCACCAAAATACTGAAGACAAAAAACCAATTCTGATCTCGCAGTGGTGTGAGAAAACACCAGCTCAGTATGGTAATGGTCTGAAGGAAAACGGTTGTTGCCCTCCAACCGATATTTTTCAGTGATTCCATACGCTTGCCATCTCGGGCTATAGATATAGAAAATGCCTTCAAATTTATATCAGCCCACGCAAAGAGGCGGCTTTCACAGCATGAGCTCTTGTCTTGGCCTGCAATTTTCGGTACATGTTCTTTACATGCGTGGATACGGTCAATGTGCTTATCTTGAGGTGCGTGGATATTTCAGGAGAGCTGTAGCCGCAGGCAATGAGTTTCAGTATTTCTATTTCTCGCTCAGAAAGTTTCTCTTCCTTGGTGAGGCTTGACGCCGGAACGACATAAGTTTGTGATCTACTGACCAGCGACAGGATTTTCTTGGCAAGAGATGGAGTAATGGATGCACCGCCATTGGCTACTTGCAATACAGCTTGTGCGTAGTCGCCAAACCAGGAGTTTTTCAGCAAATAGCCTACAGCACCTTTCTCGAAAGCCTGAAAGACCTTTTCATCTCTTTCAGTTACCGAGACGATAATGCTTTGCACATGTGGGTGTGTGCCCTGGACAAGTTCAAGCAAATCCAGACCTTCGCCGTCGCCCAGGTTGAGATCAATCATCAGAACGTCGAAGTCGTGCTGCTGAATGCTCTTGCGTGCCTCACGCAGGCTGCAGGCATGCCCAACCAGCAGGGTTCTTGAGTCGCCCATCAGATCCTGGGCAATCACTCTGCGGATATGGCTGTCGTCGTCCACCAGAAAGACGCGAACGGGCTGCTCTCGCTGGCCCACCATGTGCCCTGGCCACATCGAGTGGCTAAGCGATGGAGGGGCGTCATTTTGATGGGTGAACAAGGGCGGGCAAGATGAAGTCTGGACGGCTTGCATAGATGGCTCCCGACGAAAAGACCAGGGGGCTTGAATACTCTAGGAAACTAATTAGTGCGCATTGGGAAATCCATAGAAAATGTCAAATAATGTCAATTTTTACTGAATTTACAAAATGAATCCTGGGAAATGGGTAGCTGCTTGATGTTGTGTTTGTTGAGTTGTGTTATTAACATAATTAATTGATTTAACTTCGTTAATTGAATTTTTAAATCAATATGAAATTGAAATAAATCATCGCTAATTTTGTGCTATTGCATTGTTGGGTTGGATATCGATGGTGTATCTGAATTATTAATTTGGCGTATTTGTTGGGCAATATTTTTTAGAGATTAAGGTGAGTATTTTTGAATGGTATGAAATGTTTCAATTGATATCTGATACGCCGAATTTTTATTCTTTAGAGATTGGAAGAAAAGAAGGGAGATAATTCTCAGACCTTCCATTTCGAGGAATCAATGCAGGAAAGAATATGGTTTTGAGCGAGTGGGCGACATTCAAGGTTTGAGGGTGGCCGTATCGGGTCATTACCGTGGCGTACCGGACTTATTGACAAAATACCTTCAGTAGCTTGGGAAATTGCCATTCAGAAATGGCATGAAATATCGCTGATTGCCCTGGCGGTTATTGCATCGCCCGGTATTGCCTTGGAGCCGCGACCACAACCCTTGGTACGTCGTTGCTTCGCCTTGTCGTACTGCTGTACTGGCTGCGGCTTCGCGCGGCGGGTGATTCAATTCGAGCAGCCTGCAGGGCAGCAGGGCAGGGTCTCCGCTTGCGGCCTTACTGGGCCGCTTCTGCGCGAATCCAGTCCAGGAAGGCGCGCACTTCGGGGCGGTCAGCCGCACTAGGGCGGGTCACGGCGTAGTAGGCGAATCTTGCCGGCCAGGGCTTGTCCAGTACCTGAATGAGCCGGCCTGTCGCGATTTCTTCCTGGGCATATGCCTGCGGCACCAGCGCCAGGCCCTGTCCAGCTTCCGCCGCGCGGATGAGAAGGAAGTCGTCTTCAAATGCGCTGCCGCGCTGCGCACGCGCGTCGTCGGCCACCCCGTGTGCCTTGAGCCAGAGCGGCCAATCTGCGCGGTCTCCGTCGTGGAGCAGGGGGTAGTCAAGGCAATCGCGTGCCTCATTGATCACCGCCCCCTGGCAGGTCTTCAAAAACTCGGGTGAGGCGACAGGTGTCAGAACCGGCGCCATGAGGCAGGTGACCTCAAGCCCGGGATAGTCGCCCAGCCCATGGCGCAAGGCGACATCCACGCGGTCACGTCGCAGGTCTACCAGCTCAGACGTTGCTTCCACGCGGATTTCGATGTCGAGGTGCAATTGCTTGAAGCGCCCAAGCCGAGGTACCAGCCACGATGCCGCAAACGGTGCGACGGTGCTGACCGTCAGGCTGCGTTCTCCCTTGCTGCGTTCCAGGGCATGCATCGCCTGGTCGATCTGAAGAAACGCTTCACGCAGCCTGGGGTACACGCTGGCACCTGCCTCGGTCAGCCGCATGCCAAGGCGTTCACGTTCGAGCAAGACAACTCCCAGGCGGTCTTCCAGTACGCGGATTTGCTGGCTTACGGCGCTGGGGGTGACGTGCAGGGCCTGCGCTGCGGCCTTGACGCTTTTGCGCTGCCCAACTTCTACGAATGTGCGCAATGCCTGCAAGGGATAGCTCATATTTAATTTAGATTTTCTAAATTTATTGGGAAGAAATAATCGCTTTATATAAGGCGTTTTTCATCTGAGAATTTGTGATGCCGGCGATTTCTATGGTTTTAGATTATCTACAAATTCAATGTTGCATCTCTACTCCGACAGTTCCCCCAATGGCTTCAAGGCGACAATCGCGCTTGAAGAGCTTTCTTTGCCTTACCAACTGCACCATGTGCGCATCGATGAAGGCGAGCACCGTCAATCCGCCTTTCTTGCGCTGAACCCCCACGGCCGTATTCCGGTACTCGAGGACAGCGAGACAGGTGTCGTGCTGTTCGAGTCGGCGGCGATTCTCTTGTACCTGGCGGACAGGACCGGAAAGCTGTTGCCGGCAGATCCGCGAGCCCGCTGGGAGGCGATCAAGTGGCTGCAGTTCCATGCATCCAGCGTGGGGCCGCTGCTGGGCCAGCGCGTGCACTTCGAGCTGTTTGCTGATGAACCCATTGCGCCGGCAATCGAGCGTTACCGGCGCCTGACGCAGGAAGCGTTCACGGTGCTGGATCAAGCGCTGGCGGGCCGTCCGTATCTGGCCGGCGACGACTACTCTATTGCAGACATTGCCCATTTCGGCTGGACGCACATCGCGCGAATCATCCATTTCGACTTTAGCCAGCACCACCATCTCAGTGCATGGCACGAGCGGGTTGCGGCTCGAGCGGCTGTACGCAAAGGCATCACGCTGCCCGCACCAGCAACCGGTGCATGAATGAACATCTCGCGAGTCCAGCAATGAAAGCATCCAGACCCTCTGAGCACACGGGCGGTTCCTCCTACGCCGCGTTTTTCGGACACCCCGGCTACCGACGCATGTTTTCGCCGGACAGGTTGACCTTGGGCATCTTTCTGCCGCTGCGCAGCTACAGAGGCGATATGTCGGTGCTGCGCGGCCAGTCGGACCTGGTCGCCGAGATCGACAGCTACGGCTTTGCCGCCGTGTGGGTGCGTGATGTGCCTTTGCTCGATCCATCGTTTGGAGATGCCGGGCAGGTGTTCGATCCCTTCACCTATCTGGCCTACCTGGCGGCCCGAACCAGGAAGGTGGCCTTGGCAACGGGCAGCGCCGTCATCTCCTTGCGTCACTCGATTGATCTGGCCAAGGCAGCCACGACCATTGACCAGCTTTCCGGCGGCCGTCTGGTGATGGGGGTAGCCTCTGGCGACAGGCCGATTGAGTTTCCGGCCTACGGGCTGGAGCACAGTGCCCGGGCGGAGCGCTTTTCCCTGGCGCTCTCCTATATACGCCAGCTCATGCATGCCGGTCATCTGGACATCGACTCGCCGCTGGGACGTTTTGAAGGTGCCGAGTTCCTGCCCAAGCCTGTGTCCGCAAGCATTCCGATGATGGTGACAGGCTCGTCCGGGCAGTCACTGGAGTGGATTGCCGAGCATGCGGATGGATGGCTGACCTATCCCAATGCCACCCACACCCCTAGGGGCCCTCAGCATCTGGCGGAGAAGATTCGGGCCTGGCGTGAACTTGTCCCCGGAGGGGCATTCAGGCCGCACATGACAAACGAATGGATCGATCTGGTGGATGATCCCGGCTATCCTCGGACCCCCTTGCACGGTGGCTATGTTCTGCGCACCGGGCGAAAAGGGCTGATGGCCTTGCTTGAAGCGTGGCAGGCGGCAGGGGTGAACCATGCCGCGCTTGGCATTCAGTTTTCACAACGCCCGCCAGCCGAGGTGCTGGAGGAGCTGGCCAGGGAGGTGCTGCCGCACTTTCCCTCGCACGAAGGACCGTCGGCGGCGTCCGCTGTCTGGTGAGAAACACAGAACCGGCTCGGGAATGACCAACCCGGAGCAATCATGGACAAGAAAACCTCAAGCAAGAGAACCCCAATGCCGAGTGCAGTGAAAATTCGCCCCCTGGAAATGAGTGATCGAGCGCCATGGTGCGATCTCTACCGCCAGTACGCACATTTCTACCAGTCGCCCATGACCGATGCGATCCTGGATCGAACCTGGTCGTGGCTGATGGATCCGCGCCACCCGATGGAAGGGCTGGTCGCAGAGTCGGAGGAGCGCCATTTGCTGGGATTGGCGCATTTTCGCGCGTGCCCTGAACCGCTGATCGCGCAGGACGTCGGGTTTCTCGACGACCTGTTCGTGGCTCAAGGCCAGCGTGGCTCAGGTATAGGCCGCAGCCTGATCATGGGCGTGGCTGCCAAAGCGCGGGAACGGGGCTGGCCCGTGGTGCGCTGGATTACCGCTGGCAGCAATGCCCAGGCGCGCCAGCTCTACGACAAGCTTGCATCGGCAACCGACTGGGTCACTTACGACCTCGATGTGCAGCGATAGCGAGCATATTCGACGGTCTGGTCCGGGCCTGACTGTGGCCATCGCGGTCAGGCACCGAACCGACATCCGGGCGGCAACAAGGTGGTCATTGAAATGCCGGGCTGTAGCAGGGCAGTGGAGATGAACCCGTGTCAGTGCTCTTGTGAGGTCGCGATCGCCTTGAGGAATGTCGAAGCCTCTGAAGGCTCGGCAAATTCAATCCATTGCAGATGCGCGAACTCGCCATGCTCGCGCAGAGCGGCGAACTTCGACTGGTTTTTTGCATAGGTGGATAGCGACCAGAGAAGTACTGAGTCTTTCGAGAAAAAGGCCAGCCGCAGTGACTCCCGGTTTCCATGCGACAGACGCTTGCGGGTGATGCCATGGCCAAGAGTGCGCCGGAGCAGGCGAGAAAATACGGTGAAGCGACCGTAGTTGAGCCACACGACATGTGTGGCTTGTGACCAAAGCACGTCTCGAACAGCACTGTAGTTCCCGTCGGCTACCCAGCATTCTCCTTGAGTAGCTTCAACAACTGAATGCCTGAACTGCTCGGGTGGCACTGCTTGCCAGTCTTGCCCCCAGTAGTGCGAATCCAGTTCGATATATGAGGCCCGGATCTTGCGCGCCAGCTTTTTGGCAAAGGTGGATTTTCCAGCGCCACTGGTGCCGATCACTAGATAGCGCATCTGAGTCCTGTGTTGCCAAGAGCGGTTAACAAGGCCCGGCAAACCGAAGGCTTGCGCTTGAGACGAGACGCGAAGCCGAGGGCTGTGAGAAGTACGACAAGGCGGCGCAACGACGTATCAAGGGTTGTTAGCTGCTCTCAATGACTGCCAGCCATGCTGACCATAGGTGAGGGAAACGATGAATTTCAATGTACGCGAGTCACGCAGCAATGTCGCTGCTGGCCAGGCTGTGGCCGCTGCAAATCGCTCGGCTGGATTTTAGTCCAGCGACTGCGTCTGGCTGGTAGGTGAGAGCCTCGGAACGACCCAGAGGGGACAGTGCATAACCAACCTAAAATTGATCAAGGGTCCACGATGCGGCATATCGGTAGGGGCCAAACATGCCCAATGGAAAGATTGGTTTTTTCGGGAGACTTCACCGTATGAAGGCATTGCAACTCATCGTTATAGTGATTGTGGTTGGCGCGCTTTTTCTAGTGGTGAACGGATTGTTCTCTGCGTGGGCGTTGCTTGAGCTGGCTTGGTCGACGATTCTCAGCTTCGTAAATCTCTTTTGATGTTGGGCTGCAATAACGCGTTCCGCGCCATATGGTTGTCACATCCTTGGATCCCCTGACCCAATTGTTTATTCCATAAGATGCATAACGGCATTGTTATCCCGGGCCCGGTGGCCTGACGTTTTCGCCTGTTTGGCTGGGGCGCTGAGCGTCTGCTTTCATCTGCCGAGACCGACTGTTATTGGCCGATCCGCGACTGTCGCAGACCGACCCTGAGCGGTCATGCATTTGATGGACGTCCTGTGTTTTCTTAGTCGGAAACAGTAAAACCAGTCTTATCTGCGGGAGTAATCGAGCGCAAAACCTTGCATGGAATGCCTGCAGCTATCACGCTCGCAGGGATGTCCTTGGTTACGACGCTGCCCGAGCCAATGATGGTGTCGTCTCCGATCGTCACTCCTGGGTTGATATGAACACCCGCCCCTACCCATACTCTGTTTCCAATCCGAACGGGTTTGGCATAGCATCCCCCAGCCGCCCGCTCATTCGCATCTATGGCGTGATTAGACGTGTAGATTCCTACGCGTGGCCCGAGAAGCACATTGTTGCCAATGAAAATGCCGCCACCGTCCAGCATTACGCAATCGAAATTTGCGTAGAAGTCATTGCCTATGTGTATGTGTTGCCCAAACTCACAGCGAAAAGTCGGTTCAAAGTGAACATTCAAACCAACGGAGCCCAGCAGCCTACGCAGAATGTGTTCTCGCTGCGCAGCAGGCTGTGAAAAAGATGCGTTGTATTCGTTGCTCAGCAATACGGCCTGCGCACGCGCGGTTACCAACTCACTGCTTAAGTCGTTGTACATCCTGCCACTGCGAACTGCTTCAAGTTGAGTATTAAGTGTGCTCATGCCCCAATTGAAGCACGGGATAGCTGTGTTTCCATGCCGCTGTTGGCTCGGTGGGCGACCGTCTCAGAACGACTGAGGATTCAACCAGAGCCATGCCGCGATCCCCATGGCGGCCCACAACGCGATGATCATGATCGCGCCTGCGCGCCTACTAGGCTTAGACCCTTTTTCGGCCATCCAAGCATCGGCTTGATTACGGCAATCTACAAGAACTGATTGGGGTAGCAGCTTGACAGTCAGCCAAATCAGCGTCGGAAGCAAGAGGATATCGTCCACATATCCAAGAGTCGGGATGAAATCAGGAACCAGATCAATCGGGCTGAGCGCATAAGCCACGACAAGAAGTCCCAGCGCTTTCGCATGCCAAGGCGTGTCGGGGTGTTTTCCGGCGAACCAGAGTGTCACGCCATCGCGCTTGATCCGCTTTGCCCAAGCCTTCAGGTTGCCATTGAGATTCATAAAAAATTCCGAGGACAGGTCGGAATTTTCGCTCCTTATCGATGACGGTCACGCATGTTCCGATAACTGCCGATGAAATTTTCGGCAGTCGGAAACATACGAAGCATCTATGCGCATCCAGTTACAAATGCTTGGTCAACGCTCCTAAATTCTCCTCGTTAAAGAGACCAAGCATGGCGAGCGCCATTGCCTTGAAAGTCACTTGATGAACTACACGTCACTCTCGCTGTTTGCTGCACTTGCCATGGCTGCGGCACCTGGTCATGCAGAGGTCTACCTGGGTATAGGTTACGGTGCTCCGGCTCCATACGTGGCAGCACCTGCTCCGTCGTACTATTACGCGGCACCGCCCGTTCAATACGGACCGCCGGCTGTTCAATACGTTCCGAGGCCTGTCTATGCCCCTCGACCCGTGATAGTCGCGCCGCCGGAGGCTGTTCCGGCATGGCGCTGGCAGGAGGACGGCCGACGCTGGAACAGATGGCACAGACACCCTCATCGAGGCTGGCGTGAGGATGACGACGAAGATTGACAGCGACGCCAGACGTCGACATTTGACCTCTGCGTGGCCGCGAACGGCAGGTCCAGGCTGATCAGAGTCATTCGAGCACTGTGCCTTGGCGGCAGTCGCTTTCTTCACAGGTCATTCGCTGGGTTGCAATTCGTATGACCGCTACACCTCCAAGACCTGGCACTTGATTTACGGTACAGGTGATCCTGCGATGAACGATAGATCAAGTTCGGAACGTACTGATGCTATCGACCCAGTGCGTGAATTCGGCAGCATGCGCTACAGCTGTCGTTCGCCATCACTGCCAGGCCAGATCACCGACCGATACTTGGCAAATTCGCAAACAGGTGCTCCGCACGCACATCGCTCGTGCAGAGACAGAGGCCAACGGCCAGCGCAACCATTGCTGTGGTGAAAGCTTTTTTGACGGTGCTTAACTTGCGCCCAGGTGTCGCCGGCAAGCACCCCATACCTTCCAAGGCGGCCTCCACCGCCTCATCCAGCGGCGTATGCGGCTCATGTCCGAGCGTCGAGACCAGCTTGGCGTTGCTCATCTTTATCCGCGTGCTCCACAAGTAGCGCATCTCACGCAGCTCACGCAAGGTCGGTACAAAGGGCGCTGCAAGCGCAGTAAGCCACCAGGGAAAGGCTCTCACTTTGGGCTGGACTCCGCCGCGCCTGACAACCACGCGGCAGATCGCAGCGGCCAACTGGGTGCCGTCGACGTCCCAATGGCCTGCCATGTGGAAGGCGGCAAAGGAGGGCAGTGTGCCGCGCCGCTGCACCAGTTCCACCATGGCGCGGGCTACGTCGGGCAGGTAAGACCATTGATGGCCCACGCCGGGTGCGTTGGGCACGCTGATGGACTTGACCGGCTGGCCGGGCTTTAGCATGCCCTGTGAGAACCAGCTATTGCCCGGCATGGGTCCGAAGAAGTCCCCCGCGCGCACCACGATCACTCGGCAGCTCCGGCTGCTGGCCCGCAGCAGAAGCCGCTCCATCTCCACACGGATGGCACCCTTGGGGGTGAGGGGCTGCTGCAGCGAATCTTCATGTAACGTGGGAAAGGCGCTGGGGCCGTAGTTGTAGACCGTGCCAGGCAGCACGATGGTGGCGCCGTTGGCCTGCGCGGCGACGATGGTGTTGTCAAGCATGGGCAGCACCAGCTCACCCCAGTGACGGTAGCCGGGCGGGTTGACGGCGTGCACAATGACGGAGCATCCTTCTGCGGCGGCCAGCACATCGTCGCGGTTCATCGCGTCGCCGCGCACCCAGACCATGCCGTCGCGCAGCTCGATTTGCTGCTCACCGCTGCGGCGTAATGCGCGCACTTTCCAGCCTGCGTCGCGTAGTTGCCGTGCCACTTCGCCACCGATACCGCCGGTGGCGCCTAGAACCAAGGCAGTGTTGCTTTCCATCTCATTACCCCTGAATTTGTTGCGATGAAAGGAAGTTTCGGGCGGGTACTGCTATTAAGCAATTGACCAACATGTGGTAGCCGTCATACATTTTTGTATGGCTAACGACAACACCACCGAGATCGGCTGGGAGCTGTACCGCTCCTATTTGGGCGTGCTGGAAGAGGGCTCATTGTCCGGTGCGGCGCGCGCCATGGGAATTGCCCAGCCCACCGTGGGGCGGCATGTGGACGCGCTGGAAAAAGCGCTGGGTGTGAAGCTGTTTACACGTTCGCAAATGGGTCTTATACCCACTGAGGCGGCGCTAGCGTTGAAGCCGTTTGCCCAGACCATGCACAGCGCTGCCGCTGCGCTAAAACGTATGGCCGTAAGCCAAGGCTCGAGCATCCAGGGAACGGTGCGCGTGACGGCCAGCGAGGTGATAGGGCAAGAGGTATTGCCACCTATCCTGGCGCAACTGCAGGACACACACCCGGACCTGACGGTGGAACTGGTGCTGACCAGCCGCGTACAGGACCTGTTGCAGCGCGAGGCCGACATCGCAGTGCGCATGACACAACCCAGGCAGGAGCAACTGATTGCCCGGCGCGTTGGGGCGATGGCACTTGGCCTGCATGCGCACAAGCGCTATCTGGACAAGCATGGGACGCCCGCCTCGCTGGCCGATCTGGCGCAGCACGCGCTGATTGGCTTTGATGAAGAAACGCCGTTCGTGCGCGCTGCCCGCAAGGCATTCCCGATCTGGAGCCGCGAAAACTTTGCGGTGCGCACCGACAACGACATGGCACAGATGGCGCTGATCCGAGCTGGCTGCGGTATTGGCGTGTGCCAGGTGAATCTAGCGGCGCGCGACCGGAATCTGGTGAACATATTGCCTGGAAGCATTCCGCTGAGCCTGGAGACCTGGCTCACCATGCACGAAGATCTGCGCAACAATCCGAGCTGCAAGGTGACATTTGATGCGCTGTTGAAGGGGCTGCAAGACTACATGACTCCCTAGCCGGTCGACACTGCGCTGGGCCTGATGCGGTTGTTTGCCAATGACCCAAGAGCCTCACTCTGCTATCAGCTCCCGGAAACGACGTGAATCCCGGGCAGATCAGGCAGCAGGGAACACGCGCGCGCACAAGAAATCAACCAGAGCCCGTACCTTAGGCGACGGGTGCTTGCTTGCCGGCCAAAGCACATAAAAAACGCCTCTGCGTTCCATATGGTCGGTAAGGAGCGGTAGCAGCCGGCCATCGGCCAGTTGTTCACGAATGGAAAATTCCGGCAGGTAGGCAATCCCCAGTCCCTGCAAGGCAAAGCACACGCGCGTCTCGATGTTGTTGCAGATCATCGAAGTGGGCAGCTGCAACTCGGTTTCGCCGGACATGGTTCGCAGAGTCCATGGCTCCAGCTTGCCGCTATGGGGGAAGCGGTAGTGCAGGCAATGGTGTTGCATCAGATCAGCGGGCTCTCGAGGTGTCCCTCGCCGTGCCAGATAGTCTGGCGAAGCCACCAGCAGCGAACGGAAAGCCCCGAGCCTGCGTGCCGTGAGGCGAGAGTCGCTGGGCTCACCCGTGCGCACCACGGCGTCGAAGCCGTCCTCTATCACGTCAACCATCTGGTCGGTGAAGTCCAGGTCCAGTTCGATCTCGGGGTACTTGCGCATGAACTCGCCGAGCACCGGCAGCACCAGCGAGCTAACCAGCGGCAAACTCACTCTCAAGCGACCGCGTGGTGCACTGCTGGCTTGCGCCAGTTCGAGCTCTGCTGCTTCGATCTCAGCCAGGATACGTCGGCTGCGCTCCAGGAACAGCATGCCCTCGGCGGTCAACGTGACACTGCGTGTGCTGCGGTGAAACAGGCGCACGCCCAGCCGATCTTCCAGCCGCGCCACGCTCTTGCCTACGGCTGAGGCCGACACGCCCAACAGCCGGCCGGCGGCCACAAAACTTCGCGTCTCGGCAACCTGCACAAACACGGCGAAACCATTCAAGCTGTCCATAACACACTTAGATTAAAGACATTTTTGTCCGCATAAAGAGGAACTGTAGCCTACTTTTTCTTTAATCTCAGACTTTCTATCGTCACGGCGTGATCCATTGAATCAGGGGCTCTTCCGTGACTTATCCCGTCTTTCCTTTACGCCCGGGCATTCCGCCCCTACATCTGTCCACCCGCATCCATGCCGCCGTTCAGCAGGCTCTGGATGAGCGGCGACTGGTCGGTGCCGTCGTGCTGGTGGCACACAACGGCGAATTGATCCACCAACAGGCTGCCGGCCATGCCGACCGCGAGAGCGCGCGCCCGATGGAGCTGACGACCATCTTCCGGCTGGCATCGGTGAGCAAGCCCATCGTTTCGGCCGCTGCGCTTGCGCTGGTTGCGCAAGGCCGCCTCGATCTGGATGAGGACATCGGCCGCTGGCTCCCGGGGTTCCAGCCCAGGTTGATTGATGGCAGCCCGGCACGCATCACTGCCAGGCAGTTGCTTAGCCACACAGCAGGGCTGGGCTATCGCTTTTTCGAGGCCGATGCTGATGGCCCCTATGCCCGGGCTGGTGCCTCGGACGGCATGGATAGAGTCAGTTTCAATCTGGCCGAGAACCTGCGTCGTATCGCCAGCGTGCCGCTGCTGTATGTGCCGGGTACCTCCTGGGGCTATTCGCTGGCAACCGATGTGTTGGGGGCATTGATTGAACACATCCACGGTGCGTCACTGGACGAAGCAGTCAACCAATGGGTAACAGGTCCCTTGGGCATGATCGATACGGGTTTCCTGGTGCGCGATCCGCAGCGCGTGGCCACTGCTTACGTAAGCGATACGCCTCAGCCACACCCGCTAGCCGAAGGTGAAGTGGTTTCCCCGTTCGAGGGCGCAGTCGGTATCAGATACAGCCCGGGCCGTATCTTCGACGCCCTGGCTTTCCCTTCAGGTGGAGCTGGAATGGCCGGTACGGCCGGAGACTTTCTGCGCCTGCTGGAGGCCTTGCGGCAGGGCAGGGGAGCATTGCTTCCCGATGAGCTGATCAACGAGATGGAGCGGGACCAGACTGGTGGACTGGAGCTGCCGGATGTACCGGGCTTTGGCTTTGGCCTCGGTTTTTCAGTCTTGCGGGACCCGCTGCGCGCCGCATCGCCAGAATCGGTAGGTACCTGGCGCTGGGGTGGCGCCTACGGCCATGCCTGGTTTGTGGATAGGGCGCGCGGACTCAGCGTGGTCGCCTTCACCAATACGCTGTACGAGGGCATGTCCGGTCGCTTCGTCGCCGAGCTGCGCGACGCAGTCTATGGTGCGCTGGAGGTCGTGCAATGACCGCTGCACATCAAGACCGGATGCCCATTGCATCATTGCTGGCGCTGGCAATGGCCGCGTTCATCACCATCCTGACCGAAGCGCTGCCGGCAGGGCTGCTGCCTCAGATGGCGAGGGGCTTGATGGTGTCCGAAGCCTGGACAGGACAAACGGTCACGATCTACGCAATGGGCTCGCTGGCGGCCGCCATCCCGTTGACCGCCGCCACCCAGGGCGTGCGCCGCCGTCCGCTGCTGCTAGCGGCCATTGCAGGCTTTGCCATCGCCAACACTGTCACGGCCCTGTCCAGCAACTATGTCCTGACGATGATCGCGCGCTTCCTGGCAGGCGTGTCGGCCGGTCTGCTATGGGCGATGCTGGCGGGCTATGCCGCGCGCATGGTGCCCGAGCACCAGCAGGGCCGAGCCATCGCCATTGCGATGGTGGGTACACCATTGGCGTTGTCGCTTGGGGTTCCGGCGGGCACCTTCCTGGGCAATCTGCTGGGCTGGCGGATGTGCTTCGGCATCATGAGCGGACTGGCACTGGCGCTCATGGCATGGGTACAAGTCAAGCTGCCAGATTTCGTGGGCCAGGCGGCGAGCAAACGCATGTCTCTGGGGCATGTGTTCACTTTCCCGGGTGTACGTCCTGTGCTGTTCGTGGTGCTGGCCTTCGTTCTGGCACACAACATCCTCTATACCTATATCGCGCCATTTCTCGCGGCGGCAGACATGGCGAAACGAACAGATCTGGTCCTGCTCATGTTCGGCATCACTTCGCTGCTGGGCATCTGGGTCATCGGCGTGCTGATCGATCACCATCTGCGCGCCCTGACGCTGGGCAGTACGCTCCTGTTCGGCCTGTCGGCGCTGGCACTCGGCCTGATGGGCGATGCGCCTGCCGTGGTGTATGCGGCAGTGGCCGCCTGGGGCCTGGCCTTTGGCGGCGTGGCGACACTGCTTCAAACAGCCATCGCCAAGGCGGCGGGCAACGCGGCCGACGTTGCGCAGTCCATGTTGGTCACAGCCTGGAATATCGCGATTGCAAGTGGAGGACTGATTGGCGGTGCCTTGCTGGACTATCTCGGCGTCGCCGCATTCTCTCCGGTCCTTCTGGTGCTGCTAGCTGCAACGCTGGCTGTTGTGTGGGCAGCCAGGAGCCACGGCTTTCCAGTGGTACAAAGATAAGGCGGGGGAGTTCTTCGGTATCTGCTCCATTTCTTGCGCAGTTCGAAGAACTCCCGCTTCAGCCGTACCTGAAGCGACCAGGTTGATGGATTGCCAAGCATCTCTCACTTGTCTTCTGCGGCAGACCTGCGTCGGCGCCGCACTCAAGCTTGCGGCTTGAGCAGCTCTGCCAGCAACTTCAGCGCGTCGCCCAGGTCTTCAAAGCCGGGAGCGCCCAGGCAAATCCGGAGACCGCTCCTCCCATCCTGAGGATCCACCATCATGGATTCCGGCAGGGTCAGCTTCAAACCGATTTCTGCGGCTGCAGCGACAAGACTATTGGCGGCCTCGCGCTTCATCGGCAGCCAGACGTTGTAGGCATGGGGATGCCAGACAGGCTTGCCAGTCCCGAGAAGCGAAGCGGCAAGCCTGGCGCGCCGCCGGGACTCATGGTGCAGATCCCGCTGGATCGAGGCGATCACGCCGGTGGCCAGCCATTCATCGACTACCGCACAGGAAAATGCTGATGGAGCCATCGGCACATCCTGCACCATTTCTTGCGCAGCGCCGCCCAGTTCTTTTGGGACCAGCAACATGCCGATCTGCAGCCCCGGCCCAAGCGACTTGGAGAGCCCGTTCACATGCAATGAGATATCGGGCGCCAGTGCTGACAGTTGGGGTAAATCAGGGAGAGCGGCGGCATAGACCCCGTCTTCGATGATCCATGCCCCCGTTTTCCGGCATATATCCACGATGGCCTGCCTTCGCTCCAGGCTCATCGTGGCAGTTGTCGGGTTGTGCAGCGTCGGGGTGAGGTAGACCGCCTTGCCATCGGTCGGCGCGACACTGCCAAGTGCGTCCGCAAGCGCTTGCGGCACCATCCCTTCGGCATCGATCTCGACACCTTGCATCCGATAGCCTTTGCGCCGGGCCAGAGCAATAGCGCCGGGGTAGGTGATCCGCTCGGTCACAAGCAATCCTTGCGGGCTGCAAGCCAGATCAAAAGCCAATGACAGCGCCTGGCGGGTGCTGCTCGTCAAAAGCAGAAGCGACGGATCGGCGACCAGGCCAAGTGACATCAGCCAGCGGGCGAGAACGCGACGATGCTCCAGATGTCCGCCAGGAGGTGCATAGAAATTGAAATGGTCCGCGTCGATTTTGCGAGCGATGCCTGTCAATGCCCGTGCCAGAATGCGTGCGTTGAGTGCGGCCGGCGGCGCATTGGACGACAGGTCAATCAGGCGATCACCATGCGCCTGCTGAATCGCGACAAATGTTCCCCGCCCTTTGATACTGCGCGTCAGACCTCTGCGCTCCAGAGCGGCATAGGCCTTCGTCACCGAGCCAAGACCGATTTGCAGCTTCTCTGCAAGGTCTCGATGTGCAGGCAGACGGTCACCTCCCGCCAGCCGGCCCTCAACGATGTCGTCGGCCAGGGCAAGTGCAAGTCGTTCGGCCGCATTGGCTTCAATGTTTGCAAGGCGAGGCTGCCAAGGGGATTGGAGGAGCATGTTTGCAGTCTCAACAATAAGAGTGTCTCGTGACACTATCTGATTATTTAATAGTGTAACGTTCTGGCAAATGCCTTTGCATGACTGCCTCTTGGTGAAAAGTGCCCAGCGGCGTTGACAGAAAGCAAGGAGAGCGAGATGTTTAGCCACGTGACGGTTGGAGCGCGTGACCTTGAACGGTCAGGCCGCTTTTACGACGCGGTGCTTGTGCCGCTTGGTCTGAAGCGCCGGATTGTGGTGCCCGATTGTGGGCCGGCGGCGCTTTGCTGGGTAAGCGCACATGCGAGTCTGCCTCGCTTCTATGTCTACAGTCCGTACAACGGAGAGTCAGCGACCGTCGGCAATGGCAGCATGGCGGCCTTTCTGGCGCCGTCAGCAGCAGCAGTGGACTCCGCCTACGCCGATGGACTGGCACACGGTGGCAGGGATGCAGGGGCTCCTGGGCCACGTCCTCATTATGGGGACGGCTACTACGGCGCCTATCTGCGCGATCCCGACGGCAACAAAATCCATATCGTGCATCGTGCCGATCTCCAGCCCTGATGCAAGAGATGTGTGTATTTCTGGGGGCGCCGACATGGCCGACAGCCAAATCGCACTCGTCTATCGGCGTGATTGGGCCTCATGCCGAGAGCAGCTATGTTGCCGCTCAAGGAACCCGCCCCAGTCAAAAAAGCCGCATCTATCCGAGCAGTGACGATGCCAGCCAGGTCCGGGTCGGCGGCGAGACGCACACGCATGTCCAAAGCGAGCTGCACAGTTTTTGAAGACCTCCAAGGAACTCTCGAGTATGTCCACAACCCTTCAGCACCCATACAGCCCACCATTCAAAGAGCGCGCGGCGCTGTCCGAATCGGCGGTAGACACATTGAGAATGCTGGTGCGCTACAAGGCCTGGGCGAATGACCTGACGTTCAAGAACGTGATGGAGCTACCGGAAGGCGAGGCTCTTCGGCAAAGACCGACGCGGTTCGGGAACATGGTGCATACGTTGAACCACGTCTATGTGGTGGACGATATCTTCAGGCACCACCTACAAGGCAGGAAGCACGGCTACACCGCACGCAATACGGAGCATACGCCTGCGGTTGACGATCTATGGAAGGCGGTTCAGGAAATGGACTCCTGGTACACCAGGCTTGTCGATACCTGGTCGGACGAAGATCTTGTGAAAGTCGTCCATTTCGAATTTGTAGGAGGAGGACAAGGCGCCATGACGCGTGGGCAAATCGTGCTGCATATCGTGAATCACAGCACTTATCACCGAGGTTTTGTCGGCGACATGATGTATCAGATACCTTTTACGCCGCCATCAAACGATCTGCCCGTATTCATCCGAGATCACTATCGCAACACTTAGTGAGGCGCTCAATTTCGACGGGGGGCTCTGAAATCGTATGGTGGCGACCGTAGAGGGAGGGCATTGGACCGTGCCGGCGCAGGCCAGAGCGATGTGGCGTCTGACACCACGCCTACGCTCTCGCATCCCATTCATGCACCGCCGAGCTCTTTCGTGGTGTTGCAACGTTCCGAACGAAGTCAGCCACCACCGCAGCGGCCTCTTGCGGAATGGCTTGCAGTAGGCAGTGCGGAGCATCAAACGCCTGAACTCTTATCTGCCGAAGACATTGCTCTGCATCAGACACGGAAGACTGCGGCACCAGGCGGTCACGTATCCCTTTCAGGTAGAGAACCGGAGCATCAATTGCTTTGGCATGTGCCCGCACATCTACGGATGCCACCGCTCTCAGCCTTGAACGTAGAACCGCCGTTTGAACCTTGGCCAAGGTGGACCGCAGCATAACCCGCGGGCCCGGCGTCGCAAACCGGCCCAGAAGCATCAGGTCCAGTATTGGAGCAGGGGGAAGCGGAACGGGCATGGTTGCCAGGCCGCTGAGCCAGCGAAGACCCGGCCTTGGATTGCGAACGAACGAGCAGCACAGAACAACGCCCACAACGCGCCCCGGGTATGCCGCTGCCAGCGAAATGGCAATAGGTCCCGAGAAAGACTCTCCCAGCAAGACCAAGCGGCCATTGGGCGGCAAGGCCGATGTGGCAAGTTCCGTCAGGTCGGCATAGGTCTGTGGCGAGCCGGAAGTTGGATAGCTCACCACGACGACGGGCGTCGTCTTCCCCAATGCGGCAACGAACGGGGCGAAAAGCTCACCCGTGCCATCCATTCCAGGAAGGAGAACAAGGACCACGGGCCCAACCTCGGCAAGAGATGGCGACTGTAAATCAGAGAATCCTGCTGAAAGGCTGTTCATGGCCGGGGCGGTAGTTGCAACCCAGTCCATTACAGCACTTCGAACAGTCTAATTTAAAGTTCAAAGGAACTTGTTTCAGGGCGGCTGGACTAGGGCAGTTTCGGCTTGTAGGGAGGGCGGATATGCCTTGCGGGTCTTGTGCAGCCGCTGGATGTTCAGCGCATGTGTTGCATTGACCGATTGAATCCGCTGTGCCGGAGAGTCATTCGGAAATACTGTCTCACTGTCTCGTACCGGCTCTACTGACTGAAATACGCACGACTCACCGCACGAATGGTCGCGTCCTGACATTTGACTCCATGCATCAAGCGAGTGGGGGCCACCAGGCTACCCTCACTCGCTCTATTTGTGCACCGACCTCAGAACATGTGGCGCAGGCCCATGCCAAAGCCAGTCTGGTTGACGCCAGGCATTGGCGTTCCACCAGCTTGAGCGCTGCTTGCTCCAAAGGCCGCATTGCCGCTGTTCTTCATATAGCCCAGCGAGGCATAGGCCGCAGTGCGCTTGGACAGGTTGTAGGTACCGCGCAGTACCAGCAACTGACCCTTGTCCGCGTTGTCCTTGTACTTGAGCTGGTTGTACTGGGCGTCCATGCTCCATTGACCAATGGGGTAGGTCACGCCGACAAACCACAGGTCGTTGCGCGGCGATGCGATATAGCCGTCATTCTTGCGACGCATATAGCCACCACCAATCTTGGCGCCACCAAGCTTCACATAACCGTTGAGCATGGTGCGCTTGTCGACTTTGTCGCTGCTGGTCAGCCCCGCGAAAGCGCCGGGACCGCCACGCAGCTCATCATGGGCGAATGCTGCACCCCATGCCCCTGTGTCGTACTTGAGCATGGCCGACCACTCGCGGCAGGTTTTGGAGTCGGTGCTGCTTTCTCCCGCACAGTTGGTTCCGCTGGGACTGGGGCCCGCATTGACGGCATCGCGACCAAAGCTGTAGGTTGCGCCGACCGTCAGGCCCGAGAACGTGCCTTTGTAAGAGATCGCATTGTCGGCACGCGCATTGGGAAAGTAGTTGTCCAGGCTGGCCATGCTGTGCAGGCTCGGACCGATCACGTCAGCATCCAGCACGGACCAGAACAACATGGTGTACTGACGGCCCAGACCCAGCGATCCCCAGGGGCCATTGAGGCTGACGAAGGACTGGCGGCCGAAACCTCGACCGCCCTGGTTGAGGGCTCCGCTGTCGGGGCCGATACCCATCTCCAGCGTGAAGGATGCGCTCAATCCGCCTCCCAGATCCTCGCGGCCGCGAAAGCCCAGGCGTGATGGAACGCTGCCCGTCAGATTGGGCATGCGTGTGAGGTTGGACTTGGTTGCGCCCACGTTGTTCATGGTTTCGACGGCCGTGTCCACGATCCCGTAGATCTGGACAGATGACTGTGCGTGTGCGAGCCCTCCCAGGCTCATCAGCGCAAATATGCTTGCTATTTTTCTCAACAACTTTGTCTCCGTTATATGAATCTTTGAATTACAGAAAGTCTTCATGCTTTGATTTCTTTGCTGTCGTCCTCCTTTTCAGTTGCTGAATCGAATGCAGGTGGGCAGCCGGGCGCGAACTGGCCGTACGCGACCTACCGCTCGGTTGCAAGAATCCTGTTCTCAGGAAGCAGGACAGTTGCTGGCTGCGGCTTGTCCGACAAAGCGCTCTTGAGCCCAAGAAGGGAACTGCTTTGCAGCTTCAGGAACCACGGCTTCATGGTTCAGACCAGCGAACCCTTTGTCGTCAACCTTGGACCCTGCATTGCACAGGGCCCGGCGCTGCCGTTGCAGTAGTGCTCGGATTCGTGGGTATCCGTTGAGTCATAGACTTTTTTTGTGCGCAGCACCTCCTTGCCGTGCCATGGGCACAGCTCAAGCGTTTGTTTGGAAAAATTCGGGAGAAGAGCTCTGGCTGGAGCTATTGCAGCGTTCGGACCAGTGCTCGATTGAGTCGGTGCGGCGCGGTCTTTTTGATGTTCAGGGAGTTGCCAAGGTTTGCTTCCTCTCAATACTTATTTGGATATTATTCATAATCAATTTCGGATGAATTTTGTTTATTTTTCATAAGCAATTCAAGGAGAGAAACGGTACTTTTGCTTGGTGCTTTCCCTTGCGGTAAAACGCTAGATAGATGGCGAAATGGAGTTGCGGCGGCGAGTTTCTGTTGTGCTGCAGCCCGCAGCATTCGCCCTTGCTTCGTTCGGTGCATGACTCTCAACGCAGCATTTTTAGCGGGCTTCAGTCGCCAAGACGTTGCTTCGCAGTGAATCCAGTGCAAGTGGTATTTGAGGTTCACGACTGCCACAGGTCGACATGAGGATGCCGCTGCGAGCCGCGTTGTCGAGCGTCCAGCCAGGCAGCCGCTCGGGACAAATGGAGCCCAAGGACTGGTGTTGAGGGGTGTGCCGTCGTTCAGGCGCCAGGCAGTGGCTAGTTCGAATAGGCTTTCACCGAAACTGGCGATCAATCACAGAAGAGTCCGCTTCTGGCCGGACTGCGAAAGTCGCACATCGACCCAGTGCAGACAATCGAATGTTCGCAAGAACAGAAGTCATGCAACGGTCACGATCGCTCAAAATTGCGATCTTCCTGATTCCAGGCACTTCGGGGACGCGGCCGCACACAGCTGCATCGCACGTCGGCACTTACGCCGGCACCTACAAAGGCAACGTGTTTACAAAACGGGTCTGCCATTGCAGTATCGGCAGCCTTCCTGCTCTTTCGCTGTACGGATATGCCCACACGCTTTCATGCCATCTGCTCTGACATCACAACGCTTCATGTGGGAGCCATTGTCAATGCCGCAAATTCGTCTCTCCTTGGCGGAGGTGGCGTCGACGGTGCAATCCATCGCGCGGCAGGTCCAGACCTTGTGCATGAATGCCGGCTGCTCGGAGGCTGCAAGACTGGCGATGCAAAGGTGAGCAAGGCTTATCGCCTATCTGCCCACTACATCATTCACACCGTCGGACCTGTGTGGAGAGGAGGGGAAAGCGGTGAAGCAGAGCTGCTCGCCAGCTGTTATCGCCGATGCATAGAGTTGGCGCAGGAGAGGTCGGTTGCCTCGATTGCTTTCCCAAGCATCAGCACCGGCATATATGGGTACCCGATCGAGCTGGCTGCGCAAGTGGCTGTCAGGACTGTCCAGGAAAGCCTGTCGGAACATTCGTCAATTGAAGAGGTTGTCTTCTGCTGCTTCTCACCTGCTGACTTGCTTCAGTATGAATTGATTTTGAATCGACTTGCGCCGTCCGGATCCGAGTAGCACCTGAGCCTGGTGCCCAGTTTTCATGACCGTTCCTGGCCGGCAGTTTGAGCTTGAAAAGCCGATCATTGCTGCGTGGCGAACCCGGAAGACATCCAAGGACCCATCTACGCACGACAGGCCGCGACCAGGACAAGCCTGGTCCATTCACATTCGTGATTGCAGCTAGTCTATTTGCTCATCCAGGCTCAGCAGGGTAGCGGCAAGCACCTGGGTGCCGGCCAGAACCTGGCCCGGTGAAGCCCATTCCACTGCGCTATGGCTGCGCCCATCAAGACACGGGATGAAGATCATCCCCGAGTGTCCGGTCTGGGCCAGGTACATGGCATCGTGGCCGGCCCCGCTCGGCATGCGTCGACAGCCCAGGCCCAGGCGCTGGGCGGATTGCTCCACGGCAGCAGCAATCAGCGGCGCGCAGGCAACGGGGTCGACATGGGTGCGAGGCTCCACGCGCCAATTCACGCCCAATCGCCCGATAGCCGGGCCGCAGCGCCGCGCCAGAATTTCCCAGAACTCCTGCAGCAGGGGGGCATGGTTGCTTCGCACCTCAAGCGTCAGGTCCACCTGGCCAGGCACGGTGTTGCTGGCGTTGGGGGAGACGTTCATGCGACCTACCGTGGCAACCACGTAGTGAGGTGCGCTGCGGCTCCACTGCAGCGCCAGGCGCTGGGCCTGGCGGATCACTATTGCTGCAGCCACGAGGGCATCGCTACGTCCATTCATGGGAGTGGTGCCCGCATGATCGGGCCGACCTTCAAAGAACAGCTGAGCGCGGCGTATGCCAACGATGTCGGTCACGGCGCCTATGTCCAGGCCTTCGCGCTCCAGCACAGGCCCTTGTTCTATGTGTAGCTCCACAAAGGCCGCAAAGCCGTCCTGCCGGCGATCGGCCTCGGCCAGAGCTTCGGGGCGGGCGCCCAGGCGCTGCAGGGCCTGGCCCAGGGTGTCGCCCTGGCCGTCGCGGGCGGCCAGCATGTCGGCGCTGAGCTGACCGGCCATGGCACGACTGCCCACACAGGAGATGCCGTAGTCACTGGGCTCTTCGCAGAGGAAGTCTATGACCTCGAAGGGGTGCTTCAGCGTGATGTCCGCGTCCTGCAGGGCATGGGCCACTTCCAGCCCTGCCAGCACACCCAGAATGCCGTCGAAGCGTCCCCCGGCATTCACCGTGTCGGTGTGCGAGCCCGTGGCCAAGGGTTTCAGATCATCGCGCAGGCCGGGGCGGCGGCCGATGAGGTTGCCTGCGGCATCCAGACGCACCTGCAGACCCGCGGCTTCGAAAGCTCCGCGCAGCCAGGCGCGTGCGGCCTGGTATTCCGCGCTGAAGGCGCGGCGGGTCCAGGGCATATCGGCTCGGGTGAATTGGGCGAGGTCTTCGAGGCGGCGCCACAGGCGGTCGCCGTCGATCGGCGGCAGAGCCGGGGAAAGAAGGGGGGAGCAAGTAGAAGCGTTCTGCATGGAGTAATCTTCGCCCGAGATTTACCAATAAGGAATCTTTTGATGTTTATGCAAGGTATTAGTGAAACTTTGGCTAATGCCCCTGGTTTGATGCTGTTGAGGAGCTTTTGTCTGGTCGTTCAGGAGGGCAGTTTTTCTCAGGCAGCGGAGCTGTTGCAACTGTCCCAGCCGGCGGTCAGCCTGCAAGTGCGTCAACTGGAACGCTATCTCGGCGCACGCCTCATAGAACGTGTGGGGCGGCGTGCTGTGCCGACGGCTGCCGGGAAGGCCTTGCTGGAGCAACTGCCCGCCGTGAGCGTGGCACTGGAAGGCCTGGCCCATGCGCTGAGTGCGCATGCGCGCGAGGTGAATGGGCAGGTGCGTATAGGTACGGGCCTGACCGTGTGTCTCTATCTTCTGCCTGCCGTGTTGCGCCAGATACGGGCAAGCCATCCGGGAATCGACATCGTGGTGGTCACGGGCAATACCGAGGAGTGCGTAAGGCGCGTGGAAGACAATAGTCTGGATCTTGCCCTGGTCACCTTGCCGGTCAACCGCCGCGCCTTGCTGGCCACTGCCGTGCTGCACGACGAGCTGGTGGCCGTAGCTCGCCCCGAGATGTTGATGCCGGGCGATGCGGTGGCTGCGTCAGAGCTGAGATCCCTGCCTCTGCTTGCCTTGCAGAAATCAGCCAGCACGCGCGGGGTGGTCGATGCCTGGCTGCGCCGTGCCGGCGAACTGCCGCACCCTCAGATGGAGCTCGACAGTGTCGAAGCGCTCAAGGAGATGGCGGCCATAGGCCTGGGTTATGCCGTGATTCCGCGCATGGCCATGCAGGGGCGAGGCGCGCGCGATGACCTGGTCTCACGCCCGCTCACACCTGGATTGCAGCGAACACTGGCGATGGTGTTGCGAAAGGACAAGCCACTGAGCCGTTCCCTGTCGATGGTTTGCCAGAGTATCCAGGCGCATTGTGCAGCCTGGATGCAGGAACCAGAGGCCTGAAAACAGTTTGATCGAATCTATCCTTGCTGCGCAAGATGGTGACCGCAAAACGGTCTGTGTAGCCATGCAGCACAGTGAATACGGTCACGGAGACCAGTCCGGCAATCCACCATGAGGATGTTGGCTGGCGACGGGTTAGCTGAATTGGCAGCCATTGTCCTGCAAACGTCTCGATGAATGGCATCATCACTAGCCCGACCATGAACTCAATACCTGCAGGGTATCTGGTCATCGGGTTTGCGTCTGGGGTACTGGCCCTGTGGACCAGATAGCAAGAAGGCCCCAGATAATCTGTCTGCGGAACATTACGGCTGCTCCGCCAGTAATCAACAGCCATCTTGGAGTAGCCAGTAGTCGCGCCGGTGCGTCGAGGCTATTCAACCGAGTAAGTCAAGCAGCAATGAATTTGTTGTCGCACATGTTCTGCAAACGCCGAGAGACTGCTGTCGGTCGATCCACAACGCTCGTGACCAGGGCCTTGCCGGCATAGGATTCCGGCTCCAAGTCTGTCGCTGCCCTGAACCCTCAAGAACACCCAAATGAATACTCTCTCCTTTCGCGCAGCCTGCATCGCCACAAAAGACCCGGAGGGCTTCTGCCACCTTGTCGGCTTTGCCGACAAGAAGCATGGCACCGAGCATTACCTGATGCTCCAACGCTCCTTCGAAGAGGATGAAGACGAGCAGGATGAAGAGCTGGGCATGGATACCTACCATGTCGAGTGCTGTGGGCAGCAGAGACCTCGCTATGGCGGCATTGAGCGGTTTGTGCTGAAGCGTACCAGTGCGGAGGTCACGTTCAAGCGCGAGGCGGCTGAGGACATCGATGAACTGAAGCAAATGTCCATCGCCTTTGATCTTGCGGCCGGCGAGTACGAGGAACTGAAAGCCGCCTTGACGAATATCTTTGCCGGGGAGAGCTGCTTCGAGATTACCGATGGCCAGGCTATAGGGGCCGCATAGGCGTGGCGAACAGGTCCGGACCCTTCGGTCCGGATGCGGCATCAAGCGCAGGGTAGATGCGCCGCTGCCTTGATGGTCATGGTGCCCATCCCGGTCCGGCTGGCTGTCGGTCGCCATAAGCGTAGGGCCGAGCAGGGCGGTGGTGGGCGGGTAGCTGAGACGGGGGAGGCGGATCTGGACTCAACGCGGTCAAGAAGAAAATCTGCTGGCAGTCCGCTTCCGTCCGCCCAAGGTTGCGGCTGCCACTGTTCGATCCACAGCGGGCATATGCATCGGTGCTGTCGCCAATTCGTCATTGCTGGAGCGACTGGCCCTCCGGCTTCAACCTGGTGACAGAATGCCTCACTCATCCAGCGTCAGTTTTCACATGGAAAAGTCATATCCACTCACTCGACAACAGTTCCAAGCGGTGTCGGCACTTCCCAGTCTCCAGCGTTATCGGCATTTCATCGGCCGAGTATCGGACTGGCAATTGGTGTGGGGACTGAGAAATGAGGGTGGATGGGTGACAGCCTCGGACAGCAACGGAAATTCTGTGGCCCCCTTTTGGCCACATCCCGATTACGCGATTGCTTGTGCAGTTGGCGAATGGGCCGGCAATTCCCCTGCAAGCATCGATGTTCACCATTTCCTGAGTCGTTGGCTTCCCGGTATGGAAAAGGACGGCATGCTTGCGGCCGTATTCCCAACGCCAACAATGCAAGGGATAGTCGTTTCGCCGCGTCAGTTGCAAAGGGATATTGAAGAAGAACTGTCTTGCCTGGAGTGAATGTAAGCAGTTTGAGATTCCGTTGCCGGCCGGTAGGCGGTGGTCTCGGAACTATCTTCGAATCTGCTCAAATCAGAGTGCTTCAGCAACAAGGAGTTTGAATGGAGCTGCTATGCAGCATCCAGCATTGGCAATAGTTGCTGCAGGCAACTCATTGCGGCGTCTCCGTCGACAACCCACATTTGGGCCAACGGCTCGGCATCTTCTACCGAGAGGTATGCCATGCTCCAACCGGAGAAAAGGCGACTCGTTATGCCTCTTGCCTCGTGCTGCGGGGTGAAATTGGTATGGCGCTTGTCCAGGGATATCTTTTTGGCCAATGCAATCACCTGCTGCTGAGGACCCTCCATGTATTGAACGAAGCGCTGACCGTCAAAAATCAGGATCCCTGTGATCCCATGGGCCTCATTGAATCGGCGTGAGACTCTGGTGATATCTGCGACACAGCTCGTACTGGCGTCACTGGCGATTTCACTGTGATAAAGAAAACATCCGAGCAGGTGTTTCAAGGTTGCCTCTTGCTTTCAGCGCTGCATAGGTGCGGTTGGTGCCGGTATCGAGATCGTCTCAAGCCAGGTACCGAGAACCTATTCCTTGCAGACAGAGTTGGAGTGGTGATCAACGGTCCGGTTGCTCGTCACCGAGCGACATGCACCAACGAGACAGGTCGAGATTGACGGTGGCGCAATGCGAAGTGAGTTCCATAACAAGGGGCATCAGTCTGCTGCCGAAATTCATTTGCGAGGGATGCCTGTTCTTATGCTGCTCTTTTGGAAAGATACCAGCGCCAGGTCCATCAGCAGAACCATCGACATGCCCAGGGCTAGTACAGCCACCACCATCGGCAGTCCAAGCGCACTGAGCACATCCCTTCCTGAAGGAATTGCAAGGCGATTTTCCGTAGTGCAAATGAACTCGGCCGCACTCATGCCCGTGTAGTGCATGGCACAAACGGCAAGGGCCATGATCGCTGCGGCAAGCAGGCGCATGCTTGTCTGTACGGTATGAAATGCCAGCCACAGCGCCGCAGTTGCAGCCACGAGAGCAATCAGCACCGACATGGCGATTCGCTCATGGTCCCACTCCAGGTGGCCTCCAAAACGCATGCCATACATGCCGAGGTAGTGCATGACAACGGCGCCCAGCCCAAGCATTGATCCGGCCAGCAGCAAGCGGACAATGCTGCGCGGGTTGCGAGCCACGATATGAAAAGCCAGAGCCGAGATTGCCACTGCGGCAATGAGCGACACGCCAGTCTCCCATACCGAGTAGCCGGTTCCAAGGTCCATGCGCAGCGCAAGCATGGCAATGAAATGCATTGACCATACGCCAATGCCGCCAAGAGCAATCCCTGTGCTGCCGAGACTCATCAGATAGCTCTGACGGTCATCAATCTCCGGCTCAAGTCGCTTGGCAGAGATCAGCGCAATGAAGGCGCCAATCATCGAAATCGCGTACGACAGTACAACCAATTCCATGCTGTAGCTGGTGCTGACCACTGCATCCATGAGCCTCTCCTGGTTGCCGAACAAGAAGAATCCAGAATTTGTAAATTGACTTGTATCAAATTAATTCAAGGCCATCAAGATGATTTGATGAATCAGATCTGATTCGATGCTAGTTGGATACATCAGATCTGATCTCTATTCAAAAATTGAGACCAGTCAAGGAATATGTAAGCACTTGATACGAGCAAGCGCTCAAGGAGCGATCGCAGGGGTTCCCAAGGCGTACCGGCTTCACTCAATCTGGGCGGTATCTCGTTTCGTCAGGCCATTGACCACAGAAGGCACATATGAGAGTGAACGCACCGGTAACCCAGCGGGAGTACAGCTTTGATGAGCATGCAACTCTGATGTCCACCACGGACACGGAGAGCC